>JAEUIZ010000057.1 GCA_016793805.1 Phycisphaerae bacterium
AGACGGGGGCGGCAACAATGGTTCGATCTCTTCCCACAACGCTTCCGGGAGCAGCTCCGCCGCCATGATCGTGCCTCCTTGCACTGGTGTTGACGGCATTGCTCATCGGTCGATACTCACGTTCTGAAACAGTCTCTTAGGCGGCGGCCCCGGTTGCAGGGGCGGTCTGGGCGGCGGTGTTCGGCACGCGGATCGCGACCTCGATCACGAAGTCTCCGCAGTCCGTGCTGCACGGGATCGAGATGCACGGGGTGTCCTTGGGACTGGCCACGACGTGCCCGGCGCCGCGCACCACGCTCGGGCACGAGATCGACGCCTTGCGTCCGCCGAAGAGCGCCTTGGCCCCGCCCGTGACCATGTTCACGATCTCGCCGATCGCGTCCGGGAAGTCCGGGTGCGACGCGGGCATGTCGGTCCCGGCGAGGATCGACGCGACGCGGCTGGCGGTCGCCTCGGGGAAACTGATGACGACGGTCCCGACGATGTCGCCGGACATCCCGATGATGCCCGAGACGTCGTTGGGGGCCTGGGCCGTGTCCTTCAGGGTCGGCGCCCCCACCCGCACCTCGAGTTGCATCATCGTCTGGAAGACGTTTCGGATGCTCGTGACGAACGCCTTGATGCACTGCTGGTCCATGCGCTTCTCCTGGTGCGCGCCCTAAGCGGCAACCTTGCGATCATGCCTCCGGAAGAGTTCTGCCACGTCGACGATCAGGCTCACCCCGCCGTCCTCGCGGACGGTCGCCCCGCTGATCGGGCCGGTCTGCTCGCAGACGTCGCTCAGGGGCTTGACGACGATCTCCTGCTGCCCGATGAGGCGCGTGACCATGAGCCCGATGCGGCGTTCCCCGCTGGCGAGCACGACCGCGAACGGTGACGCCGCGCTCCGCGCCTTGGGCAGCCCGAAGACCTCTGGCCCGCGCACCAGCGGGAGCACCGTGTCGCGCAGGCGCATCACCGGCTGCTGGCGCACCGTGCGGACCTGCTCCGGGTCCGGGCGGACGATCTCGAGGATGCTGTCGAGCGGGACGGCGAGGACCTCCTCGCCCACGCCGATCATCATGGCGGGCATGATCGCGACCGTGAGCGGGATCTTGATCGAGACGGTCGTGCCCTTCCCGGGCTCGCTCGTGAGGTCGATCGTGCCCTTGGTGCGCTCGATGTTGGTGCGCACCACGTCCATGCCGACCCCGCGGCCCGAGACGTCGCTGACCTGATCGGCCGTCGAGAAGCCCGCGGCGAAGATGAAGCGGAAGACCTCGCGGTCGGACATCGCGGCGACTTCCTCGCGCGTCGCCAGGCCTCGCTCGATCGCCTTGGTCGCGAGTTTCTCGCGGATCAGCCCGCGGCCGTCGTCGCCGACCTCGACCACGACGTGGCTGCCCCGGTTGGCCGCGCTGAGCCGGATGGTCCCGACCTCGGGCTTGCCCGCCGCGACTCGGGCCTCGGGTGTCTCGATGCCGTGGTCCGCGGAGTTGCGCATGAGGTGGACGAGGGGGTCGCCGAGTTCTTCGAGGATCGAGCGATCGACCTCGGTGTCCCCGCCCTCGATGACCAGTTCGATCTTCTTTCCGAGTTTCTGGCTCAGGTCGCGCACCAGCCGCGGGTAGCGCCCGAAGAGTTTGTCCAGCGGCTGCATCCGCGTGCGCATCACGGCGACCTGGATGTCGCCCGTGACGCGCTCGATCGCGCCCGAGGTGGTGACGAGGTCCTCGGCGAGTTCGGGGGCCGCGCCGCTCGCGGCGGCGCGCCGCGCGAGCGCCCCGATCCGGTTCTTCTGCAGCACCAGTTCGCCCACGAGATTCATCAGCGTCTCGAGCCGCTCCACGTCCACGCGGATCGTCTGCTCGCCCGCGTGCGACTTGGTGTGCTCGGCCTTCGCGTGCTCGGCCTTGGGATGGTCGGGCTTGGCGTGCTCGGTCTTTGCTGCGGGTGTCGCCGCGGTCGGCGCAGCGGTCCCTTGCTCGTTGTGCTCGTCGGGCTCCGGCTTCTCGGTTGCGGCGGGGCTCGTGCCCGCGTGGGCGACCCCGTCGACCGCCAGCACCTGCGCCGCGTCAGCGGTGGGCGGGACGACTGCCTCGGGCGGCAGCGTTTCGTCGGCGAGGATGGCACGCAGGCGCGCCGCAAGCGGGTCGCTCTCGCACGGCGTGGTCTGTCGGCGTGCCAGCGCCTCGGCCTGGGCCCGCAGCAGGCACGCGCACCCGCGGAGCCGCGCGACGACCTGAGGCCGGCGGTCCGGCGCCACCTGGGCCGCGCCCTCGGCGCCCTCGATGATCAGGCGCGAAAGCCGGATGATCGGCTCGAGTTCGAAGAAGGCCACCGCGCTCACCAATCCCTCGCACAACTCGACGACCTCGTCGAGCGGCTTGTCGGGATCGGCCCAGCAGCCCTCGATCACGCGCCCGATCGACTCCACCGCCTCCGTCACCTCGGGGACCAGGAACTCGACCAGCGACTCTTGCTCCGGGCGGAGCGTGAGCGCGTTGGCGGGTGCAGCCTTGGGCGCGGGCGCCTCCGATTCCGCGGCCGCGCCACCGCCCTCGCCGAAGCGGATCAGGCCCGAGACCAGCGCGGGGTCCGGCGTGTCGAGCGTCGCACCCTCTCGGACCTGGTCCATCTGCCGCTTGATGGTGTCGACCGCCGCCAGGAGCAGGTTCATCGCGTTCGCATCGATGGTGACCGAGCCTCCACGGGCCGCGTTGAGCGCGGACTCGGCGGCGTGCGCGATCTCCACCAGATGCGACAGGTTCAGGAACGAGGCGCTCCCCTTGATCGTGTGCAGGGACCGGAACACGCGGTTCAGGAGGTCCGGGTCCGTCGGGGTGCGCTCGAGCACCACGAGGTCGGCCTCGAGCGACTCGAGGAGTTCGCCCGACTCGGTGAGAAAGTCGTTGAGGATGTCGGCGCCGAATCCCGCGCTCATCCTTTGACCCCCTTGGGCGCGTGCTCGTAGGCGAACGCCTGCGCCGCCTGCAACTGGACGATCGGGACGTTCAGCCCGCGGACGGACTCGGAGTGCCCGAGGAACAGCCGGCCGTCGGGCGCCATCTGCTCGGCGAGCGTGCGGAGCACCTGCGTCTTGCCCGCGTCGTCGAAGTAGATGAGGACGTTGCGGCAGAAGATGATGTCCCAGACCCCGTGCCGGCGGGCCGCCATCTTGTCCTTGAGGTTCATGACCTCGAACGCGACCATCGAGCGAACGACGGGGTCGATGGTGTACGTCTCGCCCTGCTTGCGGAAGTACCTGTGGAGGACGGTCTCGGGCGTCCCGCGGATCGAGTACGACGTGTACGCGCCCTCGGTGGCGACGTTGAGGGCCTTCTCCGAGATGTCGGTCCCGAGGATCTCGATCTTCCAGTCGGCGAGGCGGATGCCCAGCGTGCGGTGGACGAGGATCGCGAGGGTGAAGGGCTCCTCGCCGGAGGAGCACGCGGCGGACCAGATCCGAAGCCGCTTCACGCCCCGCCGCTTCTCGAGGATCGCCGGGAGCGTCTCTCGCTCGAAGTACTCGAGTTGCGGGACGTTGCGGAAGAAGGAGGTCTCATTGATCGTGATACGGTTGAACATCTCCTGGAACTCCTCGGCCTGGTAGGGTCCGATGGAGAGGAGGTCCGCGTACTGGGAGTAGTTCTCGATCTCGAGCTCGCCGAGCCGCTGCGACAGCCGCGACTCGAGCACGTACTTCTTGGCGTCGGGGAAGTGGATCCCGGAGCGGTCGTAGATGATCTGGCGGAGCCGGTGGAACTCGGCGGTGGACATGGCGGCGACGGTGGGCATTCGGGTGGTCTCTCGCTCGTGGTCTGGTGTTGCGGCTCGGCTCAGGCCTGGGCGCCCGCGGCGCATGCCGACTCGACCATGTCCGTCGTCACGACGCGGGCGAGGTCGAGGAGGATGAGGAGGCGGTCGTCGAGTTTCCCGACACCCGCGATGAAGTCCGAGTTGGCCGAGCAGACCATGGCCGGCGCGGGCTCGACGATCTTGCTCGAGATGCGGAGCACCTCGTGGACCCGATCGACGATGAACCCGACCACCGTCGAGTGAACCTCAACGACCACGATCCGGTTGTGCTCGTTCCGCTCGGCGGGCTGCATCCCGAAGACGCGGCGGAGGTCGAGCACGGGGATGATCCGCCCGCGCAGGTTGATCACGCCCTCGACGCCCTTGGGGCTCTCGGGCACCGCGGTCAGCCGCATCATCCGGTTGATCTCTTTGACCGTCAGGATGTCGACCGCGAACTCCTCGTTGCCCAGGACGAAGGTCACGAGTTGCAGTTGCTGCTCGCCCCCATCGGCCTGCGGGCCGCTGGCGTCCGATTTCGTCTGCGCCGGCGCTTCCGTCGTCATGGCGTTCCCCCTGTGGTTTCCGCGAGCGCGGGCGACGGCCGCCCCAACGCCGCGATGGCCTGTCCGATCTGTTTCGGGTCCAGCGACGCCGAGGCGATGCCCGCGTCGTTGATGGCCCGAGGCATCCCATACACGGCGCACGTGCGTGCGCTCTGCGTCACGATCGCGCCCCCGGCCTCCTTGATCGCCCGGCCCCCGCGGAGCCCGTCCTCGCCCATCCCCGTGAGCACGACCGCGGCGCACCTGGCGCCCGCCGCCGCAGCCCCGGAGGCGAACAACTCGTCCACGCTGGGCTTGTAGAGCGCCTCGCGCGGACGGTCCGAGACCTCCAGCGCGTACCGCCCGCTCGACCAGCGCGCCACCCGCACGTGCTGACCGCCCGGGCCGATGTACGCCATTCCGGGCGCGAGCGGCATCCCGGGCTCGGCGTGGACCACGCGCACCGCGCAGTTCGCCGACAGCCGCTCCGCCAGCATCTTGGTGAACAGCGCCGGCATGTGCTGGGCGACCACGATCGGCACCGGGAACCCCGCGGGCAGCGCCGCCAGCACTTCCTCGAGGATCGGCGGTCCGCCCGTCGACGAGCCGATCAGCACCACGTCCCGACGCGCGGTTGCCAGGCACGCGGGCGTCCCGAACGGGGGGCGCGGCGCCACGCCGGGGCGCGGCGCGATGCCCTTGACCTTGGCCAGGTACTCGCGACCGAACGCCTCCATCGCGTCCGAGGCCGTGTTCTTCGCGATGAAGTCCGCCGCCCCGAGTTTGAGGGCTTCGAGCGACTCCTTGCTCCCCTTGACCGTGAGCGTCGAGCACATGAGGACCGCGGGCGTGGGCGGGGTCCCGGCCTTCAGACGCTTGAGCGTGGAGAGGCCGTCGAGCACCGGCATTTCCACGTCCAGCGTCACCACGTCCGGCTTCTCCTTCGCGATCAGGTCCAGGGCCTCCTGCCCGTTCTTCGCGGTCCCGATCAGGGCCAGCGCCGCGTCGGACTGCACGAACTTCGAGAGCGCCGAGCACATCACCAGGGAGTCGTCAACAACCAACACACGGATGGGCATGGTCGGGTTCCTGAGCATGTTCCGATGGCACGCCCCTATCGGGCCGATGCCGCGGAAGATGTGCCCCCGGCGCGGGCCCGGGGGCGAGCACCCTCCCGCATGGCCGTCACACCTTGAACTGGCCCACCAGGGCCCGCAGTTTCTCCGACTCGCGCGAGAGGCCCGAGGCCGCCTCCGCCGCCTGCTGGGCGGCCTGGCTGCTCTCGCGCGTCCCGGAACTGATCTGCTCCATCGACCGCGAGACCTCCTCGCTGGCCGACGCCTGCTGCTGGGCCGCGGCGGAGATGCCCTCGATTGACGACTGCACGGTCCCGGCGCCCTGCACGATCTGCTCGAGGGCCTTCCCGGCGCTCTCGGCCAGTTCCGACCCGCGGGTCACGCGCTCGGTGCACTGCTTGATCTTCTCGACCGCACCCTTGGTGCCCTGCTGGATGGCGCTGACGCTCTGCGCCACCTCCTGCGTGGCCTGCTGCGTGCGCTCCGCCAACTTGCGGACCTCGTCCGCCACCACCGCGAACCCGCGCCCGTGCTCCCCGGCCCGGGCCGCCTCGATCGCGGCGTTGAGCGCCAACAGGTTCGTCTGGTCCGCGATGTCGCTGATCACCCCGAGCACCTGCCCGACGCTCTCGGCCTTGACCGCGAGTTGCTCGACCTCGCCCGCCGCCTGCGTCACCTGGTCCTTGATCTCCACCATCTCCGTCACGGTCTGGCGGACGACGTCCCCGCCCTCGTTGGCCTGCTTGCCCGCCTCGATGGCGCTGCCCGCGGCACCCGTGCTCTTGGTCGCAACCTCCTGCACGCTGGCGGACATCTCCGTGATCGCCGCCGCCACCTGCGAGGCCGACTCCTCCTGGGCCCGCAGCGTGCCCGCCATCTCCTCGGCGCTGGCCGCGATCTCGGTGCTCGCGGCGGCCACGCTCTGCGACGCCGAACTCACCTGCGTGATCACGCCCTGCAGCGACCCGACCAGTTCGTCGAACGCGCTCGCGGTCCGACCGATCTCGTCGTGCCGTACGATCCCCACGCGCTGCGCCAGGTTCTTGGTATCGATGATCTGCCGGGCCGTGTTGACGAGTTTCGCCAGCGGCTTGCCCATCATGATCCGAAGCAGCCAGACGAACGCGCCGATCGATCCCAGCACGATCGGGACCGTGTACATCATCCCGCTCCGGATGAACGACGCCACGTGCGCGTCCAGCGTGCTCAGCGGCATCGCCACCTCGTACGCCCCGTGCATGTCGCCCGGCTTCCACCCCTCCATCCGGAAGCCCACCGCGTCCTTCCCGTCAATCTTGCCCTCCGCGTCCCGCGCGTCGTACCGCGCCGGATCGCCGTGGCACATCATGCACGACTCCTCGAGTTTGATCGCACGCATGTAGTGGAACGTGTTCGTGGCTACGTCCACGCGACCGAGGCTCTCGGCCTTCCCGGCCTTCACCTGGTCCGTCAGGTCGCGGAGCATCTTCTCACGGAACGACCCCGCCGGGGGCGTGTTCTTGGAGTTCCGTGCATCGAATGCCGGGATGTGGAACTCGAGATGCTCGCGCTTCGCGGCCTCCTCGGCCGCCTTCCACCCCGCCACGACCGGGATCGTCCCGAAGAACCGGGTCTTGGAGTAGTCTCCACCTCGGGCCATTGTCTCCTCCACTTCCTGGAGGAGTTCCTGCATGTTGAACGCGCCCTCGGCCTGGAGTTTCGACGCGTGGTTCTTGGTTTCGTCCGCGACCGCCGTGAACGCCGCCGCCTTCTCCTGCATCTGCTCCTGGATATCGTGCGCGTACCCCTGGATGAACAGGGCGTAGTTCACGCCCACCACCGCCACAAGCACGACCACGACCACCGCGATCAGTTTGGTCGAGAGGCTCAGCCGTGAGAAGAAGCCCGCGTGGGTCGTGCGTCCGTCCGTGGTCATGGGTGTCCTCCCGAGTGTGCTCGTGTGTCTGGCGCGAGTCCCTGGTCCGTGCTGCGCTCGCGCGGACACACGGCGATCGGTTGCTCCCGACGCTCGCTTGAGTTGCCCGCGGCCCAGAGCGGAACTCATCGCTCCACGGCTCGCACAGGCCGCACAGCCAACCAGCACGGTTCCTAAGTGCGTTCTTAGTCTCGCGATCGCTCGCCGGATGGCTTGGACGACGCAGGCGCACGATCGACGGCGACGCGCACCGCCGCCACGAGTTCCTGCGCCGCGTTCAGCGCCTCACTCAGACGCTCGACCATCCCCACCAGGGCCGGGTCCAGCGGCTTCTCCGCCGGTGTGTCCTGCGGCGCAGGTCCCTGGACCTCGGCAGCCCCGACGCTCAGCGGTCCCGCACCGGCAGACTGCGCGAGCGTCGGCCCGGTCCCAGCCCCTGCCGGGTCGGCGAGGATGCCCTCGGGGAGCGGCGCCGCAAGTTCCACCCCCACCGCGTGCGCACGCCCGCTCACGAATGTGCACCGCCGGACGGTGCCCTCGACCACGATCGACTCCTTGTCCTCGACCCACAGCCGCAACCGCACCTTGGTCCCGGTGTGCAGGAACACGGCATGAAAGAACCCGATGCCCTGTCTTGATAGGTCATAGGGATACACGACGGCCTTGGACGTCGCGCCCGTCGGCCCAAAGAAATCCGCCAGCGCTCGTGTTGACCAGTTCGCCCGCGGCGACCACCGTTGGCCCTCCGGCGCCGCGCCGACCGAGCCGAGTTGCGACAGCAGTCGTCGGAAGTCCTCCGTCTGCAGCCGCAGCACATCCGCGTGACCGTCCGGGGCGATGCCCTCGTGTCCCATGGCCTCGTCGCGCTGCGCCGGTGCGAACATGCGGTACCCCAGTGAAAGGACTCGCGTCACACCTTCTGTCGTGTGGTCAACGCTCGGACTTCATGCGTGAAGGTCACGCGCAGTCGAGCGGCGCGGCGAGCCCCCTCGCACCGCGCACAGCCGCGCAAGGCGACACAAACTAATATAAACATATTGCTAACATCATTAGGGTACCGTGGGCGAAGCGGCGTTCGACATGCCCCCTCTCCAGGGGAGATCGTGAGCCGCCGTATGAGTCTCAGCCCTCGGCCCGGGGTACCCCGGTCGAGGTCTGGATCGTTCGCTCGCTCGGCTGCCCCCCCCCCCCTCCGGCGCTCCGCGCACGCCCTTAGTCCGACCGCTTGCGGGGTTCGCATGCTCGGCTGCTCCAGGGCTACCAATGGCGAACCGCGGCGTGCTTCTCGTGGTACGCGGTTCCTGCGGTGGGGCGCCCAAGTCTGGGGCGTCTTGGTCCGATAGTCTGTCTATGCTGCACACGCACCCCGAGCCGAGCCCGACCATGCCGCACCACGAGATTCCCCTGAGCCGTCCGGACATCTCCGACCTCGAGGTGAGCATGGTCTCGGAGGTGCTGCGATCCGGGCGGCTCGCCCTGGGGCCAATGGCCGAGAAGTTCGAGAAACTCGTCGCGGCCCGGGCGGGCTGCACCCACGGCATCGCGGTCAGTTCGGGCACCAGCGGGCTGCACCTCATCATGCGGGCCCTGGAGATCGGCCCGGGCGACGAGGTCATCACGACGCCGTTCTCCTTCATCGCGTCGAGCAACTGCATCCTCTACGCCGGCGCCACCCCGGTCTTTGTGGACATCTGCCCCAAGACGCTGAACATGGACCCGGCCCAGGTCGAGCGCGCGATCGGTCCGCGCACCCGTGCCATCCTCGCCGTCGAGACGTTCGGCAACCCGGCCTACATGGACGCGTACGCCTCCATCGCCGCGCGACACGAACTCCCGCTCATCGAGGACTCGTGCGAGGCGCTGGCGACGCGGATGGCGGGCCGCCCGTGCGGCTCCTTTGGTCGCGTCGGGGTGTTTGGGTTCTACCCGAATAAGCAGATCACGACGGGGGAGGGCGGGATGATCGTCACGGACGACGAGCGGCTCGCGGACCTGTGCCGATCCATGCGGAACCAGGGTCGGGCCGTGGGGCATGACCTCGCGAACCGCCCGCAATCCTCGACGGTTGGCGCGTGGCTCTTCCACCAGCGCCTCGGGTACAACTACCGGATGCCCGAGATCAACGCGGCGCTGGGCGTGGCCCAGATGCGCCGCCTCGACGACATCCTCGCGCAGCGGCGCCGGGTCGCCGAGTTGTACATGAAACGGCTCATGGGCAACTCGCGGCTGATCCTCCCGACGATCGGGCCCGAGACCGAGATGAGTTGGTTCGTGTTTGTGGTGCGGCTCGCCACGGGCTACACGAGCCAGGAGCGGGACCGGATCATCGCGGGCATGCGCAACCACGACGTGGGGGCCGCGGACTATTTCCCCTGCATCCACCTCCAGCCGTTCTACCGCGAGCAGTTCGGCTTCGAGCCCGGGATGTTCCCGATCGCCGAGGCCGTCAGCCAGCGGACGATCGCGCTGCCGTTCTCGAGCAACATGTCCGAGCGCGAGGTCGAGATCGCGTGCGCGACGCTCGAGGTGATGATCGAGCGTGAGAACCTCCGGCGGGGCTGATCCGTCACACCCGCGGCGTGCGCTCCCAGTCCCTCCGTGGGGCGGGGCGCCACGCCCGCATCCGATCCAGGAGTTCTCCCGGGTCGGTGCCGACGAGGAACGCCTCATCGGGGCGCAGCCGGAGGAACCCCTCGTCCGCCATGTGCGCGACGAAACGGAGCAGGGGGTCGTAGTAGCCGTCGACGTTGAGGATGCCGACGGGCTTGGCGTGGATCCCGAGTTGCGCCCACGCGAGGATCTCGAAGAGTTCGTCCATCGTGCCGACCCCGCCCGGGAGCGCGACGAAGCCCCGGGCCAGGTCGGCCATCGCCCTCTTGCGCTGGTGCATCGTCTCGACGACCTGCAACTCGGTGAGCCCGTCGTGGGCGACTTCCTTGTGCTTCAGGTCGTGGGTGATGACCCCGATGACCCTCCCGCCCGCGGCGATGGCGCCGTCGGCGACCTCGCCCATCAGGCCCAACTTTCCTCCGCCGTAGATCAGCCCGATCCCGCGCTCGCCCAAGGCGGCGCCGATTGCCCTGGCCGCGTCGCGATAGGCGCGGCGAGCGCCCCACGCCGAGGCGCAATAGACGCACACGGGATCGAGGGCCGCCCACGTCACGCTCGGGTGTCCTCCGCGGACAGCGGCGAGAGCCCGAAGACCCGGTGAAGGACCGCGTGGCCCGCGTAGATCAGCGGCGTGATCCCCACCGCGAGCACGAACTTCAGGAGGTACCCCGTCGCGGCGATCGCCAGGATGTCGGCGAAGGGCGCGGGCGGGGGCGAGTCCGGCGAGACCAGCACCCGCCGCCCCAGGCCGAACGCGAGGTAACTCACCACGAAACTGTCGATCATCTGCGAGACGACGGTGCTCCCCGTGGCCCGCAGCCAGAGCGCCCGCCCGCGCGTGACCCGCTTGAGCAGGTGGAAGACCCAGATGTCGAACAACTGGCCGACGACGTACGCCGTGACCGACGCGAGGTACATGATCTTGGCAGACCCAAAGACCGCGTCGAAGGCCTCGGGCTTGACGTTGAACGCCGCGGGGAGGTAGGGCATGGCCTGCGCGATGTTGATGACGACAAAGACGAAGAGCGCCATGGTCATGCAGATCCACGTCACCCGCCGCGCCGCGCGCTTGCCGTAATACTCGTTGATGAGGTCCGTGAGCAGGAACGTGACCGGGAAGGTGAGCATCCCGCAGGTGTGCTCGATCGCGTCGATGGACCTGTTCAGCAGCGGCAGATGCGCCGTGAACCCCAGCGGGATGCGGAAGAGTTTGATCCCGATGATGTCGGAGATGAGCAGGCACGAGACGGAGAGCCCCGTGAGCCAGACGTACAGCCGCTGCTGCACGCTCATCGCGTAGGGCGGGTGAACGGGGTCGAGCGAGCCCTCGCCGCGCGACCACTCGCCGCCGTTGCCTGCGTTCGCCATGGCGGCAGTCTAGCGGATCCGGGAGTGTCCCCCCATCGGTGACGGCGAGCGGCGAGATGACGATCACCCGTCGCGCGGGACCGAACGCGCCCCGAGTTGAGCCTCCGCGCCGAGCCCGGTACGCTGCCCGCGTGTTCAGGATGAACCGCATCTCGCTCGCCTCGGCGTTCGGGCTCCGTGCCGTTGCCGGGTTTCCCTTGGGGTTGGGCCTCGCGGCCGCGCTCCTCGCCCCTGCGGCATCAGCCCGCGCCCAGCCGATCGAGCCCGACGGGCGTTCGCTCGCCCTCCACCGCTTGGCCGTCCCCGTGACTGAGGGCGTGATCGACCTCGCCGCCCAGCGCGCGTGGGCGTGGGCCGAGCCCGACGGCACCCGTCGCCTGCTGCTCGTGGGCGATGCCCGCGTTCGCGTCGGCACGCTCGATCTTGCCGCCGCGGGTGCGGCCGTCTGGCTCGCACCGCTCCCCCCGACCGATCCCGACGCGGGCCCCGGCGTGTGGCAGGTCTTTCTCTACCTCGATCGCGCGGGGGCAGCGACCGACGACCCGCAGTTTGACGCCGATCGTGTGATCGTGCTCGCCGCGGATCGACTGCCCGTGCGTGCGATCATCAAGTCCGACGCGGGCGTGCGTCTCCGCGCCGATCGCCTCGTCCCCGAACGCCCGGACGAGCCCCTGGTGGGCGAGGGTGAGCGCTCGCTCGCGGGCCTGCTCCGCCGGCAGCGTCGCGGCGAGCCGGTGCCCACGCCCAATCCCGACGACCTCTCGCGCCGGGGCCTGCCTGTTCCGCCGCTGGTTCCGGGCCAGGCTCGGCCTTTCGATCCCGCGGGCGTCGATGCCGTCCGCGACGAGATCGAGCGGCAGTCGGCGATCTCGCCGGACGCGATCGAGCCGATCTTTGCGCGCGAGGGCGTGTTCTCGTTCGCGACCGAGGGCGACATCAGCATCGAGGCCGGCGCGGACGAGAACATCGCGATCCTCGACGCGCCGACCACCGTTCAATACTGGGACCGTGCCCGAGATCGCACGCTGCAACTCTCCGCCCAGCGCGTCGTGGCGTTCCTCGATCCCGGGCCGCTGGCCGAGAGCCTCGGCAACATCTCCGCCAGGACGATCCGTGGGCTCTATCTCGAGGGCGGCGTCACCGCGGATTCCGAGGGCTCGCGCGGGACGGAGCGGTACTCGATCCGCGCGCCTCGCGTCTACTACGACGTGCGTAACAGCCGCGGCGTCCTCCTCGACGCCGTCTTCTGGACCTATGACCAGAAGCGGGGCCTCCCGCTCTACGTGCGCGCCAAGGCGATCCGCCAGGAATCGTCCGACCAGTTCCGGGCCGAGCGAGCGATCCTCTCCAACACAGCCTTCTTCGAGCCCGATCTTGCCCTGGGTGCCTCCGCCGTCACCATCCGCCGAACCAAGGACCGGGACGGCGACACGCGCACCCTCGTCGATGCTCGCCACATCACCGTCAACGCCGGTGGCCTCCCCGTCTTCTATTGGCCCATCCTCCGCGGCGATCCCGAGGCCCTCCCGCTCCGAGACCTGCGCATCGAGTCCTCTTCGGGCTCCGGGCCCGCGGTCCGATCGACCTGGAACCTCTTCGCCCTTGCCGGCATCCGTCCCGACAGCGATGCCTCCGCGAACCTTCTCCTCGACTACTACTTCGATCGCGGGGCCGCGATCGGCTCCGAACTCTCGTGGCGTGCGCCGACCTTTGCCGGCGGGCTCCTGGGCTACTTCGTCCCGCAGGACGAGGGGCGCGACCTCCTCGCCACGGGCGTCAAGAAGGACCACGGCGGGGACACGCGCGGGATGATCACCGCCGAGCACCGCGCCGCCATCGGGGACGAGTGGACCCTCTTCGCCGAGGGCTCGTACATCTCCGACGACACCTTTATCGACGGGTTCTTCGATCCGCTCGCCCGCACCCGCCGCGAGTTCACCAACTCCCTCTACCTCCGCCGGCTCCGCGACAACTCGCTCCTCTCCGGCGAACTCCGCGGGACCGCCAACGACTTCATCTCGAACCAGTACCTGCTGCAAACCCCCGGGTACGTCGTCGAGAAGTTCCCCGACGTGGGCTACCTCCGCCTCGCCGATGATCTCCTGGACGAGTACCCGGGCCTGCTCACCGCCTCGACCCAGATTCGCCTCACCGAGATGCGCCTGCGATTCCCCGATCCCAAGGCCCGCGAGATCGGATTCACCACGCCCTTCCGGTCGCAGTCGCTCTTCGGGATCGCGCCGGGCGAGTCGATCGCCGACGCCCTCAAGGCGCGCGGGTACACGGAGAGCCCCGTCGCGCGCTTCGACGCTCGCGAGGAGGTCTCGGCCCAACTCGCCGCCGGGCCGGTCTCCATCACGCCCTTCGTCACCGGGCGCCTCACCGCCTATGACGACTCCTTCGAGTCCTTCTCGCCCGACGCCGACGAGCAGTACCGGCTCTGGGGTTCCGTCGGCGTGACGGCCGCCACCGAGGCCCAGCGCATCGACAACGCCGCCGAGTCGCGCCTCTTCGACGTGCACCGCCTCCGCCACATCCTCGCGCCCAGCATCACCGTCTGGCACGCCGAGTCGTCCATCGACCGCGTCGATCTCCCCGTTTACGACGACGAGGTCGAGTCCCTCGCCGAGGGGACCGCGATCCGGCTCAACCTCGACCAGACCTTCCAGACGCAGCGCGGCGGCGCGGGCCGCTGGCGATCCGTCGACTTCCTCACCATCGGCACCGAACTCGTCGTCTCCTCCGGCGATGTCGACCGCGAGTCCCCCATCGGGCGCTTCTTCGCCTATCGCCCCGAATATTCCAACCTCGGGGGCACCTACGGCACCCTCGACGTCGCGTGGCAGGCCACCGAGGTCCTCGGCGTCGGCGTGCGCACGATCTACGACTTCGACCTCAACCAGCCCGCCGCCACCTTCGCCGGCTTCACCCTCCAGCACACGCCCGACTTCTCCAGTTACGCCGAGAGCCGGTACCTCAATGCCCAGGACCAGACCCTTGTCTCCGCCGGCGTCCGCTACGAACTCACGCCCAAGTACGGCATCACGCTCGGCGCCTCCTACGACACCAACCGCGGCGAACTCCAGAGCATCAACTCGGAGGTGCGACGCCGATACCCGTCGGTGATCTGCGGCGTGGGGCTCAACTTCAACAACATCACCAACGAGACCGGGTTCGGAGTCGTTCTCATCCCCGTCGGCTCCGAGGGACGTGCCGCTCGCCTGAGCGGCCTGGGCACCCGCGGCGGGCTGGGCGACTGACGCGCTGCGAGCCCTCCGCGGCCTCTATGCTGCCAGCATGATCGAACTCCGCGATCGACCCATCGCCATCACCGGCGCGTCGTCGGGCATCGGCTTGGCCACGGCCCTCGCGTGCGCGCGCGCGGGCATGCCCGTCGCCCTCGCGGCCCGGCGCGCCGATCGCTTGGACGACGCCGTGCGCACGATCCAGGCCGCCGGCGGCCGCGCCATCGCCGTGGCGTGCAACGTCGATACGCCCGGCGACCCCGAGCGACTCATCGCGAGCACGATCAAGGCCTTCGGGGGGATCTACGCCGTCTTCGCCAACGCCGGGTACGGGCTCGACCGCGCCATGCACGAGTGCTCGGACGCCGACGTGCGTGCGATCTTCGAGACTAACTTCTTCGGGTGTCTTGCGACGATCCGCCCGGCCCTGGCGCCCATGCTCGCCGCTCGCCGCGGGCACGTGCTGGTCTGCTCCAGTTGTCTCGCCAAGATGGGCACGCCGTTCCACGGGGCGTATTCCGCGACCAAGGCCGCCCAGGACCACGTCGCCCGCGCGATGCGAATCGAACTGGCCGGCACGGGCGTGTTCGTCTCCAGCGTCCACCCGATCGGCACGCGGACCGAACTCTTCGACCTCATGGAAGCGCGATCGGGCCAGAAGCGGGCGCTGCGCTCGCCCGTCTCGCTCATGCAGCCGCCCGAGCGAGTGGCGCACGCCATCGTCCGGTGCCTGCGCCGGCCGCGGGGCGAGGTCTGGACGAGCGCCCCGGCACGATGGGCATTCGCGCTCTCGGGGCTGTTCCCGACGCTCACCGACGCGATCCTCCGCCGGGCTACGCGCCCGCGACGCGGCTGATCGTCGCACGCGGCGTCACCCCCGCGCCAGGAGCACCACGGCGTGGACCTCGATCGCCCGGCCCTCGCCCACGGCGTCCACGCCCTCGTGCGTCTTGCCCTTGACGTTCACCCGCGACTCGTCCACGCCCATGATCCGCGCCACGGATCGCCGGATCTCGTCCTTGTGCGGGCCGATCCTGGGGCGTTCGAGGATCACCGTGGCGTCGAGGTTGGCGACCCACCAGCCGTCGGCGCGCGCGCGCCGGAGGGCCTCCTCGACGAAGCGGTCCGATGCCGCGCCCTTCCAGGTGGGATCGGAATCGGGGAACAGTTGCCCGATGTCGGGCAGGCCCAGGGCGCCAAGGACGGCATCGGTGATCGCGTGGAGGAGCGCGTCGCCGTCGGAGTGAGCGACCGGGCCGATCGGCGAGTCCAGGATGACGCCGCCGAGGATCAGCGGTTGGCCGCCGGCCGAGGTCGGGGCGAGCCGATGCAGGTCGTGCCCGTGTCCGATGCGCAGGTTTGGCGTGTGATCGGTCATGATGGCGAAGCCGGTCGGTCGAGATTGGAACATCCTACCGTGGAGATGGACGATAAACTCCGGAGGCGGCCCGGGCGTAGCAGTCCGGGCGATCTGAAAGCGACGTCCGAGAACTTTGGAGCACCCGATGTCGAGCCTTCGAACGATCCTGAGCGCTGGAGTGCTGGTGTGCGGGTTGCTGGCCGGCGGGTGCTGGGTCCCGGGGTACTACCCCGAGGGAAGCCAGGCGACGCGCGGGCTGAGCACGTATCCGAGCACGCCGGACTACCCACAGACAATCTCGCTGCGTGATCTTTCGACGGGCGAGGTGATCTGGACGGTGGACGTGCCGGTGGGGAAGCAGTTGGTGGTGAGGTTCTTCGATGACTGGGAGCCTCGGAACGAGTCGCGTCCGGCGCTGATGCGGTGGGAGATCATGGACCTTGGGCGGTCGTTCGGAGAGTTGGACAACGTGATCCCGGCACCGCACGAGTTGAATCGGCGTTTGGACGTGACGTATCGCAAGAGCCGGGAGGGGGTGCCGACGCCGGCGAACCTGCCTCCGCCCGAGCCGACGGCGAGGTAGGGGTCAGGGGCGCGCGCACAATCGAGGTTCCTGGCGTCAGGGTCTTGTGCGGATCGCGGACCCGTGGTATGCTTTTGACCAGCGGAGGCGGTCGGCGTGAGTCGCCGTCGCGGCGGGGTGTACCCGCGGGCTGATTCCGGCCTTGGGCCGCTGGGGTGCGTGTGCCTGATCGTCGCGCGTTCACGCTGATCGAGTTGCTGGTGGTGATCGCGATCATCGCGCTGCTGATCGGGATCCTGCTGCCGTCGCTGGCCGGTGCGCGGGCGGCGTCGCGGTCGGCGAAGTGTCTGTCGAACCATCGCCAGATCGGACTGGCGGCGATGATGTACGCGAACGAGAAGAAGGACTACATCCCGCGCGAGGGCGTGTTGGGGATTCCGGATCCGTGGGTGCGAACGGGGTGGGCGATCGGGCTTCGGCCGTACCTGGACCCGGAGGTGGTGGATCGGACGACGGTGGGGGACAAGTTCGAGCGTGCGCCGTATTACTGGGATCCGGCGCGGATCAACGACGGGCACAAGATCCACTACGTGGTGAACGCGGTGCCGTTCCTTCGGCCCGGGGTGGTGAACCCGGCGGGGGCGTCGAACGACAACGCGCGGCGCGGTCCCGGGCGGCTGAGCAACTTCCCGTTTCCGTCGCGGACGCTGTACATCACGGACTTCGCGGAGGACCCTCAGGGCGTGTATTCGAGCGCGTGGTACGCGGGGACGCCGGCGTATGACATGCAGATCTCGCAGTGGTACGACATCTGGGCTGCGGCGCAGTTCAGCGGGCCGTCTTCGGGATGGCGGGTGTTCCCGAAGCGTCATGGGAACGGGGCGAACGCGGTGTTCCTGGATGGGCACGCGGCGTTGGTGAAGGCCGAGGCGATCACGACGATCTCGACGTGGGACGACGGGATCTACAAGTAGGAGGGCGCGATGGGGACTCGGCGGCCGGCGTTCACACTGATCGAGTTGCTGGTGGTGATCGCGATCATCGCGCTGCTGATCGGGATCCTGCTGCCGACGCTGGCGGGCGCGCGCGAGGCGGCACGGCGGACGAAGTGCCTGGCGAACCAGCGGTCGATCGGGATGGCGCTCTCGCACTATGTGGAGGTGTGGAAGGAGTGGATGCCGCGGGAGAGCGGGTTCAGCGAGGCGCCGACGCCGGTGCCGGTGCGACTGAATCCGCCGTGGCCGTACTGCCTGAGGCCGTACCTGGATCAGAACGCGACGGCGGGCTCGCCGCCGGGGTTCGCGGGGGCGGACCCGCACGGGATGGCGGACGGGGCGAGCGACCTGTACGAGCGGGCGGAGTTCTACCGCGATCCGAGCCGACCGAGGGATCGGCACAACATCCATTACGTGAACAACGGGATCTCGTTCCGCGCCCCGGGCGTGGTGAACAACTACGCGAAGCCGCCGACGCGGGTGTCGCGGTATCCGCGGCCGTGGGACACGCTGTACCTGTCGTGCTTCACGGACGATGCGAACTCGGTGCACGCGAACTCGTGGATCACGCCGGGGCAGACGAACTTCCAACTCGCGGTGTTCTACGACATGCACCACGCGGCGAATGTGACGGGGACCAACCCGACTTCGCCGCAGCATTTGCAGCGGATCGCGCCGAAGCGGCACAAGAACGGTGCGAACGGGCTGTTCCTGGACGGGCACGCGCGGGGCACGCCGATCCGGGAGATCACGGACATCAATCGCTGGGACGACCACGACTACCGCCCGGACCGCCCGCCGCCATAGTCGGGACCGGGGCTGGCGACGCGGGGGTCGCTATTCTGGTCGCATGGTCCGACGGCATCCGGTGATGGCGGCGTTCGCGGCGCTCTACATGGTCGGGTTCACGGCCCGGGCGCTGGCGGCAGGGAACCACGAGTTCCTGTTCTACGCGGCGGTGATGGCTGCGCTGGCGGTGGGCGTGGCAATGGTGGACGAGCGCGTGCGGTTCAGCGTGCTGGTCGTCTGGCTGCTGGCGGTGTGGGGCTTCCTGCACATGGCGGGCGGGAACGTGCCGATTCCGGCGTCGCTGGCGCCGGACTGGACGCCGCCCACGGAGGGCGCGAGGACGGTGCTGTACAACCTTCGGCCCGTGGCGTGGGGGCCCAAGTACGACCAGGTGGTGCACGCGTTCGGGTTCTTCAGCGCGACGCTGGCGTGCGCGGAGGCGATGTCGGCGGCCATGCCGGGCCTGCGGCTTTCGGTCGGCGTGCGCGTGGGGCTGTGCTGCATGGGGATGGGCCTGGGGGCGGCGAACGAGGTCGTCGAGTTTGTGGCCACGCGGTTCATGGACACGAACGTGGGCGGGTATGAGAACACGGGGTGGGACCTGGTGTCGAATATGGTCGGCGCGACGCTCGCGGCGGTGGCGGCGGGGCGGATCGGGAACGCGGGGCGCGGGGAGGCGGCATGATCCGGCGAGTCGAGGAGCCCGCGGTCGCGCTCGAGACGACGCTGCTCATGCACGGGGTGCCGGCGGCGGAGGCGATGCCGCTGGCGCGGGATCTGGCGAGGATTGTTCGCGAGGGCGGGGCGAGCCCGGCGGTGGTGGGAGTGGTGCGCGGCGAGGCGGTGGTTGGGATGACGGACGCGGAGTTGGAGTGGATGCTGGGCGAGGGCGCCGTGCCGAAGGTGAACACGTCGAACCTCGGCCTGATGCTGCATCGGAAGCGGTCCGCGGCGACGACGGTGAGCGCGACGATGGAACTGGCGGCCTCGGCGGGCGTGCGGGTCTTTGCCACGGGCGGGATCGGGGGCGTGCATCGCGGGTTCGGCGAGCGGTGGGACGTGTCCGCGGACCTGGCGGCGCTGGCGAGGTTCCCGGTCGCGGTCGTGGCGAGCGGGGTGAAATCGCTGCTGGACGTGGAATCGACGCGCGAGATGCTCGAGACGCTCGGCGTGCCGGTCGTGGGGTTTCGCACGGACTGGATCCCCGCGTTCTACGTGCGACGGTCCGGGGCGAGAGTGGACGCGAGGTTCGATGATGCGAGGGAGTTGGCGGGGTTTGTCGCGGCGGAACTTCGGCGGAGCGGGCGAGGCGTGCTCGTGGCGAACCCGGTGGAGGAGAGCGAGGCGATCGACGCGGAGCGGATGGAGCGGTGGCTGGAACTGGCGGAGGCGAGGGTCGGCGAAGCGGGCCGCCTGGGGGGACGGGACGCCACGCCGAGCATCCTGGCGGCGCTGCACGAACTCTCGGGCGGGCAGACGCTGCGGACGAACCTGGCGCTGGTGCGGGGCAACGCGGCGCTGGCGGCGGAACTCGCCCGGCACATGCACGGGGGCTGAACTCGGGGTTATCCTTGGCCCATGCCACGGAAGTCCAACGGATCGGGCGGAGGGGGAGGGGTCGGCGATCGCGCGGGCGGGCTGACGTACGCGGCGGCTGGGGTGAACCTGGAGGAGAAGGATCGGTTCACCGAGTCGCTCGAGTCGATCATGCGGCGGACGCACGGGCCGCGGGTGATCGCCAATCCCGGCGGCTTCGCGGGGCTGTTCCGGCTCGATTTCAACGAGCGGCTGTTCAAGCGGAACTATCGCGACCCGGTGCTCGTCGCGTGCACGGACGGGTGCGGGACGAAGGTGAAACTCGCGGGGCAACTGGGCGTGTTCGACACGATCGGGATTGACCTTGTCGCGATGAACGTGAACGACATGATCGTGCAGGGGGCCGAGCCGCTGCTGTTCCTCGACTACATCGCGGTGGCGAAGGTGGAATCGGGGATGCTCACGGACATCGTGCGCGGGGTGGCGGAGGGGTGCAAGCGGGCGGGGTGCGCGCTGCTGGGCGGGGAGACGGCGGAGATGCCGGACGTGTATCCGCCGGGCGAGTTCGACCTGGCGGGCTTCGCGGTGGGGGTGGTGGAACTCAAGCGAGCGATCAACCCGCTGCGGGTTCGGCCGGGGGACGTGGTGCTGGGGCTGGAGTCGGACGGGGTCCATTCCAACGGGTACACGCTGGTGCGGAAGGTGGTGGAGGCGGCGCGGCTCGACCTGAAGCGGGTGTATCCCGAGTTGCAGCGGGCGGAGCGGCGGGGTGGCGCGGGCGCGAGGAAGCGGAGGCAAGCGGATCCGAGCGTTCGGACGCTGGGCGAGGTGCTGCTGACGCCGACGCGGATCTACGTGCAGCCGATCGTGAAGTTGCTGCGCGCGTATACGGTGAAGAACGTGATCTCGGGGATGGCGCACATCACGGGCTCTGGGATCGTGGGGAACTTGGAGCGTGCGCTGAACAAGACGGTGGACGCGGTGATCGACACGAAGAGTTGGGAGCCGCTGCCGGTGTTCCCGTTCCTGCAAGGGCACGGCGGGATCAGCGAGCAGGAGATGTTCCGCGTGTTCAACATGGGGATCGGGTACACGCTGGTGGTTCGGCCGGCGTTCGCGGACTCGGTGGCCGAGCAACTGGCGCGACTCGGCGAGCGGGTGCACGTGATCGGCGAGGTCGTGAAGGGGAAGGGGCAGGTCCGGCTGATGTAGGGCGCAAGCCGCGGCGCGGCGGGCGAGGTCGCGGCCCATGCGTGCGCTCGTGCGGGGCGTGCTACGCGGGCTTTCGCGCCAGGACGAGCATGGCGGAGGTCCTGGCGCCGAGCGTGGCGCGGACGATGTCGAGGGCGGTGAAGGCAGCGAGCATGGGGAGCCCGCGGAGCGGGTTGAAGGCCCGCGCGAGGCGGGGCATGGGACGGCCCTCGTAGCGCAGCCAGTGATGGAACGAGAACATCCAGAAGGAGTGCCCGGTCTGGAAGCGGACGGCGAAGGGCGTGAGGCCGGCGTCGGCAAGGAGGCGCTGCAGCGAGGCGGGGGTGAAGAGGCTCCAGTGGCGGGGAATGTGGTAGCCGCCCCAATGGGTGCGGTGGAAGAGCCGGGCGTCGAGGCTGTCGAGGTTGGGGGTCTCGACGGCGAAGACGCCGCCTGGCGCGAGCCACCGCGCGACGGCGCGGCAGACACGGGCGGGGTCGTCGACGTGCTCGATGACGTGGAACATGGTGGCGAGGTCGATGGCGCCGTCAGGGATCTTCGAGCAGTCCTCGACGCGCTCGCAGAAGGCCTGGAAGCCGGCGTCGGCGAGGGGCCGGACGACGCGGTCGTCGAGTTCGAGGCCGAAGAGGCGCGAGCGTGGGATGCCGCGGGATTCCATGACGCGGAGGAATCGGCCGTCGCCGCAGCCCACGTCGAGGAAGGAGCCCGGAGCCCGCGGGAGACTCGCGACGATGCGGCGCATCTTGCGGGAGTCGAGCCATTCCTTGGCGCGGCGGGCGATGGGGTTGACCTGCGAGGCGTAGTTGTACGCGTAGTAGGTGGGGGGGTAGATGGTGGCGAGCGTGCTCAGGGCCGGTCGCGGGTCGAGCCAGACGTGCCCGCACGCGGCGCAGCGGACGAAGCGCCAGAGGTTGCGGCAGGTGCGCGACTCGTAGTCGTAGCCGAAGGCGAAGGGGGCGAAGTCGACGGCGCGGCAGACGGGGCAGGCGCCGACGGGCTCGGTGGGGATGAGGGGCGCGGACGCGAACTCGACGGGGAGTGGCAGGGCCTCGGGCGCGCTCACGCGGGGACCCCGGGCCGTTCCTGGCACTCGGGCAAGGGGAGGGCGAAGTAGTAGCGGAGCAGGTAGCCGAGGTAGGAGCGACGCCACACGAGTCCCTCGGCCTCGGGCTTGTGGCGGATCTCGCGGTCGGCGATCGGGAGGTTGTAGTACGGGATCGACGGCCAGAGGTGGTGCGGGATGTGGTAGTTCATGTTCATGGGTGAGAACAGCATCCGCTCGATGGGGTTGCTGGTGTAGGTGATGAGGCGGTGCTCGTCGGCCTTGTCGTCGGCCTCTGGATGCGAGTGTTCGAGGAACGAGCGGACGAGGTCGCCGAGGTAGACGAAGATGTAGACGGGCGCGAGCCAGAGGACGGGGAAGGCCCACCAGGCGACGCCGAAGGAGAGCCCGCCGATGAGGGCGGCCTGCCACCCGAGGAGGATGGCGACGTCGCGGGGCGTGTAGTTCGGTTTCGACGTGGCGCGGGCCGGCGCGTCGGCGGCATGGGGGCCGCCCGCGTCGCGGAAGAAAACGTGCTTGACGACGGGCCAGAGGTTGGCGAGGCCCGAGAGGAAGGCGAGGTATCGGGGCCGGGTGGCCTTGTTGAAGCAGGCGTGCTTGTGGCGGTCGGGGTCGAGGGTGGAGGCGAGGTGCTTGTGGTGCTCGAGGTGGTTGCGGTTGTTGATTCGCGTGATGGCGCCGATGGGCCCGAGGATGAAGAGGTCGGTGAAGAGGTCGTTGGGCCGGACGCGGTTGAAGATCCGGCGGTGCATCCCGTCGTGCCCGATGATGAAGAGGGCGTAGTAGCGGGTGCCGACGATGGGGATGGCCAGGAGCGCCGCCCACCAGGTGGGATCGACGGCGACGAGGGCCCACGCGGCGAGGATCAGGGCCCAGTTCCAGGCGGTATCGACGACGGGCCGCCATGGGCGGAGGCGGCTGAGTTCGCGGACGCGCTCGGGCGTCAGGAGGGTGGCGCGATAGGGGCGATACGGACCCAGGCGCGGGGGGCTCGCGGCCGAGACGCTCATGGACGAGGATATGCGCGGGACGGCGTCGCGGGGCCGCGCCGCGCGCACGCGCCCGGATCAGCGGCGCTTGAGCGAGCGAACACGCAGCACGTGCAGGTCGCCCACGACGCGGACGGCGCCCTCGGCACGGACCACGTCGCCGATGAGATCGCGGAGCGTCTGCGGAAGCGGGGCGCGCCCGTCGTCGGCTTCGAGAAGCACGCCCCGGCCGGTGGCGTCCACGATCATCGCGGGCACGCCGCCCTCGATGCAGCGGATGGCGCAGGCGCGGTGGGCCTTGCCGGTGCCGGGCTTCATGGCGCCGAGGTAGCACTTGGCGTCGACGAGTTCGCCCTCGGCGACGGGGTCGAGGCGTGGTGACTCGGGCTCAACTCGCGCGGCCAGGGCCGCGGCGCGGGCCGGGTCGTCGAGCACGGCCACGGCCCTTGGTCCTTGGTCGAGTTCGAGCATCGCGCGGCCGGCGCGGTGCAGGAGCGTCCCGGAGGCGCGCACGAGCCGCTGGTCGAAGGCGTCGGCGGCGGGGCGCCAATCTTGTCCGGGCACGCAATAGCCCCCGAAGGCGCCACACTTGCCCGCACCGACGAGGAGAACGGTGCGCGGGCCGTCGGGCGTCTCGCGGAGGATCATGGGCGTGGGCCGCGAGAGGAAGAGCCCCTCGATGGAGGCGGGCTCGGCATCCCACGCGGCGTCGCCCGGGTTGGCGTGGGTGAGCGCGGCGAGCACGGCGAAGGCGAGCGCGAGCGCCGCGAGCAGGCCCGCCGCGGCACGAGTGCGTCGGCCGATGCCCGGGGGCATCTGCGGCAGATAGCCCACGAAGAACTCGTCGGTGGTGTGTGGGTGGTCAGGCATCGAGGGCGACTTCTCAGGCCGGGGTGTGCGGGGGCTCGTCGGGCGGGATTGCGGCAGGAGGTGTGGGCGTCCCTGGGGGCAGGGTGCGCGGGTTGACGAGCACTCGCCGACCCGAGATGCGGACCTCGTACGTGGGGATCTTCTCGTGGAACGGTGGGGGCGATTGTCCGTCGGCGGGCCGATACTGCCACCCGTGCCAGGGGCAGGTGATGCACCCGTCGATGATCTTGCCCTCGCCCAGCGGCCCGCCCTGGTGGACGCAGACGTTGCTGACGGCGGAGATGGTGCCGCCATGTCGGAAGATGGCGATGCGCTCGTGGCAGAGGCTGCCGCGTGTCCCGGTGCCGCCGGCGCGGCGAGGGCAGACGATGCGGGCGCGGCCCTCTGGGATCTCGTCGATGGAACAGGCGTCGATGAACGTGCCGTCGGGCGCGAGCGCGACGCCGCGATCGACGCGGACCTCTCGCGAGCCGGCGACGATGTGGAGGCCGGCGGTGACGCCGACGCCCAGGAGGAGCGCGGCGGCGAGCAGCGGGTGCCGCTCGGATTGCATCGCACCGAGCGCGACGTGGCCCACGAGGAGCGCGTAGGCCCAATAGACGAGCATGTGCAGTCGCTTCCAGGTGCGCGCGGAGAGGTTGCGGTTCCAGAAGTCGTGGCTGGTGGCTGCCATGAGGAAGAGGATCGCGAGCGCCGCGAGGCCGAGCACCTCGAACGGGAAGCGGGAGAAGGAGAGGTAGTTGGTGTTCGAGGCGAGGAGCGAGACGAGGGGGTTGAGATTGCCGAACCCGTGGTACCAGAGGACGGAGAGGGTGGCGTGGGCGAGAGCGACGAAGAAGGTGGCGACGCCCAGGTGGCGACGATTGAAGAGGAGCGGGAGGAGGCGGCGGTCGAGTCGTGCCAGCGGCCCGATCCAGAGGACGATGTGCAGCATGAGGATCGCGCACAGGCCTAGCGCGCGGATGAGGACGATGGGGAGCGAGGGCCGGGACGCGACGGGGCCGACCAGCGACAGGCCGATGAACGCCGCGAGGAAGAGTGCGACGGCCACGAGCAGGACGGCGTCGTAGCGTTTCTTGTGCTTCGTCCAGCCGACCCAGGTGTAGGAGACGCTCACGGCGGGGCCTCTCGCGTGGCGGGGGCCGGCGGGCGTGCGACGAGCGCGGCGACGATGAGGGCCGGCAGCGCGAGCGAGAGCACGATCCAGACGAGGAGGTGCGTTCGGCGCTGCGGGGCGATCATGGCTTGCCCGCGCGGAGCCAGAGCCGCAGCACGAGGGGCCAGAGTGCGATCACGCCGGGGACGATGAAGACGCGGAAGAGGGGATGGGCGCCGTGCGAGGCGTGGTCGAGGCGAGCGAGCCCGCGCGCGAGGAAGGCGGCGCAGAAGGCCGCGCCGGTGAGCGCGTAGGCCGCGACGATCCCGAGCACGATCGTGGCGGGCAGCACGGCGGCGGAGTCGGCGAGGAGGGGCATAACGCGTGTTGGATGCCGAGCGGCCCGGCGGGTTTCGCGCGCAGCATACCGCTCGCTACGATCGACGGTCAGCGGCGGGATCCGCGAGCAAGGGAGCGGTCGTCATGGCGAACGTGCGAGTGCTGGTGATCGCGGGGAGCGCGCGGTCGGAGTCGTGGAACCGTCGGCTGGCCTCGGCAGCGGCCGCGGCGATCCGGGCGGCCGGGGGCGAGGCGACGGAACTCGCGCCGGTGGACCTGCCGCTCTACAACGGGGACCTTGAGGCGCGGGGCGGGCTCCCACCCGCGGCGGTGGCGCTCAAGGCCGCGTTCCGCGAGCACCACGCCCTCTTCGTTGCCAGCCCGGAGCACAACTCGAGCGTGTCGGCGTACCTCAAGAACCTCATCGACTGGGCATCACGATCGGCGCCGGGAGAGGGCTCACTGGCGGCGTTCGCGGGCAAGACGGCGGCGATCGCCAGCGCCTCCACGGGCGCACTGGGCGGGCTGCGAGGGCTCGTGCACCTGCGCGCGATCCTGGGCAACATCGGGGTGCTCGTGCTCCCGGAGCAACTCGCGGTCAGCGCGGCCCAGAACGCCTTCAACCCCGACGGCTCGCTCAAGGACAAGGCCCACGCGGATCGGCTCGCGACGATCGCGGCGCGGCTCGTGAAGGTCGCGGGCGCGCTGGCGTAGGGCCGGGCGTCCAGCGCTCCGAGCGCACGAGTCACGGCGTCGGCTCGAGGACCACGTCTCGTTCGATCGTCTTGGCCTTCTCGGCCTCGTAGCGGAGCGTGACCTTCCCGCCCTCGGGTCCGGCGAGGAACCAGCGGAAGATCACGCTGCCCTGACCCGGGATGCCGCCGGCGAGTTGGAGGCGCCCCGGCTCGTGCCGGACGGGCGACATCCGCTGGTCCAGCCACGAGGACGGATAGCCCGCGGCGGAGATCGAGACGCCCTCGGCCGGCGTGCAGAGCATGAGGTCATGCTGTCCGATGCCCTTCTCGCGGGCCCAGGCGCCGCGCGTGGGGATGAGTTTCTGGTTGCGGACCTCGGCCGTCAGGCGCCATAGACCCTCGCCGGCCCTGGCGACCTCGACGCGCTCGAACGCGAGGAGTGGCATCTGGTCGGCGTGGTACATGGTGAAGGCGAAGTTGCGGTGGCACTCCTCTTCGAGCAGGAACGCGGGCGTGACGCGGGACGACCACTTGTTGAGCCCGCCGACGAGGACCTTGCCATAGGTGGGGTGCTCGATCTCGGTGTAGTCCTTGAAGGTGAGCCCGAACTGGAGGCGGTCGCGGAAGAGCCACATGCGCTTGTCGTCGGGGTTGGTGATGTCGCGCTGGAAGTACTTGCCGGCGGTCCACATCTCGTTGGTGAAACTGAAGATCCCGAGCCCCTCGGCGCACCAGTTGACGAACCCGCCGTAGACGGTGTAGAGGTCGCGGTAGATGACCAGGGACCGGTAGTACGGCAGGATGTCCTCGCCCTTGGCGGCGATCTGGTCGTAGACGGCACGATCCGAGCCGGGATACGCGCTCTCGCGGTACGAGGCGCCGGGCCCGCGGAGGATCATCCCGCCCGCGTTGTGATACGACTGCGCGGCGGTGATGTTGGGGCGAGACAGGATGAACTGCCCGATCGCCCGCGGCTCGGGGTTGCTGAAGGGGTAGAGCCCGGCGCCGAACTGGACGTAGTCGGCCTGCCAGTCGCTCGGCCAGTTGCGGTTCATATCGTCGCCGCCGGGCGGATCCTCGTTGATGCGGCCGTCCCCGTCGTTGTCGATGCCCTCCTGGCCCAGCGGCGTCCATTCGCCGCGCTGGCCCGGCTCGACCTGGACGAACACACGCGGGTCTGCACGGTCGCGCAGGAAGCGGCCCGAGGGGTCTTTTTTCCACATCTGTGTGATCTGTCCGTCGCCGTCGAGGTCGTCCGGACCGTCCTCATCGAAGAGCCCGTCGCGGTCGCCGTCGACCGGGCGGAGGTTCGAGCGCGAACTGCTCGACGTGTGCGGATCGCGGAACCAACTCTCGCGTCCGTCGGGGTTCTGGCTCGGGAGAAAGTAGAACGAGTAGGAATCGAGGAGTTTGGTCAGGTCCGGCACCTGCCCGTACGCCTTGGTCAGGTACCAGATCGAGTAGAGCACGGCCTCGCCGGCCTGGATCTCGTTGCCGTGGACGTTCCCGTCGATCCACATGGCGGGTTTGGAGGTGTGCGGGCCGGTCTTGGGCGAGTTGACAATCGCGAGCCAGAGGTCGCGACCCTCGAGGCTCTTGCCCAGGCTGCGGAGTTCGACCAGTTCGGGATACGCGGCGGCGATCGCCTTCAGGTGCGACTCGAACTCGGCGTAGGTGTAGTACCGATTGAACGCGATCGGGACCTTGCCTGGGATGTCGGGCTGGGCGAGCGAGGGCGATGCGGCGAGCAGGCCCGCCGCGAGGGCGCGGAGCACGGTACGGTTCATCGGGCGGCCTCCTCGAGCCTGAGTTTCACGATGGTCTTGGCGCCGATCGAGGGCGCGACCTCGATCGAGACTTCCGATCCCGCGTCGCCGCGGATCGTCCACTCGCTGTCGGCGATGCCGCCGCTGCCGGGGATGGACCAGAAGCGATTGACGCGATCGCCGGAGATGACGCGTTCCATCGGAACGTCGAGGCGGACGATGGTGGGGAGGTGGCGGCGGGCCTTGACGCCGATGGCCGAGAGCGAGGGCATGGGACCCTCGTTGACGGCCCGGACCCAGACGCGCCACAGGCCGGGCCCGAGCCGCTCGACGCGCTGCTCGCCGACGACGACTCTCGGGAATCGGCCCATGAGTCCGATGGCGAACGCCGCCTGCTCGGAGACGAGCCGGGGCAGTTCGCCCGCGGGCGGATTGAGCCGGAAGCCAGGGACGAAGCCGCCGATCTCGACGGGGCCGAGTTGCGGGTGGTTGAAGGGCTTCCAGGGGACGAAGCCGGATGGGTCGCCGGCCTTGACTCGCTCCTGGTCGTACGCGAGCCAATTGGCGTCGTCGCCCTGCTTCTTGTCGCCTCCGGCCGGGGTTGGCGGCGCGGCGCCGGGGGGACCTCCGCGACGGATCCCGCCGCGTCCACCGCCCGGCGCGGGCGGCTGCGCTTCGGACTCGTGCGAGGCGAGCCCAGCCTCGGCACGCTCCGCATCGTCGAGCGCGATCGGCTTGGGCGCGGGCGGAGGAACCGGCGCTTCGGGCTTGTCGCCGGCCTCGGGCGTGTCGCCCTTGACCTCCTCGCGCTTGGGCTCGGGCTTCTTGATCTGGTCCGGCCGGACCCACAGCGGCGTGTTCATCGCGTAGACGGCGTAGTGCGCGTACGCCCAGCCGTGGAGCGAACCGGGCCGATCGGCGGGCGTGGCCTCGGCGATGTGCGTCGCGTCCTTGAAGAGCCTGGCGATCTCGTCATACTGCGTCTTGTCGTCGTTCTCGATGCCGGTGGGCGTCGTGCCGTCGGGCTCCAACTTCCCGGCCTCGGGGAGAGCCACGATGCTGTCGCCGGGCCCATAGACCACGACCGCGGCAATGTTCTGCGCCTTGAGCATCCAGTCCGCCAGCGCCCGCGTCTCGGGCTCGGAGAGCGGGAACGGCCCCGCGCCGTCGGCGAACTCGGGCCAGCGGTAGGGGAAGTTGCGGTCGAGGTCCACGCCCCCGCCCGCGCTCCCGCCGATGCCGTCCTCGTTGAATCGACCGTCGCCGTCGTTGTCGATGCCCTCGGCGAGCAGGGCAACGGAAGCCCGCTCTCCCTTGGCCGGGTCGGGTCGGCGGACGATCGCCGCGTTGTCCGGGTCGATGACGAACTCCGCTCGCAAGCCCGAACCGGGCGAGGGGTCGCGCACGCGCATCAGCGTCACGACGCCGTCGCCGTCGAGGTCCTCGGCCCCGTCCTCGCTCGTGCGCCGATCACGGTCGGCGTCGATGGGCGATTGCCCGCGGCCGAAGTCCATCTTCGGGTGCTTCCCATCGAGCGTCCACGCCCGCGCATCTGGATTCAGGCACGGCACGATGTAGACCGTCGCACGATGGAGCGGGCCGGCGTGCTTGGTGGCGAGTTCCTCTGCGAGCCCCATCGCCACGTCGGCGCCCACGAGGTGGCGTCCGTCGAGCCCGGCGACGATGAGGAGCGCGGGCCGATGCTCGGGCGCCGGGGGCGGCGGGCCGTCGTCGGCGCGCGGGCCGCGATTGGTCACCCGCATCACCACGATCGGCCTTCCCTGGCGGCTGGTCCCGATCGTGGTGGTGTCGATGAGCAAGGGGTGTTGCTTGGCGAGGGCTTGAACCCGGGCGGCGAGGTCGTCGGCGGCCAGCGCGCCAGCGCCGCACACCGACACCGCGACCGCCACGACGCTCCGACAAAGACGCTTGTGCATGAGGGGCTCCGGCACCGAGGAGTCGAGAGCGCACGATAGCACCAGTTCGACCCGACGCGCCGCGTGCGCCGAGTCAGAGGCATGCGGCATCCCCACCGCTTGCCGTACCGAACGACTAGGGCGCTGCGGCGACGATCATGCCGTCGGGCTGGTGCGGGACCTGGGCGGCCTCGAAGACGATGCGGTACTTGTGCCCGCGGAAACGATCGACGCACCAGGCGTGCAGGTCGGGGTGGTGGGTGCCGACGATCCATCGCCGGATGAGCCGCTGCTTGAGCGCACCCTCGGCGCCGATGAGGGCCGCGTGCTCGCCTCCCTGGATGTCCATCTTGAGGAGGTCGATGGGCCGACCGGCGCCGGCCGCGATCTCGGTGAGGGTCGTGGTGGGCACGGGCTTGCCCTGGCCCGGCGCGAGCATCGCCATGAAGCCCTCGCCCGCGAGCGTCGCCGAGCCGATCCGGTCGCAGACGGCCTGGGCGTGCAGGCGGATGGTCGGATTGCCATTGAGGGCCCGATTCTCGGCGAGGCGTGCGCGGTTGGCGGCGTCGGGCTCGAAGGCGCGGATCTCGAACTTGGGCCGCAGGCGGGCCACGAGGAAGCAGTAGTACCCGACCGCGGCGCCGACATCGACAAAGAGACCGGCCTCGCCGATCTCGTCGAGCATCTTGGTGATCCATGCCTCCTCTTCGGGCTCGTGGAGGTTGATCTCGGCGTAGCGCTCGAGTTGGACGGGGAGCAGGTGGTCGCGCCGGAGGCGGACGCCGTTGGAGAACTCGTGGACCTCGCTCATGGGGAAGCGTAGAAGCGGGTGCGTCGCGCGGGCTAGCGTGTGGGGCCCGATGCCGACCCCCGCCGACCCATCCGCCCAGCCAGTTGTCGCGCCCGCGCCGCAGATCGTGGCGACGATGCAGTGCCTCGAGGTGTGGGGCGGGAACCGGGCCACGGACAACGCGGTCACGCTCCCTGGAGTGGACGCGTGGGTCTACGCCCGCCCGCACGAGAACGCGGCGGAGGGGGGCGACATTCACTATCTCTCCAGTTGCGCGACAGGGCGGATCGTGCGGGTGCTGCTGGCGGACGTGAGCGGGCACGGGCCGGCGGTGGCGGGGGTCGCGACCTCGCTGCGGAACCTCATGCGGCGCTACGTGAACTACGTCGATCAGACGCTGCTCGTCTCGGGCGTCAACGCGGAGTTCACACGCCTGGCGGAGATGTCCGGCTTCGCGACGGCGATCGTCGCAACGTACTGGACGCCCACGGACGAGATCGTGCTCTCGAACGCCGGGCACCCGCCGCCGATGGTGTATCGCGCCGCGACCCGCTCGTGGCAAGTCGCGCAGGCGCGGGCCGCGGCGGGCGCGTCGGGCGATCAACCCTCGAACATCCCGCTGGGGATCGCCGAGCAGGTTGGGTACGACACGTTCACGATCCGGCTGGCGCGGGGCGACCTGCTCCTGCTCTACACCGACTCGCTCATCGAGGCCCGCGACGAGCAGGGGAAGATGCTGGGGGTGCCCGGGCTCCTCGCGCGGCTGGACGCGCTGCCCACGACGGATCCCGCGGCGCTCATCCCCGCGCTCCTCGCGGCCCTTGGGGGCGAGGCCGCACTCGCCGACGACGCGACGATCCTGCTGCTTCGGCCCAACGATCACAAGCCCCGGGGCTCGCTCGCGACGGGACTGATGGCGGGGTGGCGGATCGCGCGCGAGTCGATCCGTGGCCTGGGGCGGCTCCCCATCCCGCTGCCGCAGGTGAGCCTGCGCAACCTCGGGGGGGCGTTCCTCGACCGGATCAACCGCCGGCGTGCGCGCTAGCATCGCGCCGTGATCGACCTCCGCGTCATCAGCATCGGCGCCTTGCCTGCCCACCCGCTCCGCGACGAGCGCACGCCGGTGCGGCCCGGGCATTCCACCTGCACGCTCCTTCGCGCTGGCGACAAGGCGATCCTCGTCGATCCCGGACTGCCAGACTCCGCGCTCGCCTCACGGCTCGACGAGCGAGTGGGGCTTCCACTCTCGCGAATCACGCACGTCTTCCTGACGAGTTTCAACCCCGAACTCCGCCGTGCCCTCCCCGCGCTGGATCACGCGACGTGGTGGATCAGCGAGACGGAGCGCGAGGCGATCGGCGCGGCACTGGTGGCGAAACTCCACGAGGCCGCCGAGGAGAACGACGACCGGCTCAAGGAGGCGCTGGAGCGCGAGGTGGCGATCCTCCGCCGATGCCAGCCCGCGCCGGACCACCTCGCCGATCATCGCGGCGAGCGGCTCGACCTCTTCCCGCTCCCGGGCGTGACGCCCGGCCTGTGCGGGCTGATCCTGGCCGGGTCGCGGTTCTCGACGCTGATCTGCGGGGACGCGATCCCGACGGTCGAGCACCTCGAGCAGGGCAAGGTCCTGCCGAACGCCGCCGACGTGGACCGCGCCCGCGAGTCGTTCGCGGAGGCGATCGAGATCGCGGACCTTCTCGTGCTGGGGCGCGATAACGTCGCGCCGAATCCTTCGAAGCGAGTGTTCTAGCCCGACCCCGCGGTGTGCCCATCGTTCGTCTTCGCCGGCCGCCGATTCCCATGACCACCACCTGCCCACTCTGCGAGAGCGTCCGACTTGGGCCGAGCCACCCGGACCACATCGCCGAACTCGCCGAGTCGTGGGTTCGGCTCGGCGAGCATCAGGGCCCGCGCGGCTGGTGCGTGCTGGTCGCCAAGGAGCACGTCGAGCACCTGAGCGAGTGGGCTCCAGCCCGGCAGGCCGCACTCTTTGACGACGTGCGCCGGGTCGCGTCGGCGATCCGTGCGGCGTTCCCGACCTCCGGGCGAGACGGGCCGCCGCGGATCAACTACGAGTGCCTCGGGAACGTCGTCCCGCATGTGCATTGGCACGTCATCCCGCGCCACGCCGACGACCCCCGCCCGCGCGAGACGGTCTGGACATGGCCGCGCGAGGCGCTCCGTGGTGGGCTCGCGCCGGCGGATCGAGCCGACCTGGTCCTTCGTCTCCGCGCCACGCTCGAACGCCGCAGTTGACGCCGCGGGCTAGCCTTGTACCCTCGACGGGTCCTTCCCGTCTTCGATCGCGGCGATCTTGCTCAGACGGCGCGCGTGGCGGCCGCCCTCGAACGGGGTCTTGATCCACACCCCGACGATGCTCTCGATGAGGCGCTGCCCGAGGAGGTCCGCCGAGAGGCAGAGCACATTGGCGTCGTTGTGGCTTCGGCTGATCTGGGCGGTCAGTTCATCGTGGACCACCGCCGCGCGGACGCCCCTGACCTTGTTGGCCGCGATGCTCATGCCGATCCCGGTTCCGCAGATGAGCAGCCCGAGATCGGCGCGGCGATCGGCGACGGCCTTGGCGACCCGGTACGCCGGCTCGGGATAGTCCACCATCGCCTCGCCCGGCTCGCCCAGGAGTTCGACCTCGTGCCCGTCGCGGCGGAGCCGCTCCGCCAGCAGTTTCGCCGCCTGTGCCCCCCGGTGGTCCCCGCTCATCGCGATGCGCATCGGCCCGTCTCCGCGCGGGGGCCCGGGCCGGTCGTCCTGGCTACGCCTCGGCGTCGAGACGGGCGAGGATGAGCGCCGCGAGCCGCTCCGCCGTCCGAGTGTACACCTCCTGCCCGCCCCCGATCGGATCGGGCACGTCCGCTCCCGACGGGTCGAGTGTCGAGGTCCTGGACCCGGCGGTCCGGTCGATCTCCAGCACGGCGCGGACGTGCGAGGCCGTCATCGCGTAGATCTCGTCGGCATCGGCGATCATCTGCCGCGTCAGTTCCCGCGAGGTGTGCCGCTTCGCCTCGTTGGTGGCTACCCCCATCGCGTCCAACGCCCGCACCGATTCGCGCGTGATGGGCTGCCCGGGCGTGGCGGCCGCGCCGGCGGAACGCACCCGCACTCGGGGTCGGCCCGGGCCGTCGTTCCGCTGGGCCAGATGCCTCGTGATCGCCTCGGCCATGGGGCTCCGGCAGGTGTTCCCGGTGCACACGAACAGGATCGAACGCTCCGCCGCCCGATCGACGACGCGCGCGTCGAGCGCGCCGACGGATTCGACGGCGTAGCCGCCCGCGAGTGTGAGGCGAACGCGCGTCGATGCCCGCCGATACCGTGTCGTGCCGGTGTCGATGACGAGAGCGACGCCCGCCGGCGGCGCGGGGGCGGCCAGGCCGTTGCCCAGCCCCGCCGACGCGACGCTCTCGGCCATCACGGGAACGCCCGACTCCCACGCTTGCGCGAGGATCGCGCGGGCCGTCTCGTCCTCGGGCACACGAACCGCGACCACCAGCCCATCGTCGATCGTCCCGGGCAGCGCCCCGACTCGCGGCCGCATCGCGCCGAGTTCTTTCGTCTCGCGCTCGATCACCAGCGTCACCGGCCCGGGCAGGAGCCGCCTCAGCAATCGCTGTTGCACGGGCGAGACGGCGCCGATCCCCTCCGCTGCCACCGCGGCGCTGGGCGCATGCCACGCGATGGGCCCGCGCACCTCGCCCGCGACGCGAGCCCATGCCGCCAGCGCCTCGCGCGAGCCCGCGTGGGCCGCGAGGCCATAGACCGTCTCTGTCGGCAGGATCACCAGCCTTCCGGCCCGCAGCGCCTCGGCGGCCTCTTGGACCTTGCTCGGTTCGATCATGGCGACGCCCGCCCAAACGCGGTCGCGCCCTGCCGCCCGACCGCCGGTGCCGCTGCGTCGCACGCCCTCCGCCGCCGGCGCGCGATGTGCCCGTACGCCCATGAGCCGGCCGATGCAACGCCCGGCAGATGAAGCATCAGGGCCGGGACGAACCCCAGCGGCGTCTGCCGGAGCGCCCTTCGAACGGCGGGGAATCCGACCAGCACCGTTCCGTCGCGTGTGCGCATCGGCATCCCGGACATCGCCGCGTCCATCGAGACGGGCAGATCGCGCGAGCGAGTCAGATCCTCGAAGGCAAGGCGGCCGAGCCAGTCGAGCGCCGCGAGCGTGCGCGCGGTCCGCCGGCACATTCCGCACGCGCCATCGTAATAGCAGACGTCGGGCCGCATGGGCAATCCTAGAACCGACGCTCGGCGCACCCGGCGGCCTGGTGTTGGTCGCGGAGGGGTCCGGCGGGTCGCTATGCCTTGCTGACCGTCCGCTGCTCGATCCGCTTCTCGGATACGGTGCGCACGAGGCGATCGACGTAACTCCCCGGCGTGTGGATGCCGTCGGGGTCGAGCGTGCCGGTCGGGACGACCTCCTCGACCTCGGCGATCACGAACGCGGCGGCCGTCGCCATCATGGGGTTGAAGTTCCGTGCCGTCTTGCGGTAGACGAGATTGCCGAACTCGTCGGCTCTCCAGGCCTTGACCAGCGCCAGGTCCGCGTACAGCCCGGTCTCGAGCACGTACTCCCGCCGTCTGGGGGCGTCCGGGGCGCGCGGGCCGACGCGAGGCGCCATCTGCTCGAAGGTCCCGGCGGTGGCGGCGGGCGTGCGGTTCTGGTGCCGGGTGTCGTCGGCGGGGCGATAGAACTCGCGGATCTCCTTGCCCGCGGCGACGGGCGTCCCGACGCCCGTGGCGGTGTAGAACGCCGGGATGCCGGCCCCCCCGGCCCGGATGCGCTCGGCCAGCGTCCCCTGCGGATTGAACTCGACCTCGAGTTCGCCGGAGAGGAACTGCTTCTCGAACGTCGCGTTCTCCCCGACGTAACTGGAGATCATCTTCCTGATCTGGCGGGTCTGGAGGAGGAGCCCAAGGCCCCAGTCATCGACGCCGGCGTTGTTGGAGATGCAGGTGAGGCCCTTGAGCCCGGTGTCGCGGAGGGCGATGATGAGGTGCTCTGGGATCCCGCAGAGGCCGAAGCCCCCGACCATGACGGTCATCCCGTCGCGGATGACGCCCTGGGCAGCGAGGTCCTTGAAGGCGTCGGCGGGCGAGGCGCAGCGCTTGGTGATGCTCATGGGGCAGAGCGTACGCCGACTCGGCGGCGATCGTCCGCTGGCCCGCCGCATGGACTACTTGCTCTTCTTGTCCCCGCGTGCGAAGATGCTCGCCACGTAGTTCAGCACGTCGGTGGCGCTCGTCTCGTTGTACCCGAACTGCTTGATGAGCCGCTGCTTGACGACGTCGATCTTGGCCTGGGTGTCGTCGTCGACGACGCTGGAGACGAGGTTCTTGAGTTTGATCGTGTCGCGGGAGTCCTCGAAGAGTTTGAGTTCCAGCGCCTTGTAGAGCCGGGCGTTGGTGTTGTACTCGAACTTCTTGCCGTCGAGGGCGAGGGCCCCGATGTAGTTCATGATCTCCTGGCGGAAGTCGTCCTTGCGGCTGTCGGGGATGTCGATCTTCTCCTCGATGCTCCGCATGAGCCGCTCGTCGGGCTCCTCGTCGCGCCCGGTGTAGCGGTTCTTGACCCGCTCCTTCTGCGTGTAGGCGCGCACGCTCTCGATGTAGTTGGCGCAGAGCCGGCGGATGGCGTCCTCGTCGGCGCTGATCGCCCGCTGCACCTCGCCCTTGATGATGTCCTCGTACTCCTCCTTCACGATCGCGAGGAGTTCCCGGTACCGCTTCTTCGTGTCCTCGTCGGAGATGAGCGAGTGGTGCGAGAGCCCGCTCTCGAGCTCGTTGAGCAGCATGAACGGGTTGATCGACTTCTCCTCGACCGCCTGCCGACTGACCAGCGTGTTGCTGATCTTGTCCTGGATGTAGCGAGGCGAGATCCCGTCCATTCCCTCGCGCGGGGCCTCTTCCTTCAGTTCCTTGATCGAGTCCTCGGTGAACCCGGGGATCGCCTTCCCGTCGTAGAGTTTCATCTTCTGCAGCAGCGTGAGCCCGGCCTTCTTGGGCTCGTCCAGCCGCGTCAGCACCGCCCACATCGCCGCCACCTCCAGCGTGTGCGGGGCGACGTGCATGTTCTTGATCCGCCCGGGGCCGAAGTCCTTCATGTAGATCTTGATCTCGTCCGAGAGGCGGATGTTGTACGGGACGTCGATCTTGATCGTGCGGTCGCGGAACGCCTCCATCATCTCGTTGGACTGGAGCCGCTTGTACTCGGGCTCGTTGGTGTGCCCGAGGATCACCTCGTCGATGTAGGTCTGCGCGAACTTCTTGGGCTTGATCGTGTGCTCCTGCGACGCGCCGAGCAGGTCGTAGAGGAAGGCCACGTCGAGTTTCAGCACCTCGATGAACTCGCAGATCCCGCGGTTGGCGATGTTGAGCTCGCCGTCAAAGTTGAACGCCCGCGGGTCGCTGTCGCTGCCGTACTGCGCGATCTTGCGGTAGTTGATGTCCCCGGTGAGTTCCGTCGAGTCCTGGTTCTTCTCGTCCTTGGGCTGGAAGGTCCCGATGCCCACGCGGTCCTTCTCCGAGAGCGCGATCCGCCGCACGCGCACGTGCTCGATCACCCGCCGCCAGTCGCCCTGGTAGAACCGCATGAGGTCGTCCATGACCTTCCGGCAGAACGGGTCGGGCTCGTTGGCGATGCGCAGTTTGCCGTGGTGGTGCTTGGGCTTGTAGTTGTCGTTGAGCCGCGCCACCAGGTCCGCCCGCGCTTCCGCGGGCACGAGCACCAGCGGGTCCTCGTGCATCGGGCACGCGAAGGCGTGGGTCCGCTTGGCCTCGCGGCCCCCGCCCTCGACGGGCGACACCTGGCACTCCTCGTCGAGCATCCACGAGAACGAGTAGAGCGCGCCGTCGTCGGTGCGCGAGTAGTGCTCGATCCCCTTCTTCAGCAGCCGCGCGATCGTGCTCTTGCTGCTCCCCACCGGGCCGTGCAGCAGCAGGATCCGCTTGTCCGTCCCATACCCCTCGGCGGCCGAGCGGAAGAAGTCCACCAGCGACATGAGCGCGAAATCAAGCCCGAAGATCCCGTCCGCGCCGTGGTCGAAGGGGTCGGAGAAGAAGTGGTAGCGCACGCACTCCTTCTTGAAGACCTTGTACTTCTCGAACCCGTGCGAGACGATCGCGTCGTACAGCCGCTGGTACGCGTTGCGCGCCAGTGCCGGGTTCTTCTCGACCATCCGCAGATAGTCGGCAAAGGACCCCTCCCAGTGCTGCTCCTGGAACCGTTGCCGATCCAGTCGCGCGTCGATCAAGGAAATCAGATCGTCGGCCATGACCTTGGCCCTCCTGGCGTCCCCGTACGCCGTTGCGCCCGGTCCCATCTATCGGCCGGGCTACCTCCCGCCGCCAGACCCGGACACTCCTTCCCAAAAGGTTATACGTCCAGACCCCCGCCCCGGGTCCATCTCCTGGCGGCACGATCGCTCGATGCTGACGATCTCGGACTCGGGCGAACACCCTCCTATACTCGGCCCGCATGTCCTTCGGGCTGGGACGCGGCCAACCTCTCGACCCCGGTGCCGTCGGGCTCACCCTCGCCGACCTCCCGCCCCTCCCCGACGCCATCGGCACCGACCCGCTCGCCGGACGCCTCGATCCACGGGCCTGGTTCCCGCACCCGGAACGCCCGCTCGAACTCGAGATCGGGTCGGGCAAGGGCACGTTCCTCCTCGCCGAGGCCGCCCGCCTGCCCGAGACCAACTTCCTCGGGATCGAGTGGGAGCACGAGTTCTTCGCCTATGCCGCGGACCGCATCCGCCGCGCCGGCCTGACCAACGTGCGCATGCTCCATGCCGATGCGACCGAGTTCCTCCGCTGGCGCTGCCCGGACGCGATCCTGCGCGTGATCCACCTCTATTTCTCCGACCCGTGGCCCAAGTCGCGCCATCATCGGCGACGGGTCGTGCAGGACCGCTTCCTCGCCGACGCCGCCCGCGTGCTCGCCCCGGGGGGTGAGTTGCGAATCGTCACCGACCACGACGACTACTGGGCCTGGATGGAAGACCACTTCGCCCGCTGGACCGCGCCGGACGCCGAGCCGGTGGTCGGCCCGGCAGGCGGAGGAAACACGGACAGTGGGGGGAGCGCTCCCTTCACGCGCGAGGCGTTCGATCCGCCGGCCTCGGCGCGCGAGGGCGAACTCGTCGGGACGAACTTCGAGCGGAAGTACCGGCGCGAGGGCCGACCCTTCCACGCCGCAACGCTGCGACGGCGTTGAGCCGAGCGGTCCCCGCACCCCATCGCGGGGGTTGATTCCCCTGCCGTGGACCATCCCGCCGACGGCGTCAACGATGCTCCGTGCCCGACACGCCCGTGTGGTGCTGCGTCTGCCGACACGTCCCGTTCGAGGCGATCCTCCGCCTCCGCGACCAGGGCGTGACCGACGAGCGAGAACTGCAACGCCGGACCGGCTTCGGGACAGGCTGCGGGACCTGCGTGCCGTACGTGCGCCTCGCGCTCGCCACGGGGCATGGCCGACTCCCGATCCTCTCGCCCGCCGAGATCGACGCCATCCTCGCACGCCTCCACTCGGCACGCTGAACGACACCCGAGGCTGTGGGTGGAGTGAGGAGGTGTGTGGGGGGAAGGCGGAGGGGGGCTAGGCCAGGGCGCACAACTTGTAGAGGATGCGCGCGCCCACGTTCGCGTCCCACTCGTCCTCGCCCGGGCAGACCTCGACCAGATCGAATCCCACGACATTTCGCCCGGAGCGCCCGAGTGCTTCGAGCAGCAGGGCCGCTTGGTGGAACGACAGCCCGCCCGGCACCGGCGTGCCGGTGTGCGGGCAGAGGCACGGGTCCAGGCCATCAATGTCGAACGAGACGTACACCCGCCGCGGGAGCGCCTCGATCGCCTCCGCCACCAGCGACGCGAACGGCCTGCCCGCGAGCAACGCCTCGGCCCACTGATCGTCGTAGAACGTGCGCACCCGATCGCCCCAAGCCTGGGCGACTCGTACCTCGCCCTCGCCCATGTCGCGGATCCCGACCTGCACCAGCCGCGTCACGCCCGGGACCGTCTCGAGCACGTTCCACATGATCGACGCGTGCGAGTAGCGGAATCCCTCGAACGACTCGCGCAGGTCCATGTGCGCATCGACGTGCAGGATCCCCAACGGCCCTCCCTTCTCGGCGCACGCCCGGATCGCACCCAGCGGCGTCGAGTGGTCCCCGCCGACCAGTCCAGGGACCTTCCCCTCGCGGAGGACCGCGAGTGTGCGCTCATACGTGAACGCCGCCACGCGCTCGCCCGCGGCGTCGATCTCGGCGAGGGCATCGCGGTCGTCCGGCCCGGCGCCGCCGCGTTCGATGATCGGGGCCGCCAGCGCGCGCGCGCGGGCGGACAACTCGGCGATCGCCGCCTCCTCGGCCTCCATGAAAATGCCTCGCTCGTAGATGCGCCCGAGTCGGCGATCAAAGAGATCGACCTGCCGCGAGGCCTCGAGAATGGCGGCAGGTCCGCGGGCGGTTCCGTGGCCATACGAGGTGGTGGCGTCGAATGGGACGGGCAGGAGCACGACGCGACTGTCGGCGCGCGCACACGGGAGCCCAAAGACGCCCGAGTCGGGTGCGCCAGCGGCATCGGGGTCGAAGGGTGCGGGGGTGGACATGGGGCCACGGTAGCGCCCCGAGAGGGGGGGGCGGGCCGGGGGGGGCGGGCGGGGGGGGGCGGGCGGGGGGCAAGCGGGGCCGACGATCGGACGACCGAAGGAGGGCGCGGGTACGCTAGACCCTGTGTCCGACCCTAGAAACACCCCCGCGATGCGGCAGTTTGCACGCTTCAAGGCGCAGTACCCGGGGTGCGTGCTGCTCTTCCGGATCGGCGACTTCTACGAGACCTTCGACGACGACGCGGTGACGCTCCACAAGGCGCTGGGCCTGACGCTCACCCGGCGGACCGAGGGGGTGCCCATGGCGGGCGTCCCGCACCACCAGTTGGAGGTGTACCTCCGCCGGCTGATCGGACAGGGCTTCCGCGTGGCGGTGTGCGATCAGGTGCAGGACCCCAAGGACGCCAAGGGGATCGTCGAGCGTGCCGTCACGCGAGTGCTCACGCCCGGGACGTTGGTGGACGAGGGGCTGCTGGACGAGGCGACGCCCAACCGGCTGGGGTGCGTGGCGCCGGCGTCGCTGCGCGATCCCGGACAGGTGGGCGCGGCGGTGGTGGAAGTCTCGACGGGGTCGCTGGTGGTGTTCGAGTGCCGCGCCGAGGCGCTCGCGGACGAACTGGCGTCGCGCGCGGTGCGTGAGTTGCTCTACGCGCAAACGGACGACGAGACCGAGGCCCCGTCGACGATCGCGCGGGCGTGCGCGGCGAACGGGATCTCCGCGACGGGTCGCCCGGCGTGGCAGTTCCGGCCCGCCGAGGCGCTCGAGGCGCTGCGGGAGCAGTACGGCGTCTCGTCGCTCGCGGGTTTTGGGCTTCGCGACGATCAACCCGCGGCGCTGGCGGCGGGAGCGCTCGTCCGGCACCTGCGCGAGACTTGGGGCGGCGTGGACTCGCGGTCTGGTCCGGGAGGGAAGGCTGGCGGCGTCAGTGGGAAGCGCGGTCTGGCGCATCTCTCGCCTCCGCGGCTGGACGACGGGCGCGGTCGGTGCGTCCTTGACGCGATCAGCCTGCGGGCGCTGGAGGTTGAGCGGACGCTGCGCGGCGGTTCCGGCGAGGGTTCGGTCGTGGGGCTGTTCGTGCCCGCGTGCCGGACGGCGATGGGGAAACGCCTGGCGCGGGAGTGGCTGGTCCGACCGCTGGGCGAGGCGGCGCGAATCGAGGCGAGGCAGGCGTGCGTGGCGACGCTCGTGGCGGACCGGCGGATGGCGGGCGACGTGGCACGCGCGCTCGACGGCATCCAGGACGTGGCGCGGATCGCAGGGCGGCTGGCGATGGCACGAGCCACGCCCCGGGACCTCGTCGCGCTGGCGCGGTCGGTGGCGAAGGCGGACGAACTGCGTGCGTCGCTCTCGGGCGCACCGGCGTTCGTGTCGCAGGCCGAGTCGCTCGCGGCGGCGCGAGCGGAACTGGGGCCGGTGGCGGATCGGATCCTGTCGATGTGCGTCGAGGCGCCCCCGCCGCACCTGCGCGAGGGCGGGCTGATCCGCGACGGGGTGGATGCGGACTTGGACGAGGCCCGGATGCTGCGTCGCGACGCCTCGGCCTGGCTGGCGCGCTACCAGGAACGGCTGATCGCGGAACACTCACTTCCCGGGATCAAGGTCGGGTACAACCGCGTCTTTGGCTACTACATCGAACTGACAACGGCCCAGGCGAGGCAGGCGCCGCCGGCGTTCACGCGGCAGCAGACCCTCAAGAACGCCGAGCGGTACACCACGCCCGAACTGCGCGAGTTCGAAACGAAGGTGAGCACGGCCGAGGCGAGGGCGCTGGAGCGCGAGCAGCGGCTGTTCGCGGCGCTGTGCGACGAGGCGTCGGCCGTGGGGTCGGCGTTGACCCGGTTCGCCGACACCGCCGCGGAGGTCGACGCGCTCTCGGCGCTGGCCGAGCACGCGCACAAGCGCGGGTGGACCAGGCCCCGGCTTGTGGGGTCGCCCACGCTGGCGATCCGCGGGGGTCGGCATCCCGTGCTCGAGTCATTGCTGGCGGATCGGTTCGTGCCCAACGACCTGGCCCTGGGCGAGGCCGCGGGCGAGGGCGGTGCGAACGAGCCGCGGCTGGCGCTCATCACCGGGCCGAACATGGCGGGCAAGTCCACGTTCATCCGGCAGGTGGCATTGATCGCGCTCCTGGCGCACGCGGGTTCGTTCGTGCCCGCCGAGGACGCGACGATCGGGCTGACGGATCGCATCTTCACGCGCGTCGGTGCGGACGACGCGCTGCACTCGGGCCAGTCCACCTTCATGGTCGAGATGACCGAGACGGCCTCGATCCTCAACAACGCGACCCCGCGGAGCCTCGTGATCCTCGACGAGATCGGACGCGGGACCAGCACGCTCGACGGGCTCTCCCTGGCGTGGGCGGTCGCGGAGCACCTGGCGGGCGAGCACGGCCCACGGACGCTCTTTGCCACGCACTACCACGAACTCACCACGCTGGCGGACCGCGAGGGCTCCCGCGTGCAGAACCTGCACGTCGCCGTCCGCGAGTGGGGCGACGAGATCGTCTTCCTCCACCGGATCGTCCCGGGGCGCAGCGACCGCAGTTACGGCATCCACGTCGCGAAACTCGCGGGGATCCCAGCCTCGATCATCGCGCGGGCGCGCGAGGTGCTCGCTTCCCTGGCGGTCGAGCACGAGGCGGCGGGTGAGCCCAACGGCACGGGGCCGAATCACAGGAAGCCGGACGCGGCGCGGGTGCCGGCGGCAGGGCAGATGGGGCTCTTCACCGAGTATGTGGACCACCCGGCGCTGGGCGAGTTGCGCGAGTTGAAACTCGACATGCTCAGCCCGCTCCAGGCGTTCGACGCGATCCGCCGACTGCGCGCGATGCTCGACGAGGCCTGAGGCTACAGCGCCGCCTCGCGGGCGAGTTCCTCGCGCAGCGCGTCGGCGAGGTAGCGGTACTGCGCGGGTGAGTTGTAGAGTTGGGCGCTGACGCGGAAGAGGCGGCGAGGGTCGCCCGCCACGGACCACACGGGCACCTGGATCGCGTGGCGATCGACCAGGGCGTCCTGGAGCGCGTCGTGATATCGCGACGGGCGGACCGCGAGGCGCGCGGCGCGGTCGGCGTCCTCCTGCGGTGGGAGGAAGATCGTGGCCATCGAACCGAGCATCTCCGCAGGTGCCGGGGGCGCAACGCCCAGTGCCTCGCACAGGGCCGCGCGGGCGCTGACGACGAGATCGTGGTTGTGGCGGAAGACCGCATCCCACGAGCCGACGAAGGACGCCATCACGTCGATCGCTCGCCCGACGCAGGCATAGGCCGTCAAGTCCCCCGTGCCCACGTAGTCGAACTCGGAGTGGAGGCGCGATCGGCCGCGCTTGGGCGTGTCGGCGAAGTTGGAGAGGCAGAGGGGGCGGAGGGTCGCGTGGCGATCGGCGCGGGCGTGCAGGAACGCGGAGCCCTTGGGCGAGCAGAGCCACTTGTGGCAGTTGGACGTGTAGAACGAGGCACCGACGCGCGTGAGATCGAGCCCGCGGACCTGCCCCGCGGCGTGGGCGCCGTCGATGATGACCGCGATGCCGCGGGACTCGAGGTCGGGCGCGAGACGTTCGACGGGAAGAACCATCGCCGAGGGCGCGGTGATGTGGCTCAGGAGCGCCACGCGGGTTCTTGGGCTGACGGCAGCGAGCACGGCCCGGGTGATCTCGTCCGGGCCCGAGCAGGGGAAGGGCAGCGCCGCCGTGACGACGCGGGCGCCGGCGCGGTCGGCGGCGCGGCGGACATTGGTCATGCAGCCGGGATACTCGTGCGAGGTAACAAGGATCTCGTCGCCCGCCGCGAGGTTGATGGATGCGAGCGCGGTGGCGACGCCGTGCGTGGCGTTGGGGACGAACACGAGGTCGTCGGACCGGCACGAGAGGAACCGGGCGAGCCTGTCGCGGGACTGGTCGAGGAGCGTGTCCACTCGCTCGATGAACCACCGCACGCCCTCGCGTTCCATCTCGTCGCGGAGGGCGGACTGGAAGCCGAGCACCTCGCGCGGGCACGCGCCGAACGAGCCGTGGTTGAGGTAGACGACGTCGGGGTCGAGCCGCCAGCGGTCGAACAGGGGCGATGGCGCCGGGAGCGTTCTCATGCGGGGACGGTAGCGCCGGGCCAGTCGCCCGTGCCGGTGCGCAGCCCGATGTCATCGAAGTCGAACTCGACGAAGCGGGCGTCGGCGTTGGGCGGGCGCGAATCGAGCACGCGGCGGACGCGGCGGGCATCCGCGGGCGAGCGAGCGATCATGAAGAGGAAGCCGCCCCCGCCGGCGCCCGGCAACTCGTAGCCCGCGAGCAGGGGCGCAACGCGCGCGATGAGGGCCTCCACCTCGGGTGTGCTCGTCCCGGGGTCGAGGGTCCGCTTGAGGCCCCAGTAGTCGCGCAGCACGGCCGCAGCGTCGTCGATCTCCCCCGCGGCGAGCGATTCGGCCATGCGGACCGCGCCGGCTTCGAGCGCGTCGAGCACGCGCTCGGTCTCGGGCGATCGCGCCAGGTACCGCCACACCACGCCCTGGAGGATGTCGCGCGCGAGGCGCCGGAGTCCGGTGTCGTAGAGCAGGGCGCGAGCGCGAAGGTCCGCAAGCGCCGCGGGCGGCACGCGGACGAGCGAAGGTCGAGGAATCTGCCGGCGGCCCGGGCGAGTGCGGAGGATCTTGAAACCTGGCACGAGTCCCCCGCACTGGTCCTGCCAGCCGCCCGCGGTGGAGACCATCTGCTCGATCGCGCTGACGCGCTCGACGATGGTGACGAGCGACGGGCGTCTGCCCGCGAGACGATCGAGGCACGCGATGATCGTCGCGGCCAGGATGGAACTGGCGCCGAGCCCCGAGCCCTTGGGGACACGGGACTCAAACGCGAGTTCGATCCCGCCGCCCATACGAGCGAACCAGTCGCCGAGACGCGCGCGCCCGCGCGGCGAAAGCCCACAGACAAGCAACGCGGCTTTGGCGAGCGCGGCCCAGTCGCGCGGGTCGCGATGGTCGCCCACGTCACGTGCCGAGCGAATCGTGACCGACCGGCGCTGGTCGAGGCTGTGGATGCGGAAGCACGGCTCGGGGATGCGTCGAGCCCAGGCGCGGATCGGTGGCTCGCCTGCCAGCGTGATAGCGACGTTCGCGACCGCGCCGCCGCGATCGTTGCAGATCGGCGGGGTGTCGGTCCACCCGCCCGCGAGGTCGATGCGCACGGGAGCAGCCGCGAAGGCGACGCGCGAGCCGAGACGGGGCGGAGGACGCAAGCCGCGCTCGGGAGTGCGCACGACGCGCGCGACGGCCTCGAAGGCGGCGTCTCGAAGGCCGCACGCCGGCAGGCCCGTGAAGCGCCGCGCGGTGCGCGGGAAGCGGCCGAGGATGTCGGCGGCCTGCCGGAGTCGGCGGGCGTCCGCGGAGGCTTCGCTCGTCCTGCCCGGTGGTACGCGAGCGAGCACGGCCAGCGCAGCACGCGCCTCGCGGTCGTCGGCGATGGCGTCGAGCCAGCCCTCGCGCTGGTCGAGCGCCGCCGAGCCGACCCACAACAACCGTTCGGGGAGGCGGACCGCCCGCCGACGCCGGATCATGCGGGCGTGGCTGGCAAGCCTCAGGAGGGCGGCGGCGGCGCAGCGAGGCAGATCGTGCCAATCCCGGGGCGGCGCATCGGCCGGTGTGAGCAACCACGCCGTCGCGTCGAGCACGCGGTCGATCGCACCGACGGGCCACAGGCGCGCGGTCCAGAGCGAGCGCTCCTCGTCCGGTCGCCAGAGGTCGGCGGGATCGACGCCGTGTCTCGCGAGCACGTCGGCCAGCGCCTCGTTCCCGAGGGTTCCGCCGGCGTCGAGCGTGGTCTTGAAGTCGTCCGCATCTCCAAAGCGGAGAGCGGTCCAGCGATCTCGCCCGAGTGGGACGCAGGCGAGCCCCCATCGCGGGGGCAGGTGGACGTGCCGACGAGAATCAGGCGGGACGCCGACGACGACGTTGCTGCCGCGGAGGATCCACCGTCGCGAGAGGTTGCAGGACTCGACGACCACGGGCGGCGTGGCGATCCAGGCATTTGGCGAGCCGTCGCACGAGAAGCAGCCATCGGGCGTCGAGTGAGAAGGGCGCACGGGACGAGATACGGAGGCAACTTCTCCGAGATACTCGCGTGTCGTGCCGACGTGCATGAAACGGCAGTCGGGTTGGACGCGGACGGAGAAGGGGATGCCACGGAGACCGTCGAAGGCGTGCTCGCAGCGCGCGCGAAGCGAGGGGATCGGGGGAGTTCGCAGCGACGCAAGGTACGCCGCGCGGCTTCGGCCTGAGACCAGCGCCGGGAGAACGTGCTCATAGAGGTCCACCGCGGGATCGCCGCGTCGGTGCGGCGTGAGTGCGTTTGCGAGGCGTCCGGCCGCCGACGGGTCGAGCGAGACCACCCCGCAGTCGAGGAGCGCCGAGCCATCCGCGCGCACGGCGCCTCGGCGGCGCGAGGTGTCGAGGTCAGGCTTCTGGAGCAAGTCGATCACTCGGCCACCTTCGTCCGCGACGTACACGCCGTGGTGCGCCGCGCGCCCGAGCGAGCCCGGCGAGGCGAGGCCCACGACGCCGGGAGCATTGAGGTCGGGCGGGTCGCGGCGGAGGTCGAGGTGCACGTCGCCCGAGGCGACAACGACGCGGCCGGCGGGATCGTGCGGGAGAGAAAGAAAGTCGGCGAGGATGAGGTCGAAGAGATCGAGCGGGCCGCGCTCGGGCGTGGCGGGCAGGGGCACGAACAACTTGCCGAGCGCCGCGAAGGCGGGCAGGCGTCGCGAATCGCCCCCGCTGTGAAGGATGAGCACGCGCCGCCCACGAAACGGCGTGCCCGCCCGGGTCTGCCGCGGCGTGGCGTCGAGTGCGCGCGCGACCGCGTTCAGCGCGATGGCCGTGGCGACGCCGGACCCGGCGCGCACGTCGAAGGGGTCGGGGACGACGAGCCATCGCTCGCACGGGCGGGCGGCGCGGGACCATCGGCCGCGCAACTGCGCCTCGTACCCGCGGGCCTGGGCGCGCGACGCCGCGGTGACGACGAGCCAGTCGAGCGGCCTAGGCACGCGGCCTCCAGCGATCGAGGACCACCGCGACGATGATGATGTGCCCGACGATCAGTTCCTGCACGTAGTTGGGCCAGCCCAACGCGACCGCCCGATTGTCGAGGAACGCCATGAGCAGCGCGCCGCACAGGGTGCCGGCGATGGACGCGCGGCCCCCGGCAAGCGAGGCTCCACCGATGACGACGGCCGCGATGGCGCGCAGTTCGAGCCCGACCTGGGCCGTCGGATCGCCCATCCCGCCGAGTCGTGCGAACTGGATCAGGCCGGCGAGCCCGCCGAACACGCCGCAGATCGAGTAGGACAGAACGCGCAGACGATCGACGCGGAGCCCGGCGCGGCGCGCCGCCTCGGGGTTCGATCCGAGCGCCACCAGGTGCCGGCCCGGGACCGACCAGTGCAGCCACGCGGCGGTAACGGTGGAGAGCGCCAGCAGCAGCCATGCGACCGGCGCGATGACCAGCCACGCGGGCCGGGGCGCGAGGCGGACCCACTCGGCGAGCCACCCGGGCGGGGCGCCCACCTGCGAACTCCCGCCGCACGCCCACTTCGCCAGCCCGCGGAAAAACCCCAGCGTGCCAAGGGTGACAATGAACGGCGGCAGGCGGAGCAGCGAGATCAGCAGGCCGTTGTAGAGCCCGGCGAGCGCCCCGACGACCAGCGCCGCCGCCAGCGCCAGGACGGGCGCGAGCGCCGTGCCGCTGAGGGAACCAAGGTCGGCGGCGAGGACCCGCGCCGCGACGACGCCGCACAGCGCCACGAGCGAGCCGATCGAGAGGTCGATGCCCCCGCCGACGATGACGAGCGACATCCCGAGCCCGACGATCCCGACGATCGCGGTCTGGAGGAGGACGATCCGGGCGTCGAGAAGGGTCAGGGGGTGCGAGGGCGCAAGCAGTGCGAACGCGAGAGCCGCAAGCGCGAGCGCAAGGGCCGGGGACGCCTGACGGAGCGCGCGCGTCACGGCCGGAGCAACTCGTCGAGGTTGGGACTCAGGAGGTCCCCGGCCTCGGGCGTGTCCATCGTCGCCTTGTCCACGAGCATGACGCCCGTGTCGACCCGGAGGTCCACCTTGACGCCGCGCAGGTGTTCGACCGCGGTCTTGACCCCGAGGTAGCCCATGCGGATCGGATTCTGCAGCACGATCGCCTCCATGTGTCCCTCGCGGAGCGCGACGACCGCGGCATCGGAGGCGTCGAAGCCGATGAAGACGACCTTGCCCGCAAGCCCTCGCGACTTCAAGGCCAGCAGCATCCCGTAGGCCGAGGACTCGTTGGGGCAGAACACGCCCGCGATGTCGGGATTGGCGACGAGCAGGTTTTCGGCGGCGTCCTGGGCGCTGCCGCGAGTCGGCCCGGCGTACCGCTTGGGATCGATGAGCCGGATGCCGGGGAAGTCCGACAGACCCTCGGTGAATCCCCGCTCGCGGAGTTCGGTGCTCGCCGAGCCCTCCTGGTAGCGGAGGAGCAGCACCTTGCCCTGCCCCGCCAAGGCCCGGCCCATGCGCTGGCCGGCGAGCCGACCTCCTGCCCGGTTGTCCGTCGCGACGAAGGAAACGAAGTCCTCGCCCGCGGTGGCCGCAAGATCGGAGTCGATGATGACGACGGGGATCTTCGCCGCCGCCGCGTCTCGCACCGGTCCCACCAGCGCCCGGCTGTCCAGCGGCGCGAGCACGATCGCGTCGTACTTCGCCGAGATCAAGTTTTGCACCAGAGAGACTTGCTGGTCTCGGTCATCCTCCTTCGTCGGGCCCTGGAACGTGACCGTCACGCCGCCGAGTTCCTTCTCGGCCTTCTTCGCGCCGGCGTGGACGGACTTCCAGAAGTCGTGCGTCGTGCCCTTGGGGACCACGGCCACGCGGAGCGGGCCCACGGCCGCCGACGGCTTGGACGGCGCAGGGGCCGCTGTCGGCGCGGGCTTGTCGCACGCGGCAAGGGCGAGAGCGGCCAGGGCGGCGAGGGCGGAGCGTCGGATCACGGGTCTCTCCGAAGGCGGCGACGGGTCCCGAGGCGGGGTACAGGGAAGCGCTCAGAATACCGCCGACGGGGCCGGGCGATCCACCATCAGATCCTCGATCTGCCCCTCGACCCGGGTTCGGCCCCGCCAGGTCTCGATCTTGACCGAGACGATCGCCTCCAGCCGCGCGCCGGGCGAGATCGCAGCGGCCCGCTCGGCCCAGTCCCACCCCACCAGGCGCAGTCGCTGGTGCCCGTCCGCAACCATCAGCGCGACATGGTTGCGCTCGGCCCCCATCGGGCGGGGAGGCTCGGCGAGCGTGAGCCGGCGGAGCCGCAGCCGCGGACGCGGGTTGCCAACCCCAAACGGCGCGAGCCGGTCGAGTTGCCGGATCGCGTCGGGCGTGAGTTCGTGCAGCGCGGCCTCGGTGTCGTAACTCAGCGACAGCACCGTGTCGTCCTCGCTCAGGCTCTCGTTGGCGATCCTCGTGAAGCCCTCGGTAAACGCGGCAAGCCGATCGCTCCGAACCCGCAGGCCCGCCGCCATGTCGTGCCCCCCGAACGACTCGAGGCTGCCCGCGCACCGCTGCAGCGCGGCGTGCAGCGAGAAGCCCGGAACCGACCGGCCCGAGCCCTTGCACACGCCCTCGGACTCCTGCATCAGGATCGTCGGTCGACCGAAGCGCTCGACCAGCCGCGAGCACGCGATCCCGATCACCCCGACGTGCCACTCCGAATGCGCGAGCACGATCGCCCGGCAGTCCGGGCCCGTCATCCCGCGCTCGACCGCGAGTTCCGCGGCCTGCTCCGCGATCCTTCGTTCCACGGCTCGGCGCTCCGTGTTGAGCGCCGTGAGGCTCGCGGCGATCTCGGCCGCCCGCTCGCCCCGGGCCGTCGTGAAGAGTTCGACGGCCTCGCGCGCGTGCCCCAGCCGGCCGCACGCGTTGAGCCGCGGGCCCAGGGTGAACCCGACGTGGTCGCTGTCGATGGTGTCGCCGTCCAGCCCCGACGCGACCACCAGCGGCCGTATCCCTGCGAGCGGTGAGTGCTTCAGTCGCGACAGCCCGTGACGAGCGATCACACGGTTCTCGCCCAGGAGCGGGACGGCGTCGGCGATCGTGCCCAGCGACGCGAACGCGAGCAACTCCACCAGCAGCGTGCGGACGTCCGCCGGCACCCTCGTGCCCCCCGCGCGGCGAGACGCCAAACGCCACGCGAGTTTGAACGCCACGCCCGCCCCGGAGAGTTCGCCGAACGGGTACGTCGACCCCGGGAGCCGCGGGTGCACGATCGCCAGCGCTTCGGGCAGCGGGCCCTCGGGCGGGTTGTGGTGGTCGGTGATGATGAGATCGACGCCCGCCCGGCGTGCGGCGGCGGCAGGCTCGATCGCCGTCACCCCGCAGTCCACCGTCACGATCACGCGCGCCCCATCGGCCGCCAGCGATCCGATCGCCGCCTCGTTCAGCCCATACCCCTCGTCGAGGCGGTGGGGCACGTACGTGCGCACGTCGGAGTCCGGCGCGAGCGCCCGCAGCGTGTGATACAGGATCGCCGTGGCCGCCACCCCGTCCACGTCATAGTCGCCGTAGATCACGATCGGCTCTCGCGCGTCGGCGGCGGCGAGCAGTCGATCGGCCGCCGAGTCGATATTGGGCAAGAGGTCGGGCGCGTGCAACTGCGAGAGCGACGGCTCGAGAAACGCGCGGGCCGCGGACTCGTCGCTCAGCCCCCTGCACGCCAGCACGCGGGCGGGGAGGCTGGCCTGCCGCACCGACCCCGCGCCTTCGCGCAAGGACCATCGCCTCGACAGCCCGCGTATGCCCTCCCGGCTCGACATGCGACCTCCGTGACTCCGGTCTGACCTGGGAAGTCACTAGACTACACCGGTTCGCGTATACAGGCGCGGGGGCGCGCTCGGACGGTGCCATGGTCAAACTGACGAAGATCTACACGCGGACGGGGGATGACGGCACGACGGGCCTGGGCACGGGCGCACGCGTGCCGAAGTCGTCGCTACGGGTGGAGGCGTATGGAGCGGTGGACGAGGCCAACGCCGCGATCGGGCTGGCGGTCGTCGCCTCGCGGGCGAGCGACGCCGGTGAGCGCGGGGCCGAAATCGGGTCGTTGCTGGCCTCGATCCAGCAGGACCTCTTCGACGCCGGCGCCGACCTCTGCGTGCCCCTCGTCAGCGGGGAGTCCGGCAAGTTGCGGATTGTCGCAACGCAGACGGCCCGGCTCGAGGCCGCCATCGACCGCTTCAACGAGCGCCTCGCGCCGCTCACGAGTTTCGTGCTGCCCGGGGGCACCGCCCTGGCCGCGGCCCTGCATCTGGCGAGGACGGTCACGAGGCGGGCCGAGCGCGAAGTTGTTCGGCTCACGGAGGCCGAGCCGCGCGGCGTCTCCCCGGAGGTCGTCAAGTACCTCAATCGCCTGAGCGACCTTCTCTTTGTCCTCTCGCGGGCGGCCAATGGAGGCAGCGACGTGCTCTGGGTGCCCGGCGCCAATCGGGGCACCGGCCCATGAGCCGCGTCCATACCACCAGTTCGTTCACCACGGAGTTCGGGAGCGAGGTCGAGGCGGATCGGCAGGCGTGGCTTCGCCGGCGCTTCCTGTGGTACGCCGGCCTGCAGGGCGTCTTCGCGGTCATGGGCCTGCTCCTGCTGCTCACCGGGAGCAACTCAGACTCGATCGGCATGCGGGCTCGGTGGGTCTCGGGCGGGCTCAATCTCGTAGCGCTCATCGCGTTCGGGTGGGCATTCGTGCACGTGTGGCGCGATCGCCTGCCCCGATTCCAGCCGCTCAAACTGGTCTACTGGCTCGTCGTCTCGATGGGCCTCATGACGGTGCTCGCGATGCCCGCGCTCTCGACCACGATGCCGGACGGTTCCGTGCGCGGCCCGGGCGTCCGCATCGGCCCGAGCACGCCCAAGACCGCCGAGCCGGTGCTCGTCCCACCCGGCCCTGTCGCGACGCCGGAGCGGCCCGCGGCCTCGTCGAACGCGCCCGCCGCCGGCGCGACATCGGACCGCGAGGCGACGCCCGGCGACGCACGCAACCCCGCGACAAGGGGCACTCGCCCATCGTCGGCGATCTTGGGCGGAATGATGGGCGCGTGGGCGATCTTCGTCACCCACTTCTTCGCCTGTGTCATCCTTCCGTGGACGCCTCAGGAGTCCATCCGTCCCATCATCCCGCTCATCGGCGCCAACGCCGTGATGACCGGCGGCCTGGCCGTCTCGGCCGCGGCGCACGGCTCGGGCGTCTGGAACGTCACCCTCCAAGCGATCATCGTGATCCTCGTCTCGCTGCTCGTCCCGCTTCCCGGCCTGGGCGTCTGCGCCTGGAGGCACGGCCGGTTCCGCCGGCGCAAGACCTTCGACATCCTCCGCGGGCGCTGGCGCGACGTGAGCCGCGAACTGGTCGACGCCCGCAAGATCCACGAGTCGCTCTTCCCCAAGCCCGCGTGGGTCGGACCCCTGCGGTTCGACTACGCGTACGAGCCCATGCGACAGATCGGGGGCGACTACCTCTTCGCCGAGCGAGGCACCGGGCCCAACGGCAGCGAGGTCTTCAACCTCGTCCTCATGGACGTGACCGGGCACGGCATCCCCGCGGCCCTCACCGTCAACCGCCTCTACGGCGAACTCAAGCGCATCTTCGCCGAGAACCCCGGCGCCTCGCCCGGCGTGGTGCTGCGCCTCCTCAACAGTTACGTCCACCTCACGCTCTCGTCGCACGCCGTCTTCGTCACCGCCATGTGCCTCCGCATCGACTCCCGCGCCGACACCCTCGAATACGCCAGCGGCGGCCATCCCCCCGCCTTCCTCCGCTGCTCCGACGGCACCATCGACCGGCTCGACTCAACCACCTTCGTGCTCGGCGTTGTATTGGGCGAGGAGTTCGACCCCGAGCCGCGCACCCTCCGCTTCGGCGCGGGCGACTGCCTCATCGCCTACACCGATGGCGCGATCGAGGCGCGGGAACGCGGCGGGCGCTACCTGGGCGTCGCGGGCATGCAGCGCATCGTCGCCGGGAGCGTGGGCGACAAAGGCTGGCCCGAAACGATCCTCCGCGCCGTCGATCAGCACCGCCATGGGCCCAGTTGCGACGACACCCTCGTGATCGAGTTGTATCGGGCGACGCGCGACCGACCCAGCGGGGACACCACAGAGGCCCGCCGCGTCGCGCCCATCGGGTCCGACACCCAGAGTTTCACGGGGGACTATTCCACTAGGCAGGAGGCGAGATGAGCGGGTTCGCGGGCATCATCGCAGCGGGGGCCAGGCGCGTGCGCGGGCACGCCGACCGCCTGCTCTCAGGCATCCCCCCCGCACGCGCCCATCGCCGGGCGGTCGTCGGCGGAGTCCAGGTCGCCGCCAACCACCCCGTGTTCATCATGGGCCACCTGTCGCTCTATCCCGCCCGCGTCCTCCGCATGGCCGGGCTCGATCCCGCGCCCGTCGCCGTGCCGCCGGAGTGGGAGACGCTCTTCAAGGCCGGCGCGCCCTGCGTCGATGACGCCCGCGGCGACACCTACCCGCCGATAGACCGCCTCGTCGATGCCTATCGGCACGGGTACGACCATGCGATCGCCGCCATCGAGCCACTCCCTGATCAGCACCTCCAAGCGAGCAACCCCGACGAGGGCTATCGGACCCACTTCCCGCTCGTGGGCAACGCGCTCCTGGTCCTCCTCTGCAGCCACCCGGCGATGCACCTGGGGCAACTCAGCACCTGGCGGCGGTGCGAGGGCCTCCCTCCGGCATAGGCAGTCAGTCGGCGTCGATCGCCGCGAGCACGCGATCGGGTGTTGGCCAACTCTCCCCGGATTCGGGCACGATCGTGCGCACAGAGGCGCCCACGGGCGACCACCGCGTCGGGTCGGTCGGCCCGAAGACCGCGAACGTGCGCGCGCCCAAGGCCGCGGCCAGATGCGTCGGCCCGGTGTCGGCGCCGACGAATGCCGCGGCGTCCGCAAACCGAGCCTCGAGTGTGGATAGATCGTGGATGAACTCGCCCCCGATGCTGTCGAAGACGGCGCGGTCGGCGGGCGAGAAGCGCTCGCGTTCGACCTCGCCCGCGAGCACCCGAACCGGTCGGCGGAGGTCGCGGACGAGTGATTCCCAGTAGTTCATGGGCCAGCGCTTGCTCTCGGCGCCGGCGCCGACGTGGGCGACGATGGGGCCGTGGGCGTGCGCACGTGGCGGGGCGACGGCCCAGGGGGCGAGGGCCGCGATTCGTCGGGCGGCGAGGGCATCGGGGCGAGTGTCAAGGCACAGGAGGCGGGCGCGCGGGAAGGCGGCGTGCGCGCCGCGCGTCCAAGGCGAGTCGGTTGGGACAAACGCGAGGACGAGCGTGGCATCGGGGTCGATGGGCGGTGGCGAGGGGTCGTGCCAGAGGGCGTTGAAGCGGTGCGATTCGGCGTCGAGGCCGATCACGCCTGTGTGTCGGGCGGCGAGCGCCGCCTTGGAGCCGTCGGCGACGAGGCGAACAGTGCCAAACCCATGGCGCAGGAGGCGGAGGAGCGGCCAGAGGAGGACGGAGTCGCCCAGGGCGCCGCGATGGAAGACCCACGCGCCGCCGGGGGCTCGTGGCGCGTCGCGTCGGGCGAGTGCCTCGGCGGCGAGGGAGGCGAGCAGATCCTCGGGAGAGGTCACAGGGGGAGGGTACGGGGTGGAAAGCACAACGGCCCCCGGGGATCCCGAGGGCCGTCGCGTGGTTCGGACGTGCTCGGACTCAGGCGGCCTTGCGGCGCGACCAGGAGCGGTTGAAGGAGGCGAAGGAGAACTTCTTCGCGCTCGAGTTGGTCTTGCGGGTGCTCTTGCTGGCCTTGGTGGAGCGGCGGGCCTTGGTGGTCCGGCGGGCCTTGTTCTTGGGGGAGCGCTTGGTGGCCTTGTTGCGGGTGGACTTCTTGGCCCAGGACTTGGTGGAGGTGCGGCGCTTGGCCTTGGTGGTGCGTCGCGAGCGAGACGAGCGAGACTTGGTTGCCATTCGACATGACTCCTGATGCGGCCGGTCGGGAACTCCGTTGCCGAGCCGACGATGGGTTTGGCCGCCGATCCCCCGGCCAGGGGCCCGCCGGCGCACGTGGCCGGATAACGGGTTCACCAGCCCCATCGTCAAGTCGCCGGCTCGGATTCAGCGCGATTCGGGTTTTTTCTGAGAAATCGAGTCAGGTCGCGGCAAGCGGAGGTGCGGAGTCGTCCCCGGCTACGCTTGGTCACGGCGCTCGAGGTGATGGTGCGGCGAGGCAGCGATGGAGTGGACCCCGGATTCGTGGCGATCGAGGCTTGCGGCGCACCAGGTGCGCTATCCGGACGCCGCCGCCGTCGACGCCGCGGTCGCGCGGTTGAGGACGCTGCCCCCGTTGGTGACGTCGTGGGAGATCGAGCGGCTTCGGGGCCTGCTGGCCGAGGCGCAGGAGGGGCGGCGGTTCGTGCTGCAGGGGGGTGATTGTGCGGAAACGCTGGGGGACTGCCGGCCGGCGATCATCACGAGTCGCCTGAAGATCCTGCTGCAGATGTCGATGGTGCTGGTGCACGGGTTGAAGAGGCCGGTGGTGCGTGTGGGGCGGTTCGCGGGGCAGTACGCCAAGCCGCGCTCGAGCCCGACGGAGACCCGCGAGGTTGGGGGGAACGAGGGCGGCGTCGGGCCGCGGCCGGTCACGCTCCCGAGTTACTTCGGCGACCTGGTGAACGGCGCGGAGTTCACGCCCGAGTCTCGGCGACCCGACCCGGCGTTGATGGTGCAGGGGTACCAGCACGCGGCGTTGACGCTGAACTTCATCCGGGCCTTGGTGGACGGCGGATTCGCTGATCTGCACCACCCGGAATACTGGGACCTGTCGTTCCTTCGACAGGCGGGGCTTCCGGCGACGCTGCGCGAGGACTACGAGCGAATGACGCGAAACCTGGCCGACGGGCTGGAGTTCATGGAGGCGTTGGGTGAGCGTTCTGTGGACGACCTGACACGGGCGGAGTTCTATGCGAGCCACGAGGGTCTGAACCTGTTGTATGAGAGCGCACAGACGCGGCGCGTGCCGCGACGCGACGGGTACTATGACCTGACGACGCATCTGCCCTGGATCGGGGAGCGGACGCGGGGTCTGGACGGTGCGCACGTCGAGTTTTTCCGCGGCGTTCGCAACCCGGTCGGGGTGAAGTTGGGGCCCGGTGCGACGGTGGCGGAGGCGACGGAGTTGGCGCGGCGGTTGAACCCGTCGAACGAGCCCGGCAAGTTGGTCTTCATCACGCGGATGGGACGAGATCGGGTGGAGTCGGCGCTCCCGCCGATCGTCGAGGGGGTGTCGTCGGCGGCGCTGCGCGTGCTGTGGGTGTGCGACCCGATGCACGGGAATACGACGACGACGGCGTCGGGGATCAAGACGCGGAGTTTCGAGGCGATCCGCACCGAACTGGATGCGACCATCGGCATCCACGAGCGGCTTGGGACGGTTCTGGGCGGGATTCACGTCGAACTTACCGGGGAGGACGTGACCGAGTGCGTCGGGGGAGCGGCCGGGGTGACGGAGGACGGGTTGAGCCGGAACTACGCCTCGCCGTGCGACCCGCGGCTGAACTACCAGCAATCGCTGGAACTGGCGTTTGGTCTGGCGAAGCGGCTGTCGGCGTCGCCGCGGGCTCAACTCCCGTCCTCGCGGCGACGATAACCCCTGCGGCGCCGCGCCGAGCGCGGAGGCCCGGAGGCTCCGCCGTGTCTGCACAACCCAAGATCGACGTTCCCCGGCTGCACGACGCGTTCCGTTTCGATCGCCGCGGGCTGCGACGCGCTGTCGAGACCGGGTCCGCGATGGCGGCGTTCTATGACGAGGACGGCGCGATCAGCCTCACTCGGGTCGATCTGGTGGATTCGACGCCGCGCGGGATCGGCATGATGAGCCCGCTGGAGGTCGAGCCCGGGGTGCGGGTGTGCCTGTATTCAGGGGCGTGGCCCATGCCGCACCGAGCGGGCATCGTCACGCGCTGTGTGCCCGAGGGCGAGGGGTTCCGTGTCGGGCTGCGGTGCGACGACCGGGCGGCGGCCTGATCGGGGAACACGTCCCGCACACGGGCGTCATACGGTTCATCATGATGCCACTCCGCGTCGTCGTTGTGGTTGCGCTGGCCGGCGTCGCCGCGCCGCGCGCCCTGGCCCAAGGCGAGATCACGCAGCCGACGTCTCGCGGCGGGACGCGAGTTGGGGTGGTGCGGGTGCCGGACCCCGCCGACCCGCGGCAGGAGGCGTATCGGGCGGAGCAGCGGCGACGGGTCGCGCTGGAGCGCGAGTTGTACACGATCCGAGCGCAGCACTTTGGGGCGATGCGGAACGAGACGATCCGGCGGGCGGGGATCGAGAAGTTGCGAGCGTTCGACGAGCCGGTGGTCTTCCCGAGCCTGCTGAAGATCTTCGCGAGGGAGAAGGGCGACGTTCGCACGGCGATCCTGGATCATCTCGCGGCGCTGGGGACGGATCAGGCGGACGCGACGCTGGCGTGGGCCGCGGTGTTCGATCGCGACCGGGAGCATCGTGGCGCGGCGGCGGAGCGGCTCGCGGCGCGATGCCGGGAGACGGGGGGAGCGTCGGAGCGCGTGCGGAGCGTGATCGCGGAGGGGATGAGGCGGACGGATCGGGACGCGCTGGCGGCTGCGGCGCACCTTGCCGACGTGCTCAACGTGGTCCAGGCCATTCCCATGCTCATCACGGCGCAACTGGGCGGCGGAGGTGCCGGGGCGGGCGGCGGGAGTGGGGGGGAGAGTTCGCTGGCGCAGATCGTCGTCGGGACGCAGACCGCGTATGTGAGCGACTTGCAGCCCGTGGTAGGGGACAGCGCGGTCGGATTTGATCCGCAACTCGCGGTGGTGACCGAGGGCGTGGTGCTGCGGGTGGTGAGCGCGACGGTGGTGACGTACCAGTACGACGTGCATCGGTCGCTGGTGGCACTGAGCGGCCGGGCGTGGGGCCGATCGACGGAGCACCTGGGCTTCGACCAGCGGGCGTGGGCGAAGTGGTACGAGGACGAGTTCCTGCCGACGCGTGCGGGGAAGAAGTAGGCGGGTGTCGGTGCGCGGCGTCGAGGCGATCTATCGGGCCGCGCGCGATGGGGCGCCCTGGGCGTTCTGGATGGCCTCGAGCACCTGCGCGACGGTGTAGGCGTTGCTCTTCCAGCCGTCGGGGAGGCCCGGACCGGCGATCCACAGGAGCGGGATGCCGACCTCGTTGAGTTCCTTGAGTTTGGCCCATCCCTCGGCCTGGCGGGCGGTGAGATCGACCTTGATGGCGGCCACGCTGGGCTGGCGGAGTGCGGCCTTGATCCGCCGATCGCTCAGGACGAGTTGCTCGAGGGTCTTGCAGTTGATGCACCAGTCGGCGGTGAAGTCGAGGACGACGACCCTTCCCTTGGCGAGTTCGGCGTCGAGCGTCGCGCGGGTGTAGGGAGTCCACGAGCGATCGACGTACGAGAGATCGACGGCTCCGACGACGGAGGCGGCGGCCAGCAGGACGCCCGCGAGGCCGAAGAAGGCGCGTCGACCCGGCTTGCGAGTGATGGAGAAGGTGCGGAATGCGAGCCAGAGCCCGGCGGCGGAGACGAAGAGGGCCACGAGCCACCAGTACGCGCCCTTGAGGCCGATGGGGAGACCGGGGACGAGGGCGACGATCCCAAGCCCGAGGAAGAAGGCCGCGACGCCGAGCATGAGGAGCCCGAGGACCTGCTTGACGAGTTCGCTGGCGGGCCCGGTGCGTGGGACCTTGGCGACCAGGCGCGGGAACGCGGAGAGGACGAGGTAGGGCAGGGCCATGCCGGCGCCGATGGCGGCGAAGGTGGAGACGGTGAGCGGGGCGCGCTGGGTGGCGGCCCAGGCGGCGGCGGTGCCCATGAAGGGCGCGGTGCAGGGCGTGGAGAGGATCGCGGTCATGACGCCGAAGAAGAACGACCCGCCGGCGGATTCGTTGGAGGGGTTGAGCATGTAGACGGCGCGGGGGAGTTGGACGGTGAAGGCGCCGAGCATGCCGACGCCCATCGCGGCGATGAACAGCCCGACGACGAGGGCGAACCAGGGCGTTCGGAAGAGGGTGCTGGTGGCGGTGAACCCGCTGATGAACGCGATGGCGAGCCCGATGGCGACCCAGAAGGCCACGGTGCCCAGGGACATCACGATGCCCAGGAAGAGCGCCCGCTTGGGGTTTCCGGCGGACTTGCTCAGGCTCATGATCTTGATGGGGATCACGGGCAGGACGCAAGGGGTGAGGTTGAGGATGAACCCGCCGAGGGCGGCCGCGAGCATGAGCAGCAGAATCCCGACGGGTCCGCTGGGGTCGATCGAGAATCCGTACCCGAAGGCGGAGAACTTGACGGGTTGCGGCGAGGGCTTGCCCGAGGTCGACGTGGCGGGAGAGGCCGCGCTCGCAAAGACCGTGGGATCAAACCCGGCGAAGTCGGGGTCGGAGGGCGGCGTCCCGGCGGCGGCCTTCTGCTCCAGCGAGACGATCCTGAACGAGACGGTGAGGCTGGTGCCCTCTTCCGGGAGGCAGACCTTGTCGTCGCAGGCTTGGTAGGAGGTTTCGATCTTGATGGTGGCGGTGGTGCCTGGGGTCGCGGAGGCTTCGACGCGCACGGGCAGGTAGGCGATAGCGCGGCCGCCGAAGACGCCGTAGCGGGCGGGGGTCCCGAAGTTGACCATCACGAACTCGACCTTGGGCCACTGGATCGAGCCGAGCGCGAGCGGGCCCTCGGGCTTGGCGATGATCTGCGTGGGGATTGCCGGGAAGTCGCCGAGTTCCTTGGGGATAACCGGGGCGTTGGTGTGGACGTGCCAGCCGTCCTCGTGGTCGAAGATCACCGCGACCGGGACGAGGTCGCCGGGCGCAACGACGTCCGTCAGCGCCTTGGCGGAGACGGTCACGGGCGTGGGGGGCTGGGCGAGGGTCGGCCGGGCGAGCGCCAGCACCGCGAAGATCAGAGAGCAGATCACGTTGCGCATGGATGAAGTATTGGACGCTTGCCGTGCGGGGACGGTTCGCCCCCCCCCCCCCCCTCTATATATCCTCCCGCTTCTCTCCCTCGCGCGAAGGCGGATCGCGACGAACGCGGCGATTCGCGGCGAGAGCGACGCACGAACCAACACCTCACGGGCTTGCGGGTTGGGTTCAAGAGTCGGCTGATGGGAGTCCGATAGACGGATCGATGCCGGACATCCTTGACCAATCGGAAGTGGACGCGTTGATGGCGGCGGTGGACGCCGGGACGGTGGTCGAGGAGTCTCGCGAGGCGCAGATTTTCAGCCGGGTGGCGCGCGACTGGGCGACGACGGAGATCCGCAAGTACAACTTCAAGCGGCCCGAGCGGGTGAGCAAGGACCAGATGCGGGCGTTGCAGACGCTGCACGAGGCGTTCGCGCGGAACTTCGGGGCGTCGGTGTCGGGGTTCCTGCGCACGATCGTGGAGGTGAAGGTCGCGACGTGCGAGCAGATGACGTACTCGGAGTTCATCGCGGGCCTGCCGAATCCGACGAGTTTCAACCTGGTGAAGGCGGACGGGCTCGAGGGCGAGATGTGCCTGGAGATCAGCCCGCTGATCATCTACCCGATCATTGATCGGCTGCTGGGCGGGACGTCGCAGGACCTGTTCGTGCCGCAGCGTCCGATGACGCTGATCGAGACGCGGCTGATCGGGAACGTGATCACGCGCGGGCTGGCGGCGCTGGCGGAGGCGTGGGCGGGGATCCGGGCGATGACGTTCGAGGTCTCGGCGACGGAGAGCAACCCGCAACTGGTGCAGATCGTGCCGCCGAACGAGGTGGTGGTGGTGGTGGGGTTCGAGCTGAAGATGTCGAGCCGGGCTGGCACGATGAACCTGTGCATCCCGTACAACGTGATCGAGCCGGTGGTGGACGAGTTGAGTTCGCGGAACTGGTTCAGCCCTGCGAAGAACCTGAAGTCGGACCGGTTCGAGGCGGGGATCCGCGACGGGCTGCGCAAGGCCGGGCTCCTGGTCACGGGGCGGCTGGCCACCACGACGATCACGCTGAGCGAGTTGACGCGGCTGGCGCCCGGGGACCTGATCCTGACGGAGAAGCCGGCGTCGGAGCAGGTTGTGCTGTGCGTGGAGGGGGAGCGGAAGTTCCTGGCGCAGATCGGGCAGTTCAAGGGCAAGCGGGCGCTGCGGATCGTGCGCGCGATCACGCCGGACGATCGGGTGCAGTAGCGGCCCGACGGATCACCACGGCGGTCAGGTCGTCCTCCTGCGGGGATCCGGCGGCGAACTCCTCGACGGCCGCACGGATCGAGGCGATCACGTCCGCACCCTCGCGGTCGGCGCGGGCGATGGCCTCGCCCAGGCGATCGATCCCGAAGCGTTCGCCGTCGGGCCGGGGCCACTCGAAGAACCCGTCGGTGATGAGGATGAGCGCGTCGCGCGGCTGGAGCGTGATGCTCGTGCCGCCCGGCAGCCTGTCTCCGACCCAATCCGCCCCGATTCCCAGGGGCGGCCCGTCGGCGAGCAGCAACTCGATGGACGCGCTGGCGGCGCGGTAAACGAGGACCGGGCCGTGGCCCGCGGAGACCAGTTCGACGAGATCCGACCCGGGCTGGACGAGGGCGACGGCGAGGGTGACGAATCGGCCCGGGGGCAGGTCGGTGGCGATGAGCGAGTTGACCTGCGCGATCGCCTCGTGGAGCGCGGGCCGGCCGCGCAGCGTCGCCCGTGCGTAGGCGCGGCAGAACGCGGCCACGAGCGCCGGGCCGAGCCCGTGCCCGGTCACGTCGGCGAGCGACACGGCGAGCCGGCCGTCGGCGAGGAGTTGCCAGTCGTAGTAGTCCCCGCCGGTCTCGGCGGCGGGCCGGTTCCACATCGTGACCTCGAAGCCCTCGATTACCGGCTCGGACTTGGGGAGGAGGCCCTGCTGCACGTCGGCGGCGAGGGCGATCTCCTTCTCGGCGCGGTCGCGACCCCCGGCCTCCTCGAGCATCGCGTTCACATGCCGGCGGATCTCGCTGGCCACGAAGGACGCGGCGATCCCGCCCATGAGGATCCAGGCGGGGTAACTCAGGAGCACGGCGGGGGGCTCGGTCTCGTCGGCGGGCGATCGCGTGGCCAGCACCGCGAGCACGAGGACGAGGTGGCCCGCGGCGCACCCGAGCCCGGTGACGAGCGAGACGATGGGGCTTCGGCGGAGGGTGGACATGATGAGGACCACCCCATAGCCGATGACCGGGGGCGAGACGAGGGCCTGGGTGGGGCGATAGACGCCGGCGCGCCAGAGGAGGAAGATGAGGACGCTGGGCCAGGCGCACTCGAAGGCGACGTTGCTCATCCAGAGCCAGGCGGGCAACTCGCGTCCGGCCCGCCCGAGCCGACGGACCATCGCGATGTACCACGCCCCGTAGCCGATCGGCACGACCGCGATGCTCAGTTGTGCCAGCGTCGCCGAGCCCTGCCCGGGCGCGAGCATCGAGCGCGTGGCGGCGATGAGCACCGCGACGACGGCGGCCCCGATCAGCACCAGGACGCGGTAGCACTCGGTCCGCACGACGAGTTCGCGGTACGTCGGGCGGCTCGATGTGCGGGAACGGGCCATCGTGGGCGGGCAGCGTACCCGACGCGGCCCGTCTCGTCCTACCGTTGCGGCTCTTCGAGGAGCCACCCATGTCGGATCACCGCGTCGTTCTGCCCGCCGATTCGAACCAGGCCCTTGGCTTGGGCCAGTTTGCCGTCGATTTCATGCACAACGAGCAGGGTCGGCGGGGCGATCCGGACCCGGCCGTGCTGGAGCGCACGAACCTGTTCTTCGTGGACTCGGTGCTGTGCGGGGTGTCGGCGATCGCGCTGGGGACCAACGCGCCGACGGTCCTCCGCAACGAGGCGCTCCAATACCGCTTCCCGCCGGCGGGGGTGGGATCGCTGGCGGGCGTGCTGGGCTCGGGGAGGCACGCGGCCAAGCGAGGCGGGGCGCCGGTGTTCGGGTCCAACCTTGACGTTGCCGTCGAGAAGGCGATCGCGGCCAACGTGGCGGCGGTGCGGGAGTGGGACAGCAACGGGACGAACTTCGGGTACAGCGAGGAGCGTCCGCACCATCGGGCGGGGGAGTTCGGGCACAACGACTTCTACGCGGTGCCCGTGGCCGCGGCGCAGATGATGGCCCGCGACGGCGAGTTCGCGCTGCGGGGCATGGTGCTCCTCGACGAGATCCGGGGGCGGCTGGCGGAGGTGTTCAGCCTCAAGTCGTACAAGATCGACCACGTGGTGCACGGCGCGATCGCCTCGGCGGCGACGTTCGGCGCGATGATGGGGGCGACACCCGAGCAGATCGAGAGCGCGATCGGGATGGTCGTGGCGCACGCGATCCCGTTCCGGGCGATCCGTCACGGGCACCAACTCTCCGACAGCAAGGGCGCCAGCGCCGCGATCTCGACGGAGTTCGCGATCCTGTGCATGAAGCGCTCGATGGCCGGGTTTGTCGGACCCAAGGACATCTTCCGCAACCCGGAGGCGATCTTCCGCCTGTTCGAGGGCCCCGGGGCGCTCTTCGAGCGGCGCGGGAAGGGCGGAGGCGGGGCGCGGCAGGACGACCCGCCCGGAAAGGGCCGCGACGCCTCGCCGTTTGACCTCGTGCTGAGCCGAGCGGGCAAGGACTTCACCGTCATGGGCATGCACTTCAAACTGGGGCTGTACGAGCACCAGTCCGCGGGCGCGCTGCAGGGCCTGATCGACCTCCTCGCCGCGCACCCCGACCTCCTCGACGACCAGACGGGCGACCGGATCAAGCGGATCGTGGTCCGCGCCTACGAGCCCGCGTTCTCGATCATCGGCGACCCCCACAAGCGCGACCCGCACACGCGGCAATCCGCCGACCACTCCATGCTCTACCTCGTCTGCACGATGCTCCGCAAGGCTCTCGAACTCGGGGCCCGCGACCGCCCAGGCCCGCAGGGCAAGCGGCCCGCGCTGGGGTTCAAGGAACTCATGCTCTCCCCGCACGACTTCGACAAGAGCGCCCTGTTCCATCCGGTCACGCGGTCGCTGATGGAGAAGATGTCCTTCGAGCACGGCGGGCCGGAGTACGACGCGAAGTACCCCGACGGCATCCCGACCTCGATCGTCATCACGGACGAGGACGACCAGACGCACGACTCGGGCCTGGTGATGTATCCGGCGGGCCACGCGAGGAACACCACCGCGGACCTGCACGGGATCCTTCGGCACAAGTTCGAGGTGCTGGGTGGGCTCGCGGTTGCCAAGCCCGACAAACTGATCAAGCGGTTGAGCAACCTCCACGAGAAGCCGGCGGAGCGCCTCGCCGACCTCTACGACTTTGAGATCGTGCATCGAGGGAGGTTCGAATAGTCGTCGGCGCGCCGCGTTCCGCGGTGCTCGCGGCGTGCGTGCAGGAACGTGCCCGATCAGTTGGGCGAGTCGAGGTTGTTCCAGGCCTGCTCGATGCGGGTCGTGCTGACCTGCGACTCGTCGGTCGGGATGATGCTGCTGAGCCTGCCCGCGCGGTCGGAGTACCACGAGACCGAGAGGTTCGCCCGAAGGACGTTCGACCCGATCTTGTGGTTGAAGTCGGCGCGGGTGCGCATGCCGTCAGCCACCAGGGCGGCGCCCGGCGCGATGAGGCTGAGCCGGCGTGTCAGAGTGGGCGTGGCGGTTGCGGTCGAGGCGGCCATGGGCCCGCGGGCGCGGTACTGGTAGTTGCCCATGATCTCCGTGCCGTCCGCGTCCCAGGTCTCCGCGATGTCGCCGAAGCGGAACTCGCCGGTGTGGGAGGGGCAGTAGAACAACTTCGGCGCGGGGAGGTAGTTCTCGACGAGCAGGCCGAGCCCGTCCCATCGGCCCGCGAACTGTCCGCTCGGGGCGGCGATGCGAAGCATCATCGTCTTCCATGCCTGATCGCTGCCGCCGGCGGCCAGGCCGACGTTCGTGGAGGGAGGGATGCGATCGTTGTTCTCGTCGGCGTACATCGCGATCCCGATGCCGATCTGGCGCACGTTGGATCGGCAGACGACCTGCTTGGCCGTCTGGCTCGCGCCGTGCAGCGACGGGAGGATGATGGAGATGAGGATGGCGATGACCGCCATCGACACGAGCACGTCGATAAGGGTAAACGCGGGCGCACCGCGCCATGAACGCGATTCGGTGTTATTCGCCACGAGCGCTCGCACGAGCGGTCTCCACTGCCCTTGGACAGCATACACCACATCGGACTTGTGCACAAGGTAGTAGAGATGCCCTAGGAGGGGTCGATAATCCGTCCAGAGTGCGAACAAATGCGTGAAACCTGTCGGGTTCGGGCAACATCCGGCCGCGAGATGCGAATGGGAGTGTGAGTTTCGGGAGTTTGCTGGTAGACTGCGAGAGTCTGAATGGCTCGTTCGAAGCCGAGTGTGCCGGATGCTGATGTGGAGTTGATGCGTCGCGTCGCGTCGGGCGACGAGAGCGCGATCGAGGAGTTGTACGACCGCTTCGGGTCGCTGGTGTATCGGATGTCGCTGCAGGCGATGCCAACGCGGGCCGACGCGGAGGACGCGGTGCAGGAGATCTTCGTCCGCCTCTGGCAGACGGCCAAGCGGTTCGATCCGAAGCGTGCGGCACTGGTGACGTGGATCATGCTCATCTCGAGGCGACATCTGGTGGATCGGCTTCGGCGGAGCAACGCCCGCATCCGATCGGGCCCGATGCAGGGCGGCTCGCCCGATCGCACGCCCGCGCCGCCCGATGCCGCGAGGCTCGAAGAGGACGAGCGATTCCGGGTGCTGCGGACGCGTCTGGCGGAGTTGCCAGAGTTGCAGCGGATCGTGGTCACGCGGGCGTACTTGGGTGGACAGACACTGCGACAGATCGGCGAGGAGTTGAACACGCCGATCGGAACGATCAAGTCGGCATTGAGCCGGGCGCTCTTGCGCCTGAGGGAGACGCCGCAGACGGAAGGTCAGCCATGAGTGTGCAGGATCTGATTGAGTTGTCGATTCTCGACGCGATGGGCCTCCTGGACGATCAGGAGCGCCGGGCGTTCGATGCGGCGTTTGCCGGGGCGGCCCCGGCGGTTCAGGCGCAGGTTCGTCGCGAGCAGACCCGGCTGTGCCGGATCGAGGCGCTGCTCCCGGACGAGTTGCCGCCCGCGGGGCTGCGTGCGGCGGTGCTCGAGGCGGTGCGTCGCGAGATCGCGACCGCCGATCGCGCCGTCGCTCCGCCGCTGCTGAAGAGCCGGGGCGTCTCGCCCGTGTGGCGGGCGGCGGCGATGGGCCTGGCGGCGGCGGCGGTGATCCTCTCGATCGCCACGTTCCAGTTCGTCTCCGAGTATGAACGCCTCGCGCAGCAGGTCAAGAGCGATTCGCTGCTCGAGGGTCTGAGCCGGCAGTTCTCGCCCGAGTACGTCCGCGACGTGCTGTTCGACCGCGACACCACGCGGGTCGTGTTCACGCCGTCGGAGGGCGCGGCGGGGCAGGCCTCGCTCTTCTACAACCCCGACTGGCGCGAGGCCGAGTTTTTCTGCAGTTCGTTCGCTACCAAGCCGGGGCAGACGCTGCGGGTCGCGGTCGTCGACGAGCAGGGCCGGATCGTGAACGTGCTGCACGAGTTCACGTCCAGCGGCGGGATCGAGCGGATCGGGCTGAAGTTCCAGGGCCGACCCGAGCGAATCGCGCTCGTCTCGTTCGACCGCGGGACCGAGACCGTCATCGGGCTCGGGACGTTGCCGGGCTCGTGAGCGTTCCCCGCGCGACGTGGGCGATGGCGTCGGCGGCCGCCTCGGCGGCGTTGCGATCGGCGAAGAGTTCGGTGATGCGCTTGAGTTCCTCGCGCTGCGTCTGTGCCCGTGACGGGTCCGCGATGAGCGACCGCGCCGCCTCGACGATCGGGCGGTGGTCGCCAAAGTGCGGGACGAACTCCGGCACGATCTCGCGGAGGGCGAGCACGTTGGGGAGCGTGAAGAACTTGGTCGCCACGATCCACCGCGCCACGGCGTGATAGAGGACCGGGTTGGACTTGTAGAACGCGACCATGGGCCGGCGCTGCCGCGCGATCTGGAGCGTGACCGTGCCGCTCTTGACGAGCGCCAGATCGCACCAGCGGATCACGGCGTCGGCGTCCCCCGCGGCAACTCGCAGGCCCTCGGGCCACCCGCCCGCGGCCCGGGCCTCCTCGTCGAGCCGTGCGGCGACTGCCGGCGTCGTCGCCGCCACCACGCCCGTCGTGCCCGGGAACTCCGCCTTCAACTCGCGATACGCGGCCAGCAGCAGCGGGAAACTCTTGGCGATCTCCGCGGGGCGCGAGCCCGGCATGAGGGCCAGCCTCGGCGAGCCCCCGCCGAACGCCCCCGCGCGCCGATCGAGGTCGGCCTCGTCCAGCGGGCGATCGAAGAGCGGGTGCCCCACGAATCGCGCCGGGACGCGCCGCTTCTGGAAGAACGCCTCCTCGAAGGGGAGCAGGCAAAGCACCAGGTCCGTTCGTCGGCGGAGTTTGTGGATCCGCCAGCGCCCCCAGGCCCAGATCTGTGGCGCGACCAGGTGCACGACCTTGCACCCGAGCGACTTGGCCACCTTGCAGATCGGGAAGTTCGCCGCGGGCGAGTCCACCGGGACGTGGACCGTGGGACGATGGGCTGCGATCCACGCCTCGACGCGATCGTTGATCCGTCCGTGCTCCCGGATCTTCTGGATCCCGGGCAGGCCCATCACGGCGTCCTCGCCTGTACGCTCCACGAGCGTCGCGCCGGCCCGCTCCATTTTCGGGCCGCCCCAGGCGTAGACCGCGATATCGGGGTGGGCGTGGCGGAGCGCCGCGATCACCGACGAGGCGTGGTCGTCGCCGCTGGGCTCGAAGGCTGTGAACAGCACGGAGATGGGCGGGCGGTCGGCGGACACGGGGCGCAGTCAAGGGGCGCTCGCGTGCGATGTCAACCGTCAGAAGCCGGCATCGACCAGCCAGCCCGAGGGGGCTTGCCCGAGCGCATCCGCGATCGAGAGCAGCGACTCGAGGCTCGGCAGGTGCGTCCCACGCTCGATCGAGGACAACTGGCTCACCGAGACCCCGGACGCGTCCGAGAGGTCACGCAGCGTCCACCCGCGCGCGGTGCGATCCTCGCGGATGCGGCGGCCGAGTTCCTGCCGCAACCGATCCTGCGGGCGGCGGCCGAGCCCGTGCCGGGCGGCCGCTTGCGAGAGGACCCGCCGGAGGTCCGCGAGCGAGAAGGGCTTGGCCAGGTAGTCGAACGCCTCCTGCTTGAAAACCTGGCGCATGCTTTCGAGCGATGGGTACCCCGTGACCACGATCACGCAGAGGCGCGGCCATCGGCGGCGGATCTCGGCGAGCACCTCCTCGCCCGAGTGCCGGCCCATCTTCATGTCCAGCAGCACGAGGTCCGGGAGCGAGGTCTCGGCGGCACGATAGAACTCGTCGGGCGTGGCGGCGGTGCGCACCGCGTGCCCATCGGCCTCGAGGATCGTGCGGATGTACTCGCGGAAGTCCGCGTCGTCGTCGAGCGCCACGATCGAGAGGGGGTGTGGGCCGTCCGGGCCTGTCTCAGGCATGGGCCGGCTCCGGGGCGATCGCGGGGAGCATGATCTCGAAGACCGCGCCGTGGACGCCCTCACGGTTCCGCGCGAGGATGAGGCCCCCGTGCTCGCGGACGATTCCTTCCGCCACGGCGAGTCCCAGGCCCGTCCCGCGCGAGTCCAGTTTCGTCGAGGCGAACGGCTCGAACAGCCGCGAGCGCACCTCCGGGTCGATCCCGGGGCCCTCGTCGGCGATGCTGATCGACGCCCAGGGCCGCCCGTCGCGCTCGGTCGTCTCGGCGTCGATGGTCGCGCCCGCGGGCGAGGCGTCGGCGGCGTTGCGCAGGATGTTGACGAGCACCTGCACGAGCCGATCGCCGTCGCACTCGATCACGAGCGACTCCGGGACGCGGTTGACGAAGCGTGCGCCGCGCGCGTCCCGATCCAGTCGCACGAGCGTGATGGCCTCGTCCACCAGCGCGCGCACGGGGGTGGGCCTTGTCTGCGGGGGGCGCACTCGGGCGAAGTCCAGCAGGCTCTCCCCGAGCCGCTCCAGGCGGGTGAGCACGCGGAGCAGGAGTGCCGCGTCGGCCTCGTCCAGGCTGCGCTTCGGGCTGGCGTTGAGCCGCTCGGCCATCCCCTTGGCCACGGCGAGCGGGGTGTTCAGTTCGTGGGCGATGCCGGCGGACATCATGCCCAGGCTGGCGAGACGGTCGGCGTCGGCGAGGTTCCGGCGCGCCGTCTCGAGCAGGTGGTTCTTCCGCTTCAGGTCGGTGGCGACGCGCTCGAGTTCGCCGAGGGCTTCGGCCAGGGCACGCTCCTGCCGCCGCAACGCCATGACGGCCGCGTTCCGCGACCGCATGAGTTCGCCCAGTTCGTCGGCGGGGATAAGCCGCTCGGGGATCATCTCCTCGGCCGCGTTGCCCTCGCGCACGGCGGCGTCGGCGTCGAGCATCCGCGAGATGGGCTCGTAGACGTGCTGCGGGAGGATGAAGAGTTCCAGCGCCGCGGCGACCAGCGCATAAATGGCCAGGAGCGCCACCGCGGTCAGTCCGTAGAGTTGCCACACCGCCTGCCGCGCCTCGGGGATGCGCACCATCACGCGAACGAAGGACTCGCCCTCGGGCCCGGGAACACAGGCCGTCGCCCCGACGGAGCCGTCGTCGCCGTGCATGTTCACCGGCGTTCGCGGCTGGGCCCGAGCGGCCGACGCGATGGACTCGGGCAGCCCCAGTTCCTGCGCCGATCCCCGGCGGACGTCGGCCTCGGGCGCCACACGGCTCCAGGTCGTCGTCTCGCTCGTCGGGTCCGCGAGGAGCACCCGCAGGAGCGCCCGGGCCTCGGTGAACTCGGCCTTCTCGACGACATCGGAGATCGCGGGGCGAAGCGGGACCACGAGCACGATCGCCGCCGCCAGTGAGAAGACCGTGTGCAGCGTCAGGACCTTCTTTCGCACCCGCATGGACCCGAGCAGCCCACCGGCCAGTCTCGTTCGGCGCGCGCGCGGCGGGGGCCATGCGGCTGGCGAGGACGCCTCCGGTCCCGTCCGCGCCGGAACGTCCGCAACATCGGCCGGGGCCAGTGGTATCGTCTCGTGCTGCAAAGGCGAATGCGACATGGGCGCTTGCCAAGTGACCCGCAACGGCTGAGGATACCCCCACGATGAGCGCCGAACCCGCCGCACCGCCTCGATCCCCGCCGGCGCCCGTCTCGGCTCGCGCCGCGGCCACGCTGGCGCTGGCCCGGCAGACGACGCGGTTTCCGGACCTGCTCCCCCTTCGCCCCGATGACTCGGGCCTCTCACCGCGAGACGCCGCCTTGGCCCATGCGATCTACGACGCCACGATCCGTCGGTGGATCACGCTCGAGCACGTGCTGGACGCCTTCGCCAAGCCGAGGCTGCGTCGGCTCGAGGCCCCGCTCCGGGCTGTGCTGCTGGCCGCCGCGGCACAGGCGCTGCTCCTCGACCGGATCCCGGCCTATGCGATCATCGACGAGTCGGTAGAACTCGCCAAACGCCTGGTGCGTCCGGGCGCTGGGGGGCTTGTGAACGCGGTGTTGCGGCGGGTCATCGCGTGCCGCGGGGAGCGAGGTCCCGAGTATGCGAGCGAGGGCGAGGTGCCGTCGGATCGCCTCCCGCTCGCGGACGGAGGTTCGCTCGTGCTCCGGGGGGCGCACCTCCCTGCCGATCCACGCGAACGTCTCTCGATCGCGTGCAGCCTTCCGCCGTGGCTCCTGGAGCGCTGGACGGCGGAGCACGGATCGGCCGGGGCGTGGCGTCTGGCGATGCATTCGCTGTCGGAGGCGCCGATCGTGCTCAACGTCGCGCACGCGCGACCCGGCCCGCCGAAAGGGGCCGAGCCGCACGACGCGCCGGGATCGGCAGTCTGGGTCGGTTCGCACGCCGACCTTCCCGCCGCGCTCAGCCCCGATGTCTGGGTTCAGGACGCGGCCTCGGCCCGGCCGGTCGCTGCCGCGGCACATCTCCGCCCGTCGCTGGTGGTCGATCTCTGCGCCGGCCAGGGCACCAAGACGCGGCAACTGCTCGCGACCTTCCCCGAGGCGAGGGTCATTGCCTCGGACACGGATCCCGAGCGGCTCGCCGCGCTGCGAGCGGCCTTTGCGGGGCATTCGCGCGCGCAGGTTGCGGATCCCGCGGAAGTCGAAGACCTCGCGCGCGGCAAGGCGGACCTGGTGCTGCTCGACGTGCCGTGCTCGAACACGGGCGTCCTGGCGCGGCGGCTTGAGGCGCGGTACCGGGCCGGGCCCGAGCAACTGCGGCGGTTGCTCGAGTTGCAGCGGCAGATCATCGCGGCCGGCGCTCGTCTCCGCGCCCCCGATGGCCGGCTGCTCTACGCGACGTGCAGCGTCGAGCGGGACGAGAACGAGGGCCAGGCGAGGTGGGCCGCGGGCGCACTGAGGCTGCGGATCGAGCGCGAGGGGTTGCACCTGCCCCGGGGCAGCCCCGGGGGTCCAGCCCGCGAGTACGCCGACGGTTCGTTCCACGCTCTGCTCGGGTAGCGGTGGTACACTCTGGACCTGTTGCGGAGCGAGCGAGCCGAATGAACCTCCTGGACATCATCACTCCCGAGTGCATCAAGGCGCCCCTGGCGTCCGTGGACAAAAAGGGGGCGATCGACGAACTCGTGGATTTGCTCTCGGGCATCCGTCGCGTGGCCGACGCCAAGGCCCTGAAGGATGCCGTCTGGACGCGGGAGCAGACGCGGACGACCGGCATCGGCCACGGGCTCGCGATCCCGCACGGGAAATGCGCCGGGATGTCGAGCCTCGCCATGGCCATCGGGCGGCCCGCCCAGCCGATGGACTTCCAGGCGATCGACGGGCAGCCGGTGCGGCTGGTGGTGCTGCTGGCCAGTCCGCCGGATCGCACCAGCGACCACATCCAGGCGCTGGCCCGCATCAGCCGGATCATGATGATGGACGACTTCCGCCAGCGGGTGTACGCGGCCACGAGCGCGGGCGAGATCTATCAACTCCTCGCCAGCCAGGAGACGCGAGCCTGAACCCCGACGGGTCCACTCCCGACCCGATGGCGTGCCTGGAACAGATCGAGCCGGCGCTGGAGCGATTCGTCAACGGGCTGGCCCTGCCCATCGCGCTCGTGGACGCGATCCGCTATGCGGTCCTTGGGCGGGGCAAGCGACTCCGGCCTGTGCTCGCGTGGCACGCGTGCGCCGCGGTGCATCCCGAGCCGGCCCGCTCGCTCCGCGCGGGCGTGGCCGTCGAACTCGTCCACGCCTTCAGCCTCGTGCACGACGACCTTCCTGCGATGGACGACGACGACCTCCGCCGCGGCATGCCGACGCTGCACGTCCATGCGGGCGAGGCGATGGCGATCCTCGCGGGCGACGCGATGCTGGCGCTGGCGTTCCAACATCTGGCCGATCCTACCGAGGAGCCTCGCTTGGCCGCGGCGCTCGTCGGCGAACTGGCGCACGCGACCGGCGGGATGATCGCGGGCCAGGTCTACGACACGCTCGGTGGCCTGCCGGAGGGGCTATCGGACCTCGATCGCGTGCGGCTCGTCCATCGCAACAAGACCGGCGCGCTGATCCGTGCCGCGGTTCGCATGGGCGCGATGGCCGGCGATGCGTCCGCTGGCGATCTGGCCGCTCTCACCCGCTTCGGCGACGCGGCCGGGCTCATGTTCCAGGTCGTCGACGATTTGCTCGATGTCGAGTCCACGGTCGAACAGACGGGGAAGCGCACCCGTAAGGATGCGCCGTTGGGCAAACTCACCTATCCCGGGGTCCTGGGGATCGACGGCGCCCGCCGCGAGGTTGAGGACCTCGAGCGCCTCGCGCTTCAGGCGCTCCGTCCCCTTGGTCCGGCGTCGCACGGCCTGGCGGCGCTGGTCGCGATCCTCGCTCGACGGCGATCCTGAGCCAATCCACACGGAGCCCGGCGTATGATCCGGGGCACCGCGACATGAGCCTGCTTTCTTCCATCGCCTCGCCCGCCGACCTCCGCAAACTGCCGCTCGAGCGTCTGCCCGATGTCGCCGCCGAGATTCGCCAGGCGATCTGTGCCCAGGTCTCGCAGACGGGCGGGCATCTCGCCCCAAACCTCGGCGTGGTCGAACTCACCCTCGCTCTCCACTACGTCTTCGACTTTGCGCACGACCGGCTCCTCTTCGATGTCGGGCACCAGTGCTATCCGCACAAACTGCTCACGGGGCGGCAGGCGCTGCTGCCCCGGCTCCGCGCCAAGGGGGGGATGGCAGGTTTCCCCGATCCGCGCGAGAGCCCGTATGACCTTTTCAGCGTCGGGCACGCGGGCACGGGGATCTCCACCGCCGTGGGCATGGCGCGCGGCGACACCCTCAACGCCGAGTCGTTCGACCCCAAGTCGCGCCCGGACGGTCGGCGTGTCGCGGTGCTCATCGGCGACGCCTCGATCGTCAACGGCGTCGCGATGGAGGGCCTCAACAACGCGGGCACGCTCAAGCGGCAGTTCCTGATCGTCCTCAATGACAACGGGATGTCGATCAGCCGGCCGCAGGGGGCCGTGGCGCAGTACTTCGACCGCGTGCGGATGTCGCACCTCTACGCCGACTTCAAGCGGTCGGCCAAGGAGTTGCTCAAGCACGTCCCGGGCGGCTCGCTCTTGCATGAGGCGTACCACAAGGCGGGCGAGGCGACCAAGGCCGTGATCTCCGAGGGCGCGTGGTTCGAGCACTTCGGGCTTGTCACCGTCGGCCCGATCGACGGGCACGACCTGCCCGCGCTGGTCGAGTTCCTCTCGTGGGCCCGCGACTTTGATCGCCCGATGGTGCTGCACGTCAAGACGATCAAGGGCAAGGGGTTCGCCTTCAGCGAGCGCGACTCGCAGCGGTTCCACTCCCCGCCGGCGTTCAAACTCGAGCCCACGGACCCCGACTCGGTGGAACTCGCCGCCGAGGGCCGGTCGTTCACCGTCGCGTTCGGCGACGCGATGCTCGACCTCATGGCCCGCGATCCGCGCGTCGTCGCGTGCACCGCGGCGATGCCCGACGGCACGGGGCTCACGAGGGTGCTCGCGCAGCACCCCGACCGCGCGTGGGACACCGGGATCTGCGAGTCGCACGCGATGGACATGATGGCGGGCCTGGCCAAGACCGGCGCCCGGCCGTTCTTTGCGGTCTATTCGACCTTCGTCCAGCGTGCGTTCGACCAAGCCTTCCAGGAGGTTGCCCTCCAGGGGCTGCCCGTGCGGCTGTGTCTGGACCGCGCGGGCCTCGTGGGCGGCGACGGCGCGGTGCACCACGGGTTCTGCGACGTGGCGCTGCTCCGCACGCTGCCGGGGGCGTGCCTGATGGCGGCGATCGACGAGCCGAGCCTCCGGGCCGCGCTCGAGTTCATGCGCGAGTACGACGACGGGCTCAGCGCCGTGCGCTACCCGCGCGATCGCGTCTCGGATCGGCTCGCGGGCTCGACCTGCCCCGAGTTCGAGGTCGGCCGCGCCAGGTTCCTCGGCGGTTCGTGGTCGCTGGGCGACGCGCCGCCCGACGCCGCCGTGCTCGCCTTTGGGACGCCCGCGCTCGACGCCCTCAAGGCGGCGGAGTCGCTCGCGTCGGAGTACCGCGTGGGAGTCTGGGACGCGCGGTTCGCCAAGCCCGTGGACTCGGCGCTGCTCCGCGACCTGCTCGGCCGCGGGGTGCCGATCGTGACCATCGAGGACCACTCGATCGTCGGCGGGTTCGGCGCCGCGATCGCGGACGCGGCGCAGGAGATGGGCTTGGACGCGAGCGGGATCGTTCGGCTCGGGCTGCCGGACGCTTGGGTGTACCACGACTCGCGTGCGGGCCAACTCGCGGAAGTGGGCCTCGATGCGCCCGGGATCGCCCGCGCCATCCGCCGCGCCGTCGAACGATCCGCACGCGGCGAGCCCGCCGAAGCCCCGCGCGTCGCGGCCAATCACTAACGGAGGTCACCGGTGCGCCGAGGCGTCGTGCTGCTCGTGAACCGCGACAAGTCCGAGAGCGCCGCCGCGGCCCAGGAAGCCCGAGGTCTGATCGAGGCGCACGGTCGGCTGGTCGCCGAACTCGACGCGGCCGTCGGAGGCCCGCCGCCCTCGCCCACGCGGGGCGCCGACCTCATCGTGGTCCTGGGCGGCGATGGCACGCTGATCTCCCAGACCCGGCGCTGCGCCGACCTCGCGCTCCCGCTGCTGGGCGTGAACCTCGGGAAACTCGGGTTCCTCGCCGAGTTCGACCGGGCCTCGTGGCGCGAGCAGGCGCCGGCCCTTCTCGGCGGCCCAACGCTCCCCACTCGCACCATCCGCATGCTCCGCGTCGAAGTGGTCGGTCCCCGCGGCGTGCGGTTCTCTGACGCGGCCCTCAACGAGGCCGTCGTCACCGCCGGGCCGCCCTATCGCATGATCTCGCTCTCGCTCCGCATCGACGGCATGGAAGGGCCGACGGTCGGGGGCGACGGCATGATCGTCTCGACGCCCACGGGCTCGACGGCGTACAACGTCTCCGCGGGCGGTCCGATCCTCGCGCCCGATGTCGAGGCCATGGTCATCACCCCAATCGCCGCGCACTCGCTCTCGTTCCGGCCCATCGTGGTCGGCGCGGGCTCGACGATCGAACTGGGAGTCGCTCGCGTGAATCGCGGCGGGGGCGTGGGAGGAGCCGGGAGTGCGGGAAGCGCGACTTCGGGGTCGCCCGTCGCGGGCGTGACGGGAGGGGGGTCGGGAGGGGGGGCGCGCCAGGGCACCACGCTCGTCCTCGATGGCCAGGTCAGCACGCTGCTGGAAGAAGGCGAGCGGATTGTGATCCGCCGCGACGATCGGCCGATCGTGTTCGTCCGCAACCCGCGCGGCTCGTACTGGAGCACGCTGGTGGACAAGATGCGCTGGGCCGCGCCGCCCGTGTTCAAGCGGGACTAGCCGCATCGAGCGAACGGGCTCGAGGGCGAGAGCGAGGACGCGGGAGGAGACGTCACTTGGCGCGCGGGTTGGCATCCAAGCCGGTGTGACGCCGATCACGCAGGACACACGATCGTCCGTTCGCCTGCAGTGCCTCGAGATCTGGGGCGGCAACCAGGCCGCGGACAGCGTCGTCTCGGTCCCCGGGGTCGATGCGCACGTGGTCAGCCGCCCGCATCAGGGGCACGCGGGCGGGGGCGACGTCCACTACGTCTCGACCTGTGCCGCGGGGATCATCTCGCGGTTTGCGCTCGCGGATGTCTCGGGACATGGCCAGACCGTCGCGCACGTCGCGGACGCCCTGCGACGCCTCATGCGTCGGCACATGAACACGGTGGACCAGAGCCGGATCGCGCGAGCCCTGAACCGCGAGTTCGCGGGCCTGGCCAGCGCAGGCCGATTCGCGACGGCAGTTCTTGCAACCTACTTCGAGCCGACCGACCACCTCATCGTCTGCAACGCGGGGCATCCACGCCCGCTCTTCTGCCGCGACGGCTCGTGGTCGCTGCTCGACGAGCGATCGGCGGGCGCGATCCCGCGCGGCGAGGTCGGCGGCATCGCCAACCTGCCCCTGGGCATCATCGAGCCGACCGACTACGCCCAGTTCGCCGTCCCGCTGGCGCGGGGCGACATCGCCCTCTTCTACACCGATGCGATCATCGAAGCGGCCCCGCCCGGCGGCCCGGCGCTGGGTGAGGCCGGCCTGCTTGACCTGGCGAGCACGCTCGACCCCGCCCGCCCGGAGGCGCTTGCCGGTGCGCTGTCCGACGCCGTGGCGAGGCACCGAGGCCGGCGCGAGGCCGACGATGACGAGACCGTGCTCGTGCTGCACCACAACGGTGCGGCCGCACCCGGCGTGGGTGTGGCGCAGCGCGTCCGGGCTTGGGGTCGGATGCTCCTGGGGTCTTGACCGAGGTCGCCACGGCGAGGTAGTCTGCCTGGACGCCGCCACGCCCACGCGGCAGCAGCGAGGACTCCCCATGGCCGATGGACACGCGCCAACGATCGCCGACGAGCGGCCGGTGGACATCTACCGCCTGAGCGCCATGGAGATCTGGGGCGGCAGCGGCGCGCGGCGCGAGCGGGTCAAGGTCCCCGGGCTCGAGGCCGACATCCACTGCGTCCCGCACGAAGGCGCGGCCGAAGGCGGCGACCTCCACTTCCTCTCGACCTGCGCGATGGGGCAGATCTCTCGCTTCACCATCGCGGACATCGCGGGGCACGGGCACACCGCGGGCCCACTCTCGGCGCGTCTGCGGGCCCTGATCCGCAAGCACATCAACACGCCCAACCCGACCCGATTCACGCAGGCGCTGAACGAGGAGTTTGCCGCGCTTTCGCGCGAGGGCCTGTTTGCCACGGCCCTCATCGTCACGTACTTCGCGCCCACGGATCACCTGATCGTGTGCAATGCGGGGCACCCGAGGCCGCTCATCCGCCGCGCCAGCCGAGGGCGATGGGAACTCCTCGACGAGCGATGCGACGGGCTCGTCACGCAAGACCACGCGAAGGACGCGGGCGTGGGGAACCTCCCGCTCGGGCTGCTCGAAGGCACGCGCTACCCGCAGTACGCGACGCCACTGGAGCCGGGCGACGCGCTGATCGCCTATACCGACGCCTTCATCGAGGCGGCCGACCCCGCGGGGATGCAACTCGGGGAGCAGGGGCTGCTGGCGCTCGTGCAGGACCTCGATCCGGCGCGCCCCGACCTCCGCGACGAGATCATCCGCCGCGTCGATCGGCATCGTGGCGGCGCGCCCGCCAACGATGACGCCACGCTGCTCGTCTTGCGCCACACCGCCGACAACCCGCCGCCCTTGCGCCTCTCGATGCGCCTCAAGACGCTCGGCAAACTCGTCGGCGTGGTGAGGCTCGACACGGGCAAGGGCTTCTGATCGCCTACGCCGTCTGCAGCGCCGGCTCGTCGAGCCCCAGCGCCCGGTCGTCGCGCGTGCCCACGCCGCTCGCCCCGAGCAGCGCCTTGAGCCCGTGCCAACTCTGCATCACCACGCTGAACACCAGCGGCACCAGCACCAGCGTGAAGAGCGTCGAGACAAACAGCCCGCCGACGATCACCGCGCCCAGCCCGCGGTACATCTCGGCCCCTGCGCCCGGCGCGATCACCAGAGGGATGCCACCGCCCAGCGTCGTGAACGTCGTCATGAAGATCGGCCTCACGCGCGTCCGCACCGATTCCGCGATCGCCCGCAGCGGCTCCATCGGGGGCTTGTCCTCGTCGCCGGGGAGCCGCAACTCGCCCATGAAGTGCCGCGCCTGCTCGACCAGCAGGATCGCGTTATTCACGACGGTTCCGATGAGGATGACGAAACCCAGCATCGTGAGCACGTCGAGTTGCTGCGGCGCGCGCTCGGGGTGCTGCAGGGTCCAGGCGTTGACGATCCGCAGGGCCGCGAACCCGCCCACGAGCCCCAGCGGCACCGTGAACATGATCACGAACGGATAGAGGAAACTCTCGAAGAGCGCGCACATGAGCAGGTACGTGACCATCAGCGTCCAGATCATCCGCGCCAGGATCAGGTCTGGTCGCACCGCGATCCCCATGAGCAGGCCCCCGACGATCACCGCGAGCAGGAGCGCGCCCAGCGCCGCGTACACGAACTCGGTCCGCCCGCCGCGGATGGCCCGGATGATCGCGTAGCCGGCCACCCCGAGCCCGATCGCCGCCACGCCCCACGAGACATAGAGCAGCAGCGACTGCCACGTCGCGCGACGGCGATCCTTCGGCGGGGCCGACCCCAGCAGCGACGCCTTCACCTGGTCCAGTTTCGCCGCCGAGCCCTCCAGACGGACGCGCATCGACGGGTCGATCAGGCCCATCTTCTCGCCCGCGCCGATCACGTTCGCCCGGATGTCGTCCATCGTCTGCTCGAGCGGCTTGTCCGGGGGCGGGCGGATCTCCACCGTCACGCTCGGCAACTCCTCGATGCGCTGGATCTGCTGCGGCGCCAGCGCCGGCTCCAGGTCCGCGACGCTGGCGAGTGGGACCACCAGGCCCGATGGGGTCGCGATCGGGATGTCCGGCAGCCGCTCCTTGAACTCCAGCCGACCCCCGAGCGGATAGACCTTCATGTCCACGGTGCGCCCGTCGAGGATGAAGTCGCCGGCGAACGCCCCGTCGAACAGCCCGCGGAGCGACACGCCCAGGTCCTCGGTCCGCAGGCCGAGTTCCCGGCCCGTTCGGTTCAGCCGCAGACGCCATTCCTGCTGCAAGAGGTTGAAGTTTCCGGGCGTCGTCTGCACCGCGCCCGGGCCGTAGGCGGGGTTGCCCATGAGCGTCATGAACACGAAGTCCGCCGCCGCGCGGACCCGGTCCAGGCTCGGGCCGGAGATCTCGAGGTTGATGTTGTTCCCGCTCCCGAGGCCCTGCCCAAAGATCGACGCCTGCCCCGCGCCCCCAAAGGCGTCAGGCATCCCATTCATCGCGCTGGTGAACAGCGCGCCCACCGGCAGCACCCGCTGCGGGTCCTGGCTCGTCCCGCCCACGAACATCCCGCCCTGGAACCCGCCGATGAACATGTTCTCGACCGGGACGGGGTCGTACATCTTGAACCCCATCATCAACGGCTTGCCGTCCGGCCCGGGCCGGATGTCCGGCGCGTCGAACCGCGGCACCTTGGGCAGGTTCGCCATCGTCTCGGGCTTGTCCAGCCGCGCATCGACATAGGGCTGGAGCCGCTCCTCGATCCGCCGCGCGTACGCGTGCTGCTGCTCCTGCGAGAGCCCGGGCGGGATCGCCAGCCCGCCGAAGACCAGGTTCTGATTCCCCGCGGGCAGGTAGTCGAGCGGGGGCATCAGCGCTCGAGCGCCGAGGATGCTCGCGGCCACCATGAGCACGATGACCGCGGGTCGGATCGACCACCCGCGCCAGCCGGTCATCATCCAGAGCACGATCCGGCTGAATCCGCGCACCCCGCGATCCAGCAGCGGCGCGAGCCCGAACAACTGCCCGAGCCCGTGCTTCCGCCGCGGCTTCTGACGCCCGCCCGTCATCCGCGCCAGGACCGCCTGGGCCGAGGGCACCACCGTGATCGCCACGATCAGCGACAGCAGGATCGACACCGAGAGCGCCAGCGTCAGGTCAAAGAACAGCCGCCCGGCCTCCTCCTGCAGCGTCAGGATCGGCGCGAACACCGCGACGTGGCACAGCGTCCCCGCCAGGATCGCGCCCCACACCTCCTTCGCGCCCAGGTACACCGCCCGCAGCGGCGGGTCGCCCAGCGTCCGCCGACGGTCGATGTTCTCCAGCACGACCACCGCGTTGTCCACGACCACGCCCGTCGAGAACGCGAGCCCGGCGAGCGAGACCACGTTGAGCGTCCGGCCCGCCGCGAGCATCACCAGGAACGTCCCGATGACCGACACCGGGATCGCCAGCGAGATCACCAGCGTCGAGCGGAACGACCGCAGGAACAACAGGAGCACGATGATGCAGAGCACCCCGCCCTCGCGGAGGTTGTTCAGCACCAGGTCGATCGCGGACTGGATGTAGACCGTCTCGTCGTAGACCTGACGGATCCGCAGCGCGGGGCCCGCCACGGGGTCGATCCGCGGCAGGATGTCGCGCCGGATCTCCTCAATCCGCCCGCGCACGCCCTGCATCACTTCCATCACGTTCGCGCCGGACTGCCGGATCACGTTCATCGCCAGGCACGGGACGCCCAGCGAGCGCACGAACGTTCGAGCCTTCTCGTACCCCACCTCGGCCGTCCCCACGTCGCGCACGTACACCGGCCGTCCGTCCCGATACGCCACGATCGCGTCCAGCACCTCCTCGGCCCGCGTGTACTGCCCCAGCACCCGCACTCGATAGTCGCGCTTGCCCTCGGCGATCGACCCCGCCGACACGTTCCGGTTCTCGGCCCGCAGCGCCCGGATCACGTCGTGGTGCGAGATCCCTCGCTGCGCCAGCAGTACCGGATCGAGGAGCACCTGCACCTCCTTGACCCGCCCGCCGTAGATGTTCACCTCCGCCACCCCGTCCACGCGCTCCATGAAGGGCTTGACCTCGCGGTCCATCGCGTCGTAGATCGTCGTGATGTCAAAGTCCGGCGCGAGGTGCCGCTTCGCCGGGTCCATGTCGATGATGATCCACGCGATCGCGGTCTCGGCGCTCCCCTCGGCCGTCTTGATCGTCGGCTCGGTGACCTCGTCCGGATAGTCCGGGACCTGTCGCAACTGGTCCGAGACCTCCTGCAGCCCCCGCCGAAGGTCCGTTCCGATATAGAACTCGAGCGTCACCTCCGCCTCGCCCTCGCGAGAGATCGACCGCATGGTCTTGAGGTTCGTGACGTTCTTGAGCCGCTTCTCCTGCTCCCGCGTGATCGAGTCCACGACCTCCTCGGGGCTTCGCCCGGGCCAGACCGTGCTCACCGTGATCACCGGACGATCCACCGTCGGCGTGAGTTGGATCGGGATCCGGCCCAGCCCGATCAGCCCGAACACCACCACCAGGATGACCCCCACCGAGACCGTCACCGGCCGAGCGATCGACCACCGGATGATGTCCATGCCCTACCGGCCTCCCTCGCCCGCCCCGGCCTTCGTCGAACCCTCCGACGGCCTCTCGCCCGCGGCGCCGCCTGCCCCACCGGGCATCGGGGCCAAGGGCTGGCCGGGGAACATCCGCTCGTTCCCCTCGACCACCACCTTTGTCCCCGCGCGAAGCATCGGCGACTGCACCGCCACGCGATCGCCGACCGCAAAGAGCGTCCGCACCCGCGCGGGCACGGCCTTCCCCTCCATCTCCGCGTACACGAACTCCCCCGCGTCGTCGCGCAGGATCGCGTCCTTGGGCACCACCAGCGTCGCCGCCCTCGAGCCCGTCGGCACCAGCCCGACCACGCTCATCCCAGGGCGCAACTGCCCCGAGGCGTTCGCCAGCCTCACCCGCACCGGGAACAGCCGAGACATTGGGTCCGCTTCCGGGACGATCGCCGCCACGGGCGCCTCGAGCGTCTGCCCCGTCGCCGTGACCCGCACTTGCACGGATGTGCCGGCGCTGGCGAGCAGGCCCACCAGCGCCTCGGGCACGTCCAGCCGCGCCTCGATCTGGTCGAGCGCCACGAGTTCCACGACCGGATCGCCCTGCCGGAGCCACTGTCCGACCTCGGTTCGTTTGCCGACGATCCTCGCGGTGAAGGGCGCGACGATGGACATGCGGGCCAGCCGTTCGCGGGCCCAGTCGAGTTGCGCCTGCACCGCGATCACGTCGGCCTCCGCGCTCGCCAGCCGCGCCTCCGCGCCCGCGAGCGCCGACCGCCGATCCTCCGCTTCCGGCGCCAATCCCGCGCCTCGCGCCATCGCCTCGTCCATCCGCGCCACGTCGCGCCGCGCTTTCTCCGCCTCCGCCCGCCGCTCGACGAGCGTCGCCTGGCGTACCCGAACGTCGGCCTCGAGCCGCTGCACGTCGAGCCGCGCCCGCGTGTCGCGCATCCGCGCCACGACCTGCCCGGCCTTGACCTCGTCGCCCTCCTGGAGCGACAACTCGACCACCAGCCCGTCCTCTTCCGAGGCCAGCAGCGACCGCATCATCGAGCGCAACTGCCCGGTGACCTCGCGCCGCCGCTCGAGCATCTCCTCCTTCACCTCGGCAAGCACCGCCGGCGCGGGTGGCGGCCCGCCCTGCCGCGCCTCGGCCACGCCCCACGTCAGCGCCGCCGCCAGAAACGCCACTCGACTCATTCTCATGGAGCGAATCCGTTGAACGCCTCGGGCTTGAGCGTCGCGCCGTCCATCACGTAGAGCCCTACCAGCCACCCGCCCACCAGGTGCGGCTCCACGCGCAGCGTCCCGCGAACCACCCCGAAACTCGTCTGCCGTTCCTTCCCTTCCACCACCCTCGCCAGCCGAACCTCGATCGCGTCATACGGCGTCGGGGGCACCCCGATGCAGCACCCGTCCCACTGGTTCATCATCGACAGCAACTCGTCCGACGAATCCGCCATGAGCGGGAACGCGATGTACCCCGAAACCTCCACCACCTTCCCGTGGAGCATCAGGATCCGCCCGGGCACCTTCTTCCGCCCCTCGCGCGGCACGTACTCGTCCTGGGCCGACAACAACTGGTCCCACGTCACCTGGTACGGCGCCTCGGCCGTCCCCTTCCCGCGGAGCACGTACTTCTTGTCCACCAGCACCGACCCGTCCTCGCGTGCCTCCAGTTCCGGCGCGCCCGAAGATTCCAGTTTCGATCCATCCGCCTTCCCCGTCTCGGGCTTGCTCGCCGGCTCCGACTTGATCGGCTCCGGCTTCGTCGGCTCGGACCTCGTCGGCTCCACGCCCGTCGCCTCCGGCGGCTTCGCCTCGACTCGCGCGGGCTCGGGCGAGGCCACTGGTGCCTTCGGTGCTTCGGGCGCCGTCGGCTCCAACCGTGGTGCGGTCGGCTCGGCCGGCGTCGGCTCCGACTTCGGTGACTCGGGTTTCGGCGCTTCCGGCCTTGGTTGCTCGGCGCCCCCGGCCTCCGCCTTGGTCGCCTGTGGCTTCTCCGCCTCCGCCCGCGGCGACTCCGTCGGCGAGGGCTCCAGCCGGGGCGCGACCTGCCTGACGGGCTCGGGTGTTGCCCGCCCCTGAGGGCTCACCCCCGACCCCTGGCTCTCCTGTCCGCCCGCTCCGGCCTCGGCATGCCGGGGATCGCCCGTGGGCGTCGTGCCGCTCGCCTTCCCGTGCTCCCCTTCCAACTTCAGCGCCGGCGCCTCGGGCCTGGTCTCTTCTCTCGGGATCGGCCTCTCAAGCCGCGGCTCGGGGGCGTGCGCCGCCGCGCTGCCCTGCTCGGCTCGCGTCGCCGCGTTCTTCGTCGTCGTGTCTCGCTCCGAAGTGCTGCTCGCCGGTCGCGTCGCGGACGGCGTCGCCGGCGTGACGCTCGCCTTCGGCGCGGCACCCCCCGATCGCACCATCGCCACGCCCGCCGCGATGAACACCAGCACGATCAATGCCCACACCGCGCGCATCATCACCCTCCGGCACCCGCTACCTGATCCTATGGCCCGCGCTCGCGCCGCGTTTCCCCAGCCTCACCCGATCGGCCGAAGCCCGTGCGACACGCTCGTCCGATACGCCAGCACCGCCGGCACAAGCCCCGCCATTGCCGCCAGCGCGATCGTCAGCGCCGCGACGGGCAACGCCGTGTTCACCGGGAGCGTCCCGTCGATCACCAGCCCAAGCCGCTCGCGCATCACCCCCGCGACGACGAGGATCGCGACGCTCGCCAGCACCACGCCCGCCGCGGCCCCGATCAGCCCGAGCAGCGCCGATTCGGTCATCACGAGTCCGAACACCCGCCCCTGGCTCGCCCCAAGCACGCGCAGCACCGCGATCTGTCGCCGGCGCTGCTCCATCGAGTTGTAGAGCGCCAGCATGATCGCGATCCCGCTCGAGACCATCACCGCCCCGGCCATCGCCACGAGCACCTGGTCGATGTTGCCCACAATCGCGAAGAGCCGGTCGATCTCCTGCTTGGGCTGCGCCACCGTGAACCCGCCTTGCTTGCGCAGCCCGTCAAAGACCGCGGGCAGCAGCGCCGTGGCGTTCTGCCCGGGCCGCGTTGCCACGCGAACATAGATCCCCGTGATCTTCCGGTCCGATTCGATCAGGTCCGCCGCCGTCGCCAGCCTCGGCCCGCTCCCGCCCCCTTGCTCCAGCCGGTCCTGCGCGTGGATGATCCACAAACTCTGCAAACTCGTGAACACCGCCCGGTCGTGGCTCGTCCCCGTCGGCCGAAGCACCCCGACGACCTTGAACTTGAACTCCCCGTGCTCGCGTGCGGCCTCCATCGCCGCCTTCGACTGCGGCGTCCCGTGCGTCACCACCACCTCCGCCCCCACGCCCAGCCCCGTCCCCCGCGCCGCAGACGAGCCCAGCACCACCTCGAAGTCCCCCGTGAACGGCGCGCCCGACGCGAACTCCCAGCCCCGATCCGGCAAAGGCGTCACCCGCGCGAACATCTCCTCCGTCGTCCCAACCACCGGGAACCCCCGGAAACTGTCCCCCTGCGCGATCGGCACCGCAAAGTCCAGCGGATACCCCTCCGCGATCGCCCGGTACTGCGCCCACGAGAGCGGCGCCCGCGGCGGCCTCGCGTAGAACACCCCGTTCAGGATCGCCGTCAGCGGGTCCGAATCCGCCGACACCAGCAGGTGGATGTTGCCCCCGCCCCGCTCGAACGCCCGCCGACCCGAGTCGCGCATCGAAAGCAGCACCAGGAGCAGCGCCACCGCGACCGCCACCGTCAGCACCGTCGTCACGGTCGAGAAGAGCCGCGCGCTCATGCTCCGCCGGATGATCGCAAAGTCGGTCAGGGCCATCGTCAGGCTCCGCTCCCGGCGCCGCCGATCGACCTCGCGGCCTCCGCACCGCCTCCCGCCGCGCCGACTCCACGCTCGGCCCGCAGGTCCGCGAGCATCTCGATCCGCTCGAACCGCGCCCGCATCGCCGGGTCGTGGCTGGTGCAGAGCAGCGCCGCCCCATGCCGTCGGCACGCCGATTGGATCAGATCCATCGCCGTCGCCGCGTTCTCCGGGTCCAGGCTCGCCGTCGGCTCGTCCGCTAGGACCAAGGCCGGCTCGCACGCCAGCGCCCGCGCCACCGCCACGCGCTGCTGCTGCCCGACGCTGAGTCGATCCGCCATCGCCTCGTGCCGATCCAGCCCCAGTTCCGTCAACAGCGCCGCGGCCCGCGCCCGGTGCTCCCGCGGCGGGACCGCGCTGAACATCAGTGCCGCCATCACGTTCTCGATCGTGGAAAACCCGTGCAAAAGATTGAACGTCTGGAAGATCATCCCGATCCGCCGCCCGCGGAACCGATCCCGCGCCGGCCCGCGCAGCGCGTGAACGTCTTGCCCATCCACTTCCACCCGGCCCGAGGTCGGATCCAGCAGCCCCGCGATCAACTGCAACAGCGTGCTCTTGCCCGAGCCCGATCCGCCCACGAGTAGCGCCTGCTCGCCGGGATTGAGTCGCAGCGCGCGCACGGAGACCGTCGCGGGCGAGTTCGGCTCGGCGGTCGGGTAGCGGAAGGAGAGTTCCGAGATGTCAAGTGCGGCAGTCACGGCAAGTTCGGCGGGATCGGCACTCTCGGCGGGTTCGTCGCCGCGTGCGCTCGGCCCGCTCCGGCATCCCGGTTCCGCGGTCGGGCCATTCCCGCGGCCGCGTAGGATAGTGCGGAGGGCCCATGCACGTCGGACCCGCCATGCCGCCACCGGACGCCCCGACCAAGGCGAGCGATGCCGCTCGGACGGCGTTGCGCGCGCGCCTGCGACGGGTGCGCTCGCTGTTGAGGGATGGCTCGGCGACGGCGCCGGACGACGTGCATCGGTTGCGCGTGGGGATCCGAAGGGCGGAGGCGGCGTTGTCGGCGTTTGCGCCCGTCCTGGACGCGGAACGCGCCGATGCCGTGCGCGTGCGGCTGGCGCGGATTCGCCGGGCGGCGGGCAGGGTCCGGGACGCGGACGTGCGTGCGGCGCTGCTGGCCGAGGTCGTGCGGCACGCCACCGGCGACCTCCGTATGACGATCGACGAGGTCGTGGCAGAGATCGGGCGCGAGCGTGCCCGCGCGGCGCGCCGGTTGCGGCGTCGGCTCGGGGAGCGCTCCCCGCGGGGCGTCACGGGCCGGGCGGGCCGCCTGGTGCGTGCGAGTGCCCTGTCGGTGGCCGACCTGATGCGCTCGCAGCTCCGCGAACGGGTCACGGACGTGCGCGCGCACGCGTCCGCCGGCACGCCCGAGTCCCTGCACGAGTTGCGGCTGGCGATCAAGCGGTTGCGGTACGCGGCGGAGGTGTTCGGCGATTCGGAGCCCTCGCTGGTGGCGGTCGCGGAGGAGTTGGGTCGGTTCCAGGGGGCGCTGGGTGCGGCGAGCGACGCCGGGGCGCTGCTGGCGGCGCTGGCGTGCCCGTCGCGGCCCGAGGTGGGGGCGCTGCTGGGGCGTTGCGAGGCCTTGCGGGCGCGGCGGGAGGCGGAGGCCCGGGCGGCGATCGACGACCGCGAGGCGGGGTTGGAGGTCGCGCTCGGGCGATTGGAGCGTGCGATCGCCCCGCCGATGGCCCCGGAACCGGTCGCCCCTGCGAGCGTGAACGGACACGGGCGCGCGCACGGGTCGAGGCGGTGCGCGGCGATCGACGTGGGGACGAACTCGATCCGGCTGCTGGTGGCGGAGGTCCGTGAGGATGGGACGCACCGGGTCTTGGACGACGAGCGGGAGGCGTCGCGGCTGGGGGCGGGGCTGGGTCGATCGGGGCGGCTCGATCGGGCCGCGATGGCGCGATCGGCGGCGGCGATCGCGCGGATGCGGGCGATCGCGGAGGGGTACGGGGCGAATCCGATTCGGGTGATCGGGACGGCGGCGTGTCGATTGGCGCGGAACACCGACGAGTTCGCGGCGATGCTGCGTCGGGAGGCCGGGGTCGAGTTGGAGGTGATCTCGGCGGAGGACGAGGCGCGTCTGGCGTTCGCGAGCGTGGCGTCGGCGTTTGACCTGAATGGGCGGACGGTGGCGGTGGTGGACATCGGGGGCGGGAGCACGGAGGTGGTGCTGGCGACCAACGGGGTGCCGGAGGTGGTGCGGAGCGTCCCGATGGGGGCGGTGTCGCTGACGGAGCGGCACGGCGGCCCGGAGGCGGTGGCGGGGCGCGGGTACAAGGCGATGCGGCGGCGCGTGGACCGTGCGCTGCGGCGGGTGGTGGAGACGCCGATCCGTCCGGACGTGGTGATCGGGACGGGCGGGACGTTCACGACGCTGGGGGCGATGCTGGTGCATCGGGAGAGCGGGTCGGCGGACGCGTCGCTGTGGGATCGGCCGATCGCGGGGCTGGAGGCGACTCGGGCGGACGCGAAGCACATGCTGGAGCGGTTGCGGTCGATGAGCGAGTCGGAGCGGGCGCGGGTGCCGGGGCTGCCGCGGGAGCGGTCGGACATCATCGTGGCGGGGGTGGCGATCATCGACCGGGTGCTCAAGCACCTGGGGGCGAACACGTTCCGCGTGCATGACAAGGGCGTGCGCGACGGGCTGATCCTGGCGATGGCGCGGGAGATGGCGGGGGCGCCGGCGGCGCCGCCGGACGCGATGGCGTCGGTGCGGAGGTTCGCGGAGGCGTGCCGGTATGAGCGGGAGCACAGCGAGCACGTGACGCGGCTGGCGTTGTCGATCTATGACCAGGTGATCGCGCCGGAGGCCGGGAGGTGGGTGGGGGACGCGGGGCGGGCGCGGCGGGTGCTGGAGGCGGCGGGGGTGCTGCACGACATCGGGTACCTGGTGAACTACGCGAAGCACCACAAGCACGGGTACCACCTGATCCTGCACGCGGACCTGGCGGGCTGGACGCACGGGGACGTGCGGGCGGTGGCGAACGTGGCGCGGTATCACCGGCGAGCGGAGCCGAAGATGTCGCACTCGAACTTCGCGGGTTTGCCCCGCGAGGATCGGGACCTGGTGCGGGTTCTGGCGGGGGTCCTGCGCGTGGCGGATGGGTTGGACCGGACGCACATGCAGCGGGTTCGAGGCGTGCGGGCGAGGCTCGCGGACGGCGTGCTGACGCTGGAGGTGGAGGCGGCGGGCGACGCGAGCGTGGACGTGTGGGGCTCGCGTGCCAAGAGCGGGCTCTTGGAGCGGGTGCTGGGGGTGCGGGTGAATCTGGAGTGTCGAACGGCGTTCGGGGACACGGGCGGCGCGGATCGGGACGCGATGGGCGCGCCCAGCGGAGGGGCTGCGACGCTCGCGGGCAGCGGGAGGCTCGGCTAGTCGAGCCAGTCCTTGGCCCGCAGGCGCTCGGGGACGTAGGTCTCGGTGACGTAACTGATGTCCTTGGTGATGAGCGACTCGACCTCCATCTTGAAGCCGTTGGAAAGGAGCGTGGCGATTTCCTTCTGCCAGCCCTTGTGGTCGCGGAACCAGGGATAGTCCGCGATCTGCCTGGCGCGCTTGGTGTCGTTGTCGTTCAGGGCGATCTGCACGTCGTCGCTGAGGTTGCAGCGCTCGTAGTCGGCGGCGCGGAGCCCGATGAACTTGGCCTGGGGGATGGCCAGGCGCTCGCTCTCGAAGGCGAGGGACATGGAGCCCTGCTTGATGACGGAATAGATGTAGTGCCCCCAGGGGTCGCAGTCGAGGAGGCAGTAGATGGGGAGCCCGAGTTCGCGGTTGAGTCGGGCGAGGAGTCGGCGGACGCCGCGCGGGGGCTGGCCCCCGCCCTCGGTGAGGATGCAGTTGTGCTCCTGCCAGAACTTGTCCTCGTTGAAGCGGCTCCAGACGGTGTTCTTCTCGACATGGAGGACGAACTTGGCGTCGCACTTCTTGAACTGGATCACGTCGGGCTCGACGATGCTGGGGATCGCGTACCCGCCCGAGCCCATGCGTCGGCAGTCGATCTCGTCGCCGGAGTCGACGATGGTGATGTTCCCGACCATCGTGCCGGCCTTCTTGGCGAAGATGTGGAGTTCCTCGCGCAGGGCGCCGAGGGTGACCTCGAGGTCCTCGAGGACGGCGTCGCTCTCGTCCTGGTCGGCAAAGGTCTTCTCGGACGTGCCCGCGATGGTGTGCAGGCCCTTGTAGAACATCGCGCGCAGCGAGAGGGTCTTGTCCTGCTCGATGAGCGACTTGACGCCCGCGGCGTGGAGCAGCGACTGCATGAAGCCCTTGGCCTGGTTCAGGTTGAAGAGTTCACGCTCCTGGGCGGCCTTGCCCATGCGGAGGATTCCGGCCTTCTTGTCCCAGATCGTGTTCGAGAGTGCGCGGGTGGGCACGTCGAAGGCGGGCTCGCGGCCGGAGAGGGCGGACTTCGCGACGGCGGCGGCGAGTTCCTCGATCTTGGCGGCGGTCCGCCGGTCGCGGTCCTTCACGGTGGTCTTGGGGCCCTTCTTGGCCATGTGGGTGTCCTTTCCGTATCCCGCCCGACCCCCCTTGAAACTGAGATGGGTTGGGGTGGGGGGGACGTCCCGTGGTAGAGTGTACGACCGTGAAACGGCCGCGCGAGAATCCCGTACAAGAGGCCGACGGAGACGGGGTGCGGGCGCATCTCTGCCGTCGAAGCGATGTCGTCCACTTGCCCGCGACCGGCGCGGGACCCGACCGGGCGGCGTCGCGAGCGAGCCAGCGGAGCAGCAGGAGTTCACCGATGACACGCAGGACGTCGCCGCGCGCCGAGGCTGGCTTCACCCTGATCGAGTTGCTCGTGGTGATCGCGATCATCGCGCTGCTCATCTCGATCCTGCTCCCGTCGCTGGGCGAGGCCCGGCGGGCGGGCAAGTTGGCGATCTGCACGTCGAACTACAAGCAGTTCGGGCTGGCGACCTCGGGGTATGCGGCGGACTTCAAGGACCTGATCTGGACGTTCTCGTGGCGTGCGGGCAAGGCGTACTCGGAGTATCCGGGCAACGCGTCGAGCACGACGCAGTACGAGGCGATCCAGAACCAGGCGATCACGATCATGCGGAACCGGGGCGATCGGCCGGACATCGCGTACCCGATCGCGTGGTTCCCGTTCTCGTTCTACAGCCATCTCGTCATCAACGACTACCTGGCGCAGCGGCTCCCGGAGAAGATGGTGGTCTGCCCGGAGGATCGCAACCGCCTGGCGTGGCAGACGGACCCCAAGGGGTTCGACTCGGGGGTGTTCCAGCCCGCGCCGACGAACCAGGGGACCAACGACGGGAAGCGTTGGCCGTACAGTTCGAGTTACCACGTGACGGTGAGTTCGTTCGACGCGACCTCGGCGCCCGCGAGCCGGGTGCAGCAGGGGGCGACTCACGGGAACTGGGTCATCCCGACGGGCGCGGTCTTCGGGGGTCTGAAGTTGTCGAGCGTCTCGTTCCCGGCGCAGAAGGTGCACATGTACGACGCGAACCAGCGGCACTTCGGGCGCACGCAGCCGTCGTGGGTGCTCGACTCCTGCCGGCAACCCGTTCTGTTCTTCGACTCGTCGGTGGTGGTGCGTGGGTCGAGCGTGGCGAACAACGGGTGGCAATCGACAAGCCCGGCGAGCGCGCTGGGCACGCTCGTGACGTACTCGCCGCAGCCGCACGAGCCGAGCGCGATCGGCGCGGCGACGAACGTGGGGTACGGGCGGTATCGGTGGACGCGGGGCGGGCTCTCGGGCGTGGACTTCGGGGGCAAGGAGATCCGGACGGGTCAGCCCGTGCCGTAGGCGAGCGGGGCTAGCGCACGCCGTCCTTGTCGGCGAGCATGCGGATCATGTCGACGCAGCGAGCGGCGTAACCGGCCTCGTTGTCGTACCAACTCACGACCTTGAAGAAGTTCTTGTTGAGTTCGATGCCTGCCTTGGCGTCGTAGATCGACGAGTGGCGGTCCCCGATGAAGTCGCTGGAGACGACCTCCTCGTCGGTGTAGCCGAGGACACCCTTCATGGGGCCTTCGGCGGCGGCCTTCATGGCGGCGCTGATCTCCGCGAGGCTCGTGGCCTTCGTGGTCTTGAAGGTAAGGTCCACGGCGGAGACGTCCGCGGTGGGCACGCGGAACGACATGCCGGTGAGTTTGCCCTTGAGGGCGGGGATGCAGAGGGTGACGGCCTTGGCGGCGCCGGTGCTGGCGGGGATGATGTTCATGTAGGCATTGCGGCCCCCGCGCCAATCCTTCTTGCTCGGGCCGTCTTGCGTGGGCTGCGTGGCGGTGGCGGCGTGGACGGTGGTCATGAGGCCTTCCTCGAGCCCGAAGGCGTCGTTGATGACCTTGGCGATGGGTGCAAGGCAGTTGGTCGTGCACGACGCGTTGGAGACGACGGGGTGCTTGGCGGGGTCGTAGGTGTCGGCGTTGACGCCCATGCAGAGCGTGGGGACCTGCTCGGTGGACTTGGTGGGGGCGGAGATCACGACGCGCTTGGCGCCGGCGGCCAGGTGCAGGCTGGCCTTCTCGAAGTCGGTGAAGAGCCCCGTGGACTCGAGGACGTAGTGCACGCCCAGGTCTTTCCACGGGAGTTTGGCGGGGTCCTTCTCGGCGGTGGTCCTGGTGGTGCGGCCGTTGACGGTGAAACTGGTCTCGGTGGCGGAGACGGAGCCCTGGAGCCGCCCGTGCATGGTGTCGTACTTGAGGAGGTAGGCGAGGTTGTCGGCGGGGACGAGGTCGTTGACGGCGACGATCTCGAAGGTGGGGTGGTCGAGCGCGATGCGATACATGAGCCGACCGATTCGACCGAAGCCATTGATGCCGACGCGGATCGCCATTGCCGTGTCCTTTCCTAGGCCCGAGCCCCTCGCCGGGCGCTGTGGTGGACGGTAGAGCGCGGAGGAAAGGCTTTCCAGAGTGCGGAAGAGCAGGGGCATCGGCGCGGCGTCAAGAGGATGAGGAAGGCGGCGAAAAAGAAAGACGGCGGGCGAGGCAAACGCCCGGGAGCAAAGGTGTTGCAATGCGAGTTGTCATCACGCTCGCACGCGGCATGGACGCCTGGGCCCCCACGGATGGAGGGCCGAGCGTGCTGGCGTCCGGCGCGGAGGCGCCGGCGGAGCGCCACCTGCTCCGATCGAACTCCTTGCGGCCGACCGGTCCTGTCCCCGGGATCGGCCGGCTTCTGACCGCGGCGTTCGCCGCCGGAGCCGACCCGATGCACGCACGACGCGACGTTTCGAGCAGCCGTCGCCCCCGAGCGAATCCGATCCTGACGTGGGCGATGTCACAGCGTCGCACGGCGGGCGAACTGCTCGCGTTTCTGGAGGCGAGCCGGCGCAGCCTGGACGAATCGCTGGGGTCGGGGCGCGGACGCAGGACGCTGGCGCGGGCGCTGTTCTTTGAGTACGCGCGGGGGCAGGGCCTGTCGTGCGGGGAACTGGCGATGCTGCTCGGCGATGCGGGAGCGATGGCGCGCGAGGCGCTCGTGGCGATCGAGGATCGGGCGCGACGCGGGGCGCGGAGGCCGCGATGGAGCCAGGCGCGGCGGGCGCGCTCGCCGTAGCGAGGCGGTGGTGGTGGGAAGCAGTGGTCGTTGCGGCAGAGGAGGGAGCGAGAGACGCGGAGAGCCTCCGATGCCGCTGGAGATGCGGGCAGAGACGCCGGGCGCGGAGCCGCCCACGGACTGGAAGGAGTGGCACGCGCGCGTGGTCGCGTTTGCGCGACGATTCGGGGATCGTGCGTTGGCGGACGACATCGCGCAGGAGGTCTGCCTGCGCGTGCTGACCTATCGGCGAGACGAGCCGGTGACGACGGGGTTCCTGATCGTGACGGCGCGGAACGTGGCGATGCGGCTGCTGGCGTTGCGGCGGCGCGAGGCGCTCGTGCCGAGCCGGGGCGCCGGGCGACTCGCGGGGGAGGCTGCGCCGGATCGGGCAGAGGTGGTGCGTCGGCTGGCGTCGCTGCCGGACCGCCAGCGGGAGGTGGTCGAGTTGACCTCGGCGCGAGGGCTGACCGAGCGGCAAGCGGCGCTGGCCCTGCGGATGTCGCGGTCGGCGGTGTGCGCGCGTCGGCGGTCCGCGCTCCTGCAACTGCGCCGGGACGAGCGCCCTCGGAGCCAGCGCGAATAGGGCGAGTGCCCGTCACCGCGAGAACCGAGGCGGTCCCTATAGTTGCCAAGAAAGGGGGCCATATGGTTGCAGCGGGTTCATCCACGGAAGTCGATCCTCGGACGGTTCAGCAATGGCTGGATGCGGGGGAGGCGGTGCTGGTTGACGTGCGCGAGGCGGACGAGCATCGGCACGAGCGGATCGCTGGGGCGGTGCTTGTGCCGCTCTCGAAGTTCCGCCCGGAAGCGATCGCTCATCTGCCCGGACAGCGGATCGTGATCCACTGCAAGTCGGGTCGTCGCGGCGCGGACGCGTGCCGGATGGCGGCGGACCTTGGCGCGCTGAACCTGGCGGGTGGGATCGAGGCGTGGAAGCGCGAGGGGCTGCCGGTGGTTCGGGGCGGTGGCGTGGGGATCAGCGTGCTGCGGCAGGTGCAGATGGTGGTCGGGGTGATGGTGCTGGCGAGCGTGGCGCTGGGGTACCTCGTGCATCCGGGATTCCTTGGGATCGCGGCGTTCTTTGGCGCGGGGCTGACCTTCGCGGGAGCGACGGGGTTCTGCGGGCTGGCGGCGGTGCTGTCGGCGATGCCGTGGAACAAGGCGCCGACGGCGGAGCGTGCAAAGAGTGGAAAGGGATCGTCGTGCTGTGGGGGTTCGTGTCACTAGGTATCGAGCGCGATGGCCGGCACGCCCGGCGCGCGCGGCGAGAAGGGGGTCGCGATGAGTCATGATCCGGCAGCGTTCTACGCGACGCACGTCGCGGAGATGGTGGCGATGAAGGCGATGGCGCCGGACCTGGGCAAGGCGTTCGGGCCGTTCTTTCAGACGTTGATGAAGGAAGGGGCGCTCGGCGTCAAGCAGAAAGAGTTGATCGCGCTGGGCATTGCGGTGGCGACGCACTGCGAGCCGTGCATCTATGCGCACGTCGAGAAGTGCCTCAAGCACGGGGCGACGGCGGCGGAGATCATGGAGTCGGCGGGTGTGGCGGTGGTGATGGGCGGTGGTCCGGCATACATGTACACGCCGGTGGTCGCGGCGGCGATCCGGCACTTTGAGGGGGCGAAGGCGCTCGCATAGTGGCACGTCGGTTGCGATCGAAGCGCTCGCTCGCGGGACGGGCGAAGCGAAGACGGTGGCGCCTCCGCTAGACTCGTCGCGTGGCGGATGTCCGCGATGTCAGTTCGACGGCGTTTCGCGAGCAGCAATCTGGGCCGTTGCTGGATGCGGTGTACGCGCAGTTGCGTGCGATCGCGCAGCAGCGGATGAACGCGGAGGGCGTGGGGCACACGCTGCAGGCGACGGCGCTCGTGCATGAGGCGTTTCTGCGGATCGGTCGGGATCGGAGCGTGCCGTTCGCGAACCAGGCGCACTTCTTTGCGACCGCGGCGGAGGCGATGCGGCGGATCCTGGTGGACCATGCTCGGGCGAAGGGCGCGGCCAAGCGTGGCGGGGGCGCGGCGCGCACGCCGCTGTCCGTGGTCGATCTGGCGGCGGACTCGGACCCCGGGGAAGTCCTGGCGCTCGACGAGGCGCTGCAACGCTTGGAGGCTTCGGAGCCGGAGGTCGCGGCGGTCGTGCGCCTGCGGTTCTTTGCCGGCTTGTCCGGCGACGACACGGCGGCGGCGCTAGGCGTGTCGGCGCGGCAGGTGGATCGGCACTGGGCGTACGCGCGGGCGTGGCTGCTTCGCGCGATGGCGGGTTGAATCTGATGATGGATCGGGAGCGAGTCCGGGATGTCTTCGCGGAGGCCGCGGCGCTGCCCGAGACGGACCGGGCGACGTTCCTCGACCGGGCGTGCGCGGGGGACGCGGCGATGCGGGCCGAGGTCGAGTCGCTGCTCTCGGCGGCGGCACGGAGCCCTGACTTCATGGGCTCGCCCACGAGCGGCGGTGGGGGAGCGGCCTCCGAGGGGCCGGGGACGCGCATCGGCCCGTACAAGTTGCTCGAGGCGATCGGGCACGGAGGGTTCGGGACGGTCTACATGGCGGAGCAGGAGGCGCCCGTGCGTCGCCGGGTGGCGTTGAAGATCATCAAGTTGGGGATGGACACGCGGGCGGTGGTGGCGCGGTTCGAGGCGGAGCGGCAGGCGCTGGCGATGATGGACCACGCGCACATCGCCAAGGTCTTTGATGCGGGAGTGACGGACTCGGGCAGGCCGTTCTTCGTCATGGAACTGGTCGCGGGGGAGCCGATCACGGCGTACGCGGACCGGGCGAGCCTGAGCATCGCGGAGCGGCTGGAGTTGTTCGTGCAGGTCTGCCATGCGGTGCAGCACGCGCACTCCAAGGGGGTGATCCATCGGGACCTCAAGCCCGGGAACGTGCTGGTGACGACGCAGGACGGGCGTCCGCACGCGAAGGTGATCGACTTCGGGATCGCCAAGGCGGTGGAGCAGCGGCTGACGGAGCGGACGCTGTTCACGGAGTTCCGGCAGATGGTGGGGACGCCGGAGTACATGTCACCGGAGCAGGCCGGGGGCGAGCCGGACGTGGACGCGCGATCGGACGTGTACAGCCTCGGGGTGCTGCTGTATGAGTTACTGACCGGGGCGACGCCGTTTGACGCGCGGGCGTTGAGGTCGGCGGCGTACGACGAGTTGCAGCGGATCATCCGGGAGGTGGAGCCGCCCAAGCCGAGCACGCGGGTGAGCACGCTGGGCGAGGCGCTAGCGACGGTGGCGCTGCACCGGCGGACGCAGCCGCGGAGCCTTTCGCCGCTGTTGCGAGGGGACCTGGATTGGATCGTGATGCGGTGCCTGGAGAAGGACCGGGGCCGGCGGTACGCGACGAGCGACGCGCTGGCGGCGGACCTCGTGGCGCTGCTTCGTGGGGACCCGGTGAGCGCGGTGCCTCCGAGCGCGGCGTATCGGGCTCGGAAGTTCCTGAGGCGGCACCGGATCGCCGCGACGGCGGGCGGGATCGTGCTGGGCGCGCTGGTGCTCGGGGTGGTCGGGACGACGATCGGGCTGGTGCAGGCGCGGCGGGCGAGGACGGACGCCGAGACGAACGCAACGATCGCCGGCGCGAACGCGAAGCAGGCGGCGGCGGAGGCGGCTCGAGCGGACGCGAAGGCCGAAGAGGCCGGGGCGAGCGCGCGGACCGCGGAGGCGGTGAACGAGTTGATGCGCACGATGGTGGGCCGGGCGAATCGGGGGAAAGAGGACGGGCGTGCCGACGTGACGGTCCGGGAGGTGATGGACGCGGCGGCGGCGGACCTGGAGTCTGGCACTGGCGCGCGTGAGCCTCGGGTCGCGGCGATGCTGGCCAAGACGATCGGAACGACGTACGACGAACTGAACCTGCTGGACGCGGCGGAGCGGATGCTGCGGCTGTATCAGCGGCTGTCGCGGGAGCAGTTCGGGGAGCAGAGCCTGGAGCACGGGGAGGCGACGCACCTGTTGGCGGACCTGCTGCGCAAGCGGGGCGCGCTGGCGGAGGCTCGTGCCGAATATGCGCTCGGGAGGCGGATCGCTTCGGCGCTGGGCGATGCGGCCACCGAGTTGCTCGCGGAGGTGGATGTCTGCGAGGCGGTGATTGACGCGGAGCATGGGGAGCCGGCGAGGGCGGAGTCGGTCCTGCGCGCCGCGCTGACCACGCTGGACGCCAAGGGGCTCGGGGCGAGCAAGCCGGCGGTCATCGCGACGAACAACCTGGCAGCGATCCTGTGGGGATCGGGTCGGCGGGACGAGGCGCAGGAGGTGTACAAGAGGTCGATTGAACTGCTCCGGGTCAGTGGGCGGGAACCCGACCGCATCGACATGCTCCACAACCTTGCGGCCATCCAGCACTCGCAGCGGGACTTTGCGGCCGCGGAGGCGACTTCGGCGGAGGAAGTGACGTTGGTCAGGCGGCTGTACGGAGATCGGCACCTCTTGTTGGCGAGCGCGCTCGACTCGTACGCGATGATCCTGATGTCCCGCGAGAATCTGGGCGGCGCGGCGGCCGCGGGACGGGAGGCGTTGTCGATCCGGCGGGCGCTGCTGAGACCCCGGCATCAGTTGCTCACGGCGAGCATGCGGAAGTTGGGCGGGGTGCTGCTCGACGCGGGCGAGATGCAAGAGGCCGAGGCACTGCTTCGCGAGTCGAACGAGGCCGCGGCGCTCACGGTGCCCGCTGGCGAGCCGGACTATGTGTACGGTCGGTACGAGCGTGCGGTCGCGCTGACCGCGCTGGGTCGGCACGACGAGGCCGAGGCGGTCCTTCGAGAGGTGATGGCGGACTCGGAGAGCACCCTGAAGGACGGCTCGCGTCTGTGGTGGATGCGTGGCGCGTCGGGGTGCCTTCTGGCGGTCGTGATCGCGAGGCAAGCGGAAACGTCGGCGGACCCGACCGAGCGGGCGAGGCTGATCGACGAGTCCGCGGCATTGGTCTCGAACTACGCGGAACGACTTCTGGGCGCCAAGCAAGGGATGGGCCCGCGGACGCGGCGGCAGGTCGTGGGCCGATCGCTCGATCAAGTGGTGTCGGCGTGTGAGATCGCGGTGCGCGTGTTGCCCAGCCCCGAACGGGAGGCGCTGGCGGCGACGACGCGGGCTTGGCGAGCGCAGTTCCTCGCCGAGATTGGTGCGGAGCCTCCACGGAAGTAGCGGGGGGGCTCGGCCTCGGCGGCTCACCGCGGCGGCGGACTTGGGCTCCGGAGCCTGTACGGGTGTTGGTGCGTCGTGCCTGCTGGTCTTACCCAGGTATGGAGGGGTACCACCAGCCCGCTCCGGAGGAGGCATGCCGCCCTCTTGGCGGGCTCGCCGCAGCGCCCAGCAAGGTTGGCGCGGATTCGTGCCGGAATCTTGTCGCTTGATTCGTGAGTCGTCCGCTTGTAGGGGTGACCGAGGGCATTCCCCTTCGCACCACCATTCCATCGGAGAACGATCCATGAGAGCCGCGCTTCTTGCTGTGTGCCTTCCTGCTGTCCTGTCTGCTGCCGCGTTTGCCCAGCCCACCGCGATCACGTACCAGGGTCGGGTGAAGAACGGCACGGCCCTGGCAAGCGGATTGCATGACTTCCGCTTCACGCTGTTTGACGCGGCGAGCGGCGGCGCGCCGGTCGGGACGACGCAGTGCATGGACAACGTCGTGGTGACCGAGGGCCTGTTCACGGCGGTGGTGGACTTCGGGCAGCAGTTCGCCACTCCCAGTCCGAGGTTCCTGCAGATCGAGGTGCGCGCGGACACGGGCCTGAACTGCACGAACGGGACGGGGTTCGTGGTGCTCGCGCCGCGACAGGCGCTGACGGCGGCTCCGCTGGCGAACAGCGCCAAGTCGGCGTTCTCGCTGTCGGCGGCGGACGGCTCGCCGGCGAACGCGGTGTTCGTGGACAACAACGGGAACGTCGGCATCGGCACGACCACGCCGGGACACTCGGTGACAATCGCCAACCCCGCGCCGACGATCGCGCTCCAGGACACCGACTCGACGACGCAGCAAGTCGGCTACATCAGTTACCGCGACAGCGGGAACGTCGAGCGCGGGTGGGTGGGCTACGGCTCGGTCGGTGATCCTGATCTCTCGATTATTAACGCCCGGCCGGGCGGCGACATCGTGCTCAACACGTTTGGCGGGGGGCTGGTCGGCATCGGCACGGCCGCGCCGGGGTACTTGCTGCATGTCAGCGGGGGCGCGATCGCCGTCTCGACGCCGGCGGTCGATCAGGCCGACGCCCTGGTCCTTGGGATCGAGCGTTCGTGGGCGTTCCGTCAGCAGGGCACCGGTGCCGCTACGGCGCTCAAACTGCAGAGCATCGGCGGCGGGGGTAACAAGAACTTCCTCATCGACACGACGGGCTTCGTCGGGATCGGCACGCTGAGCCCGCAGGCCAAACTGGACGTGGCGGGCACGGCCCGCGTGCAGGTGCTCGAGATCACCGGCGCGGATCTGGCGGAGCGGTTCCCGGCGTCGGAGCCGCTGGCGCCGGGCATGGTCGTGGCGATCGATCGGGAGAACCCTGGCCAACTGTGCCTGTCGCGGTCGGCGTACAACCGCACGGTCGCGGGCGTCGTGAGCGGCGCGAACGAGTTCGCGGCTGGGGCGATCCTGGGCAATCTGCCCGGGCACGACGATGCGCCGGCGGTGGCGCTGACCGGGCGCGTGTACGTCTGGTGCGACGCGGGGACGGGACCGATCGAGCCGGGCGACATGCTGACGACGTCCGAGACGCCGGGGCACGCGATGCGAGCCGACGACTACTCCCGAGCCCAGGGCGCGATCATCGGCAAGGCGATGACCTCGCTCCCCAGCGGGCGCGGGATGGTGCTGGTGCTCGTCAACCTTCAGTAGTTGCTTGGTCGGCCGTCACGCACGCCCCAAGAGAACAGGAGCGCACCGATGGCACGCCTTCGACTCTCTCTCCGGCCCTGCGTTCTGACGCTTCCCGCCGCCGTCGTGCTGGGCGTCGCGCCGACCCGCGCGATCGCCCAGCCCGACGGGTACCAGCTCTATCTCGGCGGCTATCCGATCGCGGAGACCTCATGGAGCAACGACTCGCAGGGCGTGGCGCACGACGATGGCAACTGGTTTATCACGCAGACCGAGACGATCTGGAAGATCCCAGTCGCCCGCGATCTGCGGACCGTGACCGCGGCGTCCCCGGGCGTGATCCGAGTGCCGCTGGCGAACTACGCACCGCTGGTCGGGTTCCATCACATCGGAGATCCGGTCGTCTACAAGCACAACGGCGTGGACTACCTGCTCGTTCCGATCGAGGGCCCGGGCAAGCCCGGCTCGATCGCGGTGCTCGCGTGCACGACGCTCGCGTACATCACGCACTTCCCCCAGGCGTCCCAGGGCGGCGACGCCGGGTGGTGCGCGGTGGATGAGGCCGGGATCATCTACTCGTCGCTCCAGCATGCCTCGTCGCTGCTGCGGTATCAACTGAACTGGCCGCTGCTCCAATCGACGGGCACGCCGCAGGTCACGACGCTCGGGTCGATCCCGATGCTCAACGAGTCCGGGTCGGCCCTGGACCTGGTCACGATGCAGGGCGGGGAGTTTGCTCCCGGGGGCCGGCTGCTCTACCTCATCAGCGGGTTCTACGACGACAGCGGCGGGCTCGAGGACCGCGAGGGCATCCACGTGCTCGAACGGACGTCCAGCGGCACGGCATGGAAGCGAGTTGGCCACTCGACGCGCGGCTTCGGCCACTTCGACTTCTATTACGACCCGGGCTTTCCGACCTATGAGGAGCCCGAGGGACTCACGATCTGGGACCTCGACGACGGGCGAGCGCCGGGGATCCGCGGGCAACTCCACGCGATGGTCAGCGACAACGACATCGAGGCTGGGGACATCGACTTCAAGCACTACACCTGCACCATCCGCGTCAATCCATCGGGCGGATGCACGCCCGGCACCCAGCCCGGGAGTCCGTCGTGCCCGTTTCCGACCATCGGCGGAGCGGCCAGTCTTGCGTGGAGCGGGGCGGAGATCCGACTTCGTGCGGCGACGTACAACGGTCCGCTCTCACTGGCCAAGCGGGTGCGCCTGAGCGCCGAGGGGGGGGTCGTGCGGATCGGGCACTAGCGTGTTCCCCCGGGGTTCTCGCGTCGACGATCGGCCCCCGCCGTCCCAAACTGTGTCCAACATGCATCAGCCAGCGCACGTGTGATCGAGTCAGGAGGCGACAGCCGCGGCGAACGCCGTGAGAAAGGCCCTTCACCATGTCCAGGCACACCCTCGCCTTCGGTCTTGCCACGCTGCTCGTTGCGCCGATCGCGCACGCGCAGTTGACCATCGACTGGTACACGATCGACGGCGGCGGGGGCACAAGCACCGGCGGCGGGTTCACCATCAGCGGCACGATCGGCCAGCCCGATGCGGGAAGGGGCGTCGGCGGCGCGTTGGAGTGCGTTGGCGGCTTCTGGAGCGCTCAGGCCGGCACCTGCTATGCCAACTGTGACGGATCGACGGTGGTGCCCGTGCTGAACGTCAACGACTTCTCGTGCTTCCTGAACCGATTCGCGGCGGGCGACACGCGCGCCAACTGCGACGGATCGACGGTCGCGCCGGTGCTCAACGTCAACGACTTCTCATGCTTCCTGAACCAGTACGCGATCGGGTGCCCGTGAACGCCGCTGGCATCGGGCCCCGCCGGTCGACATGCTGACGGAGCAGCGCCACACCAGGCGCGCCGGGCGTCGCGCGAGGGACACGCCGCGCGGCATCCGTCGCGCACGCCGATCAGGGAGTTACACGGATCGGCCTCCGCGCGAGGACCTTGTTGCCCTGGCCGGCGACGTACCGAATCTCGCACTCGCCGGCTTCCTTCGGGAGCCCGACGGACAGTGGTGAGCCCGCGGTCGTGACGGTGTAGTTCCCGTACTGCCCATCCGGCGCGGCCTTGGGGACCACGGTGATGTAGTCGCCGGGGTTATTTGGGCCGGTCCAAGTGACGCTCACGGCGCTGCCCGCGGCGCCCTCCGCGGCGGCGGCGAGCGTGACCTCGGCGGCCACGATCCTGATCGAGCGTCGCGCCAGCACCTTGTTGCCCAGCCCGGTCATGTAGCGCAACTCCGCCTCGCCCGAGATGATCGGCGTGACCAGGTTCAGTGGCGAGCCGCTCGAGGTCACCGTGTAGTTGCCATACTGCCCATCGGGCGTTGCCGCGGGGACCACGGTCACGTAGTCGCCGGCGTTGTTGGGGCCAATCCACGCGACCCGGATCGTGGCTCCCGCGATGGCCTCGGAAGGAGCGGAGAGTGAAACGCTCGGCGCAAGAACGCGGATCGGACGTCGAGCGAGCACCTTCTTGCCCTGTCCGACGACGTACCGCAACTCGGCCTCGCCTGCGTCGGGCGGGGCGGTCAGTGTCTGCGGCGACGGTCTGGTGGCATCGACATAACTCCCATACACCGCGTCGGGTGCGCCCGTTGGGACGATCGTGACGTAGTCGCCCGTGTTGTTGGGACCCGTCCAGGCGACGGCGAACGTGGAGCCGAGCACAACCTCGGCCACCGCGTCGAGCGAGGCGTTCACCGGCATGACCTCGATGGATGCGCGCGCCAGGATCGTGCGCGATCGGCCTGTGACGTAGCGAACCTCGTACGTGCCGGGATCGGTGGGCGCGGTCAGCCGCAGCGTCCTTCCCTGGTGCGTGTCCTGGTAACTGCCGTGGTCCTGGGCGCGTGCGTCGGTGGGGACGACGGTGACGAAGTCGCCGCGGTTGTCGGGCCCGGTCCAATCGACGGCAAACGTCGCTCCGGCCGCGACGGATGCCGGCGTTGTCAGGGTCGCGGGGGAGAGCACCTCATCGGGCTGTGCTGGCGCGGGGACGGGCGGCGGCGCGGAAGTAGACTCGGAGGACGGAGTCGGCTTCGCCGCGGTGGGCGATGCCGGAGGCGGGACTCGTTCGCACGAGCAGCGGACGAGCAAGAGCGCGACCGCGAGGAGGAGCAGGAGCAGGACGATGATGACGGTCCGACGCCGGTCGCGGTTGGTGGCCATGCGGAGAGTCTAACTCATAGGGCCGCTGACCACGGCGAGGCGGACGCCGTCGTCACCAGCCCGCGCCGGCCGTCTTGGTCCCGATCCTCATGACGGTGGATCCGCAGGTGATGAGAAGGGTCTTGCCGTCAACGCCGCCAAACGCGATGTTCGTGGCCGGTTGGGCGAGATGCCCGAGGAACTGGCCTTCGGGCGAGAGGACCCAGATGCCCCCGGGGCCGGTTGAGTAGATGTTGCCGTGCATATCGCAGCGCAGGCCGTCCGCGCCGCCGCGGGCCTTGATGCCCCGCGCGGCAGCCATCTCCATGAGGTTGGCGATGAGCCTTCGTTCGCCGAGCGTGCCGTCGGCGTGGACCTCGAATGCCTGAATCCTCGCGGCGCTGTATTCCGTGACGTAGAGCGTCCTGCCATCGGGAGAGAGCGCGACGCCGTTGGGCGCGTCGAGGCCATCGGCGGCCTTGGAGGTCGTGCCGTCCTTGGCCACGCGCAGCACCCCGGTGAACGGGCTCTTGGTTCCGCGCGGGAGGAACCATGTGCCGTGGGTGACATAGAGCGTGCCGTCCCTCGCAAGGGCTATGTCGTTCATGCCGCCGAGCGGCTCGCCGTTCTCGCTGATCTTTTCGGTCACGGTGCGAGGGGCGGTCGGCGTGCCTTGCGAATCGATGGACCACGCGGTGATGGACCGAGTCTCGGTCTCCACGTTGAAAACAGTGCCGGAGGCATCGGCTGTGCTGCCGACGGCGCGACCGGAAGGCTCACGCAGCACGACGGGCTTCTCGGCGCCGTTGTCGTACCGATAGACCCTGCTGCCCCGCATGTCGCAGAAGACGAAGAAACCCGAGGCGGCGCGACCCTCCGCGTCCGTGGAGCCGGCGACCCACGCCGGGCCCTCCGTGAAGGCGTACCCATCGCCGACGAGTTCGGCCTTGTCTGACGCGAACGGAGAGTCGGCGGGGAGATGTGCCGGCTCTTGTCTCAAAGGCTCCGCGGGCTGCTTCGTCGATGGGGCCGGGACCTGAACGGGCAGCAGAGCGAGCGTGAAGCCGGCGAAGGCGAGAGCAAGTGGCAGCGTCATGCGATGATTCCTCGGATCGGGCCGCGAGATGCAGGTTAGGCCGCGGCGATCCTACCCCATGCCCCGCTCGTGGACTCGGCAGGATGAAGCGTGATGCGCGGGCCGATCGCTCACGCGCTCGCGTACCGCGGTCGAAGTGCAGCGGCTATAGCCGCAACCCACGTCCAAACCGACCTGTGCAGGGCGAGAGTTGGCCGGCACATGGAACTGCGACCGCCTGCGTTCATCGCCCGGGGCGCACGCGAGCGAGCAGCCGATGGAACGCGGCATCGACCGTGTGTGAAGCCCCGCGCGAGGACGAAATCGGCGACATCGAGTTCGACGTGCGACGGATCGGGTCTGGATACCCGATGACCTGCGAGGTGAACGCCGTGGGGGTGAGCACGGGAACGCCGCTGCCCGAGGCAACGAGCGTGCCCGCGTTCCCGGCCGACACGCCTGAGCGGATCTCCCACTGGGCGTATGTGACGCCGGTGATGGCCCCGCCTCCACCAGAAACAACGTGCCCGCCGAGCGTAACTTGCCCCGGCGGGCATGTCCCCAACCGCGCGTATCGTGCAGAAGTTGCGCCAGGCCGCAACGGCTACGCGGGCATCGGCACAGTTGGGGCGTGTAGGGCGCGTTGGCGAGCGAACGGCAGCGGTGGATGCTCGATGACCAATCGCGGTGGAGTACTGACGTGCTCGCATCTCACGGCGTGCTGACTCGCCCGGGGTGCGCCATCGTCGAGTTTGCCTGTTGCTATGATCCTCGGAATCGACGCTGACAGCATTGCGAGCGTGTCGCTGGCGGTCGTCGTGTCGGGCTTGTTCTTCATCGCGATGCCGACGGGCGCGTCGTGATTCCACTGAAGGACATCCGCTCAATCACGAGCAAGGCGGAACCCATGCGAATGTCCAGCCGGTTGACGCTTCTAGGTTCTGCGGCTCTCGGGGCCAGCATGGCCTCATGCACGAACGGGCATCTGACCGCACGGGAGCATCAACCCATGACCGCCGATCAACCTCGCATCGAACTGCTCGGATTTCAGGACTGCCCCAACACCCCGGCGCTTCGCAAGAACCTTAAGGCCGCCCTCGAATCGATGGCCAAGAGGTGGGTCATCATCGACACGGATCAGGAGAAGTTGCCCGAGAGCGACCCGCGTCGACGCTGGCCAACTCCGACGATTCTCGTGAATGGCCACGACCTGTTCGGGATGCCAGCCCCAAGCGGGACGGGGATGGGCTGTCGCATGTACCCCGGTGGCGTGCCGGAGACGGTCGAGATCGAACAGCGTTTGCGCGATGCTCTCCAGCCGGACTGATCACCATGCCGCACGTGGCCGAGTGATCCTCAACCGGCTTCGGTCGGATCGGCAGCCTCATCCCCATCACACCTTGCACACGCGCTTGCAGAAGCGCTTGCACAAGCGAGCGTCCACCCAGGTCATTCCCTGTCATCGTCGGGCTGTTGGCCCCGGTCCCGTCGCTCCCGCCGACCTCGCCGCAACTCGCGGAATCTGCAGAGTTTGTCAACGAAAGGCCGCCGGTGTCATCACCGGGGGGGGGGTGTGACATCGGCGGCAGACAAAGCGGGCGACCGGGATCGAACCGGCGACATTCAGCATGGGAACGCCCGGGCTCACGATCAAATGCCCTGTGAATCTGGCCACTTCCGACGCATCCCGCGTTCGCTTGCACACGCGCTTGCACAAGCCCGCGCTTGATCGGCAATTCCACCTCCGCGCCCGCCCCGCGACGTTCGCCCACGGGCGGCCCGGCCCGGCGCTGGCCCCGGCGTTGGGAAGCGTCAACCGGCGGCTCGTCGGGCCAAACGTGGCGGGACGTGGGCGTCTACGCATACAGAATCCGCGACGATGCCGCCGTGGGCGGGGATTCTGTAGACATAGACGCCCCCGAAGCCGGTCATAGGTACTTGGCGGGGGATGGTCGAACGCGATGCCCGCGGGAATAGCCGCGGGGGCATGCAGAGTTTGTTGCGTCTGTCCGAGCGCCGGCGGGTCGGCCCAAGGGATCACGACAGTCGAATTGGCCGATACATGTCGGGGGTACTTGACATGTGGCCATGCCGAGGTGTCGCCGAACATGCTTATTGCCCACGACTGTTCTACTACATGACGGTCGAGGGCGTCTTCGTGCCCAGCGCGGACACCGAGGAGGGGGCGGGAGTGCATCGGCGCGTTGACCGGCCAAGCGCCGCGACGCCCGAGCAAGCGACCACCGAGAAGCGGACGCGTACAAAGCCAGTCGAGAAGATCGAGGAGCCGGAAGTTGACCCCGATCGCCCGCGGTCCATTCGCAGCCTGGCCCTCACGAGCGAGCGCCTGGGCCTGACCGCCACGCTCGATCTCGCAGAGATCGACGGCACGCGAGCGGTGCCGGTGGAGTACCGCAAGGGGAGGCCAAAGCGCTCCGGACAGTTCGTCGAACCTACCGACGAGATGATGGAAGAGCCGCGGCTGCTGCCCGGCCCCGAGCCGTGGCCAACCGACCGTGTGCAGGTCGGGCTGCAGGTGATCCTTTTGGAGGAGGCGGGCTACACCGTTCCCGAGGCATACCTCTATTACGCATCCGAGAAGTTGCGACTTCGCGTCGTGGTGGACGACAGCCTCAGGGAGTACGCGCTCGCCCAGCTCGACGCCGCCAAGCGGGTGGCGGAAGGGCCGCGCCCGCCTCCCCTGGTCAACGACCCGCGGTGCCCCCGCTGCTCGCTGCAGCCGATCTGCTTGCCAGACGAGATCAACCACCAGCGGCTCACGGCGATCACGGTCGAGGGCCAGACTCCTGGAACAACGCCAGATGATCTCACGCCGCGAAAGCTGTGGCCGCCGCGGGACGACGGGATTCACGTCGTCCTGCAAAAGGAGGGCATCCGGGTTGGCGTGCGCGGGCAGTCGGTGCGGATCACCGACAAGGAGGGCCAGGTCGTCCGCGACCTGCCTCTGGCGAACATCGAATCTCTGGCCGTGCTGGGCGGCGTGCAAGTTTCCACCCAGGCACTCACGGTCTTTGCCGAGCACGAGGTGCCGGTGGCGTTCATGTCCTCCGCCGGAAGGCTGGTGGCGATGATGGACCCGCTGGGTCCGACCAGTGCGTCAATCCGAGCCGCGCAGGTTCGGGTGCTGGATCGTCCCGAGAAGGCGCTCGAACTGGCACGGGCCATCACGGTGGCGAAGATCACCAACCAGCGCACTCTGCTGATGAGGAATCACGTCGGTCTCCCCCCACGCATCGCCGCCGACCTGCAGGAGTGCGTGAACTCGGCCGAGCGCGCCGCGACGATGGACGAACTGCGCGGGCACGAGGGGAAAGCAGCGGCGATCTACTTCGCCAACTTCGCCGGGATGTTCAAGGAGGGTGTCAAGGAGATCGCCGCACGCTTCGACGCCAACGGCCGCCAGCGCCGCCCGCCACCCGATCCGATCAACGGCGTGCTGTCGTTCGGGTACTCCATGCTTACCCACGAATGCACCGCCGCGTGCCGGCTGGCCAGCCTTGAACCGACGCTTGGGGCACTTCATGCCACACGCCCGGGCCGCCCGGCGCTGGCGCTGGACCTCATGGAGCCGTTCCGACCCCTGATCGCCGATTCGGTGGCGGTCTCGGCGTTCAACCGCGGCGAACTGGCCGAGGGACACTTCCTCAGCACCGCCGCCGGATGTGCCCTCACCGATTCGGGTCGCAAGGGCTTCTTCTCCGCCTACGGCCGGCGCATGGACACGGAGGTGAAGCACCCTGTGTTCGAGTACCGCCTGAACTATCGACGAATGCTCATGCTCCATGCAAGGCTGGTCGCGGCGTGGCTCCTGGGCGAGGTGCCAACGTTGGCGTTCTTGACCACGAGGTGATCCCATGCGCCGGTGCTACCTCGTCTGCTACGACATCCGCAACGAGAAGCGCCTGCGCCGCGTCCACAAGTTCATGAAAGCGTACGGCGAGGGGTGGCAGTACTCGGTGTTCTACTGCACGCTCAAGGCGATCGACCGGGTCCGCCTGGAGAATGGACTGCGGGAGATCATGAACCAGAAGGAGGACCAGGTGCTCATCGTGGACCTGGGGTCCAACGAGGAGGCGGCCCGGGAGGCCTCGACGTTCATGGGTGCCGGGGTCCCGGAGCCGGAGAGCGGGATGGTCGTGATCTGACCTGCGAGACCAATGGGACCGCGGCTGATCAGCCGCGGAGACGCCGGCGCCGAGGGCGACGAGCCCCAGCCCCTCTCGCTTCAATGGGACCGCGGCTGATCAGCCGCGGAGACCTCACCGGCGCCGTCGACGACAATCCTCTGGTACGGGCTTCAATGGGACCGCGGCTGATCAGCCGCGGAGACGCGGGGCGCGCGGCGAAGCCGTCCGAGAGGTCGCCGGAGCTTCAATGGGACCGCGGCTGATCAGCCGCGGAGACACCGCCGCGACCGCGAAGACAGCGAGCACGCTGAGCTTCAATGGGACCGCGGCTGATCAGCCGCGGAGACGGCGTCATCCCCGCACAGCAAATCTTCGCGCTCGAGCTTCAATGGGACCGCGGCTGATCAGCCGCGGAGACATCTTGGCTTTGGTCGAGATGAAGTCCGCTCGTCGGCTTCAATGGGACCGCGGCTGATCAGCCGCGGAGACGACGCTGGCCGCAGGCGCGGCGCACCGAGGTCTACAGCTTCAATGGGACCGCGGCTGATCAGCCGCGGAGACCTCGTTCCAGCCGTCCTGATCACGGCAGCCGTCGGGGCTTCAATGGGACCGCGGCTGATCAGCCGCGGAGACCGAACCCCTTCTCAACGGGACTGAACAACGCATGAAGCTTCAATGGGACCGCGGCTGATCAGCCGCGGAGACGGGAGCGTCGTCGCCTGCTGCTGGAGTCTCTGCGAGCTTCAATGGGACCGCGGCTGATCAGCCGCGGAGACGTCGGCGCGCTGAAGGCGCGTTGTTCAAACGCCGAGCTTCAATGGGACCGCGGCTGATCAGCCGCGGAGACCACGCGGCCCCTGAGCACCCGGAACCCGTGGCTTGCGCTTCAATGGGACCGCGGCTGATCAGCCGCGGAGACGCCGCCTCCCGCGGCGTCGAGGTCCCGTGCCCACCGCTTCAATGGGACCGCGGCTGATCAGCCGCGGAGACATGGGCGTGTCGCGTGTGGCTGTTCCTGAAAGGGTGGCTTCAATGGGACCGCGGCTGATCAGCCGCGGAGACCTACCCACCATGCCGACCCTTGCCAAGATCGCCCAGCTTCAATGGGACCGCGGCTGATCAGCCGCGGAGACCAGCGTCGCGCCAGAACCTTCGAATCCGTAGACCTGCTTCAATGGGACCGCGGCTGATCAGCCGCGGAGACGACGTGGTGTGGGAGGATGAGGGCGATTTCGCCACGCTTCAATGGGACCGCGGCTGATCAGCCGCGGAGACCCGTCCAACACCGCGTCGCAGGCGGTCGAGTTCGCGCTTCAATGGGACCGCGGCTGATCAGCCGCGGAGACAAGACAATGTATCCCTAACGCCCTCAGCAGCACCAGCTTCAATGGGACCGCGGCTGATCAGCCGCGGAGACCTGCTTGTCCCCGAACTTGTCGGGATTAGCCTTGATGCTTCAATGGGACCGCGGCTGATCAGCCGCGGAGACGACGGCGCACCGAACCTCGCAGGACGGCGCGAGCGGGCTTCAATGGGACCGCGGCTGATCAGCCGCGGAGACGGCCGCACTCGCTACATCTTGTTTCGAAAGAGTTTACGAATATGCCAGCGAGCATGACGCGCGTGCTGACCAGGAATCTGGCAATAAATGATCGAGCCATGGTGAAAAATCCATGGAATCCAGCGGGAAAGTGCGGGTTGCGAGCGTACCCGGCACCCCCCTTCACCACCGTTGCACTCGCGGAAGACGGAATAGGTGCTGTTCGGATATCAAAGAACTGAATCCACACAAGCATCATGTCACGGATTCTACTGCACACACGCCTAACCCGCAATGACGACCCGCACCCAGGGTGAGCGGGCCGGAAATGGGCGACGCGAACTGCAGACGCACATGGATCGCCGGCAGATGCGCGAGGTAGTCTGGCCTCTTGAACGCCGCGAGCGACTGCGGCAGTGCGCCGCCGACGTGCGGCTGCCACGCCGCGCGACGCGACTCGAGCCAGACCACCGCTGCGGGGTCGATCCCGGCGTGGCGGAGGCACTCCAGGAGGAGTCGCTCTCGCTTGGCGATGGTGTTGTCGTCGTACCCGGGCAGGATGACCGGCGTGACGGAGGCCCATGCCGTCCGGGATTCCTCGGTTGATCGAGCAGCGTACAGGCGGAACACCCGGGAAAACTCGGCCTCGTCCGGCTCGACGGGCTCCAGACGGGCGACCGGGCCTCGATCTTCGTCGTGGAGGACTACACCGGCAAGGCGTTGGGAGACCCAGCGTACGGAGCGACCATCGCCACCAAAAGGCTCCGCAATGATGACCCGGCGGATCATCCCGTCCGCGTGGGTGTGGCCGATGCTGGGCAACGGCAGATAGGAGAAGCGGGGGTGCGAATCGTCCTTGCTCCGACGCTTCGCTGTTCCCGAGGGGCCGTGCCCGGCCACGAAGCGGAGGGCCCATTCGTTGGTGCGCCACGCGCCGGGGCGGTGATCGAGGTCGGCCTTCGCGGCCACGCACGCGGCGTGCCGGAGCATGGCGGCAACATGATTGGCCCGCGCTGCGGGAAAGGCGGCATACCCCGTGTCGCTATCGAACGGGCGGAGGACAAACGCGGCGAAGGGGCGCGGGGGGAGGTCCGAGGCACGCCGATAGGCCGCGGTCGTAAACGCGCGCAGCGGTGCAGCGGGGTGAAACACGCCGTCCTTGAGACGATCAAGGAACGTGGCATGGCGGGCGATGAGCGCGTCGAGCGTGCCGCGAACGGGAAGGCGCAGGCCGGGGGTGCCGGGGCGTGCGGGTTCCCAGAGTTCGCCCGGCAGTGCGGCAGCCCCGGCGTCGTCGATGAGGCGGGCATCGCCGATCGCCGCGTCGATCCCCCAGCCGAGGGCGACGATGCACCGTGCGGCGGCGGCGAGGGTTCCTTCGTGCCGGACGGCCTCACGCCGCTGGTCATCGGTCAACAACCAGAGGTAATGTACGGTCGAACCGTCGAGCAGGTGCGTCGGGCGGAAGACCTTCTTCGTGCGGTCCTCGAAGGTGGCGAGGGTGTCGCCCCTGGCCCACTGCGCGGCCACGAGATCGGCGGAGTTGTTGGGAACGTAGCGCGGCACGGCTTGCCCCGTGACAACTCGCGGGGCAATGATCGTGGGCGCAGCGTTCTCGCACAGACACTCCAGCCATTTCAGAGCCGCGACGGGCGCATCGGCGGTGAGCGCTGCGCGGCCCGACCCATTCTCCCCGGCCCATCGCGCCGCCGCGCCCGCGACCATCGCCTGAAAGAGCCGCAGCGGCGAGGGCGGCCACTCGTTTGGGGCGGCGTCCTCCTTGCCCATGCGCGCATGGCACGTGGGCTGGAGGAAGGTGACGGAGATGTGGAGGTGGGAGGGCATAAGGCGCTACTCCGTTGCCTCGGCGGACGCTTTCTTGCTCTTCCGAGCTTTCTTGCCGCTCTTCGTCTCCGCAACGTCACTCTGCGCGAGTTTCTTGCAAAACTCCACCGTCTTGGACTCTCCGACGCCGAACTTCTGCGCCGCGTCGTTCGCGTACTTGCGTGCCTCATCGTGCGTGATGCGCTGTGGGTCGCGCCGCCCGTCGGGATGAACGAGGCTGAACTCTCTCGGCGCGGGTTTGGCGTCGGGGTCGAGGACGAGCGTGCACCCCTGGCGGAGATAGCCGACGAAGGCGCTGGGGTGGGTGAAGGCCACGAGGGACAGGCCGAGGATGTAGCGGCGGAGTGCGAGCGTCGCGCTCTCATCTGCTCCGGCCTTCAGAAGGCGCAGCGCGGCGAGGTTCAGCGTCGCGTAGCGCCGGATGCCGCCGGTGGCGATGACGCCGCCGTGTGAGCCGGAGGCGGGGTTGTGGACGAATCCTCGCTGGGCCAACGGGCTCTTTTTGTTCCCCTCAGCCTTGGACTTGTCCTCCTCGCTGAAAACCTCGAGCGCCGAGTAGTCCAGGGGAGGAACGTACACCGCACCGCGGGTCAGCACCCGCACGTTGAAGGCGCGGATGGTCGAGGCGACAACGCGCGGCAGTTTCGCCTGCGTGTCGCGGGAGTCCCACACACCAAAGACCAGCGAGGTCGGGGCGATCTTCGCGAGCGGTCCGGCGTCGCCCCGCAGCACGTCCTTGAAGGCCTTTTTGATGTCGGTGGCCAGTGATGTGCAGCGGGCGATCGCGTCGCCGGCCCGATGGCCCGCGTCGAGGAGGTTGACCTTCTTCTCTTCGCTGGCCATGATGACGACCTGCGGCACGAGCCCTTGGTACCTCTCACGGGCGAACACCGGCTCGACGCGGTTGGCCTGCGAGCCCACGGAGTCGATGAGGCAAACGTTTTCTCCGCCCGGCTGGCCGTTGAAGGGGCCATCGATGTTGTAGCCGCCCGGGAACCCGTCACCCGCAGCGAACGTTGCGGGAAACACTACCCCATCGCGCCCCTCAACGGGCATGAGGTGTTCGCGGATGACGAGTGCGGCGGGCCCGCCGTCGTGAAGCCAGGCGTCGTACTTAGTCAACAGGTCACTCATGGCGTGTCTCCTTTGGTGATGCGGGTGGCGGGGAGGAATCCCTTGAGCATGCGCTTGCCGGTACGAAATGCGTTCTCGAATCGGTAGAGATCGCCGCCGACGCCCGGGAGCAGCCCGCACGCGGCCGCCGCGGCGGCGCACGGAGGCAGCGGGACTGTCCACGCACGGTAGACAAACACGCGGGGCTGATCGGTCGGCATTGGACGGAAGCGCTGGAGGCCGACCATGCACAGCGCCTCGACCGCAGGACAGGCGGCGGAAGTCATGCTGAACGCATCCGGCGCGAAACCCACATCCAGCGACTTCGCGTTCCCACCCCGGCGCGAATCGAAATAAAAAGGCTCACGCTTCTCCTGCTTCTGCCCGGGTTTCGAAGAGTCGGCTGGATCGGTAACGACGCGGAGGTCGTTCAGCGGGTCGGCGTGATTCGGATCGATGGCCATGCGCATCGCCTTGAAAATCAGCTCCGCGTTCATCGAGCCTGCCCATGTCTTGAGCGCCTTGTCCGCCCACCAGTCGAGTGACAGGTGGAACGGCTCCCCGAGCGATATCGGGCTGGGGAGTTCGTCGTCGGTTTCATCACCGTTACGCTCGTCGTCGCTTGAGCCTGCTTCATCGCCCGTCGGCAGTTCGGCAGACGTGAATGACTCAAGGAGTCTGTGGAGAGTTGCGTGGAGATCCGATGAATCAACAACGAACACCCCCGGTTCGAACGCCGCCGTACTGCCCCGCCACAGCCGTGCCGCCAGTTCCAGCAGCCCGCAGCACGCGAAGAACTGGCCGGGGTTGGTCACATCGACGGGGATTCGGATGGTGTGGCTCACGCGGCACCTCCCGGCGTGCCCTCTTGTCGGCTGCCGGTCCCGGCGCCGTTGTCCGCGGGCGTTGGTGACTCCGAGGCCGCCGCGTCCGCGCAGCGGAGGATCGACTCCAGCCACGCCAGGCCCCAGCGCCCGAAGCGTCGCTGGAGGTGCCCGAAGCGCTGCATCACCTCGACGGCCAGCCGCTCGTTGCCGGCGGTCGGGCGCGGCGTGCCACCCGCCCACGACGGCTCGCCGGGGTCGAAGTGCCGCGGCTCGAAGTGCGGGCGTGCCCAGCCGTGATGCGCGGCGATCAGGTGCAGCACCAGGTCGCGCGTCGACTTGTCAAGCTTCCGTATCTCGTCCGCAGCGACGGAATCCAACAGTGACCCGAACTCGTGCCGGTAGCCGGCGAGTTGCTTCCAGTGCCCGTAGCGCTCGCTCTTGGCGATCGAGTGACCATCGCGCAGGCGCTTCTCCTGCGCGTCCCAGTTGCCGGCGTACCGCTGCCAGACGACTCGCGACTTGCCCGCGTCGTGCCACTTCCCGGCGAGGCGCAGCGCCGTCACCAGTGCGTCGTCCAGCCCCAGCGCCCTGCCCATCTGCTCGGCGACGGAAGCAACCTCCTTGTTGTGCTGATCCAGGCGCACGCGTTCACCCGGCTCGCGCTCCTGGCCCTTGGCGACGCGGTACTCGAGCGTGGACTGTTCGGCGTCTTCGTCGTCCGCGGGAGCGAGCGAGATCGTCGCACGCGAGACACCTACGATCGCGTCGCCGCCGAGCAGCGGTCGGCCGTCCCGCATGCGCTGTCGTGCCCGCACGCCGTCACGGACCACCTCGGCCACATCGAGCGACCGCGCGTCGGCCGGGGCCGGCTCGTCTCCGGCCAGCATCCCGTCCTTCAGCCCGCCCGCCTCGACGGGAAGCACGATCGTGGCGAAGGCGAGGCGTCGCTGGTCTTGGTTGGTCTCCTTGCTGTCAGCGGGAGCGATGTCCGAGAGCCGCACCCACTCCGCCGACCCGCCACGCATCAGCACGACCCACGGGTCCGCGGGAATCGTCGCGGGCGGAACCGGCGTGTTCTCGCCCTGAACCTCGGGCGCCATCTCGGATTCCATCTCGGGTTCGACTTCTTCGCCTGCCGCCAGTGGTACGCCTTCCCCGGTTCCGGCATTCTTCAGTCGCTTCGCCAGCGCCTGAAGTTGCTCCTGCACGCGGTCGGTCCGATCTCGCAGCGTTTCCACCGAGCGCAGCGGGAAGGCATCGAACACCTCCGCAAGGTCGTCTCGCGAACACGGGACGGGCTGGCCGTCGTCGTCCACACCCCCGGCGCCTGCCAGCAGGGCGATGTCCGCCCGCCACGCCACGTGCGTCTCGGGCGGCTCCCACTCGGCCACGCCGTGCAGGTACGGCCCCACCTCGGGGCGGCCGGGCATCTCGCCGGCGATCGACGTGAGCGACCAGTGGTCGAAGAGGATGTCCGTCGCAGGAAGGATCGTCGGCACGGGTGAGAATGCGGCCTGCTTGTCCGCAGCCGAGAGATCGCCCATGACTTGCCGCAGTCCGTCCGGCGATACGTCACCGCCGTTCGCCGCGATCCGCCGCAGAATCTCGCCCGTCTTGTCGACGGCCGCCTCGTAGTCGTTGACGGCCTTCTTCCTCCCTCCTTCCTTCTTGCCTACCTCCGCTCCCGCGTTCTCCTCGGAGTCTTCATCCTTGCCGGTGGCCTTCTTCTTATTCCCGGTGGCGCATTCCATGACGACGACGATTTCGGCGGAGCGACCTGTGCCCCCCAGCCGGTTCACGCGCCCGAACCGCTGCGCCATGCTGTCGAGCGTGGTCAGATCGCACACCAAGTGGTCAGCGTCGAGGTCCGCGCCCACTTCGCCGGCTGAGGTGGAAACCAGGTAAAGCGAGTCTTTGAGCGGCGAGGACCGATCCGCCCCAGCCTTGAAGGCGCAGAACACTTCGCTTTCGGCGAGTTCGTCCCGCTCCTTGCCGCGTATGGTGCCCGTCAGTCTCGCGACGCGTGTTCCGCCGCCATCGCCCAGTTCCTTCTTAATGGCCTCGGCGACCGTCGCGACGTCATTGGGCGAACGAACATAGACCAGCACCCGCGAGGGCGATTTGCCCAGTCTCAGGGCCTCCCCAGCGATCCTTGCGCCGAACTTACGCCTGTCGGCATCAACGATCGTGAGTGTCTTGCACGCTTTTAGCCGCTGCGACACCATAGGGTCTTGCAGATCCTCATCTTCGATGCCGAATAGAGATCCGCCGTCCGTTCCGCCGTTGCTCTCAGCCCCGCCTCCTCGCGTCGTCGCCGACAGGCTCATCACGCGGATCGGGCGCGACTCGCTGCACCGTGCCTGCTCCGCAGCGATGCCACGGAGCAGTTCATTGAACGCCGGGGAGAGGTGCGCCTCGTCATGCACGATCAGCGCATCCTGTCCGATGAGCCCCGCGTGGTGGGCACGCCCGTACCGCCCGTCGCCGTAGCCGGAGAAGAGCAGCTTGCTTCCGATCATGTCGATGGTGCCGATGATGATCGCCGGTCGGGCGGGGTTCTTCTTCCACTCGCCATTGTCGGCCAGTTCGCCGCGGATCGTGCTGACGGCGAGCGGGGTTGCCGAAGGATCACCCGCGAGACGGGCCAGACCCTCCCGCAGACAACAGGCCATGCCATTGGGCTCGGCGGCGTTGGCGGGCTGCTGAATACGCCGCAGAATCCTCGTCGCGTCGTCGGTCGCCTGATCGACCACCGTCCGACGGTTCACGATGTAGACCAGCCGTCGAGGCAGCTTCGTGCCGCACGCCCCCCCACACAGCGCGATCAACCAGATCGGGATGACCGAAGTCTTGCCCAGGCCCGTCGGCAGGTGGCACACGCCGGGAATATCGCCGCGCACGAGCCGCTCATAAAGACGGGTCTGCCACTTCAAGGGCGGGCGGTGACAGACCTCGAGTGCACGGAATGCCGTCTCGAAGTCCAAAGTCCCGCGCACTGTGCATTGCATGGCGGCCGATCCTATTGAATCCCGGGCTCTCCTGCAAACGATCTGGGCCTGGCCGACGAGTCCGTCCGATCGAGGCGTCGGTGTGTACTTCGAGGAATGAATAGATTATCGAAGTCGTGGATAACAGGCTGTTGAACAACCGCCGATCTGGGGATGTTCAGTCGACTTCGGAACTCGCGATGTTTCCGGGTTGTGGGATCGGCCGGCCCTTCACGCCGCGGATCAACGCGCTGCTGCGGCACGAAGGATGGCGTGTGAACCACAAGCGTGTGGAACGGATCTGGCGGAGGGAGGGCCTGAAGGTGCCCCGGCGGCAGCCCAAGCGTGGGCGGCTGTGGCTGAACGACGGGAGCTGCATCCGTCTGCGGCCCGAGCACAAGGACCACGTGTGGGCGTACGACTTCGTGTCGGCGCGGACGCACGACGGGCTGCCGCTGCGGATCCTGGCGATCGTGGACGAGTTCACGCGGGAGTGCCTGAGCATCGACGTGGCCCGGAACCTGAACAGCGACGACGTGCTGGAGCGGCTGGCGTGGCTGATGGCGACGCGCGGCGTGCCGGGGCACCTCCGCAGCGACAACGGGCCGGAGACGACGGCGAAGGTGGTGCGCGACTGGCTGGCGAAGGTGGGCGTGACGACGCTGTACATCGAGCCGGGCAGCCCGTGGGAGAACGGGTACGTGGAGAGCTTCAACGGCAAACTGCGGGACGAGCTGCTCAACGGGGAGATGTTCTACTCGGTGAAGGAGGCCAAGGTGCTGATCGAGTCCTGGCGCAGGCATTACAACACCAGGCGGCCGCACAGCGCGCTGGGCTACCGGCCCCCGGCGCCGGAGACGATCGCTGCTGGGCCACCCTCCGCTTCGCTCCGGTCGGCCCAGCAGCGGGGTGCGGCAGTGCTCGGACTCTGATAGACTCTGGTACGTCAACCGGGGAAAGGTCAGTCCCGGTGACGGTCGCCGCGGCCTCGCCCTCCACGCCGCCCTCACTGCCGACGATCGAATCGCTGGGGACTTCGGAAGCCGCCGCCGAACTCAAGAGCGACCTGGCCCGATCCCCATCCGATCACGTCGCCATAGCCCGGTGGTGCATCGAGGGCATCGAGGATCAGCCGGAACGCTGGGCCCAGCGGCACGCATGGCTCCAGACGCTGGCCGCTCGACTCGTCCGCGACCACGAACAGCAGATCGTCGAAGCCGCACGGGCGCTGTACCTGCGCGGCGTGGTTTCAGTCCCTCTCTTTGAATGGAGTGCCTCATGACAAGCCTCGCCCAAATCGCCCAGAACAAGAAGCAGCAGGCCCGCGCCGCGTTCATCGAAGCGGCCTGGGCGGAAGCCCCCCTGGAGCACCTGGCCGATCTGGCCCGCGACGCAGGACTCGAGCCGTCGGCCGCCGACACGATCATCGCTCGCATCGCCGAGGCCCGCGGCGACATGAAGCCGACGAGGGAGATTCCCCGTCTGCGCCGGGCGGCGGCAAAGACCAAGGCCGACGCTGAGGCGACCCGGGCCCGTATCGATGCCGCGGTCGAGAAACTCGAAGCCGAGGCCGACGCGGCGTCATCTCAGGCCACCGCGGCCTGGCGAGAGATGATCGCGGCAGACTCGGCGGCTCAGCGGCTGCTGGCGTTGCACGACCAGGGTCTGCTCCCCGCCACGCGTCTGCCCAAGGAGGTGCTGGCTCTCGTCGAGCGGCGCGACAAGGAACGCCACGCCACCGAGGCTCACGCGACACTCATCGCCGCCACGAACGAGCGCAGCCGCCTCCGCGGCATCGTCGATCGGCTCGAGTCGGAGTTGCTGAACCTCCCGGCCTCGCGCGAGCAGCCGCGCCAGGCGGCCATACTGGAGAAGGCGGTCGCGCGCGCCAAGGCCGACCTGGCCGCGGCCGAGGACCGCCTGGCCGACGCTGAGCGAACGCACGCCGCCGCCCGCAGCGCCCTGTAGTCCTGCACATCCCCGCACGCATCGCCCCCGGGCGTAGCCGCCGGGGGGCGACTTGACCCGTGCCACCGGCCAGCCCTGACTGTGACCCCCGATCCCGGCAACCCGCCGAGATCGGGGCGATGGAGACCTCCGCCCGATGGGCACCGTGTTCCGCAAAGCCTGGACCGCACCCCTGCCGCCCGGCGCGCAGATCATTGTGCAGCGCGGCAAGCGCCTCGCACGCTACCAACTCCGTAACGGCAAGGTCCGCACCGCCGAGGTGTTCACGGCTGCCGATGGCCGTGTCCGCATCCGCGGCGAGACCAAGGCGTACATCGCCAAGTTCCGGGATGCTGCCGGATTCTGGGTCGAGCGGCCGACCGGCTGCTCCGATGAGACCGCCGCGCGGGCCGTGCTGGCCCAACTGGTGCGTCGGGCCGAACTGATCCGCGCCGGCGTGATCACCCCCGAGGAGGACGCCGCGTCGCGGCACGGGGCCGAGTCGATCGAGACGAACTTGGACGCGTGGCGGGACCACCTGCGGCTCAAGGGCAGCACCGAGCACTGGTACACGCAGGCCCGGCGTCGCGTGGCCCGCGTCGCTACCGACCGGGGCGTGAAGCGTCTGCGAGACTTCACGGCCGCGACGGTCGAGCGGTGGCTCCGGGATCAGGCCGACACGGGCATGTCCGCGGGCACGCGGAACGGGTACCGGCAGGCGTGCGTGACGTTCGTCAACTGGTGCGTCCGCGCTGCGCGGCTCACGCACAACCCGCTGCTGGCCGTCGCGGTGGACGACCAGCGGGCCGACACCCGGCGGCAGCGCCGGGCGCTGACGGAAGAGGAACTGGCCCGGCTCCTCGACGCGGCCCAGCGCCGCCCGCTGGCCGACGCGATGACGGTGCGGCGAGGGGACGCCAAGGGCCAGGCGCAGGCGAAGTTGTCGGCCGCGACGCGGGAGAACCTGCTGCGCATCGGCCGCGAGCGGGCGCTGATCTACAAGACGTTGGTGCTCACTGGCCTGCGGGAGGGCGAGCTGGCCAGCATCACGGTGGGCCAGGTGGACCTGGGTGGCGGGGACGCCCGCGTGCCACACATCGCGCTGAACGCCCGCGACGAGAAGAACCGGCGCGGGTCGGAGATTCCGCTGCGGACGGATCTCGCCGCTGACATCCGCTCGTGGTTGGCCGACCGGCTGGCGTGGGCCCAGCAGGCCGCCAGCGACGCTGATGAGCCGATCCCCGCCACACTGCCGAGCGACGAGGCGCTGTTCGACGTGCCCGACGGACTGATCCGAATCTTCGACCGCGATCTGGTGTTCGCCGGTCTGGCCCGCATCGAGAAACGCGGCGGCAAGGATGTGGTCGTCAAGACCGACGATCGCGGCCGCACCATCGACATCCACGCCCTGCGGCACACGTTCGCGACGCACCTGTCGAAGGCGGGCGTTCCGCTCCGGACGGCGCGGGCCGCCATGCGGCACAGCGACCCGAGCCTGACAGCCAACGTCTACACCGACCCGAAACTCCTCGACGTAGCCGGAGCGGTGGCGAGCCTGCCGGACCTGCCATTGACTAGGATTGCTCGGGCAGTAGAAGCCGTCGCATCCCACTGAAGGCCGTGGTGCGTGCACTTCGTTGAATGCTCGCCAGCTGCGGCCCGGCTGCTTGGCCCCCGTCACGGTCAGCAACCGATCGACTCGCACCAAACCGCCTGCCACTATGGCAGCATTCTTGCCGCGACATCTACACTTCCTAGCAGGAACTAGGTGCATCCGAGTCTCCCGGTGGGGGAACCGGTCTGGCACACCAATTGCCGAGAGACAAGGACCATGATCCTCAAGACCGCCCACGTGACCAAGTACAAGTGTGCGAAGGACTCGACCGAGTTCTCGATCGACCAGGACGTGACGTGCCTTGTCGGCAAGAACGAGGCAGGCAAGACCACTATCTTGGAAGCCCTGTCCAAGTTGAAGCCCGTGCGCGAAGAGGACGGCAGATTCGACGTGACTCGGGACTATCCGCGTCATGAGCTGACGGATTACCAAGCAATCCACGAATCAAAGCCCGCGACCGTGATTTCGACTGTGTGGCAGTTGGAGGAAGAAGATCACATCGCGTTGGAAGCCAAGATCGGGCCTGCTGCCCGCAAGATCGAGACGGTGCGGTTCACAAAGAACTACAAGAACGAAGTGGTGGCGTACTTCGCGCTCGACGAAGCTGAGGTCGTTCAAGGAGTCTTGAAGGGCCCTGAGGTCGATGCAAAGGACCGCACCAAGTACAAATCAGCCGCCACCGTACAGGACCTCGTGAAGCAGTTGGGCACGACTCCGGAGGAACAGCAGCAGCGTGCCGCAATGATCCAGCAGATTCAGGCGAGGTTTGGGAACAAGACTGCTAGGCAGGTCGCCTTCGACGTGATGTGGAGCCGCATCCCAAAGTTCGCCTACTTCTCGCAGTACCTCCGCATGCCTGGCCAGTTGGCCGTGGACGCCTTTACGCAGCGAACCAACAACAATCAGCAGACCGACGAAGACCGCGTTTTCTCGTCGCTGCTGGACATGATCGGAATGTCAGTTGCCCAGTTTTCCGCGATTCAGAACTTCGAGGATCTGTCCGCCCGCCTCGAAGCCACGTCCAACAAGTTGACCAAAGAGCTCGTGCGCTACTGGAGCTAGAACGAGTACCTGAAGATGAACTTCAGGTATGATCACTCACGTCCTGCCGATCCGCCACCATTCCACAGCGGCTGGATTTTGCGAACTCGGATCGAGAACACTCGTCACGGAGCTACGACCGGATTTGACCAGCGAAGCAGCGGCTTCGTGTGGTTCTTCTCGTTTTTGGTGTGGTTCAACCAGTTGAAGAAGAACATCGCGGACAACCTCATCATCCTTCTCGATGAGCCTGGCTTGGCCCTGCACGCCTCCGCGCAAGCCGATCTGCTCCGCTACATCGAAGAGCGACTCGCGCCCAGCTACCAAGTCGTCTACACCACGCACTCGCCGTTCATGCTCGACCCGTCGAACCTGCTCCGCGCCCGCACGGTTGAGGACGTGTACCGGGAGGTCGGCGACGACGAAAGCCCCGACACCGATCCGCACCGTGGCACCAAGGTCTCCTATCAGGTGCTGCGTGCCGAGCGGGCCACACTGTTCCCGCTCAGGGCCTGCCTCGGATACGAGATCACCCAATCGCTCTTCATCGGCAGGCACAATCTGCTTGTCGAAGGCCCTTCCGACCTGCTCTACATCGACTGGTTCCGCCGCAAACTCGCCGCCGCCAATCGGACGTCACTCGACCCTCTTTGGACCATCGTGCCCTGCGGCGGCGTCTCCAAGGTCTCGGCCTTCATGAGCCTGTTCGGCGGCAACGATCTTCATTGCGCGGTCCTTTGCGATTTCGCCGACGGCGGCAAGAAGGAAGTGGAGAAGTTGCGAAGTTCGGACCTAAGAGACTGTTTCAGAACGTGAGTATCGACCGATGAGCAATGCCGTCAACACCAGTGCAAGGAGGCACGATCATGGCGGCGGAGCTGCTCCCGGAAGCGTTGTGGGAAGAGATCGAACCATTGTTGCCGCCCCCGTCT
>JAEUIZ010000028.1 GCA_016793805.1 Phycisphaerae bacterium
CACCCACGGCAGCGGCCTGGGCGTGCTGCGGTACGTCATCGAACGAACGCTCGCGTGCTTCAGCCACTTCCGACGCCTCCGGCTCTGCTACGAACGCTGGGGCACACACTTCCAGGCCCTCCACGACCTCGCCGCCGCCCGGCTCGTCTGCTCACGGATCAAGTCCAGGCAACTGCCGTTCTGAAGCAGTCTCTAAGTCAACGCAGCACGACAACTGAATCGGAACCACCAACGGCCCCGGCGAATGCTGGGGCCGTTGTCATTGAAGCGGGCCGTCGTCATCCAATCCGTTCTCGTCATGGTCGCCCTGGCTGGGGCCGCCACCGCCGCTGTGCTGCTCGCACGCCAGCCCCAACCCCCACAACCTCCCGCGCCCCCTCCCCCTCTCCCCACGCCGGCCCACGTCGCTTTCATGCTCCACGCCGCCGGGCTCGCCCCCGACACCCTGGCCGCGGCGGGCGTCACCGCCTCCCAGACCACCGAGGCGCTCCTCCGCGTCCGCGAGCAGCTGCCGCAACTGGCGTCGCAGTTCGACGCGGCCCAAAACACCTACAGCGCCGCATCCATCGAGCACGACCGCCTCGAACGCCTGGTCCGCAGCGGGAAGGGCGCGGAGCAGGATCCCGCAGCGCTGGCAACGGCCCGCACGCAGCTCCGCGCCGCCGCCACCCAGCGCGACGCGGTGACCCTGGTCTTCGTCCAGGCCGCCGACCTCGGACCCGAAGTGACCGCCCACCTGGCCGCGCTCAGCGACCGCCGCGGCGATGGACTCGCCATCCCCTACCGCGCCGCCACCCGCCCCGACGCCGATTGGCTCGCCCTCCGTCACGCCCTGGCCTCCGCCGACATCCACACCCGCCTCGGTGAGGACGTCCCCCAGCCCGCCCGCGCCGTCGTCCTCGCCAACGACGCCCTCCCCGCCGTCGCCGCCGCCCGCGCCAGCCTCTACGCCAACGGCGCCGCCGTCAACACCGCCTGGAATAACGCCGTCAACCAGCAGTAGACAGGGCATCGCCTCCGAGGGGCTCGGCCTCCCGCTGTGCGCTCTCGACCTGTTAACCGGAAGCCGCCAGTTTTGGACGCCGCCGCCGGTAAACAGCGAGCGAGCGCCGGATGGAGTATTTGCACCCCGCGAGCGGAACAATCGGCGGGCGGCAGTCGCTGCGGCCAAAGCCCCGCACCGACCGCCGCTCACCCGCCGACCGCGTTTTTGATAGCGCCAAGCCTGTTAACCAGCAGAACGGGGCCGATAATGGTGGCATCGGGCAAAAGAGAACGGTTTGAACCCGTTCCGATCGGGGATACCGCTGGTTAACAGGTTTCCAAAGCAGAGAGCGCACGGGTTGGTCGGGATGGGTTGCAGCCCGACTGGATAGGACCGTCTATACTCGCCGATACTGAGTGACGGTTGTATCCATGAGCCCGACGCCTCCCACCATCCCGAGCAGCGCGACCCCGGCCATCCGCACGGCACGCCGGTTCTTCGAGAATGCCGGCGGCACCCTGCGTGCCAGCGCCGCGATCCGGGCCGGCATCCATCCGCGCACGCTCTACGCCATGCGGGACGCCGGGATCATCGTGCCGATCGGCCGCGGCCTCTACAGGCTCGCCGATGCGCCGCCGCTCTCCAACCCCGACCTCGTGGTGGTGGCGCAGCAGGTTCCGAGGGCGGTGGTGTGCCTGGTCTCGGCGCTTGCGTTCCACGGCCTGACCACGCAGATCCCGCACCACGTCGACATCGCGCTCGCGCCCGGCAGCCGCACACCCGCGATCTATCACCCGCCGATCCGGGTCTTCCGCTTCGGCGGCAGGTCGCTCACCACCGGTGTCGAGCGTCACAAGATCGACGGCGTCGCTGTCCGCGTCTTCAGCCCCGCCAAGACGGTCGCCGACTGCTTCAAGTTCCGCAACAGGATCGGCACCGACATCGCGGTCGAGGCGCTCCGGTCGTACCTGCGTCGGCGCGGCAGCACCGCCGACGAACTCCTCCGCTTCGCCGACATCGACGGCGTACGGAGCGTCATGATGCCGTACATCGAGGCCGCCATGTGACCAAGGGCAACCCGACCAACATCGCGGCGTCGGTGCACGCCCGTCTGATGAACCTCGCCCGCGCGGACGGACGCTCGTTCAACGACCTGCTGCAGTTCTACGCGATGGAGCGGTTCCTGTACCGCCTGTCGCGCTCGAATCACGCGGCGAAGTTCATCCTCAAGGGCGCGCTGCTGCTGCGGGTGTGGGATCCCGGGGCGTACCGGACGACGCGCGACATCGATCTGCTTGGCCGCATGGCCAGCGACGTGGACGCGGTCGCCGCGGCGATCGCGTCCGTGTGCCGCGAGCGCGTCGCGGCCGACGGCCTGGAGTTCGACGCCGCGAGCGTCCGGGGTGAGCGGATCGTCGAGGATGCGGAGTACGAGGGCGTCCGGGTCACGTTCCTCGGGCGGCTGGGCAACGCCCGCGTCACCATGCAGATCGACGTGGGGTTCGGGGACGCCGTGACGCCGGCGCCCAGGCAGGTCGACTACCCGGTGCTCCTGGACATGCCTGCGCCGAGGCTCAGGGCCTACCCGCCGGAGACCGTGATCGCCGAGAAGTTCGAGGTCATGCTCAAGCGCGGCGACGCCAACAGCCGGATGAAAGACTTCCACGACGTCTGGTGGCTGGCGCAGCATCGGGAGTTCGACGGAGCGGTGCTCGCCAAGGCCATCCGGAGCACCTGTGCGAAGCGAGGAACCGAGATCCCCGCGCGGCCGACGGCGCTGAGCAAAGCGTTCGCCGAGAGTTCCGCGAAGGCCGCGCAGTGGCGGGCCTTCCGGCGGCGGCTGAATCCAACTTCATGCCCCGAGGGCTTCGCCGAGGTCATGGCGGCCGTGAGGGAGTTCCTTCAGCCCATCGCCGCGGCGATCGCGGCGGGGGAGCCGTTCGAGCGGACGTGGACGCCGTCGGGTCCGTGGCGGTAGCGGCCGTCGGGGCACGCATCATGCTGCCATCCGGTAGTAGTGCCGCAGCACCCCGCCCAGCCGCGTGCGGCAGCGGATCGGTCCGTCGCGCCCGGCATGCCGTAGGGGCGACGGTGCACGCCCCGCCGGCGGCCGATGCCCGAGCGCCGAGTGCGGGCGTTCCACGTTGTAGTGCTCGATGAACTCGGTGATCAGATGATCAAGGTGCTCCCGCCCGCACACAATGAAGCGGTCCAGGCACTCGTTCTGGAGCGTCTGGATGAACCGCTCCACGTGCGCGTTGAGGTTCGGGGCGCAGTGCGGCAGGCGCACGGGCGTGATCCCCTCGGCCCGCAGCGCCCCGTCGAAGGCCTTCCCGAACTTCTGATCGCGGTCGCGGGTCAGCACGCGGCACGCCGTCCCCCACGTCCCCCACCTCCCCGACGTCCCCCGCGTGCCCGACGCCGCCTTGAACTTCGCCACCTGCTCGGCGACCCACGCCGCGTCGGGGTGCTCGGTGCTGGTCGTGGCGACCGCCCGGCGCGTGGCGACGTTCACAAACACCAGCAGGAACGCATCGCGGAATCCTCGCAGCGTCAGCACCCGCTGCTGCACGAAGTCGCACGCCCATAGGGTCTTGGCGTGCGAGGCGACGAACTCCTCCCACGTTCGCTCGCCGCGTTGGGGCGCGGTCGGGAGCCCGGCCTCACGGAGGATGTTAACGACGGTGCTCCGGCACACCTTGATGTGGAGTTTCTTGAGTTCGCCGAGGATGCGGGTGTAGCCCCAGCCCGTCTCCTTGGCGATCCGCAGCACCACCCGGCGCACATCCTCCGGCGTGCGCGGCCGCCCCGCGCGGCGGACCCCGGGCCGTTTCTTCGGCCGCTTCCGGTCGGCCTCGCGTATCCATCGCATCACCGTCTCGGGCTGGGCGATCGAGACGACCATCCGCAGCGCCGCGCCCAGCGGCCGCGCCAGGCGGACCAGCCGGAAGCGTTCCTTGGTCGTCACCCGCACCGGCCCCTTGATCTTGGACCGGAGGACTTCGTTCTCGGCTTTCAGGTACTGGATTTGGCTGCGAAGGTCGTCCCGGCCCGCCCCGGCCAGGACCCGGAGCAGGCGGAGGAATGGATTGGCGGGCATGTATTGGTTGTATACTGCCCGTCGATGGGAACCCGGGCCGCCATCTCCTCGCCGATCGACGCCCCCGCGGGCTCTGGACCCCCATCGTGCGCTCTCGACCTGTTAACCGGGACCGGCCAGGTTTTGGCGGCGTCAGCGGTTAACGGGTGGAGAGCGCCGGATGGAGTATTTGCACCCCGCGAGCGGGCAGCTCCGCGGGCGGCATTCGCCGCGGGCCGAACCCCGCGCCGAACGCCGACGACCCGCCGACCGCGTTTTTGATAGCGCCAAGCCTGTTAACCAGCAGAACGAGGCCGACATGGTGGGTCAGGGCAGGATTCGACGGTTCGAAACGGTTCCGCACAGGGAGGTGGCCAGCGCGCTGCAATACGTCCCCGAACTGACGTGGATCCTGTTCCTGCGCATCCTCGATGAGACCGAGGACCGCGAGGCCGCCGAGGCCGAGGCCGTCGGGGCGCGGTACACGCCGTCGCTCAAGAAACCGTACCGCTGGAAGGACTGGGCCGCGCCGGCCCCGATGGACGCGCCGGAGAAATGGTCCAACAAGCGCAAGGAACTGGAGGAGGGCCCGCCGAAGGGGTTCCTGGCGTTCTGCAACGGCGAGTTGATTCCGTACCTCAAAGGGCTGCGCGACAAGGGGCAGGCCAGCAGCCGCCAGAAGGTGATCTCCGAGATCATGTCGGGCGTCGAGAAGGTCCGCATCGACACCGAGCGGAACCTGCTCGACGTGCTCGACAAGGTTCACGAGATTTCCAACGAGCACATCAGCGACCAGCACGTCTTCACGCTCAGCCAGGTCTACGAGGGGCTGCTGCTGAAGATGGGCGAGAAGGGGAGCGATGCGGGCCAGTTCTTCACGCCGCGAGAGGTGATCCGCGCGATGGTGCGCACGATCGACCCGAAACTCGGCGAGACGATCTACGACCCGTGCTGTGGCACCGGCGGCTTCCTGGCCCAGGCCGCGGAGTACATGAAGGGGCAGATGAATAGGCCCGGCGCGGCGGGGAAGAAGGTCAGCGCCGACGCGGTGCAGCGCTTCAAGCACGAGACGTTCTGGGGACGCGAGAAAGAGAACCTGATCTATCCGATCGGGCTGGCCAACCTGATCCTGCACGGCATCGACCGCCCGAACATCTGGCACGGCAACGCGCTCACGGGGGACGAGGTGTATGGGGGCCTGTTCCAGGGCGCGCCCACACAGTTCGACGTGATCCTCACGAACCCGCCCTTCGGCGGCAAGGAGAGCGCTGGCGCCCAGACCAACTTCGACTACCGCACCAGCGCGACGCAGGTGCTGTTCATGCAGCACTTCATCCGCTCGCTGCGGCACGGGGGCCGCTGCGGCGTGGTCATCGACGAGGGCGTGCTCTTCCGCACCAACGAGGAGGCGTTCGTCAAGACCAAGCGGAAACTCACCGACGAGTGCGACCTGTGGTGCGTGCTCTCGCTGCCGGGCGGGGTCTTCAGCGCCGCCGGCGCGGGCGTGAAGACCAACCTGCTGTTCTTCACCAAGGGCAAGGCCACGGAAAAGATCTGGTACTACGACCTGTCAGACGTGAAGGTCGGCAAGAAGACGCCGCTGACGCTCAAGCACTTCGAGGACTTCGCGGCGATGCTGGCCACGAAGGGGGACTCCGAGCGGTCGTGGACCGTGGACCTGACCGCGCGAAAGGCCAAGGCCGCGGCGGATGCCCAGCCGTTCAAGGACCTGGCCCGGGAGAAGTCCACCGAGGTGGACGCGAAGCGCGAGCGGCTGGCGGAACTGAAGAAGGCCAAGCCTCGTGATGAGGCAGCGATCGCTGCGGTGGATGCCGAGATCGCGGCGCTCGTGAAGGAAGCCCGCGAGGCGGCGGCGAAGGCAGAGGCGATCGAGAACGCGGTGTACGACCTGAAGGCGGTCAATCCCAATCGCAAGGCCGAGGTGGATGCGCGGACGCCGACGGACCTGATCGAGATCATCGAGGCCAAGGGCACGGAGGTCGCCGGGGCGCTGGCAGCGCTACGGGCGCTCGTCATGCCGACGGCGTGAGCGGGGCCGTGCCGCCGGGGAGCACGGGTGCACGGATGGGCCGGTCGCGTGCGGCAGGCGAGCCGCCGCGACGCTCAGTCGCGGGCGGCGGGCGCGGGCGGGCGGGCCTTGGCCACCGAGCGGATGATCCAGCCGATGGTGCCCAGCCCAATCACCGCGAACGTCAGGAAGATGACGAAGCCGGCGATTGTGCCGACGCGCTCGTGGCGGGCGAAGACGGCCTCGGAGCCGATGTTCGAGAGACGGGCGACCTCGCGGCTCATCAGCACGCCCAGCCAGAACAGTGCAGCGCCGGCCGAGGCCAGACTGAGCGGGGCCTTGCGAAAAGGCTTGCCTAAGCGCGCGGGCAGCCAGCCTGCCACCTGCAGCAGGACCCCGACGCCCGCGATGGCCATGCCGATGCGGATGCTAGTCTGGGCCGCGGGCGCACCGGACGCCGGAAGCACACTGCGGATCACGGGCCATGCGGCGGCAGCGGCGACCACGGCTGAGACAAGCGCGAGCCAGGCGAGCGGACGGGTGGCACGCTTGGCCGATTCCGCTGCAACGCCCGACGCGCCGGCGCGGAGCTGCCACGCGAGCAGGAGGCACGCCGTCGGCAGCGCCGAGGCGATCCAGTACCCCAGCCGCGGCAGGATGGCCGGGTCTTTGTAGACCATCGCTTGAGCCTCGTACCGCACGGCCCACGCGGCCCGATTCAGCGACAGCAGGTGGTTCTCGACCCACGACCAGCCGACGAACAGGATGCACGCCATAACGAGCATCGCGACGATGCCTTGCAGCGCGGTCTTGCCCTCGATTCGGTGGGCCTTGAGGAGGTAGAGCAGGTAGAACGCGACGATGAGCACCGGCAAGATGGCCATCCAGCGGTGGAACGAGAGCAGGTTGGCGGTGTAGAACTCCTGCTGATAGAGAATCTGGACGAACAGGAGCGGCGCGATGCCCGCGGTGATCGCCGCCGAGAGGGCAAACGGCATCCAGTCCTTCAGGATCGTGGTCACCGCCGACCAGTCGGAGGGCTTGCCCTTGCGGCCGAGCATCCCGCGGATTCCCGCGACGCCGAGCATGATCGAGCCCGCGAGCACATAGGACATGAACACGATGTGCAGCAGCAGCGTGACGACGTAGAGCACGGCGTACCACGCGGTCGGAGCGGGCAAGTTGAACGGGAAGATCTGGTCCATGAGTACCTTCGGAGAGCGTGCGGTTCAGCGGGTGCCGGTGGGGATGTTCGTTGCGGAAGCTTGCTGCGGCGGGCGAGGTTGGGTCGCAGGCCCGGTGCCCGCCTCATTGAGCCACGCTTTGATCTGGGCCAACACTCGCTCATCGCGGCTCTCGGGCCACGTTGGGGGACGCTTGGCGGTCTCCCACTGGATGAACTGCACGAGCCCTTCCAGTTCCTGCGGTGTCCCAGCGAAGGGCGGCATGAAGCCTTTGGTCCACTGGAGTTTGGCCACGTTCATCCGCTGCTGGTCCTGCGTCCACGCGCCCATCAGGTGCGTCAGGCCGTTGACGCCGTTGACCGTGTGGCACACGGCGCATTGGTTGCGGAACGTGAGCGCACCGAGTTGGAGTTGCGGGTTGGGCATCGAAGCGGCATCGCGGAGCGGGAACGGGTCGCCGGTCGTGCAGCCGATCTCGCGGAGGTGTGCCACCTGCTCGGGCGGAATCGAGTTGCTGTAGAGCACGGTGCGGATGGTGTAGGGCTTGCGGACGCCCTCGCGGACGAACTCGCCGCCGGCCGATGCTCCGAAAGCCAGGGCCAGGAGCAGTGTCGCGGTGGCCCCGTTGATGTAGAGCTTCTGCCGCCACAGGCCAACGACAATGTACCCGCCGATGAGCACGCTCGCGCCCACGGCGATATTCATGAACAGCGTCATGGCGATGCTGCCGCCCATCACCCAGGCCCGGCTGTCCTCGGGCATCGCGGCCAGAAACCAGAGGCCAAAGAGCGGCATCAGCACAATCGGAAGCATGAAGCGGGCGGTGCGGTTGATGAGCCGCGTGCGGTCCTCGCGTGACAGGGAAGGCATGGTGTTGACGATCACCGCGGCGACCAGCCCCGCGATGACCATGCAGGCGATGGTGCGATAGAAGAGGCTGGGCCAGAACGTGGCGTTGAAGAACCCCTGCCAGATGTTTCCCGACTTCACCCAGTCGCCGGGCGTGAGCTGCCACGAGAGGATGCCGTTGATCCAGAAGAGCGAGCCCCACCCGGCGATGCTGTAGATGACCAGCAGCGCCAGCCGCGTGCGGTCGGAGAGGATCTTGCTGTAGCGGTAGAAGGCGTACCCCGCGACCACCTCGACCCAGAAGAAGATCCACTCGGTCGCCCAGACCCAGTGGAAGACATCGACCATCTTGCCGATCGTCCCGGGCGAGATCTGAATGCTGGTGAACCACATCGCCACGCCCGTGACCGCGCCGGTCACAAAGGAGACGAGCACGAGGTACTTGAAGTAGGAGTCGCGCACGGTTCGGGCCGCCGGCTCCTTCCCTTTCATGGCCAGCCACTGGAAGTAGGCCATGAGCATGCCGCCGCCGATGGCGAACTGCGCAAGAAAGACGTGGAAGATCCCCAGCCCGCCGATGACCATGCCCTTCATGGCGGGGCCGAAGTCGTTGATTGGGTAGGAGATCAAGCCTGAAGCCACGGGATCGGTCATTGCACACTCCAAGCCGCGCGACCCGGGCGCGGACAGATGGCCGCTATTCGAGGAACGCTCATGCCACTGTAGAGGCGGCTGGGGGTGAAATAGTTCCCGACGCCATGCGGAATCGGCCGGCTGGGCTCATCAATCTCGGCGACGCACCTCTACCGGCACGCCGATGGTGTTCAGGGTCCGTTGGCCGTGCCCAGGCACCTGCGGCTCAATCGTCGCATGTGTACTTGCCATTCCGCGGTCGCGCACCCGCGACACGTTGGCATCATGTTTCGCTCCGGCGTATCGCTTTAATACCTGTATGACGGGACGCGCGTTCCGCCATCCATCTCAAATAGCCGCGGCGGAGATTCCCGCTCGGCCACGGAGCATTCGCATGGATACTCGGAAACTTACGGTCGGATTTGTCTCGCTCGCCCTGCTCGCCGGTGCTGGAGCGTGGGCCTTTGCCCAGCCCGGACAGCCGCCCCAGCCCGCCGGGCAGGCCCAGCCCAAAGGCGAGGAGAAGGAAGGCGACGAGGAGGAAGTCATCACGCTCGACAAGGCCCCCGAGGCCGTCCGCGCCGCCGCGATCAAACTCGTGGGCGACGCCAAGAACATCACCAAGGTCATCAAGGAGGAGGACGACGAGGACGTGGTGCAGTACGAGATCGAGTACAACGAGGGCGCGGTCAAGTGTGCCGCGATCTTCTCCGCCGCTGGCGACCTGATGGAGACCGAGAAGGCCACGACCGAGGCCAAACTCCCGGCGGCGGCGATGGCCGCGCTCAAGAAGGACTATCCGAAGGCCACGTTCGCCAACCCGTTTGTCGTGACTAAGATGTTCTACGAGGTCGAGATCGTCATCGACGGGAAGAAGCACGAGGTCAAGGTCGATGCCTCGGGCAACATTGAGGATGAATCCAAGGGCGACGACGACCACGCCAAGGGCGAGGACCACAAGAAGGGCGAGAAGCACGAGGGCAAGAAGGGCGAGAAGGAAGAGGACGACGACAACGACTGAGCAATGATCCGCCACCGCCCGCCGTCCCACCGGACGACCGGCGGCTTTCCCCCCGCAGTGCTCCCCGCGTTCAAGGAATCCCGCCCGATGCACCAGTCCACCTCAACCGCCCTCAGCAAACTCCCGGCCCTGACCTTCCTCTTCTGGGTCATGAAGATCGCGGCCACCACGCTGGGCGAGACGGCGGGCGACCTGTTCTCGATGACGATGGGCATCGGCTACATGTGGAGCACGCTCATCCTGATGTCAGGCTTCGTGGCGGTGCTCATCGGCCAACTGGTCGCCAGGCGCTACATCCCGTTCCTCTACTGGTCCGTCATCCTCGCCACCAGCACGGCGGGCACGACGATGTCGGACTTCATGAACCGCACCGCGGCGCACGGCGACGGCCCGGGATTGGGCATCGGCTACGCCAGCGGCAGCGCGATCCTGCTCAGCACGCTCATCGTCATCCTCATCATCTGGCGGCTTGTCGAGAAGTCGCTCTCCGTCACCGATGTTCGATCACGTCGTGCCGAAGTCTTCTACTGGTCCGCGATTCTCGTCTCCAACACGCTGGGCACATCGCTGGGCGACTACCTCGCCGACGATTCCGGACTGGGCTTCGCGGGCGGCGCAGCGCTCATTGGCGGCGTCATCGCGCTGATTGTCGCGGTCTACCTCGTTGCCAAGCGCCTGAAGGTCGCCAGCCCGGCCCTTTACGTGGGCCTTTTCTGGGCGGCTTTCGTCCTTACACGCCCCTTCGGCGCGACCATGGGCGATGTGCTCACGAAGGCCCCCGCGCAGGGCGGGCTTGGCTTCGGCACCATCGGCTCCTCCGCCGTTCTGGCGACGGTCCTCGTGGCGGTCATCCTGTACACGATGCGGCGGGATCGCACGACTCTCGGGTCAGTAACAGCTGCCCGTGCCGCTCATTGAAACCACTTGAAGTGGCCGACGAGCCACAGGTAGCCCACCGCCAGGGCCGCGAAGGCCGCCAGACCCAGCGCGGTCGCCTTGCCCGCGCCCAGTTTTGTGGCCAACACTATCACCACCGCCATGTACGGTACCCACGAGACCAGCGTGCCTGCCAGCACGAGCTTGGCGTGCTGGCTCACGGCATGGCCGCCCCGCGATGAGCCGATGAACAGGTACGCGACGACCGTGAAGACCGGCGCGAGTGTCGCCAGCCCTGACCACAGCCGCGATCCGCGCTCCTCCAGGGCGACGATCAGCACAGTGAAAAGCCCGCCGGTCAGGAAGTAGACGATAATGTTCTTGAGTCCCATGGCGCTCAACTCCGTTGTGTTGGGGGCGATCCCGCACGCCCGCGTCGCGCTCTACTCCACCGTCCCCTCCGTCTCCGGGACCAGTCGCCTCATCAGAAGCACCTTGGCCGCGTCGTTGACCAGTAGGCAGCAGGCGGCGGCGTAGCCCAGGATCGCCAGCACCCGCCACCACGCCAAGGGCGCCAGCGAAGCGAAGCCCAGAAGCCCGATCGTTGCGCCCAGCGCCAGTTCGACTCCCAGCGCGGCCGCCAGCGCCGCGCTGGGCCGCGACGCCCAGCACCAGCGGCGCTCCCGCGCCGAGACAACCGACCAGACGCCGAAGAACAGAAGCGTGAGGAAACTGAACGCGTGCAGGTCGCCCATGCGCTCGCCGAGACTCCAGGGCCTCCAGCACAGCCAGAGCAGGAGCAGCGCCTCGACGACCATGAGCACACCCAGCGCCGCCGCGACCCACACGAGCGGGCCGATGTTCCACGTCTCGGGCTTGCGCGACCAGCGCACGCGGTCGGTCGCCAGCGCGATCTTGGCGAAGTCCGTAAGGAATGTCAGCAGCAGCATGGCGAAGGCCGACACCACAAAATGCCCGCTGACCACGAACGCCACCGCCACGAACGCCGACTTGAAGATCGTCCGGCTGATCTTGTTGACGATCCAGGTGAGGATGCGCTGGTAGATCGAGCGACCCTGGCTCACCAGCGTCACGATGTTGGCCAGCCCCGGGTCGGTCAGCACCACGCTCGCCGCGCCGCGGGCCACGTCGGTGGCCCCCGCGACGGCGATCCCCACCTCGGCCTGCCGCAGCGGCGGGGCGTCGTTCACGCCGTCACCGGTCATCCCCGTCACGCGCCCCGCGCCCTGGAGCCGCCGGACCACGGTGTACTTGTCCTCGGGGTAGACCTCGGCCAAACCGTCGGCACCCCCAAGCGGATCGCCGCCGGAGAATCCTCCGCCCGCCGACGCTTCCGCTCGCACTTCGGAGGCGCGGCGGATCGGCCCCAGACCGACGCGCGTGGCGATCTCCTGCCCGACGGCCAGGGCATCGCCGGTGAGCATCTTGACCGAGACCCCCAGGTCGCGCAGGGCCAAGACCATCGCGCGGGCATCCGGTCGGGGCGGGTCCTCCATCGCCACCAGTCCCAGAAGCTCCGGCGCCGACTCGCCCTCTCCGCGGGCCACCGCGAGCGTCCGAAGCCCGTGCCGGGCCGATTCGGCCACCCGGGACTCCAGGGCCGCGACCGCGCCCGCGTCAAGCCCGCACACCTCCGCCACCGAGCGCACCGCCCCCTTCACCGCGCGCACGCGCCGCCCGTCGATGAGCACCACGGCCTCCGTCCGACGCGTCGCGACGTCGAAGGGTGTGAACGAGACGGGTGTCGCCGCGTGCGCCTGCACGCCCGCTTCGGTGGCGCGGGCCGCAGCCAGGAACGCCAGGTCGATGGGGTCCTGGTTGGCTTCCTGAGAGGCCATCGCCCCGGCGGCGAGCACATCCGCCTGGGTCGCGTCGCCCAGCGGCGTGACCGACCGGACGGCCAACTGGTTCATCGTGATCGTGCCGGTCTTGTCCACGCACAGCACATCCATCGTGGCTGCATCCTCGGCGGCGCTCAGCCGCGTGACCAGCACGCCGTGCCGCGCCAGCTCTCGGGCTCCCAGCGCCATGCTGAACGTGAACATCACCGGCAGGGCCACCGGCACGGCGCTCATGAGCAGCACGAGCAGGAGGCTGGAAACCTCCAGCAGCGGGATGCCCCGCACCGCCGCCAGCGCCGCGACGACGCCGATGAGCACGCCCGTGATCGCGAACAGCCAGCGGACCACCCGGCCCACCACCGCGTCAACGTGCAGCTTCGGGGTCGCCCGTTGTACCAGTTCGGTGGTGCGGCCAAAGAGCGTCCGGGCGCCGGTCTGCGCGACCACCCCCACAACCTCGCCCCGCCGCACCGCCGCCCCCGAGGGGGCGGCGTCGCCCGCGGCCTTGTCCACCTCCGCGGACTCGCCGGTGAGCGCGGATTGGTCCACGCTCACCGTCCCGCTCGTCAGCGTGAGGTCCGCCGGGACGATGTCGCCCGTGCGCACGCGCACGACGTCGCCTGGCGCCAGTTCCCGTGCGGGCAGGAGCGTCCACCGGCCGTCGCGGCGCACACGAGCATTGACCTGGAGCCGCCGACGCAGCGCTTCAACGACGCCCGCGGCCCGCCGGTCCTGCACGAACGAAACCACGGCGTTGACGATCAGCAGTCCGCCGACGATGGCGAGGTCCTCGTACTTCCCGAGCAGGGCGGACACGACCATGATGACTTCGAGCATCCACGCCGAGAGCCCCCAGAACTTGGCGAGCAGCGTCCGCACCGGGTGGCGGCGCTGTTCGAGCACCTCGTTGGGCCCGTGCTCGGCCAAGAGCCGGGCCGCCTCCGCGGTCGTGAGCCCCGGCGGCTCCGTCGGCGGCTCGGCCGTCGGCGCGGGAGTGGATGCGACCGAGTTGTCGGGGGCTGCGTCTCCGGGCATTTAGGTCCTTGCTGCGGCGGTCGCGGGCACGACCAGCACCGGGCAGGGCGCGTGCCGCACGACCGCCTCGGCCGTGCTGCCCATGAGCAAGCGCGAAAGCCCGCCGCGTCCGTGCGTGCCGATGACGATCAGGTCCGCGCCCCACTCGCGCGCCGAAGCGCACACCTCCGCGCCCGGCGCACCTTCGCGCAGGAACTGGTGGGCGACGGCCACGCCCGGCGCATCCTTGGCCGCCTGGGCGAGGATGCCCTTGCCATCGTCCAAGAGGATCTGGCGCATCTCCGCCGCGGGCGGCCCGCCCTCGACGGCGACTGCGCCGGTCACGTTGACGGCGTGCACCATCGCCACCTGCGCGCCGAGAGCGCTGGCGAGCGCGACCCCGACTCCGACCGCCCGTGTGAAACTATGGAGCAGGCCTGCGGGCGCATGATCGCCCGGGGCGGCCGGACGCGTGTTCGGCTTGCACCCGGGAGCGCCGACCAGGAGCCTGACCATGTGGACGATCGGGATCGATGCGCATTACCGGCTGTTCGTGCTGTGCGTGCTCAACGAGAAGGGCGAGGTCGTGAAGGAGGAGACGATCAAGGGGAGTCCCGGGGACGTGGCCCGGTTCGTCAAGGGGCTGCGGCGGCCTTCGCGGATCTGCTTCGAGGCCTCGTGCGGCTACGGCACGCTCTACGGCGAGCTCACGCCGGTGGCCCGGGAGGTGGTCGTCGCGCACCCGGGGCAGCTGCGGCTGATCTTCCGCGCCAAGCAGAAGCACGACCGGGTCGACGCCCGGAAGCTGGCCAAGCTCCTGTACCTGGGCGAGGTCCCGCGGGTGCACGTGCCGACGCTGGACGTGCGGTCGTGGCGGGGGCAGATCGAGTTCCGCCGCGGCCTGGTGACCAAGAGCACGCGGGCCAAGAACGCGCTGCGGGCGCTGGTGCGGACGCACGCGATCGTCGCGCCCCGCGGCGACTCGCTGTGGTCCAGGAAGGGCCGTGCATGGGCGGCGGCGCTGGAGTTGCCGCCGCTGGAGGCGCTCAAGCGGGACATGCTGCTCCGGGAGATCGAGTTCTACCGGGCGTCGATCCGCGAGGTGCAGAAGCGGCTGGACGAGGTCGCCGAGGCCCACGCCGGCGTGGCGCTGCTGCGGACGATCCCGGGCGTCGGTCCGCGGACGGCCGAGGCGTTCGTGGCGTACGTGGACAAGCCCGAGCGGTTCGGCTCGGCGCGCCTGGCGGGCTCCTACTTCGGGCTGGTGCCGAGCCTGGACCAGAGCGCGGGCAAGGAACGCTTCGGGCACATCACGCGCGAGGGGCCGGGGACGGTGCGGTGGCTGCTGACGGAGGCGGCGTGGCGCGCGGTGCGGCTGTCCCCGTCGCTGCGGGCGTTCTACGAGCGGGTGCTGCACGGGAAGAAGGAGCGCAAGCCGCTGGCGCTGATCGCGACGGCCCGGCACCTGTCGGAGGTGATGCTGGCGATGCTCAAGAGCGGCGTGGAATGGGAGGAGCGGCGGGCGGAGAAGAAGGCGGCGTGAGGGCTGGCCCAACGAGAGGAGGCAGACGTCGAGCGGATCAGCGGGATCGACGGTCGGACCCCGAAGCTTGCCCATGGCCGCCACCGGGCCGTCAATGTGAATGGGGCCGATCGCACTTGTTGAGTGGCGCGTCCTTGCGGCGACGCCGGATAGATGGTTGGAGCGATCCCGAAAAGACCGCTGACGAGCTTGACAACGGCCTGCTCATAGATGGACAACTACCTGTGCGTGATGCTCATCATGCTTCAGGCCGGGTCGGTGAAGACGGAGTCCAAGGCGGCCCGCATCATGTTCCGTGACACAGGCCGGTACCCGTCGTTCTTCCCGGATGTGGACGACGCGAACGGCAACGCGGCCATGCAGCGCGAGCACCCCGATCTCGAACTCAACAACGAGGACGGCGAGGCGCTGGCGATCGGCACGCTGAGCATCCGGCAAAGCCTCGCGAACGTGCTGCGTCTGACCCGGCCGCTGGTCGTCATCGATGAGGGGCACAAAGCGTACTCGGCCACAGCGCTGAACTTCATCGCGTCGCACAACCCGAAGTTCATTCTCGAGTTGTCGGCCACGCCGAACCCCAGGGAGCACATCAGCAACGTGCTGGTCAACGTCACCGGCACGGCCCTCAAAGACGAGGAGATGATCAAGCTCCCCATCAACCTCATCAACGAGGGGCGGGCCGACTGGAAGCATGCTCTGGCCGCCGCGAAGGAGAAGCTGGACGAACTCAACAAGGCCGCCCGGAAGGTCCAGAACAATCAGGACCGCTACATCCGGCCCATCATGCTGATCCGCGTGGAGCGCACGGGTGCGGACCAGCGGGACAAGCACGAGATCCACGCCGACGTAGTGCGCGAGCACCTCATCGAGAAGCTTGGCGTGGACAAGGACGAGATCCGGATCAAGTCGTCGTCGAACGACGAGCTCGCCGAGGTGGACAAAAACCCGGCGTATGAGGGCAAGGGCCTGCTGTCCGACAAGTGCCCGGTGCGCTACATCATCACCAAGGATGCGCTGCGCGAGGGGTGGGACTGCCCATTCGCGTACGTGCTGGTGGTGCTGTCGAAGACCACGGCGGACACGGCGCTGATGCAGATGGTCGGTCGCGTACTCCGCCAGCCCGGTGCGAGACTGACCGGCGTGGCGGCGCTGGACGAGTGCTATGTCTTCACCCACGACCAGAATGTGCAGGAAGCGGTCGCCAATGTGCGCCGTGCCCTGGAAGGCGAGGGCATGGGCGACCTGGCGGCAGGCGTGCGTGCGGCGGGAAAGGGTGTGGTGGCGGGTTCGAAGCGCGTGACGCTCAAGCGGCGCGACGCGTTCAAGGGCGTGAAGGTCTTTTTGCCGCGCGTGTTGTCGAAGCACTACAGGACCAAGGAATGGCGGGAGTTCGACTATGAGCGGGACCTGCTGCCGCGATTGCCTTGGGATGCCTTCGAGTTCAAGGGGCGGGACACCTTTTCCCCGGATTCTGCCGAGGGCATCCAGCGATCTCAGGCCCGCGTCGATGTCGGTGACGATGGTGCGGCAGCCGTGCAAGCAAGCCCCGTGACGACCATTGCCGCGGCGGACGCGCAGTTGGAGACTGCGGCGTTGGCTCGGCTCCTGCTCGATGTCGTACCCAACCCTTGGCAGGGCGCACGGATTGTCGATCAGGCGATTGATGCGCTACGCCGGCGCGGCATTTCCGAGGCACGCATCTTTGCCAACCGGTTGGCCTTGTTGGGCGAGATCAAGGAGGACCTGAAGAAGCAGGTCTACGACGCCGGAGAGGCTTTGTTTCGGCGAATGCTGTCGGCGGTCGAACTGTCGTTCAGTCTGGTCTCGTCGAATGACCCGAATCTGAACTGGGAGCTCGCGCAGACCCTCGAACTCGATGTACTTGATGCCGATCAGGTGCTTACGCGGCAGAACGGCACGCCGATCGACAAGAGCTACCTCGAGCCCATCTACCGCAAGCAGGTCAACGGGCTGGAGGAGAAAGTCGCGTGGTACTTGGACGGGGATGACGCGGTGAAGTGGTGGCACCGCATCGCGGTCCGTCAGGACTGGTCACTGCAGGGATGGCAGCGCGGGCGCGTGTACCCGGACTTCCTCGCGTGTCTGGATGGAGACGGCTCGGGTGTGGTCCGGTTCACGGTGCTTGAGACGAAGGGTCTCCACCTCGCCGGAAGCGCCGACACTGCGTACAAGGAGAAGCTGTTCAACCTGCTGACCCAGCACTCACAGACCGCCGTTCCCGCGGGCGAGCTGATCCTTGAGCACGGAAAGCAGCACATTCGATTCGAACTGCTCCTCCAGAACGACTGGCAGCAGAGAGTCGGTGGCGCGCTCGGAGCCGGTTCTTCATGACCTCCTGGCCCGTCCACGTCGACCTGCTGGATCGCGCGATCCTTGACCTGCTCTGCTCGCTCCGCGCGACATGGCGCGAGCACGACGCCGACGCGCTCACGGGCACGCAGCATGAGGCCCTGCGGCTGCTGACGGAGGCCGGGCTGGTCGAACGCCGCGTGTGGCTGACGGCCCGCATGGAGGACCAGCCGGACGAGGTTGATCTGACGGTCGTTGTCAGCGGCGAGGGCGTGACGCCGCGAATCTGGGAGCGGGTCTTCCGGGCCGTGCCGCAGTGGCTCGACGCCGAAGGCCGCACGCGGGCCCGGGTGACGCTCGCCGCCAGCCGCGTGCAGATCCGCCTGAGCGACCAGGGCGAACTGGCCAGGCACGACTACGAGCACCAGTCGCCCTCGAAGCCGTCGGCGGTCGTCGCATTCGTACGCCGGATGGGCTTTCATGCGCACCGCCCGCCGGTGTCGCCGACCGTGCGGGTCGAGTCGTGCCAGGTGCGGGCCGCCGCGCCCGGTCACGCGGCCCCGAACGCCACGATCATCGCCGCGGCCCAGGCTCGCACGGGCGACGTGACCGTGAACAATGTCATCCAGATCGACCCGGCGGCGGTGGTCGCGCAGGTGCTGGCGGCGCTGGCTCAGCAGGCACCAGCCGCGGCTGGGCCGGCCGCGTCCGGGGTATCTTCGCCAGGCACTCCGCCCAAGCCCGCCGCATCGCCGAAACCCTCGCCGGGCGTGATGCCCAAACCCGTCCGCCGGGCCGGCGAGTCGTTCGAGTGGGTGTGCAGCGAGCAGCCCAGCCTCGTGCCGCCGGAGGGCTCGCCCGAGCGGTACACCCGCAAGCAGCACGACTACATCCGCGAGCACGGCGGGCCGTCGTATCCGCTGGAGGGCGACCAGCGGTCGACTGTGCCGTCGTGGGACACCCGGTCGCGGTACGTCCGCGAGTACCTGCGGCTGATGGAGGGTCGACGCCGGGATTCTCGTCGACGCGGAGAGAGCCGCAGCGCGGTCGGGCCGGACGATTTGGACGACCGCCGGGACGATCCGACGGGGGACTGACCAACCTCGCGGATTAAGCGCGGATATCCGCGCCCATCCACGGGGCAGAAACGCCATCCACGCCGGAATCCGCGAATCCGTGCGGTAGGTGGTATGAGCACCACACGAAACGCGCGTCCCGAGCCGCCCTCAGCCTCCCTAACTTCGCCGCCACGGCCGACACCGCCCCCCGCCTCGGCGCTGGTCACGACCCGCGAACTGGCCGCCGTGCTGGGCGTGACCGCCGACACGATCCGCGGCTGGGCGAGGTCGGGGCGCATCCCATGCCTGCGAGTCGGGCAGAAGACCCTTCGGTTTGACCGTGAGGCGGTGCTGGCCGCCATCCGCGACGGGCGCGCCTCGGAAGGGGGTGCGGCTTGAACCGCCTTGCCCCCGACCTGACCGAAGCCCTCCCGCCGCTGCTCACGTACCGCCAGGCCGCGCAGGTGCTCGGCGTTACCGATCGGACGCTGCGCACGCTGGTGCGTGAAGGCCGCCTTCCCGCCGTGCGGTTCGGCCGGAGCGTGCGAATCGACCCCGCCGACCTGCGGCGGTTCATCGACAGCGCCAAGCGCGGCGAGAACGGGGGTGCCCGATGAGGACCCCGACGACGCCGACGGAAGCCGTGCTGGCCGCGCTCCGTGCCATCGGTGCGAAGGTCCGGCGCAGCGGCAACGGCTGGTTGTGCACATGCCCGGCGCACGCGGACGCGAACCCGAGCCTGAGCATCGGCACGGGTGACGACGGCCGATGCCTGCTCCACTGCCACGCAGGCTGTGAGGCCGCAGCAATCGTCGCGGCCCTCGGCCTGGCGATGAAGGACCTGATGCCTGTGCCGCAGAATGGGGGCAGGTACGCCCCACGCCGTGCGGTTCCGCGCACGACCAGCACGCCAAGCCCGACGGGTATGTACGCGACGGCGGACGAGGCCGTGGCCGCGCTCGAACGAACACATGGGCCGTGCTCCACGCGCTGGCTCTACCGCGACGCTGCGGGCGAGCCCATCGGCGAGACGGTCCGCTGGGACCTTCCCCGTGGCCGGAAGGACATCCGCCCGGTGTCCCGCCGGGGTGATGGCTGGGTGAGCGCCGCGATGCCCGAGCCGCGGCCGCTGCTGCACCTGCCGGAGTTGTCGCGGTTGCCCGACGGAGCGTGGGTCTACATCGTCGAGGGCGAGACATGCGTGGACGCGGCCCGGGTCATCGGCCTCGTCGCCACGACCAGCGCTGGCGGCAGCAAGGCGGCGGCCAAGTCGGACTGGTCCGTCATGAAGGGCAAGGTCGCGGTGGTCCTCCCCGACCATGACGCCGCGGGTGAGGCCTACGCCGAAGAGGTCACACGACTCTGCCAAGCCGCGGGCGCACAGGAAGTCCGCCTGGTGCGGCTCGCCGAGCACTGGACCGCAGTGCCACCCGGTGGCGACCTCGTTGATGTGCTTGTGATGGAGGGCGGCGATGCCGAGGCCGTGCACGCGAAGATCGACGCTTTCGCCGTGGCGGCCGAGGCAGTCGCGCCGGAGGCACCTGTGGACGACAGGCCGGACGACCGCCCCGCGTTCGACCTCGCCGCGCTCTTCCCCGCCGCCACCGCTGACATCCGAGACTACTTCGCCGACCTGGCCCGCTCGACGCAGACGCCGCCGGACATGGCCTCGCTGCTGGGCTTGGCGGTCGCGTCGGCGTGCCTCTGCAACGTCGCGTGCGTTCGCGGGCACGGCGATCACATCGAGCCCGCCGCGCTGTGGGCGCTGGTGCTCTCAGAGCCCGGCACACGCAAGTCGGCGGTGCTGGCGGAACTGTTGCGGCCGATCCTGAAGTGGGAGGCCGACAAGGGCCGCGATATGCGGCCCGTCATCGCTGCGGCGGTATCTCAGGCGTTGTCACATACACGGTTCATCATGCGCGTGCCGTGCGCCGCCGCGGTGCCATGAGGCGCATTGGCAAGACCCGGTTGCAAACCATACTTCGGCGGCTGGAGCAGGCCACGTTCCTGAAGTCGCTTGACGGCTTCCTGCATCTGCTGGACGCGTTCGGGCTTGACCGCTTGATTGCGGCTCGAAACTTCCTCTAGGGTTGGTTTGGTGGGAGTGCTCATGGCGTCAACCCTCAAAAGTATGCACGAGAATGGACGAAGATCCCCGCCTTCACCGTCCGCATGTAGTCCGAGAGGCAGTGGTGGTACTTCCGCACACTGGTCCGTAGGTCGGTGGAGTGGGAATCGGCCTCCGAGAACGCCGCGAGGTCGTCGATCTTGAGTTTGATATCGTCGCTTTCGAGCGTGAATCGTGAAATGCCTCGTCCGTGCGAGTGCCATCGGGTGTTATCGCTGAGCGCTGTCGCGATATCCTCGGCCCGCTTCACGCGCATCTCCGGCGTCACCGATGTGCGCTTGGTCTGCGTCTCGGTCCAGTTCTTGAACTTGTAGCTGGCCAGCCACTTCTTCAGGAGCGTGATCGACAGCGCTCTCGCCTGCTCGAACTGGTGCAACTCGGCCAGGTCAAACTTCGAGAGGAGCGCGAACTCCGCGTTGGTGAGCTCGCCCCTGCGGTCCTTCTCCAGCAGTCTCTCGTACTGGATGAGGTACGAGAGGGCCGGGACAAAGCGATCCTCCTTCCAAATCTGCGGATCGATCGGACCAAGCCGTGAGAAGTAGTCCATGTGGATGGAATCGCCGGACATCGCGAAGATCGTCCCGGCGGACATGGCCTTGTCCGGGATGACGAACGCGACGTCGTCGTAGAACGAGCGGATCGTGTCCACCATGCGCTCGACGACCTCGGCGCTGCCGCCGGGCGTATCAAGGATGACCGCGATGCGCTTCTTCGCGTTTCGCGCGTCAAGGGCTTCGATCGCGTCACGGACGCCGAGGTCCAAGCCGCTGACGATCGGGCCGTAGACCGCGACCGCGTCGCGATCCATCGCCTTCTCGATGTCGCCGAGATGCCGGTCGAGGCTCTCCTTGACGACGGCGTTCAATCCGGTCGGGTCCGCGGCCATCCCACCTCCTGAACACGTGCTCGGGATGATGGTATCACGTTCGACCCACGAATGCGACGCATGGGCTGCCGCCCCTGCAACCCCGCCCGGAATGAGGAGCCAGGCACGGGCGACGGCAGTTGTGGCGGGTTCGACGCGGGCGTTCGGGGCGTCGATGCCGTCTGGCGAAAGCCCTGTTGCGACCATCGAAGGCCCGGCGAGGGGCGGCGACGGTTCGACGCGCTCCGTGTAAGGGCCGATGCGTTCCGCCGAATGCCCGACGCGAGACTGTCAAGGCCCAACGCGCTTTGTGGAAGGCTCAACGGCGCGCGTGGAAGGTCCGACGCGCACCATCGAGTACATTATTTTTCGCGCCGCCTCAAGTGACCACCGGCGCACGTCGATGCCCAAGGCTGTTCCGTCACCGGGGCACGACCCGCGATGTAGCGAGTCCGCGACGCCCGGATACGCCCTTACCGGCCACACGGCCAGGAGGCAATCATGGGCGTCGTTCCTGACACTCGTTTGGGCAAGATCGAGTTCTACGAGGCGCACACGCTCCCCGGCGGGCCGTGGGCCGCCAACGCCGCGGCTATCGGGCTCACCCCCGCCGCCGTCACCGCGCTGGGCACGCTCACCACGCAGGCCCGCGCCGCGTTCAACGCCGCCGAGGCTGCCCGCCAGGCCGCCAAGGCCGCCACGCAGAACTTCTATGACAAGGTCCGCGCCATGCACAACGGCCCCGGCGCCGGCAGCGACATGATCCAGACCATCCGCACGTGGGCCGAGAGCAAGAACGACCCCAACGTCTACACCCTCGCCCAGATCCCCCCGCCCGCCACGCCCGGCGTCTCGCCGCCCCCGGGCACGCCCTTCGACTTCACCGTCGGCCTGCTCCAGAGCGGCGCGCTCGAACTCAAGTGGAAATGCAACAACCCCAGCGGCACGCAGGGGACGATCTATGAGGTGAAGCGGCGCATCGGGGGGAGCGGCAACTTCTCGTTTGTCGGCGCGACCGGCGTCAAGGCGTTCACCGACGACACCGTCGCGGCGGGCTCGCCTTCGGTCACCTATCAGATCACCGCCGTCCGCAGCACCCAACGCGGCAACCCCGCGCAGTTCACCGTCAACTTCGGCGTGGGCGGCGGGGGGGCGGGGCTGACCATCGAGAGCGTGACCGCCGAGGGCGCGGCCGGCGGCCCCGTCAAACTCGCGGCGTGAACCCACACTCCCCACGAACCGCGTGACATCACGATTGCTTTCGACGGCCCCGGCACGCGCTGGGGCCGTTGTGTTCATCATGACCATGCTCGGCGAGGTGGGGGGGGCGAAGTGCCGGAAAGTCATCGACGCCAACCCCTTCGACTCGCTCAAGAGCGGGCCGACGCCGAGCAAGTACACCCGGTACATCACGCCCGACGAGATCCAGCGGGTCATCGACGCCTGCCCCGACGCGGAATGGCGGCTGCTCTTCGGGCTCGCTCGGTACGCCGGGCTGCGTATCCCCAGCGAGTCGCACCGCCTCACCTGGGCCGACGTGGACTTCGAGCGGGCACGCCTGACCGTCCACAGCCCCAAGACGGAGCGGTGGGAAGGCCACGACCAGCGGGTGGTCCCGATCACTCCGAAGTTGATGGCGCTGCTGCGGGAACGCTTCGAGACGATGCCCGAGGGCGAGACGCCGCTGGTCACCATCGGCGGCAAGGGGGCGGTCATCCGCCGCGTGCGTCGCATCTGGGCCAAGGCGAGCGTCGAGCCGTGGGCGCGGTTGTGGCAGACGCTTCGCTCGTCCTGCGAGAAGGAATGGGCGATGACCTTCCCGCAGTTCGCGGTGAGCCGGTGGATCGGGCACAGCATCACGATCAGCGGCAAGCACTACGCGAACGCCGTGCCGGATGAACTCTTCGAGCGGGCGGCGAAGGCCACGGCCTGCGCGCAGCGCCAGGCGCAGCGGAAGGCGTCGGATGGGGCCGGAAACGAGAAGAAACGGGGAAACGGCGCGGATCGCGCTGAAGCGCGGAACTCCGCAGCCAACCCGCAGAATTGGCGGGACTTGCGGCTTGTTTCCGCAAGTCCCGGAGTTTCGGAAGAATGGAGCCGGGGGGAATCGAACCCCCGTCCCGTGGCAGTCAGCATGCCGCCTCTACGCGTGTGTCTGGCGATTTGATCTCGGCCCGCGGCGCCGCCGCCAGCGGCGTTGCCTCGAGCCCAGCACCCGGTGATTTCTCATCCGCACTCCCGGTAGCACCGAGTGGCGGACCAGCCTGATGTCTAGGTCCCGCGTCCTATCAGGCGTGGGTCGCGGGACCTGCGGCCTTCGTTAGGCCGCGAGACGATAACCGCTGTTGGCAGTTATGAGTGTGCGTGATTTTTACGAGGCCATCACGCCCCTCGACGCGCCACGTCATGCCTTCCCTGTCCGGTCGAATCCTGTCGGCCCCAGTTGTCAATGAGCACGCAATCCTAGCGCCCTCGCCGCCCGCATCGCTTTCCAACTGACCGTTCCCCTGAACACAGTCCAGGCGGAGTTTTAGACTTCGGCCTGGATCAGGAGGATCAAGGCGATGTGCACGAAGCGACATTCGGCGGACGAAGTGATCCACAACCTGCGGCAGGCGGACGTGGAGCTCGGGAAGGGCAACACGGTCGCGGGCGTGTGCAAACTGCTGGGCGTGACGGAGCAGCCGTCGCGGTTGCGATGGCGCCGCACGCCCGCGTTCACGGCCGCGCCACCCACTTCCCCTTCCGATACCACGCCTCCCGCGCGTCCACCCCATACGCCGGTGCCACGGCCTCCGGATCCGGGTCGCGCAGCGGCGCGGCCTGGTCCACCGTCGTCTGCGCCGCCCACGAGTCATGGATCCCGCTCAGCAGCGAGTCCTCGAACCGCAACTGACCGATCAGTTCCTCCTCCGACAACACCGGCCCCGGATTCCCTCGGCACGTCGGACACAGCCGAACCTCCGCGCCCCGATCGCTCACGCGCAGCACGAACCGATCATTCCGACATTCCTTACATGGCCAGTTCTGCATGTAACGATCGAGCCGCGTGAGCGCGCCGGTCATCCCCGTGGTCCCGATCGCACGCTCATACCTTCGCAGCACCGCCGCGACCTGCGGATCTTCCATCATCTTCCTGGCGTCGCGCCCCTCGCCCGCGCGCAACCGCCCCAGCAGCGTCGCCGCCCGATACGCCACCTCGTCGCTGGGCACGCCCTCGGCCGCGAGGTTCCAGTCCGCCGCCGCGTACTGCGCCGAGATGCCCCCCGCGATCGCCAGCAGCCACGTCCGCCGCGAGGCCACCGGCTCCAGCACCGGGTCCGCCAACCCCACCACCGCGCTCGCCGCAACCGCCCCGGGCCGACCCTTGACGCGATCCAACTCGAACGCCAGAACGTACAACCGCTGCGCCAGCGCCCGGAGCCGCCTCGCCTCCTCGCCCTCGGCGCCTACGGCCGCGTCCGCCACGTCTTCCGCCGCGAGAAGATACCCCTCGGGATGCTCGGGGCTCAGCCGCTCCAGCGCCGCGACCTCCGCCACGCTCGGACCCGACCCGCCCTCCGGCGACTCGGGCTTCGCGGGCGCGTCCTGCGCCGCCGTCGGCATGCGCGCCGCGTCGCCCGTCGCCGGGGGCTGCACGCACAGCGCCATCATCGCCCAGGCCACCGCGACGATCATGACGCCTCCTCCTTCAGCCGAAGCACCCACAGGTGCACCATCGCCCGCTCGGTCGCGAGCAGTTGCTCAAAGATCGTCCCCGCCGAGCGCCGCTCGCGGATCAACTCCTCCACGATCTGGGCCGCTCGTTCCGCCTGCGCCGGGCGCTCGCTCCCCACCACATAGCCCATCAGTTCCGCCAGGCTCACCTGCTCGGCCCCGAACTCCTGCACCGGGCCCCGCGCCTGCGACAGCCGACCCGCCCGCCGCTGATCGATCGCCCGCAGCGAGAGCGCGATCGTGCCCGTCGGCGCCACCAGGTCCGCGCTCGGTCGAACCCGCGCCCACGCCGAGCCCGCCGCCTCCGCCGCGCGTGGCTGCGAGGGCGAGAGCCGCTGATCGGTCGTCAGCGGCACGGGCGACCCGATGCTGCGATAACTGATCGCGAGCACCACGGCCAGCCGGTCGATCGCCGCCCGCGGGCTCTCCGCCGCCATCGCCTCGAGCAGGCTCTGCACCAGCAGCCGCCGCGCCACCAGGCCCCATGTCGGGTCCTTCGCCCCCGGCAACTGCCGCTGCACCACCGACTCGATCACCGCCCGCCCCGCCGCCGACCCCGGCGGGATTCTCGGCAATCGCTCCAGGACCGCGTTGATCATCGCCGGGCTCAACCGAAACTGCCGCACGATCTCCGCCGCTTTCGTCCGCACCTCGACGGGCGTCCCAAAGATCGCCTCGCCCGCGATCACCTCCGCGTCGGTCGCGCCGATGTCCCCGGGACCAAAGTTCGCGCTCGCGAGTTTGTCCAGCCGCTGCTTCGGGTTCTGCCGAAGGCCAAGGTACTGCTCCGCCCACGCGCCCTCGGTCAGCGACAGCCGGATCGCCTGCCCCTCCATCCGCCCCGGCGTCGCGGCCTGGTCGATCGGCGTCGAGAGGGACGCCAGGATCGCCGCCGCCTCCGACCCGTCCCCGCGCCACAGCCACGAGAACGCGTCGTGCAGCCGCGCCAGCCGCGCCGTCGCCGCCAGTTGCCCCGCGTCGTCCGTCGCCGAGCGCGACGCCTCGATGACCTCCTCGGCCCGCGCGATCAGGTCCGCCGCCACCGCGCCACGGGCCACCTCGTCCCCCGCTCCCCACGCCCGCGCGTACCGGTCCCGAAGCGCCGCCCGCGCCGCCTCCGACGCCGACGTCGAGAGCACCATCGTCACGTCCACGCCCTCGGCCGAACTCCGCGTCGCCAGCGCCGAGGTCACCGCGTTCAGGTCCGCCACGCTGATCCGTCGATCCCCGAACCATCGCAGCACCCACCTTCGCCCGTCGTCCCCGGCCCGCCACGTCTGCCGACCGATCAGCAGCCCGATCGCCTCCGACGCCCCCGGGCTCGCGTTCGGCTCCGGGCCCTCGGCCAGCAGCGCTTCCAGGCCCGCCAGCATCAGCGGCGACCGCACCCGCGGCGAGTGCAGCGAGACCGCGTCCACGATCGTCGCCCACCTCGACCACGCCTTCGCGTCCACATCCGCCCCGCCGCCCGGTCGCGCCAGACGCCCGGGCACCGCCGACAGCACCGCAACCACCGACGCCTCGAACGACGCGTCCGACGGCGACCGTCCGCGATCGTCCAGATCCCGCAGCGCCGACTCAGCGATCGAGCGCGCCTGCGCGGGCAGGTCCCGCTCGCGCAGCACCCGATGCAGCATCGCCGCCGACCACACCGCCGGCGCCAACCGATCGTCCGTCAGCGATGCCGAGGGCGCCAGCCACCCCGACCACGCCGCCAGCAGACCGACCGCCGACTCGACGCCCCGGCCCGCCGACCCCGCGTGGTAGAGATAGTCGATCACCGCGTCGTTCGACGCCGCGAGCCCGTCCCGCGCCAGCCCGGGCCACTCGCGCGAGAGCAGCGTCGCCAGCCGCTCGAACTCCGCGCCCGCGTGCTCCGGGTCCGTCGCCAGGCCCTCCGACGCGCGCCCGATCGCCCGAGGGAGATCCGCCAGCACCGTCGCCTCGGTCCGCTCCGCTCGCGCGCCCGATGCCGCGCCCCGTGCGCCCGAAGGAGCCTCGGCCCCTTTCATCCCGCCGCGCTCGCGCGCCCCCTCGCCCGGCGTGCGATCGCCGACGGATCGCCCACGCGCCGGACCGTTCCCCGCCGCGATCGACCCCGCAGCGCCTGCCGCGGGCCCGACCACCACCGGCGCCGCCGGCGGCCGCGTCGCCACGATGATCGCCGTCACCACCACGCCCAGCCCCAGGATCGACCCCGCCCCCACCAGCAGCGCCCGCCGGAGCAGCCGCTGACCGGGATCGTCGGTGGGCAACCCGAACTCGGGCGATCGCCCGAGCGGCTCGGGCGCGCCCGCGGATGCCGCCGGCGCGCGCACGGGCGCGACCGATTCGGCCCGCGCCCCCGGCGCGCCGCCGACCCCCGCCCCATCGACCACCGGCGCGCGCACGTTCGTGGACGTGCCACGTGGAACATCCGCGCGCCGACGCCGCGCCATCCCGCGCAACGTTCGCGCCACCTCGGCGGTCGGCAGCCCCCGCTGGTGCGCCACCGACACCAGCCGCCGCATCGACCGGCGGTTCCACCCGCCGAAGAGCGCCAGCGCCAGGATGGCGTCGTGCTCGAGGGCGCGCGCGGGCGTCCGCGCGGGCTCGGCGGGGGCGTCGGTGCCGCCCCAGCGGGCGACCAGGTGCCGGCGCACGACGGGGTCGAGGAGTTGGGCGGCGACGGCGTGGAGCGCGAGGCGGACCTCGTCGGCCTCGGGGGTGTCGCGCTCGGGGTGGGCCGAGACGCGCTCGATCTGGCGATCGAGGGCGGCGAGGACGAGTTCGTCGGAGACGGCGTCGGGGTGGAGGCCCAGGAGGGCGAAGGGGCCGCCGGCGGCCTCGGCGCGGCCGAGGAATCGCTCGATGGGGCTCGGGCGAGCGGGGGTCACGGTCGGGCTCCGGGGTCGATCTGGTCGGCGAGGGCGCGGAGGCGCGGTCCCCAGGGCTCGGGCCCGAAGTCGGGGTTGAGGACGCGGTGCTGGGCCATGGCCTCGCGGGCCTTGGCGGGGTCGGCGGCGGCGAGGAGGCGGAGCGAGTGGTAGCGTGCCTCGTACCAGTCGCTGGACCCGGGCGGAAGTCCGGCGACGAGTCGTCGCCAGGCGTCGAGGGCGCCGGGGGCGTCGCCGGCGGATTCGGCGAGTTCGGCGAAACGGCGGAGGGCGGCGGGCGGGGGGGTCTTGGAGGCGATGGCGGCGCGGTCGAGTTCGAGGGCCGCGTCGCGCATGGACTGGTCGCGTTCGGCGCGCCAGAGGGCGGCGGCGGCGTTGGCGACGGCGTCGAAGAGCGCGGCGGCGGCGGGATCGGAGGCGTCGTGGAACTGGGCCGCGACGCGGAGCCCGTGGCGGACGATCTGGCGGTTGATGTCGGCGGGCGGGTTGGGCTGCTTGGAACGGGCGAGGGCGAGGTTGTAGAGGCGGCGCTCGGCGGTCTGGGCGTAGGGGCCGCCGAGGCGGTGGAGGGTTTCGAGGTGTCGGTCGATCTCGGGGCCGAGGTCGCGGGCGAGGGCGATCTGGAATCGGCGGAAGGTGAGTTCGTCCTCGACCTTGGCGAGATCAACCTTGTTGAGATCGGCGACGGCGAGGATGGAGTCGAGGGTTCGGGCGGCGCGGTCGAGGTCCGGGGCGCGCATGGCGAGGGCGGCGTCGAGGAGGCGTCGGCTTCGTTCGACGAAGGCGGTGGCGGCGTCGAAGGACGAGACGCCGTCGCGGAGTTCGAGGCGGCTGACCTCGTCGGCGACCTCGACGAATCGGAGGGCGGCGTGCTCGCGTTCGGGACCTGCTGCGCGGCGGAAGAGGCGGTAGAGGGCGTCGGCGGCGCGGCGTCGGGCCGAGAGGTAGAGCGGAGAGTCGCCCGGGACGTTCAGGAGGACCTCGGCGGCCTTGGCCTCGGTGACGGCGCCCTCGACGCCTCGGCGGAGGAGGAGCATGGTGGCGCGCTCGGACTTTGGGAAGGTCTCGAAGTAGAGGGCGGCGAGTTGGGCCAGGCGGTCCTTGAGCGAGGGCTTGCCGCGTTCGACGGCCTTGTCGATGGAGACGATGGCGAGCCAGAGGGCGTCGTCGCCGGCGGGGGTTGGCCCGGCGAGGCGGAAGAGGGCCTCGAGCCGGTCGGCGGAGCGTTCGAGGTCGCCCGCGCCGAAGAGCGCGAGCCCGGCGCGAAGCGAGGCGTCGGCGCGTTCCTTGGCGAAGCGGTCGGCGTCGGGGCTGGTGGCGGCGAGTTCGAGGAGGGAGGCGGCCTCGCGGTAGAGGTTGACGGCGGCGGGCGCGGAGGCGGGCTCTTTGAACTGGGGATCGGAGGCGGCGTGGGCGTCGCGGGCGCGTTGGTAGGCCTGGACGCCGCGGATGTAGCGGGGCATGAAGCCCTCGCCCCCGAGGCTGGTGGTCCCGAAGCGGGAGACGAGGGAGAGGACCTGGTCGGTCTCGCCCCGGGCGATGAGGTCGGAGAGGGCGCCGTCGGCGAGGGCCTGGACGGGCTCCCTGGCGGCGGGCGCGAGTTTGCCCTCGTCCTGGGCCTCGAGGGCGAGGACGGCGATGAGGCGCGCCTCGCGCGGGGGCAGTGGCTTGCCTCCCGAGCGGAGGACCTTGACGGAGAGGGCGAGGTCGGTCCAGCGTCGGGCCTGTCCGAGGACGACGAGGCGGTCGAAGGGGAGTCGCGCGGCGATCTGGGGATCGAGGCCCTCGGCGGAGGCGACGGCGTCGAGCCAGCGTTCGGCGGTGGTGTCGCGTCCGCGGAGGGACTCGCAGAGGGCGACGCCGATGGCGGAGCGTGCGACGTGTGGGAGGCGGAAGTTGGCGACGGGGACGCGTTCGACGCCGGGGGGTCGGCCGCTGGAGTTGAGGAGCCACCCGAAGGCGACGATGGCGTCGTCGCAGGGCTGGGGCTTGGCGGTGACGAGGGCGAGGTAGTATCCGGCCCAACCGGCGTAGTACATGCCGAGCGAGCGGAGGCGACGGGCGTTGTCGAGGTCGGCGGTGATGCCGGCGGGTGGCTCGGGCTCGGCCTCGCGTCGTTCGAGCATCTCGACGCGGCGGACCATCTTGGAGGCGATGTCCTGGAAGGTGCCGAGCGCGGCGCGGAGGACTCGCTCGGCTTCCTGGCGCTGCTCGGGGGTGGTGCCGCGGAGGCGGTGGGCCTCCCCGATCTGCTCGGCCTGGAAGTAGCGTGCCTTGGCGAGGGTGAGTCGGAGGTCGGCGGACTCGGCCTCGGGGACGGCGCGGAGGAGTTCCTGGCTGCGCGCCTCCCATCGCTCGCGCTGGTCGGGGGTGGAGGCGGCGTCGAGCATGGCGACGTAGATTCGGCTGAGTCGCTCGGCGAGGCGGAGGCGCTCTGGGCCCTCGGCGTCGCGGAGGCGGCCGAGGAGGTAGTGGGCGGCGAGTTGGTCGAGGTTGCGTTCGGTGAGGAAGCGTTCGAGGGGTGTGGCGGCGGAGTCGTCCTGGGCGCGGGCGGGCGCGAGCAGGCCGAGGGCGGCGAGGAGGGCGAGGCCGCTATTTCGCGGGGACATAACTGACCTTGGTGAATCCGCCGTCGGAGCAGGCCTGGAGGGCGGCGGCGGCGGCGGCGACATCGACGCCCGGGCGGACCTTGACGGCGACGCCGGCCTCCTTGGGGAGTTGCTTGAGGATGGAGGCGAGGGCGGCGCGATCGGAGAGGACGCGTTCGCCGATGCGGAACTGGGCGGCGGCGCCCCCCCCGCCGGGCTCGACGATGAGGATCTGGGGGAGGAGGTCGGAGGCCTTGCCGCCGGCTTTCTCGGTGCGGAGCGAGGCGGGGAGTTCGGTCTCCTCGGGGGTGAGGGAGCCGGCGAGGACGAAGTAGATGAGGAGGAGCATGACCACGTCGATGAGGGCGACGAGGGGGAGACGGACCCGCTCGGGGGCGAAGCGGCGTTCCTCGGCACGGGTGAAGTTCACGAGCCGCCCCCTCCGCCGCCCCCACCACCACCACCACCGCCGCCCCCACCACCTGGCCCGGCGGTGGCGAGTTTCCACTGGCGGACGCCGACGCGGGCGAGGGACTCGGCGAGTTGGTTGAGGTAGGCGGCTGGGCAGGCGCGGTCGGCGCGGATGGTGAGGTCGAGCGCGGGCCCGAGGCGTGCGAGTTCCTGCTCGATCATGGCGGTGGCGTCGGGGAGGGAGGTCTTGAGGCCGAGGATGGTGAGGTCGCCGTCCTTGCTGAGGTCGATGACGACGGAAGCGTCGGCGGCGGCGGCGGGCTTGAGGCCCTTCTCGATGGGGAGGTCGAGGGGGGCGAGTTGGGTGCGCGCGAAGTGCGAGGTGAGGGTGAAGAAGATGATGAGAAGGAGGACGACGTCGATCATCGCCGTCAGGTCGAAGGTGGCCTCGTGCTCGATTCGTGGGCGGCCGAAGCGCATGGGTTACTCGGGGCGTGGGCTGCGGACGACGGCTTCCTGGCGTGGGGCGGCGGGACGCGCGGGTCGGGCGGGCTCGGCGCCGGAGGACTGCTCGATGGCGCTGGTGAGGTGCTCGATCTGGTCGGCGATGTGGCTGATGAGGTGGTCGACGCGGCGTCGGAAGAGGGAGAAGGCGATGGTGCAGGGGATGGCGATGGCGAGTCCCTCGGCGGTGCAGACGAGGGCGTAGGACATGAAGCGGGCGAGTTCGCGGGAGCGAGCGGCGCCTTCCATGCCGCCGAGGGTGGCGAAGGCGCCGATCATGCCGAGGACGGTTCCGAGGAGCCCGAGCATGGGCCCGACGGCGGCGATGATGCCGACGCCGTCGTTGTAGCGGTGGAGGCGGTCGGCCTCGCGCTGGCCGGATTCCTCGATGGCGGTGCGGAGTTCGAGGAAGCCGAAGGGCGAGCGCGAGCAGCGGAGGAGGGCGGAGCCGAAGACGCGGGAGAGGAAGGAGGCGTTGTCGGGGTCGGCGCAGATGGCCATGGCGGCCTGGGTGTCGCCGCGGCGGAGGGCGGCGTCGATGCGTTCGAAGACGTCGGGGGGCGCGAGTTTGTCGGCGCGGAAGATGAGAGCGTTGCGGATGAGGAGGGCGACGGCGACGAGCGAGACGCAGACGAGGATGTAACTCACCACGCCGCCGGAGTGGATGTATTGGAGCAGGGACTTGGACCCGGTGTCGGCGGCGTCCTGGGCGAGCAGCAGCACGCTCATGGCAAGGGTTCCTTGGGGCTGGATGCGTTGGGCGCCGGGGTGGGCTCTGGGGCACGGCGGAGGGCGCGGATCATGTCCCAATCGAGGGCGGGATGGCCCGGGTAGCGCTGGGCGAGTTCGGAGGCGAGGGTGGTGGCGCCGGTGCGGTCGCCGAGTGCGTGGAGGGTGGCGGCGGACTCGGCGAGGGCGAGGCCGCTGAGGTAGGGGTGGGCGGAGGCGAGTTCGGCGGGGATGGAGAGGAGTTCGATGAGGCCGGCCTGTCGGCGGTCGAGGGTGGGCTCGAGGAGGAGGGACCGTCCGATGGCGGCGCGGCACCAGGCGACGGCCCAGGCGGGGGTGGGGCCGCCGCCGGGCCAGGAGCGGGTGCGCTCGCGGAGGGACTTTCGGGCGTTCTCTCGCTGCTCGGGGTCGCCCGCGCGCGCGGCGAGGATGTTCCAGACGAGTTGGGCGCCGGGGTCGCTGGCTGGGACCCTGGGGAGCGGGCCGAGGCGGCCGACCTCGGCGCGGGCGGCGGCGAGGTAGAGGGCGCCGAGGGTGGCGGCACGGGACGAGGCGGGTGTGGCGGGCTCGGGCCCGTTGGCGAAGGCCATCATGGAGGGCCAGGCGACCCAGATCGGGGGGAGCGCGGGGACGAGGCCGGTGGCATCGTCGAGGATGGCGGGGAGGCCGGCTTCCTCGGCCCAATGCTCGTGGAGGCGTGGGAGAGTGGAGGCGTCGCGGGCGTCGAGGAGGGCGAGCCAGGGCTCGATGGCGAGGAGGTGCGCGCCGCGGCGGAGGCGGCAACGGAGGAGGCCCTCGGCGACGACGGCGGAGGTAGGCGAGGGGGAGGCGCGGGCGGCGAGGAAGAGGGATTCGAAGAGGCGTTCGGCGGCGGGGGTGTCGCCGCGCTCGAGGCGAGTGCGGGCGCGCCAGAGGGAGTCGGCGGCAGGGAGGAAGGGGGCGGCGCGCTGGGCGAATGGGCCGTCGATGGCGCGGACGCGGTCCCAGGTGATGACGAGGGTGGGCGTGTCGCCTGCGGTCTCGGGACCTGCGGCGATGAAGACGCCAGCGGGGTCGAGGCGTGCGATGCGCCCGGGTGGCGCGGGCTCGCCTCCGCGGAGGGAGAGTTGGGCGAGGAGCAAGGGGGCGAGCAGGAGCGGGCTCATGGGAGGAGGCCCGGGACGTGGGTGTAGGTGCCGCCCGAGTCGGCGGCGATGCGGCGCATGGTGGCCTCGCCCTCGCGGCTGATGAAGGTGATGCAGTGGATGGGGATCTTGTAGTCGGCGTTGAGTCGCTGGATGGCGCCGGCGTACTCGGGGTTGAACTCGCCGTCGGTCATGAAGTAGATGGCCTCGGGGCGGGGACGGAGGCCGAAGACCATTCGGAAGGCGTTGAGGGGCTCGGTGGCGCCCTCTGGGGAGAGGAGCGGGACGACCTTCTTGGCCCAGGCCTTGCCGGACTCATCGGCCTTGGTCCATTCGAGTTTGGCGCCCAAGGGACGGGCGTCGGAGGAGAAGAGGGCGACGAAGAAGCGTGCGTTCTCCTGGAGGGCCTTGATGGAGTTGGCGAGTTCGGACTTGAGGACGTCGATGCGGCGGCGTTCGCTGGACCCGACGCCGGCGTCCATGGAGCCGGAGACGTCGCAGATGTAGGCGAAGCGGGTGCCTCGGGCCTCGACGCCGAAGAAGGAGGCGGCGCCCCCGCCCGCGCCGCCGCTGCCCAGCCCGCTGCCGGTGGCAACATCGCCCGCGCCGAGGCCCTCGCTGAGGGACCCGAGGCCGCTGGAGAGGCTGCCGGCCTGGTCGGACTGCTCCCCGAAGACGTCGGCGATGGGGAGTTCCTCCTCGGCGGCGGAGGGGGTGGCATCGGCGGAGGACATGATGGCGGGGGATTCGGAGTTGAGGGCGGCGTCCTGGAGACCGCCGAGTTCGGTTTCGGTGAGGACGGCGACACCGACGACCCCGCCGCCGGCTTGGGCGGCTCCCCCACCGCCGGCCTGCATTCCCCCGACATAGATGACGGCGGCGGCGGCCCAGAGGATGAGGTGGATGAGGAGCGAGAGGCCGGCGGCGCTCATGGAGGCGCGGAGGAACCAACGCCGGAAGCGGCCGTGCCAGCGCGGTGCGGGCGAGGCGTCGGCGGTGGAAGCATCGCCGGTCGAGGCTTCATTGGAGGCGTTGTCGGACTGCGGCTGGGGCATCACCACAATGCTATCGGCTCCCTCGGGGTGCGCTGTTGTGGGAAGCGGTGTGTCGCGCGGTGCGTCGCGGGACTATCCGCAGGCCGGGGCCTTTGGTTCTGATACCGGTGTTGGGGTGCGGGGTTGCGGGTGGTGAGTAGGATTGGCGGATGCCCACGCCCCGAGCCCCGAAGCCGGTCCGATCGCCGTCCGCCCGCCCGACGAGAGGCCCGGTGCCGCCGGACGATCGCCCGTTCGGGCGGGTGCTGCTGAAACTGAGCGGGGAGTCGTTCTGTGCGCCGGGGGGCTTCGGGGTGGACGCGGCGGAGTTGGAGGGGATCGCGCGCGAGGTGGCGGACGCGGCGAGCACCGGGGTGGAGTTGGCGGTGGTGGTGGGCGGGGGGAACATCATCCGGGGCTCGCGCCTGGCGGACGCGGGGCACATCCATCGGGCGACGGCGGACTACATGGGGATGCTCGGGACGGTGATCAACGCGCTGGCGCTGAAGGAGAAACTGGTCTCGCTGGGCGTGGACTCGCGGGTGATGTCGGCGCTGGAGATCCGGGCGGTGGCGGAGTCGTTCATCCGCGGTCGGGCGCTTCGGCACCTGGAGAAGGGTCGGGTGGTGATCCTGGCGGCGGGGACGGGCAACCCGTTCTTCACGACGGACACGTGCGCGGCGCTGCGGGCCACGGAACTCGAGTGCGACATCCTGCTGAAGGCGACGAAGGTGGACGGGGTGTACTCGGCGGACCCGAGGAAGCACCGGGACGCGGAGCGGTACGAGACGCTGACGTTCCGGGAGGCGATCGACCGCGGGCTGGCGATCATGGACATGACGGCGCTGACGATGTGCCAGGAGCACGGGATCCCGGTGCTGGTGTTCGACTTCAAGCGTGCGGGGAACATCCGCAAGGCGGTGTGCGGCGGCGAGGTGGGGACGCTGGTGAGCCGGGAGTAGGGGCGGGGCGTCGGACAGACACAGGAAGAAAGAGAAGGAGTGCGAGGCATGCGGCTATGGAGCGTGGCGGCGGCGGTGCTGACGGGGTGCTCGGCGGCGCTGGCGGGCGGGGGTGCCGGCGGGGGGGCGGGCGATGAGATCGGGCTCATCACGATCAAGGGGACGCCCACGGAACGGGCGGCGCCCCTGGCGTGGCTGATGGGGACGAGCGAGCCGACGCTGCACGACGTGACGCGCGCGATCGGCGCGGCGGCGGAGGAAGGCCGGGGTCGGCTGGTGGTGCGTCTGAAGGACGCGGCGCTGACGACGACGCAGGTGGAGGAGATCGGCGCGGCGCTGCGTCGGGCGCGCGAGAAGGGCACGCGCGTGACGGTCTTTGCGGAAGGGTTCGACGCCACGGCGCTGCTCTTGGGGGCGAGCGCGGACGCGGCGATCGTGCAACAGGGGGGCGAGGTGTCGCTGCCCGGGCTGTTCATGGAGGAGATGTACCTGGCGGACACGCTGCAATGGATCGGGCTGAAGGCGGACCTGGTGCAGATCGGGGACTACAAGGGCGCGAACGAGATGTTCGTCAACAGCCAGCCCTCGAAGGCGTGGGACCAGAACATCAACGGGCTGCTCGATCGGCTGTACGCGAACCTGCGGGAGTCGCTCAAGCGCGGGCGGCGGTTGAGCGACGAGCGGCTGGACGCGGCGATGAAGACGGCGTGGATGGCGACGGCGGACGAGGCGATCGCGGCGGGGCTGATCGACAGGGCCGTGGATTTGCCCGCGCTGGGCGAGGCGGTCGCCGGCGGGGGCGAGGCGGAGTGGGTCGAGGAGCCGCTGGGCGTGGAGGGGGAGTTGTCGTTGGGATCGGGGAACCCGCTGATGGCGATGACGGCGATGATGGCGGTGCTCTCGAAAGACCCTGAGCACAAGGCGACGGAGCCGACGATCGCGGTGCTGCACATCGACGGGGCGATCGTGGACGGGGACTCGAGCGAGGGAGGCTTCTTGGGGGGAGAGGGGAGCGTCGGGAGCCGGACGATCCGGAATGCGATCGAGGACATCCGTGGGCAGGCGCTGATCAAGGGCGTGGTGGTTCGGATCGACTCGCCGGGCGGGTCGGCGATCGCGAGCGAGGTGATCTGGCAGGGGCTGAAGCGGCTGGCGGAGACGAAGCCGGTGTGGGTCAGCGTGGGGTCGATGGCGGCCAGCGGGGGCTATTACATCGCGGTCGCTGGGGAGCGGATCTACGTGAATCCGTCGAGCATCGTGGGCTCGATCGGCGTGGTGGGCGGGAAGATCTCGATGGGCGGGCTGTATGAGACGCTGAAGATCAAGGTGGTGGGGCGAGGGCGCGGGCCGATGGCGGGGATGTTCGACACGAGCCGCCCGTGGACGCCGGACGAGATGGCGGTGGTGCGCGGGAAGATGAAACAGACCTACGACCTGTTCGCGTCGCGCGTGGCGGCGGGTCGGAAGGGGATCGACCTCTCGGCGACGGCGGAGGGGCGGCTGTTTGCGGGGCAGGACGCGATCGACCGCAAGATGGCGGACGCGATCGGGGGGCTCGACGACGCGGTGAACGGCCTGGCGGCGAGGCTCAACCTGGACGAGTTTGACGTGATGGAGTTCCCCGGGCCCAAGGGGATCCCGCAGTTGATCGACGAGATGTTCGGGGTGATGTCGCCGGCGGCGCGCTCGGGGGGCGCGGGGGGCGAGTTGGCGGCGGCGGCGCGGATGATGCTGGGGGAGCGCACGTGGCGGGAACTGACGCGGTCGTGGGCGGCGCTGATGCAGTTGCGGAGCGAGCCGGTGGTGCTGGCGCTGCCACGGGCGATCCGGGTGAGGTAGGGGGCGTCAGGGGGCGGACCAGGCGGTGCCCTGGCCGGGGTCGTAGAAGCGGAGTGCGGCGCCCTTTTTCTCGACGGTGAGGTGGGCGCGGCTCTTGCCCTTGGCGTCGGCCATGCCGAGGCGAGGGGCGTCCTTGGTGACCCCGAGCCAGAGTCGGGAGAGGCCCTTGGGATCGGCGAAGGTGAGGCCGGGCCCTTCGGCGCCGGCGAGGAGTTCGGCGCGGGGCTGGCCGCGGTCGTCGAAGAGGACGAGGGCCGGGCCGTGGCGGGTGAGGGAGAGGGCGCCGCGGACGTTGCCCGCGGCGTCGACGAGGCGGAACTCGGAGGCCTCGACGACGCGGGCGCGGAGATCGCTGACCTGCTTTTCGAGTTGGGCGAGGCGCTCCTCGACGGTGGGCTTGGGCATGGAATCGGACCCCCTGGAAACCGCGTCGGCCAGGCCGAGCGGCGGCGAGCGCGATGGGAATGTCGCGCGGCCCGAGCGTGCTAGACGGTCGTGATCTCTTTGCTCTTGCCCTCGACGAGTTTGTCGATCTCGCCCTCGTACTTTTTGAGGAGTTCCTGGATCTCGGTCTTGAGGGTCTCGATCTCGTCCTCGGCGATGTGCCCGGCGGCCTTGAGGGCGTCGGCGTGCTTGTTCCCGTCGCGGCGGGCGTTTCGGATGACGACCTTGGCCTCTTCGCCGAGTTTCTTGACCTTGGCGACGAGTTGCTGGCGGCGTTCGCCGGAGAGGGCGGGGACGTTGATGCGGAGTTGCTTGCCCTCGTTCATGGGGTTGAAGCCGAGGCCGGCGGCCTCGATCGCCTTCTTGATCTCGGCGATCGCGCCGACATCGAAGGGCTTGATGAGGAGTTGGGTGGGCTCGGGGACGGAGATGGCGGCGAGGGCCTTGAGGTCGGTGGAGGCGCCGTAGTAATCGACCTTGACATACTCGATCATGGCGGGTGAGGCTCGCCCGGTGCGGATGCCGCGGAGTTCGTGCTTGAGGTACTCCTCGGCCTTGGTCATGGCTTCCTCGGTTTCGAGGAGGATCATGTCGGGATCGGTGGACATCGTGTGTGCTCCCAGCAGGAGGGGCATGATATCAGGGCGCGATGGCTGTCGTGCCGATCGGTTCGAGCCGCGGGCTGATGTCTCGGCGCTGGTGGGGAGCGACGGTGGGCATCGCGCGGAAGCGCGAGGCTCGTGGCACAAGCCGTCAACCATCGCTATCTACAGGTTCCCCCGCCGGGCCTGTTCGAGTTCGAGGCTCTCGAAGAGGGCCTTGAAGTTGCCCTTGCCGAAGGACTGCGAGCCGCGGCGGCAGATGATCTCGAAGAAGAGGGTGGGGCGGTCCTGGAGGGGCTTGGTGAAGAGTTGGAGGAGGTAGCCCTCGTCGTCGGCGTCGACGAGGATTCCGAGGTCGTGGATGCGTTTGTGGTCTTCCTTGACCTCGGGCTTGTTGTGGGCCTTGAGGGTGTTGTTGACGCGCTCCCAGACTTTCTCGTAGTAGGTATCGGGGATGGCGAGGAAGTCGACGCCGCGGGAGCGGAGGGCGGCGATGGAGTGGAGTTCATCGTCGGTGCGGAGGGCGAGGTGCTGGACGCCCGGGGTGTTCATGTGCCAGTCGAGATATTCCTGGACCTGGGACTTCTTTTTGCCGTGGGCGGGCTCGTTGATGGGGATCTTGATGAGGTTGTTGCCGCTGGACATGACCTTGGACATGAGGGCGGAGTACTCGGTGGCGATGTCCTTGTCGTCGAAGTGCTTGAACATGGAGAACTCGAGGACGTCCTCGTAGAACTTGACCCAGTGGTTCATCTTTCCGAGTTCGACGTTGCCGACGAGGTGGTCGACGAACTTGAGGCCGCAGGGGTGCTTCTTGTTGTGCTCGTTGATGGCGAGGACGCTGGTGCTGGTGGGCCCTCCGGCGGCGTCGATCTTTTTGAAGCGGGTCTTGAAGAGCCCGCCCTGCTTGACCCTGGTGAGGTCGTAGTCGCCGGTGCGAGAGACGAAGGAGTGGTTGACGCGGCCGAAGGTTTTGATGCCGGCCATGGTGACGGTGCCGTGCTCGTCCTTGAAGAGGCGGGGCTCGTAGGCGGACTCGGCGCCGTTTTTGAGGGCGCGCTCGTAGGCCTTCTCGGCGTCGAAGACGGTGAAGGCGACGTCCTTGACGCCGTCGCCGAACATGGCGACCTCGATGTTGGCGGGGTGCTGGGGGACGAGGCCGCTGGTGAGGATGAAGCGGATGTTGCCCTGGGTGAGGAGGTAGTGGGCGGCGTCGCGGACGCCGGTGGTGAGGTCGGCGACCTGTTCGATCTGGAACCCGAAGCAGTGGGCGTAGAAGAAGGCGGCCTGCTTGGCGTTCCCGACGTAGAACTGGACGTGGTCGACGTCGATGAGGTGGAGCGGGTCGGACGAAGCCCGGCCAGAGGCCGAGGGCTTGGTGGCGATGGTGGTCATGGTGGATCTCCCCTGCGGCGTCGTGCCGCTGGGTCAGTATACCCCTAGCAGGACCCTGTCAGGATTGTGGGAAGGTCGGATAATCTGTTTGGACGGGTGCCGGCGTGTCGATGGGGAAGCGGCGTATGCTTGGTCCCTGGGTTCGTGGCCCGGGCGATGGGGAACAGCCGGGAATGGAAGTCCAGATCGAACAGCCGAATGTGGGGCCTTTCCGGCTCGTGCGTCGGCTGGAGGACGGGCGGAACGGTCAGCGCTGGCTGGCGCTGGACGTACGGACGCAGACGTCGCACGTGGCACACCGGATCGTATTGTCGCACGATCGGATCGCGCAGCGGCGGTTTGTGTCGGCGATGGAAGCGGCCGAGCCGTTGCGGCACGCGCACGTGCTCCCGATCGAGCACTTCAGCCTTGGGGCGACCGGGCTGGGGTGGGTGGTGACGCCGTTCACGGGGAACCACTCGGAACTGGTGACGCTCGAGTCGCTGCTGGGCGACAAGGGCGGGAGGATGGAGCCGGACGAGGCGGAGCGGACGCTGGTGCAGATCCTGGAGACGATCGAGGCGACGCACGCGGCGGGGCATCTGCATGGGCCGATGACGCCCGGCGAGATCCTGGTCGATCCGCGCGGGGCGTGCCTGATCGAGTTGTACGGGGTTCATCGGCGACTGCGGGGTGATGGTCCGACGCCGGCGGCGGAGGCGGGGCGCGACGAGATTCGATCGGTGGTCGAGATCGCGTACGGGCTGTTGACGGGCCTGAGCGCGGACGAGCCTCGGATCGCGGCGACGCGGCTGGTGCCGCGGCTGGACGGTGCGTGGGATCGGTGGATCGACGCGGGGCTCGACCCGGCGGGCGGCTTTGCGAGCGCGACCGAAGCGTTGGCGGCACTCCCGGGGGTGCAACGCGAGGTGCAGACGGCGGCACGGGTGAGCCCGGTACGGTCGGTGATCAGCCGATTCCGGCGTGCGCTGGGCGTGAAATAGATCGAACAACCGCGGGGTGTCGTGGCGGGTCGGGCGTCTTGCGCTCGCGGGTGTGGTCCTGCGCCGCCGTCGGCGGGTTCGAGTCCGGGCTAGGGCTCGTCGGTGGGAGCGAATCGCGGTCGGAGGATGAGGGTGGCGAGGCGGTCGAGTTCGGCGTGCTGGGCCTGGCTGAGGGCATCGCCGAAGGACACGCGGATCTGGCGGAGGGTCTTGCGGGCGTAGGGCTCGGTGGTGATGAGGGCGAGGCCGTCGATCCAGTCCTGGGCCTGGGCGCCGAGGGCGAGGGCGTCGTCGAGTCGATCGCAGGCAATGAGGGCCTCGACGCGAAGGCGTCGGAGTCGCTGGGCGGCATCCGCGTCGTCGGGGGCGGAGATGGTGTCGAGGGCGGCGAGCGCGGCTTCTGGCCGGCCTTGTCGGAGCCGGCTCTGGGCGAGCAGTTCGAGCGCGAGTCGGACCGAGGCGGGATCGCCGGTGTCGGGCTGATCGGGTCGCCTGGGCCCGTGCTCGGCGAGTCGCATGAGGAGCGCCTCCTGCGCCGAGGCGTCGTCGGTCGTGCTCGCGGCGGCAACCAGGACGGCGGGAGAGAACCGGGCGGCGGCGGAGGCGAGGGCGGTGGCGCGGGCGTCGGCGGACGACCCGGGCAGCGGCACCAGCCGCAGGAGCAGGGCCTCGTCGGCGGCGGCGGCGACGGCACGGGCGGCGCTGGGCAGGAGCGCGGGGTCGCGAGCGGCGGCGTCGAGGAGGGCTCCCGCGTGGGCCGGGTCGTGAGCGACGGCCTCGGCAATCGCCTGCGCGAGGGGGCCTGAAGCGTTCTGGAGGGCCTCGCAGAGCCGGGCGCGGTCTTCGGCGGTTCCGATCTGGGCGAGGAGGCGGCACCCCGCGGGCCCGAGACGCTCGGGGGTCTCGGCGCGGAGGCGTGCGGCGGCGCGGGTGCGATCGGCGTCGTTCTCGAGCGCGCCCGCGCGAGCGAGGGCGGCGAGTGCGTCGATCCCCGGGTTGAGGGCCACGCCGTCGCGTTCGATCCAATCGAGGGCGGGCGCGAGCATGGAGGGGAGGGGCCAGCGAGCGGCGGCGAAGAGGAGCCCGGCGGCGGCGTCGGGATCGAGTTCGATGGCGAGGGCGTCGGCGATCCGGGCCGCGCTCTGGGCGGTCATGGCCTGGGCGAGCACACGGGCGGCCCGGGCGCGCACGGCGGCGCGAGGCGAGGGGAGCGAGTCGGCGACGGCGGCGGCGACGGCGGGCGTGAGGCTCTTGCCGGCGGCGAGTTCTCGCTCGACGATCTCGAAGCCGAGGTCGCGGAGTTCGTCGACGGGCTCGCGGAGCGCCTGGACGAGGAGTTTGGAGCGTTCGTCGTCGGGCGAGGCGGGGAGGAGGAAGTAGAGCCGGCGCGTGCTCTCGGCGAGGGCACGGGCGAGCGATCGGAGGGCGCGGAGGGCCTCGTCGCCGCGTCGGGCGACGCCCTGCGCGAGGCGATCCTTCCAGGCGGGGTCGGAGAGGCCCTGGCCCTCGTCGAGCCACTCGCGCCACTGGCGTGCTGTCGAGAGGTCGTCGCGACCGGAGGAGCGGACGAGTGCGGCGAGCGCGGCGGGGTCGGGGGGCTGGCGGTCCAGTCGCTCGACGAGCACGGCGGCGGCCTGTCGCGTGCGAAAGGCGGCGATGGCCCGGGCGAGCGAGTCGGCGTCGGCGGGGTCGGGCGGCCAGTCGGCGGCGAGGTCGCGGACTCGGGGCCAGAGTTCGGCGGGCGGGTTCCAGGTCTGGGCGATGGCGGCGAGGGCGGCGAGGCGAGCGGGCCCGGGCTGGGAGAGGGCGTCGATGAGTTCGCGTCGCTGCGCCGGCGCGGTCGAGAGCGCGGGGGGCGCGTGGGGCTGGGCCAGCGCAGGAGTTACCGAGGCGGCGATCAGGATGAGGAAGGTGCGGGGGCGCATGGCCGAGTCCGAAGGGTGGGCATGAGTCGGTCCGATGACATTATCCGAGTCGGGGATGGAAAGGGGGGCGGAATTCGATTACACTGCGTCGGGCGTGGTGACTTGGTGGAGAAGCCATGAGCGAGTGGTTCGACGCCGAGATGCACGTGGAGCGGGCCCACGACCTGTATGAAGCGGGCCGGTGGGAGGAAGCGGAGCGCGAGTTGCGTCGGGCGCTGGCGCTGAATCCGAATCAGGCGGAGTGGCACTTCAACCTCGGGCTGACGCTGGACGCCCGCGGACGATATGCGGAGGCGGCGGGGGCGTTTCGCCGGGCGGCGGAGTTGAGCCCGGAGGAGTCATCGCCGGCGATCATGACGGGGTTGAGCCTGTTGCGCGCGGACCAGCCGGCGGCGTCGATCGACTGGTTCGAGCGGGCGCAGCGGATCGACCCGGCGTCGGTGGCGTCCTACGTGCATCGGATCGAGGCGCACTCGCGGCTGGGGCAGCACGAGCAGGCCGAGTTGATGTTCTACATGGCCGAGCAGGTGGACCCGAAGTCGGCGGACGCGTATGTGGCGCTGGCGGACTCGCTGCTGGACCGATCGATGCTCGAGAAGGCGGTGTGGTGCCTGCGTGAGGCGTCGAAACTGGACCCGGAGATGCCGGGGGTGGAGGCGCGGCTGGCGCGGGCGTATGCGCTCACGGGGCGGCTCGAGCGGGCGCGGCAGTTGTACATGCGGGAACTGCGGCGTGAGCCGGGGGACACGCGGACGCTGCTCGACCTGGCCGGGTTGCTGGTGTCGATGAACCGGCACGCGGAGGCGGAGGAGAAGTTGCGGCGGGTGCTGGAACTGGACGCGGAGAACGCGGAGGCGCACTTCGGGATCGGCGAGTTGGCCGTGGCGCGCGGGCGTCTGGCGGAGGCGATCCAGCAGTTCGACGTGGTGACGCGGCTGGATCCGGAGCACGCGCCGGCGCGGCTGCGGCTGGCGCGGTGCCTGCTCGCGGGCCGGTCCGCGCGTGATCGTGCGCTGCTGGCCGAGACACTGACGTCCGAACTGGCGCGGTTTCGTGCGCAGCACGGGCGGTACGTGCGCGAGGAGGCGGAGGAGTTTGCCCGGCTGCTGCTGGAGGCGCGCCGGCCTCGTGACGCGGCCCGGGTCGCGGCGGCGCTGGCGTCGCGCTGCCCGGACGACGCGCGGCTTCGGCACCTGTGGAGCGTGGCGCTGCTGGAATCGGGCGACCGCGCGGCGGGGATGGAGCAGGCGCGTGCGGTGCTGCGTCTGGAGCCGCGATTCGTCCCGGCGTTGCACAACCTGGCGATGGCGTGCGTCCGGGAGCGGCAGTGGCGGCGGGCCCGGTACTGGCTCAAGCAGGCCTCGCACGTCGATCCTGAGGACCCCTCGATCAAGCGGCTGCGGGTGCTGCTGGTGCTGTGCTCGCTGGCGCAGGCGTGTTCGGGGGTGTTGGGGGTGGTGCTCCGCCGGCGGCCCAAGTAGGCGGGTTCAGGGCGGCGCGAGCCCCATCAGCCGGGCCGCCTCGTCCACGTCCTTGTCGCCGCGGCCGGAGAGGTTGACGACGAGGTGCTGGGCGGGGTCCATGCGGCCCGCGAGGTCGATGGCGAGGGCAATGGCGTGGGCCGATTCGAGCGCGGGGATGATGCCCTCGGCCCGAGCGAGGAGGGCGAAGGCGTCCAGCGCCTGCGCATCGGTGACGCTCTCGTATCGAACGCGGCCCGAGTCTCTCCAGAAGGCGTGCTCGGGCCCGACGCCGGGGTAGTCCAGGCCCGCGGAGCAGGAGTGCACGAGCGCGGTCTGGCCGTCGGCGTCCTGGAGGACGTAACTGAGCGAGCCGTGGAGGATGCCGGGGGAGCCGAGGGAGAGCGAGGCGGCGTGGTCGCCCGGCGCGGGCCCGCGACCGCCGGCCTCCACGCCCACGAGCGCGACCTCGGCATCGTCCACGAGCGGATGGAACATGCCGGCGGCATTGGACCCTCCCCCCACGCACGCGACGACGGCGTCCGGCAGCCGCCCGAGTTCGCGGAGGCACTGCTGGCGGGTCTCGCGCCCGATCACAGACTGGAAGTCGCGGACGAGCATGGGGAAGGGGTGCGGCCCGACGACGGACCCGATGATGTAGTGCGTGTGCGCGACGGAGCCCATCCACTCGCGCATCGCCTCATTGGTCGCGTCCTTGAGGGTGCGCGAGCCGGAGTCGACGCGGCGGACCTCGGCGCCGAGGATGCGCATGCGGATGACGTTGAGGCGTTGCCGGCGCGCGTCCTCGCTGCCCATGAAGACGGTGCAGGCAAGGCCGAGGCGAGCGGCGGCGGTGGCGGCGGCGACGCCGTGCTGCCCCGCGCCGGTCTCGGCGATGATGCGGGACTTGCCCATCCGACGAGCGAGCAGGGCCTGGCCCAGCGTGTTGTTGATCTTGTGCGCGCCGGTGTGGGCGAGGTCCTCGCGCTTGAGCCAGATGGTCGCGGCGCGGCGGTTGGGGCTCCGTTGTGCGGCTTCGGCGGTCAGGCGGTCGGCGCGGAAGAGCGGGGTGGGTCGGCCCACGAAGGCGCGCAGCAGGGCGTCCAGTTCGGCCCCGAAGGCGGGATCGGATCGGGCGTGGGCGTAGGCCGCGTCGAGTTGGTGGAGCGCCGGGACGAGCGTCTCGGGGACGTAGACACCCCCATAGGGCCCGAATCGACCCCCGGAATCTGGCGTCGTGGCGAGGGACACGCCCCAGCGTAGGCGGGGAGCGGCGGAGCGGAGCGCGAGGAAGAAACCCGCGGGAGGGTGATCCCGCGCGCGGGCGGATGGTGTGACTCCTTGAGGGGCGGTGCCAGTGGCGGCGCTCGGCTCAACCCGATCGGCCCGCGCGGGCGGCGGGACCCCACGATTCGAAGGGAGCAGGCGATGAAGTCGACAGGACGGACGGCGGCGATGGTGGCGGTGGCGGCGGGTCTGGCCCTTTCGGCGGGGAACGCCCGCGGCGCCCTGCTCTCGTGGAACAACGCGATCGGCGGGGCGGCGTCGACCTCGACCAACTGGTCCCCGAACGCGGTGCCGACGGCGGCGGACGACCTGACGTTTGCGATGGCCGGTTCGTATGCCGTGACGTTCTCGAACCTCGTGCCCAGCAGCCGGACGATGACGTATCGGACGGGCACGGTGACGCTGACGATGAGCGGCGCGCACACGACGAGCACGGGGCTCACGATCGGGAGCCTGGCGGGCGATGCGGCGACGGCGATCCTGACGACGGGGACGTGGACGAGCGGCGGCACGGTGACGATCGGAAACGCCGCGTCCGCGTCGGGGGCGCTGACCGTGAACGACGACGACGCCGACTTGATCGTGTCGGGCGCGACGAGCGACCTATTCGTGGGCAACAACGGCCCCGGCACGCTCAGCATCACGGGCGGCGGACTGGTTCGCGTTCCGGACCAGTTCATCGCCGGGAGCAACTCGACCAGCACATCGTCGGTGACGGTGTCCGGTGCGACGAGCAGCCTCCCGCTCGTCCGCTCGACGCTCGAGGTCACGGGGACGTCGCAGTCGCGCATGGGCCAGGGCGGCGACGCGACGGTCACGATCTCGAACGGGGCGCTCGCCACGTTCGCGGGCGAGGTCGTGATCGCGAACGGCTCGGCCTCGACATCGACGGTCTCGATCTCCGGCACCGGGGGGATCCTCCCGCAGAACGCGACGCTCGACGTGGCGGGCAACCTGCTCCTGGGTCGCAACGGGTCCGGCGGGGTCTTGGCCGGGCAGGGCACGCTCAACGTCGATGCGGGCGGGAGGCTGCTGGTTGGGGGCACGCTCTTTGTCGCGGGCGATCTCGACGGCGGGTCCGGGACGCTGCACCTGGGCGATCAAGGAGCGATCACGACTGGCTCGCTGGACATCGGGCTCGGCGCGACGCTGGATCTTGACGGCGGGGCGCTCACGATCGACGGGGGGACGCTCGCCTACACCAACACGGCCACGCCGTTCACGATCGGGGGCGCTCAGGGCCCCATCATGACGATGGTCAACGGCGTCTCGGCGACGCTCTCGACGGTGGTCTCCTCTAGGGCGCTGGTGGTGGGCGGTGGGTCGGGCGCCCTGACCGCCGACTTCGACGTGCGATCGGGTTCGGACCTGAGCATCCCCGCCGGAATGGTCATCTTGGGCGAGGGGACGGACGACGACGGCGGCATGATCATCAACGGGGCGGGATCGACGATGACCCTCTCGGCGGCGTCGGACCTGATCGTCGGGTTGCTGGGGCAGGGCCGGTTCGAGGCTGAGTTGGGCGCAACGGTGCAGGGTGGGCGGCTGTTCGTGGGGCAACTGGCCGGCGCGGACGGCTACGGCCTGTTCGAGAATCCGGGCACGGCGGCGCGGTTCACGTCGGTGTTCATCGGGGGCAACGCCACGACGCCCGGGGGCACCGGGCTGCTCGTGGTCAACGACCAGGCGACGCTGACCGCGACCACATTCGGGACCGGCGTGCGCGTCTGGCCCGGGGGTGAGTTGTACGTTCGAGACGCGGCCGTGAACGCCTCGGGGAGCTTCGTCGCGGACGGGCTTGTGGACCTTCAGAACGTGGGCCAGATCAACGCGCCGGCCATCACGTTCAACGGGCTGGTGCGGGCGCACCCGGACGCGGCGGGCGGCCCCGCGTCCGTGAGCGGGCGAGTCTCGCTCACGGCTACCGGGATCATCCGGGCGGTCAACGGCGACATCACGCTCGGGGACGCGGCCGAGGCACTTGGGTTCGCGGGCGTCATCGGGAGCACGATCGAGACCGGCCCGCACACCATCACCTTGTTCGACGCCGGCCGCGCCACGGTGGGCACCGTGATCCTTGCCGGCGGGACGCTGGCCGCGCCCAACGAGATCGAGATCGTCACCAACGGGAACATCACGGGCACGGGCAACCTGACCGGGGGCGTCTTTTTCAGCAGCGGGGGGAACGTCATCACCGCGACCACCGCGGCCGGGATCACGTTCAACGGCATGCTGCGAAACGACTCCGGGAGCATCGGGGGCACGCAGTTCACGTTCAACGGCCCCGCGGGCGGGTGGACCGGCGCCGGCACGATCAACGCGAAGGTGGCGTTCAACAGCGACACCGAGGTCAACGCGATCGCCAACATGACCATGGGCGACAACACGAGCCTGGGGGTCACCTTCAATCTGGGGAGCAAGGTGCACGCCGACAACGAGCGGGTGACCCTCCTCGATTCCAACGGCGTGGGGCTCGGATCGCTGACGACGCTGGACACCGGCACGGTCGCCTGCGCGCAGCAACTGGTCCTCAACAGCGGGCGCGAGGTGCATGGGCGGGGCAACCTGGAGGCACCCCTGTTCGTGATGAACGGTCGCGTGAAGGTCGGCCCGCTGCCCAACCTGAGTTCCGACATCGCGGTGCTCCGCGTCAACGGGGCCAACGGAACGGTGATGATGAGCGCGACGGCGATCTACGATGCCGACCTTGGGTTCGACTTCAAGGGATTCCCCGCGGGCGACCAGATCATCGCCACGGGGCCGCTCACCGTCGCGGGCACGCTCAACGTCGGGCTCGTACCCGGGTACGTGCCCGCGGCGTCGCACATCATCACGATCGCGCGCGGGTCGTCGCGCACCGGGACCTTCGCGACGACGAACCTGCCGGCGGTCGGGGCGTTCGGCCCGGCGCACGTCGAGTACACCGCCACGTCCGTCGATGTCGTGATGTGCTACGCGAACTGCGATGGATCGCGGATCCTGCCGACGCTCAACGTGAACGACTTTGTGTGCTTCCAGAACCGCTTCGCCGCGGCCTCGTCGCTGCCCCCGGCGCAGCAGGTGAGCGACTATGCGAACTGCGACCGTTCGACCCTGGCGCCAGTCCTGAACGTCAACGACTTCACGTGCTTCCTGAACAAGTTTGCGGCGGGGTGCAACTGAGGGACGGGAGAGGGGAGCGGGGCGCACGCACGCCCTACGTCGGCCGCGACGCGACGACGACCAGCCTGGTTGCCGTCGCGTCGTAGGCCGCGCCCGCCAGGGAGCCCAGCACCCGTTCGACGACGAATCCGACCTGGTGTAGCAGGGCCGAGAGGTCCGCCGCGCCGTAGAGGCGAAGCCAGAACGACACCTCGCGACGCTGGTCGCCCTTGAGCATCAGCCAGCGGTTGTCGATCCAGGTCCAATCCGGCGCGAGCGTGCGCTCCTCGAGCAGGATCGTTCCCTCGTGCTCGCGCCAGTCGCGCTGGCGGAACTGGCGTGCGAGCACCTCGCGGCCCATGAGGTCCATCACGAGCCTTCCCCCCGGCTTGAGAGAGTCGTGCATCGCACGTGCGGCGCGGCGGTCGTCGGCGGGGTCGCGGAAGTAGCCGAACGAGGTGTAGAGGTTGAGCACCGCGTCGAACTCGCCTGGGCGGGTAAACTCGCGCATGTCGGCCTGGACCAACTCGACGGCGACGCCCGCCGAGGCGGCCCGATCGCGGGCACGGCGGAGGAACGCGGCGGTGCGATCGACACCCGTGACCGACATCCCGCGCTTGGCGAGTTCGACGGCGTGACGACCCGGGCCGCACGGGAGGTCGAGGACGCGATCGCTGGGCTTGAGGCCCGCCAGCGCGATCGCCTGCTCGGCCTCGAGCGGCGCGTTCTGGTACATCTTCTCGGCGAAGATAAAGGGCTCGATGTCGGCCCACAGCGCGTCGTCGTCGAACCACTCGGCCATGCCGCTAGCCTACCGCGCCGCGGCGTCGAGCACGATCGCGCAGGCCGCCACGGCCGCGGTTTCGATCCGCATGGTGTGCGGGCCGAATCGCGCGACGCGCACGCCCGCCGCGAGTGCCGTGTCCATCTCGCGCGGCGTCCACCCGCCCTCGGGGCCGATGAGAACGAGCACCGCCTCCGCGTGCATCGGCACCGACGCCGCAGCGCCGGAGGCGTCGGCGAGGATCGTGCCGGGCTCGCGGAGCGCGTCGTCGAAGCCCACCTCGGGCTCGACGCGGAGGGTCCACGCGCGGCCGGATTGCTTGCTCGCCTCGCGCGCGATCCGCTCGAGCCGATCCACGGGGCAGCGTTGGCGCTCCCCTCGCTCGGTGAACAGGGGACGCCAGGCGGCGGCGCCGACCTGTGCGAGCCCGTCGATGAGGTCCGCGAGGCGATGGCCCTTGGGCATCGCCGAGGCGACGGTCACCCGCGGACGGATCGGCTCGACGCGATCGACCGAATCGACCGCGAGCGCGAGGCGCCAACCAGACCGCCCGGCCTTTTCGATCGAGGTCACGCGGGCCGAGGCGACGCCGCCCAGGCCGTTGAGGACCTGCACCGCTTCGCCCACGGCGACACGCTTGACGCGGACGGCGTGGTGGGCCTCGTCGCCGGAAATGAGGAGCGGCCCTGGTACGAGGGGGGCGGCGAGGTCTGGGTAGAACCTGTGCATGGGGTGATTGGTACGCGGGCTGTGCGGCCTGGGGCGGCCGAGGCAGGGGCTCCAGGTGGCTCAAGGGGCGGTAACGACCGATAGCCCTTGAGTTTCGGACTGGGGCCGCCGATCATGCCCGCTGGGAGTGTGCATGGCGCAGGCCGTCGAGGATCGCCGGGATCGAGAGCCACTCGAGGAGGGAGTGGGAGCGCTGATCGACCAGATGTCGGGAGCGGCGCCGGCGATGGAGAAGGATCCCGAGGCGGCATCGAACGGGACTCCGATCGTGGACCCACCGCGGACGCTCGCGGAGGCGAGCGACCCCGGCACGGTGGGCGCGACGAAGGCGGAAGCGAACGTGAGCGACGCCGTCGCTGCGGTCGCGGCCGAGGCGAACGCGACGGCGACGGGCGCGCCGGAGGCGAACGCACCTCCCGCCGCCCCCGACGCGGGGAACGAAGCGATCGTTGCGCACCCATCGCCGACCGAGCCGGCGGTGGCCCTGGCGCGGCCGGCCGAGAGCACGGGCGACGATCAATCGCCGGCAACGGCGGTCGAGGAAGCGATGCGGACGGCGTCGGCCGCGCTCGCGGAGGCGGCCGACAAGCCAGCAGAACCCGACGCGAGCGTGACGCCCGCCGAGCAACCCGCGAGCGCCGTCGAACCGTCCGACGCTTCGCAGCCAGAGGCCTCCACAGAGTCAACGATCCGCGCCGGGACGACCGACGCCGCCGAGCCTGCGGCTGCCCTTGCGCCCGTCGCCTCCGACACGGCACAAGTCGCCGCGACCGAGGCATCGGCGGAGCCGGCGCGCGACCTTGCCGGCGCGGTCTCCCAACTCATCGACAGCACGAGGGACCCGGGGCAACCCAGCCGAGCGGCGCCAACGTCGGCACCGGCGCCGGAACGGATCGACTCGCTGGACGCGGCGCTGGCGGGCAAGGGCGACGAACTGATCGCCGGGGAGTTCGCTGACGAGAACTCCGTGCTCACGGGCGAGCCGGAAGAGGCACCGGCCACCGAGCCGGCGTCGCCGCCGATCGCTCCACCCGCGGCGTCGGAGGACGGCGTGTCATCCGCCGCCCGCCCAGTGACTGCCGCGTCAACGGTCGCGGCCGTGGCGGCAAGCGGGCTGGCGTCGAGCGCACCCCAGGCCGGTCGCGAGTCGCGTGGCGACGGGACGCAAGACACCGCGGCCCCGCCGACGATCACGCCCCCGCCCGCCAAGCCGTCGATCGGTGCGGTGGTCGCGCGGCTGGCTCGACCGATCACGTTGCGGCTGAAGGCGCTGGGGAAGGCCGGGCTGTATTCGATGTCGGCGCCGCTGCAGGGCCGACCGAAGGCGGTTCGTGATGCCGTCGCGTGGATGGCGCTGGTGCAGGCGTTCTTTGCGGTCTGCGTGTGGGGTTACGTCGTAATCCGCCCGAAGGAGGCGCGTCCGCCGGAAGGGCCGGTGGCCGCCAAGGCCGACGGCGCGCACGGCGGCGGGAAGGCCGACGCGCACGGAAAGGCGTCTGACGGGCACGGCGCCGCGAAGAAGGACGACCACGGCGCGGCGAAGAAGGACAGCCACGGCAGCGCCAAGAAGCCGCCGGCGAAGAAGGACTCGCACGCGAGCGCCAAAAAGGAGCCCGCGGGCAAGGCCAAGAAGCCCAAGGAATCCGGCGGCGGACACTAGCATGCGCGCGATCCGCTCCGACGGCCGACGGGTGACGCTGGAGCAGGGCACGCCCTCGCCTCAGGCCGAAACGGGATGGGTCGTGCTCCGCCCGATCCGCATCGCGGTCACGCGCGAGGAGGCGGCGTGGGCCCGAGGCGCGCCCCGCCGCGGGGGTCCCGCCGTCGTCACACTCGGGCGCGAGTGCGTGGCGACGGTCGCCTCGAGCGGGCCGGGCGTGGATTCGGCGCTCGTCGGGCGTCGCGTGGTGCCGATCCCGGAGGTGGTGTGCGGGACGTGCGACCGATGCCGGGGCGGGCTCTCGGCGCACTGCGAGGCGCGAAGGGACCTCGGCGAGGCGCTCGACGGTTGCATGGCGGACGCGTTCGCGCTTCCAGCGCGGAACCTGGTGGCAACACCCGCGGGCATGGACGACGACGACGCGGTGATGTGCCACGCCGTGGGCCGCGCGCTCCGGGCCGCTCAGGTCGCGGACGCGGTGGGTCGGCGATTCGTGACGGTCGTCGGCGACTCGGCCGAGGCCGTGCTCGCCGCCCAGGCCCTGGCCCGCGTCTCCACCGCCGTCCGCATCCTGGGTGACGACATGGAACGCCTGGCCCGCTGCGAGCGCTGGGGGATCAAGCACCGCGCCATCGCCGAGGTCGGGCGTCGCGGCGACCAGGACGCCGTCGTCGAGGCCACGGGCACGGCCGAGGGGTTCGCCCTCGCGCTGGGTCTCGTCCGGCCGCGCGGCTTGATCGTGTGTGCGTCGCCCCCGCGCGAGCCCACGGACCTCGCCCCGGCCCGCGAGCGCGAGGTGACGGTGACGTTCGTGCGTGCCGGGTCGGTCTCCGAGGCCCTCGCGGCGCTCTCGCGCCGACAGATCGACGCCGCGGGGCTCATCGCGCGCCGCCATCGTCTGGCCGACGGCCTGGACGCGCTTCAGGCGGCCGTGAGTCAACCCGTCGTCGTCATCGATCCGTAGGGGCACCCCGAACATCGGCCTTCACACTCGTCGGGACGGAAATCCGCCCGCGCCGCATCTATAACCACGGGGGTGCGCAGCGGGGTAATCCATGGCCGAGACGACGACGCGCGAGGCCGAACAGGCCTCGGACATGATCGCCAGACTGGTCACCGCGGTTGAGGCGGTGGTCGTGGGCCAGCGGGCGATGATCGAGGGGCTGCTGGTCGGGCTGCTCACGGGCGGGCACGTGCTGCTCGAGGGCGTGCCCGGGCTGGCCAAGACGCTGACGGTGCACACGCTGGCGCACGCGATCAAGGCCAAGTTCTCGCGGATCCAGTTCACTCCGGACTTGTTGCCGGCCGACCTGATCGGGACGCTGATCTACAACCCGCGCGAGGGCACCTTTGCGCCGCGCAAAGGACCTGTGTTCGCCAACATCGTGCTGGCCGACGAGATCAACCGAGCGCCCGCGAAAGTCCAGAGCGCGCTGCTCGAGGCGATGCAGGAACGCCGCGTGACGATCGGCGACCACACGTACGCCCTCGACGACCCGTTCCTGGTCCTGGCGACGCAGAACCCCATCGAGCAGGAGGGCACCTACCCCCTGCCCGAGGCCCAGGTCGATCGGTTCATGCTCAAGTTGACCGTCGAGTATCCGACGAAGGAGCAGGAGCGCGCGATCGTCGATCGCATGGGCACGGGTCGGCCCACGGTGCGCGTGGACCCTGTCGTGGACCTGGCGCAGATCGCGGCGGCGCGATCGGCCGTCGAGGCCGTCCGGCTCGACCCGCGGATCCGCGACTACATCGTCGATCTCGTCCACGCGACGCGCGCCCCAGCGGAGCATGGGCTGGACATCGGCCGGCTGATCGAGTTCGGCGCGTCGCCCCGCGCCAGCATCAACCTGGCGCTGGCCTCGCGGGCCCACGCGCTGCTCCGCGGGCGGGCGTACGTCCTGCCCGCGGATGTCAAGGCGATCGCGCCGGACGTGCTCCGTCATCGCGTGATCGCGAGTTACGAGGCCCAAGCCGAGGGGGTGAACTCGGACCAGATTGTGCGTCGAATCCTCGACCACGTGCCCACGCCGTAGGAGAGAGCCACCGAAGAGGCCCAAGGGCGCTGAGAGAATGGAGCGAGGGACATGACGCAGGCGAACGGCAGGCTCCGCGAATCGGCCCAGTTCCTCGGTGGATCCGAGGCGCGCCGCGGCCGCGCTCCGTCGCCGTCGCCCGATCGCCGTTCGTGTGTTGCGTCATGGGGGATCCCATGCTGACCGACGAACTCATGCGCGAGGTTCGACGGCTCCAGGTCCGAACGCGTCGGCGGGTCGAGGGGCTGTTCGCGGGTCGCTACCACTCCGCGTTCAAGGGCCGCGGGATCGAGTTCTCCGAGGTTCGGGAGTACGAGCCCGGCGACGACGTTCGCGCGATCGACTGGAACGTCACGGCCCGCACGGGCCGGCCGTTCATCAAGCGGTTCGTCGAGGAGCGCGAGTTGACGGTCGTGCTCGCGGTGGATATCTCGGCATCGGAGGCGTTCGGCTCGGCGGGCAGACCGAAGCGGCGCCTGGCCGCCGAGGCCGCGGCCGTGATCGCGCTCTCGGCGGCACGGAACAACGACCGCGTCGGGCTGCTGCTGTTCAGCGATCACGCGGAGTTGTACGTGCCCCCGCGCAAGGGCCGGACGCACCTGCTCCGGGTGCTGCGCGAACTGCTGAGTTTCGAGCCGCGGGGCCGGGGGACGGACCTGGCCGGCGCGGCGGACGTCCTCGGGGGCGTGCTCACGAGGCGGGCGCTGGTCTTCGTGGTGTCCGACTTCTTGGCCTCGGGCTGGGAGACGCGGATGCGTGTCCTGCGGCGTCGGCACGAGGTCATCGCGCTCACGCTCTCGGACCCGCGTGAGCGTTCCCTTCCCAAGGCCGGGCTCGTCGAGGTGACGGATCCGGAGACGGGCGCGCGGGCGGTCGTGGACTGCGCCTCTCGGGCCGCACGGGCTGGCTTCGAGCGGGCGTGGCAGGAGTCCGAGGCCGCGGTGAGGACCGCGCTCGACCGCGCCCGCGTGGGGCGCATCGCGCTCTCGACCGACGAGCCGTTCGTCCCCGCGCTCATCGCGTACTTCACCGCCCGGGAGCGTCGGCGGCACGCATGAGCGCACGACTCGCCCCATCCTCTGCCACGAAGCGGCCGGAGCAGCCCCTCGGGCGGATGGCGTTGCTGGCGCTGGCCGGCGCCGCCGCGGCGCTGACGACCATCGCGGATTCGAAAGCCGTCGAGCGGACGACGACCCGCGGCCCGTTCACGCTGGTGGTGCGCACGGACCGGGACGAGATGACCGTCGCCGATCGTCTGCGCGTCGCGGCGTGGATCAGCGTGCCCCCGGGTGCACGGGCCGAGATCGCCGACACCGGCCCGAAGTTCGGCGGGTTCACGGTCGTCTCGCGCGAGCCGTTGCCGCCCGAGCCGGTCGAGGGCGGGGGCGTGCGCACGGGCGTGGCGCTGGTGCTCGAGCCGTTCCTGGCCGGCGAGTACGAGGTTCCGGCGATCGTGGCAGCGTGCGTCGAGGCCGGGGGCGCGCGCACGGACCTGGCCTCCGACCCGCTGGCCATCCCCGTGCGCTCGATCGCGGACGAGGGCGAGGCGGAGCCCGCGCCGGCGCGGGGCGTGGTCGAGCCGGCGGCGGACGCGGGCGCGCGCTGGTGGTGGGTCGTGGGGGCCGGATGCGTGGCCGCGGCGGTGGCGGGCGGTGCGGCGGTTCGGCGGCGGAAGCCGAGGCGAACGGACGGAGGCGTGCGCGCGGCGCTGGCGGCGCTGGAGGCTCGGCGCGGGGCGAGCGGGCCGATGACGGCGGAGGACGCGGACGCGATCGTGCGCGCGCTGCGGGCGGCGGTGGCGTCGCGTGGCGAGCCGCGCGCGGGGCAACTGGACGCCGAGGGGCTGGCGGCGTGCGCGGCGAGGTCGCTCACGCACGCGGAGGCCGAGACGCTGCGCGGGGTGTTGGCTCGGTGCGATGCGGCACGGTTTGGGGGCGAGGGAGAGGGCGATGCCCGGGCGGACATCGACGCGGCGATCTGGGCGTGTCGAGCGCTGGTGAGCGCGGGCGAGGGAGGCCGCGCATGAACCACCTGGCCAATCCTGAGGCCTTGGCGCTGCTCGTGCTCGTGCCGGTGGCGGCGTGGGCGCTCTCACGTCGACGCGGCGCGGGCGGGGGGCTGTCGTACTCGGCGGCGGCACGTGCCGCGGCGCTCCCGCGGACGTGGCGCGTGCGGCTGCGGTGGCTCCCGGGGGCGCTGCGGCTGGTTGCGCTCGGGCTGCTGGCGGTGGCGATCGCGCGGCCGCAGGAGACGAGCGGGCAGCGCCGCACGAGCACCGAGGGGATCGCGCTGCAAGTGGTGATGGACCGATCGGGCTCGATGCGGGAGCCGATCGAGTTCGAGGGCGAGGAGCGGTCGAAGTTGGAGGTCGTGCAGCGGGTCTTGTCGGCGTTCGTGCTGGGCGACGGGAAGGGGCTCAAGGGCCGGCCGGGCGACATGATCGGGCTCATCGCGTTCGCGCGGTTCGCGGACACGATCAGCCCGCTGGCGCGGGTGCATGGGCCTCTTGTCGAGGCGGCCAAGCAGGTGCAGGTGGCATCGACTCGTGCCGAGGACGGAACGGCGATCGGGGACGCGCTGGCCCTGGCGGCGGCGCGGCTGAAGCGCGCGGAGGAGGAGGTGGCGCGGGCGCCGCGCGGGAGCAGCGGCAGGCCGGAGTTCACGATCAAGAGCAAGGCGATCGTGCTCCTGACCGACGGGCAGAACAACGCGGGCGAGGCGTCGGTGGACGAGGCGGCGGCGCTCTGCAAGCAATGGGGCATCCGGATCTACGCGATCGGCGTGGGCGCGGGGGAGCGGTTCGCCGTCATGCGCGGGCTGTTCGGCGACCAGAGGATCCCCGTGGGCAGCGGGATCGACGAGCGAACGCTGCGTGCGGCGGCGGAGGCGACGGGCGGGCGGTACTGGCCGGCGGAGGATGGGGAGTCGCTGACGCGGGCGTACGCCGAGATCGACGCGCTGGAGAAGACGCGGATCGAGGTGCGGGAGTTCACGAGCGTGCGGGAGCGATTTGTGCCGCTGGTGGTGGCGGCGCTGGGGCTGGTGGTGCTCGAGTCGCTGCTGGGGGCGACGGTCTTGCGGAGGTCGCCATGAGGCTGCCGACGGTGCACTGGGGCTCGCCGGGGTGGGCGCACGCGATGTGGGCGGCGCTGGTGGTGGTGCTGCTGCTGGCGTGGATGTGGCGGCAGCGCCGGCGCGACGCGGTGCGCTTCGCGGGCGCCGGAGCGTGGCGCGTGTCGGCGTGGCGGCGGTGGACGCGCACGGCGATGGTGGTCGGCGCGACCGGGGCGATGGGCGTGGCGCTGGCGCGCCCGCAGACCGACCCCCGGGAGCGCGACGTGTCGGTACGCGGGCGCGACGTGGTGTTCCTGGTCGATGTCTCGCGGTCGATGCTGGCCACGGACCTCGCGCCAAGCCGGCTCGAACGGGCGAAACTGTGGATCAAGGATGTGGCGGCGGGCCTCGCGGGCGACCGGGTGGCGCTGGTGGCGTTCGCGGGGGCGAGCGTGGTCGCGTGTCCGCTGACTTTGGATTACGGCTTTTTCACGATGGCGCTCGACGAACTCTCGCCGCGGAGCGTCCCGCGCGGGGGCACGCTCATCGGCGACGCGATCCGCAAGACGATCGCGCAGGTCTTTGACCCGGCGGCGCGGCATCGGGACATCATCCTCATCACCGACGGCGAGGACCAGGAGAGTTTCCCTGTGGAGGCCGCGGGCGAGGCGGGCAAGCAGGGCGTGCGGATCATCGCGATCGGGGTCGGCAGCGAGACCGGCGCGGCGGTGCCGGCTGAGGCAGGGGGCACGATGCGGGAGGCGGGCACCGAGGTGCGATCCAGGCAGGATGCCGCGGGGCTGGCCAAGATCGCGGCGGCCTCGGCGGGCGGGGTGTACCTCAACGTCGGGACCGGGACGATCGACCTCGATCGGGTGTACGCGGACCTCGTGGCGGCATCCGAGAAGTCGGAAGTCAAAGCGTCGGCGTCGGTCGAGTATGCCGAGCGGTTCCCGTGGTTCCTGGCGATCGCGCTGGCGATGCTCTTCGTGGAGGGATTCATCCGTGATCGGGCGTGAACGAAACGGAGTGCGGGGATGGGCGTGGATGCTCGCGGCGGCGATGCTCGCGTGGCCCGGCGCGGCGCGGGCGCAGGGCATCGGCGACGTGCGCGAGGGGAACGCGCTCCTTGCGGCGGGCAAGCACAGCGAGGCCGCGGAGCGATACGAGAGGGCGCTCCGGGGCGCCAGCGGGCAGGACGTGGCGGCGTTCAACCTGGGGTGCGTGCTGCTGGCCGAGGGCAAGCACGCGGAGGCCGCGGCGAGATTCCGCGAGGCGGACCGGTTGACGCGCAACCCGAAGGTGTCGGCGCGGGCGAGGTACAACCTGGGGCGGGCGCTGTTCGATTCGGCGAGCGCGCGGCCGGACGAGGGCGCGATGCAGCGGCTGGCGGAGTCGGCGGCGGCGTTCCGCTCGGTGCTTGAGGTCGATCCGGGCGACCGGGACGCGGCAAGGGCGGTCGAGATCGTGCGGCGGGCGATGAAGAGGACGCAGGACGAGCAGGATCGCGCCAAGCAGGAGCAGCAGAAGCAGCAGCAGGAGCACGAGCAGCAGGCGGACGAACTGGAGAACCTGGCCAACGAGCAGCAGAAGCAGGCCGACCAGAGCCAGGAGGCCTCGAAGCAGCCGGATCGATCGCAGCGGCAGCAGCAGAGCGAGCGGCAGGCCGAGGCGCAGCGAGACTTGAGCCAACAGACGGAGCAAGCCAGGGAACGGCAACGCGGCGCACCGAGCAGGTCGATGGAGGAAGCGAGGCAGGAGCAGGAGGCAGCAGAGGAGGCCTTGAAGGCGAACGATCCGAAGAAGGCCTCGGAGCACCAGCAGCGGGCCGCGGACAAGTTGCGCGAGGCGGCGGATGAGGCTCGGGAGCGGGCGCGCGAGGCCGGGAAGCAGGAGCAGCCTCCGGGCGAGCAGGCGGGCAAGGAGTCGGGGACGCCCCGACAGGAGCCGGGCGAACCGACGAAGCAGGCCGAGGCGAAGGAGACGAAGGAGTCGGCGAAGCGTGACCCGACGGCGGCGGCGCTGCTCGACCGCGAGAAGCGGCAGCGTGAACAGCGGCAGGCGGTGCGGGCGGTCCGCGGAGCGAAGGAGCCGGTGGCAAAGGACTGGTAGCGATGAGGACGGGTCCAGGACAACTCGGCAAGGCGTGGACGGCGATGGTGGCGGCGGTGCTGCTGCTGGCCTCGCCGACGAGGGCGCAGGACATGGGCGCGACGGCGCAACTCTCGGCGTCGAGGGCGTACATCGGCGACGCGGTGACATTGCAGATCACAGTGAGCGGGGCGTCGGAAGCGGCAGCGCCGGACCTCTCGGGGATCGAGGGCGTGCGCGCGGAGTACGTGGGCGGGCAGGACACGTCGAGCCAGAGCGTGACGATCGTCAATGGGCGACGGACGGAGCGGGTGAGCCGCTCGTACATCATGCAGTATCGCTTGACGCCCACGCGGGCGGGGCGGATCGAGATCCCGCCGATCGAGGTGGTGGTGAACGGAACGGCGCACCGCACGAACGCGGTGACGCTCACGGCGTTGGAGCCGGGTGAGAGCGATGACTACGCGCTTCGCGCGGAGTTGGACAAGCCGCGGGCGTACGTGGGCGAGCCGATCCGCCTGACGCTGACGTGGTCCCTGCGCAAGCCGGCGCGGGCGCCGCGGCTGAGCGGGCCGGACGGTGGGAACGAGTACGACATCTACGAGGGCCCCGACCCGCGTCCCCCGGGGACGGCCCAGGACGACCAGCGGTTCCCGGTGCTGGAGTTCTTGGGCGGGCGCGCGGTGGCGCGGATGGGTCAGGGGACGCTGGGCGGCGAGCGCGTGACGACGGTGACGATCGAGCGTGTGATCGTGCCGCGGCGGGCGGGGACGTTGCGCATCGGCCCGTACTCTGCCGCGTTCGACGCGGTGGTGGGCCAGCGGGCGCCGACGTTCTTCGATTCCCCGTTCGACGACCGCTCGATCACGGAGCGGACGGTGATTGCGTCCAAGCCGGTCGAGTTGGACGTGCGCGAGGTGCCGACCGAGGGCCAGCCCGAGAACTTCGATGGCCTGGTGGGCGAGTTCTCGCTCTCGGCGTCAGCGGGAGCGAGCGAGGCGAGCGTGGGCGATCCGATCGGGCTGACCGTGCGGATCACGGGCCCGGAGCCGCTGGACCGCGTGACGCCGCCGGACCTCGCGAAGCAGGCGGGGTTCGAGGACTTCAAGTTGTCGCCCGAGGGCTGGCAGGCGGGGAAGGGCGAGCGGGCGGGGGAGCGGGTGTTCACGACGACGATCCGCCCCCGGCACGGTCGCGTGAAGGAGATCCCGGCGATCGTGATGCCGTACTTTGACACGCGGAGCGGGACGTACTCGGGCGCGGCGTCGCGGGCGATGCCGCTGGTGGTGCGGTCGGCGCGCGAGGTGACGTCGGCGGACGCGATCGGGGCCGCGGCGGCGCCGGTGTCGGCGGCGCAGGCGACGATCACGAGCCTGGCGCCGGGCGTTCGCGCGAACTACGAGGGCGCGGACGTGCTGCGCGACGAACGGACGCCGTTGCTGGGGATGGTGCGCGAGCCGGGTTGGGCGGCTTTGCTCGTGGGCCCCCCGCTGCTCTTCGGGGCGATCGCGCTGGCGCGGGCGCGGGGACCGGAGACGCCCGAGCGGAGGCGGGCGCGGGCGATGGCGCGGGCGAGGCGCTCGCTCCGGCCCGGGGCGGACGCGGCACGAATCGCCGGCGCGATCCGCGAGTACGTCGGCGCCGCGAGCGGGATTCGGCCCGAGGCGGTGACGTCGGAGGATCTGCGGCGGCTGATGGCGCGGGTCGGAGCGACCGCCGACCGAGGCACGGGGACGCGAGACCATCGCAAGCGCGAGGACTCGGCCGAGCGCGTGGCGGCGATGCTGCTCGCCTGCGAAAGCGCGGGATTTGGGGGGCCAACGCCGCCGCCGAATGCCGCGGAGGCGCTCGCGGCGTTGCGCGAGGTTGACGCGGCCCTCTCGGGAGGCCGGCCATGACTCGGGTGCGGGTTCCCATCACTCGCCGCACGATGATCGCGTTCGCGCTCGTCTGCTCGGCGAGCGCGGCGCTCGCGCAGGTTGACAGGCAGGACGGTTCGCGTGCGCCGGGCGCGGCTCCTGATGCGGCGTACGCGCGGGGGACGGAGCGCTTCGAGCGTGGGCTGGCGCTCGCCAAGAGCGATCCGGCCCAGGCACAGTCGCTCTTCCGCGAGGCCGCGGCGACGTGGCGCACGCTCGCGCACGACTCGGGCATCCGCTCCGCCGAACTCGAATCGAACATCGGCAACGCGTTCTCGCTGGCCCAGGATCCGGCGCGGGCGATCGCGGCATATCGGCGGGCGCTGCGACTCGATCCGACCGATCGCGTCGCCCAGTCCGGGCTCGCGGCGATGCTCGCGCGGTGTGGGATCGCCGATCACGAGCGTCACGCGTCGCTCCTCGAGCAGGCGCTGACGTGGCTGGCGGTGCGGCAGCGGCCTTGGCTCGTCTGGGGGTTCGCGGGGACGTACGCGGCGGGCTGGACCGTTCTGCTCTTGCGACAGGGCGGGGCGCGCTGGCCGTCGCGTGGCGTCGGCGTCGGGCTGCTCTTGGCCTCGGCGAAACTGATCGCGCCCGTGATCGGGCACGAGGCGCTCTATGGCGCGAGCGACGAGGCGGTCGTGGTCTCGGCGGGAGTGATCGCACGGCAAGGCCCGAGCGACGGCGCGTACGAGCCGGCGTTCAAGGAGCCGGTGCCCGCGGGGCTGACGGTGCATGTGCAGGAGCGGCGCGGGGAGTGGTCGCGCGTGGCGCTCCCGGACGGACGGGGTGCGTGGCTGCCGGCGTCGGCGCTCGAGGCGATCAGTAACTGAAGTTGGCGTTGGGATCGGTCGATCCCGGGGCGGTGCCGCCCGAACTGCCCAGCACCGCCGGCGCAGTGGCGGCGTTCACGACGAGGATGACGTTCCCGGCGACGACATCGAAGTTGTTCGTGTGGCCCGAGCAGGTGTTGCGGATGATGATGTTCCCGGGCGAGTCGGCGTCGATGCCGCGACCCGCCTGGGTGCAGGTGTTGGCCTCGATGCGGTTGTCGGTGCCGATGGCGTGGATGTTGAAGCCGTTGGGGCTGCCGTTGGAGTTGCTGGCGCAGGTGTTCCCGCGGATGACGCACTGGGCGCCGCACTCGATGCCGCCGAGGTTGCCGAACTGGACGGAGCAGTCGGCGACGGTGCTCCCGTTGCCGACGACGATGTTGATGTTCTGGGAGAAGTTGACGCTGCACCCGATGACGGTGGAGCCGTTGCCGGCGAGGATGCCGTTGAGCGCCGCGCCGTCGACGGTGCAGCGGGCGATGGTGCTCACGGGCCCGGTGTTGATGCCATGGGCGGTGCTGGAGGTGAACGTGCAATCGGTGATCGTGCAGTAGCCTCCGGCGCGGAGCGCGTCGCCGGGGTTGAAGAGGTTGAAGCCCGAGAGACAATGGGAGACGTTCGCGCCCTGCCCGACGGTGATCCCGGTGCCGGTGTTGGAGACGGCCTCGCAGAAGCGGATGGCGCCCTGCGCGCCGCAGGAGATGCCGCCGCCGCCGTTCGATCGGGCGCCGCAGCGCTCGACGAGGTAGGCGTTGCCGACCTTGATCCCGATGCCGGTGTTGAAGTCGGCACGGATGCCGGTCACCTGCGAGTTGAACGCGAGCGTGGTCTGGAGGTCGATCCCGTCGCCGGACCAGTTGCGGATGGAGCCGTTGGTGATGGCGATGTTGGTGAGGGAGGCGACGGTGGTGGCGATGCCGTCGAGCCCGCCGTTGCCGGAGGCCTCGAAGCCGTTGAGGTCGATGGTGACGCCGCTGGCGGCGATCTCGATGCCGTTCTTCCCGACCACGCCCTGGAGATTGCCCGTGAGGTAGTACGACCCGGGCTGCGAGATGACGGCGATGGCGGTCGCGCTGCCGGGCGTGGTGGTCGGCCCGATCGCGATGCGCGGCTCGACCTCACTGAGCGTCTTGTACGTCGGGGCAACAGGCCCCGCCGGGGGATTCAGCGGCCCCGCACGGAGCAGCGCCCCAACACCCATCACGACCGCAGCCAGCGCGACGCCGACGATCAACGATCCGAGTTTCATGGCCATCCTCCGGTGGGCGGAGCGGCAGAACGCCGCCCGCGCGAGCCCGCTCGCCAACGCTACGCATCCAGAGCCGCTGGCGAGAAGTGCGAACGCGAGCGGCCAGAATTCCGTCGCCGCGTAGCGCGGCTGGCAAGATCAGGGAGAATGCCTCACACGTTGAACAAGAAGTGGCACACGTCCGCGTCGTGCATGACGTAGCCCTTGCCTTCCATCCGCATCTTGCCGGCCTCCTTGATGGCCTTCTCGGAGTGCAGGGCCTCGAGGTCGCCGACAGAGTAGACCTCGACGCGGATAAACCCGCGTTCGAAGTCGGTGTGGATCGCGCCCGCGGCCTGCGGGGCGGTGGCGCCCACCGGGATCGTCCACGCGCGGACCTCCTTCTCGCCGGCGGTGTAGAAGGACTGGAGCCCCAGGAGGCGGTAGGCCGCGCGGGCCAGCGTGTGCAGCGCGGGCTCGGCGATGCCCAGGGACGTCAGCATCTCGGCGCGGTCGGCGGGAGCGAGTTCGGCGAGTTCCGCCTCGATCCGCGCGCACACGGGCACGAAGCCGGCGCCCACGGCTTCGGCATGGGCCCGCACCTGCGACGCCAACGCCCCGGCCCCGGCGAGGTCGTCCTCGTCCACGTTCGCGACGTACAGCACCGGCTTGCTCGACACGAGCGCCAGGCCCTTCATCGCCTTCTTCTCTTCCGGGTCGGTCAGTTTGAGGTCGTGCGCCGGCTTGCCCTCGGAGAGGATCGGCAGCACCTTCTGCAGCACGGCGAGCCGGGCGGCCGCCTCGGCGGACTTCTGCCGCATGGCCTTCTCGGCGCGTGGGATCGAGCCCTCGACCTGCTGGAGGTCGGCGAGGATCAGTTCGAGTTCGACGGTCTGGATGTCGCGGGCCGGGTTGAGCGAGCCGTCGACGTGCGGGACTTCCTCGCCGCCCGGGGCGTGGGTGAAGCAGCGGACGACGTGGATGGTGGCGTCGATCTCGCGGATGTGGGAGAGGAAGGCGTTGCCGAGGCCCTCGCCCTTGGATGAGCCGCGGACGAGCCCGGGGATGTCGACGATCTTGAGTTGGGCGTGGGTGATCTTCTTGGTGGGGATGTGCCGCGCGAGGATGTCGAGCCGCGGGTCGGGGATCTGGACGACGCCGACGTTGGGCTTGACGCCGCCGGAGGGATCGACGGCCTGGCCTGTGAGGGCCTTGAAGAGCGTGGTCTTGCCGGTGTAGGGCAGTCCGACGATTCCTGCTTCCATGGTCTGGGCTCCGGGTCGATGGTAGACGAGGGGGGAAAGAAAGAGCCCCGAGCGGGGCCCGGGGCTCTGTTCGGCGCGGGAGGGGGACGGCGCGGCTTACGGGAAGATGCCGCGGATCTCGTAGGCCTTGGCGATGTGGTCCATCGCGGCGATGTAGGCGGCGGTGCGCATGTCGCACCCGAAGTGCTCGCGGGCCTTGATCGTGCGCTGGGCGGCGGCGACCATGTGCTCGTTGAGTTTGCGATCGACCTCGTCGAGCGTCCAGATCGTGCAGGTCTTGTTCTGCACCCACTCGAAGTACGAGACGGTGACCCCGCCCGCGTTGGCGAGGATCGCCGGGATGACCTCGATCCCGCGCTCGGTCAGCACGCGGTCGCCGGCGGGCGTGGTCGGGGCGTTGGCGCCCTCGGCGACGACCTTGGCGTCGATCCAGCGGGCCTCCTTGTCCTTGATCATCTGCTCGAGGGCGGCGGGGACGAGGACATCGACCTTGGTCTTGTAGAACTCCTCGACGCTGATGGCCTGGGCGCCCTTGGAGGACTTGCCGCCGGACTTGGTGCCCACGCCAAAGCCCGCGACGCCCCCGTTCGCGACGACGTGCGCGGCGAGCGCCTCGGTGTCGATGCCGTCGTCGTTGCGGATGGCGCCGGTGTGGTCCATGACGGCGACGAGTTTGGAGCCGTGCTTGGCGAGGATGCGGGCCGTCCACGAACCGACGTTCCCGTACCCGATGACGGAGAACTTCATGCCCTTGGCCTGGATGCCCAGGGACGGGAGCAGTTCGAGCAGCGTGTCCACGACGCCCTGGCCGGTCGCCTTCTCGCGGCCGACGGAGCCCCCGATCTCGACGGGCTTCCCGGTGAAGACGCGCATGGAGTCCCACGAGTTCTTCCCGTTTCCGTCGAGGCTCGCGTAGGTGTCCGCCATCCACGCCATCACCTGGGCATTGGTGTTCACGTCGGGAGCGGGGATGTCATAATCCGGCCCGATGTAGCGGAAGATCGCGGCACAGAACCGGCGGCTGACCCGCTGCAACTCGGCGGCGGAGATCTTCCGCGGATCGACCTTCACGCCGCCCTTGCCCCCGCCATAGGGGATGCGGACGAGCGAGCACTTCATCGTCATCAGGAGCGCGAGGCTCTTGACGTCGTCGAGGTGGACGTGGGGATGGAATCGAAGCCCGCCCTTATACGGCCCGAGGGCGTTGTTGTGCTGGACTCGGTAGCCCTTGAACAACTGGAACTCCCCGTTGTCCATGCGCACCGGGAAGTGGACCATGATCTCGGACTGCGGCTGGGCGAGGATGCACTTCACGCCGTGCGGCATCTCGAGCAGGTCGGCCGCCTGCAGCATCACCTGCACCGTCTGCGTGTAGAGGTTGTCCGGGTCCTTGGGGAACCCGAGTTCGTCGAACACCGGGTCACGCTCGTTGGCGGGACGCGAGTTCTTCGGCTTGGTCGGAACGCTCTTGCCCTTCGAGACGGTCGTCATGTCAGAATCCCCGGTACAGGCTCGCCTGAGGCGAGAAACTCCAAGAATGGCGTGCTCCGCGTCGATGCGGGATCGACGGCCCAGCGGCCGTGCGACGATCCCCGTGCCTCATCCATGGCGCGAGGGCCATCGTAGGGCGGGGCCATGCGGGAAGCCAGCCCGCGGAGCCCGCGCCGAGCGGCGGAACGCACCGCTACTCCGCGTCCAACAGGTTCGCCAGCAGCCGCGCGCCCCAGCCCGTCGGGCCCTTGACGAACGGCCCCGAATCGCCCTCGACCGCGTGCACGCCCGCGATGTCGATGTGGGCCCACGGGACGCCCTCCTCGACAAAGTACGAGAGGAACGCCGCGCCCTGGATCGGGTGCGCCTTGCGGTTAGGGTTGCTGTTGAGGATGTCCGCGATCGGGCTCTTCATCATCTCGCGGTACTCGGGGTGCATCGGCAGACGCCAGACCCGCTCGCCCGAGGCCGCCGACGCCTTGTCCAGTTTCGCGCGGAGCGCGTCGTCGTCGCAGAACAGCCCGGCGTAGGTCGAGCCCAGCGCCGTCACCACCCCGCCCGTGAGCGTCGAGAGTTCGACGATGTACGCCGGCTTCTCGACCTCGCAGGCGTAACAGAAGGCGTCCGCCAGGACCAGCCGGCCCTCGGCGTCGGTGTTCGTGATCTCCACCGTCACCCCATTGCGGTACCGCAGCACGTCGTCAGGGCGATACGCCTCGTCGCTGATCGAGTTCTCCGCCGAGGCGAGCAGCGCGACGACCGGCACCCGCGGCTTGATGACCGTGGCGATCGCGTGCATCGCCCCGAGCACCCCGCAGCCCCCGTCCTTGTCGCGCTTCATCCCGACCATCCCGTTGTTGACCTTCAGCGAGAGGCCGCCGGAGTCGTACGTCATCGTCTTGCCAATCAGGACGACGGGCCGACCCTTGCGACGGGGGCGATCGGGCGTGTACTCGAGCCGGATCATGCAGGGCTTGTTCTCGCTGGCCTTGCCGACGTTGATGAGCCCGATGAAACGCTCGCGCTCGAGGTCCTTGCCGCGGAACACCCTCACGCCCAGGCCGGCCTTGCGCGCCATCTTCGTGGCTTGCTCGGCCATCCAGTCGGGCGTGGCGACGTTCGGAGGCGTCTCGCTGAGCGTGCGCGCCCAGTTGGCGGAGGCGGCCAGCGCGAGCCCGCGCTCGAGTCCATCGCGAAAGGCCGAGTCGCCGCCGCGAACCAGCAACTTGGCCCGAGTTGGCGCGGTCGTGGCCTTGCCCTTGAAGGTGTCGCACACCCAGCCCAGGAGGCCCAGACCCTCGCCGAAGGCGCTCCCCGCGGCGGCGTGGTCGGCCCTGGTTGCCGCCAGCGGGCCCGACAACTCGACCTCCACGCTCGCGTCCTTGGTCGACGCCAGGCGCCGACCGACGGCGGCCGCGATCCCGCGAAGGTCCGACGCCTTGAACTTCGACTTCTCACCGAGCCCGACGACGAGGATCCGCCCCGGGCCGCCCTTGGGCGGGAAGACCTCCGCGATCCTGCCGGCCTCGCCGGTGGCCTCGCCGCGCTGCGTCGCCGACGCCGCCATCCCGCTTCGATCCGCCTCGCGCGAGCGCTTGTCCAGCCCCTCGCCCTTGAAGTACCCGAGGACCAGCGCGGCCGGCGTGCCCTGACCACCCACTCGAATCGACTCGAACATCCTCGTCTCCTTGATGAGGGGCAAGTGTAGGAAGACCGCGCGGGAGTAACGGTTGTCCCGCGTCGGGGGCGTCACGGGACAACGCGGTGGCCGGGAACGGGCCGGGACGCTCAACCCGGTTCCGCTTCATGCCGACAACTCGGACGATGCGACGATCGCTCCTCGGAACCGGGCTGACGCTGGCGGTGATCGCCGCGCTCGCGCTGGGCGTCAGCCTCGTGTGGCTCGTGGAGTGGCACAGCCCAAAGGGCCCGTTCGGAGGCATCTACGCGGGGCGGATCAACTTCGGATTAGCGCCGCCATACTCCAAGGGCTGGCTCGTGCTCCGCGATCCGGGCAAGTTCAACTGGTGGTTCGGGCGCTACGCGGGCGAGGGCTGGTGGATCGTCGCGATCCCGCTCTGGGCGCCGATGCTCGCCGGAGCGGGGCTGACCTTCGCGACCTGGCGCACGGAGCCCGATGAGGCGGCAGCGAGCGATGAGCCGATGGCGCGCGACCTGGCTGCGTGACGCCAGTCCCTTGTCCCTTCTCCACTTTCGTCCCCCCCCCCGTTCCCTCCGTCGTCGGCTCCGCGCAACAAACAACCCCCGAGGGAGGCCCCGGGGGTTGCGAGAAACAAAGGAACGCGGAGGATTAGCGGCGGCGGCGACGCATGCCGAGGAGGCCAGCGCCCGCGAGGAGGCCCATCGCACCCGGGGTCGGGATGATGCTCAGGTTGTCAAAGTCGAGCGTCTGGCCGGGCGTGTAGGCGTTGTCGCCGAACATCAGGACCTGCTCGACCGCGGTGCCGGCGAAGATGCCCGCCGAGGCGGTGTGGATGAGGGCGCTGTTGTAGAAGTACTTGATCGAGTTGCCGGGAGAGTCGAGTTCGACGCGGAGGTTGCGGTACGCGGCGGCGCCGGTGGCGTAGGCGACGTTGGTGTTGATGAAGGCGAGCGCGCCGCCGGGGACTCCGTCGGCATCGTCAAGGACGAAGATGTTGCCGGAGACGGAGTCGAGGACGACACGCCAGCTCAGCAGCCCTTGGCCCGGGGCCTGCCCGACGATCTGCGCCGAAACACCGCCCGGGGCTGAGACCGCGATGTCCATGGAAACGGTCGCGCTCTTGTTGGCAAAGTTGCCGAAGTCAGCGGTGAACACGCCGTTGAACGAGTTGGCGGCACCGGGGCCCTGGGTGATCCGGAGGTGCTGCTGGCCGCCGGCGGGGTTGACGTTCGAAACGACCGGGTTGTTGAGGTTGGCGGCGAACGTCGTATACCCGTTCACGCCGTTGATCGGACCGAGGCCGTACGCCTCGAAGCCATCGGAGAACCCGACGGTGTCGGGCGCGGCAACGCTGCCGAACGTTTCGATCGCCGCGGGCGAGGGACGGATGGACAGGATGTCCGCCGAGGCGACCGAGCCGGCCGCGAGCAACGCAACAAAAGCGATACCTGTGCGCATGAAATGCTTCCTCCTATGGCGGCGTGTCTTGATTCGCCGCGTGTGCCGCTCCGAGACGGAGCCTTGTCTCTCTGGGGATGACTGCCATCCCTCGCGGCCGCAGTGTACATGAAGATGGCGCTAGTGCAAGCGGATGAACGAGAAAAACCCAAATCGGCGCGGATTCATAGCCCGATAACAGAAAGTCCTAGGAATCGGGCGGCGCTTGTGCCGATCCCGCTCGCCATCGATCCGTGTCGCCTCTGGGAGCGCGCGGTCGGGTGGCCGACCGCGATGCGAGAGCCTCTTCCGCGGCTGCGCGCTTCTCGACTTCCGCGCGGCGCGTGGCGTGCATGGCTCCGCCGGACGCGCGGCCACGGAGACGGGTGCGATCTCCTGCTGGGGGCGCGCTGGCACTCGCGGCGCGTGGGCACGAGCGTTCCGATGGCGCTTGGCGCACGTGCCTGGTCCGGGTCCGACCAGCGGCGTGCGCGCGCCGCTGGCGGGCGCGGGAGGCCGCGCCTGACTGGGGTCTGGCGCGCGACGAATCCGGTGTGCGGCGCGCGCGGCTGCGTGTGCGCTCGGGTGACGGACGCGCTCGCCCGTCGTCGGCGCGGCGCGCGGAGTTTGGTCGAGCGCGCTTGTTCCGGCGTCTGGATGTGGTATTGTCTAGCGAGGCGCGGCGGGCGTGGTGGCCCGCGCGTCGCAGTTCCGGCCCTCGGCGACGCGCCCCCGAGCGGAGGCGCGAGCGCGTCGGGGACCAACCGGTGGTGGAGTTCGCACACACCGCTCAGGGTCACGAAGCCAGAGATGGCCACATTTACGACCTCCCGAAGCGTCTTCCTCCACGGGCAATGGACGGCGTCGGATTCCGCGCAGTTGTACGGCGTCCCGGACTGGGGGAAGGGTTACGTCGGCGTCAACGCCGAGGGCCACGTCACGGTCCTGCCGGGCAAGGACCCGGCGCGGCAGATCGACCTGCACGAGGTCATCGCGGGGCTGCGCGAGCGCGGGATCCACACCCCGGTGCTGCTGCGGTTCAACGGGATCCTCGAGCATCGCCTCCGCGAGATCCGCAAGGCGTTCGACGACGCGATCGCCGAGCAGAAGTACGGCGGGGGCTACTCCTGTGTCTATCCGATCAAGGTCAACCAGCAGCGGCACGTCTGCGAGCAGATCGCGCGGCTGGCGGTGGAACTGGGCTTCGGGCTCGAGGCGGGCAGCAAGCCCGAACTGCTCGCGGTGCTGGGGCTCTCGGCGGCGGCGGGCGGCCCGGGCGTGAACGGGATGCCCATCATCTGCAACGGGTTCAAGGACGACGAGTTCATCGAGACCGTGATCCTCGCGACCAAACTCGGGCGCAACATCATCCCGGTGGTCGAGAAGTTCAGCGAGTTGGAACTGATCGTCAAGCACGCGAAGGCGTACAACGTGCGTCCGCGGATCGGGCTGCGGGTGAAACTCTCGAGCCGCGGCGCGGGGCGCTGGGAGGGCTCGGCGGGAGCGCGGAGCAAGTTCGGCCTGTTCGTGAGCGAGGTGCTGCACGCGGTCGAGTACCTCAAGCGGCACGACATGCTGGACTGCCTGAACCTCCTGCACTGCCACGTCGGGAGCCAGTTGTACGACATCCGCGTGCTCAAGAGCGCGGTGAACGAGTTGGCGCGGATCTACGCCGAACTCGTGAAGGCGGGCGCGGGGCTCACGATGATCGACGTGGGCGGGGGCATGGGGATCGACTACGACGGGTCGCAGTCGGCGTGGTCGAGTTCGATCAACTACACGGTCGCGGAGTACGCGGCGGACGTGGTGTACCGGATCAAGAGCGTGTGCGACGCGTGCCAGGTGGCGCACCCGACGATCATCACCGAGAGCGGGCGCGCGATGGTGGCGTATTCGAGCGTGCTGGTGCTGGACGTGCTGGGCACGAGCCGCTTCGAGGCCGCGCCGGACCTGGCCAAGATCGAGGACGCGCTGCGGCACGAGACCGAGTCGCCCCAGCCCGTCGTCGACCTGCTCGACGCGTATCGCGGGCTGACGGACCGCAACCTGGAGGAGACGTACCACGACGCGACGCAGGCCCGGGACGAGGCCATGAGCCTCTTTGCGCTGGGGTACCTCTCGCTGCCCATGCGTGCGGCGGCGGAGCAACTCTTCTGGGCGATCGGGCACAAACTGCTGGAGAAGGCGGAGAAGAAGGCGGAGTTGCCCGACGAGTTCGAGAACCTGCCGGAACTGCTGAGCGACATCTACTTCTGCAACTTCTCGCTCTTCCAGTCGATGCCGGACTCGTGGGCGATCGACCAGTTGTTCCCGATCTGCCCGATCCATCGGCTCAACGAGAGGCCGACGCGGCGGGGGATCCTGGCGGACATCACGTGCGACTCGGACGGGAAGATCGACCACTTCGTGGACAAGCGGATCGACAAGAAGACGCTGGAACTGCACGAGGTCCGCGATCGGCCCGGGGAGGCGATGGGCGTGGAGCCGTATTACCTGGGCGTGTTCCTGCTGGGGGCGTACCAGGAGATCCTGGGCGACCTGCACAACCTGCTGGGCGACACGCACGCGGTGCACCTGGGCCAGAACGAGCAGGGCGAGTGGGAGATCCTCGAGGTGATCGAGGGCGACACGGTCGAGGAGGTCCTGCAGTACGTGCAGTACGACATCGCGGACATGAAGCGCGCGATGCGGCAGGACATCGAGGCCGCGTGCCGGCAGAATCGGCTCACGCTCGCCGAAGGCAAGAGTCTCTTGCAGTATTACGACGACGGGCTGGAGGGGTACACGTACCTGGAGGGCTAGCGTGCCGGGCGACGCGAGATCGGCGGCGGCGATGCGCGAGCGGCTCGGGTACTACGCCATGGGCGTGGCGATCGGGCTGGTGCTGCTCGGGCTCCTGATGTCGGCGCGGAGCATGTCCGCGCGGCGTCAGGCGGCGCCCACGGGGCCGTCCGATGCCTCGGCCGCGCCGGCTACCCCAGCGCGTTGAGATCGGCCCCGAAGTTGATGTGGTACGCCTGGCTCCCGATGACGAGCGCCGGCACGGACTTGACGCCCTTGGCGCGAGCCTCGGCGACCCGCTCCTTGGCGGCGCCCAGGTGGACGATCTCGACCTCGAACCGAGCGGGGTCCAGCGCGCGGGCGACGGACTGCTCGGCGCTGACGCAGACAGGGCAACCGGCGTGATAGAACTGGGCCTTGGTCTTCATGGGCGGGGTTCTCCGGGCCACGCGGCAACGCACACGCTGACTTGCCGCGGGCATTGGTCACACCGTAGAACATGGGGCCTGCCTTGCCAAGAGGGCACCAAACGGTGCGGGACGCACCAAGCGGTCGCAATTGCGGGAATCCCGATGCCGATGGCGCGCACGAAATCCGACACCCCGTCTGTCGCAGAGATGGTGGAGAGCATCGTGGGATGCAAGTGGTCGCTGCACGTGCTGGCGAGCGTCCGCCGCGGGGTGAATCGGCCCGGGGCGATGGTGCGGGCCACACGCGGGCTGACGACCAAGGTGCTCAGCGAGCGACTGACGAAGATGGTGCGGTTCGGAATCCTGGATCGGCTCGCCTACCCGGAGGTCCCTCCGCGGGTGGAGTACCGGCTGACCGCGCTGGGGGAGCGGTTCGTTCGGATCCTCGATGAGGTCGAGGCGGTTCAGCGCGAACTGGAGGGTGCAGGGCGCGGCGCGGAGCGATCGGCGGGGAAGCCGGGGCCCTCGTCCCGGATCCGGGCTGCCCAAGCCCAGGAGCCCGGGCGGCGTGCGAGATAGTTTGCGGCCCGAGGTTGCACTTTCTCTATCCTGGTGTATGTTCTCTTCGGGTGGGGAGTCGGGGCGCGGTGCGCGCCCAGGAGGCCCCAGATGCGTCGAGCGGTTGTCGCCGGTTCGGTGATTGGTCTTGCGAGCTCGGCGCGAGCGGCGCGTACACCAACAACATCATGATCACCGGCTACTGGCCCCCGACCAACGAGATGGTCCGGCGATTCAGCACCAACGCCACCCAGAACCCGCTTGGATGGATCGGGAGCAACTGGGAAGGCCGGGGGTACAACATCCACTCGTTCTTCCCCGAGTTCCCCGGGGGCGTGGGGACCAATCCGCAGGGCAACGGGGACTTCGAGGTCGATTATCAGGACACCTCGGCGGATTGGTGGCGGATCACGGCCGAGGTCAAGCCCGTGGCGATCATCACCTTCAGCCGCGGGGCCAACGGCTCGAACTGGGAGGTCGAGTATCGCACGAAGAACCGGGCGCAGTGGGTCAATGACTACACGGCCCCGTTCCAGCCCACGCCCTCGCCGCCCGATTCCTCCGTCCCCGCCGAGTCGATCCGTTTCTCGACGCTCCCGATGCAGAACATCGTGAACAACGTGAACGCCGCGGGGCTGGGCGTGAGCGCGTTCATCGACACCAACTCGTCGAACCTGGCGGGCGGGTTCCTGTCGGAGTTCATCGGGTACCACGGGAGTTGGTACCAGTCGATCCACGCGGACCCGAGCGATCCGGCGTGGAGCGTGGCGGCGGGGCACATCCACGTCGGGATCAACACCCCGCAGGCCGCGGCCGAGCAGGCGACGCTCATCACGCTTCGCACGCTCATCGACCACGTGAACACGATCGTGCCCTCGCCGGGCGCGGGGACGCTGGCGCTGGGCGGACTGGCGCTGGGCTCGACGCGACGGCGACGGAGGTGACCGACCTGGGCCCGAGCGCGCCCACGGCGGCGCCCCGACGCCGGGCCGCCGACCCGGATGGGGCCTTCGCTCCTCGCCCCTATACTCCCGCCCTTCACGGGAGTGCATCATGGCCGATCGGCATTTCAACGTGGTCGTCATCGGGGGCGGGCCTGCCGGGTATGTCGGGGCGATCCGGGCGGCGCAACTCGGCTTCTCTGTCGCGTGCGTCGAGCGGGCGAAACTCGGGGGCGTGTGCCTGAACTGGGGCTGCATCCCGTCCAAGGCGCTGCTCTCGAACGCCGAACTCATGGAGAAGATCGCCGACAAGGAGGACCAGGCGTTCTGGGGCCTGAAGATCGGCGGGACGATCGAACTCGACTGGGACCGCATCATCGGGCGCAGCCGCGACGTGGCGAGCAAACTGAACAAGGGCATCGAGTTCCTCTTCAAGAAGAACAAGGTCACGCACCTGATCGGGAGCGCGAAGATCGTCTCCGGGCGCAAGGGCGGAGCGGGGGGGGCGGGGGGAGGGGGGGGGGCGTGCCGAGTCGAGGTGCAGGAGTGCAAGGTGCAGGAAGAGTTGACCTCGGCCCCCGCGACGCCCGGCAAGACGATCGAGACCATCACCGCGGACTACGTGCTCGTCGCCACGGGATCGGTGGCCCGTGATCTGCCCTTTGCGCGGTTCGACGGCGACCGGATCTGGGGCGCGCGCGAGGCGATGCACAACAAGCAGAAGCCGGCGCGGCTGGTCATCGTCGGCGCGGGCGCGATCGGGATGGAGTTCGCGTACTTCTACCACTGCATGGGGACCAAGGTCACGGTCGTCGAGATGATGGACCGCATCCTGCCCGTCGAGGACACGGACGTCTCGGACGCGCTCCTGAAGCACTACAAGAAGGCGGGCATGGACATCCGCACCGGGACCACGACCACCGCCGTCGAGAAGACCGCGACGGGAGTGAAGGTCACGGTCGCGCCCTTCGCGGGTGGCAAGGCGGACACGAGCAAGGCCGAGACGCTGGAGGCCGACCGCGTGCTGCTGGCGATCGGGGTCAAGGGGCGGACCGACGGGCTGTGCGACGCGTCGCTGGGCCTGAAGATCGAGAAGGACCACATCGTCACGGACTACAAGCCGGGCGTCACGCAGGCCGAGGCGATCGACTACAAGACCAGCGTCGAGGGCGTGTACGCGGTGGGCGACGTGATCGGCCCGCCCTGGCTCGCGCACGTCGCGAGCGAGGAGGCGATCATCTGCGTGGAGCGGATCGCGTGGCGGAAGGACCCGAAGAAGCACCACGAGCCGCACCCCATCGACTATTCCGTGATCCCGGGCTGCACCTATTGCCACCCGCAGGTGGCGAGCGTGGGCCTGACCGAGCAGGCCCTCAAGGCCCAGGGCAAGGTCCGCGGGAAGGACTACGAGATCGGGAAGTACAACTTCCAGGCCCACGGCAAGGCCATCGCCGCCGCCCACACCGAGGGATTCGTCAAGATCATCCGCGGCCTGCCCCGTGGCGAGGTCCTCGGGGCCCACATCATGGGCGACCAGGCCACGGAACTCATCGCGGAACTGACACTGGCGCGCCGGCTCGAGGCCACGACCGAGGAACTCATCTGCACGATGCACGCGCACCCGACGATGCACGAGTCCGTCCACGAGGCGGCGCTCGCGGCCGAGGGACGGGTGATCCACGCGTAGGCAACCCCTCGCGCCCCGTTGTCAGTTCGATCGCCGACGACGCGTTGCCAGCACGGTGAGCCCGACCATCATCACCCCCGCCCCCGGCGTGGGCACGAGGTTGTCGCGGACCCACTCGATGCCGTGGTCGACCTCGTGCTCGGGCATCCCGTGGTTGAGCACGATCCAGTACGGCAGCGAGCCGCCGACCCCGGGCGTGTCGGTCCAGGCGTCGAGTTCGAGGAGGTACAGGCCCGGCGTGGTCCCGTTGAGCGTCGTGTCGAATCGGAACTCGGCGCTCCCGCCGGGCACCTCGAGCGCGGGACCAAGGATCGGCGTCATCGGGTCCATCATCGGCGTGGTCACGCCCGGCTGCCCCGCGGCCGAGAGCGTGAGCGTCAGCAGCGAGAGCCCGAGGAAGTCGTTCCCGTTCCAGACTCGGGCCGCACGGCGGACGCGCACGCCGACCAGATGCCCGATCAGCGGCGAGGGATCGTCGGCGAGGTAACTCGGCTCGTCACTGATAATCCCCAGGCGGGTGTCGAAGAAGTCCGCGGGAAAGACCCGCTCCTGCGACAGGATCACCGGCGGGAACGCCTCGGCGAGGTGCGTGCTGAGCAGCCCGGACTCGACGCGAAGGCCGATCGAGGCGTCGTGAGCCAAGGCCGGCCCGGCAACCGGGCACCCGAGAGCCAGCGCGGCCAAGGCCGGCCGCCACGGACGGCGCGCACGATCTGCGTCGTGGTTCATCCTCACAACATGCACCACGATTCGTGAGTTGGCAAGACGTGCACACAAAAATGTGCTTCGAGCCGCGGGCCGTGATTCTGGCAAGGCGTGGCATCACCACCCGGTCAGCCATGCTCTAGCCGAGCCAGCAACCGCGTCGCGTCGTAGAGGTCGTCGTACAGCCGCGCGTGCGCCGCCATCGCCTCGGCGTAGGGCTCGCTCGCGTCGGGCGACAGCACCTCGGTCTGGCGGATCATCGCGTCGCACGCGGCCTCGACGGTCGGGAGCACGCCCGCGGCGACCCCGCCCAGGATCGCCGCTCCGAGCGCGGGGCCGTCCTCCGTGTTCGTGCTCGCGATGGGGCACCGCAAGCAGTCGGCGAGCATCTGACGCCAGAGAGGCGACCTCGCGCCGCCGCCCCCGACTCGCGACGCCTGCACGGGCACGCCAATCTCGCGGACGATCGCCATGATGCGGGCGAGCGTGAAGGCGACGCCCTCGAGCACCGACCGGACGAGGTGCGCGCGCTCGTGCCGGGCCGTGAGCCCGATCCATCCGCCGCGGGCGTCGGGATCGGGATAGGGGCATCGCTCGCCGGTGAGGTGCGGGAGGAACGCGAGGCCGTCGGACCCGGGCCGCACGCGGGCGGCCTGGGCGAGCAGGTCGTCATACCCCACGCCGGGCGCGATGGTGTCGCGGCACCACTGCAGCGCCCCCGCCGCCGAAAGCATGCAGCCCGTGACGCACCACGCGCCGGGCCGGGTCGCGTCGCCGGTGGCGCACGCCATCGTGTGGAGTCGGCCCGGGCGCGCGGGATCGGCGAGGTCGCGGTGCGGCGCCTCGGCATGCGCGTAGACCACGCCGCTGGTGCCGAGCGTCGTCAGCGCCAACCCCGGACGGACGACGCCCGCGCCGATGGCGCCGCACTGGTTGTCGCCCGACCCCGCCGCGACGGGCACGCCCGCGCGGAGGCGCAGTTCGCTCGCGGCCCAGGCGGTGAGCCCGCCCGCCGCCGCGCCGGACTCGACGACCCGCGGCAGGATCGCGGGGTCGATCCCGGCGAGTTCGATCGCGCGCGCGGACCACGCCCGCCGATCCACGTCGAGCAGCAGCACGCCCGAGGCGTCGCCCGCGTCCGTCGCAGCCAGGCCGGTCATTCGCAGCCGTACGTAGTCCTTGGGCAGCAGGACCAAGCGCGTTCGTGCAAACACGTCCGGTTCGTGCCGCCGCACCCACAGCAGTTTCGGGAGCGTGAACCCGGGAAGGGCGGCATTGCCGACGAGACCGACGAGCGCCGCGCGCCCGCCCGCTCGCGCCTCGATCTCGGCGCACTCGCGCGCGGTCCGCTGGTCGTTCCAGAGGATCGCCGGCCGCAGCGGCACGGCATCGCGTCCGTCGCCGACGAGCGCATCGCCCCCGAGCAGCACGCACCCGTGCATCTGCCCAGAGAGCCCGACGCCCGCGACCGCGGCCCCGCCGCCGGCACGAACAGCGGACTCGCTCGCCAACGCGGCGCGCGTCGCGGCCACCGCGCCGGCCCACCAGTGGCGCGGGTCCTGCTCGCTCCACCCGGGATGTGGCCGCGAGATCGGATACTCCGCCGAGCCCGTGCCCAGCACGCGACCGGTCGCGTCGCAGACGACCGCCTTCGCCGCCGAGGTCCCGATGTCGATGCCCAGGAGCACGCGCCCTCCGCTCGGCCCCGCGCCGCGGGTTCAATCGCCCGTTTCAGCGGCCTAGTAGACGGACTCGGGGAAGTAGTACCGCTTCGCGTTCTCCGGCGTGATCAGTTCCACGTCGATCATCAGGTGCTGCGGCATGAACTGCATCACCTGCTCCCGGTTCCCGTCGCGCAGCACCGACACCGCCATCTGGATGCCCGCGGCGATCATCGACGGCGGATACGTGATGTTCCCGGGCACCATCGGGTCCTTGTCCATCACCATCTTCACCACGTCCTTCATCCCCGCCCCGCCAAAGACCCACATCTGCTTCTCGCGACCCGCCTCCCTGATCGCCTGGATCGCGCCCAGCGCGATGTCGTCGTCCTGGGCCCAGACCGCGTCGATCTTCGGGAACTTCGTCAGGAAGTTCTCCATCACCTCCAGGCCCTTCTGCCGATTCCACAGCGCCGGCTGCTTGCCGAGGATCTTGATCTCCGGGTACTGCCTGAAGACTTCCTCGGCCGCCGTCACGCGGTCGGTGTCCACGGTGCACGGGATGCCCGTGAGGATGACCAGGTTCGTCCGCCCTTCCTTCTTCATCCGCTCCGCGACGAACTGCGCGCTCTTGCGTCCGAAGGCTTTGTTGTCGCCCTCGAGGAAGATGTCCGCCGCGGGCTCGAGGAACCCGCGATCGACGTTGACAATGAACACGCCCTTCTCGCGCACCTTCTTGGCCGTGGGCGTGAGCGGCGCCGACTCCGTCGCGAGGATCACCAGCCCGTCGATGCCCTTGGTCAGCATGTCCTCCACGTCAGCGATCTGCTTCTCCGGGCCCGTCGCGGTCTGATAGACCCAGTCGATGTCAGGGTAGAGTTTCATCGCCCGCTTGGCCCACCAGCCCACGCCCGCGGTCCAGCCGTGGTCCGCCGCGGGGATCGAAACCCCGATGCGGAGCCGCTTCTTTGCGGGCTGCTGCTGCGAGGCCACCTCCGACGAACTCGGCGCGGCGGCGCCGGCCAGGGCGATCGACGAGGCGAGAAGGGCGGCGAAAAGGGCGAGCGTGCGCATGCGGTGTCCTTTCGGTATCTACGGCCTAACAAGGTAGCCGCCGCTCGCTACCGCAGCCAGCCCGTGCCTTCCGGCCGGAGTGACTGACTCCCCCCCCCCCCGTTTACACGCGCCCAGGGAGGTCAGGCTCCATGACAAGCCCTATCTCCAAACTCTGCTGCTTGTTGAGGGGAGGCCGTCTGAGAGAACAATCGCGCAGGATGTACAACCTGCCCACTTTGCCCAAACTGCCACACGAAGGTCCGAAAACTCACATTCTGAAGAATAGGTGTAATGCAACTCTTGCGGCGTTCCCGCACTTGCGGTATTCTCCTCACGGTCACTTGAGAGGAGAGTTCCATGTTTCGAGTCATGCAGAGTGTTGTTGGGTCCGCGGTGCTTGTATTGGCCACCGCGAGCCAAGCCGATGTGATCGTGCCCAACTACACGGCCGGAGTCGAGGCGGATGGAACGTTCTCCCTGACGACCACCACGACGGCGGGACGCACGTTCCAGCTTACCATGGCGGCAGGCCAGTTGACGGGCCTGGTTGGCCAGCAGATTGCGGGTTTGCAGTGGCGCTTGAACGGCGCGGCCGCGACCGCATGGCCGCCCGCCAACGTGACCTATGCCACTTGGGATATCTTTGTCGGTCCGGGCGTGGCGCCCTCGGCGATGAGCAACACGTTCGCCAGCAACTTCACGTCGACGCCAACCCAGGTCCGCGCCGGCGCGCTGGCGATCTCTGCCGGGGCGTACTCCTCCGGGTCCAGCCCGAACGCCTTCGGCCCGACGCTCGCCTTCGACACGCCGTACTTGTACACCGGCGGCGACCTGACGATCGAGATGCGGTTCTCGGCGCAGGTGGGCTCGACCACGCAGTCCCCGTTTGACGCGGTCTTGGCCTCGGGCGGGCCCGCCAATGGCTGGGGCGTGGACTTCGCCGCACGTTGGACGGCCAACGCCGCCGGAACCACCGGCTCGAACGGCAACTTCCTCGTCACGAACCTCGTCGTGCCCGCCCCCGCCTCGCTCGCCCTGCTCGGACTCTCGATGGGCGTCGGCCTGCGTCGTCGGCGCTAAGCGCAAGGTTCCTGTTCAGACAATGAGTCTGGCAGGCCGCGGATCGCATCCATCGCGGGGTGCGCGCTGTGACGCGGTTGCCTCATAACTCCGGCGCGAACCCCCGCCGCAGCGTGTTCTCGCAACTCGCACGCGGCTCGACGAACTGGAGCAGGTAGTCCACGCCCCCGGCCTTTGAGCCCACGCCCGACATCCCGAAGCCTCCGAAGGGCTGCCTGGCCACCAGCGCCCCGGTGATCCCTCGGTTCAGGTACAGGTTCCCAACGCGGAACTCCCGCTTGGCCTGCTCCAGGTGTGACGGCTTGCGGCTGAAGACCCCGCCCGTCAGTTTGTACATCGATCCGTTGGCGATCTCGAGCGCGACCTCGAACGTCGGCGCGTGCATCACCGCCACCACAGGACCGAAGATCTCCTCTCGCGCGATCGTGTGCCGCGGCTCGACGTGCGAGAAGATCGTCGGTGGCACGAACCGCCCGCGCGACGCCACGACGAACGGATCACCCTCGGGCAGCGGCATCGAGAGTTCGAGCCGACACCCCTCCGATTTCGCCTTCTCGATCATCCCGTTGATCTTCGACGCTGCTTCCGCGTCGATCACGGGGCCGACATCGGTGCCCGGCGCCGAGGGGTCGCCGATCGTCAGGGCCTTGGTCGACTCGACGAACCGGCGAAGGAACGTGCGGCTCGCGGCTCCGTCCGGTCCCTCGGGATCGACCACGACCACGCGAGAGCAGGCCGAGCACTTCTGGCCCTGGAAGCCGAAGGCCGAGTGGCGGATGCCGAGCACGGCCTCGTCGAGGTCGGCGGACGTATCCACGATGACGGCGTTCTTCCCGCCCATCTCGCAGACGACCTTCTTGACGTGCGTGGGGGGCGTGAACGGGCCGCCGGCAAAGGGCGTGGGCGGGGCCGCGGCGTGCAAGATGTCGAGCCCGACGTGCATCGAGCCCGTGAAGGCGATGACGGCGACGCGGGGGTCGCGCACCAGCGCCGCGCCGGTGGTCTCGCCGGGGGCGGGGCAGAACTGGAGGATCGCCCCCGCGTCCTTGGGCGAGAAGCCCTCCTTGACCAGGGCCTCGTGCAGGATGTCCCACATCACGCGCGCGATCCCCGGGGTCTGCTCGGCGGGCTTGACGATGACGGTGTTCCCCGACACGAGGGCCGCGACGGTCATGCCCGTGCAGATCGCCAGGGGGAAGTTCCAGGGGCTGATGACGACGGCGACGCCGCGCGGCTGGTACCAGGTCTCGTCGAGTTCGCCGATGAAACGTCCGACGCGGCGGCGCTCGAACATCGGGACCGCCAGCCGCGCGTAGTACTCGCAGAAGTCGATCGCCTCGCAGGCGTCCGCGTCGGCCTCGCGCCAGGTCTTGCCGGCCTCCTTGACCATCACGCCCGCCAGGCCGTCGCGCTGCTGGCGCATGAGCGCCGCGGCCCGAATGAGCACGGCGGCGCGCTTGCGCGAGTCGGCGTCGCGCCACCCGGGGAACGCCTCCGCCGCACGCGAGACCATCTCCCTCGCCTGCTCGGGCGAGCGATCGTTGGCCACCTTGGGCACCGTGGCGCCCACGACGGCCCTGGCGAACGCCGCCCGCTGCGCCGCGTCGGCAAAGTCGCGGAACGATTCGTTGAAGAATGGCCGAGAGTCGCCCACGCCCTCGACCGCGGGCGAGAGCGCGTGCCGATCCGCCGGCGCCTGCACCACGGGCTGGGCCGCGGCGGTCCCGACCTGGATCGGTGCCGAGGGCGGCGCGAGCAGCGCCGCGGGGTCGGCGTTGTCGAGGAACCCCGCTTTGAGCCACGACTCGTTGCTCGTGTTCTCCAGCAGGCGGCGGACGAGGTACGCCATGCCCGGGATCATCTCGCCCACGGGCACGTACTCGCGGACGCGCAGGCCCATCTCGCTCGCGGCGTGCTTGAGTTGGTCCGCCATCCCGTGGAGCATCTGGAGTTCAACCGCCGAGGGCGGGAGCCCGCGGGCCTCGGCCGCGGCCAGCGCCGAGGCGATGGAGCGCGCGTTGTGCGACCCGAGCGCGAGTTTCAAGCCGCCATTCGCACCGGCCTGGGGGCCGGCGCCACCGGGAGCCTTGGGCGTAGCGTCGAGGATCATCCTGGCCATCCGCTCGAAGCACGCGTCGGTCTCCCACTTCTTTCCCCACACCGGGCACGTCCATCCCATCTGCTCGGCCTTGATGGTCTCGTAGTCCCAGTACGCCCCCTTGACCAGCCGCACCGTGACCACCCGCCCCTTGGCCTTTGCCCACTCGGCCAACTGCCGCGCATCCTCGGGGCCCGAGCGCAGGTACGCCTGCATCGCGAGCCCGGCCTCGAAGTCGATCCGCTCGCAGCAGCGCTTGAACAACTCGATGTTCAGGTCCTTGAGCGCGAACTGCTCCATGTCAAAGTTGATGAGCACGCCCTTGTCGCGGGCCGTCTCGAGGATCGGCTCCAGCCGCGGGAGGATCCCCCGGATCGAGCCCTCCGGGTCGATCGCGTCGAACCGCGCCGAGAGCGACGAGACCTTGATCGAGACGTTCACGCGCGGGATCGCGCCGAGGTGGTCGGACTCCAGCCGGTCGTTCCTCGGCCAGGCCGCGACCTGGGCCGGCAGATTCGACACGAGATCGAGGTACTTCCGCTGGTACTCGTCGGCCTCGGCCTCGGAGACGCACGCCTCCCCGAGCAGGTCCACCGAGAACGCGATGCCGTCCTTCCACAGGTCGCGAAGGCCCGCGAGCGCCGAGGACGCGTCGGTCCCGGCGATGAACTTCTCAGCCATCCCGCGGATCTGCTTGGAGATCGTCGCCGCCGCCAGCCCCTTGGCGATCCCACCCATCTTCAGGCCGAAGTCGAGGCCCGGGGGCAACTTCACCCCCGGCTGCGTGAGGTAGTCCACCAGGTGCTCGTGCACCGCCTCGGGCGTGCCCAGCGTCGGGAACGCGTCCACGAACCGGAACAACTGAACCTTGAACTGCTGGTCGCGCATCGACCAGTCCATCAACTTGTCCGAGTAGAAACGGGCCGAGAGCAGACCGGCCTTGTGCCCCCGCGCCCGCTGGAGAAGGTCGAGGCCCAGGGCCCGAATCCGCGGCTCGTCCGCACCCCCCACCCCCCCCACCCCCGCGCTCCCGCCGCCCGCGCCACCCGCCCCTGACGATCCGAACGAATCGACCTTGATCGGAGCGGGAGCGGCAGACGGCTTGCGGCGAAAGAGCGGCATGGGCGAGTGTAGAAGCCCACCCCAAGACCCGGCTTGCGCACCGCCGACGCACTCGGTCGCGGCTCCCCGCGGGCCCGCTCAGCACCCCCTTCCGCGGAGCCCGATACCATGACCTCCCGATGATGACCCACGCCCATCGCCCCATCGAGGTCCCGCTGCCCGAGCCCAAATCGGGCGAGGCCAGCCCACGGCCCAAGGGCGGCGCGGGAGGAGGGGCGGAGGGCTGCGAGGTCACCTTCGTCATGCCCTGCCTCAACGAGGCCCGCACGCTCGAGGGCTGCATCCGGGCCGCCCGTCGCTGCATCGACGAGCACCGCCTCGACGCCGAGATCGTCATCGGCGACAACGGCTCCACCGACGGCTCCCAGGACCTCGCCCGCCGATGCGGGGCGAGGGTGATCGACGTGCCCGCCAAGGGCTATGGCAGCGCCCTCCGCGGCGCCATCGAGGCCGCCCGCGGTCGCTTCATCATCATGGCCGACTCGGACCAGAGTTACGACTTCGGCGAGGGGTTCAAGTTCGTCGCCAAACTGCGCGAGGGCTTCGACCTCGTCATGGGGTGCCGGATGCCCCGCGGCGGGGGCTCGATCGACCCGGGCGCCATGCCCTGGAAGCATCGCTGGATCGGGAACCCGATCCTCACGCGCATCGGGCAGGTCTTCTATCGCACGCCGATCAACGACTTCCACTGCGGGCTGCGCGGGTTCACCAAGGCCGCGTACGAGCAGATGGCGCTCCGCACCACGGGCATGGAGTTCGCCAGCGAGATGGTCATCAAGGCCTCGCTCCGCAGGATGCGTGTCGCCGAGGTGCCCATCACGCTCCACAAGGACGGCCGCGATCGCCCCCCCCACCTCCGCTCGTGGCGCGACGGGTGGCGGCACCTCCGCTTCATGCTCTGCCTCTCGCCGCGCTGGACGCTGCTGATCCCGGGCCTCGTGCTGTGCGTGCTCGGCGCCGTCCTCGGCGCTGCGGTCTGGATGGGGCCGCTCGTGATCGCCCCCGGCGTCGCGCTGGGCATCCACTCCATGGTCGCCGCCAGCCTGATGCTCCTCGTCGGCTTCCAACTCGTGACCGTCGCCGTCGCCATGCGCATCTTCGCCCTCGAAGAAGAGATCGGCCCGCCGTCGCCGGGCATCGCCCGCCTTTTCAACCACTTCACCCTCGAGCGCGGCGTGCTCGTCGGGTCCGGCGCCGCCCTCATCGGCTTGGCGCTGATCGGCATCCCGCTGCTCACCTGGATCCGCTCCAACCTCGGCGAGATCCGTGATCCACTCTCCACCCTCCGCCCGATGGTCGCCGGCGCCACGCTCGTGGCCCTGGGCGTGCAGGCCGTGCTCATGTCCTTCGTCTACAGCATGATGGGCATCAAGCGTCGCTAGGTACCGGAGGCCCGCCGCTGCGCACGCTCGACCGCATCCTCCAGCGCTGGCGCATCGCCAAGGCCCTGCCCTGGATCCCGCGCACGCGCCCCGACGGCGGACTCCCGGCGCTGCTTGACATCGGGTGCTTCGACGACGCCCTCCTCCGCCGGGTCTCGCCCCGCGTCGAGCGTGCCGTCGGGCTCGATCCCCTCGCCGAGCCCCGCGCCTTCGCCAACGTCCAGATCGTCCGCGGCTCGCTCCCCGCCGCGCCGGGTGAAGCCCCGCTCCCCAACGCGTCCTTCGACTGCGTGACCATGCTCGCGGTACTCGAGCACATCCCCGCCCGCGAGGCCCTCGCCCGTGAGTGCGCCCGCGTGCTCCGCCCCGGCGGGCGCGTCGTGATCACCGTCCCCAAGCCGGCCGTCGACCGCATCCTCGCGGTCCTTCTCTCGCTGCGTCTGATCCACGGGATGAGCCTGGAGCAGCACGAGGGCTACGACGTCCGCCGCACCTCGCCGATCTTCGAGGCCGCGGGCCTTCGGCTGCTCCGCCGACGCACCTTCCAACTCGGTCTCAACTGCCTGTTCGTCTTCGAGAAGCCGCGATGAACTCGCCACATCCGCCCCCACCACCGCCGGGAGAACCGACCCCCCGCGGCGTCGTTCCGGCATGGCTGGCCGCCGCGATCCTTGCCGCGGGCATCGCGCTCGCCTACTCCAACTCGATCCACAACGCCTTCGTGCTCGACGACCTCTCCGGGATCGTCCACAACCCGTACGTCCGCTCACTCCGGTTCGTCCCGCGGTACTTCGTCGATCCCCTCACGCTCACCGTCAACCGCAACAACGCCGAGTACCGCCCGCTCCTCTCCCTCTCCTTCGCCCTCAACTATCAACTCTCCGGGTACGCAACCTGGTCCTGGCACGTCGTCAACCTCGTGCTCCACTGGATCGTGTGCGTCGGGCTCTTCCTCGTGGGCCGGCTGCTCTTTGGAACAGGTCGCGTCGGGCCTGTCGCCTGGCTCGATCCTCGCCTTGGGGATGCCGCCTCGCTGCTTGCCTGTCTCCTCTTCGCCGTCCATCCGATCACCACCGGCGTCGCCAACTACGCCTGGGCGCGATCGTCGCTGTTGGTCGCGGCGTTCCTCCTCCCCGCCACCGCCCTCGCGCTCCGTTCGATCCGCGACCGCCGGGGCCCAAGTTCGATGGTCGTTCCCTCTGCGTTGTACGCCCTCGCGCTCCTCTCCAAGCCCGAGGCGATCGGCTTCATCGCCGTCGCTGCGTGCGCGCGCGCGCTGCTGGACCCCGACCGCCGACCCTGGCTCGTGACCATTCGTGGGCGTGACTTCTGGGTCTGGCTCGCGCCGCTGGCGTTCGCCGCCGCCGGGTACCTCGCCGTGCGTGCGGCCGTCATGCCCCCGGGCCAGGCCGCCCGCTGGGCCAACCCCGGCGACACCCCGCTCACCTACTTCCTCACCCAGACCCGCGCGTGGTGGTACTACATCGGCCAGGCCCTCGCCCCCTTCCGACTCATCGCCGACCACACCACCTTTCCGCGCGTCACCGACCTCCGCGATGCGTCGCAACTGCTCCCTGTGGCCCTGGCGATTGCGGGATGGCTGGTCGTCGCGCCGCTGGTCCTCGTCGCCGCCCGCCGCGCCCCTGCCGTCGCGCTCCTCGTGATCGCCTACTTCGTGTACCTCGCGCCGAGTTCGAGCGTGATCCCGCTCGCGGAGATGGTCAACGAGCACCGCCCGTACCTCCCGCTCGCGGGGCTCTTCCTGCTGGCCGGGGCGGGGGCGATGGCCCTGGCAGCACGCCTGGTGCGCGCGCCGCTGGCCTGGGCGTCGGCGGGGGCGCTCGTCCTGGCCGTCCCGCTCGGACTGCTGACGCGAGATCGAAACACCGTCTGGCGGGACGATCTCTCGTTCTGGGCCGACATCGCCGCCAAGGAGCCCGCCGGTGCGCGCGCGCAGATGAACCACGGGATCGCCCTCATGGCCCGCGCCCGATTCCCGGAAGCCCGGGACGCCTTCGAGCGTGCCGCCCGGGCCGCTCCCGCGTGGCACCTCCCGCAGATCAACCTCGGGATCGCGACGGGCCGGATGGGCGATGCCGCGCGCGCCCGGGCCCACTTCGACCGCGCCGCCGCACTGGCCCCGGGCGATCCGCAGTCGTACTCGTATCGCGGGGAGTTCCGGCGGGACCGGGGGGATCTCGCGGGCGCGATCGACGACTTCCGTGCCGCCGCGGACCGTGCCTCGGTTCCGCTCCGCGAACTGGTGTTGCTGTCGAGCGCGCTGCTGGACGCGGGTCGGCTGGACGAGGCGGAGGCGGCGATCCGACGGGGTGAGTCGCTCGACCGCGCGGCATTCAGGCCGGCACGGGAGCGCCTCGACGCCGCGCGACGCCGCTAGGGCACCGGCAGTTCGAAGAGCAGTTGGTCCGTGCCCTGGAGCGGGACCTGCCGGGCGCCCGGGAGCGCGCGCACAAACTCGACCAGCGGGATGATGCTCACGCCGCCGTCCCAGTGCAGCCCGATCGCCTGCGGATGCCCGAAGAGGACGTGCGTGATGCGGTGCCGCTCGATGAGGCGTCGCAGCCGGTCGCGGTCGGGCTTCTCCTTGCCCCAGGAGGCGACGTAGTTCGGATACCCGTCGCGCGGGCGGAAGAGGGGGTAGTCTCGCGCGGATTGTGAAAGGACCGCGAGGATGCGCGCGCCCGCGGGCATGGCCCCCACCGCCGCGGCGAAAGGCTCGTCCACCGCGGCAAGGCGCTCCTTGGTGGTGGCCCAGTCGATCCGCCGCGCGTACGTGATGAGGGGTGGGTACGCGGCCCAGACGAGCGCGGCGACCGTCAGCGCGCGCGCGCCGGGTCGGCCACGCGTGGCGCGCGCGAGCATCTCGACGCCGACCGCCACGGAGACGGCGTAGGCGCCGATCCAGTACCGCTCGGCCGCACCCCCCATCCAGCGCACCAGGAAGACCAGGCCGAGGAAGAGTGGCAGCGCGGTCGCGCCGGCCCAGACGGGACCCGAGAGCATGACCCGGGGCCAAGTCCTCCTCACCTCGCGCAGCCCGCACGCCACGGCCCAGGCCAGCGCGGGGAGCATGAGCATCCCGCCGAGCGAGTAGCGCCACGCCGTGCCCGCGACGGTGAACTCGAACCGCCCGGGCCAGACCGGGTCGCCTTCGAGACGCAGGGGTGCGTCGGCGCGGAGCGCGGCAAGCACCGAGCGGCCCGCGCGCTCCAGGCTTCGGCGCGCCGACTCGATCGGGATCTCTGGAAACTCGACGAGGAACAGGGGCGCGCGCACGGCATGGGTCCACGCCTGCTGGAGCGAGAGGTCGGGCTTGCCGAGCGCCGAGAGCCGCGGGTTGCCCAAGGGGTGCCCGTACGCGCGCACGTTGGAGGCGAGCGTGACGACGAGCCCGCTGAGCAGGACGCCCGCGAGAAGCCCGATCGCGGCGGCGAGGGCGCGTCGCCTGGCCTCGCGCCATGTGCCGGCGAGCACGACGAGCATCCCCAGCACGGGGACACATGCGAGCGAGGTGATCTTGACGTTGACGGCGAACGCGATCGAGACGGCGGCGAGGAGCGTGTGGCGCGTGGCGTCGCGAGTCTCGGCTGGCCGCGTCCCTGTGCCCATGCGGCGCGGCGCGGCGCCCGCGCGGACGGCCCAGTACGCGGCGGCAAGCACGTACGCGGCGTTCCAGAGGTCCTGCTTCTGCCCGAAGCCGGCGTTGAGCATGATCGTGGGCGTGGTGGCGACCAGGAGCGAGGCGGCCAGGGCGGTGCGGCGGGCGCTGCCGATGGCTTGGGCGAGCCAGAACACGCCGAGGGCGCCCGCGGGATGGGCGAGCCACGAAGCGAGGCGCGCCGGCCACTCGGTGCGCGTCATCATCATGGGCCACCCGAGCCAGAGTTCGGCGCCGAAGGGGAACGTGACCTGTCGATCGTTGTGCGTGACGTAGGGCAGGACGCTGCGGTACTGGAGCCAGTACGCGGGCCGGGAGGCGTTGTACATGCGCTCGTCCCATCCCGCGACGGGGACGCAGAGTTGGGCGGCGAGCGAGACGCCGAGCGCCACGGCGATGCCCAGCGCAAGGGCCAGGTCGAGCGGGCGCCAGGGCGTGGCGGGATCGGAGGCGGGTTCGATCGGCCTGATCCGCCGCGCGATGGGCGCGGCGACGGCGACGATCGCAGCCTGCGCGACGAGGAGGCCGACCGGGGTATAGGCGTGGAAGAGGGAGCAGAGGACACTGGCGAGCGCGAGGTGAGCGGCGGCGGCGAGCAGGCCGAGGAAGAAGCGATCGCCGGCGTGCGCGCCGCGACGCCGGGCCACCACGAGGGACGAGCCGGCAAGGAGCGCGGCGGAGGCGAGGAAGAGCAGCCACCCGAGCATTCGCACGGCAGGATACCGGCGTGCGCGCGTTGGTGTGGGATCGGGCTACGCGGACTGGCGTCGCGCCACGTCACGGTCCGATTCGATGACGAGGCACCGCGAACCGAGCGAGCGAGTAGGTCGGCCCTGGGCACGCAGGCGCCCGGCCTCGGCGTGGACCTGCCGGGGCGAGGCGGCCCAGCCCGTGGCGTCGCGCAGCAGCACCACGCGGACCGCGAGATCGTCGCGGAGGTCTTCGGGGTTGGGCAGACCCATCGGGGCCGTCCCGCTGTAGGAGTCGAGGACCGCCTCGAGCCTCGGGGCGAGATCGGGGAGCCTGGCGAGCAGCAGGCCCGCGGGCGCGGAGAGAAGGAAGTGGTCGCCCCCGAGGTGAGCGAGGAAGGCATCTGGCAGTTCGTCGGCGAGGGCCTGGGCCAGGTCCATGAGCAACTGGTCGCCCAGGTCGTAGCCGTAGACGGCGTTGTAGTCGAAGAAGTGGCGGAGGTCGATGATCGCGACGTCGAGGCTGGGCCCGCCCGCGCGTTGGGCGGTGATCGCCCGCGCGAGGTGCTCGTCGGCGAGGACTCGCCCCGGCAGGCCGGTGAGCGGCGCGCGGCGCGTGGACTGCTCGCGGATGAAGTCGATGGCGGTGCCGAGCAGCGACTTGCTCGAGATGACGCCCAGGACGCGTCCGCCCTCGATGACCACGAGCGGGGCCGTCTCTTCCTCGCCTCGGGAGAGGGCGAGGTCGTAGGCGTCCGCGAGGGTCGAATCGGGGCTGATGTAGGCGACGTTGGGCTCGACCAGGTCGCGGAGCGGGGTGCAGGTGTCCGGGCACGCTTCGAGCCGCGTCCGCCAGCACCACCCGACGAGCCGATTCCCGTCCTGCACCACGACGCCGGTGCAGTCGGGGTCGTACGGCACGAGGCCGGCGGGCGTGTCGGCACGCTCGACCCGCGCGGAGCGCAAGTGGTCGATCACGCGGGTCTCGGACGCGCCGCGCCGGGCCCGGGGTCCTCGGGTGCTGCGGCGTCGGAGCACGTCCAGCACGCCCTCGGAGAGTTCCTGCGCCCTGGTGCCCGGACGCGCCAGGACGAATCCCTGCGCGTGGCTCACGCCCAGGTCGATCACCGTCGCGAGTTCTTCGTGCGACTCCACGCCCTCGGCGACGACGCGGACGCGGCTGAGGCGGGCGAAGTGCAGGAGGAAGCGCACGAGGTTCTGGCGGACGCGGTCGTGGTCGATCCCGCGGATGAGGTCGCGGTCGAGTTTGAGCCACTGCGGCTGGAGCCGCATGATCCGGTTCAGCCCGCTCGTCCCCGCGCCCACGTCGTCGATGGCGATCTGGAACCCCAGGGCCTTGAGGCGGTCCACCTGCGTCGCCAGGCTGTCGGTGTACTGCTGCTCGGAGCGCTCGGTGATCTCGAGCACGACGCGCCCGGGCGCGAGCCCCGGCACGCGATGGACCGACTCGAGCACGTTGTCCGCGAAGCGCGGATCGGCGAAGACCTGGGGTGAGCAGTTGAGGAAGAGCAGGACATCGGGCTCCCACTCCGAGGCCGCGGCCAGGGCGCGGGCGCGCGTGACCTCTTCCAACTCCCAGAGGAGCCCGTGCCGCTCGGCCGCATCGAAGAGCCGGTCGGCGTCGGGGAACCCGCTGTGGTCGCTGGGACGGGTAAGGGTCTCATAGGCCGCGATGGCCGATCGCTCGATGCCGATGATCGGCTGGAAGACGGGCTCGACGGCGCGCTGGGCGATCAGGCGCTCCAGCACGCCGCGGTCCGGCACCGAGTTGGCATCCCCACCACCCATGGCTGTCCCGAATCCGACCCTGTGCTATCGGCGCGAGCAACAACCAAGTTTGCCGTGCGAACGGGTCTGCGCGGAAGGCGAACGAACATGACGGCGTTCTCGGACTCAGGGCCGGTTGCGGCCCACCGTGAGTCGCTCCATGAAGCAGATCAAGTTCTTCCCGTCGATCGTGCCGTCGTCGAAGGTGCAGTTGGCGTGCGGGTCGCGCTCCGCGAACTTGCCGGCGAAGCAGACGAAGTCGTAGGCGTCGAGCACGCGGTTCACGTCGCAGTCGGGGTAGCAGTTCCCGCCGCGGCAACCGACGAGGATGGCAGCGGACTGTTCCAGGAGGCCACCGACGGCTTGTGTGAGCACGTCGCCCCCGACGTCGAGCGACCAGCCCGACTTGTTCGGATGGCCCCGAGCCACGAGGGCTCGCCCACAACGCCCGCGCCCATTTGCTCGAATCGCGTGCCGTCGTAGCGGACGAGGTTGCGGGCTTCGACGCCGTTGAAGGACCGGAAGATGCCGCCGATGTAGAGCGCCGGGCCTCGCCCGTCGTCAAACTCGCCAAGGCACGTGACGTAAGGCGGCGAGCAAGTGCCACAGGTCGGATCGGGCGTGCCGATGTACGTCCAGCGGTTCTCGTCCCATCGAAAGAGACCGCCGCGGAAGCCGCCGCCGGGGAGTTGTTCGCCGCCCTCGCGTAGAGCCGCGGCCCGAGGCCGAGGTCGATCACGATGCTCTTGTCCCCCGCGCGGAAGACCTGGTTCGGATAGGTCGTCCACGATGTGCCGTCCCATCGGGCGATGCCGGCGGTCGGTCGCGTGTTGAATCGCCAGAAGTCGCCGACGGCATAGAGGACCTGTTGACCATGCTCGACGATCGAGTGGAGCCGATCGGCATGGTGATTGGCGCTGCCGACATGCACCCAATGGCCATCAACGTATCGCACCACCTCGGTCCCGCTTTCTAGCCCGGGGTCCGATGGCTCCGCGACGGCGCACATCTCCGCCGATGTACCCCACACGACAAGTGTCCTGTAGTCGACGGCGTTGTAGCCGTCGCAACGCGACATGCACGTTCCGCTGCCGTCCCACGTCTATCCAGTCCACTTGTGGAGCCTGTACTGCGTCACATCGGTCACATGAGTTGCAAGGAGGCATAAGGATCGCTCACAGCCCACCGTGAGCGTGCGCGGCATCTTCGGAAAGATACCGGGAGGCAGCCCTTTCTTTGTAAGATGCTTCAAGGATGCGCCATCTAGATACTCGATGAAGTTGCCGCCCCATGCAACACGCACGACGGCTGGACCGCGTGCGATGTCGTACACGGCATAAGTCAGCGCGTACCAGTTTGCGCCGATGCGGCCCATGTCTATATAATACGTACGACACTGCTGCGCGCTGGCCCGGTCGATCAGGCACGCGCCCCACACCAGGATCGCGACCACGATGGTGAGTGACTTGCACATCGAGAGTCTCCGTGTCGAACCACGTCCATCAACGGATCAGCACCGCATTCGACACGCGGCTCCTGTGTCAATCGCTGCTATCGGCGAACCGGATCAGCGGATGTCGAGCGCGTTGCCGCTCGTGGTGCCCGCGAGGGGGATCATCCTGCCCGGGTCGTACGCCGGCGACGATGTCCTGATCGGCATGTTCGCGGCCGAGACCTGGTCCCCACTCGCCGCCAGGATGTAGCCTGTGTTCGTCGTTTGATTCCAGATGTTGTTCATGCTCCCCTGACCGATCGGGCTTGGGTTGGACCTCGACATCAAACTAACAGGCACCAGACCCCCGCCCCCCCGAATGCGGCGGACAGCCAAGCAAGCGCGAAGCATCGACAGCGCCTGAGGTTACTTTCGATTATCAACCGCGGACCGGAGCGAAGGGCCGACGCATGACCTTGTATGTCCTGTCTACCGCGCGGTTGCGATCGTGTCAAGAGGAACTTTTAAAGGCACAACCCGCCCCTTTCGGGACGGGCCGTGCTTCCTCGTGCTCGTGGCAAGAGGAGGACTTGGGCGCGTGCCGATCAGCGGCGGCGACGGCGGAGGACGAGCAGCCCGCCCAGGCCGGTGAGGACTGCGGTCGCGGGGGTGGGGACGGCGTAGATCTCGCCGGTGGAGGAGTAGGAGAGTTCCTCGTAGTACATGCCGCCGGGGCTGACGAGGGAGGAGGGCACGCTGTATCCGAAACTGACGGAGTCGAGGAGGCCAGCGGCGAGCGAGGCCTTGTTGCCGTTGATCTGCCAGGGGAGGGTGGCGAGGATTCCGGTGGCGTGGAGCGCCCACCCGTCCCATGAGACCGTCCCGGAGAAGCCGGCGCCGGTGAGCAGGCCGGCGGACTGGGAGATGGAGATGCTGGCGGACGAGTGGCCGTCGTCGGTGGCGGTGAGTTCGATGCCGGTCGAGTCCCACTTGAAGCCGCCGGTGCCGAGGGCGTCGGCGTCGATGGAGCCGATGTCCTGGGAGTAGACGAGGTTGTTGGTGACGGCGTCGAAGATGCTGACGGTGATGGGATCGCTCCAGGTTGCCTTGTCGCCATTGAATCCGGCGACGTTCTTCCCGATGAGTTTCGGGCTGGTGGTGGCCTTCTTGCCCGGCTGGGTGATGACGACGCCGGTGATGATCCCGCCGGGGATGGTCATGGTTCCTTTGGCCCAGGCGTTGGCAAAGGTGTTGTCCGGGACGGTGGCGGTGTTGTTGATGTGGATGGAGGTTGTGATCTGCGTGGTCCCGCCCGGGCCAGCGACGGGCGCGCCGGCGGTGAAGTCGATCTTGGCCTGCGCCTTGGCGGTGCCGCTGACGGCCTCATCGGTCTGCTTGGCGGTGTTCCCAAGGCCGTTGGCGGCGACCCAGATGCCGGGAGTCGCGCCCGACGACTCGGGCTTGGTCACAAGGGCCGCGGGCGGGGTGCCCTTGGCCTTGGCGACGAGGTCCCAGGTGTATTTCCCGGCGTCGCCGGGCGCGGGCGCCTTGTCGAGCGTCCAGGTGACGGTCTTGGTGACGTCCTGCGCATTCGCTATGGAGGCCAACCCGCCGGCCGCGAGGGCCAGGCAAGCGATCCGAACCCGATTCCGTGTGCTGCGCGTCTTCATGGACTCTTCTCCTCGTGCATGTGGTGCGCGTGATCCCGAGGACGGCCACTGGGCCGCCCGTTCCCGCCGGGATCTCGCCTGGAGTCACGCTCGAGCCGTCTGGCTCACTGCTCCATGCAGGGATAAACGCACGTGGGGCGGGGCACTCACGCGCTCACGACGAGCCCCGCGTTCTGGCGGCGATGGCCCTGGAGTCCGCGGGCCGATCCCCCTCCCGCCCCCGCATCGCTCGCGCGGGGGCGCGCGCGAACGGCATCGCCCGGAGCGAGCGGCGAGCGAGGAGTCAACGAACGGGACGGGTGGTCAATCGAACCTGAACACGCCCTTGCGCCAGCCGTAGAGGTACGCGACCACGGTGGTGAACAGGAAGAACATGATCCGCACGAGCCAGAGGAGCGAGTCGCTCGAGTGCGGGGTCAGGTTGGGGAAGGTCGTGGCCCAGGGATAGAGGAAGATGATCTCGACGTCGAAGACGAGGAAGACGACGGCGATGAGGTAGAAACGGACGTTGAAGCGCTTGCGGGCCGTGCCGACGGGGTTCATCCCCGACTCGTAGGTGATGCCCTTGACGGCGCCGGTGCGAGATGGACCGAGGACCTTGGTGAGGACGATGTTGGCGACGGCGAAGGTGATCGCCATAAGGATGACGATGAAGACGGGCAGGTAACTGCCGACGTCGGTGGTGGCGAGGAGCACGGGGGTCATGGGCCGGGATGGTATCCGCGGGAGCGGACTCCCGCGAAGGGGGCCGCGGGATCACGACGAGGAGGGATGAAGGCCTTGGCGCGCGATGCCGGAGCGCGAAGGCGAGGCGGCTGCCTGTCAGATTGGCAGACAAGACTGGGAGCGGTCCGCGCCTGACAGACCGTGTCGGTCGGCGCAGGACTCGATCCTGCGAAACAGCGCGTGCGACGTTGGCATCCCGCTTGCCATGCGGTAAGTTGGGTCATGGTGTCGTCGTGGCCCGCGGTCCAAACACACACCAAATCGACGCTTTGGGAGACATCGCGCATGCCCGCCAAGGAACTGATCTTCGATGTTGAAGCACGCCAGGCCCTTCTCGCGGGGGTGGAGAAACTCGCCCGCGCGGTCAAGAGCACGCTGGGCCCGAAGGGTCGGAACGCGGTGCTCGACAAGAGTTGGGGCGGCCCGACGGTGACGAAGGACGGGGTGTCGGTGGCGGAGGAGATCGAACTGCGGAACAAGGCGGAGGACATGGGCGCGCGGATGGTCAAGGAGGCCGCGAGCAAGACGAGCGACGACGCGGGCGACGGGACTACGACCGCGACGGTGCTCGCCGAGGCGCTGTTCCGAGAGGGGTTGAAGCACATCACGGCGGGCGTTGACGCGAACCAGATGGTGCGCGGGATGAAGGCGGCGGTGTCGGCGGCGTCGGACGAGATCAACCGGCTCTCACGCCCGGTGAAGGGCAAGGCGGACATCCAGAGCGTGGCCACGATCAGCGCGAATAACGATCCGGGGGTCGGGCAGATCATGGCCGACGCGTTCGAGAAGGTGGGCAAGGACGGGGTGATCACGGTCGAGGAGGGCAAGGGCCTCGAGACCGAGGTCACGGTGGTCGAGGGGATGCAGTTCGACCGCGGGTTCCTGTCGCCCAACTTCGTGACGGACACGGACGAGATGAAGGTGTCGCTCGACAAGTGCCTGGTGCTGGTGCACGAGGACAAGATCGAGAGCGTGACGAAACTGGTCCCGCTGCTCGAGAAGGTGATGCAGGCGAAGAAGCCGCTGCTGATCATCGCCGAGGACGTGGCGGGCGAGGCGCTGGCGACGCTGGTGATCAACAAACTGCGCGGGACGCTGCAGGTGTGCGCGGTGAAGGCGCCGGGGTATGGCGACCGCCGCAAGGCGATGCTCGAGGACATCGCGATCCTCACGGGTGCGACGGCGATCATGAAGGACCTGGGGATCGAGTTGGACAAGGTCGAACTGTCGCACCTGGGGATGGCGAAGAAGATCGAGGCCGACGCGGACAACACGACGATCATCGAGGGGGCGGGCTCGACGAAGGCGATCCAGGCGCGGATCGAGCAGATCCGCCGCGAGATCGAGATCACCACCAGCGACTATGACCGGGAGAAGTTGCAGGAGCGGCTGGCGAAACTCGCCGGGGGCGTGGCGCAGATCCAGGTGGGCGCGGCCTCGGAGGCCGAACTGAAGGAGAAGAAGGCCCGCGTCGAGGACGCGCTGCACGCGACCCGCGCCGCGGTCGCCGAGGGGATCGTCCCCGGCGGCGGCGTCTCGTTCATCCGCGCCCGCAAGGCGATCGAGAAGATGAAGGAGTACAAGTCGGTCTTTGGGAAGCCCGGCACGGGCGACGACAAGACCTCCGACGAGGTGGGCCAGGTCAAGTACGACTTTGCGGCGGGGATTGACGTGGTCTACAAGGCCCTGGCGCTCCCGACGCGGACCATCGCCGACAACGCGGGGGTGAAGGGCACCGTGGTGGTCGCCAAGGTCGCCGAGGGCGACGGGGCGTTCGGCTACAACGCGCTCACCGACGAGTACGGCGACCTGATGAGCATGGGCGTGATCACCCCGGCGAAGGTCGATCGCTCGGCGTTGCAGAACGCGGCCAGCGTGGCGAGCGTGCTGCTCGCGGCAGACTGCATCATCACCAGCAAGAAGGAAGACAAGCCCGAGCACGCGCACGGCGGCGGCGGCGGCATGGGTGGGATGGGCGGCATGGGCGGGGGGATGGGTTTCTAGTCGCTGCCGCCGTCGGCCTCGAACCGGTGGGCGCGACCGGTGTGCGGGCTCTGCACATGCAAGACCTCATCAGCAGTTTCCTCGCCCTCTTCCGCGACCTTCCCGGGTTTCTCGACGGGTTCATCCACGAGCACGGGCTGTGGGTGTACGCGCTGCTGTTCGCGATCATCTTCGCCGAGACGGGGCTGGTGGTCATGCCGTTCCTGCCCGGGGACTCGCTGCTGTTCACGGTGGGCGCGCTGGCGGCCCGGGGCTCGATGAACGTGTGGGTGATCTCGAGCCTGCTGATCGTGGCGGCGGTGCTGGGCGATGCCGTCAACTATCACGTCGGGAAGTTCATCGGCCCACGGGTGTTCAGCCGGGCGGTCGATGCGTCGCGTCCGCCGACGCTGCTCGAGCGGATGCTGAACCGGAAGCACCTGGACCGGGCGCACGAGTTTTTCGAGCGGTACGGTGGCAAGGCCGTGATCCTTGCGCGGTTCGTTCCGATCGTGCGGACGTTCGTGCCGTTCGTGGCCGGCGCGGGCTCGATGACGTACTCGCGGTTCGTGCTGTACAACATCACTGGGGCGATCGCGTGGATCGGGATCTGCGTCGGGGCGGGGTGGTTCTTCGGGAACATTCCGTGGGTGAAGCGCAACTTCGAGGCGGTGGTCGTGGCGATCATCGTGGTCTCGGTGTTGCCGATCGTGGTGGAGTTGGTCCGTGAACGTCTGAAACGTCGCAGCGTGGCCGCTGCGGTCGTGGTCAAGCCTTTGGAGTAACACAGATGGCCGTCAAACCGCTTGAGGATCGTGTGCTGGTCAAGCCTGTCGAGTCCGAGTCGAAGACCGCGTCGGGGATCTACCTCCCGGAGTCGGCCAAGGAGAGGCCGGTCCGTGGCAAGGTGGTGTCGGTCGGCCCTGGCAAGCGTCTGGACAACGGGAAGCGGGCGCAACTCTCGGTGAAGGTGGGCGACACCGTGGTCTACGGGAAATACGCGGGCACGGAGGTCGAGATCAAGGGCGACAAGCACCTGATCCTGAAGGAGACGGAACTCCTCGGGGTGATCGAGGGCTAGGGAGCGCATGCCGATCCTCGACCGACTGGGACTGGGCCCGAGGCGAGCGGTGGCGGTGGCGTCGCCGGAGGCGGCGCGCGCCCACGACATCTTCTTTGTCCGCGGGCATCCGCGGTCGGGGACGAACTGGGTGGGCGCACTCCTGAACCTGCACCCGCAGATCAACTGCTTCGGGGAGTTCCACTTCGAGGACATCCGGACGGCGATCGACACGCTGCAATCGCAGGTGTGGCAGATCACGTCGCGCGAGCCGGTGAGGTCGGCGCTGGACGCGGGGTTCGAGGACCTGGTCCGGCGGTGCGTGCTGTCGCTGGAATCGCGGAAGCCCGAGGCGAGGTGGATCGGGGATCGCACGCCGCGCGGGCTTCGGGTGTTCCTCCAGGGCTCGCCGTACATCCTGGTCGTCCGCGACGGGCGAGACGTGCTGGTGAGTTGGACGTACCATGTGCTGCGTCAGAAGCCGCACGTCGTGGACGCCGTGGTGCCGGCCGACCTGCGGCCCGGCTTCGAGCCGCTCTACCGGCGGTTCCAGGCCGACCCGCGCTGCTTCCAGTCGCACCCGGAGGACCTGCTCTCGGACGAGGGGTGGGTTCGGCTGGTGGCATCGCGCTGGGCAAACTGGGTGACAAGCGACGCGGCGTCGGTGTCGCGCATCCGCGCGAACGAGCCAGGGTCGATCGGTCGAGTGTTGGTCGTCCGGTACGAGTCGCTGCACGCGGACGCGGAGCGAGGTCGGCGGGAGATGTACGAGTTCCTGGGCGTGGACCCGGCCGAGGCGGCGCCGCTCTCGCGGGAGGGCCGGACCGCCGCGGGCTTCGAGGCCGAGGACCCGGCGTCGTTCTTTCGGCACGGGCAGGTGGGCGACTGGAAGCGGCATCGGACGGACCGCTTCGCGCGATGGTTCAAGGAATCGGCGGGCGAGGCGCTCGTGGCCCTGGACTACGAGAAGGACGGGGCGTGGTGATGCTCGCGACCCGAACCAACCCATCGCCCCGGCCGGTGCTGGCGAGCGTCTCGCCGGTGGCGGTCAATCCGCGTCCGCCGCTCGAGGCCGAGTTGATGTCGGCCCCGGAGCCGGCGCCGGCAAACCTGCCCAAGCCGTTCTTCATCAGCGCGCACCCGCGAAGCGGGACGAACTGGCTGGGGTGCCTGATGCACCTGCACCGGCGCGTGGCGTGCTGGGGCGAGTTCACGTTCCACGATGTGTTCGCGGGGGTGCAGCAACTCGTGACGGCGCCGGGGCGTGCCGCGCGGGTCGATCCGTCCAAGGGCGTCGCGCTCCGCGGGTTCCAGCGGTACGTGCGCGAGTGCATGGCGAGCCTCGAGCCGCGCAAGCCCGGGGCGGCCTGGGTCGGCGACCACACCCCGCGACGGCTGCGGCTCTTCCTGCCCGGGGCGGCGTACATCGTGCTCTTCCGCGACGGACGGGACGTGCTCGTGAGTTGGACGTTCAACGCGCTGGCGCGGCGGGAGACGTGGGTGGTCCCGGACGGGATCCGTGCTCGGTTCGACCGGGCGCTCGCGGCCTTCGCGGGCGACTCGCGGGCCCAACTCGCGGCCGCGGCGACCCTCCTGGACGACGAGGCGTGGGTGCGGCACGTGGCGCGGCAGTGGGCCTCGCACGTGCGCGACGACCTGGACGCGGTGGCGCGGTTCGAGCGGGGCCAACTCGTCGGCAGCATCGCGCGGGTTCGATACGAGGATCTGCACGCGGACGCCGAGGGCGAGCGTCGCCGGCTGTACGCGTTCCTGGGGCTCGATCCCGAGGACGCGGAGCCGATCGGGGACGCGACGCGGACGAGCACGACGTTTGTGAGGCAGGAGGACCCGGCGAGCCACTATCGCCGGGGCGTGGTGGGGGATTGGAAGGAGAAACTGACCCCGCGGGCGGTCCGCTGGGCACACGAAGAGGCCGGCACGGAACTCGCGGAACTGGGGTACGGGCCGTAGAGCCCGAGCGGGGGCCGGGAGCCCGATCGCACGAGTCACGCACGAATCGCGAAGCACCAAGCACGAATCATCAGACACGAATCACACGGAGCAGAACCATGGCAACCAAGCAGATCATGTTCGACGACGCCGCGCTGTTGGAGATGAAGCGGGGCGTGGATCGTCTCGCCGATGCCGTCAAGTGCACGATGGGCCCCGCGGGGCGGCACGTCGTGATCGAGAAGTCATACGGGGGCCCGTCGGTGACGAAGGACGGGGTCTCGGTGTCGAAGGAGATCACGCTGCCCGAGCCGTTCGAGAGCATGGGGGCGAAGATGGTCAACGAGGTGGCGAAGAAGACGGCGGACAAGGCGGGCGACGGGACCACCGCCGCGACCGTGCTGGCGCAGGCGATCTTCTCCGAGGGCCTTCGGCACGTGACGGCGGGAGCGAACCCGGTGCAGGTGCAGCGCGGGATCAACGCGGCCGCCGCTGCCGCGAGCGAGGCAATCGACGCGATGGCGGTCAAGTGCAAGGGCCGGGAGGACTACAAGAAGATCGCGACGATCTCGGCGAACGGGGACGCGTTCGTGGGCGAGAAGATCGCGGAGGCGATCGACCGCGTGGGCGCGGAGGGCGTGGTGGAGGTGGAGGAGGGCAAGAGCGCCGAGACGACGCTGGAGTACGTGGAGGGGATGCAGTTCGACAAGGGGTACCTCTCGCCGTACTTCATGACGGACCCGAAGACGGCCGAGTGCGTGCTCGAGGACTGCTACGTGCTGATCTATGAGAAGAAGATCAGCAACCTGCCGGACCTGCTACCGCTGCTGAACAAGATCGTGATGGCGGGCAAGCCGGTGCTGATCATCGCCGAGGAGGTGGAGAACGAGGCGCTGGCGACGCTGGTGGTGAACCGGCTGCGCGGGTCGCTGAAGATCTGCGCGGTGAAGGCGCCCGGCTTTGGCGACCGTCGGAAGGCGATGCTGGGGGACATCGCGGTGCTGACGGGCGGGACGTTCTTTGCCGAGGACCTGGGGCGCTCGATCGAGTCGATCGAACTGACGGAACTGGGGCGTGCCAAGCGCGTGGTGGTGACGAAGGACAACACGACGATCATCGAGGGCGCCGGGAGGAGGGCCGACATCCAGGCCCGGGCGGCGCAGATCAAGGCGCAGCACGACAAGTCGACGAGCGACTATGACCGCGAGAAACTGATGGAGCGGCACGCGAAACTGACCGGGGGCGTCGCGATCATCAAGGTGGGGGGGGCGACGGAGATCGCGATGAAGGCGACGAAGGACCTCGTGGACGACGCGCTGCACGCGACGCGCGCCGCCGCGAAGGAGGGCTACGTGCCCGGGGGCGGTGTGGCGCTGCTGCGGACGCAGGAGGCCATCAAGGCCGCGGCGAAGAAGGCCAAGGGCGACGAGAAGATCGGCTATGACATCGTTGCCAAGGCGGTCGAGGCGTGCGCGTTCCAGATCGCCGAGAACGCCGGGCACGACGGCGACCTCGTGGTCGAGAAGATCAAGGAGGGCGGGAAGGGCGGCCACGGCTTTGGCTTCAACGCGGCGACGGGCGAGTACACCGACCTCGTGAAGGCCGGGGTGATCGATCCGGCGCTGGTGGCGAAGTCGGCGCTGACGAACGCCGCGAGCGTGGCGGGGCTGATGCTCACGACGAACGTGCTCATCAGCGAACTGAAGGAGGACAAGGCGCCGGCGGAGGGGGCGGTGGCGTAGGTCGCGCGCCGAACCCATGCCCACCACCCGCGACTATTACGAGATCCTGGGCGTCGAGCGAGGCGCCGACGCCGAGGAGATCAAGCGCGCCTATCGGCGGCTGGCGATGAAGCACCACCCGGACCGCAACCCGGGCGACGCCGACGCCGAGGCGAAGTTCAAGGAAGCCGCGGAGGCCTACGAGGTGCTCTCGGACCCCGCGCGGCGGCAGCGTTACGACCAGTTCGGGCACGAGGGTGTGCGCGGGCAGGGCGCCGCGGCCCACGACTTCTCCCGCATGAATGTCCAGGACATCTTCTCGATGTTCAACGACATCTTCGGCGGAGGCGCCGGCGGCTTCGGCGGCGGTGGCCGATCGCGCGGCGTGGCCCGAGGGTATGACCTCGAGACCGAGGTCTCCGTCTCGCTCGTGGATGTCCTCAAGGGCTGCGAGCGACAGGTCGAGTTCACGCGGCTGGACCTCTGCGACTCCTGCGCCGGGTCCGGGGCCAAGCCGGGCTCCAAGCCCATCAACTGCCCCACCTGCGGGGGACAGGGCAAGGTGCAGCAGACCGGGCTCGGGGGCATGTTCCGGATGGTCACGGCCTGCCCCAACTGCGGAGGCCGAGGCAAGGTGGTCAAGGACATCTGCGACTCATGCCGGGGCAAGGGACGGGTCCCGCGGGCGCGCAAACTCGTCGTGAAGATCCCACCGGGCATCTCGTCGGCCCAGGCCGTGCGCGTGCAGGGCGAGGGCGAGCCCCCACCCCCGGAGGTCTCGCCCGGCGGCGAGGGCGTGCGCGGGGACTTGCACGTGGTCGTGCGCGTGGAGGAGCACGAGATGTTCGTCCGCGACGGGGACCACCTCATGCTCGAGATGCCGATCCCGTTCACCCAGGCCGCGTTGGGCGCCGAGGTGCGAGTCCCGACGCTCGAGGGTCAAGCCACGCTGCGGATTCCCAAGGGCACGCAGCACGGCGCGACGTTCCGCATCGACGCCCAGGGCCTCCCGCACCTGCGCCACGGCCGGCGAGGGGACCTGATCGTCGCCGTGCGGGTCGAGATTCCCAAGCGATTGTCGAGCAAGCAGGAGAAACTGCTGCGGGACTTCGCGGCAAGCGAGAACCAGGACGTCCTGCCCGAGAGCCAGGGATTCATGAAGAAGATGCGCGATTGGTTGGGGGGATAAGACCATGTTCGGAAAGAAGCCACACGAGCCCGACTCCGCTGCCGCCGCCCCGAGCGGCGCCGACAGCGCCGCCGCCGCGGCCGGGGGCGACCTCGCCGCGCAGATCGCCGCGCTCACCGCGGAGCGGGACGACCTCAATCAGAAGTACCTTCGCGCGCTGGCGGACAGCCACAACCTTGGCCGGCGGGCCGCCGCCAACGAGCGCGAGGCCAAGCAGCAGGGGATCACCAGCGTCGCGCTCAACGTGCTCACGGTGCTGGACCACTTCGACCTGGCGCTCTCGCAGGACCCGGCGACCGCCTCCGCCGAGCAGATCATGGCCGGGGTGCGGGTGATCCGCGACGAGTTGATGCGCGTGCTCCAGAACTACGATGTGACCCCGATCCAGCCCGCGCCCAACGACGAGTTCGACCCGAACCGCCACCAGGCCGTGGTGCAGCAGCCGTCGGAGGCCGTCGAGCCCGGTCGGATCGTGGCGACGCTGAAAGTTGGCTATATGCTGGGCGATCGCGTGATCCGCCCGGCGATGGTGTCGATCCGCCCCAAGCCCGAGCCGAGCACCTGAGCCATGCCCACGTATGAATACGTCTGCCGAGCCTGCGCGCACGAGTTCGAGGTCTTTCAGTCGATGACCGAGGCGCCCAAGCGCACCTGCCCGGCGTGCGGGAAGCGGACGCTCGAGCGGAAGATCGGCACTGGCGCCGCGGTCCTCTTCAAGGGCTCGGGGTTCTATCAGACGGACTACCGGTCGGAGTCCTACAAGAAGGCCGCCGAGGCCGAGAGCAAGCCCGCGGGCGAGAGCAAGAGCGAGGCGAAGCCTGAGCCCAAGACGGAGCCCAAGCCCGCGGCAGAGTCGAAGCCAAAGACATCTCCCGCTCGCGTCGCCAAGCCGAGCACGCCCAAGAAGGCGCCAGCACGCAACTCGAAGCGATAGGCCACGCCGCGACGCATCCGCCGCGTGACCCTATCTCCCTAGGATCCGTTCCATGCTCGCGCACGGAGTCGACATCGTCGAGGTCGCCCGCATCGCCGAGATGCTCGCGCGGCACGGGGACCGGTTCCTCGAGCGCTGCTTCACGCCCGACGAGGTCCGCCACTCCGCGGGCCGGCGCCGCCGCGACGAGCACCTCGCCGTTCGGTTCGCCGCGAAGGAAGCCGCGATGAAGGCCCTGGGCACGGGCTGGAGCGCCCAGGTCGGCTGGACCGATGTCGAGGTCGTCTCCGAGCCATCGGGTCGTCCCACGCTTCGGCTGCACGGCGGCGCCGCGGATCTTGCCGCTCGCCTCGGCCTCCGCCAATGGTCGCTGTCGCTGAGCCACACCGAGTCCGTCGCGATCGCGTCGGTCATCGGCGCGGCGTGACGACTCGCCCGCGCGTCTCGCCTGCCCTTCGCGGTCCGCGCGCCGGTTCCATCCGCACCAGCCCCTTCCCGATCACGACGCGCAGCCCGGGCCAGGCCCATTCCCCCGCGGTGCCGTCGCGGATCGCCCGCACCACCGCTCCGACGGCGCGCGCCCCGAGCCGATCCGCGCCGCGCGAGCCGGCGACCCGCCGCGCCGCCAGCCGCAGCACTTCCCCCAGCACGATCGCGGGCAGATCGCGCAACTCCTCGGCGTTCCACACCGCCCCGTCCGATCGCGTCGCCCGTGCCGCCAGTGGCCGCGCGTGCCGGGTCACGAGTCTCGCCGCGGCGGCCTGAAGGCGGGCTGACCGTGCGGCGCGCCGCGCCGCGCCGCGATGGATCTCATCGAGCACGGGGAGCACGCGGACTCGCAGCGCTGCGCGGAGGCGCGTGGCGTCCTGGTTCGTGAGGTCCTCTCGCCAGGCCCAACCGGCGCGCCGGCACGCGGCTCGCAGTTCAGCCCGCGTCAGTCCGAGCATGGGACGAATGAGCACGATGCCCGTCCGCCCACCGAGCCTCCGCCGGGGCGCGATGCCGGCCAGCGCTCTTGGCCCGGCCCCGCGCAGCATCGTCATGAGCATGGTTTCGAGTTGATCGTCCGCGTGGTGGGCCGTCGCAACGAACCCGCACCCATGGTCCCGCGCCAGCCGAGCCAGGGCCGCGTACCTCGCCGTCCTCGCCCGCGCCTCGGCGTTGCCCGGGCCTGCGCGAACCGAGACGCTCGCCTCGACGAACTCGAGCCCCAGCGCGTTGGCCAGGGTGCGTGCGGCATCCCGATCCGCCTCGGCCTCGGATGCGGGCCGAAGGTCGTGCACGATGTGCGCCACGACGATCCGCTGTCGTGCCTCATCCCCGGCGGCAGCGGCGAGCGCGAGCACCATCGCAGAGGAATCCGCCCCGCCGGAGCAGGCGGCCAGGGTTCGCCGATGAGGGTCGAGCCCGCGAGCGGTCCCGACGGTGAGTTCGCGCCACCGCCGACCCGCGTGGCGCACCAGCGGGTCGCGCCGGGAGAGTCCGGGGATTGTCAAACGGCCCGCCACAGGCGATGATAGGGGCGACGGCAATCGTGTCCGTCGCGCGGATGGAGCCTCGCGATGCCCCCCGGCCCCGCCCAACTCGGCCCCTGCCTCGCCGCGATCTCCGCGGGCCAGATCGTTTCGATCCTGCTGATGCTCGGGGGCATCCTGCTGCTGGCGTGGGCGTTCCGCCGGCAGACGCTCGCGCGGCCCGCGGAGGCGGACGACCTCCGTCGGCTCATGGCCGAGGCCACCGAACTCGCCGCCGCGCTCTCGGCACAACTCGACGAGAAGGCCGAGCGGCTGCAACGGCTGCTGGACGAGGCCGACGCGCGACTCGCTGCGCCATCCAGACGCGACGAGCCCGTGCCGTTGCTGGACGACGAGCCGCGCCAGGCCATGGCCGGGGACCCGTTGGCGCAGCGCATCTTCGACCTGGCGGACGAGGGCCTCTCGCCGGTGCAGATCGCGCAGCGCCTCGACCAACACACGGGCAAGGTCGAACTGATCCTGGCGCTCCGGTCGCGCTAGCGGCGCTTCCGCTTCGCGTTGCCCGACACCACGCGCAACGCGTCGAGGCAGAGGATCTCGAAGATCACGTGGGCCGCGAGAAGGGCCGTCGCCCCGCCCACGTCGCGATCCGGGAGCACCTCGACCACGTCCGCGCCGATCACGTTCGCGCCGCGCAGCGCGCGCACCACGCCCAGGGCCTCGGCCGAGGTGAACCCCCCCACGCTCGGCGTGCCGGTCCCGGGCGCGAACGCGGGGTCCACGCAATCGATGTCGAACGTCAGGTAGGCCGGCGCGCCGTCGAGCCGCTGCGCGAAGGCGGCGATCTCTCCCAGCGCCTCGGCCCGCCCCCGGTGGAACTGCTCGTACGTGAGCACCGTCACGCCGTGCTCCCGTGCGAACGCGAGGTCGTCTTTCGAGTTCAGCGGCCCCTTGATGCCCACCGACAGCATCCGCGACGGATCGACCAGGCCGTCCTCGATCGCGCGGATGAACACCGACGCGTGCCCCCACTTCTCGCCCCAGACCGCGTCCACCGTGTCCAGGTGGCTGTCAAAGTGCAGGAGCGCCAGCCCCCCGCGCGGCCGCCCCTGCCGCTCCCACGTCGCGCGGAGGTTCGCGTACGCGATGCTGTGATCCCCGCCCACGGCCAGGAGGCGAGTGCCGTCGCTGCGTGCCGCCTTGCCGCGCGCTGCCTTTGCGATCGCCGCGCCGCCGAGCCCCTTCGCGAACGCCGTGACCGCCTCAAGTGTCCCTTTGATGTCATACGGGAGCACCGGCGCGTCCCCCGCGTCGGCGAGGCTCAGCACCTCGCACACGTCCACGTCCTGCTCGATCGAGTACCGCTTCACGTACTGCGACGCCTCGCGGATCGCCCGCGGCCCGAACCGCGCCCCGGGCCGATACGTCACCCCGCCGTCGAACGGCACGCCATAGAGCGCCCAGTCCACCGGCCGTCCCTCGCGCCCCACGGCCTCGAGCAACGGGTACCGACAGAACGTGCACACCCCCGCAAACCGCGGCGTCCGACGCGCATCCGGCAAGATCGTCCGTGCCATGATCGCAGTCTACTCCGCCCGCGCGAACTGGCGACGAGGGCCCTATGGACATCCCGCGGCGAAGGCGTTGAGGAAGCAGGAGAAGTCGTTGATGTTGAGGGTCGGGGGCGTGGTGCTGCCGTCGCAGTTGGCGCTGGGGTCGCCTGCGGCGAAGGCGTTGAGGAAGCAGGAGAAGTCGTTGATGTTGAGGATGGGGGCGGTAGAGGAGCCGTCGCAGTTGGCGTAGCAGATGCCGCCCTCGACGGCGCCGAAGAGGACGAAGGAGGTGGCGTCGCCCGGGCCGGGGACGGCGGCGGCGATGTCCACGGCCTGGAGGGCCGGCGTGGGTCCCATGGGGGTGAGGGCGAACAGTCGCAACTGGTTTCCGAAGAGGGGCGGGCCCGCGACAGGCTGGAACGTCGCCGGGGCGCTCAGGTCGATCCACACCATCGTGGGGGCTGGTCCGATCGTGGGGCGAGCGCCGAAGCCGGTGACGGCGGGCGTCCCTCCCGGGCCCGCGATGAGTTGCCCGAGCGTCCCCGCCGGGAGCGTGACCTGTCCGACCATCAGGGTGTTGTGGTACACCTGCACGAGCACGAAGTTGGACCCGATGCCGGCGAAGGAGCCCTGGAGCACCGGCGTTGGGGCGCTGGAGATTCGAGCGACGCCGACGCGGCGCTCGCCCGTGACGCCCTGCAAGCCCCAAGAGGTGATGGTGACGATCGCGCCCGCGGAGAGGGGGATGTCGCTGTTGGTGGCGCTGACGCCGGTGAGAGTGGGGGCCAGCGGCGAGATGGTCGCGCCATCGTCGCCCGCTGGGCCGACGTTGCTGACGAGGATGTTGGTGACCTGGTTGGTGAGGTTGGCGTTGAAGAAGGCGGTGACGGGGAGGTTGGGGAAGAGGTTGACCTTGATGGGCATCTGGGTGCAGAGGTCGAGCGCCCCGGACTGGATGGGGATCACGACGGACATGGAGTCGAGGAGTCGGAAGGTGATGGTCCGCGCGTTGGGGCCGGCGATGGAGACGAGGCACTGGGAGTTGATGCCGCGTGCGGAGAGGGCGGACTGGATGGCGTCGCAGACGCGGTCGGCGAGGTACTGGGCGTCGCCGCCGACGCGGAGGCGGAGGTGGATGGCTTCGAGGCAGGCGCCGACGCCGGGCATAGGGCCGCTGGCCTGGAGGAGAAGTCGGACCTGGGTGTTGGGCATGACGTCGCCGGCGACGGTGAGGACGAGCGTGCCGCCCTGGTTGTCGCCGAAGAACCACTGGATGCCCGGTGGCGGGGGGTTGGAGACGGGGACGAAGACGTTGGTGGATTGGTCCTGACGCGGGTCGCCCGCGCGATCGAGCGTCCAGACGCCTTGGGAGTTCTCGGGGATGAGGTCGGGCTGGCCTGGGGAGATGGAGCCGCGAACGCCCGAACCCTTGGCGACGACGATGGGGCCGGGGCTTGCGCCGGGCGGGACTGGGCCGAGGCGGGCCTGGATCTGGGTGTCGGTGACGGAGACGACCGAGAGGGGGATGACCTCGGTGGGGCTGATTCGGAGGCCGACGCAGAGGTCGTCGGCGCGAGTGCCGAACCCGCAGCCGGAAATGGAGATGAGGGTTCCCTCAGGCCCGCCGCCCGGCGCGAACCCGCCGACGACGAAGGGGCAGATGTCGATGTTGTCGAAGCCGACGATGTTGCCCGGGCTGGTGCCGCCGGCGAAGGTGCGGATGCTGGTGGGGAGCGGGAGACTGGGGGCGGCGCCGCCGCCGAGGAACCAACCGGACGGTCGCACTGAGGCGGTCGGCCCGCCGGTGGTGAGGTTCTGGATGGTGACCTCGACGACCTGGTTCGTGACATAGTCGATGGTGATGGACTGGCGGTACCACTGGTTGGGGGCGAGGTTCTGCCATTGGGGGCCTGGGAAGAGGCCCGGGGCGGTCGACTGGACACCGGCGGCGTCGTAGACGAGGAAGCCGCTGTTGAAGGCAGCGGCGGTGTTGGGATCGGCCCAGGTGTAGAGGGCGTTGAAGTCTCGCGTGGAGAGTGGCTGGAGCGAGAAACTCCCGAGGTTCTGGGTGGCGGGGAGCACGCCGTCGAAGCGTGCGCAGAAGTTCCAGGTGATGGTCCAATGCGGGGAGGTGGAGAAGTCGTGGTCCTTCTGGGCGCGGGCCTGCTGGGTGCCGCCGAGGCTCCGGCCGCCGCTGAACTGGGCCTGTCCCGCGGGATTGGCGGGGAGGAGGAGCGAGTTTCCGGCGTAGGAGAAGACGCTGAAGTCGGCGCTGCCGGGAACGGGCTGGTACCAGAGGTCCTGGGGCGGGAGGACGACGCCGGCAGCGGAGCCGGTGTACGGCGGGTTCTCGAAGCGCACGGAGAGATCGGCGCGCGCGACGGTGGCGCACGCCAGCAACGCGATGAGATACGAAAGCCAGCGCATCGAGGCCCTCCTCAGGCACCTTGGTTGCAGTCTACCGGAAAGTGCGGAAATCGCACCGCATGATCCGCAACAATTCTGCCGAAATTCCGAGGGCACGCGGCCGATCGCTAGGTCTCTGTTCGCGCTATCGGGAAGGACGCGGCTCCTCGTCGTCATCGCTGAGGTGAGAGGTGTCGGTCCATTCCTGCTCGCCCTCGGCGAGGCCTGAGTCGGGGAAGTCCGGATCGCCGACGACGGTGATCTCGTGAGCGAGTTCCTTGCCATCGACGGTCAGGACGACGCGATAGGTTCCGAAGGGGACTCTGGCACCTGCGAGGCCTCGACCAGCGGCGGGGGAGGCGAGCGTCGGGGCGCCAGCGATCGGGGGCGTCGCGCCTGGGGCGGGGCCTTGGGTCGCGGCGCGAGCGGGCGTTGCGGGGCCGGGAGGGGCGGCGGGTCGTTGTGGAGGGTCGCGTCGCAAGTCCCAGACGACGCGGTGGAGGCCGGGTTTGGTGGGGAGGTCTCGGAGTTCGCGCACGGCGGCGCCTGCGGGCGTGGTGATCTTGAGGGTGAGTTCGGTGGCGGGAGAGGCGAGAGAGTAGAGGATTGCCGCGCCGGCGGTCGAGTTCTGACCGCGGAAGTGTCGGGCGCCGCTGATGCCTCGTGCGGGCAGGGAGCGCCAGAGGCGAGCGGTCGCGGGCTTGTAGAGGGTGGCGGCGGCGGCGAGGGAGTCGGCGGTGAGTTGTCGGAGCGTGGTGGCGTCGAAGACCCAGAGGCTTCGGCCGTGGGTGGCGGCGATGATCTCGCCGGTGGAGGGGTGCTGTGCGAAGTCGTGAACGGCGACGGTGGGGAGATTGCCGTTCATGCGTTGCCAGGACTTGCCGCGGTCGATGGAGACAAAGGCGGCGAACTCGGTGCCGACGTAGAGGATGTCGGGTCGTTGGATGTCCTCGCGGAGGACGCGGGTGGAGCCGATGGCGGGGAGGTTGGCGGTGATGGATCTCCAGGAGCGGCCATAGTCCTCGGAGGCGAGGAGCATGGGACGGTCGTCGTTGGAGCGGTGGGCGTCGATGGCCATGTAGACGCGTCCGGGGGCGAAGCGGGAGGCCTCGAGCGAGGCGACCCATCGAGGCTCGGGGAGGAGTTCCTTGAGGGGCCGGCCGGGCTCAGTCGGCGGCGTGCGCGTGGAGCGTCGGCCGGGTCGCGACTCGGGTGGTCTGGCGTCTGCGGGCGGCGTCGCGGCGGACCGAGGCTCAGCGTTGCGTGGATCGGCGGGGCGATCGGGGGAGGGCTCTTCGCTGGGGGTCTCGGCGGCTTGCTCGTCGCCTCCGCGCGCGCCACCCCCGCCGCGGGCTCCGCCAAACCCTTCGGCGCGGCCGCCACCGAAGCGGGAGGCCATCGCGGCAACCTCGTCGGCGTCGAGGGCGCCGTCCTGGTTGGCGTCGGCGTCGTCGAAGAAACGGGCCATTTGCTCGGGGGCCTCGCTGCGTTGGATCTTGCCGTCGCCGTTCTCGTCCATTCGGGCGAGCATGGCGGCGGCGCCGCGCGGCCTGGCGGGTTGCTGCTCGCTCTCGGAGGGGGCGGGCGGGTTGAAGAGGTCGATCCAGTTTTTGCCGCCGTCGCGGGTGGCCCAGAGGGCGCCGTCGTCGGTGCCGACGTAGAGGACATCGGCGTCGAGGGGCGACTCGGCCAGCGCGGTGGCGGAGCCGCGGTCGGTGCGAGAGATCTCTGGGCTGATGCGTTTCATGGTCGCTTCGGCGGTGAGGGCGCGGAAGACGAAGTTCCCGGCGCTGTAGTAGATTCTGGAGTTGTGTGCGGAGAGGACGAAAGGGGTCTCCCAGTTGAAGCGGTAGCGGGTGCCGTCGGGCGGTGCGGGGGGACGGAGGCTGCCGCCGCGGCCGGTGCGGAGGTTGCGCCAGCCGGTGGCGCCGTTCTGGCTCTCGTAGTAGACCTGGTCGGGGTCATGGGGATCGACGGCGCAGACGAAGCCGTCGCCGCCACCGACGCGGAACCAGTCCTCGTTGACGGCGCCGCCGGTGCGCGACATGGCGGGCCCGCCCCAGGTTCCGTTGTCCTGGAGCCCGCCATAGACGTTGTAGAAAGGCCGGGCGTCGACGGCGACGTGGTAGAACTGCCCGATGGCGTTGCGATTGAGGTGGTCCCAGTTCTTGCCGTGGTCGTAGGTGACGTAGATGCCGCCGTCGCAGCCGACGAGGGCGTGGCGCGGGTTGGCGGGATTGATCCACATGGCGTGGTGGTCGGCGTGGACCTCGCGGGCGTAGTCCTCGGTGAAAGTCGTTCCGCCGTCGCGGCTGACGTGGAGCGAGATGCCGAGGACGTAGATGGTCTTGTCGGTAGTGGGGTCGACGCGGATCTTGCTGAAGTACATGGGTCGGGGTGTGAGGCTATTGAGGCGTCGCCAGGTGTCGCCGGCGTCGTCGGAGCGGAAGACGCCGCCGGTCTGGAAGCCGGTGGGCCCTTGCTGGTCCTGGATGTTGGGGAGTTGCCCTCCGAGGCGGGTGGTGAAGGGGCGGTCGTCGGGGTTGCCGGGTCGCTTGGTGAGTTTGATCGTGGCCTCGACGGGCTTGCGGTCGCGTGCGAGGACCAACTTGACCTCGTCGCCGGGGGTGCGTTCGCGGAGGGCGTCCTGGAAGCCGGCGTACGAGAGGATGGGCTTGGCGTCGAGGGAGAGGATGATGTCGCCGATCTTGAGGTCCGCGGCGGCGGCGGGGCCGTTGTTGACGACGCGGGTGATGCGAGCGCCGGCCTCGGCGTCCTCTCCGGTGAGGCCCATGTAGGCGGCGTTGTCGTTGCCGGCGCCGCTCTTCTCGGTCTCGATGACGATGAAGACGGACTTGGGGTCCTTGTGATAGAAGTCGATCCCGATGCGTCCGATCTGGACATCGGGCAGGCCGGAGGTGACGCGCTTGAAGGATTCGCCGCCGTCGGTTGACTTCCAGAGGGCCGAGCCGGGTCCCCATTTTTTGACGGGGTCGTTGCCGTCGAAGGCGTCGCGCTGTCGCTCCCAGGTGGCGGCGAGGATGATGTTGGGATCGCCGGGGCTGATGGCGGCATCGATGACGCCGGTCTTATCGTCGGTCTCGAGGACGCGCTTCCAGGTCTCGCCGCCGTCGGTCGTCTTGAAGAGCCCGCGCGAGCCGCCGGTTCCCCAGCATCGGCCCATGGCGCCGACGAAGACGACGTCGGGGTTGGTCGGGTGGATGAGGACGACGCCGATGTGGAAGGAGTCGGCGAGGCCCATGTTTTTCCAGGTCTTGCCGCCGTCGATGGACTTATAGACGCCGTCGCCCCAGGAGACGCTGTTGCGCGGGTTGGACTCGCCGGTGCCGATCCAGACGATGTTGGGGTCGCTCTCGGCGACAGCGATGGAGCCGATGGAGACGGTGGCCTGGCGGTCGAAGAGGTGCTCGAAGGTCATGCCGTTGTTGGTGGTCTTGAGGAGCCCGCCGGAGGCGGTGGCGACGTAGAAGGTGGTGGGGTCGGAGGGGACGACGGCGAGGTCGGTGATTCGCCCGCCCATGTTGGCGGGCCCGATGGAACGCCAGGGCATCTGGTCGAACCAGGCGGGGTCGAGGGTGGGCGGGTCGGCTGCGCTGGTGGCGGCGAATGTGAGGCAGGACGACAGGATCGCGATGCCGAGTCGAAGAGCCATGCGAGCCTCCTTGGCGCGTCGCGCCAGCGAGCAACGGACACAATCTACCGCATCGGTCAAGCCGGGGTCACCTGGTCCCAGCCGTCACCGGGGCCGAGCGCCAGACGCGGGGCGTCTGCCCTGCGCAGACGAGGGTGGAGGCGTCGGCGGCGAGGGACGGGATGATGGACCGGGGGGCGACGAGCATGAGGAGCCCGTCGCCGCCTCGGGTCTCCCAGACCCTGACCGAGTTGTCCATCCCGGCGGTGAAGACGCGGTCGCCCCGTGGGGTGGCGGCGAGGGAGAGCACGGCGGCCTTGTGTCCACGGAGGACGAGGGGCGGCCCGAGGAGGCTCGCGTCCCAGATGGAGGCCAGGCCGTCCTCGCTGCCGGCGAGGAGTCGGCCGTCGGGGAGCGAGAGGAGGGCGCCGACGCGCTGCTCGTGGGCCTTGGTCGTTCGCACGAGGGCGCCCCGGGCGGGGTCCCAGAGGCGGATGGCGCCGGACTCGCAGCCGAGGGCGACGAGGCCGGAGGCGAGCCAGGCGCCCGAGCACGGGGGGTCGGAGTCGGCGGGGGCCTGGGCGATGGTCTCGCCGGTGCGGGTGCTGACGACCCAAGCCCAGCGGTCTCCGACCACGAGCAGCCGGCGGTCGGCGTCGGGGATCTGAGACTGCGGGATGCCGGGAAGTGGCGTCGGCTGGAGCGCGAGTCGGACACCGTCGGCGGCGGGGAGCGGGACAGACCAGAGGATCTCGGACGTGCGCAGGTCGAGGGCTTCGAGACGACGGTTGCCGCGGACGAGGAGGAGGCGGTCGTGGTCGAGGACGAGCCAGCGGGTGCCGCCCGTGATGGGGATGGTTCGGCGGAGCGAGGAATGGGCGAGGTCCCATTCTTCGATGCCGGCGTCGGCGGCGGCGAAGGCGGATTGGCCGTCGGGTGCGAGGGCGACGCAGTAGACGCCTGGGCGGTCGGCGGCGAGGAAGTCGGGATCGTCGCGTCCCGCGCGCGACCACCAGCGGGCCTCGCCGTCGCGTCCAACGCTGAGGAGCGTGGCGGGCGTATCGGGTGAGGGGTGGAAGGGGTAGGCGAGGAAGATGACGGAGCGAGAGTGGCCCGGGAGGGTGCGCAGGGTGGCGCCAGAGGCGACATCGGCGATGGTGATGAGGTTGCCGGAGCCGCCGGAGGCGACGAGGGAGCCGTCTGGGCTGAGGGCGACGGCGCGGGCTGGGAAGGGCTGGGGGCGCTCGCCGCTGACGGGTTCGAGGTCGGGAGTTCTCCAGCAGCGGACGAAGCCGTCGTTGGCGGCGCTGGCGAGGACGCGGGCATCGGCGGAGAAGGAGAGGGCGCGGACGTCTTCGGTGTGCGCGCTCGCGGAGGCGATCGGACGGCCGGTGGCGTGGTCCCAGAGGTCGACGCGGCCCTTGAGGGAGCCGGTGGCGAGGGTGCTGCCGGAGGGAGCGAAGGCGAGGGCGGTGACGGTGTCGTCGGCGTGGATGGAGGTCAGGAGCGTCCCGGTGGCGGCGTCGAGGACGATGGCGGTGCGAACGAGGCCGACGGCGACGCGCGTGCCGTCGGGGGAGAAGGCGGCGGCGTAGGCCCGGCCGTCGCGGACGGGGAAGGACCAGAGTGGGGAGGGGGTTGCGGGGTCAACGAAGGAGAGGGCGCCGGAGTCTGGAGCGAGGAGACAACGGCGGCCGTCGGGGCTGAGGGCGAGGCAGCCGGTGGGGACGCCGACGGGCCACTGCTGGAGCGTCGAGCCGGAGGCGAGGTCGATGAGGCGGCTGACGCCCCCGAGGCGAGAGACGAGGAGGCGGTCGGCGGCGAGCGAGGCGGAGACATCGCCAGGCTCGGCGACGACAAGGCGGCGCGTGCTCTGGTCGATCTGCCCGGCGAGATATCCCCACTCCCAGCGGCGGAGGTCGGGCGGGCACTCGTCGAGGAGTTCGGCGGCGCGGGCGACGTCGCCGGCGTTGAGGGCGGATTGGGCGAAGCCGATGCGATTGAAGTAGAGGCTCTGGCGGAGGGACTCGGCCTGGGAGTCGGCGCGGGCGGAGGCGCGGGTGGCGACGACGGCCTGCCAGGAGGCGAGGATGGCGCCGATGAGGATGGCGGCGAAGACCCCGGCGAGTCCCCAGACGAGGGGACGGTTGCGGCGAGCGAACTTCCGCCACTGGTAGAGCGTGGAGGCGCGGCGGGCGCGGACGGGCTCGTCACGGAGGAAGCGTCGGAGGTCGTCGGCGAGGGCGCCGGCGTGGGGGTAGCGGCGCTTGGGGTCCTTGTCCATGGCCTTGGCGACGATGGTCTCGACGTCGCCCTTGAGGGAGCGGTCGATGGAGCCGAGGGGTTCGGGCTCGTCGTCGCGGATCAGGCGGGCGATCTCGGGGAGGCTCTTGCGGGCGACGTCGAGGGGGAGGCGGCCGGTGAGGAGTTCGTAGAGCATGACGCCCAGGGCGTAGACATCGGTGGTGGGGCCGACGGCGCGCGGGTCGCCGGCGACTTGCTCTGGGCTCATGTAGGCGAGGGTGCCGACGAGTTGGCCGGTCTCGGTCTGGAGTGTGGAGACCGGGCCGTCGGCGTCGGCGAGGCGGGCGACGCCGAAGTCGAGGATCTTGGGCTCACCGAGGGAATCGACGAGGATGTTGGCGGGCTTGAGGTCGCGGTGGACGACGCGGGCGTTGTGGGCGTGGGCGACGGCGTCGCAGACGGAGGCGATGAGGGCGAGTCGCTCGCGGAGGCCGGGGCGGGTGGAGCGGACCCAGTCGGCGAGGGTGACGCCATGGACGAGTTCCATGGCGAAGAAGGGGAGCGGTCCGGCGGGGGTTTCGGCGGTGCCGGCTTCGAAGACCTGGGCGATGCCCGGGTGGTGGAGCAGGGCGAGGGCCTGGCTCTCGTGGCGGAAACGGCGGAGGGCGCTTGGCCCCGCGGCACCGGGGCGGATGATCTTGAGGGCGACGGTTCGGCGCGGCTCGTCCTGCTGGGCGACGTAGACGAGGCCCATGCCCCCGGCGCCGAGGAAGGAGGTGAGGGTGTATCGCCCGACGCGTTCGCCGAGCGAGGGCGCGCCGAGCCAGGCGCGGGCCTGCTCGCGGGCGCGCGCGGCGGCGGGGGCGGCGGGCTCGAGAAAGCCCTCGGCGGACTGGTGGTGCTCGAGGAGGGTTTGCACCTCGAGGAGGAGGTCGGGGTCGTCGGCACAGAGTTGGGCGAGGAGTCGCGGGCGATCGGAGGGGGCCGCGGCGAGCACGGCCACGAAGGCGTCCCTGGCTCGCGCCAGGTCGCTCATGCGCGGGACCCGTGCTGCTCGCCGCGGAGTTCGCGGTGCAGCCAGGCGCGGGCGAAGTTCCACTCGTCCTTGACGGTGGTCATGGAGAGGCCCATGGCGGCGGCGGTGTCCTCGATCGAGAGACCGGCGAAGTAGCGGAGCATGACGATCTGGGTCCACCGTTCGTCGCGTGCGGCGAGGCGATCGAGGGCCTCGTCGAGGGCGAGCATATCGACGGCATCGGGCTCCGCGGCGAGCGAGCCCTCGTCGATGGGCACGGCCTTGCGACCCCCGCCGTGCTTGGTGGCCATCTTGCGGCGGGCGCGCTCGACGAGGATTCGGCGCATGGCGGTGGCGGCGGCGGCGAAGAAGTGCCCTCGGCCGTGCCACTTCATGTCGCCGGCGCCGATGAGACGGAGGTAGGCCTCGTGGACCAGGGCGGTGGGCTGGAGGGTGTGGCCAGCGGGCTCGTGGGACATGTGGGCGCCGGCCATGCGGCGGAGGGAGTCGTAGACGAGGGGGAGGAGTTCGTCGGCGGCCTTGGTGTGGCCGTCGTTGATCGCGGAGAGGAGCCGCGTGACATCGGTGGAGTTAGGGTCGCTCACCTGCCGGAACCTCCGCGTCGGAGCGGCATCGTAGATGCGTCGGGCTCGCGGGATCGCGGGCCGGCGAGAACCCACGGAGAACTTGCGATGCGTCGAGCGGCCCTGGTGGTGGCGTGCGCGATTGGTCTGCCTCTGATATCGACGCCGGCGAGCGAAAGGCCGAGCGCCGCGGGAGCCGGCCCGGAGATGGGATCGGCGCCCGTGGCGTCGAAGGCGGGGCTGACGCTGGCGGGGGCGAGGCGTGTGATCGCGGGGGCGAGGGCGGAGGCGGCGGTCAAGGCCGGGACGGGCGTGATCGCGGTGGTGGACGAAGGGGGCAACCTCGTGGCGCTGGAGCGGCTGGAGGGGACGTTTCCGGCGGGCGCGGAGATCTCGATCGGGAAGGCGCGGACGGCGGCGATGTTCCGCAAGCCGACGCGGTTCTTCGAGGAAGCGATCAAGAACGGGCGCGTGGCGATGACGTCGATGCCGGAGCGGGTGGGATTCACGCCGTTGCAGGGCGGTGTGCCGCTGGTGGTGGATGGGCAGGTGGTCGGGGGTGTGGGTGTGAGCGGGGCGGCGAGCGCGGCGCAGGACGAGGAGTTGGCGCTGGCCGGTGCGGCGGCGCTGCAGGGTCCGGAGCCGGCGACGGAGGCGCCGACGGCGTACTTCGACGCGGAGCGGGTGCGGCAGTCGTTCGCCAGGGGCGTGCCGCTGTTTCGCGGGAGCGAGGGCGCGGACTGCGAGGTGCACACAAGCCGTCGCGACGCGCCCGGGGTGCCCGAGGTCCACGAGCACGAGGCGGACGTGATCTACGTGACGCAGGGCACGGCGACGATGGTGACGGGCGGGACGCTCGTGGGCGGCGAGGGTGTTGGCGAGGTTCGCGGGGGCAGGCTCGAAGGCGGCGAGGCTCGGGGGCTGTCCGCGGGCGACGTGATCGTGATCCCGCGCGGCACCCCGCATTGGTTCAAGGAGGTGCAGGGTCCATTCCTGTACTACCTGGTGAAGATTCGGTAGATGGGCTCGGGGGCGTGCGCGAGCGAGCGCGTGCCGCGGGTTGAGCCTTTGGGTCCGGGGTGGTCCGTTTCAGCACAATCGACACACACGCTCGGCGCTGGGCGGGACACGTCTCGCCCGCGCCGGGCAACAGGAACACGACCGATGAGAACGATGAGCACGACGACGGCGGTAGTTCTGGCCCTGGCCCTGGCGGGGTGCGCGACGGATGGCCCCCCTTCTGTCCCTGGAGCGGCCGACGCCCGGGCGGCGTCGGAGCGCCCGCGGGTGCTGGTCAATAAGGACCAGAACGGGGTGGCGCTGCAGGGGTACGACCCGGTGGCCTACTTCACGGATGGGAAGCCGACGAAGGGGAATCCCGCGCACGCGGCCAAGCACGGTGGCGCGACGTACTACTTCGCGTCGCACGAGCACCACCAGATGTTCGTGGCGGACCCGGAGCGGTACACGCCGCAGTTCGGGGGATACTGCGGGTACGCGGCGTCGATCAACAAGTTGAGCCCGATCAGCCCGGAGTACTGGGAGGTGCTGGACGGTCGGCTGGTCTTGCAACACAACCAGCGTGCGTGGGACGCGTGGCACAAGGACGTGCCCGGGAACCTGAAGAAGGCGGACGCGAACTGGCCGGGGCTGGTCGAGCGGAACGCGAGGCCGGAGAAGGTGCTCGTGAACACGGACGCGATGGGCGTGGCGGTGCAGGGGTACGACGTGGTGGCGTACTTCACCGACGGCATGCCCGTGAAGGGAACGGCCGAGCACGAGTCGGTCTACAACGGGGCGAGGTATCGGTTCGCGAGCAAGGAGCACCGGGACCGGTTCGAGCAGGACCCGGCGAAGTACGAGCCGCAGTTCGGCGGGTACTGCGCGTACGCGGCGTCGATCAACAAGGTGTCGCCGATCAATCCGCGGTACTGGTCGATCGAGGACGGGCGGCTGCTGCTGCAGCACACGCAGGAGGCGTACGACCTGTTCTACAAGGACGCGAAGGGGAACCTCGCGCGAGCGGACAAGAACTGGCCCGGGCTGGTGGAGCGGCGCGGGAAGTAGAAGGGCGGCGAGCGTCTCGCGCCCCCCCACCCCCCGACCCATCTCCCCCACCCCCTCCGCGCTCTTACCGCTGCGCCGCCACAGGCGCATCACCCCAATCTCTGAACTCAACCGGAAGGAAGAACCATGCTGACGATTCTTGTGCCCGCGATTCTCGCACTCGGACCGGACATCCCGCCCCGCACGCCCGACGCGATCGTTGACCTCCGCACGCGCGAGGGGACGGCGATGGTGAAGGGGGCATGGCGCTACAGCGACGCGCGGTTTGTGGAGGTGGAGCATCGCCTGCCGGGGCCGGACAACAGGCCGACGGGCGCGCCGACGAGGACGATGGACATCTCGCCCAAGGCTGGTCCGGCGGAGTTCGACGACTCGGGGTGGACGACGCTCGATCCGGAGTCGCTGGAGGCTCGACGCGGGATGGGTCGATTCTCGGGCGCGTGGTACCGGCTGCACCTGACGATCCCGGAGCGAGTGGGCGCGTTCGAAGCGGCGGGATCGACGGTGGTGCTCGAGGTGGTGATGGACGACTACGCGGAGGTGTGGGTGGATGGGCGGCTGCCGACGGTGCTGGGGCAGAGCGGCGGCGCGCTCGTGAGGGGCTGGAACGCGGCGAACCGAGTGGTGGTGGCGCGCGACGCGAGGCCCGGGCAGCGGGTGACGGTGGCGGTCTTTGCGCTCAACGGCCCGGTCTCGGACCCGCCGGCGAACTACATCTGGGTGCGGTCGGCGACGCTGGACTTCTACACGCCGGAGCGACTGACGACGATCCAGGACGTGCCGGTGGAGGTGCTGCGGGTCGATCCGGGGATGGACGTGGTGATCCCCGAGAAGCCCAGGCTGGAGCGGCTGGCGGACGGGTTCACGTTCACGGAGGGCCCGTTGTGGGTCCCGGCGAGCGCGGGCGGGGCGGGGGCGACGCCGATCGGCGCGGGGTACCTGCTGTTCAGCGACCCGAATCAGAACGTGATCCATCGGTGGTCGCCGGACGACGGGCTGTCGGTGTATCGCACCAAGAGCGGGTACACGGGGGTGGACATCGGCGAGTACGGGCAGCCCGGGTCCAATGGCCTGGCGCTGGACCGCGACGGGCGGGTGACGATCTGCGAGCACGGGAACCGGCGCGTGACGCGGCTGGAGAAGAACGGAACGATCACGGTGCTGGCGGACCGGTACGAGGGGAAGCGGCTGAACAGCCCGAACGACCTGGTGTATCGCTCGGATGGGGTGCTGTACTTCACGGACCCGCCGTTCGGCCTACCGAAGTTCCACGAGGATCCCCGGCGCGAGTTGCCGCACTGTGGGGTGTACGCGATCTACGACGGGCGGGTGAAACTGGTCTCGACGGACCTGAGGGGGCCGAACGGGCTGGCGTTCTCGCCGGACGAGCGGTACCTGTACGTCGGGAACTGGGACGTGAAGAAGAAGGTGGTGATGCGGTACGAGGTGCAGCCCGACGGCACGCTGGCGGGCGGGCGGGTGTTCTTTGACATGACCGGCGACACGTCCGAGATCGCGCTGGACGGGCTCAAGGTCGATCGTGCCGGCAACCTGTTCGTGTCCGGGCCCGGGGGCGTGTGGGTGATCTCGTCGGCGGGGAAGCACCTGGGGACGATCCGGTGCCCGGAACTGCCGGCGAACTTCGCGTGGGGCGACGAGGACCGCAAGACGCTGTACCTCGCGGCGCGGACCGGCATCTACAGGATGCGGATGAACATCGCCGGCGCGGGGCAGTAGCCCCGCCGCCGGGAACGGACCATCGCGGTGTCTCGAGGCGACGTTGACTGTGGTTGTCGCGCGCCCGCGCCGCGGTTGAACAAAGGATGACACATGAAGGCAGTGGCTGTCTTTCCCGAGACGCGAGAGATCAGACTGATCGAGCACCCCGAGCCGCGGATCGAGTCTCCGACGGAGGTGAAGGTGCGGGTGCTGGAGGTTGGGGTGTGCGGGACGGACAAGGAGATCTGCGCGTTCCACTATGGCGTGCCGCCGCGGGGGCAGGGGCACCTGGTGATCGGGCACGAGGCGCTGGGCGAGGTGGTGGAGGCGGGCGTGGGGGTGCGGACGCTGAAGAAGGGCGACCTGGTGGTGATGACGGTGCGCCGGCCGTGCGGGCAGGCGGGGTGCGAGTCGTGCAAGATCGGTCGGCAGGACTTCTGCTTTTCCGGGGCGTTCACGGAGCGCGGGATCAAGGAGCGTCACGGGTTCATGACGGAGTACGTCGTGGACGATGAGCGGTTCATGGTCGCGGTGCCGAGGCACCTTCGGGACGTGGCGATCCTGGTGGAGCCGCTGACGATCGCGGAGAAGGCGCTGATCCAGGTGTGGCAGGTTCAGCAGCGGTTGCCGTGGTCGTGCCCGCACGCGCCGGACCACAAGCCGGGGGTGTGCCATCACGCGGTGGTGCTGGGCGCGGGTCCCGTGGGCCTGCTGGGGGCGATGGCGTTCCGGGCGGCGGGGTTCACGACGTATGTCTATTCACGCGAGGGGCCGACGAGCGAGAAGGCGCGCCTGGTGGAGTCGTTCGGCGCGGTGTACGTCTCGTCGGAGGAGACGCCGGTGGAGCGGCTGGTGGACCGGGTGGGGACGATCGACGTGGTGTACGAGGCGACGGGCGCGAGCAGGCTGTCGTTCGAGGTGCTCAAGCAGGTGGGCCCGAACGCGGCGTTCGTGTTCACGGGGGTGCCCGGGCGGCGCGGATCGGCGGAGATCGACACGGACCTGTTGATGCGGAACATGGTGCTCAAGAACCAGGTGGTGTTCGGGACGGTCAACGCGGGACGGGACGCGTTCGAGGCGGCGGTGCGGGACCTTGGCGTGTTCATGGAGCGCTGGCCGGAGGCGACGCGGAAGTTGCTGACGGGGCGGTATCGGGTGGAGGACCACCGCGAGCCGCTGCTGTCGACGGCGGGGATCAAGGCGGTGATCGCGTTCAACTAGGCGGGAGGGGGAGGGGCGCGGGGGGTGCGTTGGCGCGAGGCCGCGGACGCGCTGCGCGCGTCGCCGAAGCGACACTCGAGAACGGCGAGATGAGGCAGGAGCACTGGTTCAACTATCTGATCGAGGCGTCGCTGCTCGGGGCGTTCATGGTGTCGGCGTGCGTGTTCGTCGCGCTGCTGGAACATCCCGGCTCGGCGGCGCGGCGGGCGCTGCGGCACGCGGGTGTTCGCCGCGGGCTGGTCGGCCTGGCGATGGGGGCGACGGCGGTGGCGCTCATCACCTCGCCGTGGGGGCAGCGGTCGGGCGCGCACATGAACCCGGCGGTGACGCTCGCGTTCCTCGCGCTGGGGAAGGTGACGCCGATCGACGCGGCGGGGTACGTGGTGGGGCAGTTCGCCGGAGGCATCGCGGGGGTAGGCTTGGCGCGGACGGTCTTGGGGCGTGTCGTTGCGCACCCTTCCGTCGGCTTTGTGGCGACGCGGCCCGGGCGGCGCGGCCCGTGGGTGGCGTGGGTGGCGGAGTTCGCGATCGCGTTCGTGCTCATGTCGGTGGTGCTGCGGCTGAGCAACGACGCGGGCCTCGCGTTCCTGACGCCCTGGGCCGCGGGCGGGCTGGTGGCTGTCTACATCACGCTGGAAGCGCCGCTGTCGGGGATGAGCATGAACCCGGCGCGGACGCTGGGCTCGGCGGTGCACGCGCGCGACTTTGCGGCGTGGTGGGTGTACGCGACGGCGCCGGCGGTGGCGATGCTGGCCGCGGCGTGGGTGTTCGTCGCCACCGATGGGCACGCGTACTGCGCCAAACTCGACCATCGTGGCGATTCGGCGTGTCCGTTCCTGTGCGAGATCGGCGGGCTTCGGCCGCATCCTGGCCGCGCGGCGGGCATCCAAGGTTCGGGCGAGTAGGCCGCGCGAGGCGTCGCGGTGGGCGTGGCCCGATCGCGCGTGTCTCGCCGTGGTTGCATCACATCTGAGACTGAGGCCCCATGAACCCTGACTATGACGTCATCATCATCGGCACGGGCGCGGGCGGCGGGACGCTGGCGCGCAAACTGGCGCCCTCGGGCAAGCGGATCCTGTTGCTCGAGCGTGGCGAGTGGCTCCCGCGCGAGAAGGAGAACTGGTCGACCAAGGCGGTGATGCTCGAGGGCCGATACAAGGCGCACGAGTGCTGGCAGGACAAGGACGGCAAGCCGTTCGCGCCCGGGGCGCACTACTGGGTCGGCGGGAACACGAAGGTGTACGGGGCGGCGCTGTTCCGGTTCCGGCGCGAGGACTTCGGGGAGATCCGGCATCACGGGGGCGTGTCGCCGGCGTGGCCGATCACGTACGACGACCTCTCGCCGTATTACCTCGAGGCGGAGCGCTGGTACCACGTGCATGGGCATCGCGGGGAGGACCCGACGGAGGCGGCGTGCGCGGACCCGTACCCGCATCCGGCGGTTTCGCACGAGCCGCGGATCCAGCGGCTGCACGACGACCTCTCGCGGCTGGGGCTTCGGCCGTTCCACGTGCCGCTGGGGATCAACCTCGACGAGTCGGATCGAGCGAGGAGCGCGTGCATCCGGTGCGAGACGTGCGACGGGCATCCGTGCCTGGTGGACGCGAAGGCCGACGCGGCGACGTGCGGGGTTCGGCCGGCCCTGGCGCACCCGAACGTGACGCTGCTGACGGGCGCGATGGTGACGCGGCTGGAGACGGACGCCTCGGGACGACGCGTCGAGCGCGTGGTCGTGGAGCGCGGGGGCAAGACCGAGCGGTACACGGGGGCGATCGTCGTGGTCTCGGCGGGGGCGATCAACTCGGCGGCGCTGCTCCTGCGGTCGGCGTGCGCGGCGCACCCGCGCGGGCTGGGCAACAGTTCGGACCAGGTGGGGCGGAACTACATGTGCCACAACAACAGCGTGATGCTGGCGATCTCGAAGACGCCGAACCCGACGCGGTTCCAGAAGACGATCGCGGTGAACGACTTCTACCTGGCGTCGGAGGCGTGGGACTTCCCGATGGGGCACATCTCGATGGTGGGGAAGTCGGACGCGGACACGATCGCGGCGGGAGCGCCCGCGCCGGCGCCGCGCGTGGTCTTCAGCACGATGGCCTCGCACGCGCTGGACTTCTGGCTCACGAGCGAGGACCTGCCGGACCCGGAGAACCGCGTGACCGTCGGGAGCGATGGGCGGATCACGCTGCGCTACACGCCCAACAACGAGGAGGCGCACCGGCGGCTGATCCGGACGCTCAAGGGGATGCTGAGCAAGATCGGGTGCGAGGAGGGGCGGCTGCTCCCGTCGCACGTCTATCTCGGGAAGAAGATCCCGCTGGCCGGCGTGGCGCACCAGTGCGGGACGCTGCGGTTCGGGACGGACCCGAGGACCTCGGTGCTCGACGTGAACTGCAAGGCCCACGACCTGGACAACCTGTATTGCGTCGACGGCGGGTTCTTCGCGTCGTCCACGGCGGTCAACCCCGCGCTGACGATCATGGCCAATGCCCTTCGCGTGGGGGACCACCTGCTGTCGCGGCTTGCGTAGGCGAGGGCGCCGGTCCCTTGATCCGGCTCGGAGAACTGCAGATGAAGAGACGAGTTGCGGTGTTCCTGCTGGCTGTTGCGGTCGTGCCGCTGGCGCGCGGGCAAGCGCCGTCGGAGCCGTCGGCGGCCGTGGCGGTGGCGGGGGTGTCGATCGTGGTGGACGATCTGGATCGTGCGCGCGAGTTCTACACGGGGGTGCTGGGATTCGCGGCGGACACAGAGGTCGAACTGGTCGGGGACGCGCTGGAGCGCTCGACGGGGGTGTTCGGCGCGCGGGCGCGGGTGTCGGGGCTTCGGCTGGGCGAGGAGCGGGTGGAACTGATCGACTACCTCGCGCCGGAGGGGCGGGCGTATCCGGCGGACTCGCGGTCGAACGATCGGTGGTTCCAGCATGTCGCGATCGTGGTGTCGGACATGGACCGGGCGTACGCGCACCTTCGCGCGCACCGGGTGCGGCACGCCTCGAGCGGGCCGCAGGCGCTGCCGGCGTGGAACACGGGCACGGCGGGGATCAAGGCCTTTTATTTCAAGGATCCGGACGGGCACGTTCTGGAGGTGATCTGGTTTCCGCCGGGAAAGGGCGACCCGCGGTGGCAGAGGCCGACGGATCGGCTGTTCCTGGGGATCGACCACACGGCGATCGCGGTGGCGGACACGGAGGCGAGCCTGGGGTTCTATCGGGACACGCTCGGGCTGCGGGTCGCGGGGGGGAGCGAGAACTTCGGGTCGGAGCAGGAGCGGCTGAACAACGTGTTTGGGGCGCGGGTGCGGATCACGACGCTGCGCGCGGCGGCTGGGCCGGGGGTGGAACTGCTGGAGTACCTCGCGCCGTCGGACGGGAGGCCGTATCCGGTGGAGTCGCGTCCGAACGACCTCGTGTCGTGGCGGACGATCGTGGTGATGCCCGACGCGGAGGCGACGGCGAGGCGGCTTCGCGAGGCGCGGGTGGACTGGGTGACGGCGGGCGTGGTGCCGTCGCCCCAGGGCGTGCTGGGCGAGGGCGCGGGCGGGACGGTGCGCGATCCGGATGGGCACGCGGTTCGGTTCACGAGCCGGAACGACGACGCGGTGCCGGCATCGAAGGTCGGGAGCAAACCATGAGCATGTTGAGAACATATTCGCGGGTCGGGGTGGTTGCGGCGGCGGCGATGACGACGCCGGCGTGGGCACAGGGTCCGACGCTGCGCTGCATGGCGACGAGCACCGAGATCGCGTGGTCGGAGGTGCTCGGGCATCACGCGGCGTTCCACTTCGTGCCCAACCCCACGGCGGCGGCGGGCACGTCGTTCGCGAAGGAGTACGCGGGCGAGTGGCCCACGGTCGCGGGCGTGCGGCACGTGATCGTCGTGAGCGAGGCTCGCGCGGCGGAATGGGCGACGCAGTTTCGCCAGGCCGGGATCAACGTGGTGGACGACACGTCGGGCGTGCTGGCGGCGCAACTGAGGGCGTTTGCGGGCGGAGTGAGCGGCGTGCCGGTGACGATCGTGCTGAGCCCGAACGGGACCGAACTGTTACGTCGGTCGGGCGCGAGCGAGAGCGACACGTACCCCTTCAAGGAGTTCGCGGCGAGTTTCGTCGAGCGGGCGCGGCTCGGCGCGCTGCGGGACTACAACCTGCCGAAGGGCTCGACGCTGGCGCTCGAGGGGTACGACCCGGTGTCGTACTTCACGGCGGGCAAGCCGACAAAGGGCAAGGCGGAGATCGCCACGAACCATCGCGGGGTGACGTACCGATTCGCGTCGGCGGAGAACCGAAGGCTGTTCGCGCGATCGCCGGAGAAGTATCTGCCGACGTACGGCGGGTGGTGCGCGAGCGCCATGGGGGACGGCGGGAGGAAGGTGGGGATCGACCCGACGAACTTCAAGGTGAAGGACGGGCGCCTGTTCCTGTTCTACCTCGGGACGTTCGCCGACGCGAAGAAGGACTGGAACAAGCACGAGAAGGAATGGGAACCGGCAGCGGACCGGAACTGGAAGCGGCTCACCAACGAGGACCCGATCAAGCCATGAGCAGAGCACAACGCATCACGAGTTGGACCTTGCAGGTGATCGTCGCGGGGATTCTGTTCCAGACGCTGTTCTTCAAGTTCAGCGGCGCGGAGGAGAGCCGGCACATCTTCAGCACGCTGGGGATGGAGCCGTGGGGCCGATACGCGTCGGGCGCGGCGGAACTGGTGGCGGTGGTGCTGCTGCTGGTTCCGCGGACGGCGGCGATCGGGGCGCTGCTGTCGCTGAGCGTGATCAGCGGGGCGATCGCGAGCCACCTGGTGAGACTGGGGATCGAGGTCAAGGGCGACGGGGGATTGCTCTTCGGGCTGGCGGTGGTGGTATTCGTCGGGAGCGCGGCGGTGCTGTGGCTGCGGCGGCGCGAGGTCCCGATCGTGGGCCGACGGTTCGCTTCGTGCGGGTGCGGGCACGCCAGCGCGGCGCACTAGCCCCCCCCACCCCCCCCACCACCCCCGCCACGACGACGGCTCCACTGGTGCCACGGGGGAGATCCGGGCGGGGCAAGGCATCCGACGCGACGACGGCGGTGCCAGGGACTCATCAGGGCGCGGGGATGGACTCTCCCTGCGACGCCGACCGCCCGATAATGAGAGGACTGTTCGATGGCGATGCGAGTGAAGGCCCGTCAGAAGCGAGCGACGATGTCGGTAGGCGAGAGCAAGCCGAGGCGTGAGGTGGAGGACGAGGCGACGCCCGCGCCGGACGCGGAGACGCAGCGGCTGCTGGCGGACGAGTCGCGGAGCGCCAACTGGAAGCGATGGGGCCCGTACCTCTCGGAGCGGCAATGGGGCACGGTGCGCGAGGACTACTCGGAGCACGGGGACTGCTGGAACTACTTCCCGCACGATCAGGCGCGGTCGCGGGCGTATCGGTGGGGCGAGGACGGGATCCTGGGGATCACGGATCGGCAATGCCGACTGTGCTTCGCGGTGGCGCTGTGGAACGAGAAAGACCCGATCCTGAAGGAGCGGCTGTTCGGTCTGACCGGGCCGGAGGGCAACCACGGCGAGGACGTCAAGGAGCACTACTTCTACCTCGACTCGACGCCGACGCACTCGTATCTGCGCGGGCTGTACAAGTACCCGCAGGCGGAGTTCCCGTACGCGCGGCTGGTGGAGGAGAATCGGCGGCGCGGTCGCTCGGAGCCCGAGTTCGAGATCGCGGACACGGGGGTCTTTGACGGCGGGCGGTACTTCGATGTAGAGGTCGAGTACGCGAAGGCGTCGCCGGAGGACATCGCGGTTCGGATCCGGGTGCACAATCGCGGGCCGGAGGCGGCAGGGGTGCACCTGCTGCCGACGCTGTGGTTCCGGAATCACTGGTCGTGGGGCTGCACGCACGAGGGGTGCGAGCCCAAGCCGCTGCTGTGGTCGGATCGGGCGGGGGTGATCGAGACGGAGCACACGTCGCTGGGTCGGCATCGGCTGGCGGTCGGCGTTGGGCCGGAGGGCGTGGCGCCGGAACTCCTGTTCTGCGAGAACCAGACGAACACGCAGCGGGTCTTCGGCGTGCCCGGCCCGGCGTTCCCGAAGGACTCGATCCACGAGCGGGTCGTGCACGGCAACACGGCGGCGGTGAACCCGGCGCGGCGCGGGACGAAGGCGGCCGCGTGGTACCGGCTGACCGTGCCGGCGCGGGGGACGGTGGAGGTTCGCCTGCGATTGACAGCAAGCGACGAGGCGGCGCCCGAACCTTTGGGCGCGACGTTCGAGCGGCTGTTCGCGGATCGCATCCGAGAAGCGAACGAGTTCTTCGCGTCGCGCCTCGCGCACATGGGCGCGGAGGAGCGGAACGTGGCGCGGCAGGCGTACGCGGGGCTCCTCTGGAGCAAGCAGTTCTATCACTACGTGGTGAAGAACTGGCTGGAGGGCGATCCGGCGCAGCCCCCGCCGCCCGAGGGGCACAAGCACGGGCGGAACGCGGACTGGTCGCACCTGCACGCGCGCGACGTGATCTCGATGCCCGACAAGTGGGAGTACCCGTGGTTCGCGGCGTGGGACCTGGCGTTCCACATGATCCCGATGGCGCGGATCGACCCGACGCTGGCGAAGGAGCAGTTGATCCTGTTCCTGCGCGAGTGGTACATGCACGCGAACGGGCAGATCCCGGCGTACGAGTTCGCCATGGGGGACGTGAACCCGCCGGTGCACGCGTGGGCGTGCTGGCGGGTGTACAAGATGACGGGCCCGCGCGGGCAGCGGGACCGGTTGTTCCTGGCGCGGACGTTCCAGAAGTTGATGCTGAACTTCACGTGGTGGGTCAATCGGAAGGACCCGTCGGGGAAGAACCTGTTCGCGGGCGGGTTCCTGGGGCTGGACAACATCGGGGTGTTCGATCGGTCGCGGCCGCTGCCCACGGGCGGGCACCTCGAGCAGGCCGACGGGACGGCGTGGATGGCGTTCTACTGCGGGACGATGCTGAGCATGGCGCTGGAACTGGCGCAGCACGACCCCGCCTACGAGGACGTGGCCAGCAAGTTCTTCGAGCACTTCGTCGCGATCACCGACGCCATGAACACGCTGGGCGGGACGGGGCTCTGGGACGAGCAGGACGGGTTCTACTACGACCAGATCAGCATCGACGGGCGGACGATCCCGCTGCGCGTGCGGTCGCTGGTGGGCATCATCCCGATCCTGGCGGTCGAGGTGCTCGAGGACGGCGCGATCGACCGGTTGCCGGGTTTCAAGAAGCGGATGCGGTGGTTCCTGGAGAACCGCAAGGACCTCTCGCGGCACATCTCGTACATGTGCGACGACGGCCCGGACGGGCACGCGGGCCACGCGCACCGGCTGCTGGCGATCCCGTCGCGCGAGCGGCTGGTGCGGGTGCTGCGGTACATGCTCGACGAGTCGGAGTTCCTGTCGCCCTTTGGGGTGCGTTCGCTCTCGAAGGTGCACGCGGCGCACCCGTACGTGTTCCGCATCAACGGCGACGAGCACCGCGTGGACTATTGCCCCGGCGAGTCGAACACGGCGCTGTTCGGGGGCAACTCGAACTGGCGCGGGCCGATCTGGTTCCCGATCAACTTTCTGATCGTCGAGGCGCTCGAGCGGTACTACCACTTCTACGGGGACGAGTTGCGGGTCGAGTGTCCGACGGGCTCGGGGCGGATGTGCACGCTGCTCGAAGTTGCGACGGAACTGAGGCGTCGGCTGGCGTCGCTGGTCCTGCCCGGGCCGGACGGCGTCCGGCCCGCGCATCGGGGCGATCGCCTCATGACGACGGATCCGGACTCTCGCGAGTTGGTGCTGTTCCACGAGCACTTCCACGGGGAGACGGGGCGGGGGCTGGGGGCGACGCATCAGACGGGCTGGACGGCGCTGGTCGCCACGCTGCTGGAGTAGGGCGCGCACGAGCCCGAGAACCAGCGGGCGGGGCTTGCGTCGCCCGGTGCGTTTGGTAGGATGCACGCACGCCGGCATGCGGCCGGCGATGAGCGGAGATCCAACCCGATGCGTCACTTGCCCTTGGTTGTGCTGCTGGCTGCCGGACAGGCGGCGAGCGCGGATGTCATTGCCACTTCTCCCGATGGCGCGTGGTCGGTGCTCGACCAGGTGCCCGTGATCGACCAGATCAAGCCGGCGTGGATCCGCCCGCCGGTGGCGGCGCACGCGACCGTGAACTGGGCGCGGCTTTCGGCGGTGCTGGCGCGGGCGCCCATGGAGGGCACGGCGGAGGCGCGGCTGGCGCCGGCGGTGGTGACGCTCCCGATGCCCGACGGGACGTTCGCGCGGTTCAACGTGGTGGAGAGCCCGGTGATGGAGCCGGAGTTGGCGGCGCAGTTCCCGGAGATCCGCACGTACCTCGGCCAGGGGATCGACGACCCGCAGGCGTCGGTGCGGATGGACACGACGCCGCAGGGCTTCCACTCGCAACTGCTGTCGCCGAACGGGGCGGTGTACATCGACCCGTACTCGCGCGGGGACTCGAAGTTGTACGCGGTGTATTACAAGCGGGACTACACGAAGAAGAACGACGGGTGGGAGTGCCACACTCCCCAGGGCACCCGCCCGCCGATGCTCCCGGGCGGGATCGACACGACCAACGGCGCGACGCTGCGGACGTATCGGCTCGCGAACGCGTGCACGGGCGAGTACGCGACGTTCCACGGCGGGACGGTGGCGAGCGCCCAGGCGGCGATCGTGACGGCGGTCAACCGCGTCACCGGCGTGTACGAACTCGACCTCTCGGTTCGCATGGTCCTGGTCGCCAACAACACGAGCATCGTGTACACCAACGCGAGCACGGATCCGTACACGAACAACAACGGGAGCACGATGCTCGGGCAGAACCAGACGACGTGCGACAGCGTCATTGGGAACGCCAACTACGACATCGGGCACGTCTTCTCCACCGGGGGCGGCGGGGTGGCGGGGCTCCGCGTCGTCGGCGTGACTGGGCAGAAGGCCCGCGGCGTGACGGGGCTGGCCAGCCCGACGGGGGATCCGTTCTACATCGACTACGTGGCGCACGAGATGGGGCACCAGTTCGGCGGGAACCACACCTTCAACTCGCCGACCGGCTCGTGCTCGGGCAACCGCAACGCCTCCACCGCATACGAGCCCGGGAGCGCGTCGACGATCATGGGCTATGCCGGCATCTGCGGCGCGGACAACCTCCAGCCCAACAGCGATCCGTACTTCTCGTTCATCAGCCTCGACGAGATCGTGGCGTGGATCTCCGTCGCGCCCGGCAACGGGAACACGCAGACGCCGACGAACAACACCTGGCCGACGGTCAACGGCGGCCCGGACTACACCATCCCCGCGAACACGCCCTTCGCACTCGTCGCCACCGGAAGCGATCCCAACGGGCAGACCCCCACGTTCTGCTGGGAGCAGCGGAACCTCGGCGCCGCGATCACGCTCGCAGCGGGCGACAACGGGACGAGCCCGATCATCCGGTCGCTCACGGGCACGGTCAGCCCCGTGCGCACGATCCCGCGCCTGTCGAACCTGCTCGCGAACACCACGCTCCTGGGCGAGCGGCTTCCCACGACCAACCGCAACCTCAGTTTCCGCGTGGTGGCGCGCGACAACCGCGCGGGGGGCGGGGCGTTCAACACCGATGACGTCTCGCTCACGGTCGTCAACACGGGCTCGGCCTTCGCCGTGACCTCGCCCAACACCGCAGTCTCGTGGCCGGCCAACAGCAGCCAGACCATAACCTGGAACGTCGCGGGGACGACTGGCGGGGGCATCAACTGCGCGAACGTGGCGATCCTGCTCTCCACCGATGGCGGGAACACCTTCCCAACCACGCTCATCGCCAGCACGCCCAACGACGGGAGCGAGATCGTGACGATCCCCTTGCCGGGGACGACCACGGCGCGGATCAAGGTCGCGGCGGTGGGCAACATCTTCTTCGACGTGTCGAACGTGAACTTCACGATCACCGCGCCGGTGGGACCGCCGAACAACCAGTGCGCCAGCGCCACGGCCGTGGGCAACGGTTCGTTCCCCTTCACGACGGTGGGCGCCACGACGGACGGGCCCGCCGAGATCACCTGCGGGTTCTGCTGCGGGGACGCGCAGGTCAACCAGGACGTGTGGTACACCTACACCGCATCGTGCACCGGGACGGCGACGGCGAGCATCTGCTCGGCCAACTACGACTCGAAGATCGCGATCTACCAGGGCGCCGGGTGCCCGGTGGTGAACAGCACGGCGATCGCCTGCGACGACGACTTCTGCGGGACGGCGTCGCAGGTCTCGTGGGCCGTCACTTCGGGCGCGGTCTACAAGGTCCGCATCGGCGGGTTCAACACCGCGACGGGCACGGGGACTCTGGTGCTCTCGTGCGGCGCGCCGCCGTGCTACGCGAACTGCGACGGATCGACGATCGCGCCGATCCTGAACATCAACGACTTCACGTGCTTCACGAACCGCTTCGCCGCGGGCGACACCTACGCGAACTGCGACAGCAGCACGATCGCACCGGTGCTGAACGTCAACGACTTCACGTGCTTCCTGAACCGCTTCGCCGCCGGCTGCACCTGAGCCCTCGCGGCGCGTCGGCGGCAACGCACGGCCCGCGCGCAGGTACGATCCGCCGATGAACGATCGAACGGTCGAGCACGGCTGGTTGTCCGCACTCACGCAACTCCCCACGGCCGCGGGGCGCGAGGGACGCGTGAGCCGTTGGGTCGAGGCGTGGGCGCGGGAGCGTGCGGGTGTGCTGCTGCGCCGCGACGGGGCGGGCAACATCGAGTTGCGGCTGGCCGGGTCGGAGGCGCTGGCGCCCCCCATCTATTTCACGGCGCACATGGACCATCCGGCGTTCGTGGTGGACGAGGTTCTCGCGGACGGCCGCGTGGCGCTCGAGTTTCGCGGGGGCGTGATGGCGGACTACTTCCACGACGCGCGGGTGCGGCTGCATCCGGCCTCGGGGCCGCCGGTGGGGGCACGCCTGGTCGCCAGCGTGGCCTCACCCAAGGCCCTGCATCTCGCCCAGCCTGACGCGCCGGCGTCCGGGCTCGCGGTCGGCGACGTGGCGACGTGGGAACTCCCCGAGGCCCGGATCGAGGATGGCCTCATCCACACGCACGCGTGCGACGATCTGGCGGCTTTGGCGGCGGCGCTGGCGGCCCTGGATCGGCTGCGGCGGGCGCGGGCCGCGGGAGCGCCGGAGCGGCAGGACGTTCGGGTGCTGCTGACGCGGGCGGAGGAGATCGGGTTCGTGGGCGCGATCGCGGCGTGCCGGGACGGGACGATGCCGCCGGGGAGCCGCGTGCTGGCGCTGGAGAACAGCCGGGCGCTCCCGGAGTCGCCGGTGGGCGGTGGCCCGATCGTGCGCGTGGGAGATCGGCTGAGCGTGTTCTCCCCGACGCTCTCGGCCGCCGTGGCGCAGCGAGCCGAGGAGGCGTTCGGCGGCCCGGCGACGCCGACCGCAGCGCAGAAGGCCTCGGCGGGAGCGGCGCGGCGGTGGCAGCGGAAACTGATGGCCGGGGGCGCCTGCGAGGCGACGGTGTTCTGCGACTACGGCTACGAGGCGACGTGCCTGTGCCTGCCGCTGGGCAACTACCACAACATGGCGGACCTGGCGGCGGTGCAGGCGGGCACGAACACGACGCCGGCGCGGGTCGGGCCGGAGTTCGTCTCGATCGCCGACTTCGACGGGCTGGTGGACCTGTTGGTAGCGTGCGGGGAGCGGCTGCCGGCGGCGCCGGGGGCGAGGGCGATGATCGACCGATTGTGGTCGCAGAAGCAGGGCGTGCTGAGCGAGCCGGCGTAGGGAGCGCCCACGCGGCGCGGGTGCGTCCTCTACACTGCGGGCGTGTTCGGCTCCCACCTCTCCATCGCGGGCTCGATGGCCAACGCCCTGCTCGAGGCCGAGCGGCTCGAGATGGACACCGTGCAGGTCTTTACGAAGAACCAGCAGCAATGGAAGGCCAAGCCGCTGGACGAAGACGAGATCGCGCGCTGGACGACGGAGATGGATCGGCTGGACTGGCGGGGGCGGGTTGTGGCGCACGCGGGCTACCTCATCAACCTCGCGTCGCCCAGCGATGAACTCTGGGCAAAGTCGATCGACCTGATGCGGATCGAACTGGAGCGGTGCGCGGCGCTGGGCATTCCGTACCTGGTCCACCACCCCGGCTCGCCCACGGGAGCGGGCTCGGCATTCGGGATCGCTCGCATCGCCGAGGCGTACCGCGCGCTCTGGCCCTCAGTGGAGCGGCTGGGCACGGTGTGTTGCCTGGAGAACACGGTCGGCGCCGGCTCGACGCTGGGGGGCCGTTTCGAGGAACTGGCCGAACTCCGGGAGCGGATCATCGCCTCGGGCTGGCCGGCGGACCGGGTGGGGTACTGCGTGGATACCTGCCACGCGCACGCGGCGGGGTACGACCTCTCGACGATCGCCGGCGCGGAAGCGGCGCTGGCGGAAATCGACCGCATCGCGGGCCTGGCGAACGTCCGCGCCCTGCACCTGAACGACTCCAAGGGAGCGTGCGGGAGCCGGCTGGATCGGCATGAGCACATCGGCGCGGGGACGATCGGGGGCCGGTCGCTGGGCAAGAGCGGGTTCGCGGCGGTGGTGAACCACCCGGCATTCCGAAACGTCCCCAAGATCATGGAGACGCCCAAGGGGGATAACCCGAAGGGGACGCCGTACGACACCCTGAACCTTCGGCGGCTGAGGAAACTCGTGGCCGATCCTGTGCCGATAATGGGGGGCCGGCCGCGCCGCGGACGGGCCCCGAACCCATCAGCAAGGTGATGCTTCAGATATGACCAACACGAGAACACGGATTCTGGGGCTGCTGGCGGCCGGGCTGGCGTGCGGGTCGCTGGCGACGAGCGCGGGGTGCGCGAAGTGGCGCGAGCGTCGGGCGGCACGGGCGGAGTCAGCGCGGCAATCGCGCGAGGCCCGCGAGGCCGCGGCCCGCGACGCCGAGGCCGCGCGCGAGGCGAAGAAGACCCCCGCGGAAGCGGACCAGGCCCTCGCTCGGGCGCGGATCCTCAAGGACCAGGGCCTGACGGAGGTGGCGCTGCAGGAGTTCGAGCGAGCGATCGCGGTGAATCCGCGGCTGGTGCCGGCATATCTGGGGATCGGGGAGATCCGCCGGGAGCGGGGCGACTTGCCCCAAGCGGAGGCGGCGTACGCGCAGGCGGCGTCGATCGATCCCACGAACTTCGAGGCGCAGTACAACCGCGGGCTGGTGCAGCAACTCCTGAATCGCCTGACGGACGCGATCAAGTCGTACCTGCGGGCGCTGCAACTGCGGCCCGACGATTTTGACGCCAACCTGAACATCGCGACGGCGTACATGCAACTGTCGGAACCCGCGGCGGGACGGCCCTATGCGCAGCGCGCGGTTCGGCTTCGTCCGAGCAGCGGCCCGGCCCGCGTGAACCTCGGGGCGATCCTCGCGGCGCTGGGCGACCACCGCGCCGCGGTCGTCGAGTTCCAGCAGGCCGCGGAACTCATGGACCTGTCCCCGGAGTTGCTGCTGAACCTGGCCGACAGCCTCGGGCGCATCGGACGGTACGCCGAGATGCAGAACACCCTGGAGCAGTTGGTCGCGTCGCACCCCTCGGCGGTGGCGTACGAGCGGCTCGCATCGGCGCTCTTCCGGCAGCAGCGATACGACGAGTCGCTCGCCGCGTTCCGCAAGTCGCTCGCGCAGGACCCGAACTACTACCCCGCGCTCAACGGCGTGGGCGTGTGCCTGCTGAACCGCTACCTCACGAGCGACCAGAAAGACCTCGAGGCCCGCAACGAGGCGATCAAGGCCCTCCGCCGATCGCTCCAGATCGAGTCTCGCCAGCCCGCAGTGCTGGACCTCGTGACCCGCTACGGCTGATCGGCCCGAGGCCGCACGATCCGCCTCGCGCCGGCGGGTTGAAGACTCGGCGGCGGCGCGCTTTGCTTTCCCATGCCCGACGCATCGCTGCTTGAGGTCTTTCCCACGCCGGCGGAGTCGCCCCTGGTCATCGAGCACGTCGCCGAGGAGTTCACGTCGTTGTGCCCCAAGACCGGGCACCCGGACTTCGGGACGATCCACATCCGGTTCCAGCCGCGGCCGCCGTCGGCGGGCGGGGTGTGCGTCGAACTCAAGAGCCTGAAACTCTATTTGCAGGGCTTCCGGAACGAGGGCATCTTCTACGAGGCCGTCACCGATCGGATCCGCACCGACCTCGCGTGCGCGATGCGACCGGCGTGGCTGGTGGTCGAGACGCACTGGCGCGGTCGCGGGGGGATCCGCTCGGTCGTGCGTGCGACGCACGGTGCCGCGCCGGGCTGATCCGCCGTCCCCGTGAGCGAGGCCCAGGCGGCGACGGCTTTCCGGACCTCGGGGTAGTTGCCGCACGCGGCCGCGTTCTCTACGCTTTTGGAACCCGGGCGGGGACCGCCCGGCGAAGGCGTGACGTGATGCACCGCTCGGAGGCCGGACAGCGAGGGTTGGAGCACGACGTTCCCGACGCCGAGGGCGTGGACGGATCGGTGGTGATCGGTCCCAGCGGCACACTGATCGACCGCTTCGGGACCGGGCTCGACGCGAAGGTGCTGGTCCTGAACAAGTTGTACATGGCGATCCGGGTCGTCTCGGCGCGGCGGGCGTTCGTGCTGCTGGCCAAGGAACTCGCCGAGGTCATCCATGTCGACGACGGACGGTACGTCAACTACGACTTTGACTCGTGGCGCGAGGTGGCGGCATTCCAGCGCGAGTTCGAGCGTGAACGCCACGACTGGGTCCGCACGGTGCGCTGCGACATCGCTGTCCCGCGGATCATCCGGCTGATGGGCTACGACCGGCTGCCGGCGCAGGCCGTCAAACTCAACCGCCGCAACCTGTTTGCTCGCGACCGGAACCAGTGCCAGTATTGCGGCCGACACTATCCGACGTGCGACCTGTCGATCGACCACGTGGTCCCGCGCACGCAGGGCGGTGGCGAGAGTTGGGAGAACCTGGTCTGCGCGTGCCTGACGTGCAACGCGCGCAAGGGCGGGCGGACGCCGGAGCAAGCCGGGATGCGGCTCGTCCGCCCCGCGAAGCGGCCGAAGCGGAACCCGCTGATCACGCTGCGCCTGGGGAGCGCCAAGTACCAATCGTGGAAGGCGTTCCTCGACGAGGCGTACTGGAGCGTCGAGTTGCGCTAGCGCCCCGGCAGCCCTAGACTCGCTCCGATGACGGCTCGCGAGGTTCATGACTGGCTCGGGTCGCTCCCCGTGCGCGACGGATGGACGTGGATCTCCACGCCGCGCGCCTTTGCGCACGACGAGGGCGGGTACGACGCGCAGTACGCGAACGACCCCGCGAACCTGGCGGTGGGCCGCGGGATGGTGCGGCTGCTGCGCCGTCGCGGCGCGTCGTTCGACCGGCCGGGGGTCGAGATCGGGTGCGGCACGGGCCTTCTCTCGCTCGGGCTCGCCGCCGAGTCGCCGTACCCGCTGACGCTGCTGACCGATCCCTCGCCAGCGTTCCTGCGGATCACCCGCGATAAGGTCGCACGCCGGGGTGTCGAGCCGTCGCGCGTCGCGTACGGAGTGCTGATGGGCGAGGAGATCGACCGCCTCCCCGCGGGCGCGTTCTCGCTCGTGGCGCTCCGCTCGACGCTGCACCACATCCTCGACGTGGACCGGTTCGTCCGCGACGCGGCCCGCGCGCTCGCGCCCGGGGGTGTGCTCACGTTCCAGGAGCCTTGCCTCGAGGGCTACGTCCTCATGGGAGCGCTGGTGCAGTTCCTCGCGCCCCTCGCCGCGGCGTCGGGCCGGGCTCTCTCGCCCGCGCAGGCGGCGAAGGTGGACGAGTTCACGCGGAGCATGTCGTTCTATGCCCGCCGCGACGTGGACAAGCGCCAGGCCGAGGACAAGCACCTGTTCCGCGTGGACGAGTTGATGCGCTCGTCCCGTGCCGCGGGGATGGACATGGAGTTCCTCCCCAACGTCGAGTACAACCAGTTCGACTCGCCCGCCGACGCCGCCGCGCCGTCGCCCGTCTCGTTCACCGCGTTCTTCCGCAGTTACGCGCGCTACTGCATGTCCTGGGACGAAGCGCTCATGGCCCGATTCGACGAGTTGCTCGTGCCCTATTGCCGGGTCGTCGAGGAGTCCTCCGGCGGCGGGAGCGGGCCGTATCTGCACGGGGTGTTCGTGGCCACGAAGCGGTAGCCGCCCTTTCTGCCCCCGCCCCCCCCCCCCCCCACCACCACCAGCGCGACAACGCCGAGGCGTGGTCAGTCCTTCACACCCTCGACGCCCGGCTCGGTGTACTTGCGCAGCGCCCGTTCGAGGTCGACGCCGTTGACGTTGGCCAGCGTGGCGAGCCAGGCGAGCACGTCGGCGAACTCCTCGTCGAGATTGGCCCGCTGCTCGGGCGTGGCGGGCTTGCCCGGCGCGTTGTTCTGGAGGGCCGTGGCCAACTCGCCGACCTCCTCGATGAACCACATGAAGGTGCCGGGCGTGCCGCGGGCGGAGTCGGTCTTGTAGTAGCGATCGCGGATGAGGTCCTGAAAGCCGCGGATGGTGAGGGCGTGGGTCATGTCGAGACGGTAGGGGCCGGGAAACCATCGCGCCGCGCGTGTCGGCGGCAGCGTCGCTCGCGCGGTATCGTGGCGGGGTCTAATCAGGAGTATCGCCATGATGGAGTCACGGGCTCGCGGCGCGGTCGCGTGGGGCCTTGTCGGGATCGCGATGCTCGTAGGGTCGCCGTCGCGCGCGGAGGTGCGCCTGCCCAACGTGCTCGGGAGCGGGATGGTCATCCAGCGCGAGGCGGACGCGGCGATCTGGGGCTGGGCCGATCCGGGCGAGGCGGTGCGGGTGCGGGCGAGTTGGTCGGCGGACGCGACGGGCGAGGCCCGCGCGGACGATCGGGGGCGCTGGCGCGTCATCCTTCGCACGCCCCAGGCCGGTGGGCCGTTCACGATCACCGTCGAGGGATCGAACACGATCACGCTCCGCGACGTGCTGGCGGGCGACGTGTGGGTCTGCTCCGGCCAGTCAAACATGGAGTGGCCGTTGGCGGCGAGCCAGGACGCGGACCGGGCGGTCGGTCAGGCGACGCACTCGGGGATTCGGCTGTACGACGTGACGAACGTCACCGCGGCGACGCCGCGGGACGACGCGCCGGCACAGACGCTCGGCTCGGCACCGGGATGGACCGCGTGCTCGCCCGAGTCGGCCAAGGGCTTCAGCGCGGTCGCGTACTACTTCGCGCGCGAAATGCACGAGTCCTTGGGCGTGCCGATCGGGCTTGTCGGCTCGAACTGGGGCGGGACTCCCGCCGAGGCGTGGACGAGCGCCGTGGGGCTGGCGGACTTTCCGGAGTTTGCGCCGGCGCTCGCGAGACTGGGTGAACCCGACGCGAAGCCCGGCCCGGGCACGCCCGCGTCGCTCTACAACGGGATGATCGCGCCGCTGACGCCGATGGCGATTCGCGGGGCGATCTGGTACCAGGGCGAGTCGAACGTGGGTCGGGCCGAGCAGTACGCGCGGCTGTTCCCGGCGATGATCGCCGACTGGCGGCGGGCGTTCGGGCGCGAGTTCCCGTTCTACTTCGTGCAGATCGCGCCGTTCGCGTACAAGGGCGACACAGGGGCGGCGGCCGAGTTGCGCGTCGCCCAGGCCGCGGCGCTCGCGCTGCCGCAGACGGGCATGGTCGTGACGATGGACGTGGGCGATCCGCTCGACATCCACCCGCGCGACAAGCAGACGGTCGGCGAACGGCTCGCGCGGCTCGCGCTGCACCGGACCTTTGGCAAGACTGACGTGCCCTGCGACGGACCGGAGTTCGCGTCGGCGCGGGCCGAGGGCGCGGGCCTGCGCGTCGTGCTTCGGCACGCCGAGGGGCTCGAATCCCGCGGCGGGCCGCCCGAGGGCTTCGAAGTCGCAGGCGCGGATGGGGCCTTCAGAAAGGCCGCCGCCCGCGTCGAGGGCGACGCGATCGTGCTGAACGCCGAGGGAGTCAGCGAGCCGCGCGAGGTCCGCTTCGCGTGGGGCGCGGCATCGGGCTCAAATGTGTTCAACCGTGCCGGCCTGCCGCTCGCGTCGTTCCGCGCTCGCGTCGGCGAGTGAACCGCGTGCCGCGGACCTGCGGCGGGGCTAGTACATCTCCATCTCGAACGGGTCGGTGATGGGCTTGAGTTCGCGTGCCTTCTGGAGCAGCGCCCGCCGCTGATCGAACGACAACTCGTTGAGGATCGCGCGGACGGCCTTGCGGCGGTCGTGGAAGGTCGTGGCGCTCTTGGCCGCGGGCACCAGCCCCTTGACCTTGTCCGCGACCGGCCCGCTCAGGCCCAGCGACGCGACGACGGGGTCGATGTTGACGGCGGCGTCGGCCATAAGGCGGTGGTACTGGTACATCGCGTCGCGGCTGGAGACCCCGTAGAGGAAACGGCTGACGGCGTTGGCGCTGGCCTTCTGCGCGTCGGCGGGCGCCTGGACGCTCAGGTCGTTGGGCCGGCCTGCTTCCGCCATGATCTCGTTCATCACCGCCTGGAGGTAGTCCGACACGATGCGCTGGTTCTGGCTCGACTGCTCGGGCGTGAAGGCGCCCTTCTGCTCGCAGTGGTTCGTCAGCGGTCCGGCGGACATGAGTTGCGACATCATCTGTGCCACCGCGTGGACCGACGGCATGTCCTCGAGGTTGAGTTTGTCGATCACGCCCTGGCCGCCCGCGGGGGGCTCGATCTTCTCGAGGAAGTCCAGGTTGTCGATGGCGATCTGATCGACATCCGCGAGCCAGTTCAGGAGGACCGGGCGCAACTTGGCCCGGGCCGCGTCGTCGAGGAGCAGGTTGCGCTTCATCGCCAAGATGTCGAGAATCCCGGAAACCCGCCGGACCTTTCCATCCGGGCCGCGTTGCGCGAGGGTCTCGAAGCCGACCTCACGCGGGGGGGCGGGCGTCGCAGGTTGCACCGCGCCGGGCTGGTCCGCCGAGGGTGTCCTCGGCCGAGCCGCGTCGGCGTCGGTCTGCGCGAATGCGGGTCCAGCCAGGAGCAGGGAGAGAAGCAACGCAGACGGGCGAGTTCGCATCGTGTTGTCCTCGGTCGACCGGCGAGCCCCGTGTCTCGCCGACTGGGTACGGGGGAAGATGGTCGGCATTATTGCGCGCACCAATCGCGCGACCAGAAGTCGTTCGCCAGTTGTGGGCGGGCGCTCGGGAGAAAGCCCGTTCGGTCTTTGCATGGGTGAGGTGCGCGGCGGATCGTCGCCTAGCGAACCTCGTCGCTGAGCATGACGGCACAGACCCCGCCGCGTTGGGCGACGTTGACGACCTGCTTCTGCGAGGCCCTCGCCATGATGGCGGCCCCGTACTTGCAGGCGGCGAAGCCCATCACGACATAGAACGGCTCGTCCGCGATGGCGCCCGAAGGGTCAATGACCGGGAACTCGCGGACTGGAATCGCCGCCAACTCTTGCACCACCCATCGCTCCCCGTCGAGAAGCGCGCCGTCGATGGCCCGCTCCCATTCCGCGGTGGACACCGCGGGTCCGACGACCACGCCCTTGCCCCCGAACGCCCGGTTGGGCTTCAGGACGAGGTGCTCGTGCTCCTTGCGTGCAAAGGCGAGGAGGTCCACCGCCTCGCCCCGCGGGTTGGTGCATCGGCGATCCGAGAGGAGGCGCGTCCAGAGCACGTGCCGACGGAAAATCTGTCGCTCCTCCGCGTTGAAGAACTGCTGCGCCATGGCCGGATCGGTCATGATCTCCCAGCAACTCTTCTGGTCGAGTTCGGCGGCGATCGACGAGACCATCCGGTTCTGCTTGAACAGCGCCCGCATCGGCGCGGGATCCAGGCCCCGACGGGCGCGGTCCTCCAGGTCGAGCACGCTGTAGTCGCGGTACGCCACGTCGATCCGCGTCTCGCCGAAGTAGACCTCGTCGCCGCGGAGCGCGAGTTCCGACGGATCGACGTGGACGACGGTGAGCCCGTGCCGCTCGGTGAAGTAGCGCGCGAGGCGGTCCTGCTCGTCCGGGCCGTCGAGTTCGAACTTGGGGTCGATGAGCGCGATGGTCCCCCGCGGGCGGCCCAGCACCTCGAGGTGGTCGAGCAGGTCCTGGATGAGCAGTTCGCGCATGTCGGGCGCGAGTTCGAGCCGCAACCCGGAGTCGCGGGCCAGCAGGTCCGGGACGACCACGTCGTAGAGGATGCGATCGCAGGTGGGCGCGAGGTGGAGCCCCCCGATGCCGGTCAGGTTCGGCTCAACGAACCGCAGCGAGTCCTTCCACATCGGGCTCGTGAAGTCGACCATCGCGTCGAGCCGCCCGAAGATGGGGTTGTTCTCGCGCTGCGACGGGCCCCAGCAGTCCCAGAGCCACTGCTCCTCGACCGGCGAGAGCCGCAGGAGGTCGCGCACGGCGAAACTGTTGAGGTAGATGTCCGGGAGCCGCTTGAGCGCGTTGAGGATCGTCAGCGAGACCGAATGGATGTACGCGAGTTGGTCGCGGCGGACGGTGATCGGGCACGGGAGGATGCGGATGATCTCGTCCACGCCCTCGTGCTGATAGATGAGGTGCCGCGACGCGGCCTCGCGCCGCATCGACGCGAGCAACTCACCCAGCCGCGCGGGCCCGACCTGCGTGAGCGCACGCTGCACGCGTCCCGCGAGCCGCAGGCCGGCAAGCCCCGATTCTTCCGCTGGAGTCAGCATCGCCACGGCCGGTCTCGCGTTCCCGCGCCCAGCATACCGCGCGGATCAACCCGGGTGCGCCGCCGGCTCGGATCCTCCCCACCCTTCGCGGAGCCCGCCGACCATCCGCTCGAGCCGCGCCAGGGCCGCGCGGATGTCCCACCGCTGCGATGCTCGGTCGCCGGTGGTGTTGCTGATCGCCCTCGCCTCGGCAAACGCGAGCCCGAGCCGGCACGCGGCCTGCCCGATCGCCGCCCCCTCCATCGCCTCGGCCAGCGCGCCGGTCCTCGCCGCCACCTTGGCCGCGAGCGCGTCCGTCCCCGAGCACGTCGAGACCGTCGCGATCGGTCCCGTGGAGTCGGCCCACGTCGCGAGCCGCACCACCGCCCCCGCGTCCCCCGGCACCGCGTTGCCCCTCATCGGCGCAGGTGCGAGCGGAAAGCCCAACTCCGCCACCGTCGCCCACCCCGCGGGCGATTCCAGCCCTTCATCCGCGTACACCGAGTCGGTCGCCACGACGAGCGAGCCGAGCGCGAGCATCGTGCCGCCAGACCGCGGGAGCGCGCCCGCGATCCCCAGGCTCAGGACCAGCCCGTGCCGCGTGGGGTCCGCGACCCGCGCGACGCCGCCTGCCGCGTTGGCCTTGCCCACGCCCGTAACCACGAGGTCCGCGCCGGGCCAGAGCGGCACAAGCGTCCACGGCGGCGGCTCAAGGGAAATGCCGGCCGCGCGACACGCCGCGCGTGCCTCCGCCGGCGCCGCCACCGCGATCAGCACGCCGCCTCGCATCCCCGCATCGTACCGCGATCAGTCGCCCAGTCCGCGCGGCTCCACCGCCAGGGGCGTGCCCGCGACCAACTCGAACGGGAGGACCACCTCGTCGGTCGCGTTGGTCGTCTTGTCGCGGGTGATGATCTTGAGGCTGTACCTCCCGGCCGAGAGCGTCGCCGGAAAGGTCACGTCGTCCACGAGGAAGAAGTCGCGGCGGCGATTGCGCGAGGTCTCGAGCACGCGCTGCTCGGGCCTCGCCCAGACGAGCAGGCCGTCGGGGTCGTGCCGCAACTGCAACTCCTGCGACAACTCGACGGCGTAGCGATCGGTGGTGTTGATTGCCGCCCCCGCCCGGCCCGCCGCGGACGCCGCGTCGAGGTCGGACAGGCTGCGGTAGGTGAAGTTGTCCACCTCGACGTAGACCAGCACGCGATTCGCCCGGCCCGCCGAGAACCGGGTTGAAGCGACCGGAACGAACTGCCCGAACCCGCTGACCTTCGTGCACAGCGCCGCATTGGCGATGCGCATCGGCTGCGCCGCCAGCGACTGCTCCGCGATCGCGTTGACCCGCCACGAGAGGTCCGGCGCCTCCAGCGGCAACTCGCCGACGGCCCGCGCGATCGAGCGGAACGTCTCGATCGCCTGCCGCTGCTCGGGAGTGACCGGGTCCTCGACGCCCGCTGGCGTGATCACCTGCTGCGTCGCGCCGGGGTGGAGCGCTTCGAGCGCGGCCAGCGCGAGCGAGGCCCGCGCCGCCGACGCCTCGTCCGTCGATTGCTGCCGCAACAGGTCGATCAGCAGCAGCGTCGCCTCCTCGACCCGCTCGGGCAGCGGCTTGGGAGGCTTCGGATCCGCGGTAATGATCGTCTCGGTCGTCGCGGCGGGCGGCACGGGTGCGATCGGGGCATCGCCGCCGATCCCCACGACCATGGCCGACGCCGCGTGATCGACTCCGGGCCCGGTTGGGCCCCAATCGGCCGACAGTGTCTCTTGGAGCAGATCCGCGAGCGTGGGGCTCGTGCCGCGGATCGCCGTCGAGACCGGCTCGGGGGACATGGGCGATGCCGGCGCCGCGGAGGAACCCGCAGCGGGGGTCGGGGCGGGTTGCGCCTCGATCGCGCGCATCGCCTCTTCGAGACGAAGCGCCGACTCCTGCACCATCGCCGCGATGTCCTGCTTGGGCTCGACCTTCGGACCCGCCGCTGGCACGCTGGCGGCCTGGGACGGGGGGTTCGTGGCGGGCGCTCGCGGGGCCGACGCCTGGGCCGGTCGCGGCGTCGGCTTGCTCTGCACCGGGTCGCGCGCGGCTGTTTCCGGCCCGCCGGCGCATCCGCCGAGTGCCCATAGCGACGCCGCCGCTCCCGCGACCATCGCCAGTCGAAGCATGTGGCCCGTCCGCATACCAGCCCTCCGGGGACTCCGGCCCCAGGTCCGAGATCCAGGGGCGCACCAACCGCGCCCGATGGGGTGGTATCGGCCGATGGCTCGCTTCCGCTTTGACTACCGCCCCGAGAGAACCCGGGCAAACCGCAGGGCCAGCCCCTCCAAACCGCGCTGGGCGTCTATCCCCCCGGTCTTCAACCCGTGATCCACCTCGACCGCCGCCGACAGCAGCCCCGCGAACCGCCTGGGGTCGCCACGGCGGGCCGCCGCCATCACCGGATCGAACGACGGGCCCCACAGCGAGAACTTCCCGGCCATCTCCCGCGGATGGCTCCCGGCCTTGAGCCCCCACGCGATCCCGTGTAGTTTCCGCGCCAGGTCCAGGCACGCGTAACTCAGCGGGATGTGCTGGTCACGCTTCGATGATTCGAGGATCGCCCGGACGTGCCCCACTGCCCGCGCCGCGTCCCCCGAGAGCAGCGACGCCTGCGCGCTCCACACCTCTTCCTCGCGCGTCTGCCCCACCAGCGTCGCCACGTCCGCCGGGCCGATCGGCCTCGACCCGCCCACCAGCAGCGACAACTTCGCCAGTTCCGAGTCGATCCGCCCCAGGTCCGGCCCAACTCGCGCAACCAGCCCTCGCGCCGCGTCGGCCTCCAGCGTCGCCCCATGCCGCTTCTCGCACCGCCGGATCGCCCAGTCGATCGCCTTCGCGTCCGAATCGACCTCGCACTTGTGGATCGTCCCGACCTTCTCGATCTTGGCGTCCAACTTGCCCTTGTTCCATCGCTCCGACCGCAGCACGAGCGTCGCCGCCTCGCTCGGCGCGTCCGCGTACCGCTCCAGGAGCGCCCGCGTCTCGCCGCGCGCCAGGAACTCGTCGGCCTCGTCCACCACGACCATCTTGTGGGCCGTCATCAGCCCGAACGTCCGACACTCGTCGAGCACGTCCGCCGCCGACGCCGAGGCGCCCTCGAACCGGATCGTGTCCACGCCCCCGTGCCGCTCCGTCAGTGCCTCGCGCAGCCGAGCGGTCAGTTCCGTCTGGAGGAACCCTTCCTTCCCGTGCAGCACCACGACGCGCATGTCCGCGGTCAGCGGCCCGGCCCGCTCTGTCGCTCCCTTCGCCACGCGGCAAGCGTAGCGAACGAGCCAACGCCGTGCCTCGCGGGGCAGCGGGCGCTCGGCATGACGGGCGCCCCGCCGAACGAACGCGTCACGAGCACCCCGCCGAGAAGACGTTGATATAGCAGATGAAGTCGTTGATGTTGAGCGAGGGCTGGGCCGTGCTCCCGTCGCAGTTGCAGTACGGATCGCCCGCGACGTACCTGTTCATGAAACAGATGAAGTCGTTCACCGTCAGGTGCGGGCTCGCCGCCGAACCGTCGCAGTTGGCGTAGCACTCCTTGCGAATGGCATGGGCGGCATAACCGGCCGCACCGATCGAGTCGAATCGACCCGGGGGAGGATTGGTCTGGCCAGCCAGATTGAAGCCCCATCCAACCACCCGGTCATCGGTTGTCAACGCCACGGCAAACTGAGACTCGACTGCGATCGCCCGATACGTGCCGCCGGGCGGACTGGCCTGTCCATAGTTGTTGGCTCCCCACGCGGCGAGCGTCCCGTCCGATCGGATGCCGGCAGCGAAGTTGATCCCGGCCCCTACGGCGACGAATACTCCAGACGGAACGTTGGTTTCGCCAGACGGGTTGTAACCCCAGCCAATCAATGTTCCGTCGTCTCTCAATGCGATTGAGAATCCTCGGCCGGCCGTGGCATCGATATACGACCCGGGGGGCGCGACCGCTTCGCCGTTGCTGTTCGAGCCCCATCCGAGCAGTGCGCCGTCAGTGCGGACCGCGAGGCCGTGTGTCGCTCCGGCGGATACCTTGATGAACATCCCGGGCGGCACGTCGCTTTGCCCATATGTGTTGTCACCCCACGCCGCGAGAGTTCCGTCGGAGCGAATGCCGACGTTCCATTTCAACCCGCCATCGACGGCGATGAACGTCCCAGTCGGCACGAACAGGACGCCTCCCTTTCCTTCGCCCCACGCCGCAAGCGAGCCATCGGCGCGAATGCCGATGGAGTGCCTGCGCCCGCCACTGATGGCGCGAAACGGCCCTTGGGGTAGCGGAGCAACTTGCCCGAAGGCGTTCGATCCCCAGCCGACCAACTCTCCGGGTTGCGCGCCGACGCGGCCCACGCACATCGAGAGCACGACGATGCCGCATCCAGCCGGGCCGAGACCGTACGGCTGTCTCATTCGAGACCCCACAATCTGCGTGCTCGCTCGAAGCGAGCGAGAAAGCACGCGTAATCGAGCGTGTCCAGCACGCGGTCACCGTTGCAATCGGCGCCGGCATAGCCCAAGCCGTGCATCACGTTGAACATCAAGATGTCACTGGCCGAGTATCGAACAAGTGTCGGCTGCCCATCGGCATTTGTGAATGCGTCGGTACTGGAAATGTCCTCCACCCCCACGCCGTGGTCATAGTTCGCAGAGTACGTGATGAGTGGGCCGGCGGGAACAAAGCACTGATACTCGTGGTTTCGGCCCCATGCGAACACGGTCCGCTCTTCGATCTGCGCGGTCGTGTGGTAATACCCTCCATCAACGCGGATCAGGTCTGGTGGTGTTGGGAATGGCTGTGGCGGCGGCGCAAAACACCAGTCATTCAATGGGGGACAGTTGTTTGGAGTGCACGCGCCAGAACAGGCATCGCCTGTGGAAGTTTGGCCGTACCACCCATGACCCCAGGCGTCGAACTCGTCGCTGTCGAGCGGATTTGGTCGGATCACGACGCCATGCTTGTGACCGGCGGAGAAGGATGAAGCCCACCCGAGGTACGCGTGCGTGACCTGACACTCGTCGTCTGCGCCCCAGGCATGCAAGGTACCATCGGCTCGCTGCGCCAGTCCCCAGTGACCAGTAGCGGATACTGCGACAAAGCCCACATTCTCGTTGTCTGGCAGTCCTGTTACGGTTGGGTTCCAGGGGCCAGAGCCGCATGGACCCGTGCATTGGCCGCTGTCGCCGCAGGTTTGTTCTGAAGTCCAGGGCATAATCCGTCCATCGGACGCCCGGATCGCCACGCTCCAGTGCTCGCCCGCCGCGATCGCTATCGCTGCACCGAGCGATGACGGCACGTTGCACGCCCCCCTCGGAGTTGTCGCCCCACGCGACGACATGCCCATCATCCGACTGGCCGGGATTGTGAATGATGGCCAAGCTGTGGTAGTATCCGGCGGAGATCGCCCCGACATTGCGGGTGCTCAGTATTGACGGACGTGTCGTCTGGCCGAACTGATTGCTTCCCCACGCCACCAGCGATCCGTCTGCTCGAATCGCGACGCTGTGCTCAAAGCCTGCGGCAACGGCGCGATACTCATAGTCCTGCGACTCCACGGGCGGATGTGCATGGCCGTCGCTGTTATAGCCCCAGCCCACGATCGGCCCGGTCTGCGCTTGGGCTACCGATGTCAGCGGCACGAGCAGGACCACAAACGCAGAGAGAGAGAGAGAGAGTGAGAGACATCATCCGCGTCCTCATCCGGCACCTCCAGTCCTCTTCCCGGCGACCGCCATGACGCATACTCGCCAACCAACCCGCCAGTGCGAACGTCGCACGGCTCAACGACACCCGTTTACCACAACTCGGACCCGGTGTGAAGATAAATCGCGTGGCTCTATCATGATTCTTCGAACCCACGATTCCTACTCGCGTCATCAGCGCTCGGCTGCCCCCCCCCCACCCCCACCCCCAATCTTCAATCCGCCTCCTCCAGCCCTACTTCTCCGGCCAGATCGAGATCGTGTACGAGCCCTCCGGCGTGCGATGCCGAGCGACGGCGTCGCGGACCTCCTCGGCGGTCAGAGCCTGATACGCCGCGGGAGCCGAGAGCAGCGCCTCGACGCTGACCCCGCGATAGGTGAGCGTCCCGAGTCGCGACGCCCAATACCCCGGCTCGCGCAACTGCTGGTCGATCGAGTTGGCCGTCTGCCTCTTGGCGGTCTCCATCTCCTCGGGCGTGGGGCCGTCCTTGGCGAAGCGGTCGAACAACTCGTTGAACGCCGCGACCAGCGCCGCGCGCTTCTCCACCGCGGTCGTCGAGTACGCGTAGCAGAGCCCGAAGCCCGGGTACGTCATGCCCGGCGCAACGCCCACGCCCGGGCTGTACGCGAGTTGCCTCGCCTCGCGAATCTCGGTGATCGCGCGCGTCGTGAGGATGCGCGACGCCAGGAGCAGGCGCCGGTGCTCCGCGATGTTCGCGTAGTCCGCCGCGTAAAACCCGGTGAGGACCACGGCCTTGTCGGTCGCCGTCTTCATCGGCCGCTCCACCACGATCGGACCCTTGGGCCGGGTCATGGTCCGCAGGGGTCGGAGCGTGTCGGCGGAGATGCGCTCCCGCGCCGGGAGGGAGCCGATGTACCGCGCGACGAGCGCCAGCGCCGCCTCGCGTTCGATCTCCCCGACGATCACCACCTCCATCGGCGCCGTCGTGATGATCCGGCGAAGGCGCGCCTGCGCGGCATCGACCGTGATCGCCCGCGCCTGCTCCGCCTCCAGCGGGCGGACGCGCGCCTGATCCGCCGGATACACCGCCGCGGGGAGCGCCTCCGCCATCATCGCCTCGGGGTCGAGCCTGCGTTGGTTCGCATCGATGGCGGCCTCGTCCTGCCACTGCGCCAGGCCCGGCGCCTCGATGACGGGATCGGTCAGCAGCGCGTGCATGAGCTGCATCCCAACCTCGAGGTCGGCCACGGAGCCAACGGCCGAGAGCCCCATCGTGTCCTCCTGCGCGCCCCCGCCGACCTGCACCTTCTTCCCGACCAAGAGGTCGCGGACGTCCGTGGAGGTGCATCGTCCGGTGGCCGGCCGCCGCCATGCGAGGGCCGCTGCATCCGAGATGCCCCGATCGGCCGACGTCTCCTCGATCTGGCCTCCCGCGAGACCGACAACCACGATCACCTGGTCCTTGCGATAGTCGGAGAAGCGGTGCCAGACGCGAGCGCCGTTGCCCAGCCAGGCCGCGGCAATCTTCCCGTCATCGAACTCCGCTCGTTCGACGATCGTCCCGGGCTCGGGGAGCGACGCGAGGATCGACGCGGGCTTGACCCGTTCGCCCTCGGCCTCGGTCGTGACAGACAGCGCCGCCGTGCCCGCCGACACGAGTTCCTCCTCGGTCGGGATCTTCGCCGCGCTGGGCATCTCGGCGTGGAAGATCACGGGCGAATCCGCCGGGAACACCAACGCGAACGCGGCCGAGACCTCGGCGGGCGTGATCGTCGGGAGCAGCCGCCTCATGATCTCGAGCCCCTGCTCCGGCGACACGATCGGCTCCCCGTCCGCCACCGCGGCGTTCAGCCTCGCCAGGATCTGCGTCGCCGGCTGGGTCGCGTCGGTCTCGACCTGCCGCTCGGCCAATGCCAGGAGAGCCCGCCGAACGTCCTCGATCTCGCTATCGCGGAACCCGTGCTGCCGCGCGGCCTGCAGGAATCGGCCCAGGTCGGCGAGCATCGCCGGCCACGACTCGGGCTTGCCCGTGGCCGTCACTTGCGAGATCGTCGCCCCCCTGAACAGGTCCGACGACGACGCGCTCCCGGAGAGGAACGCGACCTTGCCCTCGTTCACCGCCGCCTGAAGCCGCCGGTTCAGCGCATACACCCCGAGCCCCCGCACCAACTCCTCGCGCAGTTGCGGCTCGGTCTTGGTCGAGGGCCGCGGCGCGCCCAGCCAGATCGCCGAGACCGTCGCCTGCGTGATCTCCGCGTCGCTGAGCACGATCGCCCGCGACGCCTCGGGCGGACGGATCCCCGGGTCCGCGTCCGCGGGCACGGCCGCACGCTCGCCGCCTCCGAACGCCGACTCGATCGCCTTGACCACGTCCGCCTCGGGCATGTCCGCCACCGCCAGCAGCGTCATGTTCGACGGGACGTAGAACCGGGAGTAGTAATCCCTGAACTCCGGCTCGCCCAGCCGTGCGAGCGTCTCCTCGACCCCGATCGGGCTGCGCCGCCCGAAGAGCGAGCCCGGCGAGAGCCGCTCGAGGAACTCATCTCCCACGCGCTGCGCGCCCGACATCCGCGACCGGCGTTCTTCCAAGATCACCTGCCGCTCGTCGTCGATCTCCACCGGCAGGAGCGAGAGACGCCCGGCCACGTCCGACAGGAACAGCAGCGCCTTGCCCACCGTCTCGGGCTTCGTGTCCGGCAACTCGATCTGGTACACCGTCTGATCGAAACTCGTGTACGCGTTCTGGTGCTGCCCAAACGTCAGGCCCATCGACTCGAAGAACGGGATCACCGAGCCCGGCGGAAAGTTCGCCGACCCGTTGAACGCGAGGTGCTCGAGGTAGTGCGCCGCCCCGCGCTGCGACTCCGACTCGTTGAGCGAGCCCGTCGAGACGTGGAGCCAGAACGCGGCCCGACCCGGCGGGTTGTCGTGGCGGCGCACGATGTACGCCATGCCGTTGGCCAGTTCCCCGCGCACGTACCTCGGGTCCGTGGGCAGGTCCTGGGCCGCCGCCGACCCGCACAGCACCAGCACCACCCACAGCACAATCCGCCGCATCGCGTTGCACATGTTGGGGCTCCTCGGCGCGCAGTCTACCGCTACAGTCCTCCATGCGCCGCCCAGCCCGCTCCGCCCGGTCCCTCGCTCCTTTCTCGGTGCTGGCACTCTGCGCAGGCCTCGCGCTGCTTCCGGGCTGCTATCGCAAGGTCGTCTCGGCCCGCGGGATCGCGGCCCAGGGCGTCAACGTGCAGGAGCCCGACAATCCGGACTCGCGCCAGATGCAGACCCACCCGGCGCTCCCAGCCTCCAAGGCCCCCACTACGCGTCGGCTCGTCGGGCACCCCCGCAACGCCCCGAGGTGACCCGTGCCCCCGGGCGACGCGGCCACGCCAACCACCGACGCCACCCGGCTCCTCGACGCCGCCGCCCAGGGAGACCGTCGCGCCGCGGACCAACTCCTCCCGCTCGTGTACGACCAACTCCGGCGGCTGGCGCACGACCAACTCGCCCGCGAGCGTCCAGGGCACACCCTCTCGGCGACGGCCTTGGTCCACGAGGCGTACCTGCGCCTCGCCGGGCCGCGTGATCTCCCGTGGGCCGGGCGGGCGCACTTCTACGCCGCCGCCGCCGAGTCGATTCGCCGCATCGTCATCGACCACGCTCGCGCCCGCGCCGCCCACATCCGCGGTGGCCCCGACGCCCGTCGTGCCGCCCTCGACCTCGCCTCGCTCCCCGATCCGGCTTCGGACCTCCAGGCCGCCGGATTCCTGATCCTCGACGACGCGATCGCCCGCTTGGAGAGCGCCGACCCCGACGCCGCCCGCGTCGTCCGGCTCCGCTTCTTCGCCGGGCTCACCATCGAGCAGACGGCCGCGGCGCTGGGCGTCTCGGGCCCGACGGTCAAGCGGCACTGGGCGTTCGCACGCGGGTGGCTCAAGGAAGCCATCGCCTCCGGGCGCCTCGATCCCGATGCTGGAGCGCCCGATGCCCGAGCACGCTGACCTCCGACGGATCTTCGACCTCGTCATCGACCTCCCCGCCGCCGAGCGCCCCGCGGCGCTGGCGCGCGAGTGCGGCGGGGACGACGCCCTTCGCCGGCGTCTCGAGGCCATGCTCGCCGCCGCCGACGACGATCGCTTCCTCGTCAGCCCCACCTCCTCTCCCGCCGCCCAGACGATCCGCACCTCCGCCGCCGACAACGCCACGCTCTCGGCTCCGATGCGAGAGGGACCGGGCTCGCGCATCGGACCCTACAAGTTGCTCCAACTCATCGGCGAGGGCGGGTTCGGCTCGGTGTTCATGGCCGAGCAGGAGCGACCCGTCCAGCGCCGCGTCGCCCTCAAGATCATCAAACTCGGGATGGACACGCGGCAGGTCATCGCCCGATTCGAGGCCGAGCGTCAGGCCCTCGCGCTCATGGACCATCCCAACATCGCCCGCGTGCTCGACGCCGGGTCCACCGACGCCGGCCGCCCGTACTTCGTGATGGAACTCTGCAAGGGCGACCCGATCACCGACTATTGCGACCGGAACAACCTGGCGATCCGCGACCGCCTCGAACTCTTCGTGCAGGTCTGCCAGGCCGTGCAGCACGCGCACCTGAAGGGCGTGATCCACCGCGACCTCAAGCCCAGCAACATCCTCGTGGCCACGCACGACGGGCGCCCGCACGCCAAGGTCATCGACTTCGGGATCGCCAAGGCCACCGCCAGCCGCCTGACCGAGAAGACCCTCTTCACCGAGCACCGCCAACTCATCGGCACGCCCGAGTACATGAGCCCCGAGCAGGCCGAGGGAAGCCTCGACATCGACATGCGAACCGACGTCTACTCGCTGGGCGTCCTGCTCTACGAACTCCTGACCGGGAGCACGCCCTTCGACAGCGCCGCGCTGCGATCCGCGGCCTTCGGCGAGATCCAGCGCATCATCCGCGAGGTCGAGCCACCCAAGCCCAGCACGCGCCTGAGCCGCGCCGCGGACACCATCGCCTCGGTCGCCGCGCGACGCGGGATCGAGCCCAAGCGCCTGGGCACGATCGCCCGCGGCGAACTCGACTGGATCGTGATGAAGGCGCTCGAGAAGGACCGCGCCCGCCGCTACGACTCGGCCCAGGGGCTCGCCTCCGACATCGGACGCTACCTCTTCAACGAGGCTGTCCTCGCCGCGCCCCCCGGGCGGGTCTATCGGCTCCGCAAGTTCGTACGCCGGCATCGGGGCCCGGTTGTCGGTTCCGCGCTCGTCGCCGCGGCGCTCGTGCTGGGCGTCATCGGGACCACCGCCGGGCTCGTCGACGCCCGCCGCCAGAAGCAAGCCGCCGAGCACGCCCGCACCGGCGAGGCCCAGCAGCGCGCGCTCGCCGAGACGCGCCTCGCCGAGGCCGAGGCCACCGTCGCGTTCCTCGACGAGATGCTCGGCGCCGCCAACCCCCAGGCCCAGGGCAGGGACGTCACCGTCCGCGCGGTCCTCGACAAGGCCGCCCTCGGCATGCCGGATCGCTTCAAGGATCGGCCCCTCGTCGCCGCACGCCTCCACGGGACCATCGGCAAGACCTACTCCGGGCTGGGCGACTACCCCCAGGCCACCACGCACCTCCGCGAGGCCCTCGCGCTCTGCGAGCGCGTACTCGGCGCCGACCACCGCGAGACCTGGCGCGCCCGCACCGCGCTGGGCACCCTCCTCATCCTCAGCGGGAGCCACGACGAGTCCGAGCGCATCCTCAAGTCCGCCGTCGAGGCCTGCGAGCGGCTCTTCGGCGCCGACGACGACGCCACCGCCGCCGCACGCGACGCCCTGGCCAACCTCTACGCGCTCCAGATCCGCACCGACGACGCCATCGGCCTCGCCCGCGAGCAGGTCCGCGCCCGCGTGAAGAGCCTGGGCAAGGAGCACGACGACACCGTCAACGCGTTGAACGTCCTGGGCGTCTCGCTCATGGACACCGAGCAGTTCGACGAGGCCGAGCGAACGTTCACCGAGGTCCTCGCAGTCCTGCAGCGCACCAGGCCCGCCACGCACCCCTTCACGCTCACCGTTCGGGCCAACCTCGGGCTGCTGCACTATCAGGCGGCCATGGCCGGGAAGACCACCGACCCCGCCGACTACGCCCGCCGGATCGAACTCGCCCGCACCATCAACGAAGCGACCCTCCGCGATCGCACCATCGCGCTGGGCGAGGAGCACCCCGACACCCTCACCAGCATGGGGAACCTCGGGATCGTCTACAAGGAACTCGGCCGAACCCAGGAGGCCGACGCCCTCAATCGCAAGAGCGTCGAGATCAGCGTCAAGGTGCTGGGCGAGAACCACCCGGACACGATCACGGGCCTGGCCAACCTCGGGAACTCCCTCCGCACCCAGAAGAAGTACGCCGAGGCCGTTCACTACCTCGACCGCGCCCTCAAGGGCGCCCGCATCTCGCACCCGCCCAACCACCCCGGCACCGCCTTCATCCTCGGGTGGTACAGCGGCTGCCTCCGCGAACTCGGGCGATACCAGGACGCCGAGGATTATCTCCTCGAAGCCCGCGGGATCATCACCCGCGTCATGGGCGAGGACCACCCCATCGCCGGGCAGATGGCCCTGCAGTTCCAGATGCTCTACGAGGCGTGGGCCAAGGCCGAGCCCGACCAGGGCTACGACGCCAAGGCCGCGCTGTGGAAGGCCAAGTTCGACACTGCCAAGAAGCAATGAACGAAACTCGCGCAACGGCGCCGCTCCCGCGTGAGTCCGCGCCGCCGATGGCGTTTCTCTCCAAAGGCCGGAGCATTCGGCGTCCCCGGCGTCCCGCCGAGAACCCCACGCCCCTTGACACGAGGGCCGCCCCTGCTCGCGGGGGGCGGCTTCTCCTTGTGCCCGCCCGCCCTCGGCCCCACCCGTAGACTCCCCCCATGTGGCGCGGGATCTCCCTGGCGAACAAGTGCCTCCTGCTCTTTGGCGGGGCGGTCGTCCTCATCGTGCTGGTCGCGCTCACCGTCCCGTGGTTCCGCATGACCGCGCTCGTGGACGAGGGCCAGCACGAGGTCTCGCGGCAACTCACCGACGTCTGGCTCCGGCTCGAGCCCGCCGGCGGCAGCCCCGCGACGGTCAGCGAGCGCGCGGGCATCTCCGCCGAGCGGCTCTCGCGCGACGCCGCCGCCACCCGCGCCGCGTCCGACAAGTTCCTCGCCCGCGCCCTGCGGCTCCTCGACAAGTCCCGTCTCCGTGACGAGGTCGTCGACGCCGAGTGGCGCGGGCTCGAACGCGAGTACCGCTACGCCCGCGCGCTCCGCGCCCCGACCTCCGCCCCGGCCCCCGGCGCGCTGGAGTCCATCGTCCTCCTCAAACGCCGGCCCTTCGAGCCCGCCTGGCTCCTGGCCACCAACACCGCCTATCTGCTCTCCGCGGGCATGTTCGTGCTCGGGCTCGCGGTCCTCGTCTTCTACCTCATCACCCACCAGGTCATCCTCTCGCCCGTGCGCGAACTGAAGGAGACCGCCGAGCGGGTCCGCGAGGGCGACCTCACCATCCGCTCGCAGATCCGCACGGGGGACGAGTTCGAGCAACTCTCGGGCACGTTCAACTCGATGCTCAGCGAACTCGCCCGCGCCCAGGACCAACTCCGCTCGATCAACAGCGCGCTGGACGTCAAACTCAACGAACTGGCCGAGTCGAACACCGCCCTCTTCGAGGCCGCCCGGCTCAAGGGCGAGTTCCTCGCCAACATCAGCCACGAACTGCGCACGCCGCTGAACTCGATCATCGGGTTCGCCGAGATCATGCGCGAGCAGGCGCAGGCCGAACTCGAGGCCGGCGACGACTCCACCCGGCTCTCCAAGCGCCTCCGCTATCTCGAGAACATGCTCACCGCGGGCCGCTCGCTCCTGGAGATGATCAACAGCCTCCTGGAGATGGCCCGGATCGAGGCCGGGAAGTCGCCCCTGAACGCCGCGCCCATCAACCTCGTGGAGGCGTGCCAGGGCATCCTCGGGCTGATCGCCCCCCAGGCCGAGAAGAAGGGCCTCGAACTCGTCTTCGAGGCCGACGCCGCGGGCATCCCGCCCGTCGAGACCGACGCCAAGAAACTCCAGCAGATCGTCTTCAACTTCCTCTCCAACGCCGTCAAGTTCACCCCCAAGGGCGAGCCCGGCAAGCCCGGGCGCGTCACCCTTCGCGTCGAGCACCTCCCCGCCCGGGGCGGCGAGCGCGAGCCCGACCGCGTCCGCGTGAGCGTCATCGACACCGGTCCCGGCATCGCGCCCGAGGACCAGGCCCGCCTCTTCAGCAAGTTCACCCAACTCGACGCCGGACACACCCGCGAGCACGCCGGCACGGGCCTGGGGCTCGCCATCTCCAAGGAACTCGCCGGCATCCTCCAGGGCGAGATCCAACTCGTCTCCGATGTCGGACGCGGCTCGATGTTCAGCCTCATCCTCCCCGTCGCCATCGACCACGAGCGCGCCCAGGAACAACGCCTCGAGTCCGCCTTCCGAGGCTCCCTGGCCGCGCAGAAGGTCTGGGCCTGAACCGACCACCCTACCCGCAGCCACCCGCGAACTTGTTGAGGAAGCACACGAAGTCCGCCACGTTCAGCACCGGCGCCGTCGTGCTCCCGTCGCAGTTGGCGTAGGGATCCGCGGCCGCGAAGCGGTTGAGGTAGCACACGAAATCCGCGACGTTCAGGACCGGGCTGCCGGTGCTCGCGTCGCAGTTGGCGTCGCAGGCGCAGGAGGCGAGGTCGATCACATACGCGGCGCCGGCGTTGGTGGTCGGGCCGTCGCGATTCAGGCACCCGCCGACGGCGAACGGGCCATCGATCGCGACCGCGGACGCGAAGTAGTCCTGCGGCATCGGCATCGCGAGGGTCGCACGCCCCGCGTCGTACCACTGCCCGCCCGGCCGCCGCCGCAGCAGGTAGGCCATGCCCGCGTCCGCCGTCACCACCGTGCCCGTGGCGTCGCGCTGGTAGGCCCCGATGATGGCGGCGTCGGCGGAGATCGAGACGGCCGCGCCGTAGAAGTCCGCAGCCGCGCCGTCGGTCGCGCGGACCTTGGCCTCCTGCGTCCAGGCCGTGCCCGCGTTGCGAAAGACGTAGGCGGAGCCCTGGTCCACGCCGCCGGGCCCGTCGTCCTGGTAGGACCCGATCAGGAGTGCCCCGTTGCGCAGCGATACCGCAGATCCGAAGGCCTGACCCGCGGCATGGTCGCTCGGGACGATCCGCTTCTCGAGGGGCCAGGCTTCGCCGCTGCGTCGATAGACGTAGACCGCGCCAGCGTCGATGAGGCCCGGGGAGTCCTCGGCGATCGCCGAGAAGACCGCGACGTCGCCGTCGAGCGTGATGAAGCCTCCAAAGAACGCGCCCGCCTCGAGCACCGGCGCGTTGAGTCGCTGGGTCTCTGTCCACGACTGGCCCTGCCGACGGAAGACGTACGCGGTCCCGGTCTGGAAGCCGACGATGAAGGTGAACGGGGCGCCGACGATCGCGGTGTCGCCGTCGATGGCGACGGAGGTGCCGAAGCGGTCGCCCGCGGCGGCGTCGGAGGCCGTCAGTTTCGCCTCCTGGGTCCAGGTCGTGCCGGAGCGCCGGAAGACGTACGCGGCCCCGGACCCGCTGCCCGCGTCGTCGTCGAGGTAGGCGCCGACGATGGCCACGTCGCCTCGGATCGCGACGGAGATCCCGAACTCGTCGCCGGCCTCGGTGTCGTTGCCCTTGATGCGCTGCTCGAGGGTCCACGTCGTGCCGCTCCTGCGATAGATGTACGCCGCGCCGCCATAAACCCCCGGGACGGTCGCGGCCGCGCGCGCGCCGACGATCATCGTGTCCCCGCTGAGGGCCACGGCGCAGCCGTAGAACTCGTTGTTGCGCGTGGTGTCGCCCGCGCGCAACTCGATCGGAAGGCATTGCGCGAGCGCGCGCGCGCCGCCGTCCCCGACGATCCCGCCCGCGGCCGCGATCATCGCCCATCGCATCCGTGCCCGCATCGATCGCTCCTTCGCCCGCCCGATAACGAGCGCGGCAGTTCACTCTCCACCATACACCGTTCGTCAAGGCCCTTGGGCGCGTTTGGGGCGCTCGCCGCTGGCCAATGGTCCGCGTGCGTCGTATGGTGGTTCCCTCAAACTCAAGGAGACCACGATGACGCCGCGCCAGCACGCCGTTGCCCTGCTCAAGTGGGTTCGTTCGATCAGCGACGGGATCCTCGGCGACTTCCCGGACGACAAGTTCACGTTCCAGAACCACCCGAACGACAACCACGCGGCGTGGGTGCTGGGGCACCTGGCGAGCACCGACGCGTGGATCGCGGGCGTGGTGGGCGCGCCGGGGGTGTCGATCCCGGAGTCGTGGAGCGCGCTGGTGGGGCAGGGGAGCAAGCCGGAGCGTGACGCGAAGAAGTACCCGTCGCCGGCGGAGTTGCGGAAGGCGTACGCCGAGTCGCGGGCGGCGGTGCTGAAGTGGCTCGAGACGGCGCCGGACTCGGCGCTGACGGTGGACCTGAAGGACAAGACGGGCGGGTTCTGCACCGACCCGATCGACGCGATGTTCAAGATCGCGTGGCACGAGGGCTGGCACGTCGGGCAGGTGGCGACGCTGCGGAAGACGCTCGGGCTCAAGCCGGTGATGGGATAGGCGTGGCGGGCGGGCGGCACAGGGGCGGCGCCCGCGTGCCGTGGGATCGGGCCCACTACGCTTCTCTGTGCTGATCCTGACCGTCATGCAGGGCCCGGACAAGGGTCGGAAGTTCGAGTTGCCGGACCACGAGCCGCAACTCATCGGGCGTTCGTCCGAGGCGCTCCCGCTGACGGACAACACGGTGTCACGCCGGCACGCGGAACTGACGCCCGACGACGGGGTGTGGTGGATCCGCGACCTGCAGTCGCAGAACGGGACGTACGTGAACGGGGTTCGGATCGGGGAGCGCATTCGGCTGAAGCCGGGCGACCAGATCCGCACGGGCGCGACGCTGTTCGTGTTTGGGAACGCGGAGGCAGGCGAGGAGGACGTGATCCGGCTGCTGGGAGCGGACCTCTTGGAGTCGGAGATCGAGCAGACGATGACGAGCAACGAGGACTCGGTGATCCTGGCCGAGCCCGAGCCGCGGGCGGCGGAGCACCTGCGGGTGATCTATCGCGTGACGACGATCACGACGCAGGCGATCTCGAAGCAGGAACTGCTGAAGAAGGTGCTGGAACTGGTGATGGCGGAGTTCAAGCCGGAGCGCGGGTTCGTGCTGCTGGGGGGCGGGGAGCCGGACGACCCGCTCAAGCCGGCGGTGGTGAAGTACCGCACGCCGCCGAAGGACAAGGACGAGGCGCAACTGGCGGTGTCGCGGACGATCCTGGACCACGCGCTGCGGGACGCACAGGGGATCCTGTGCACGAACGCGATGGCGGACCCGCGCTTCGCCGCGGGGGACAGCGTGCAGCGGCTGCGGATCCGCTCCGCGATCTGCTCCCCGATCCGGTTCCGCGATCGGACGTTCGGCGCGCTGTGGGTCGATTCGTCGATCGCGAACTACACGTTCACGCACGAGCAGCTCGCGCTCCTGAACGCGATCGGGCAGCACGCGGGGCTGGCGCTCGCGAACGCCGACCTCTACTCGCAGAAGTTGCAGACGGAGCGCCTGGCGGCGATCGGGCAGACCGTGGCGCAGCTGTCGCACGCGATCAAGAACATCCTGCAGGGGCTGCGCGGCGGGGCGGACGTGGTCGAGATGGGCCTGAAGAAGGACGACCTGAAGATCGCCAAGGGCGGGTGGGAGATCCTGAAGCGGAACCTGGACCGGATCGTGTCGCTGACGCTGAACATGCTGGCGTTCAGCCGGCAGCGGCAGGTCGAGCCCGAGCTGGCGCCGCTGGGCCCGCTGATCGACGAGTGCGCGCAGCTCATGGAGGGGCAGTGCAACACCAAGGGCGTGGCGTTGATCGTGGACACGGATCCGGAGATGCCGCCGGTCCCGATCGACGGGCCGCTGGTGCACCAGGCGCTGATGAACCTGCTGACGAACGCGGTCGAGGCGGTCGAGCCGGGGCGCGGGGTGGTCACGGTCCGCAGCACGTTCCACGCGCCCGGGGCCCGGGGCGAGGGCTCGCCGGCAACGATCGAGATCGCCGTCATCGACAACGGCCCGGGCATCCCCAAGGACCGGATGCAGCGCATCTTCGAGCCGTTCCACACGACCAAGGGGACCCGCGGAACGGGGCTGGGCCTGGCCGTGACGAAGCGGATCGTGGAGGAGCACCGGGGGCGGATCCGGGTGGAGTCGGCCGAGGGACAGGGCGCGACGTTCCGGATCCTGTTGCCGGCGGACGCGGGGAAGATGATCGATCCGTCGGAGACGGCGCACTCGAAGGCCGGGGGGATGGAGATCCCCTGAGGCCGGGAGGATTCAGGGCTTGGGCGAGGCTTGGAGCGCCTTCCACCTGGCGGCCTCGTCGGGCTTGTTCCAGGCCTCGTAGAGCCGCACGAGCGTGCGCACGTTGTCGTCGCGGACGCCACGATCGTCGCTCGTCCAAGCCTCGAGCATCGCGCGGGCTTCGAGCAATCGGGGCTCGGCGTCGGCGTAGCGGCCCAGGCTCGTGAGCGTCGACCCGAGCGAGTTCGTCATCGCGGCGGTGAACAGGTGCCCGGGGGGGAAGGCCTGCCTGGCCCCCTCGGCCGCACGCTCGAAGTAGGGCAGCGCCTTGTCGAAGGCCCTCTGCTTCTGGTACATCTTCGCGAGGTTGTTCGCGGTGATGACGGTGCTTGGGTGGCCCCTTCCCAGGACCCGGGGCTGCACCTCGAGGATCTTGAGGTACATCGCCTCGGCGCCGTCGAACTGCCCGAGGTCCACCATCGTCCCGGCCAGGTTGTTCATCGTCGTGAGCGTGTCGGGGTGCGCCTCGCCGCTGACGCGCAGCGAGGACTGGTAGGCCTCGGCGTAGAGCGGGAGGGCGAGGTCGCGGCGATTCGAGCGATCGTGCAGGGCGGCGAGGTTGTTGAGCGAGCCGATCGTTTGCGGATGGTCTGGGCCCTGGATGGCCTTGCGCTTCTCGTAGGCTTCTTCGAGCAGCGGCCTGGCCTCGTCGAGGCGTCCCGTGTCCATGAGCACCTGCCCGAGGCCGGAGAGGGACTGGAGCGTGTCGGGGTGGTCCCGGCCGAGGACGTCGCGCTTGAGGGCGAGGGCCTTGCGGTGGAGTTCGGCGGATTCGTCGAGGCGGTGCTGCTTGTGGAGGGCGACGGCGAGGTCGTTGATCGCGCTCATGGTCTTGGGGTCGCGCTCCCCGCGGGCACGAGTCCAGCCCGCGAGCGCGCGACGGAAGAGCGTCTCGGCCTCGTCGAGTTTGTTGGTGTGCAGGCGGATGACGCCCAGCGAGTTGGCCGCGTCGAGCGAGAGGGGATCGTCGGGCCCGACGGCCTGGTCGAGCAGCGCGGACGCGCGAACGAGGTGCGGCTCGGCGAGGGGATAGAGCCCGGCCTTGTAGGCGGAGATGCCGATGGCGTGGCGGACCTCGCCCTCGGCCTGCGGGTCGAGGGTCGCGCCGTCGACCTTGGCGGCGGCGGTTTCGAGGATCGAGGTGAGGAGCGTGCGGTCCATCCGCTGCGCGACGGCGGGGTCGATCCCGCCGAGCATGTCGGCGAGGAACTGTTTGACGCTGTCGGCGCGTGCCGCGTTCTTCTTGGCCGACTGGGACTCCTGGCGTGAGATCTCTTCGGCGCGCAGCGCGCGGGCGAGGGCGACGCCCGTTCCCGCGACGCCCAGGGCGAGGACGGCGACCACGGCCGCCATGCCGCCCACGAGCGCGCGGTTGCGCTTGGCGAACTTGCGGAGTTGGTAGGTGCGGCTCGGGGGGCGCGCGACGAGGGGCTCGTCGCGGAGGAATCGGCGGAGGTCCTCGGCCATCTCGGCCGCCGACTGGTACCGCCTTGCCTTGTCGCGTTCGAGCGCCTTGCGCACCAGCGTCTCGACGTCCCCGCGGAGGAGGCGGTCGATCGAACTGAGGCGCGTGGGCTCTTCTTCCTTGATGACCCTGACGGCTTCGGGGACGCTGACCTTGGAGAGGTCGTGCGGGGTGCGCCCGCTGAGGAGTTCGAAGAGGATCACGCCGAGGGCGTAGACATCCGAGCGGGTATCGAGGGCGCCGGGGTCGCCCGCGACCTGCTCGGGGCTCATGTAGGGGAGCGTCCCGACGAGTTGGCCGACGCCGGTGTGCATGGTCGAGGCCGCGAGATCCGCGTCGGTCAGGCGTGCGACGCCGAAGTCGAGGACCTTGGGCTGCCCGATCGCGTCATTGGCGGGAGCGGTCCGCGATGCGGCCGAGTCGCCCGGGGGGGCGACCTGGACGAGGATGTTTCCGGGCTTGAGGTCGCGGTGGATGACGCCCTTCTGGTGGGCGTGGTGGACGGCATCGCAGACGCGGGCCATGAGTTCGAGTCGCTGCCGGGTGTTGAGGCGTGCGGCGTTCGCGTGCTCGAGGAGCGTGCGACCCTGCACGAGTTCCATCGCGAAGAACGGGAGCGTTCCGCCGCCCGAGGCCGGACCGGCCTCGACAGTCCCGGCCTCGAAGATCTGGGCGATGCCCGGGTGGGCGAGGCGACCAAGCACGGCGGCCTCGTGCTCGAATCGGCGGAGCATGGCGGGCGAGGCCAAGCCCGGGCGGATCACCTTGAGGGCGACGGTTCGGCGTGGCGACTCCTGCTCGGCGAGGTAGACCACGCCCATCCCGCCGGTGCCGAGAACCTCGCGGATGGTGTAGCGTCCGAGGCGAGCGCCGGCGGGCAGGCCGGACCAGACCAGGGCCGAGCGCCGCGCCGCGGCGTCCATCGAGGAGTCGGGTTCGAGGAAGGCGCCGGCGGTGTCGTGGGACTCGAGCAGGGCCCGCACCTCGTCGAGGAGGGCGGGATCGTCGCCACACAACACCTCCAGGAGCGCCGGGCGTGCCTCGGGCGCGACCGCCAGCGCACGCACAAAGGCGTCTCGAGCGCGATGGATCGCCTCGGGCATGGCCTAGGCCCCGGCCTTCTGGACCTCGCGCCGCAACCAGGCGCGGGCGAACATCCAGTCGTCCTTGACGGTTGTGATGGAGAGGCCCATGGCGGTCGCCGTCTCCTCGATGGAGAGGCCCGCGAAGTAGCGGAGCATGACGATCTCGCCCCAGCGCTCGTCGCGGGCGGTGAGGCGATCCAGCGCGCCGTCGAGCGCGAGCATCTCCTGGGCCTCGGGCTCGGCCACGAGCGAGTCCTCTGGGAGGGCCTCGCGTTTGCGGCCCCCGCCATGCTTGAGCGCCTGCCGCTGCCGCGCCCGATCGACGAGGATTCGCCGCATGGCCCGGGCCGCTGCGCCGTAGAAGTGGCGTCGGTTCTGCCACTCGATGTGGCCCTCGCCCACGAGCCGCAGGTATGCCTCGTGGACGAGGGCGGTGGGCTGGAGCGTCTGCCCCGGCGCCTCGCGGGCCAGTTCGGCACGTGCGAGCGCTCGGAGCGAGTCATAGACCAGCGGGAGCAACTGGTCGGCCGCGTGGGCATCGCCCGCGCCGATGGCGTCCAGCAACTGCGTCACGCGGCTTGGGTCGTGTGGGGGTGCTGGCATGGCCTTCCAGGGCGCAGAGTGGGCACGCCTCCCGACGGCCCGCGGCCATTCTCGCACACTTTGTCCCGGTTGACAAGACCTTTTCGTCGCCATGACACCACTCCGCGGCGCGGCACAAGTGCCGCGGCGGCCTCACGTGAGGACCCTGTGCTCAATGTCTGTGCGAGAAACGGGTCCGGGCTGGCCGGATTATCGGGCGCGGGACACGAGAGGCGATTCACGCTAGCGCTGCCGCACTCTCGCCAGCCCGGCCTGCAGGACCGGGTCCCCGCCTTCGAGTTGCGTGGACGTCACCGGGACTCGGAGGTCCGGCTCGACGCCCGCGCCCTCGAGGAGCGAGCCGTCGGGCAGGAGATCGCGCCAGGATGGGACCAGGGCCGTCACGCCGTTGCCCAGGTCGTAGGGCTTGGGGTTGCCGGACGACCCGCGTGTGCGGTCGCCGACGAGGGCCGCGCCGGCGCCGTGGCGCATCATGAGCACGAATGACTCGTTGCTGCTCATGCACGCGGGCCCGATGAGGACGACGACCTTGCCGGGGAAGCGTTGCTCGGGCGGCGCGGGCTCGATGGTGCGCTCGAATGGCCCGCTGAAGCCCTCGGGGGTGCGGATCTCGCTTTTGGAATAGACGGCCTTGGAGCGCACGAAACGGGACGCGAAGGTTCGGGCGGTTCGCTCGTCGCCGCCCCCGTTGGCGCGCACGTCGATGATCAGACCGGGGGCGTCTCGCCACTGGTCGAGTGCGGCGAGAGCGGGCGCGAGCGACCCCGCGTCGCTGGACCAGCCGGTGAGGAGGATGTAGCCGACGCCGTCGTCGAATCGGCCGGTGGCGACGCCGGCGGACTGCCACTTGAAGCCCTGCACGGACTTGGGGAGCGTGGCGGTGTTGATGTTCGCGGGCGGCCCGCCGCGCGCGGTTGGGAAGACGGCCTCGCCAACGCGGAGATTGAGGTGGAGGTCATTGGCGGGTTCGAGCAGCCTCGCGGCGGCGCGGGCGAACGCGGCTCGGGTCGTCGCGGCCTCGAGGGCCGGCGCGGCGGCGTCGAAGCGAGCGGGCCAGTTGGTCACGACGCGATCTCGGTAGGAATACTGCGTGTCGATGGCCTTGCGGAGCGCCGCGATGGCGGCTTTGTTCTGGTCGGGGGTCGGCAGCGCCGGCGCGACGGGCGTGGCGCCCGGCTTGGACATGGGCCCGGTCGCGAAGCGGATCTGCGTGATCTCGGCGGGCTCGCCGGTGGCGCTTCGCGTCCCGCGGAACGACGCGCAGTTGACGCTGAGTTCGTACAGGTGCTCGGGCGCCAGCAGCACCGGTAACACGAGGATGCGCACGACGCCGTCCTCGGCCCTGGCCCACTTTGGCGGGCCGCTGAGTTTCGGGAACCGCGGCCCGCCGCCGCAGATCGACTGCCCGGCAGGGCTCATGGCCTGGTCGAACTCGATTCGGATCTCGCTCGTGGCGGGGTCGACGCCCACGTCGCCGTGGTCGGGTGAGGCGGAGACGACCCGAGGCGGCTCGGCCCGGGCGAATACGGAGAGTCCGAGCGTCACGATCACACACGTTGCACGCCATCTGAGCATGGTTGATTCCGATCGGTTCGAGGGCCGAGGACCCGAACGTCATGCGACACTCGGGCCTGCTCCGGCCAAGGGCGGCAGCGGACTCACGGGGTAGCGCTGACGATGCTCGAAGAGGCCGGGGTGGGATTCGAACCCACGAAGCCTTGCGGCAGCGGATTTGCAATCCGCTCCATTTGTCCACTCTGGCACCCGGCCTAGGGGCCGAGGACGCTACGGGCAGGGGTGCGAGGTGTCAAGCGTTGCGGGCCGGGCCGGGTTGGGGTACGCTCGCCGCCCTCACCGAGGGCAACACCCATGACCCCACGAGCCGCGTTCGTGCTCCCGTTCCTTGCTGCGTACCTGGTCGGATGCCAGACGGGCTCGGCCCGTCCGCAGCCCCCCACGGCGATCCAGCCGACGGCGGCGGCCGCGGGAGGTCGCGAGGGCGTGCGCGTGGGGTTCCCGCAGTACCCCAGCATTTCGCCCGATGGCTCGACGATCGTCTTCGCGTTCGCCGGCGATCTTTGGGCGGTGCCCGCCCCGGGCGGCACTGCGACGCGGATGACGTCCAGCCCTTCAGACGAGGACCGATCGGCGTTCAGCCCCGATGGGACGATGCTCGCGTTCGAGTCGGAGCGCGACGGCCCTCGGGGGATCTACGTCGCGCCCATCGTGAAGGGGGCCTCGGGCGTGTCGCTGGGCACGGTTCGGCGGGTGACGCTGCTGGACAAGCCCGTGACGCTCTCGGGCTTCTCGGCGGACGGAGCATCGGTGCTGTTCTCGGCCGCGCTGGAGCCCTCGATCTATCGCATGACGCGGATGTACTCGGCGCGGATCGACGGCCCGGCGTCGGGCGGGGCGCCGGTGGTTCGGCTCAGCGCTGCGTTTGGTGGTTCGCCGCACGCCGCGGGCGAGGCGATCCTGTTCAACCGGGAGCGGTACGAGGCGGTTCGGCCGAAGTATTCGGGCCCGGCGGCGAGCGACGTGTACCGCTTGAACAAGGATGGGAGTTTCACGCGGATCACGACGCACGCGCGGCACGACGCCGAGGCTTTCGCGATGCCCGACGGCGGGATCGTCTTCGCGTCGGCTCGCGACGGGGAGAACAACGTGTATCGGCTGCCGGCGGGGGCGACCGAGCCCGTGAGCAAGCCGGAGCAACTGACGCGGTTCGCGGTGGCGGGGCCCGGCGCGGGGCCGGACCAGACGACGATCGCCCACGGGGTGCGCGACCTGTCGGTGTCGGGGTGGAACGCGGTCTTTGCGGTGTGGGACACGATCTACGTCATGGACGTTCGGCAGGGCGGCCCGCGGGCGGTGAGCGTGATCGTCGATGGCGACTTCGCCCAGCCCGAGACGCTGCGGGTGAACGCGGGTCGGCAACTGAGCGACGCGGCGCTGAGCCCCGACGGCAAGACGCTGGCGGTCATCGCGCGGGGCGAGGTCTTTGTGCGCAGCACCGACAAGGACCGCCCGACGCGGCAGGTGACCGGCGCGGGCGGGATGAGCCCCTGGGGACGATGCCGCGACCTGGCGTGGTCGCCCGACGGGCGCGTGCTGTACTTCTCGTCGGACCCGACGGGGGTGTCGGGGATCTACGCGGCGACGGTGGCGCTGACGCGCGAGGAACTGGAGAAGCCCAAGAAGGAAGCGGCCAAGCCGGCGGAGGCGAAGCCCGCGGAGGGCGCCGACGCGAAGGCCGAGCCCGCGGGAGAGGGCGCCAAGAAGCCGGAGGACGACAAGAAGGCCGACGCGGAGCGGAAGCCGAAGAAGCCGGACTATGGCAAGCGCTGGGCCGAGTCGTTGACGTTCCACGTCGCGCCCGTGCTGGTGGGCGAGAGCGAACATCGCACGCCGCTGCCCTCGCCTGATGGCAAGCACCTGCTAGTGACACGCGACCTTGGGGATCTGGTTCTCTACGCGGTCGACGGCGACGATCCCGCGCGGCTGGTGGGTGATGGCCGCGTCGTCGTGCCATCATGGAACGACACGGACGCGCAGTGGGCGGCGGACTCGCGGCACGTCGTCTATGCCGTCGAGGATGTCTGGTTCAACTCCGACATCTGGTTGCTGGACGCGCTCCGCGCGGACGCGACGCCCGAGAACCTGACCCGGCACCCGGACTCGGACCACTCGGCGCGACTCTCGGCGGACGGGAAGGTGCTGTATTTCCTCTCCGACCGCGACGCCACGTCCAACGGGCAGGACGACATCTTCGTGGTCGCGCTGGATCGGAAACTCGACGGGCTGCGGCCGTATGAGTTGGCGGACTACTTCAAGGAGGCCGCGGACGCCGCGAAGAAGCGCAAGCCGCTCGGCGCGGCAGCAGCGGCGGGGAGCACGGCCGGTGGCGCGGGGCCTGGTGCCGGGGCTCGCGGCGGACGGGGCGAGGCACCCGCGGACGACAAGCCCAAGGAGGACGCCAAGGCGTCCGTCGCCGCCAAGGAGCCCTCGCCGGAGAATCCGTTCACCTTTGACGCCGACGATGCGTTCCTGCGCGTGCGGCGGGTGCCGTCGGTGCCGTCGGATATCGGGGCGCTCGCGATCACTCCCGGGGGCGAGCGAGTCCTCTTTACGTCGAGCACCGACGGGGCGACGACGTTCTCGTCGGTGGACTATCTCGGAAAGGACAGGAAGACGGTCTTTGCCGGGGGAGCGGCGGGGATCTCGGTCTCGCTCGCGGGCGACAAGGTCCTCTTCCGTTCATCGGGCCCCGCGCCGCGCGGCGAGCCCGGCGCCGAGGGGCCGCCCCGTCCCAGCGGGGGCGACGCGTACCTCGGGAAGCCCGCCGGGGGCGAGGCGGAGCGCCTTCCCGTCGATGCGCCGTTGGTCGTCAACGTCGCGGCACAGCAGAAGCAGAAGTTCATGGACGCGGCGCGGCTCATGGGACAGCGCTTCTATCACCCCACGCTCAAGGGCCTGGATTGGAAGTCGATGATGGCCCGGTACCTGTCGCTGGCGCTCCAGACTCGCACGGATGCCGAGTTCAACCGCGTCTTTGCGAACCTGCTGGGCGAACTCGAGGGCTCGCACATGGGGATGAGCGGGGGCCGATCCACCGCGGGCGACGGGCCGACCGTCGGGTATCTCGGCGCGGACACCAAGCCGGTGCCCGGGGGCTATGCGATCACGCGCGTCGTGCCCAACGGCCCGGCCGACCGCCCCAGCACGCGATTGGCCGTGGGCGATGTCATCGTCGGCATCGGTGGGAAGCCGGCGGCGGAGGGCAACACGCTCCCGTCGCTCGACATTGCCGCGGCGATGGTCGGGACGATGGGCCAGGAGACGCTGCTCGAACTGCGCCGAGCGTCGGCCGACGATCCGCGGTACGTCCTCATCACGCCGATCTCGTCGGGAGCGGACGCGAACCTGCGATACCAAGACGAGGTCCGGCAGCGGGCGGCCGAGGTCGATCGCCTGAGCGGGGGCAAACTCGGGTACCTGCACATCCGCTCGATGGACATGGCGTCGGTGCGGACGTTCGAGCGCGATCTGTTCGCCGCCGCGGACGGGAAACTCGGGCTCATCATCGACGTGCGCGACAACGGCGGGGGCTTCACCAACGACATCCTGCTCGCGTCGCTCACGGCGCCGCGGCACGCCTTCACCGCCAGCCGGGGCGTCGATCCGCTGACGGTGCCCAAGGACGCCTACCCGCGTGACCGCCGGCTGATCTATGCGTACAACCGCGAGATCTCGGTGCTGTGCAACCAGCATTCCTATTCCAACGCCGAGATTTTCTCGCACGCGATCAAAACCACGAGGCGCGGGAAGGTGGTCGGGGCGCAGACGTTTGGCGCGGTCATCTCGACGGGCGCCTACGGCCTGATCGACGGGACGACGATGCGCACCCCGTTCCGCGGGTGGTACCTCCCCGACGGGACGGACATGGAGAACAACGGCTGCATGCCGGACCTTCCCGTGGCGCAAACCCCGGAGGACGAGGCCGCGGGCCGGGACCCGCAACTCGAGGCCGCGGTGAAGGAACTGCTGACGCGGGCGAGGCAGCCGTAATCCGTCGGGGCGTGTGAGTAAGGCCAGAATCCTCCGTTGAAGGTGGTATGCTGCCGTTGCGCCCGCGACCTCTCCAACCGTTGGGCGAGGCGGGGTGGTCGCGGCAGGAGGATCGGAGCGCCCGTGTCCACCGAGGGTCCAGAGAGCCGGTCCGAAGCGCCCAAGCCCGAGCGGGACCTGATCGAGGCCGCGCTCGCCGGGGCGTCGCCGCGCGGGGATTCCGCCCAGGGCACGCAGGACCTCCCGCCGCCGGGCACGTTTCCCGGGTACGAACTGGTCCGTGAGATCCACCGGGGCGGCCAGGGCGCGGTGTACCTGGCGATCCAGGTGGCGACGAAGCGGCGGGTGGCGCTGAAGGTGATGCACGGGGGGCCGTTCCGCGGGTCGTCGGGGCGGGCGCGCTTCGAGCGCGAGGTGCAGATCCTCGGGCAACTGAACCACCCGAACATCGTGAAGATCCACGACTCGGGGGTGGCGGCGGACGGGTCGTGCTACTACGTGATGGACTACATCTCGGGCCGATCGCTCGACACGCTGATCGAAGAGAACAAGAAGCGTCCGATCGAGGAGACGCTGCGGTTCTTCGCGAAGGTGTGCGACGCGGTGAACGCGGCCCACCGGCGCGGGGTGATCCATCGCGACATCAAGCCCTCGAACATCCGCGTGACGCCGGCGGGCGAGCCGATCCTGGTGGACTTCGGGCTTGCCAAGACCGCGGTGCCGGACGTGACGGACGAGGACCGCCCGAAACTGATGACGATGACGGGGCAGTTCATCGGGTCGCTGCCGTGGGCGAGCCCGGAGCAGGCCGAGGGCGTGCCGGACCACATCGACGTGCGGACGGACGTGTATTCCTTGGGCGTGATCCTGTACCAGATGCTCACCGGGCGGTTCCCGTATGAGGTGGTCGGGCACATGCGGGACGTGCTGGACAACATCCTCAAGGCCGAGCCCGCGCGGCCGAGCACCGTGCGCCGGCAGATCAACGACGAGGTCGAGACGATCGTCCTGAAGTGCCTGTTCAAGGAACGGGACCGCCGCTACCAGACGGCGGGCGAGCTCGAGCGCGACATCCAGCACTACCTGGCCGGGGAACCGATCGAGGCGAAGCGTGCCAGCGGGTGGTACGTGATCAGCAAGACGCTTCGGCGGTATCGCCTGCCCGCGGGCGTGGCCGCGCTGTTCGCGGTGGTCGTGCTGCTGGCGGCGGTGGTGTCGTCGCTGGCGTGGGCGGCCGAGGCCCGCGAGCGACGGCGTGCGGACGAGAACTTCCGGATCGTCCGCGACCAGGCGCGCACGTTCATGGTGGACCTCAATCGGGCGATCGAGAAACTGCGCGGGGGCACGCGGGCGCGGGAGTTGCTGCTTCTCAAGGCGCAGGAGTCGCTGGACCGCCTGCGGGCGCAGGCCGGCAACCGCGCCGACGACCCGGACCTGCTGCGCGAGGTGGCGTCGGCGAGCGATCTCCTTGGCGACCTTCGGGGCGGGCTGGCGAACTCGCCGCGGGTGGGCGGGGTCAAGGCGGCGCGCGAGTTGTACGCCGAGGCGAAGCGGATCCGGGAGGGTCTGGCGGCCCGAGAGCCGGCGAACTGGCGCACGCACGCGGACCTGGGCGAGAGCCATCGGCGAACGGCGCAGGGCCTGGTGCAGGAGCAGAGGTTCGCCGACGCGGAGTCGGAACTGGCGGCGGCGCTCGCGTCGGTGGACCGCGCGCTGTCGCTGGCGGCCGCCGCGCCCGCCGACGAGATCACGCGGTTGCGCGACCTTCGCGCGACGCTGGTGATGGACCACGGAACCGCGGCGTATCGCGCGGCCGAGGGCGACAAGCCCAACGCCGAGGGCCACCTCGCCCACGCCGAGCCTCGCTTCGTGGAGGCGGAATCGTACTGGTCGGCCCGGGCCGCGGCGTCGCCGGGCGATGCCGTCGCGGCGCGGTGGCTGGGCGCGGCGCGCGACAAGCGAGCGAAGGTGCCGCTCCTGCGGTCGATCGTGCTGCTCGAGCGTGCGATGAAACTCGCCGAGGCCAAGGACCGGGCGGCGATCGAACTCGTTTCAGGGCCGGGGGGGTGCGCTGCGGAGGCCGCGCGGTGCGTGGAACTCGCGCGACAGGCGCGAGCGGACTTCGAGCGCCTGAGCGCCGCGGCCCCGGAGAACGCCGAACTCCGCCGCGACATCCACCTGGCCCTGCACAACGAGGGCTGGGCGGAGATGACCGCCAGCGACGCCTACGCGACGATCGCGCCGCTGACGGGCGATCCGTCCTACCGGGCCCGCGAGCGCGAGCACGCGGAGGCGGCGAACGCGGCGTTCGGGCGAGCGCTCACGATCGCCGAGGGCCTCGCCGCTGCCGACGAGTCCAACCTCGAAGGCCAGCGCGACCTGGGGCTCCTGCAGAACAAGTCGGGGAACATGCTGCGCAAGGCGGGTCGGCTGGACGAGGCGCTCGCGGTCTTTACTCGCTCGCTGGCGACGCGGATCGACCTGGACAAGACGGACCCCACGAGCCAGACGCGGCGGGAGGTGGCGGTCGGGCACTTCAAGCGGGCCGAGGTGCTCGAACTGCTCGCCGACGCGTCGACGGGCGACGCCGCCCGCGAGCGGCTGGAGCAGGCCGTCGCCTCCTATCAGGCCGCGCACGCCGGGTTCGCGGCCATCCGCGACCAGTCCGGGGGCAAACTCGAGGTGCAGACGACCGACGAGGCCCTTCGCAAGCTCGAGGCCTGCCGCGTCAAACTGGAGAAAGCCAAGCGACCCGGATAGCGCCGGGGGCCGGTCGATGCGGGGCACGTTCGGCCCGCTCGCGTTGCATTCAAGATTGACCGGAAGCGGGCTTTGTGTTAGGGTGTTGTCGGAGAGGCATCCGTCGTCGCTCGCACAGTCGCGGCGTGGACGCGGAGGAAGTGGAAGGAGACTGGACGCCATGTCGAGAGTCAGCGCCGTCGTCGCGGCATCGGGGGCCGCGCTGTCGTTTGTTGCGGCGGCGAACGCCCAGCAACTCCGCACCTGGGCCGGACCGGTCTCGGGCAACTGGGCGAACAACGCCAACTGGACCCCGGCCACGGGCTTCCCTAACAACAGCGGGCCCAACACATTCGACGCCCGCATCGACGCGCTCGGCCCCGCGTACACCGTCACCCTCGACCAGCCCATCACCATCCAGACCCTGGACCTGCTGTCCGCCAACGCCACGCTCGATCTGACCAACTTTCCCCTCGTCTGCAACGCCAACGCGACGATCTCGTCGGCCACCATGTTCGGCGCGGGCGGCACCGGCTCGTTCCAGGCAGCCGGCACGATCACGCTCACCAACTCCATGCTCGTCGGTGTCTCCGACTTCCGCTCGCAGGGTGTCCTGGTCTTCAACGGCACCATGGGTGACATCATCTGCGACACCGGTGTCGATCACTCCGGGTCCTCGGTCCTGTGGAACGGAACGGGCTCCATCCTCATGGAACAGGGCGCGACCTTCCGCCACCGCGCGGGCTCCACGCTGACCGCGTCGACCAACTCCACCCTCTTCTTCAATGCCGTCGGCGCCCAGCCCACGTTCATCAACGAGGGCGTCTTCCGCAAGTCCGCCGGCGGCGGGCTGACCTTCATCGACCAGGTCCAGTTCGACAACCCGGGCACGCTGCAGGTCGATTCCGGCACGCTCCGAGCCAACACCGTCTCGCAGGTCGCGGGCTCGACGCTCACCGGGGGGCGCTGGGTCGCCACCAGCGGGAGCAACCTCGACCTCGTCGGCGCGTCGATCACCACCAACGCCGCCGAGGTCGTCCTGCGCGATCCCGGCTCGACGTTCGCGGCCATCAATCCGATGAGCACCAACGCGCCCACGGGCCGGTTCACCGTCGAGAACGGACGCAACTTCACCACCGCCGGCGCCTTCACAAACAACGGCACGATCACCACCGGCACGGGCACCCGCTTCGAGGTCGCCCCGGGCTCGGCCTTCACCAACTATGCCGCGGGCACGCTCACCGGAGGCACGCTCGCCCTCGCGGGGACGTTCAAGTTCGACGGCGCCGACGTCCGCATCAACAAGGCCGACATCCGGCTCGACGGCCCGGGCTCCGACATCGTCGACGACACCGACGCCTCGGGGCTCCTGAACTTCACCACCAACGACGCGGGCGGCACGTTCTCGCTCCTGAACGGCCGCAACTTTAGCGCCATCGTCCCCACCTTCACCAACAGCGGGACGCTCAGCCCCGGCGCGGGCACGACGTTCACGGCCAACAACGACTACGCGCAGGGCTCGGCGACGGCCACCGGCGGTGGCACGATCAAGGTCATGGGCACTGCGACGCTCGCCGGGGCCGGCACCGCGCCGGTGCTCGACGGGGGCGTCACGCTCGAGTCCGCCGGGCAACTCGTCGTCTCGGGCGCGCCGGGCCTGGTGCTCGACAACGCCGCGACGCTGCGCCACACCGGGACATCGGCCCAGTGGGACGGCGCGGGCTCGATCTCGATGGGCGACAGCACCGCCCTGCGCATCGCCGCGGGTGCCACCTTTGACATCACCGGCAACGGGACCATCGCGTGGACGAGCGCCGGCACGAGGCCCACGCTCGACAACGCGGGCACGCTCACCAAGACCCTCGGCGCGGGCGCCGCGAGCATCGCCGGCGTCACCCTCGACAACACCGGCGAGGTCCGCGTCGCGGCCGGGACGCTCCAATCCGACCAGGTGCAGCAGGTCTCGGGCTCCACGCTCACCGGCGGAGCGTGGACCGTCACCGGCGGCGCCGCGCTCGACCTCGTCGGCGCCACGATCACCACCAACCAAGCGGATATCACGCTCGAAGACCCGGGCTCGGCCTTCGCGGCGATCAACGGCCTCACGACCAACGATTCCGGCGCGTCCCTCACCATCGCCGCCGGACGCGACTTCACCACCGCCACAAACTTCACCAACGACGGGACCGTCGCCGTCAAGCCGGGGACGATGTTCCGCGTCGCGCCGGGCTCGACGCTCACGAACTTCAACGCCGGGACCGGCACGCTCACCGGCGGCATGATCGACCTCGTGGGGGCCACGGGTCAGCCCGCGGTGTTCAAGTTCGACGGCGCGGACGTGCAGAAACTGGACGCGGGAATCTCCCTCGACGGGCCGAACGCCGCGGTGCAGGACGACACCGGCGCCGACGCGCTGATCGCGCTCGACACCATCCGGCCCGCGGGCGAGTTCACCGTCAAGGGCGGACGCAACTTCACCACCGCCGCCGACTTCGTTGTGGAACAGAACATCACGCAGAAGGGCCTCCTCGCCATCGGCGACTCGACCCTCTTCCGCGTCGCGCCGGGCTCGTTCCTGACCAACTTCAACGCGGGCACCGGAGAGATCTCCGACGGCCGGTTCGAGATCCTCGGCACGCTCCAGTTCGACAACGCCTCGATCAAGGTCATCGGCACCACGCTCACCCTCGACGGGCCGGGCTCGCAGATCCTCGACGGCGCGGGCATGGACGCCTTCACTGCGCTCGAGCGGATCACCCCCGCGGGCGTGCTCACCATTCGCGGCGGGCGCGACCTCTCCACCGCCCAGAGCCTCGCCCTCCAGGGCCGCCTCATCGTCGGGCCGGGCGCGGGCGCCAACACGAGCGTCGTCTCCATTGGCGGGAGCGTCACACACGACCCCGGCGCCTCGCTCCTCCTCAACTCCGGCGGCGTCCTCGACGTGGCGGGCTCCTACACCCAGGCCGCGGGGGGCGCCATCTCCCTCGCCGGCGGCGAACTCATTGTCGGCGGGACGCTCACCCTCAACGGCAGCCTCGGCGGCGACGGCACCATCAACGGCAGCGTCGTCTCCAACGGGCACATCGGCCCGGGTTCCTCCCCCGGTTCGCTCGTCATCCAGGGCTCGCTGCTCCTCCGCTCCGCGGCCGTGCTTGATATCGAGATCTTCGGCGACACCCCCGGCACGCTCTTCGACCAACTCTCCATCCTCGGGCCGCTCACCCTCGACGGGGGCAACGCCGGCACGATGAACGTCATCCTCGGCACCGGCTTCGTGCCGCACTACGGGCAGGCGTTCGAGGTCCTCCGCTTCGCGTCGATCAACGGGCAGTTCGCCGCGTTCGCCGGTTTGGACATCGGCAACGGCCTGCGCTTCGAGCCGATCCTGACCTCGACGAGCCTCACGCTCGTGGTGGTGCCATCGCCGGGCTCGAGCCTCGCGCTGGTGGGCCTCGCGCTGGCCGCCCGGCGCCGGCGACGCTGATCCGTGATCGTCCCCCCGTGGGCTCCGCGCCGCTCCGAGGCGCCCAACAATCCCGGCATCCATGACCCCGGGACTGGTCGCCATCGTCGTCGGCGCGCTCGTGCTCTCGGATTTCGTGATCGTGCCGCTGGTCATCCGCGCGCTGGTGAACGGCAGTTTCGTTCCGCTCGCGAAGCGCTACCCCCCGCGAGAACCCCTACCCACGGCGATCCGCCGGGGGTTCCAGTCGTTCTCCATCGGGGTGCTCAACCTCGGGTGGTGCATCCACGTCACGGCCGACGCCGCCCATCTCCACCTCTCGCCGACGTGGCTGGCGCGGCGGTTCGGGCTCACGCCGGTGAGCCTCCCGTGGGAGGCGCTGGGCCCGGCCCGAGTCGGGCGATTCTCGACGGCCGTGCGCATCCCTGAGATTCCGGGGCTGGTGCTGCGCGGGCCGCGCTGGTGCCTGGATCAAGGCCGGCGACCCGAGGCGGGCGCGGACGGCGCTACGGGATCTCTCGCCCGTGCGGATCGCTCCGCTCCTTGACCTCGTCCTGCAGGCGATCGCGCATGGAGTCCGACAGGTAGTGCTCGGCCCGGTGCGCCGGCTCATGCACGCGCGACGGATCGACGCCCGCCCGGCTCGCGAGGTACGACTCCCAGAGCCGGTGCCCGCGCACGACGCGGCTCGATTCCTCCAAGCCCCGCGACGTGAGCCGAACCTCGCCGCGCGCTCCCGCCTCGACCAGCCCCACCCACCTCATCCAGCGAACGACCGCGCGCCCCAGCGCCCCGCCGCCACCCACGCGCGATCGGAACTCCCTCGCCGAGAGCCCGCCCCCCGCGTTCTCTTGACACCGGAACAGGATGCCCAGCGCGTCCTCGCGGCAGATCCTCGCCGCCAGCCCGAGCCGTCGCACCTGCTTGGCGATGATCCCCTGCCCGGGCGAGGCCAGCGCCGCCAGCACGAACTGCCCAAGCGCCACCGTGGCGATCATGCCCGCGACCGAGGTGTCCAGGGCGACCGCCATCGCGTACCCGACGACCGCCGCCAGGGCCGCGACGCCCGCCGCGATCCACAGCATGCGCGAGAGGCGATCCGTCAGGAGGTGCGCCGTCGCGCCGGGCGCGACGAGCATCGCCACGACGAGGATCGACCCGACCGACTCGAACGACGCCACCGAGGTCGCGGCCACGAGGGTCATCAGCCCGTAGTGGACCGCCGCCGCGCTGATCCCCATGGTCGTCGCCAGGTATGGGTCGAAGCACACGATCTTGAGTTCCTTGTAGAACACCACGACCGCCGCGGTGTTCACGAGCAGCACCACCCCGAGGAACGCCAGCGCCCGAGGCATCTCCACCCCCAGCACCGGGACCAGATCCAGCGGCGTCATCTCCACCGACCCGTACAGCACGCACCCGGGATCGAGGTCCACGTCCCGCGCCGCGAACGAGATCAGGATCACCCCCACCGCGAACAGCGTCGTGAACACCACGCCCATCGACGAGTCCGCAGGCACCCGGCCCCAGCGGCTCAGGCCCGACGACAGCAGCGCCGTGAGCACCCCCACCGCCATCGCGCCCACGAGCATCGGCCCGGGCGATCGGCTCCCCGAGACCATGAACGCGATCGCCAGCCCCGGCAGGATCGCGTGCGAGATCGCGTCGCCCAGCAGCGACAGCCGGCGCAGCACCAGGAAGCACCCCACCAGCCCGCACGAGACGCTGCACGCCGCCGCCGTCGCCACCGTCCACAGGTCGTCGGCGCGAACCTCGTAGCCCCCGATCGTGTGCCAACTCATGGCGTCGCCCCCGGGGCGTGCGGCGAGGGGGGCACGATCGGCGTCTCCCGCGGCCCGTCGCGGTCCACCGCGGCCAGGCGAGCCTCCAGCGCCGCGATCACGCTCGCGGGCAGGACGTGCTCGATCTCGTCCGCGTCGCGATCCACGTGGTCCGGCGCGATCGCCGCCTGCTCGATGAGGAACAACTCCCACAGGCGATGGGCACGGATGACGCGTGCCGCCGCGGCTTGGCCCTCTGGCGTGAGCACGAATCCGGCCGTGCCGGGGCGTGCGAGCCCGCGCGCGACCGCCCGCCGGAGCGTCTCGCCGCGCACCGGCCGCCGCAGATCGCGCGGGGTCCACGGCCGCGCCGGATCGCCCGTCTCCTCGCCCCGCTCGAACGCGTCGCGCAAGAGGTTCTGGAGCGCCACGCGGCGGCGGAGCCGGACCCGCCGAACGAGATCCGCGACCAGCCCGCGCCGCGGCGCCCCGATCATCGACGCCACGAAGATCCCGGCGGCGACCAGCACGATGAGCGGCCCGGTGGGCCAGCCGCGCGAGAGGGTCGATGCCGGCGCGGGCACGACGGCGCTGAGCGCCACCCCCAGCATCCCCGAGGCGCCGCCGAACCCCGCCGCCAGCGCGAGCATGGGCCCCAGGCGATCGGTCCAGAATCGTGCCGCCGCCGCCGGGATGATGAGGAGCGCGACCATGAGCACCACACCCACCGCCGGCAGGCCCACCACCGTGCAGACGCACACCAGCCCCATGAGCAGGAGGTCGAGCCCGAGCGTGGGCCAGCCCTGCGTGGCGGCGAAGTCGCGGTCGAAGCAGAGGAGTTTGAACTCCTTGTGAAGGAGCGCCGTGGCGAGCGCGAGCACGACCGCCGCCGCGAGGATCAGCCTCGCGTCCGCCGACACCATGCTCGCGGCCTTGCCATAGATGAAGGTGTCGAGCCCCGCGCGGTTGCCCCCTGGCTGGTTCTGGGCGATCCGCGAGAGCACGACGCCGAGGCCGAAGAAGCCCCCGATCGCCAGCGCGATGGCCGCGTCCTCCTTGATCCGCGTCGTCGCCTTGACCAGCGACACGAACGCCGCCGACAGCACGCCAAAGACCAGCGCACCCACGAGCAGCGCGACGAAACTGCGCCCCGCGACGAAGTACGCGCACGCGATGCCCGGGAGCGCCGCGTGCGCCACGGCGTCGCCCATGAGCGACCGCTTCCGCAGCACCGCGAACGTCCCAACGAGCGCTGCCGCGATCCCCAGCAGCGTCGCCCCGAGCAGCACCACGCGCGTGTTCGCGTCGCGAAGCGTCAGCAATCGAACGAGGTCGTCCACCGCCTAGGCCCCTCCGCCCCCGCGGCGGATCGCCTCTGCCGCCTCGTCCAGGAGCGTCAGCCGTCCGCCGTATGCCCGCTGGAGGTTCTCTCGTGTGAACGTGGCTTCCACCGGGCCCGACGCCACCAGCCGCATGTTCAGCAGCACGACGTGATCGAAGTACTCCGGCACCGTCTGCAGGTCGTGGTGGACCGCCACCACCGTGCGCCCGGCCTCGCGCATCCGCCGCAGCACCTCGACGATCGCCGTCTCCGTCGCCGCGTCCACGCCCGCGAACGGCTCGTCCATGAAGTACAGCCGCGCGTCCTGCGCCAGCGCCCGCGCCAGGAACACCCGCTGCTGCTGCCCCCCCGAGAGTTGGCTGATCTGCCGACCCGCGAAGTCCTCCATCCCCACCTGCCGAAGGCACTCGCGCGCCGCCTCTCGGTCCGCTCGCCCCGGGCGGCGAATCCACCCCAGCCGACCGTACCGCCCCATCAGCACCACCCCCAGCGCGTCGATCGGGAAGTCCCAGTCCACCGTCTCGCGCTGCGGCACGTACCCGATCTCCCGACGCACCCGCCGCAGCGGCTCGCCGAAGATTGTCACCCGTCCGCTCGCGAGCGGCACCAGCCCCAGGATCGCCTTCAGCAGCGTTGACTTCCCCGCCCCGTTCGGGCCCACGATCGCGACCAGCCGACCCTCGGGCAGCACCAGGTCCACGTCCCACAGCACCGGCTTGCGCCCATACGCCACCGTCACGTCGTGGACCTCGACGCTCACCCCAACCCCGGCGCGACCCGCTGCCGCCGGGACAGCCGCCCGTGCGTGGATTCCCGCGGCTTCCGGGCCCGCCAACTTCATGGCGCCTTCGCTCCGTGCTTCGAGAGGTACTCCTCAACCAGCGCCGGCCTCGCGGGCGGCAGGCCCCCCAACGCCCGCGCGATCGCCTCCGCGTTGTGCACCACCATCCCCACGTACGTCCCCTCCGGCGTCCCCGACTTCCCCATCGCGTCGCTGAACAACTCCCCGCCCACCCGGACCTCGTGCCCGCGCGATCGGCACCCCTCGACCAGCGCGTCGATCGTCTTCCTCGGGACCGAACTCTCGATGAACACCGCCGGCACCCGCCGCGACACCAGCACCTCCACCAGCGCGTTCACGTCCCGCAGGCTCGCCTCGCTGTCCGTGCTGATCCCCTGGATCGCGCGAACCTCGATCCCGTACGCACGCCCGAAGTACCCAAACGCGTCGTGGGCCGTCACCATCAGCCGCTGCGACGCGGGGATGGTCGCGATCGTCTCGCGCACGTGCCCGTCAAGCGCCGCGAGCAACGCCACATACGCCGCCGCGCGCTGCTCGTACTCCGCGCGCCCCGAACCGTCGGCCTCGATCATCGCGTCCCGCACGCGCTCCGCCACGCGCCCCCACAGCGACACGTCGAACCACACGTGCGGGTCATACTGCCCCTCGAACTCCGGCGGACGACGCAACTGCCCCTCGTCGATCGAATCCGTCACGCGCACCACGCGCGTCCGTCCTGCCATCCGCTCGATCGCCTCCCCCATCTTGCCCTCGAGGTGCAGCCCGTTGTGCAGCACCAGCCCCGCGTCCGCCATCTTGCGCACGTCCCTCGGCGACGCCTTGTACAGGTGCGGGTCCACGCCCTCGCCCATCAGCGCCTCGACCCTCGCCCGCGGGCCACCGATCTCCCGGGCCGCGTCCGCGATCATCCCGGTCGTCGCCACGACCCGCAGGGGCTCGCCCCCCCAAGCCCCGCCCCCCGACAGCACCAACACCGCGACCACGAGCACCGACCACCAAGACCCCCACCCCGCACGCCGATATGATCTGTCGCACATCATGGTTCGTATCGTCCAACTCTAGGAGTTTGATGAGTCAAACATTCCGCCCCCAACCCTAGCCCCCGATCGCCCGCCCGTCCACACCCCACCCCACCCCCCGGCGCCCCGCACCATGGCCACCGAAGCCGTCGAGAACTACCTCAAGGCCATCCTGACGCTCTCGCAGGAGTCCGACGCCGCCGACGCCACGATCACGCGCATCGCCGCCGTCGTGGGCGTCACGCCCAGCACCGCCACGACCATGGTCAAACGCCTCGACCGCGCGGGACTGGCCCGCTACGAGCGGTACGGAGCGGTCCGCCTGACCGCCAAGGGGAGGCGGGCCGCCAGCGACGTGCTCCGCCGGCATCGAATCGTCGAGTTGTTCCTGGTGCAGATCGTCGGGCTCGACTGGTCCGAGGTCCACGCCGAGGCCGAACGCCTCGAACACGCCATCAGCCCGCGCCTGCTCGACCGCCTCGACGAGATGCTCGGGCGCCCTCGCTCCGACCCGCACGGGGACCCGATCCCCGACGCCGACGGGCGCTCCGACCACGCTCGCCCCGGCCCGATCACGGCCTGCGCTCCGGGCGCCCACGCTGCTGTCGCCCGAGTCCTCGACCAGGGCGCCGAGTTCCTCCAGTTCCTCGCGCGCGCCGGATTGACGCCCGGCACGCGGGTCGCCGTCGTCGCCATCGACTCGATCGCCGGATCGATCACGCTCAAGCCCGAAGGCCGCACGGCCCTGACGCTCTCCCTCCCCGTCGCCCAGCGGATCCTTGTCACGCCGGCGTTCTAGCGGACCGAGGCGATCGCCGGTCGGCTATCGGACTGCAGACGAGTGGGACCAGAGCGAATCGCAGTTGCAAGGGAGTGGCCGACGGCTATGCTCCCGCGCGGAGTTGGGAGGTCTTGCATGTCCCGGCCCCTTCACCTTCGACGACACGTGACGGCAGTCGCGGCCGGCGCCGCGTCGCTCGTCGGCCTCATGCTCCTCGCCGCGGGAGCCTGCCTCGCGCTCGGCCTGGTCCGGCTCGACGCACGCGGCACGCCCGACCTCGCACCTTGGCTCATCGTCGAACTTGTCGCGGGTGCGGGCGCCAGCATCGTGGCGGGGCGCGTGGCCCGTCGGCTTGGCGGCTCCCATGCCGCGCCCCATGCGCTGGCGGCACTCGTGGGGCTCGTCGGGCTCCTCGAAGCCGGCGAAATCCTGCGCCACGTCTCCAAGGGCGAGGCCGCCGCGCCGCTGGGCCTCGTCTTGCTGGCGCCGCTCGTGGCCGCCCTTGGCGTCCTTGTCGGCGGGGGCTCGCTCCCGTCGCTGGCGGCCAGATTCGCCCGACCTCGTGCGCTCTCGGCCCGCGCCGCGATCGCGTACGCCGCGCCGATCGCCGTGCTCGTCGCGGCTTCGATCGTTGCGGGCCAGGGGGTGCCCGCGATGGGCGATGCCCCCCAGACGCCGGTACTCGCCGCCGCCGCGGCGTTCGACCTCACCATCACCGTGCCGGCGCTCGCTTACGTCCTTCTCGTGCGTGCTCGACGGGTGCGTTGGGTTGTGCTTCTCCCGACCTTTGCGCTCGGGTACGTCATCGCGCGCACACTCCTGCCCGCCGCACACCAAGCACCGCTCGACACGCTCGGCCTGCTCGTCTTCCCGGCCGAGGCCGCCCTCATCATCTGGCTCGTCGCGTCGGCGGCACGCGGGCTCGCGGAGCCCTCGCCGGGCGACGTGTTCGATCGACTCGGGTCGGCGGCGATGAGAGTCACAAGGCACCGTGTCGCGGCCGGCATCCTCGCCACCGAGGCGGGGCTGGCGCTCGCGGCGTTCCGCCCGCGCCCCCGTGCCGACGCCGAGGGCTTCAGCGTCCATCGCACGGCCGCCTATGGCCCCATCGCTGCCGGCCTCGCCTTCGCGCTCTTGGTCGAGACCCTCGCCGTCCACTTCCTCGTTCGCACCGCCAGCCACACCGCGGCCTGGATCCTCACCGCCTCTAGCCTGTACGCCCTGCTCTGGATCGTGGGCGACGCCCGCGCCCTGGCCCAACGGCGCACCACGATCACCGGCGACACCCTCCAGGTGCGCTTCGGGCTCCGCTGGCGCGCGAACATTCCACTCCGCCACATCGCCGTCGTGCAGCCCTGGCGCGGGACGCCGCCCGAGGGCGGGCGCGCCCTCGCGCTCATCGGCCCGCCAAACGTCCTCGTGCGCCTCAACACCCCCGCCGAGATGACTGGCATGTACGGGCTCCGCCGCCGAGTCTCGGACCTCTACCTCCGCCTCGACGATCCCGACGCGTTCCTTGCCGCCATCGCCCGTTCCGACGCTCAGGCCTGATACAGCCCCGCCTCGATGCTCGCGTTCGGCGACGCCCTCCAGCCGTACGTCACGTAGCGATGCTCGAACGTCCCATCGGGGTACAGGTCCACGATCCCGTAGCCCTCGTCGCACTCCTTGTGCCGACCCTTCCACCAGTTCCCGCTCACCGCCCCGTCGCAGATGTACGCCACGCCCTGGTATTCGATCCGGTCGATCTCGTGGATGTGCCCCGAGAGGCACGCCTTCACGTTGCGGTGCTTCGCGAAGAGGCCCACGACGCGCTTGGCATCCGTGAGCACCCACGACCTCGAGATCTCGCGCTTCCCCGTCTCCTTGTGCGGCTCCACGAGCGCCGCCGGCACGCTCAGGATCGGGATGTGCGTGACCACGAGCACGGGCCGATCCGTGGGCGTGGCCGCCAGGTCGCCCTTGAGCCACTCCCACTGCTCCTCGTCCAGCCGACCGATGTACCCGTCGCCCTCGTGCATCACCGAGTCGAGCACGACGACGTGCCAGCCCGCGCGATCGAACGAGCGATACCGCGCCGCGAGCCCGAGTGCCTCGAGCGCCCGCTTCTTCCCGTAGTTCCGCTCCTCGCCCGTGGTGGCGCTCTTTTTCTTGTTCATCCCCCAGAAGTCGTGGTTGCCCAGGCAGTGCTCGACGGCGATCCCGTTGTGGTCGCGGAGCGTCTTGGTGAACAGGTCCCATTGCAGGGCGGTGCGGGCCTCGCCCTGCTCCGCGGTGTCCATCACCAGATCCCCGCCGGTGAGGATGAGGTCGGGCTTGTCCGCCAGCGCGTTCACGTGCGCCAGGCACGCCGCCATCCCCTCGCCCGCGCGCCGCTCGGGTTGCACGTGCAGGTCCGTGAGGTGCGCCACGCGGAGCGCGCGCGTGCGCCGGCCATCCTGCGCGCGGGCCTCGCCGGGCCACACCGATGCGACCGCACCCGCCACCGCGCCCGCCAGCACGCCGCGCCGACTCACCTGTGGATACATGGTGGATTCTCCTTCTCTCGATCGTGATGCGGATGGCCCGATTTTTCTGGGAACCGCCCGCGGGACCCTGCGGACAGAATAGCACTTGGGGCTACGTTCGCTCGGCCCGGTCTGGACCGTGCGGCCCCAGGCGTCAGGTTGTTCGAAGATCCAAGTGGAGACTGGCGATCCGGCGCCCGCCGGGTGGTGGGGCTAGTCCGTGTCGCCAACCTCGGCCGCCGGTGTGTGGGGTTGCGTCTCGCCCCTGTGTTCCCGGCGTCGAGTTTGCCGCGGCGATGGCCGACGCGCACGAGTCCGGCGTCGCCTGCGGCCCAAGGGCCCCTGACCCCCGAGGGGAGCGGTCGGGGGCCCGCTTTTTCTTCCCAGCGACCCTCCTGTCGCTTGGCCTGCCCCGCCGGTTGACCCCGCACCTTGGCGGGGTAAGATCGTGGCCTGCTCGGTTGGGCGCGACGGGCCTTTGCCCGCCGGGCTTGTGCCGCTGTAGCTCAGTGGTAGAGCACTCCCTTGGTAAGGGAGAGGTCATGGGTTCAAGTCCCATCAGCGGCTTGCGGATGGGACCGAGGCGGGTGGCGAGCGCCGCCCCTCGTTTCGACGGTGGGATCGTGTTTCTGGAGCATCGAGATGGCCAAGGGCGTATTCGAACGGACCAAGCCCCACGTCAACGTCGGCACCATCGGTCACATCGACCACGGCAAGTCCACCTTGACCGCCGCCATGTCCGCGCGCTCCGCCGCGCGCTTCGGCGGCGTCATCAAGTCCTATGCCGAGATCACCAAGGGCGGGACCGTCCGTGACGCCAACAAGACCGTCACGATCGCGTCCTCGCACACCGAGTACGAGACGGCCAAGCGCCACTACGCCCACGTCGATTGCCCGGGCCACGCCGACTTCGTCAAGAACATGATCACCGGCGCGGCCCAGATGGACGGCGCCATCCTCGTCGTCTCGGCCGCCGACGGGCCCATGCCCCAGACGCGCGAGCACGTCCTGCTCGCCCGCCAGGTCGGCGTGCCCCACATCGTCGTCTTCCTCAACAAGGTCGATCTCGTCGATGACCCCGAACTCCTCGACCTCGTCGAACTCGAGGTCCGCGACCTCCTCAAGAAGTACAACTTCCCCGGCGACAAGACCCCCGTCATCCGCGGGCAGTCCAAGGCCGCCCTCGAGAACCCCAAGGACGACAAGATCTGCAAGCCCATCGACGACCTCTTCGAGGCCATCGATACCTTCATCCCCGAGCCGCCCCGCGAGACCGACAAGCCCTTCCTCATGAGCGTCGAGGACGTCTTCTCGATCAAGGGGCGCGGCACCGTCGCCACCGGGCGCATCGAGCGCGGGATCGTTCACGTCAACGATAACGTCGAGATCGTCGGCATCCGCAAGGAGAACACCAAGACCGTCGTCACCGGCGTCGAGATGTTCCAGAAGACGCTCGACGAGGGCCGCGCGGGCGACAACGTCGGCGTCCTCCTCCGCGGCGTCGAGAAGGACGGCATCGAGCGCGGGCAGGTCATCTGCAAGCCCGGTTCCATCAAGCCCCACACCAAGTTCAAGGGCGAGGTTTACGTCCTCACCAAGGAAGAGGGCGGGCGGCACACCCCCTTCTTCTCCGGGTACAAGCCCCAGTTCTACTTCCGCACCACCGATGTCACCGGCAGCACCAAACTCCTCGGCGGCGCCGAGATGTGCATGCCCGGCGACAACATCGAGATGGAAGTCGACCTCCAGGACAAGCCCGTCGCCATGGAGAAGGGCCTCCGCTTCGCCGTCCGCGAGGGCGGGCGAACCATCGGCTCCGGCGTGGTCACCGAGATCATCGAGTAATCGCTCCCTGGGGCGCCGCCCACGCGGCGCGACATCCGGCCACCCCGAACTCGGGCGGCCTACGATTGACCGACTCGGCCCTTGGGCATCTCCCCAAGGGCCGCTTTTCACGATGGAGACCCCCTCTCCCGCCTCGCGGGACGGGGCTGAAAGGGCTGGTGGATCATGGCCAAGAAGAAGGCTGCCGCTCGAGAGTACCTCTGGCTCCAGTGCACCGAGACCAACGACCTCAACTACCGCACCGAGGTCAACACCAAGGGCGGGATGCCCGAGAAACTCAAGGAGGGCCTCATGAAGTACTCCCCGCGCGTGCGGAAGCACACGCTGCACAAGGTCAAGAAGAAGTAGCACTTCGGCAGCACCACCGGCCCGTGCGACGCCGCTCGTGGCTTCGGACGCCGGTGGGGTGTTGGCGAGGTTCGGACGCCGGTAGCTCAACTGGTAGAGCAGCGGATTCCAAATCCGCAGGTTGCGGGTTCAAGTCCCTCCCGGCGTGTTGATCGCTGATGCCGAGCAAGTCGCTCGGCCTGGAACCATCCGCATGGGCTTTGCGCTGTACAAGCCGGGTCAGGGATACTGGGTCCGCGTCATGACCGCCGCCTTCGCCGGCGCCCTGGTCATGGCCGCGTGCGCGTGGCTCTGGAGCCAACTCGAGGCCGCCTCGACCCGCCTGATCCCGGTCACGAGTTACGAACTCGCCCTCTCCACCGCCGAGGGCGAGCCCGTCCCAGCGGGCCAGACCATCGCCCTCTTCGGCCCGGGACCCGACGGCGTCCCCGTCGAGATCGGAACCGCCGTCGTCAAGGCCGACAACCCGACCTCCTCCGGCGGCGACCGCCTCCTCATCGCCCCGCCGACGCTCAAACGAGACCAGAACATCGCCAACGTGCGCAGCGTCGGGCCGCCCGCCGCCAGCACCATCACCCGCAAGGGCGTCGTGGTCGGCACGCCGACCAAGAACACCGCCTTCGAACCGCTCTACCTCCAGGCCGGGGGCGTCGGGATCCTGCTCATCCTCGGGACCGTCCTCATCTACTACCTCGTCGGTGTCAAGCCCGCGATCTCCGAGTTCCTCATCGCCACCGACGGCGAGATGCGCAAGGTCAACTGGTCCACCCGCAAGGACATCATCGGGTCCACCTGGGTCGTCATCATCTGGTCCATCCTCCTCGCCACGGGGCTCTTCGGCGTCGACCTCGCCTTCTCCGCCTTCTTCCGCCTCATCGGCGTCCTCCAGGGCGGCTGAGCCCGCGCCGCGCGACACTCCCTCCCACCCCTCGCCCGGAGTCTTTCCATGCCCGAGTCCGCTCCCATCCAATCCCCCGACACCCCCCCCACCCCCGAGGAGGGCCTCCGTCGCGAGGGCATGAACTGGTTCACCCTCCGCGTCGCCTCCAACAAGGAGAACTCGGTCCGCGAGACCCTCCTCCGCAAGGTCGCGATCGAGAACATGACCCACCTCGTCGGCCGGATCCTCGTCCCCACCGAGAAGACCAAGACCATCAAGGCCGGGAAGCAGCGCATCACCGAGACCAAGCTCTACCCGGGCTATGTCTTCGTCGAGATGCGGCTCGAGCCCGACGGGCGGATCCCGCAGGACGTCTTCTTCCTCATCAAGGAGACCACCGGCGTGGGCGACTTCGTCGGGACCGCCGGGCGGCCCTCGCCCCTCAAGGACCACGAGATCGAGAAACTCCACAAGGACTCCCGCAAGCCCGAGGAGGAGCCCCTCGTCAAGATGGTCTTCCAGAAGGGCGAGCACGTCACCATCAAGGAAGGCCCCTTCCAGGGCTACGAGGGAACCGTCGACGAACTCCTCCCCGACAAGGGCCTCGTCCGCGTCCTCGTCACCATCTTCGGCCGCCAAGCCCCCATCGAGATCGAGGAGTGGCAGATCGGCAAGGCCGAGGAGGCGTAGGCGAGAGCAAAGCAACAAGGCAGCACATCGCTCACGCCAGACAAGGCGAAGCGACACCTCTGAAGCGATGAGGGGATGCGAAGACTGGGGAGCGTGCCTGACAGGGCAACTGCTTGCACCGCTGCTCTGCCGCCCTGCTTCGCCGCTTCGCCCTCCCCTACCCCACCGAGCAGTGCACCGCCCCGTTTCGCCGCTGCGACTCGGCGCACAGGATCGGCACCACCCTCGCCGACGTCTCTCGCTCATAGATCGCCGCCGCCGCGCGGTCCAGCGCCGCGTAGAACCCGCCCGTTGCAGGCATGAGCACGATCCCCGGCAGATGCACCGCGTTGACGTAGTTCAGCCCCCGATCCGCCTCCGCGAAACTCGGCAGTCCCACCACCCTCATTCCCAGGCGCCGGAGCAACTGCACGAGCGTGCGCCGCTCCGCGTCCGCGCGCCGGAGCGCCCGCAGGTACGCCGATCCGTGGTCCTCCGGGCGTGAGCCGGGCCCCGCGCCCAGCGACGCGGCAACCACATCGACCGCCATCAGAAACGCTTCGAGATTCGCCGGGCCAAAGTCCGCCTCGCCCTCGCGGAACGCCTCCGCGAGCGCCTCGGGGAAGTGCCCCGGCCCGACCGCGACGCGATCCAGCGCCGCGACCACCCGCGGCACCGCCGCGCCGACCCGCCCCCGCCGCAACTCCTCCCGCGCCGCCCCCGCCTCGGCGCCCGACATGGCGCCGCTCGCGGCCAGCCCGTCCAGCCCGCGCTCCAGCACGAGCCGCGCCGCCGCCGTCGTGTCGTTCACGAACGCCACGACCCGACCCGAGCCGTCGGCACGCACCGAGACCTCGAAATCGGTGTGGAACCCGACCGCCGGCACCACCACCGCCTCGTCCGCGCCCATCTCGACCCGAAGCGCCTCGAGCGCCCCCGCCCCGCTCCCCGTCGCCGACATGCCCAGCGCCGCGTTCCGATGCACCTCCGCCTCCCCCACCAGCGCCACCACCCGCCCGTTCGCCTCTCGATACGCCAGCACGTTCCCGCCCTGAAAGACCAGCGGCGACCGCACCACCCGCCCGACCGTTCTCCCCGCACCGCCGCCAAGTTCCCGCCCGACCGCGCGCTCCAACCCCTCCGCCAGGAACGACTCCCCGGGCACGAAGATCGACCCCTCCTCGCCGCGGCTCGCGAACCGCGGAACCATCCACGCCCACTCATCATCCACCACGCCCGCCCTCGCGTTGTCCTGGGCCCACTGGGCCACGGGAAGCGACTCGACGACGAACGTCAGCCGCGACGGATCGGCCGCGATCACCCCCGCGAGCGCCTCGGCCACGCCCGCCGCGTTGCGGTCCTCGACGCTCACGATCGCGCGCACGTCCGGGACCGCCTCGAGCACCTGCCGGACCACGTCAAGCCCCCCGCCGGCACCCACGGCGAACCACGCCCGCCCACTCGTGGCCTGGAGGCGCATGGCGCGCGCACGCTCCTGCCCGCTGTCCAGCGCCAGGCGGAACCCCGGCGCGGTGGGCCTCCACGCCCGTGCCTCGTGCCGGAGGCCCATGACCAACTGCGCGACGCCGGCGCCCGCACTCGCGACGCGGGCCGCCAGCGCGCGCGCGCAGTCGTCCTCGGTCTCGCCCGCGTGCCGGCGGAGGAGGATGTCCGTGGGGATGCCGACGCGACGCAGCGTGTCGGCGGGTCGATCCGTGCGCACAAGGGCGGCCGCGCCGAGCAGTTCGATGGCGCACACAACCGTGGCCTCGAGTCCGTCCGCGGCCAGTCGGTCGCCGACGTGCGCCGCGGCGTCGGACTCTGGCCCCGGCGCGGGCGGGTCCGTCGGGGGGTCGAACGCCGCGAACGATCGCCGGGCCGGGCGGTCCTCCGCGAGGGCCATCCGCCGCGCGAGTTCGTCCCCCCGCGCGCGCGCATCGACGACCCTCGCCCCGCCGAACCCCGGCAGGGGCGAGCCCTCCGGCGGCTTGGACGGCGGGGGCACGGCATAGGTCCGGGTGGGGTCTGCCGGGATGACCACCCGATGCCGCTGCTGGAACGTGGTGCGGATGATCCGGTCCACGACGCGATCGACGAACGCCCGGGGCAGGGCGAGATCGGCGACCGTCTGCGCCCCCATCGGCTGGCGAAGGAGATTCCCGCGGACTTCATCTTCGATGGAGGGGCGCGGCATCGGCGCACAATAGCGACCGCGATCCGAACGGGGACCGATCTCGGCTCGCATTGACGAATCCCAAACGCAGGCCGATCGGGACTGGACGACCTCGGGATGGCGGCAAGAATGAGCGACCCAAAGCGGCGAGGGCGACGCGCATGATCGAACTCAAGCAACTCGTGAAGCGATTCGGGCCGTTCACCGCAGTGGACGGCGTGACGTTCCGCGTGAACACGGGGGAGGTGGTCGGGTTCCTGGGGCCAAACGGGGCGGGCAAGTCGACGACGATGAAGATGGTGGCGGGGTACCTGACGCCCACGTCGGGCTCGGCGAGCGTGGCGGGGCACGAGATCGCGTCCGAGCCGCTGGCGGTCAAGCGGGTGCTGGGGTACCTGCCCGAGGGGGCGCCGGCGTATCCGGACATGACGCCCGAGTCGTTCCTGCGGTTCGTGGCGCAGATCCGGGGTCTGCGGGGCGCGGCGGCGCGGGAGCGGATCGCGCACGTCGTGGGGCTGGTGCATCTGGAGGGCGTGATGCGGCAGCCGATCGAGACGCTCTCGAAGGGCTTCAAGCGGCGCGTGGGGCTCGCGCAGGCGATCCTGCACGATCCGGCGGCGCTCATCATGGACGAGCCGACGGACGGCCTGGACCCCAATCAGAAGCACGAGGTGCGGACGCTGATCCGTTCGATGGCGTCGACGAAGGCGGTGATCCTCTCGACGCACATCCTCGAGGAAGTCGAGGCGGTGTGCACGCGGGTGGTGCTCATCAACCGTGGGCGGATCGTGTTCGACGGCACGCCGCGGGAGTTCCAGCAGAAGTCGCGGCACGCGGGAGCGGTGCGGGTGCAGGTGCGGGCGGCGGCGGAGCAGCGCGAGGCGATCGCACGCGAGTTGCGGAGCCTGGGGAGCGCGGCCGGCGTCGAGGAGGTGGGCGGCACGGACGGACGCTTCGAGTGCGTCGTGCTGGCGAAGAACCGCGAGGCCCTTCCGGGAGAGATCACGCGAGCGGCTCGCGGCAAGGGCTGGGAACTCGAGAGCGTCGCGGTCGAGCCCGGGCGGCTCGACGAGGTGTTCCGGTCGATGACCACGGGAGGCGCGCGATGAGCGGGGTGGCGGCAACACCGGTCGGGTTCGCCGGGGCGGCGTGGGCGGTGGCCAAGCGCGAACTCGCGGGCTACTTCGTCACGCCGGTGGCGTACGTGTTCACGATCATCTTCCTGCTCGTGACGGGCGTGTTCACGTTCGCCAGCGGGCTGGGTGGTTTTTTCGAGCGCGGGCAGGCGGACCTGTCGGCGTTCTTCTTCTTCCATCCGTGGCTGTACCTGTTCCTGATCCCGGCGATCTCGATGCGGCTGTGGGCCGAGGAGCGGAAGCAGGGGACGCTGGAACTGCTGCTGACGCTCCCGGTCCCGCTGGGGGCGGCGGTGATCGGGAAGTTCCTGGCGGCGTGGCTCTTCGCGGGGATCGCGCTGGCGCTGACGTTCCCGATGTGGGTGACGTGCGCGTACCTGGGCAACCCGGACCACGGGGTGATCGTCGCGGCGTACCTCGGGTCGTTCCTGATGGCCGGGGGGTTCCTGGCGATCGGGTCGGCGGTGTCGGCGCTGACGAAGAACCAGGTGATCGCGTTCGTCGTGTCGGTGGTCGTGTGCTTCGGGTTCCTGCTGTCGGGGTACGGCCCGGTGCTGGACTTCGTGCGCGGGTGGGCGCCGCAGGCGGTGATCGACGCGATCGCGTCGTTCAGTTTCCTGACGCGGTTCGACGCGATCAGCAAGGGCGTGGTGGACCTGCGGGACCTGATCTACTTCGTGTCGCTGATCGCGACGTTCCTGTTCGCGACGGTGGTGATCGTGGACGCCAAGAAGGCCTGAGCCATGAAGCGAATCCTCCTCTCGACGGTCGGGCTGGTCGCGGTGCTGGCGCTGTTCCTCGCGGTGAACATCCTCGCGGTGGGGGTGCGCGGGGCGCGGGTGGACCTGACGGAGAACCGGCTGTACACGCTGGCGGCGGGGTCCAAGCGCATCGCGCAGCACCTGGACGAGCCGATCACGCTGACGCTGTACTACTCGGAGAAGCAGGCCAACGACCTGCCCGCGCAGTACAAGAGTTACGGGACGCGGGTGCGCGAGGTGCTGCGGGAGTTCACGATCGCGTCCAAGGGCAAGATCCGGCTGAACGTGATCAGCCCGGAGGCGTTCAGCGACGAGGAGGACAAGGCGGTGGCGGCGGGGCTGGTGGGCGTGCCCACGGGCCGGGCGTCGGAGCGGTTCTACTTCGGGCTCGTGGCGGTGAACTCGACGGACCAGCAGCAGGTGATCCCGTTCTTCGACCCGTCGAAGGAGGAGTTCCTCGAGTACGACCTGACGCGGGCGATCTATCTGCTCTCGAACCCGGCGAAGAAGGCGATCGGGCTGATGTCGTCGCTGCCGATCGAGGGCGTGCAGGACAGCCCGTTTGCGCGGGGCGGGCAGACCCCGCCGTGGCAGATCGTGGCGCAGATGAAGGAACTGTTCGAGGTGAAGAAGGTCGCGCCCGACGTGACGGAGATCCCGGCGGACGTGCGGGTGCTCATGGTCGTCCACCCCAAGAACCTGGGCGAGAAGACGCTGTATGCGATCGACCAGTTCGTGCTGCGCGGGGGTCGGCTGATGGTGTTCGTCGATCCGTGGTGCGAGGCCGACGTGCCGCCGGGCGTGAACCCGATGCAGACGATGGGCATGCCGCGGAACTCGGACCTCAAGCGGCTCATGGACGCGTGGGGGATCGAGATGGTCGCGGAGCGCGTGGCGGCGGACAAGAAGAACGCGATCCGGGTGCAGATGGGGAGCCAGACCCGGCCCGAGACCGTGGACTACATCGCGTGGATGCAGATGGGCAAGGACTCGCTGGACTCCAGCGACGCGATCACGGGGCAACTCCAGACGATGAACGTGGCGACCGCGGGCGTGCTCACGCGGAAGCCCGACGCGGCCGTTGCGTGGACCCCGCTCATCCAGACCTCGACGGAGTCGGGGCTGGTCGACGTGAAGGAGATCCAGTTCGTCCCGGACCCGAAGAAACTGCTGGCGGAGTTCGTCCCGTCGAACCAGCGGCAGGTGATCGCGGCGCGGCTCTCGGGGAAGGTCAAGACGGCCTTTGCCGACGGGGACCCCTCCAAGCCCGCGCCCACCGACGGCACGCCCAAGGACCTGGCGGGGCACCTCGCCGAGTCCGCCGAGCCGATCAACGTGATCGTCGTCGCGGACTGCGACCTCCTGCACGACCGGTTCTGGGTGCAGGAAGAGCGGCTGGGGCAGATCCTGCTGGGGTATCGCAAACTCGCGGACAACGGGGACTTCGTGATCCAGGCGCTGGACAACCTCTCGGGGTCGAGCGACCTGATCAGCGTGCGGGCGCGGGGGCGGTTCTCGCGGCCGTTTGAGCGCGTGCAGCGGATCCAGAAGGACGCGGAGGCGAAGTACATCGCCAAGGAGCAGGAACTGCAGACGAAACTGCGGGCGGGCGAGGCGCGGATCAGCGACCTGATGCGGCAGAAGCCGGACGGGTCGGGGGTGCTGCTCACGCCGGAGGTGCAGGAGGAGTTGAGCAAGGCGAGGAAGGACATGGTGGCGACGCGGAAGGAGTTGCGGGACGTGCAGCACCAGATGCGCAAGTCGATCGAGAGCCTGGGGACGAGCGTGAAGTTCGTGAACATCGGGCTGATGCCCGCGGTGATCGGCGCGGCGGCGGTGGGCCTTTCGGTGTACCGGGTGAACCGTCGGCGGACGAGCCGCGCCACGCCCAAGGACCTGAACTAGGGGGAGCCGAGCCATGAACCAGCGGACCATCCTCGCCGTCGCCCTCGTCGCGGTCGTGGTCGTGGGAGTCGCGGCGGTGCTGTCGCAGAAGAACCGGGTGCCGAGCACGGCGGCGCCGGCGCGCGAGGCGCTCTTCCCCGAACTGGCCTCGCCGGAGCGGGTGAACCAGATCGCGACGGTCTCGATCAAGCGGGACGGCTCGGAGTTCACGCTCAAGAAGGGGCCCGCGGGGTGGACCCTTGCCGAGCGCGGCGGGTACCCGGTGCTGGTGGACAAGGTGAAGGAACTGGCCGTGGGGCTGGGGCAGTTGCGCAACGCCGAGCCCAAGACGAGCAAGACGGAGTTGTACGCGAAGATCGGGGTGCAGGACCTCGGGTCCAAGCCGGTCGAGGGCGAGGCGAACGCGGGCGCGACGGGTCCGGCGCTGCTGACGCTGCGCGACGACAAGGACGCGGTGGTGGCGTCGGTGCTGGTGGGGAACACGAAGTGGGAGGGCAACCAGCAGTCGGTGTATCTGCGCAAGGCGGGCGAGGCGCAATCGTGGCTGGCGCAGGGGAAACTCGACGTGCCGACGCAGGTGATCCAGTTGGTCGAGACGAAGATCGTCGAGGTGCCGAGGGACCGGTTGCGGATGGCCTCGGTGACGCACCCGGACGGGACGTACGCGGTGGTGGAGCGGGAGACCCCGGAGGCGTCGTCGTTCACGATCCGGGACGTTCCGAGCGGGCGCTCGCCGCGGACGCCGACCTCGGCCGAGGCGCTGGCGACGGCGCTCGCGTCGGTCACGCTCGAGGACGTGAAGCCCGCGAGCGCGGTGAAGTTCACGAACGCCAATGGGACCGCGGCGGGCCCGGTGGGCGAGTGGCGCACCTTCGACGGGCTCGTCGTGACGTTCCAGATGGTCGAGGAGGGCGAGGCGACGTACGCGCAGGTGGTCGCGGCGTTCGACGAGAACTCGGCGGCGGCGGAGATCACGGGCGCGCTCAAGCCCGCGGACGAGGTGAAGAAGGAGGTCGAGGCGATCAACGCGCGGGTCTCGGGCTGGGCGTACCTGATCCCATCGTGGAAGGCGCCGACGCTCAAGACGAAACTCGAGGACCTGCTCGCGCCGCTGACCCCGCCCCCGCCCCCGGCGTCGATGCAGGGCGAGGGCTCGACGGTGTTCCCGATGCCGGGCCCGGGGGGCGCGCCGAAGTAGCCCCGGCCGCCGCGGCGTTCCATACACTCCGCCGATGCCGGCGAGTTCCAGCATGGCCCAGCCCGCCGCGAGCGCGCCGACACGCGAGGCGGCGTTGTCGTTCCGGGGCGTCGGGTACACCTACCCGGGCGCGACCCGCTCGGTCCTCGAGGGCGTGACGCTCGACGTGCCCGAGGGCGAGCGGCTGGGCATCCTCGGGCCCAACGGCGGGGGCAAGTCCACGCTCGTCAAACTCGCCACGGGGTTGCTCGCGGGGCACGTCGGCGAGATCCGCGTGTTCGGCCTCTCGCCCGCGCAGGCGAGGCGGCAGGGGCTGGTCGGGTATGTCCCACAGCGGGTCGAGGCCGAACTCGCCTTCCCGCTCAGCGTCGCGCAGGCCGTCTCGATGAGCGCGGCGCGGGGCGTCCCGCCGTGGCGGGGGCTGCCCGCGGACCGGCGCGAGCGCGTTGTCCTGGCGATGGATGTCGTGGACATCTCGTCGATCGCCGATCGGCCCATCGGTGCGCTCTCGGGCGGGCAGGTGCAGCGGACGATGATCGCGCGGGCGCTCGCGGGCGGCCCGCGGCTCCTGCTCCTGGACGAGCCCACCGTCGGCATCGACGTGGTGGGCCAGCAGCAGTTCGCGGCGCTGCTGGGGAGCGTGCGCGAGCGGCTGGGGGTGACGGTGGTGGTGGTCAGCCATGACCTGCGCGCGATCGCCGCGGGGTGCGACCGCGTGGCGTGCCTGAGCCGGACCCTGCACAGCCACACGGCACCGAGCGGGCTGACGCCCAAGGTGCTGGCCGAGGTCTTCAGCCATGACGTGGCGGCGGTCTTTGGGGACGTGCACGTGGACGCGCACCTGGCGCACGACTGCGACGATCCGTCGCACCACCACGGGCCGGGCCACGAGCGGAAGGGCCGGGCTTGAACACGCTGCGATACCTGACGGACCCGGCGATGTTCGAGGTGGTGGCGCCCGCGGTGCTGTCGGGGCTGGCGATCGCGCTGGCCTGTGCCGTGCTCAGCCCGCTGGCGGTCCTGAAGCGGATGTCGTTCGTGGGGCAGGGGATCAGCCACGCGGCGTTGGGGGGCGTGGGCGTGGTGGCGATCCTGCTCGCGGGTGCGGGCGGCGGGGCGCTCGCGGCGGTCGTGCGGAACGAACTGTTTCAGTCGCTCGTGGTGCTGCTGTTCTGCGCGGGCTCGGCATGGCTGATCGCGCGGCTGACGGAGCGCGGGGCCACCGCCGCCGACACCGCCATCGGGATCGTCCTGGTCGGGGCGATGACGCTGGGAGCGATCCTGGTGCAACTGGCGCGTCGGGCGGGCGGCGGCGGGGGCGCGGTCCGCAGTTGGGAGAGCCTGCTCTTTGGCGACATGCTCGTGGTGACGTGGACCGACGCGGCGCTGGCGTGGGCCGTGGCGCTGGCGGTGCTCGCGGCGGCGTGGTGGTTCCGCCGACCCATGCTCTTCTGGGCGTTCGACGAGGCGGCTGCGCCCGCGTTCGGGGTGAGCGGGGGCGCGATGAAGCACCTGCTGGTGGGCCTGCTGGCGCTGGCGATCGTGGCGTCGATGAAACTGGCAGGCGTGCTGCTGGCCACGGCGATGCTGGTGCTCCCCGGCGCGATCGCGCTGCGTCTGAGCCGTCGGCTGTGGACGGTCGTTGTGCTCTCGCTGGCGTCGGGGCTGCTGGGCGTGGCTGGCGGGCTGGTGGCGAGTTTCGAGTTGAATCTGCCCCCGGGCGGCGCGATCGTCGCGGTGCTCGTGCTGGGCTATGCCGCGGCGAGGGTGGTGCCGATGCCGAGCCTTCGCGGCGGCGGAACGGAGGCGACATGAAGGCCGAGCGAATCCTGGCCGAACTGAATCGGATGCGGAAAGATCTGGGTGAAGACCCTAGTGACTTGGAGTGGGTCGCGATCCATCACGCGTTCTGCTTCATCTCGTATCAGATGGCCGCGTTCCAGGCGTATCTGGACGATCAGGACCGTAAGGGAGCGTTCGCGGAACTCGATGATTGAGCGGGATTTGGGCGTGCCGGCGTCCGAAAAAACGGCGCGCGAGCACCCCATGCCCGCGGGTTTGCCCATGTTCACGCCGGGGGCGGTGTTGGGGTGAAAGGGAAGGAACCGGGGTGTTGCACGGGCGTATGGAATTGACGATACTGGCGTATCCGGCCAGGGAGTTCGCGGCCCTCGCGCAAAGCGACGAGGAACGAGCAGCGGGCCGGACGACCGATGGGGCGACCCGTCGGGCGATGTGCCGCGGATGACGGTCCGCGGGGAAGGAGTCCGGCGGCGGCGAGTCACGCCGCGACGGCTGGGTAGGCTCTTTCGGAAGGAGGTGATCCAGTGACGAAGTGTGACTGTACGAAGGGGCTGCGCGGTTGACGCGAGCTCGACGGAGCTGCGTTGCGCAGCCCTGAAGTAGGAACTCCTACGGCTGCCGGTCCGAGAGGGCCGGCGGCTTTGTTTTTCGGAGTGGTCCCGTCGCGCGGCGAAGCGGCGATGTGACGGCTCAGAAGCGGTAGTGGAAGGCGTTTCCGTCGCCGTTGTTGCTGCCGTTGTCGTCGCCCGGCGCGCCAACGACGACCTCGCCCCGGCCGTTGTTGTTGGTGTCCCCGAGCCCGCAGACGGAGTATCCGAACTCCTCGCTGGAGTTGCCGTTGGGCGGGATGAGTTTGAAGAGGAAGGCGCCGGTGCCGGAGTAGATGTAGGCCCGCCCGTTGTTGTTGGGGCTGGTGCCTGGGTCCTCGTGCGAGGCGCCGACGATGGCGTCGCCTCGCCCGTCGTTGTTGAGGTCGGGGACGCCCGCGACAGAGGTCCCGAAGCGACCGTCGGCCTCGTTCCCGGGAGAGACCAGGGTGCGGATGAGGACGCCGGTGGCGCCGTTGAAGATGTAGGCGCGGCCGGCGCGGCCGAACTCGCGTGGGGCACCGACGATGACCTCCGGGATCCCGTCGCCGGTGGCATCGGGCACGCTCGCCACGGCTTCGCCGAATCGGCCGTCGTTCTGCGGCGTGGGCGGGAGGAGTTTGCGGAGGAACGCGCCGGTGGCGCCGGAGTAGATGTAGACCCGGCCGGCGTCGTCGGGCCGCTCCTTGGGCGCGCCGACGATGACGTCCTGGATCCCGTCGCCGTTCATGTCCGGGGCGACGGCGACGGCCTTGCCGAAGTCGCCGGAGTCCTCGGGCGCAATGGGGAGGATGTTGCGGATGATCTGCCCTGTGGCGCCGGAATAGATCACCACGCGGCCGCTGTCCGAGTTGGAGCCGCTCGAACTCATGCGGTCCTCATGCGGGAATCCGACGACGACATCGCCCCGTCCGTCTCCGTTGAGATCCTGGATTCCCGCGACGGACTCGCCGAAGTTCCCGAAGGCTTCGGCCCGAGGTGGGACGAGCGTTCGCAGGAAGCCGCCGGTGGCGCCGGAATAGAGATAGACGCGCCCGCACTGTGCGGGGCTGGAGCCGGGGCTGTCGTTGGGAGCACCGACGATGACATCGGGGACGCCGTCGCCGTTGACGTCGGACACGCCCGAGAGCGAGTAGCCGAAGAACCCGTCGACCTCGACGATGGGCTGCCCGAGTTGGCGGATGCGCTGGCCGGTGGCGCCGGAGTAGATGTAGACGCGGCCCACGTTGCCGGAGCCGAAGTAGGACCCGACGATGATGTCGGGCTTCCCATCGCCGTTGATGTCGGCGATGGGTGCAACGGTGCTCCCGTGGAGCTCGACGGCGGTCGGGTTCGGCGGGGAGAGCGTGACGGGAGCCGGGACCTGGGCGGTGGCCACGGCTGGCCAGCCCATGACAGCCAACAGGCCAAGACACACCACCGGACGATGCGACGGGAAACGAATGGATCGCATGAAACTCTCCTTCGGAGGCCTGTTGGACAGGGGATCAGGCCAAGAGTAGGTGGCAAGCAAGGGGCGTGCCGGGCGGGTTTCGGGTCGTCGGGAGGGCTTCGAGGGCGGGTTTCGGGGTTCGCGGACCGTTCGAATCGTGCCGATGTAGCATGACGGCATGAACGCACGTCACGCGAACCCGGACCCGTGCATCCTGGTGATCTTCGGCGCCTCGGGGGACCTGACGCACCGCAAACTGATCCCGGCGTTGTACGAACTCTCGCGCGGGAACGGGGGACGGGCGAGGCTCCCGGAGCGGCTCGCCATCCTCGGGGTCTCGCGCACGCCGATGTCCGACGACCAGTTCCGCGACAAGTTGCGGGGCTCGGCCAAGGCGCACGCCGCGGGCTTCGACGAGGCGAGTTGGTCGGCATTTGCGCGGTGCATCCACTACCACGCGGGAGACGCCGCGAGCCCGGAGAGTTATCCGGCGCTGGCGGATCGGCTGGCGCGACTCGGGGCGGAGCACCGGCTGGCGATGCCCACGGGCGGCGCGAACCTGCTGTTCTACCTCTCGGTCTCGCCGAATCTCTACGTCCCGATCATCGGGAGTCTGGGCGAATCGGGGCTGATCGCGGAGGGGAAGCGGTGGTGCTCGATCGACCCGTCGGCGACGCCGTGGCAGCGGATCATCGTGGAGAAGCCGTTCGGGACGGACCTGGGGAGCGCGCAGTCATTGAACATGGCCCTGGGCCGGGTCTTTGAGGAAGACGCGATCTATCGGATCGACCACTACCTGGGCAAGGAACTGGTGCAGAACATCCTGGTGATGCGGTTCGCCAACTCGATCTTCGAGCCGATCTGGAACCGGTCGAGCATCGACCACGTGCAGGTGACGGCGGCGGAGACGCTGGGCGTGGGCTCGCGGGCGGCGAACTTCTACGACACGGCCGGCGCGATGCGAGACATGGTGCAGAGCCACCTGCTCGAGGTGCTGGCGCTGGTGGCGATCGAACCCCCGAGCGTGTTCGACGCCGACGCCTCGCACCGCGAGAAGATCAAACTGTTCAACAGCGCCCGCTCGATCGAGCCCGCCTCGGCCCACGAGTCCGCCGTCTTTGGGCGATACGCGCGCGGGAAACCCGATGAGCCGGCGTATGTCGAGGAGGCGGGCGTGGATCCCGCACGCCGAACCGAGACCTATTGCGCCATGCGCGTGGAGTTCGACAACTGGCGCTGGGCTGGCGTCCCGTTCTACCTCCGCAGCGGGAAACGGCTGGCGAAGAAACTGACCGAGGTCGTGGTGCAGTTCCGCCGACCGCCCGTGAACCTCTTCCGCGAGGTGGACGGCGTCGGGGAGATGGGCGCGAATCGCCTCATCATCAACATCGCGCCCACCGAGGGCCTCGAACTCCACGTCCTGGGCAAGGTCCCCGGCGCGGGGCTCCGCATCGACGCGGCCAACCTGAACCTCGACTACATCGACCGCTTCGGGGGCGAGAAGGTCGAGGCGTATGGCCCGCTCATCCTCGACGCGATGCGAGGCGACCGCTCGCTCTACAAGCACCGCGACCAGATCGAGGGGACCTGGCGGATCTGCCAGCCCCTGCTCGAGTCGGCGACGCTGCGGGAGCGGATCGAGGACTACGCCACCGGCTCGTGGGGCCCGCGCGGGGCCGAGGCCCTTCTGGCACGCGACGGCCGGGCGTGGCACAACCCCGCGTGATCGCTCGGGTCCATCCCTTGACTCCCTCGGGCTCGCCCGCGCATCATTGCGCAGGTTCGAGCCCCCAACGGCTCCCGTGAGCCGGCGCGGGCGAGCGCGATCGGAGGCCCAACATGAAGATCGCCCAAGCGTCTGTTTCGGCGTGCGTGATCGGCGTCCTGGCCGCCGGCGCCCATGCCCAGACCGCCTACCAACTCGAACCCGCCACGCTCTGGACCGAGTCCTATTGCCTCCCACCGTGCGCCTGCCCCTTCAACCAACTCGTCGGCCCTGCCCGGGGCACGTTCACGCTCGCGCTCACCGGCGGCGGCGGCTCGTTCGACGAGTACGCCGTCGCTCTCGTCGACTGGACCGCGACACTCCCTCCGGCGTCGACGCGGATCATCTCCGGGAGCGGAACGTACACCTACAACTACGCCGGCGCCCCCACGCACCGGATGGTCCTCGACCTCGTCATCGACGGGGCCGCCCCGCTCCGCTACGACAGCGGCGTGGTCGCGGCCGACCCGCAGCACCAGTTCCCGCGGATCGGAATCCACCTCACGACGGCGCAGTTCGCGTGCCGGATGAACGAGATCAACCTCGTCGCGGCCCCGCGCCCGTGCTACCCGAACTGCGACGAGAGCACCGCGACGCCCGTGCTGAACGTCAACGACTTCGTCTGCTTCAACAACCGATTCGTGGCGGGCGACGCGTACGCGAACTGCGACCACAGCACGGCGACGCCGATCCTCAACGTCAACGACTTCATCTGTTTCCTCTCGACGTTCGCGGCCGGATGCACGTGATCCGGGTCGCTACTGCGGCCGGATGTACCAGTCGGCCTTGTGCAGTTCGGGCACGACCGGCGCCGTGTCGATCCTGGTGCAGAGGTCGATGTCGCTCGCCAGCCCGACGCCGACGAGGTTTCGGCCGCCGGCGCTGCGACGGAGGATCGCCGAGAGGGCGGTGCGGCTCGTCCCGTGGCGCGACCAGAGGTCCGCGGCCAGGATCGCGTTGTCGTCCGCCAGCGGCGCCCCCGCGCGGCGCTCGACGGCGGCGGCGATGGCGCCCGCGGCGAGTGTGTCGTCCAGGCACGGCTGGCCCAGGACGCCCGCGCACACGAGATGGATCGGGCGCTGCGTCGCCCATGCCGCGCTCACCACCGCCGAGAGGTTCGCGAGGCACCCGACGAGCACGCGGTCGGCCGCGGCGGCGACGCGCAGCGCCCGCGTTCCGTTGGTCGTGGTGAAGACAATCGCCCGGTCGCGCACCGCGGGCTCGGTGTACTCGGCCGGCGAGTTGCCCAGATCGAAGCCGTCGATCTTCACGCCCCCGCGCTCGCCCCCGAGCGCGACCATGCGGGCCGGCAGTTCGGACGCTATGCGCCGAGCCTCGTCGATCTCCTCGCAGGGACGGACGGCCGCGGCATGGGCGTGGAGCGCGAAACAGATCGTCGTGGAGGCACGCAGCAGGTCGATGACGACGGCGACGCCGCCCGCGAGGTCCTCGGGCCGGGCCAGCGACGGGGCGAGATGGAGCGCGAGGGCGGGCATGGGGCGACTGTAGCGATGCCTCGATCATCCCGCGAACCTCCGCACCACTACACTCCGCCATGCCGGCACCGAAGGAACGCACCGAGATCCGCATCCAGTCCGAACGCGTGGTGGTAGCGGCGGTGCGCCTGCCGGACTCGACGTACGACCGGCTCGACCCGTTCGGCGAGTTGCGATCGCTGGCGGAGCAGGCCGGGGCCGTGGTCGTCGGTGAACTCACGCAGTCGCTCGACCGCCCCGTGGCCGGGACGTACATGGGCAAGGGCAAACTCGAGGAGTTGCGCGGGCTGTGCGAGGCGCTGGACGCGCGGACGATCATCTTTGACCACGAACTCTCGCCCAAGCAGATCGCCAACATCGAGGAAGCGACGGGGCGCAAGGTGCTCGACCGCTCGGAGTTGATCCTCGACATCTTCGCGTCGCGCGCCACGACGCACGAGGCGAAACTCCAGGTGGAACTCGCCCAACTCGAGTACACCTACCCGCGGCTCCGCGCCATGTGGGACCACCTCGAGCGCATCGTGGGGCGTGCCGGCATCGGGGGCATCGGGACCCGCGGACCGGGCGAGCAGCAACTCGAGATCGACCGCCGGCTCGCGCAGCGCAAGCGGCTGGACCTCCAGTCGCGGCTGGCCGAGATCCAGGCGAGGAAGCGTCGCGAGGTCCGCGAGCGCAAGGTGGACTTCTTCACCGTCGGGCTCGTCGGGTACACCAACGCGGGCAAGAGCACGCTCTTCAACGCGCTCACGGCCGGCGGGGCCTATGCCGACGACCGCCCCTTCGCCACCCTCATCTCCCGCACGCGGCAGTGGGACCTGGGCGGGGGGCTCTCGGTCATGCTCTCGGACACCGTCGGCTTCGTCCGCGACCTGCCCACGAACCTCATCGCGTCGTTCCGCGCCACGCTCGAAGAGGCCACCCACGCCGACCTGCTGCTCGTCGTGCTCGACGTGGCGGACCAGGCGGCGCAACTCCAGCACGCGACGGTCACGCAGACCCTCGGCGACATCTTCGCGGAGGTCGAGGCCCGCGAGCGCCGCGAGGGCGCCGAGTGGTCCCCGCCCCAGACCGTGCTGCTCCTGAACAAGATCGACCGGCTGAAGGACAACCGCGAGGTGCTGGCGTGGCAGAGCACGCACCCCGAGGCGATCGCGCTCGTCGGGCGAGACCCGACGCACCCGGGGCACGAGGCGCTGCGCGAGCGCGTCCGCGCCGCCGTGCGCGGCCCGATCGAGGACCTTCGCCTCACCGTCCCCCTCGCCGACGCCCGGACGATCCACACGATCGAGAACCGGGCCGAGGTGCTGGACCGCGCCTATCACGACGCCGACGCGAGCGTGACGCTGCACGTTCGGATCGGGCGGCGGCAACTCGACCAACTCCGCAGCGCGGGGGCGCGCATCCGCGTCGAGGACGACGGCGTTCGCCCCCCTTCAACGGCTCGGCGATAGGCCGGCGCGGCCGAAGCGGGTGGCGAACACCGGGTATCGCCGCGGGAGCAAGGGGGCGCAAGAAAGCCGGCCGCCAGGGGCGCGGCCGGTGGGACTCAATCTCGATCTGTCGCGTCCTCGCCTCGATCGCGTTATGGCGCCGAGCAGCCCGCGGCGAAGGCGTTGAGGAAGCAGGTGAAGTCATTGATGTTCAGCACGGGCGGGAGCGTGCTCCCGTCGCAGTTGGCGGCCGTGTCGCCCGCCGCGAACTTGTTGAGGAAGCAGGTGAAGTCGTTGACGTTCAGGAACGGAACAAGCGTGCTCCCGTCGCAGTTGGCGTAGCACCCGCCGCCGGGCGTGAAGACGCGGAGGCGGAAGATGGCGTCGCCGATGTCGGTCCCGGTGCTGCCCACGCCCGCGGTGCCGGTGAGCGTGGCGCCAAAGACGAGCCACCCGTCGTCGGTGAGGAAGGCGTCGTCGTTGCCGAAGGTGCGGATGTAGACGTTGTCGTCGTAGACGCCGTTGTCGTCCATGTCGATCGGGTCGCCCTCGCGCGCGACGACCGTGCGCACGCCCCCGCGGTCGAGGACGAGCACGGCGTTGTTGGGCAGGGCCGCGTCGGTCACGCCCCCGATCACGTAGTCGCCCAGCCCGTTCCCGCACATCAGGAAGTACGTCGCGGCGAAGTCGGTGTTGCCCCAGAGTTCGGCCCCGCCCGCGACCGGGTTCATCGGGTGCCCGGCCTTGCGGCACGCGACCACCACGCCGTTGCGAACCACGAAGTCCTCGTCCGCGTCGGTTGTCGTGCCGCGGACGTACCAGTCGCCCGCGGGCGACATCACGGCCTCGGTCAGGCCCGTAGCTCCGGCGCCGAGCGGGTTGGCCAGGGTCGGGATCACCGTCGTCCCCTCGCGGAGTTCGACGGTCCCGTTGACGACCACGATCCCGTCGGTGGTGGTCGCCACCGACTCATCGCCGATCATCAGCCAGTTCGCGCCCGTGGCGTCGACGTGGAAGTCGCCCGCGGCGCACGTCTGGAACGTGTTCACCCCGCCCGTGAAGGTCGTGGTGTTCTCCTGCGCGATCGCCGTCCCGCCGAGCACGATGCAGCGGTCGTTGGTGGTCGTGACGGGGGGCACGGTCGCGGCGTCGACGAGCAGGTTCACCGCCGCGCCCACGTCCCCGGCGTTGGTGATGTTCGCGCTGTCGATCGTGATCCCGTATCGGGCGCCCGTCGGGAGCGGGGACTGCGTCGTCGCCACGCCCTCGCGCATCGGGAGCGAGTCGAAGACCGGCAGGCCCGAGTACGTGTACATCGCGATCAGTTCGTCGTCCGTCGTCGCCCCCGAGATGTCGTTGGCGAAAACCAGAGTGCCCGAGTTGTTCAGGCTGCAGCGCTGGTCGAAGAGGCCCCAGTTGCGCGAGGCGTCAAAGGGCGTGGGCGTGCCCTCGCGCGCGACGGTGTACGCGCAGCCGGTGGTCGGGTCGCAGTCCACGCCGTCGATCAGCAGGATCACGTCGTCCTCGGTGGTCGCGAGGCTGGACGACGCCTTGATGACCCAGAACCGCCCGTTCCCGCTGCGATACGGGCGGTCGAGCGCGAGGCCCGAGGACGCGGACTCGAACACCGTTCCCGCGGTCAGGCCGGGAACCTGCCGCTTGGATGCGGGCGCCGTCGCCACCTCGGTGAAGATCACGAACGGACCGATCGTCTGTGCCGCACAGGGCAGGCCCGCGGCCAACGCGAGCATCGCGCCCACCTTCAACGACGTCGTCATGTAAATACTCACTTCACCCGCGCGTTCCCGCGAGGGCGTACCTTTGCCGCGGCGCAGCGCGACCAAACGGAGTCGCCTCTGCCCAGCGAGCAGCAAGATACCACAGAAAGTCCGGGGGGTCAAGACCCTATGAGAGGTTGATATCCCGCCGCGCCGGGCCGATACTTGGGGCTCGCGGGGCGTTCCCCGCTCGACGCCACCTTAGCTCAGCGGTAGAGCGATGCTTTCGTAAAGCATAGGTCCAGGGTTCAAATCCCTGAGGTGGCTCTTTGCCGGCGTCCGTCAGACGGGCCCTTGGCCGCCCCATGCCGTCCGGCACCGCGGTCGCACCGCCCGCGGCCACTACGATCCCCCATGCCTGACCGTGGAAAGGTCGTCGTCGCGATGTCCGGCGGGGTGGACTCCTCCGTCGCCGCGGCCATCCTGCGCCGCGACGGGTGGGACGTCGTCGGGTGCTTCATGCGGCTCGGGACGCCCGGCGAGGCGCTCGACGCCCGCGACCGCCCGCCCTCCCCCGCCTACAGTCCCTCCACGCCCCCCTCCTGCCCCTCCGCCACCCACGGGACCACCGCAATCCAAGGGAAGGTCGATCCTGGTGCGAGGAGCGGCAGCGAGGCGAGCGGGGGCGAACGCCGGGTCTCGCTGACGGTCCAGCATCGCGGATGCTGCTCGGTGGGCGATGCCGCGGACGCCCGGCTCGTGGCCGCGGAGTTGGGCATCCCGCTCTATGTCCTGAACTTCCGCGACGACTTCTCGCGCATCATCAACTACTTTGCCGACGAGTACGCCCGCGGGCGGACGCCCAACCCGTGCGTCCGGTGCAACGACTGGCTGAAGTTCGGCAAGTTGCTGGAGTACGCCCGCACGCTGGGCGCCGATGCCGTGGCCAGCGGGCATTACGCGCGGCTCGAGCGCGATGCGCGTGACGAACCATCGCTCCTGCGCGGGCTCGACCACGCCAAGGACCAGTCGTATGTGCTTTTCGGGCTCGCGTCGAGCGTGCTCGGCCGCATGCTCCTGCCCGTGGGGGGCATGGCCAAGCCCGAGGTCCGAGACCTGGCGCGCCGGCTCGGGCTGCCCGTCTCCGACAAGCCCGATTCGCAGGAGATCTGCTTCGTCCCCGACGACGACTACGCGGGGCTCGTCGAGCGCCTTCGGCCCGACCTGGCCGCCGAGGGCGACCTCGTGGACACGGGCGGGCGGGTCGTGGGTCGGCATCGGGGGCACCACCGCGTCACGATCGGGCAGCGCCGCGGCGTTGGCGCGGTCACGGGCGCGCGCACGTACGTGGTCGCCAAGGACCCCGCGACCAATCGCGTCACGCTCGGGCCGCCCGAGGCCCTCGGCGTCGCGGCCTGCGAGGTGGGCGAGGCGAACTGGATCGCCGATGGGTGGCCGCCCGTCGAGCCTCTCGCGTGCCTGGTGCAGTTCCGTGCGCACGGCGAGGCCATCGCGGCCCGCGCGCATCGGCTGGAGGACGCGGCGGCAGCGACGCCCTCGGGCCGGACGGGTCGGTTCCGGGTCGAGTTCGACACGCCCGCGCGGGCGGTCGCGGCGGGACAGGCGCTGGTGGTCTATGCCGCGGAACGGCCCGAGCGCGTGCTGGGCGGCGGATGGATCGAGCGGGCGTGGTGAGCGATGGCGAAACGGCGGACCGCTCAGCGACGAGCGCCGTCACTCCCGCTTCGGCGCCGCGGCGCTGCCGGCCAAGATCCCGCCGTCGATCACGAACTCCGCGCCCGTGACGTACGCCGACTCGTCGCTGGCGAGGTACACGGCCAGCATCGCCACGTCGCGCGGCTCGCCCATGCGGCCCAGCGGGACCTCCGCCGCGAACTCGCGGATCGCGGCGTCTCGCGCCGGACCCTCGCCCAGGAGCGGGTCCCACATCGGCGTGAGGATCGCGCCGGGATGGATCGAGTTGCAGCGGATCCCGTAGCCCATCTCGGCGCAGTAGAGCGCGACCGTTTTGGTGTGGTTGCGGACGCCGGCCTTGCTCGAGGCGTAGGCGGCGGCGCGCGCGATCCCGACCTGCCCGGAGCGTGACGAGATGTTGACGATCGAGCCGCCGCGGCCCTCCGGGGGCTTCATCAGTGCGATGGCGTGCTTGCACCCGAGGAAGACGCCGTCGAGGTTGGTGGCGTGGACCGCTCGCCAGGCCTCGAGCGAGGCGTGCTCCGGGTCGTGCGGGCCCATGGGCGGGACGAATCCGGTGATCCCCGCGTTGTTGACGAGCACGTCGAGGCGACCATGCCGCGCCCGGATGGCCTCGGCGGCCCGTCGCCACGCCGCCTCGTCGCGCACGTCGAGCGGGAGCCAGTCCGCGCCGATTGTGGCGGCCACGCCCGGGCCGTCGGCGTCGTTGATGTCCGACACGATCACGCGGGCGCCCTCGCGCACGAAGGCCTCGGCGCAGGCGCGACCGATGCCCCGTGCGGCCCCCGTGATGAGCGCCACCTTGCCCTCAAGCCGTCGCATCTCGGGAATCCCGATCGCATGCCGACCCGCAGGCCGGGCCGGGAGGATCGATCAAGAGCGGGTGAAGGGACTTGAACCCTCGACTTTCACGTTGGCAACGTGACGCTCTACCACTGAGCTACACCCGCGTGCCGGGGGGGCCTATCGGCCTCCCGGGACGATCAAGTTAGCCCTACCCCGGGGTCGAGTCAACCCGAACGGGTCTTTCGCCCGCCTCCGCGGTACCGGCGGCCGATTACTTTGACGCCAGCGTGGTCTGTGCGGCCGTCGGCGCGGCCTGGGTCGTCTCGGCGCGGCGTTCGGCCAGGTGCTTGGGGGCCGACTCGGGCCACGAGACCCGTGCCGCGGCCTGCCCCGGAACCCGGCCGGCATCCACCCGGAGTCGGCCAGGATTCCGGGGAAGGTCCGCCGGCAGTTTGATCGTCGCGCGCGGCTCGGGGAGCCCGGGCTTCTTGGCGGCCACGGCTTCGTCGGCCGTCGTCGCGGCATCGGCCTCGGCGCGCGGGAGGTACGCGTCGTTCACGAACGTGCGCACGCCCCCGGTGTAGCCCCGCTCCTTGAGCCAGAAGTTCCGTGCCGACTCGAGTCGCTTGAGCCCGCCGGTGTCGATCCGCTGCCACGGGCTGATTCCGACGACCACGTGCCCGACGCGCGCAGAGACCGTGGCGTGCTCGCTCCCGGCGGCCCCGTACGCCTCGGCGCCCGGGTTCCCGCTGTCGGTGGCGTGCGCCTCGGTGCCGCCGATGATGGGCGTGGTCAGCCACATGCGCCCGTTAAACCCGGGTCGATGCACCGATTCGGCGCGCGCCTCGGGATACGGCGCTCGCGTGGCGATCGGGCGGTGATCGCGCGTGGAGTGGTCGTGGGGCACGGTCGCGCACGAGGCGAGGACGACGGCGGCAACGAGGAACATCGGGTCTCTCCTTCCATGGCGCGCGGTGCCTCCTGCCGCGCGAACGACGCCAGCCTGCCACGACCCGCCCAAAAACTCAAGACCTTTCGCACCGACTTTGCCCAAATTGCCGTTACAGGGCGTGCGAGCAGGCGCGGAGCGGCGGCTATCGGACCTCAGCCGACGCTGGGGAAGCGGAGCGACTCGGGCGAATGGACCCACTCGTAGGCGTCGATGACGGCGGCGACGTGGGCGCTGGCCTTGCGGTGGTGCTTGATCCAGTGGTGGGCGGAGCGACCCAACGCGCGGGCCGATTCGGGATCGTCGAGGAGCCCGGCGACAGCGGGTGGCCAGGCGGCGGACGAGTCGGCAACGCGGGCGGTGCGTCCGTCGGCGATGACGCTCGAGAGAGGATCGGGCGAGGCGACCACGGCGACGCCCGCGGCCATGGCCTCGAGCATGATCGAGCGCGGCCGGTCGCTCTGAGGGAAGAGCATGAGATCGACCATGAGGGCGAGGTCGGCGCGGCCCTGCGCGTCGGGCACGAGCGTGAGGCGTTCATGGAGCCCGAGATCGCGGACGCGGTCCCAGAGCCCGGCGCGCAGGACGGCGTCGGCCTCGGCGAAGGCCGCGAGGTCGGGCCACTTCGCCGCGGCCCGGGCGATCGCGTCGAGCGCGGCCGCGAGCGCCGCGCGATCGCTGGCTGAGGCGGCGGCACGGCCGGCGCTGGGCTCGCCTCCGCCCAGGAGCATGAGTGAGGGCGCCCGCGCGGGGTCAAGGATGGAGCGGGGAGCCGCGGGCGCGTGGACGCCCCAGGGCGTGGTGCGCACCGCGACCTCCGGCGCCATGGCGCGGACTCGCTCCTCGAGCAGCAGATCGGCGGCGAGGGCGGCGCCCCGCAGGCCGTGCGAGCGGTGGAAGTCGGCGACACCGGACGCGTCCTCGGCGGAGGCGACTTCGACGATGAGCGCGGCAGTGAGATCGTGGGCGGTCTCGGCGGCGAGTTCCCATGCGCCCCGGCCGAAGGCGTGCACGATCCCCGGCTGCGGCTCGCCCTCGGCGGACCCCAGGCTCTCGATCTGCCGCGCGAGTTGCTGGGCCCTCCACCCGCGGCTGATCTGGAGCCCCCGGCTCTCGTAGAGGACGAACTCCGCGCCGACCTCGGCATGGCGTCCCTCGCCGACCGCGCGAGGGAGCGCGTGGATGACGCGGAGGCCCTCGTCGGCCATGCCCACGCCCAGGCGCGCCAGCAGCGATCGCTCGCGCACCGCGAAGGCCTCGTCGGCGATGAGGACGACTCGCATGGCTACCCCGCTCGCTGGGCCAGGTGGGGCAGGCATGGCGCGCCGCCCGCGGCCCGCGCTGCCGCCGACTCGGTGCGCCACACGCCCACGAAGTGCGCCGGCTCGACCTCGACGAGGCAGGACTGGCCTCCCGCGACGCCGAGGGGCGGGTCGTGCCAGGGCCACCAGGGGCGCAGGCCCGTCCCGAGCCCGGTGAACTGCGACTCGTCGTCGACGACCTCGCGGATGGTGACGAGGCGATCGCGCCGCGCGCCCATGCGCGGGATGCTGGTGAGCAGCCCTCGCGTGTAGGGGTGGAGGGGGCGGTCGAAGAGGTCGAGCACGGGGGCGTACTCGACGACGCGGCCTGCGTACATGACGCAGACCACGTCGGCGTTCTCGGCGACGACGCCGAGGGCGTGGGTGATGAGCATGACGGCCATGCCGCGCTCGCGCTGGAGGCGGCGGAGGAGTTCGAGGATCTGGGCCTGGATGGTCACGTCGAGGGCGGTGGTGGGCTCGTCGGCGAGGAGCAGCCGCGGGCGACAGGCCAGGGCCATGGCGATCATGACGCGCTGGCGCATGCCCCCGGAGAACTGGTGCGGGTAGGCGCGCATGCGACGGGCGGGGTCGGGGATGCCCACGTCGGCCATCGCCTGGCGCGCGATCTCGGCGGCCTCGGACGGGCCCACGGGCTGGTGGAGAAGCACGGCCTCGACGATCTGGTCGCCCACGGTGTAGACCGGGTTGAGGCTGGTCATGGGCTCCTGGAAGATCATGGCGATCTCGTTGCCACGGATGGCGCGGATATCGCGTTCGGGGAGGCCGAGGAGATCGACCTCTCGCTCGCCGCGCTCCGCGTCTGCGCGGATGGGCGTGCCCGAGGCGCCGAGGCGGGCGGTGCGGAAGTAGATGTGGCCCGAGTCGAAGCGGCCCGGGGGCCGGGGGATGAGTTGCAGGGCGCTCATGGCGGTGACGGACTTGCCGCACCCCGACTCGCCGACGACGGCGAGGGTCTGGCCCGGGAAGACGGACATGGCGGCGCCATCGACGGCGCGGATGCGCGGGCCGGCGCCGTTGTCGAAGGAGACGCCCAGGCCCTCGACGCGCAGGAGCGGGGTGGGTGGCGCGGGGGCGGGAACGGCGGCGCGGAGGGGTGCGGCGGTAGGTGTCGTGCTGGTCATACCCGCGCCTTCTTGAGTTTGGGGTCGATGGCGTCGCGGAGCGCCTCGCCCACGAGGTTGTACGCGAGCACGGTGAGGAAGATCGCCAGGCCCGGGAAGACGGCGAGCCACCAGACGAACGTGCCGGTCGCACCCTTGCCGCTCGAGAGCAGTTTGCCCCAACTCGGCTGTCCGACGGGCCCGAGACCGAGGTAGGAGAGCACGGCCTCGGCGAGGATGGCGGCGGCGACGGCGAACGAAGCGTCCACGAGCACGGGCGTGACGCCGTTGGGCAGCATGTGCCGGAAGAGGATCGAGCGGAGCGGGAGCCCCAGCGCGCGGGCCGACTGCACGAAGTCCTGGTTGCGGAGTTTGAAGAACTCGGCGCGGGTGAAGCGCGCGGCGCCGGTCCACGTCACGCACCCGATGATCGCCATCATGACGTAGGTGCTGCGGAGTTCGGGCGGGAGCACGCCCGCGGCGACAATGAGGAGAAAGAGGACTGGGATGGCCATGAAGACCTCGATGATGCGCTGGAGCGTGAGATCGACGACCCCGCCGAAGTAGCCCGCGAGCGCGCCGACGGTGACACCGATGGTCACGGCCAGGCCCGTCGAGACCAGGCCGATGGAGATCGAGAGGCGCGAGGCGTGGAGCATCTGGCTGAGCACGTCCTGGCCGTAGGGATCGGTGCCCAGAAGGTGCGTCCGCCCGCCGACGGAGCGGGCGCCCGGGGGCGTGACGTACATCGAGGTGTCGGTCTGGTCGGGCGAGAAGGGGATGAGCGTGTAGGTCGCGCGGACCGAGCCGGCGGCCTCGCGCTCGGCGTAGTCGTAGCGGGTCAGCGGGGACTTCCATCGGCCCGCGCCGATCGCCGCGACGACGACCGCGAGCACGGCGAGGGCGACGAGCCCGCGTCCGCGGACGCGCCCGAGCCACGCCAGGCCCGCGGCAAGGACGAGCGAGGCGACGCCCGCGGTGGCCCAGGGGAACCACGGCGCGAGGTCGAGGCGGCGGGCCCAATCGGGGGCGTCGCGCTGGCCCGTGTAGGCCGAGGCGACCGCGCAGACGACGACGACGAGGGCGGCATGGGCGCCGGCGGCGAGGAGCCACCCGAGCCTCGGCCCGCGCCTCCCGGGTAGGAGCATCCAGGCCGGGCCGACGGTGCCTAGGGCAAGGAGCAGCAGATCGACCGCGGAGAGGTGCTCCCAGAGCGGCGAGGAGGCGCGAGCGCTGCCGTCGGCAAGGGTCTCGCGCATCCAGAGGGGGTGCCCGTTGGCGAGGATCGGGGACCAGATGGCCAGGAGCGCGACGAGGGCGATCCAGGAGATGCCGAGGACCGCGGCGGGTCGGCGGAGGACGGTGCGCCAGGCGTCCTCCCAGAAACCGCGCGCGGGGGCGACGCCGATGCCGCGGGCGAGTTCGACGCCGGAGACGGAGGGCACGGCGGTCATGGGCGAGGGCTCCTAGGCATACGAGACCCTCGGGTCGGCCAGCGCGTAGAGCACGTCGGCCAGGAGCAGGGCGAGGAGATTGACCGCGGCGACCATGAGCGTGTTGGCGAGGATGAGTTCGCGGTCGCGGAGGTTGATCGCGTCGAGGATGAGGCTGCCCATCCCGGGGATCGAGAAGACGCTCTCGATGACAACCGAGCCGGCGAGCGTGGCGGGGAAGACCGTGACGAACATGGTGATGAGCGGGAGGAGGCTGTTGCGGAAGACGTGGTGGATCACGATGTCGCGGCCCGCGACGCCCTTGGCCTTGGCCGTGCGCACGTAGTCGGCGTTGAAGTTGTCGAGCATCGCGGCGCGGGTCTGCTTGGCGAGGACCGCGAACCCGCCGTAGACGAGGCAGGACACGGGGAGCGCCAGGTGCCAGAGCGTGTCGAGGAGGTATCCGGGCTGCCAGCGGCCGTTGTGGGTCGAGGGCAGGAATGTGGCGGCCTGCGCTGCGGGGTCGTGCAGCCCGGTGACGGGGAAGAGCCCCAGGTACTGGTCGTTGGCGAGGAACCCGATGGCGAGCACCCCGGCCCAGACGGTTGGGATCGACCAGAGCGCGACGAAGAGGGCGCCCGACGCGGCGTCGAACCAGGACCCGCGCCGCGTGGCGGCGAGCATCCCCGATGGGATCGCAATGAGATAGATGATCGGGAACGCCAGGAGGTTGAGCAGCAGCGTGACGGGGAGCGCGCGACCGATGAGATCGAGCACGGGGCGGCCCCGGCTGAAGGACACGCCGAGGTCCGGCCAGGCGAGACGGACGCCAGGGAGGATGGCCACCCCGGACTTGGGATAGGGGCCGGCGTCGAAGGCGGCGCGGAGGCGGGCGCGGGCGTCGCTAGCGGCGGCGTAGGCGGCGAGCGCGGCGTTGGCGGCCCGCTCGGCGGCAGGCCACGCGGGCGAGGATCGGTCCGGCGTCTGCGATGCCAGGCGCGACGCGCGGATCTTGCCCTTGGGCGAGACCGCGTCGGGCCGCCCGATCGAGCGCGCGTACTCGGCGAGGGCCTGCTGGAGCACGGCGTTGGCGGCGATCGAGGCGGCACGCACGGTGGCATAGTCGGCGGCGGCTCGGCGATAGGCGGAGGCGCGATCGGCGGGGGCGACGCCTTCGGCGCGGACCGCGGCCGCGGGCGAAGGGAGTTTCGGTGCGAACCACGCCCACATTGGGGGGGGCTTGGTCTCGCGCGGAGGGCGGATCGTCTCGCCGTCGGGCGCGACGAGATCCGACGGGCCGATCTTGATGGGGCTGATGCGTCCGAGCCAGCGGGCATACTGGACGACGGCGGGGTCGTCGAGCCCGTAGCGGTCCTCGAGGTACGCCTCCTGCTGGGCGCGCTTGGAGGCTTCCATCTGCCCGCCGGCGAAGCGGAGCCCGGCCCCGATCCCGCCCGGGCTGAGGGCCACGAGCATGAAGACGAGGAAGGTAATCCCGACCAGGGTCGGGAGCATGAGGAGCAGTCGACGGGCGAGGTAAGAGGCCACGCGGGGCTCCGAACTAGCCGGGCGGCGCGGGAACTGCCCCCACGCGGCAGAACTCGGGGACCTCGAGCCCCTTGGGATAGGCCTGGACGTTCCCGATCCCGCGCTTGACGAACCGGAGCCAGGGCTGGATGCGGACGAAGGTGTACGGCTGCTCCTGGTGGATGAGGCGGTGGAGTTCGTGCCAGATCGCCATGCGCTTGGCGGCGTCGGTCTCGCGCCGGCCCGCGTCGATGAGCCGGTCGGCCTCGGGGTTCGCCCACTGCACGAAGTTGTCGCCCTGGTCCTTGATCGACTTGGAGTGGTAGATCTGCGACGGGTCGGACTCCGGGGCGTTCGCCTGCCACGAGAGCACGATCGAGTCGAAGTTCCGAGATTGCAGGAGGTCGGCGTAGATCGACCAGTCCACCGCGTTGAGGGTGCAGCGGATGCCCACCAGCGCCGCCTGGCCCTGGACATAGCGGGCGATGCGCTCGGCGACCTCGCCCCCCGTGGCGTAGGTGAACTCGAAGGTGAACGGGTCGCCGCGTTCGTTCTCGATGACCTTGTCCCCGTTTCGGTCGGTCCACCCCGCCTCGGCCAGCAGTGCCCGGGCGCGGTCGAGGTCATAGGGCCAGGGCTTGATCGTCGGATCGGCGGCGGGCGAGACGGGGTTCGCGGGCTGGGTCGCGACCACGCCCGTGCCCTCCCAGACCTCGCGGACCATCCGCTCGCGGTCGAGGGCGTGGGTCATCGCGAGACGGACGCGGCGATCGGCGAAGGGCGTGAGTTTCCCGTTGCGCGGGCCGCACTGCCAGGCGATGAACGAGTACCCCGAGCGCATGTTGATCCAGTTGAAGGACTGGTTGGCCTGGTCCCACCCGGGCTCCTTGCTGACGCGGACGAACTGGGGCGCGAGGGGCGTGGTCATGTCGGCCTCGCCGTTGCGATAGGCGGTGAGGCGGGACAACTCGTCGCGGATGACCTTGAAGCGCAGCCGCTCGAGCGTGGGCCGATGCGCGCCCCAGTAGCGCTCGTTGCGGACCAGGACGACGTCCTCGGGCGGGGCCCACTGGCGCTCCGGGTCCAGCGAGGCGACGCGGAACGGCCCCGAGCCCATGAGCAGGCCCGTGGCCTTGTTGATCTGCGCGGGAGTGAGCGCCCCGTAGAAGTGCTTGGGCAGGACGTAGTTGTTCATCGCGGCATCGCGGTTGGAGTAGTTGGACTCCTTGAAGGTGAACTCGGCGACGAGGTCGCCCAGGACCGAGACGTTCGCGATCATGTCGGTGGTCGCACGGACGCGGGCCGCGTCGATCTGCGGGTTGTTGATGAAGTCCATGAAGGTGAAGCGGACGTCCTCGGCGGTGACGGGCTGCCCGTCGCTGAAGCGGGCCCGAGGGTTGATCTTGACGCGAAGCCACAGGCCCGCGGGGTCCATCTGCCACGCCTCGGCGAGCACCCCGCGGAACTTGGACAGGTCGGCGGGGTCGTAGTCGCCCAGCGGCTCGCAGACGCGATCGGAGACCCGTCGCCCGTAGACGTCCTGGCTCAGGAAGGGGAGGATCTTGGGCGGCTGGCCCTCCATCGACTCGCAGAACTCCCCGCCCTCGACAAAGCCGGGCTGCTTCCGCGGATCGTTCACCCAGCCCCAGGGCTCTCCCCAGATCACCGGCACGCCGGGCCTGGCCCACGACTCGTCGCGCCCCCCCAGCCCCGACGACGCGGCGCTCCCTGTGGAGCCGGCGGACCCGGCCACGCGAACGCCCGAGGCCAGGGCCGACTCGATCCGGCCCAGGCGTTCCCCGATGCCCGCGGCGTCGGAGCCGGCCTGCAACCGGCCCAGCGACGACTCGATCTCGCTCAGGCGCTGCGACATCCGCTGGACCTCGGTCCACTGGCGGTCCTTCTGGAACATCGCGAGCCAGAGGCTGAGCACCACGCCCAGAAGCACCACGAGCACCAGCGCGTCCTTGAGCCCGAAGCGGTTGTGCATCACGCCGTCCTTTCCTACCGAGCCGACCGCCGCGACCTCGGGTCCAGACGCACCCGCAGGCCCTCCCCCACGACGTTGAGCGACACCAGCGTAGCCGCCAGCACCGCGCACGGGAACGCCAGCAGCCACCACGACGACCGGACGGTGTTGAGTTCGCCCAGCCCGTCGGCGGCGAGGTTGCCCAGGCTGGGCATGGGCGGGCGCACCCCGATCCCCAGGAAACTCAGGAACGACTCTTGCAGGATCGCCTGCGGGACCGCCAGCGTCGCGTACACCACGACCGGGCCTACAAGGTTCGGGAGGATGTGTCGACGGAGGATCCCCCACCACCCCGCGCCCGCGGCCCTGGCGGCCTCGACGAAGGCCATGGTCTTGAGCGACAGCACCTGCCCGCGCACCACGCGGGCGACGGTCAGCCAACTCACGCCCGCGATCGCGCCCAGGAGCACCGCCAGGTCCACCATCGTGCGCACGCCCTCGGACATCATTCTCGGCGGGAACCTCAGCAAGCCCTCGGCCTCGAGTCGCGACTTGAGGCCCGGGTCTTGCGCCATCGCCGCGCGACCGACGGCCCGGCCCGCACCGGCGCCGGCCTCGCGCTCCACCCATGCCGTGCGCTCCCCGTGCCGCGAGACGTGCTCGTCAACCACGGCGTCGCTCGCGACCGCCAGGAGGACCACGAGCAGGACGTACGGCAGGCCGTAGAGCACGTCCACGATTCGCATCATCGCGCCGTCGAGGGCACCCCCCGCGAGCCCGGCGATGGCGCCGTAGAGGGTTCCGATGCAGACGCTGATCGCAGCGGCCGCGAGCCCGATGGCCAGGGAGATTCCCCCGCCGGCAAGGAGTCGGACGGCGAGGCTCCGGCCCAAAGCGTCGGTGCCAAGGGCGTTCCACCAGGACCTCGCACGCGGCGGGAGTCGCTCGGAGGCGGCGGGCGTCGCGTCGGGTGTGGCGAGGGGACCGGACGCGGGCCACCAGGCGGGCGGGAGGCGGGCGAGATCGCTGAAGGACTCCTTGTGACGGGGCGTGCCTGCGGTGCTTGGGCCGAGGGTCCAGGGAAGCGTGCCGATGCAGACAAGGAGGACGAGGGCGATGAGGCCCATCGCCGCCCGCGCCCCCCGACCTAGCCGTCGCCCGGTGTCCACAGTTCAGCCCTCCGCGCTGGGTGCTCGCGCCGCCGAGCGTCCGTGCTGCCGAGCAGGAGGTTAGTAGTCTTTGCGCACGAACCACGCGGCGGCAAGGAGGACCATCGCGGCCTCGAAGGCGAGCGAGGTGCCGATGACCCACCCGATGGAACGCCCGCGGAGGATGCGGTTGACCTCGCGCTGGACGAATCGCGGGGAGACGCGGAGGTCGGGCTCGGTGTCGCGGTCGAAGCCGGGCGGGGGCTCGGGCGCGCGGGCGATGAGGCGGTCCTGGTCCTCCTTGGTCAGCAGCGCGCGCTGGAGGAGGCCCGAGGTCTCGGCGGTCTTGGGCATCACGGTCTTGACGCCGAACAGGATCGAGTGGGCGATGCGGAGTTTGCGAAGGGTGGACTCGACGGACTGGAGCCGCGTCTGTCGGGTGGCGATCGTGCGCTCCATGCCGGCGATCTGGTCGTTCAGCCTGGCGAGGTCGGCGGCACGCTCGGGCGAGGCGGCGGCCTCGTCGCGCGCGGCCTTGGCCTCGGTCAGTCTGGCCTCGCGCGTCTCGAGGTCGGCCTTGCGCTGCACCACCGCCTGCTCGTTCTCGACGCGGAGTTGCAGCAGCACGCCCGTCTCGGTCGTGTGGACAAGGAAGATCATCAGCCAGCACAGGACGGTGAGCAGGAGGGCGGCGATCCCCGAGCGCGTCAGCAGCCCGATCAGGGCGCAGAGGGCGTAGAGATAACTGAACACGAGCACCACGAGCGGGACGGCCAGGAACAGCCTCCAGGACCACTCGCCCCCGCGCACGCCCAGCACGAGGAAGGCGCCGAGGCTGAACACGGTGACCTGGAGCGCGACAAAGAGCAGGCCCGTGGCGTACTTGGTGAGGAAGAGGCGGAGCCGCCCGATGGGCTTGGAGAGGGCCATCTCGATCGACCCGTTGGAGACGAACTCGGGGATGATCCCGCTGGTGGAGACGAGGGCCAGGACCATCGCGGCCCAGGTAAGCCAGACGTTGATGCCCAGGGCGATGAACATGAGTTTGTAGAACATGGGCCGGGGCATGACGGCCGTGGAGAGGAAGGGCAGGTCGATGTGCCACCAAAGCACCACGAGCCCCTCGGCGTCGTTGGCCACGCAGGCCATGGACCCGACGATGAGGCCCGAGAGCCCCAGGACGATCCAGAAGAGCCGGCGGGCGTTGAGTTCGCGGTAGGCGTCGAGGAAGAGGGCGAGGGTCTGGGTGATCATGGGCGGCCCCCGCGGCCGCGCTTGCGGGGCTCGTTCTTGGCGCCGGGCGCGAGCACCTCGCCGGTGCTGGGGTCGGTCACGGCGCTCATGAAGAGGTCCTCGAGGCTGGGTCGGAAAGGTCGGACGGCACGGAGCACGACGCCATGCGAGCGAAGATGGTCGATGAGCCCCTGGACCCTGGCCGCGTCGGCGGTGGCCACGCGGATGGTGCCGCCCGTGGGCGCGATCGCCTCGCCGGTGGGCAGGGCGGGGGGCAGCGGCCCGGGCTCGCCCTCGACCTCGATCTCGTAGCGTTGCTGGGCGCTGGTCAGTTCGTCGAGGGTCCCCTGGGCGGCGACGAGGCCCTGGACGAGGATCGCCACGCGGTCGCAGATCATCTCGAGTTCGCTCAGGAGGTGCGAGTTGATGAAGACGGTCTTGCCGCGGGCGCGGAGGCCCTGGATGATCTCGCGGATGTCGCGCCTTCCCACAGGGTCGACGCCGTCGGTCGGCTCGTCGAGGAGGACGAGGTCAGGATCGTTGACGAGGGCCTGGGCGATCCCGATGCGCTGCCGCATGCCCTTGGAATAGCCGCGGACTCGCTTGTCGGCCCACTCGGACATGCCGACGAGTTCGAGGAGTTCGGCGGTTCGTCGCCGTCGGTCGCGTCGCGGGACACGGGCCAGGGCGCCGTAGAAGTCCACGACCTGGGCGCCGGTGAGGTAATCGGCGAAGCGGTGGTGCTCGGGGAGGTACCCGATGCGGGCGAGGGTGGGCTTGTGCCCGACGGGCTGTCCGAGGAGGGTGCCGCGGCAGCGGGTGGGTCGGATGACGGTCATGAGGACCTTCACGAGCGTGCTCTTGCCGGCGCCGTTGGGCCCGAGGAGCCCGAAGACCTCGCCGCGGCGGACGTGCATCTGGATGCCGCGGAGCGCGCGGACGCGCCCGCGGAAGGTCTTGGCCACGTCGGAGAGGTCGATCGCCATGTTCGGTGTTTCGGGCAATGCGTCTCCCAGTTCCGCGGCAAGGGGGGAGGGGGGGCTATCGCTTGCGCGCGACGATGTGGTACACGTGCCAATGCTTGGCGACCCCGAAGGCGTCGGCGTCGTCCTTCTCTTCAACCTTGAACATCTCGACTTCGAAGGGCGCGAGCAGCGCCCGGGCCTGCGGCTCGGCGTGGTGCGAGCGGTCGGGGATGGCGGCCCAGGTGTCGCGGTCGCCGAAGAGTTGGCCCGCGAATCGACCTCCGGGCTCGATCGAGTCCACGATCCGCTCCCAGACCGTGTCGAAGTGTCGCGGCTCGCAGAAGGGGAGCGAGAAACTGCAGTTCACGAGCCGCACCGGCCCGCGCTTGGCCCAGCGCATCTGGTCGAAGGTCGCCACCTCTGCACGGAGGCGAGGCCGCCACTCGGGGAGGACGCGGGGCACGAGGTGCGCCAGGCCCTCGGCGCTTCCGTCGAGGGCGTGGACGCGCCACCCGCGGCGGAGGAGTTCGAGGGAGTCGCGGCCCTCGCCGCACGCGAGGTCCACCGCGTCGGCCGGGGGTTTGCCCTCGCGCTCGAAGGCGTCGAGGGCGGCGAGCAGCGTCTCGCGCGGGCCCTTGCCGAGCACGGCCCTGAAGTAGCCCGGCCAATCGCGGACGGCGGCGAAGTCTTGCGCCCTCTTGGACGGTTCCGCACCGGGTTGGCTGCTCTGGCTCATGCTCGCGTCACGCCTTGACCGCTAACCTATCCCACCAATGTATCCAACCCTTCAGGACTTCGTCCGCGCGCTCGATGGGGCCGGGGAGTTGCGGCGGGTGTCGTCGCCGGTCTCCCCGGTGCTCGAGATCGCCGCGCTGGCCGATCGGGAGTCGAAGTCGCCGGCGCCCAAGCCCGCGTCGCGGCAGGCGATGGCGAACGACCCGCGGCACCACCACCTCGGGGGGCGGGCGCTGCTCTTCGAGAACGTGCGCGGGAGCGACGTGCCCGTGCTCATCAACGCGTTCGGGTCGTACTCGCGGATGGAGATGGCCCTGGGCGTGGACGAGGCGACGCTCGCGGCACGGGACGGGCGCACGCCCGCGGTCGCGGGGTTCGAACGGATCGCGGCGGAGATCGCGGAACTCGTCCGGCCCGAACCCCCGCAGTCGATCGGCGACGCGCTGGCGAAGGCCCGTCGGCTGGCGCCGCTGCTGCGCGTGCCCCCGAAGCGCCGGCGCGGGATGGGCGCGTGCCAGGAGGTCGTGCGCACGGGCGACGGGGTGGACCTGTGCCGTTGGCCGCTGATCCGCTGCTGGCCGTTGGACGGCGACCTCGCGGCGGTGGGGTATCCGGCGGACGTGAACGCGGGGATCGCGGGGCTGGGGAGCGGGCCGGAGTGGGAGCGGGACTTTCGCGGGCGCTACGTCACGCTGGGCGGGATCCACACGATCCACGCCGACGACCGGGACCACCCACGCCCGCCCTCGCACAACATCGGGATGTACCGCGTGCAACTGCTCGGGCCGAGGCGGATGGCGATGCACTGGCACGTCCATCACGACGGAGCGCGGCACTGGCGCTCGTGGAAGGCGCTGGGAAGGCCGATGCCCGTGGCGATCGCGCTGGGGGGCGAGGCGGTGCTCCCGTACGCGGCGACGGCGCCGCTGCCCCCGGGGATCTCGGAACTGCTGATGGCGGGATTCCTGAACCGTCGCGGGATCGAGATGTGCCGGGGACGGACGGTGCCGCTGTGGGTCCCGGCGAGCGCGGAGATCGTGATCGAGGGATACGTCGCGCACGAGGCGGGCGCGATCGGGTATGACCCGAGGCGCGCGGACGCGGGCACGCTCGGGCCGGGCGCGGTGTTCGAGGGACCCTTCGGCGACCACACGGGGTTCTACTCGCTGCCGGACCGGTACCCGATCCTGGAGGTGACGGCGATCACGCACCGTCGGCACCCGATCTATCCGACGACGATCGTGGGGCTCCCGCCGCAGGAGGACTACTTCCTGGGCAAGGCGACCGAGCGGGTGTTCCTCCCGCTGCTGCGGACGCTGGTGCCGGACATCGCGGACTACGACCTGCCGATGTTCGGGGCGTTCCACAACGCGGCGTTCGTGAAGATCCGCAAGGAGTACGCGTACCAGGCGCGTCGGATCATGCACGCGATCTGGGGCGCGGGGCAGATGAGTTGGACCAAGACGGTGGTGGTGGTGGACGAGGACGTGGACGTGCACGACACGTTCGCGGTGCTGCGTGCGGTGGGCGAGCGGTGCGTGCCGGCGCGGGACGCGGAGCACGTGCGCGGGCCGCTGGACATCCTCGACCACGCGGCGCCGTTCCTGGGCGCGGGCGCGAAGATGGGGCTGGACGCGACGCGCAAGCGCGGCGACGCCGAGACGCACCGGGCGCTCGAGGGGATCGCGGCCGACCTGTGCGCCGCGGGCGAGATCGCACCCGTCATCGGCGAATCGGCGCGCGCGACCGAGGCTCGCGCGGCAACGCTCGCGGGGGTCCTGGGGGCGCGCATTCCGGAGGAACTCGGTGGCTGGTGGCTCTTCGTGCGTGCCGAGGCAGAAGATCCGGCGGCGAGCGCGGGAGTCGATGTCGGCGCGGGTGTGGCTGGAACGCGTCGCGCAGCGGGGCTGGTCAGGGCGCTCGGCGCGCTGCCGAACGAGGTCGAACTGCCGCGGTGGACCGTGATCGTCGGGCCGGACGCCGAGTTGGAGGACACCGAGTGCGTGCTCTTCCACTGGGCGGCTAACGCGTGCCCGGAGCGCGACCGCACCGAGAGCGTCTGCGGGCGACGAGTGGTCTTTGACGCCCGCCCAAAGCGGCCGGGCGTCGGGGCCAAGGGCCTCCCGATCCGCGATTGGCCGCCGATGCTGCGCGCGGCACCGTGATCAGGCGGACTTGGCGGGCGTGGCGCGGCGCTCCCAGCGGAGGCGCTTGGCGTCGCCCCAGAGCATCTCGAGGTCGTAGTGCGCGCGGGTGTTGGGCTCGAAGACGTGGACGACGACATCGACGAAATCGGCGAGCAGCCACGTCGCGCGGTCGTCGGCCGAGGAGCGGTACGCCGCGTGGCCCAGCGAGGCCCCGAGTTCCTCGGCGTGGTGGATGGAGGAGCGCATCTGGCGGTCGGAAGTGCCCGACCCGATCACCACGAAATCGGTGACGCCCCCGAGTTCGCGGAGGTCGAGCACGAGCACGTCGGTGCACTTGTCGTCGTGGAGGAGTCGGGCGACCTCGATGGCGAATGTGCGGGCGCTGGGAGGGGCCTTCTTTCGGGCGGCGTCAGGCATGGCCAAGCGTACCCGTCGGTGGCGACCGAGGCGATCGCCTGGGAGCGATGAAGAATCGGCGTCGCTTCTCGAACTCGTCGCTCAGAGTCAGAGAGGTCGGCGGATGGTCCGGTGCTCGCTCGGTCGCGCAATTGCTGCGGGGGCGAGGCGTTGACACCCCGGGCGGTAGTCAGTAGGGTGGAACGCCGTGGCCGGGGGTGCGGGGATGGTGGACCAGCCGGGAGGACGCATGAAGAAGCAAGGGTTGCGCGCCGGGGCGCTCGTGGCGGCGATGGTGGCGTTGGCCGGCGCGGCACGCGGACAGGAGAAGGCGGCGGCTCCGACGCCGTTCCTGCCGGTGAGCGGGGTGGTAATCACGTACGTGCAGGATCACCCACAGAACCCGACGGTGGACGAGATCCTGTCCGCGACGCGGGTTCGGCTTTTGCGGGACGGGACGAAGTGGCGCGAGCCGCGCGAGGGCGAGGCGGCCGAGGAGGTGGCGCTGTCGCAACTGGGGCAGCCCGGGTATGACGAGTTGAGTGCCGGGGCGCTGGCGCAGGTGGTGTTCGCGCTGCGGGACGAGTTCATCCGGCGCGGGATCGCGGGCTTCCGCGTGGACGCGTCGAGCGAGGTCTCGCTCCCGGTGGACGAGAAGGGCCAGCCGGACCTGAAGTCCGGCGACTGGGGCAAGGACCTTCGGCCCCAGAGCCATCCGGACAATCCCAAGGAGTTCCGCGTCCAGGTGCTGATCGCGTCGGTCTCGGACGTGCGCACGCAGGCGGCGGGGGAACGGATCAAACTCGAGGACCGGCTGAACAACGCCAAGCACGACCGGATTCGTCGGAACTCCCCGGTGCAGCCCGCCGGCGAGGGGAGCGCCGGGGACCACCTGGATCGGAACAAGGTCAACGACTACATGTCGCGGCTGAACCGGCATCCGGGCCGGCGCGTCGATGCGGCGGTCTCGGAGGGCGAGCAGCCCGGGCAGATCGTGCTGGACTACCTCGTGAACGAGGGCAAGCCGTGGACGGTCTACTTCCAGGTGGCAAACACCGGGACGGAGCAGACGAGCGAGTGGCGCGAGCGATTCGGGTTCTCGCACACCCAACTGACGAACCACGACGACATCCTGAACCTGGACTATGTGACGGCGGGGTTCGACGCGGCGAACGCGCTGCTGGGCTCGTACGAGCGTCCGCTCGGTCGCGGGCGTGCGCACGTGCGCGTGTTCGGGAGTTGGAACGAGTTCACGGCATCGGACGTGGGGCAGGCCGGGGCGAAGTTCTCGGGCGACGGGTGGGAGTTGGGGGCGGAACTCAAGGTCAACGTGCTCCAGCGTCGCAACCTGTTCATCGACGCGGTGGTGGGCGGGCGGTGGTCGAACGTGAGCGTGACGGACGAGACGTTCGGCGGCAATCTCAATGGCGAGACGGACTTCTTCATCGCGTCGATCGGGCTGCGCGGAGAGCGGAACTCGGCGGAGATGTCGACCACGGGCGGGATCACGCTGGACATCAGCATCCCGGAGATCGCGGACACGGACCAGGGCGAACTGGACCAGTTGGGCCGGCAGAACACGAGCGACGACTGGACGGTGCTCAAGTGGGAGTTCGCGCACTCGATGTTCCTGGAGCCGCTGCTGAACCGGGCGTCGTGGAGCGACGTGGAGAACGGGAAGCCAACGCTGGCGCACGAGGTGGCGATCTCGTTCCGCGGGCAGTACGCGTTCGATCGGCGGCTGGTGCCGACGGCGGAGGAGGTGGTGGGCGGCTCGTACACGGTGCGCGGGTACACGGAGTCGATCGCGGTGGGCGACTCGGCGTACGTGGCGAGCGCGGAGTATCGGTACCACATCCCCTGGGGCCGGAGGGCGAACCCGGAGCCGACGAAGGGGTGGTTCGGGGAGCCGTTCCGCTGGGTCCCGCAGCAGCCGTACGGGCGCGCCGACTGGGACCTGATCGCGCGTGGGTTCGTCGATGCGGGGCAGACGTTCAACTCGAAGCGGCTGTCGTTCGAGGAGGACCACACGCTGGTGGGGGTGGGCGTGGGGCTGGAGTTGGTGGTGCGTCGGAACGTGGACGTTCGGCTGGACATCGGGTTCCCGCTGAACGAGGTCAAGACCGCGAACGAGTCGAACGACGTGGGCGACGTGAAGTTCCACTTCTCGGCGACGCTGTCGTACTAGTTCGGGACGGGGTGTAGTGTCGCGCCGGGCTCGGTCGGCGCGCGGACGGAGCAAGCGATCGGCGAGCGCGCGCGGCGCGCCGCCCGGAGTTGAGCCATGCAGAGCAAGCCGTTCTTCACCGGTTCGGTCGTCGGGGTTGGCCTGGGTCGGTTCGTGTTCGCGGCCGGAGCGCTGACGGCGCTGACGGCCGCCGCGGTCGCCGGTCCCGAGGGCGCGCAGGTCGTCCGGGGCACCGCGACGATCAACCAGACCGGGGCCGTGACGACGATCCGGGCCGGGAACAACGCGATCATCGACTACTCGCGATTCAACGTCGGCACCGGCGAGACGGTCCGCTTCATCCAGCCCGGCGCGACCTCGCGCGTGCTCAACCGCGTCACGGGCGGCGACCCCACGCGGATCGACGGGTCGCTGCTGGCCAACGGGATCGTGTACATCTCGAACCCGTCGGGGATCTTCTTCGGCGGGCGGGCGATCGTGAGCGTCGGGGGCCTGACGGCGGCGGCGGGGACGATCACCAACCAGGACTTCCTCGCCGGGCGGGATCGCTTCACGGGCGTGACGGGCTCGGTGGTGAACCGGGGGACGATCCGATCGGCAGGCTCGGTGAACCTCGTCGGGCAGTACGTCTCGAACGCGGGCCACATCGCGGTGGAAGAGGGCACGCTGACGATGACGGCCGGGGACGAGGTGTACCTCGGGGGCCGCGAGGGCGGGCTGATGGTCCGCGTCTCGAAGGAGACGGCGGCGGGCGGCCGCGCGGGCGTCGAGAACTCCGGGACGATCCGGGCCAAGACCTCGATGCTCACCGCGGGCGACATGTACTCGCTGGCGATCAAGAACACGGGCACGATCACGTCCAAGACGGTGCGGCTCGAGGGCAAGGGCTCGGGCGTCGTCCACGTCGGCGGGACCATCGACGCGCGCGGCGGGGCCGGCGAGTCGGGCGGCAACGTCACCATCACCGGCGAGAAGGTCGGGCTCTTTGCCGCCACGGTCGACGCCTCGGGCGGAACGAGCGGCGGGCGCGTTCGCGTGGGCGGGAGTTACCAGGGCCTGGGCGACCTCCGCCGGGCCGACGCCACGTACGTGAGCGCGGACTCGACGATCCGGGCCGACGGCGGGACGAACGGCGGCGCGGGCAAGGGCGGGCGCGTCATCGTCTGGAGCGAGGACTACACCAACTTCCAAGGCGCGATCTCGGCCCGCGGCGGTGCGACCGGGGGCGACGGTGGATTCGCTGAGGTATCGAGCCGGCAGGTGCTGTCATTCCGCGGCTCGGCCGACCTGCGCGCCGAGCGCGGCGCGATCGGGACGCTGCTGCTGGATCCAAACGACCTGACGATCCAGGCCGCGGGCACCACCACGAGCGTGACGAACACCGCGGGCGTCTTCGAGACCACGGCCGACTCGGCGATCCTGACCACGGGCGACCTGGTGACGCAGTTGGGGCTCTCGGATGTCACGGTGCAGACGGCGAACCAGGTGGGCAGCGTGCAGCAGGGCAACATCACGATCGCCGACACCATCACGGCGCCGGCGAACGCCAACAGCCTGACGCTGCTGGCACACAACGACATCCTCCTGAACGCGGACATCGACTTCTCGGCGAGTTCGGGGAACGTGGTGCTGCGGGCCGACGGGGTGTCGGCCAACGGCGTCGGCCGCATCGACGCCTCCGGCGGCGGACAGGTGCTCATGGGCTCGGGCGGGCTGGCGATGACGGCGGGCTCGGGCGTGGGCACGCTCGCGGCGCCGGTGTTCACCTCCGGCGCGACGACGATCGCGGCGTCCAGCGACACGGGAGGGATCTTCGTCCGCGAGACCACGTCGGCGGGCCTGTCGATCGGGACCGTGGCCGGCACGAGCGGGCTGGCCTCGACGACCTCGGGGAACATCCAGGTCAACAACAGCGCGGGCTCGATCACCATCGACCAGCCGATCTCCAGCGCGGGCCAGGTGCTCATCCAGGCGACCGACGGCGTCACCTTCAACGCCAACGCGTCGAGCGTGGGGATCTTCCGCGTCTTTGCGGACACGAACACGGACGGCACGGGCACGCTGGGGGTGGCCAATGGCGTGACGATCACGTCTGGGCTCGACTTCACGGGCGATGCCGCGGACGTGGCGATCACCGGGACGGGCGCGATCACGGTGAGCGCGGCGGCGTCGAACCTGCTGCTCCGGCCCTCGACGCCGGCGCTGACGATCGGGCTGGGCGGGGCCGCGGGCAACTTCGCGCTCAGCGCGGCGGAGTTGCTGAACCTCTCGCCGGGCTCGACCGGACAGGTGGACATCGGGTTCGCGACCTCCGTGGGCGGGGACGCGACGATCAACACCCTTTCGGTGCCGTACAGCATGGTGGTGCGCGGGGACAACGTCGAACTGGCGGCCGCGCAGGTGCTCACGATGAGCGGCGTGGGCCGACGGCTGACGCTCATCGGCACCGACGTGGACCTGAATGGCTCGATCACGGCGGGCACGAACGAGGTCGTGCTTCGTCCGCCCAGCGCGGGCGACGCGATGGACCTGGGCGTGGGAGTGCCGACGGCGAACTTCGTGCTCACCAACACGGACTTCAACAACATCACGAGCGCGAGCAACGTACGGATCGGCCTGGGCGCGAACACGGGCACGGGGGCCGTGACGGTCGGGACGCTCAACCTCCTCAACGGGTACACGCTCGAGGTCCGCGGCGGGGCGACGACGATCGACTCGCTTACCTCGACCGCCGGCGTCACGTTCAACGCGAGCACGGGCAACGTGACCGTGGGGAGCATCGGCACGGGCGCGGCGAGCGTCTCCATCACGTCGGTCGCGGGCTCGATCCTCGACGATGCCCCGGATAACACCGCCGACATCACGACCACGGGCTCCGTCACGCTCTCGGCGGCGACGGCGATCGGCGCGGGCGGGAGCACCCTCGACCTCGACGTGGGCACGGTGACCTCGGCCGCCGCGACCACGGGCGGGGTGTTCCTGAGCCTCCTCGACGGGGACAGCGGGGGCGTGACGGTGGCGAGCGTCAGCGCCGGCAACACGGTGCTCATCGACTCGCCGGGCGTGGCCTCGGGCGCGTTCACGCTCACGAGCATCACCAGCGGCGCCGGCGGCGTCACGGTGAGCAACACCGGGAACCTGGTCCTGGGCACGATCTCGGCCGCGGGACAGGCCGCCTCGTTCGCGTCCACGGGCGGCTCGGTGCTCGACGACGGGACGCAAGGGACCCGAGTCACCGCGGGCACGGCGACCTTCACGGCCACGACCGGCGCCGTGGGCGCGAGCGGCACGGGCGACATCGACACCGACACGTCCACGAGCGTCTCGGCCTCGTCGGGCGCGGGCGGCGTGTTCATCCGCGAGGCCAACGCGCTCACGATCGCCGCGCTCACGACCACGGGCAACGGGAACGCCTCGCTCGTCACGGACGCGGGCAACATCACGCAGTCGAGCGCGATCACGGTCGCGGGCCTCACGACGCTGAACGCCGCGGGAGGCAACGCCGATGTGATCCTGAACACGGCGGGCAACTCGTTCGGGACGGCGGGCGTCCAGACGACGGCACGCGACGCGACGATCCGCGGCAACGGGCTGGTCCGTCTCGGGACGTCGTCGATCGGCAACGATCTGACGGTCACGTCGGACACGGGCAACATCGACGACAACGGGGTGGCGACCGTCGGTCGTGCCGCGACGTTCACCACCGCGGCCAACAACGCAACGATCACCCTCGACCAACTCTCGGTCTCGGCCACGGGCGGGGGCGCGGGGATCTCCGTGAACACCACCGGCGCGAACGCGCACGCGACGATCGTGAACGCGATCGACACCGTGCTGCGCACCTCGAGCATCGGGGGAAACCTGGCCGTGACGGCGACGACGGGGAACCTCACGGACTCCGGCACGGTGACCGTCGCGGGCAACGCGGCGTTCACGACGGCCGCCGCCAACGCCGACATCAACCTCGATCAACTCGCCGTCGGGGCGACGAGCACGATCAGCGTGACGACCACCGGGAGCAACGGGGACGCGACGATCCGCAACGCCAACACGGTCATCCTCGGCACGTCCACCGTCGGACGCGACTTCGTCGTCGAGGCTTTCAGCGGAGCGATCACCGACAGCGGGATCAGCACGGTCGCGGGCAGCATGTCGCTCCTGGCCAACGGTGCGGGCGGCGGCGTCGACGTGGACCTGCTCCGCGTCGGGACCTCGCTCGTGCCCACGAGCATCCTCTGCAACACCGCCGGCGACGCCACCATCGTCAACGCCTTCGGCGTCGGCTTCGGCGGCTCGATCGTCGGCGCGCTCACCCTCACCACCACCGCCGGCGCCATCACCACCACCGGCGCCACCAACGTCGGCGGGATGACGATGCTCACCGCCAACGGGCTCGGCGGCGCGATCACCATGACCGGGCTCAACGCGAGCATGGCCGTCGGCCTCAGCACCGTCGGCAACGCCACCATCACCAACGCCCAGGCCCTCGACCTCAAGGCCTCCACCGTCGGCGGCAACCTCGTCGCCTCCGCGACCGCAGGCGGCGTCACCGATTCCGGCGTCGTCAACGTCACGGGGATGGCCACCTTTGTCGCCAACGGCGGGGGCGCGGTGGTCAACATGGACCAGTTGAACGTCGCCGGCTCGGTCGGCGTCGTCACGACGGGCAACGCGATCGTGGTGAACGCCCAGGCCCTCGACCTCAAGGCCTCCACCATCGGCGGGAACCTGACGGCGACCGCGACCGCCGGCGCGATCACCGACTCCGATCTCGTCTCGGTCGGCGGGATGGCGACGCTCACCGCCAACGGAGCGGGCGGGCTCATCAACGTCGATCAGTTCTCGCTGGGGGCGATGGGCATCGCGCTGAACACGACGGGCAGCGCGACGCTCGCGACCACGGGGCCGTTGAACCTGAAGGCCTCGACGATCGGCGGCGACCTGATGGCCACCGCCGGCGCGGGCGCGATCACGGACTCGGGCGCGGTGAACGTCAGCGGGATGGCGATGCTGTTCGCCAATGGCGCGGGCGGCTCGATCGACGTGGACCAGGTCATCGCCGGCAGCGGGATCGGCGTGAGCACCGTCGGGAACGCGACCGTCGCCGCCGCGAGCTCGCTCGCGCTCAAGGCCTCCACGGTCGGCGGGGATCTCGCCGCCACGGCCGCCAACGGCACGCTCACCGACACCGGCACGATCGCCGTCTCGGGCAACGCGACACTGACGGCGGGCGGGCTGGCCGGATCCATCACGATGGACCAACTCGCCGTGGCAGGGACGGTCGCCGTGAACTCCACCAACGACGCCACGATCGTCGACACCGGCGGCCTGCGTCTCGCGGCCTCGACCGTCGGCGGGAACCTCTTCGCGACCGCAGCGGGCGGCACGCTCGACGACTCCGGCACGGTCACCGTTCTGGGCAACGCGAGCCTGACGACGGGCGGCCTGAACTCGGACATCGATGCCGACCAACTCGCCGTCGCGGGGCAGGTCTTCCTCACCGCCGGCCGAGACGCACGCGTGATCAACGCCACGGCCCTGACGCTGGGGACCGGCGCGATCGGACGCGACCTGGTCGCGATCGCCACAACGGGCGACATGACCGACGGCGGCACGCTCTCGGTCGGACGCAACGCCGCCTTCACGACCCTGGCCTCGGGCGCGACGATCAACCTCGATCAACTGGCCGTCGGCGAGAGGATCGCGCTGAGCACCAACGGCACCGGGAGCGACGCGACAATCGTCAACGCGTCGGGCATCTTGCTCGGAGGCGCGTCGGTGGGTGGTAACCTCTCCGTCACGGCGACGCTGGGGAGCATCAGCGACGTCGCCATGATCTTGCCCCAGGGCAACGCGACGTTCACCACGCTCCAGCCCGGTGGCAACATCACGCTCGCCCAGACAACGATGCAGGCCAATCGCACGCTCTCCCTCAACACGGCGAGCGGCGGGAGCGCCTCGGTCATGCACTCCGGCGCCCTGCGGATGGGCGCGTCAAGCATCGGCGGGGACCTCTCGCTCTCGTCCACTGGCGGGATCATCCAGGATGCCCCGATCTCCGTGGTCGGCGCGACCACGCTCGGGTCGCCCGGCTTCTTGATCGACCTGTCCGACGCCGCGAACGACTTCGGCGGGGCGGTCTTGGTGACGGGTGCCTCGGGCGTCACGATCGCCGACGCCAACGATCTTCGCCTGGGCGCGATGGCCTCGGCGGGCGACGTGTCGCTCACCGCGGGCGGGGACCTGCTCGACGACCTGAACGCCTCGACGCGCGTCCAGGGCGACACCGTGACGCTCACCGCGGGCGGGGCCATGGGCGACTCGAACAATCGCGTGCAGACGCAGGCGAACCGCCTTGTGATCAACGGCGGAAGCGGGTTCGCGTTCGTGGGCGAGGCCGACGCCGTCACGCTCACCGCCGCCAGCGGGTCCAACGTGAACCTGCTGAACCAGACGGGCGACCTGACGATCGACACCGACATCGGAGGTCACTACAACCTCTGGCTCGAGGCGCTGGATGGGAACATCGCCATCAACAGCACCGTCACGCTTGGCGGCGACGCGGGCACGCCCACCGGCGGGAGCTTCTCGGCCCGCGCGGCGCGCAACCTCACGATCCTCGGCACGATCAACACGTCGGGCTTCACCGGCGCGGATGCCGCGGGCGACATCGACCTCGCCTGCGGGCTGGCCACCACGACCAACGCGCCGTTCAACGTCGAGATCCCGACCTTCCTGCTCACGATCAACGGCGACCTCCTCGCCACGGGCGTGGGCGGGGACATCTTCCTGAACGCGTGGCCCGGGACGCCGCGGGCCGTGACTGGCACGGCGACCATCCTCGTCAACCGGATCAATCCGATGGCCCTGCCCGACGCGGCGGGCAACCTGACGACGATCCTCAGCGGCGCCTCGGTCACGATGGGCCAGAACGAGAAACTGGTGGCCCTGGGCAACCTCGCCCTCGGCAGTTCCGGGACGCCGATGGCGCAAGCGACCCTGGGGGACGTCTCGGTCCTGGGCAACCTCGATATCTACGCCAGCACGATCACGATCCTCCGCCGCGACCGGGCGAACATCCTCTCCCGCTCGCAGACGGGCGGGCTCTCGTCGTCGCAGGACCTCGGGACGGACATCATCGCGGGCGGGCAGATCACCCTCCAGGGCGCGGTCGGGGCGGGCGGAACGGGCGCGGGCGGCATCACGTTCTCCGACGTGGACGCGGACGTGGCCGGCGCGAGCGGATTCGATGTCCGCAAGTACGGGACGGGCTCGACGCAGATCACTCGGGCGTCGTTCGGGCTCGACGCGATGAACCTGCCGACGAAACTCGACGGCATCGACGTGTACCTCGACCTGACCGCCCAGGGCCCGGGCCAGACGAACATCGCCGAGATCATCGCCGGCGCGGTGCCCAAGGAGAAGGGCGGCGAGGTCTCGCAGGCGTCGGGCCTGGACTCCGGGCAGAAGGCGAAACTCGAGCAGATGGGGATCGACCCGCGCGAACTCAAGGACCCGCGAGACCTGCTCGCGACGCTCGTGGGCCGCGCGCTCTATGACGACTATCCCGCGTTCGGCGCCTCGGCCCCGGAGGCCCAGCGCTACCAGGTGACCGTCAACCGCCTGCCGTCGCCGGTGGTCGAGGACGTGCTGCGGGCGTATGAGGCGGTCTACTACAAGCCGGTGATCGACCCCGACACGGGCCGCCAGGCGGTGGACCCGCAGTCGGGCAGGCCGCTGACGACCTCGCGGAGTTCGGACATCCAGCAGATCTTCCGCGCGGCCTACGACCGGTACGGCGAGGTCTCGCAGGAGTTCAAGCCCGAGGAGTTCCGGGCTTATATCGAGACGAACCCCGCCGAGACCGAGGCGGCGCAAACGCTGCAACAACTCCGCGCGTTCTTCGATCGCGTCGATCGCCTGGGCCTTGGCCCGCGCGAGCGCTCGATCGTCCGCGGCGCGCTGCTGAACTACGTCAAGCCGCAGCAACTCCGCGGGCCGGGCGTGATGGAGACCATCGTCTTTGGCAGCCAGGGCGCCTGACCGATCGCGCCCGGCGAGACGTGACGGCATCGAACCGGGGCATCCGCCCCTCTGGTTGTATTGCCGTCGCCATGCCGCGACGTCGCCAGACACCCCGGAGGATGGAGCCCGCGTCGCTCACGCGGCGGCGCGGGCGTTTGGTTGGGTACGGGCGACGATCGGCCCGCGGTTATCGAGCCCGGACTGGGTGCGACGCTCGCGCCGATCGCACTGACTGCGCCGACTATCGTGAAGGCGATCGTCGTGCCGGTCTCGGGCGCGGTGAAGTCCCGCGGGCGGAAGACGGATGCCATGAGGGAATCGTGCGGGACGCTTCGAACCGCTCGGAGGTCGTCATGGCTGCTCTGGCTCATCGTCGTTCGCGCGCACGCGGCTTCACGCTGATCGAACTCGTCGCCGTGATCGTGGTGCTGGCCATCCTCTCGGGCGTCGCGATTCCCAAGTACTTCGATTACTCCGCCAGCGCGAAGGCCTCGGCGGTCAAGGGCGCGCTCTCCGCCGTGCGCACGAGCATCGCCGCCTTCCACGCGAGCGCGACTCCCGACGGGACCGGAGCCTACCCGACGCTGGCGCAACTCCAGGCCCTCGGACCGGTGTTGCGGGGGCCCGTGCCCGCGAACCCGTACCTCACAGGCGCGGACGCGAGCGTGGGCACGATCGTCATCTCAGGAACCTGGGCCGCGATCCCGCCCGTCGAGGCCGTAGGTTCCAAGACCGGCGGGTGGCGCTACGACGCGGCCGCCGGGAAGTTCTGGGCGAACAGCAACGGCGTGGGCGAGCACACCTGGTAACGCTCGCGCTCTCCACCCTCGGGCTCAACTGCGCGACCGGGCTCAGGTCGATTCCGGTCGCGACGATCGTCCCTGCCGGAGGCCGGCCCTGAGCCGACATCGCGTCATCATCGAACTCTGGCCCGAGCGGCTGCGCGTGTCGGCGGCCGCCGATTGCGGCGTCGTCGACTGTCGCGAGCGGGCGCTCGCCGAGCCCGCCTACCGCGAGCAGTGGCCCGCGATCCTCGATCGCCTCCAGGGCCCGCTCTGCGAACTGGCAGGCGAGATGGATGTCTCGGGCGCCGCGGCGAGAGTGGTCTATTGGGCGCCCTCGAGCGTCGTCGGCGTGCTCAGTTGCCCGGCACATGCGGGCGATGCGGCCGCCAGGGATGCCGCATGCCGGGCGCTCGCCGAAACGTCGGGACTCTCGCTGGCCGAGCACCCGTGGGCCCTCCGACCGCTCGCAACGGACACGTCCGCGACGGGCCGGCGGCACACGCTGGGCGTCATCGAGCGAGACTCTGTCGCTGACGCCCTGCACACCTGGGTCGTCCGTGCCGGGCTCGAGCCCGAGGGAGCCGTCCCGGGGTCCGCGGTCGGGTTGATCGCGGCCGCGGACGAGGCCTCGGCCCAGAGTCTCGCGTCTCCCTGCGTCGCGGTGCACATCGGGGAACAGGACTCGGCGATCGCGGTCGGCGCCGGGGGTTCTCTCCGGCTCACGCGCCGGCTGCCGATCGGCGCGGACGCGCTCCTTCCGCCGGCGCGCCCGGCCCTGCAACGATGCGTCGCGGAGATCCGCGACTCCGTGCTCGTCGGGCTTGACGAACCAGATCGGCCCGATGCCGCGATCGTGTGCATCGGCCCCGGCGCCGAAGTCCCGGGGCTCGCCGGAGTGCTGGCCGAGCAGTGCGGCTTGACGCTCGCGCCGTCGGGCATGCCGCGCGACCTCGATGAGATTCTCAACGCCGATCCGCCGCTGATCCTCCCCCGTGCCGTGCACGCCGCCTCGCAGGGGCGTCGGCTCAAGCGAGTCCTTATCGCCGGCTTCTCGGCCGCAGGCATGCTCATCGCGGTTGATGGGATCCACGCCCACTCACAACTCTCGTCGCTGCAACGCCAGATCGAGCGCCTTCGCGGCCGCAAGAGCGAACTCGAGCCCGTCCTGGCCACGCGACGCGCGGCACTGACCCTCGGCCAGGGCGTCTCCGCCGCACGCGCCCAGATCGCATCGAGGCTCGGGCCGATGGCGGCGTGGGACGGCGTGCTCGCGCTCCTCGCGCAGAACACGCCCGAATCGATCCGGCTCGGGTCGCTCTCCTTCTCGCTCGAAGACGGTCGCGCCGTCTGCTCCATCGAAGGCCACGCGGCGGGAGCGGACTCCGACGCCACGCTGGCCGGGTATCTCGACTCGCTGAGCACGTCATCGCTCGTGCAGGACTGCCGCCTCGGCGCCACGCCGCGCACCGAGTCCGGCGGCTCGATCTCCTTCAACCTGCGAATGACCATCACGGGCCTGCCGTCCCTCGCGGAGGTCAATCCATGAACCGCGAACTGCTCGCGCCGACGGCGATCGGGCTGGCCGTGTGCGTCGGGGGCTACATGATGGCCGTCCAGCCCGCCGCCGAGCGCGTTAGCGCGGCCCGGATGGAAGTGGCGGCGCTGGAGCGAGACGTGCGCGAGGGCGAGGCCGCGCTCGCCCAGATGCCCGAACTGACCCGCGCCGCCCGCGAGGCCCGCGTCCAGGCCGCGACCATCGAGGAGCACTCGCGATTCGCACGCGACGAGCGGGCGCTCCTCGCGACCGTCAGCAGCGTCGCGGCCTACCACGGCGTCGAACTCGAGCACGTCGCCGTCGACCGGACCGATCCCGACGCAACGCCCTCGAACGCCGGGCCCCTGGCCTCCGCCGGCCTCTCCCTGACGGCCCGCGGCGACTACTCGGCGATGATCCCGTTCTTCCGAGCGCTGCGCACCGACCTGGGCTTTGCGGCCGTCGTCTCGGTCCGCCTCACCCCGCTCCCCGAGCCGGGCCGGGTGCGGGCCGAGGTCCGGCTCCACCACTTCGGCTTCGACACCTCGCCCGAGCCCGCATCCGATCCGGGACGCACGCCATGAAGACGACGCACCGCACCAGATGGACCCATATCGCGGCCCTCTGCGGGCCATTCGCCGCCGTCGCGCTCACGCGCTTCGTGCTCCAGCCAGCGCCCAGCGCCGCGCACGCGGGCCAGCCCCCGGTCTCGGCTCCCCACGAGTTGCCGAAGTCGCTCTCGGCTCTCAAGGCCACGCAAGCCCAGGCGACGGAAGAGATCCGAACGCTGCAACGAGCCTCGGCTCGCTCGCCGATGGACCACGCATCGGCGTACGCCACGCCCGACGCACCGACGCCCTCGCACACCGACCCGTTCGATGGCCTCTCGCTCCGCTCGGTCGTGGGCAACGCCCAAGGCGGGCTCGCCACGATCAACGGCCGAGTCTATCGCCCCGGGGACACGATCCCGCCGGGGCTGGTGCTCGTCTCGATCGACGCCAGGAGCGCGACCGTCGAGGTCCGCGCCGCCGACGGCTCAACGCGCACGATCGCCCGGACTCGAAAGAAGTAGCCGACGGGCTCAGGCGGGCTCGATCCCCAGCCTCGAGGCCTTCTCACGCCACTCCTGCTGCTCGCGCGCGTTGTCCGACGCCAGGGCCCCGGAGCCACCCGCCGCCCGATCGCGCAGCGCCTCGACCTCCAGCCGCGTGAGCCGGATCGCGTCGAGTTCGTAGTCGCGGAACGCCTCCATCGTGATCGGGACGATCGGCGCGATCAGGTCGTGCATCGCGCGGGCATACGCACGGATCTCGGCCTGCGCGTGCGCGTCCATTCGCAGCGACAGGAACCGCAGGATGTTGTGCAGGTCGCACTTCCAGTACCACTGCGTGTACACGCTCACCGGGAGCCCGATGCGCGCCAACTCGCGCGACACGCCCGCCTCCGTCAGTTTCGCGTACTTCGTGTACAGCGCCTCGGCCTCCTCGAGGTACCGCAGGAAGTCCTCGGCCGTGCGCAGCCCTTCATCCTCGGCCCTCGGCGTGTCGCCGCTCCCCCGCTCCGCTCCCTTCACGACGAACGTCTCATCGCCTCCCTGCTTGTTCGCCTTGCTCTGCTTGCGCACCTCCTCGATCGTCGGGCGATAGAACTGATCGGGGATGATCGAGTACCTCCCGGAATACTCGTTCACGTTCGCGGTCCGATGCCGGATCCACTGCCGCGCGATGAAGATCGGCATCGCGACGTGGAACTTGAACTCGATCATCTCGAAGGGCGTGGTGTGCCGATGCCGCAGCAGGTACCGGATCAGCCCGCGGTCCTCGCTCCGCTTCTTCGTGCCCAGCCCATACGACACCCGCGCCGCCTGCGCGATCGCCGCGTCCGCCGTCTGGCCCTCGGGCACCAGCCTCGGCATCGCGTCGATGAGCGCCACGAACCCGTGCTCATGCACCCGCACCTCGTGGCGCACGCACCCGCCCAACACGTCGATCAGCGGCACGTCGGCCTGGACTCGGTTTACCTCGGGCATGGGCAAGCGTACTGCCGATCGGGGCGCGCGTCGATCCGTGGCTGTCGGTTGCGCCCCCCACCCCGACCACCGCCGCCGCGTCGGGCCGCGCTCCTGCCTCGATCAGCCACCGCACGCCGCCACGAGCCGCCGGAACAGGCCCAGCCCCAGGCCGTCGTCCTCGGTCCGCTCCGGGTGCCACTGCACGCCCACGTAGAACGGCCTCGACGGATCGGCCACGCCCTCGATCGTCCCATCCTCGGCCCGCGCGATCACCCGCAGCCGCCCCGCGTCGCGCACCGCCTGGTGGTGGTTCGAGTCGATCCGCCCGGCCCCCAACTCGCCCACCACCGCGTGCGTCCCGCGATGCGCCCCGGCGCTGGCCAGCGTCTCGGGCAGGTGCTGGTTCAGGTCGCCCCCGGCGTGCAGCGCCATCCACTGCATCCCCAGGCAGATGCCCAGCACCGGCACCTCCGGCCGGCGCTCCAGCGCCCGCAGCAACGCCAACTCGTACTCCTGCCGCCGCGCATGCACCACCTTCGCCGCCGGATGCGTCGGCCTGCCGAACGGCTCCATCCGCGGATCGCCCCCGCCCGTGAGCACAAGCCCATCGCACATCGCCGCGTGCCGATCCGCCAGCGCCGCGATCGGGGGCAGCAGCATCGGCTCACCCCCCGCGCGGGCCACCGCGTTCGAATACGCCAGCGCGCTGCTCGCCCGCACCACGCCCGACTCCTCCGACACGTCGCAGGTAATCCCGATGATCGGCGGCATCGGCCCTCCGTGCTTGCCCGATACACTCGCCGCATGTCCACGCGTGCGGCCGTCGTCATGCTAGCGGTCACGCTCCTCCTGGGCGTCGTGGCATTCGT
>JAEUIZ010000033.1 GCA_016793805.1 Phycisphaerae bacterium
GTCAGGCCCCATTCCCGGCGACGAAGACGCCCTTGTCGTGCTTCTTGAAGCGGGCCTTGTCGCCCTTGGCGGCGATCTCGCGGATGATGGCGGCGTAGAGCGTGGCCTCGGGCGTCTTGCCGCCGGGGCTCTTCCAGAGGCCCTTCGCCTCCATCTCCGCGATCATCTCCTTGGCCCGCATGGGGACCTTCGCTCCCGCGATGACCTGCGCCGCGGCGTCGAGAGCGCTGACGCGCTTGGGCTTCTTCTCCTTCGCGGGCTTCGGGGCCTTGGGCGTCTTGGGGGCCTTCCCGGCCTTGGCCTTGGCGGGTTCGGCGGGCTTGCCGTCCAGGCGGTCCTTGATCTCCGCGAGCGCGGCCTTGCGGAGGCGCTCGGTCTTGGCCGACCCCTCGGCGCGGGCGGCGCTCTTGGACATCTTCGGGGTGCGGGGCTTCTTGGTCTTCGTACTCATGCGAATCTCCAAACCAGGGGTGCGGAATCCCGCCACACACTGCGGCGGGGAATCGGGGCCGGCGCGGTTCCCCGCGCCGCCTCGTGGCTAGCAACCGGCGATGCGCTCCATCTCGTTGAGCACGTCGTGGACCATCGAGTTGGTGGCGGCGGCGCGGCCGCGCCGGTCGGTCCCGTAGACCACCTTGGCGACCTCGACCGCCTTGGCGTAGCGGGCCTCGCGGTCCTCGTCGCGCGCGATGTGGGCGATGCAGATGTCCTGCCGGCCCGCGTGGCGGGTGTTCTGCTCGATCGTCACTTCCGCTCCGCGCTCGGTGCGGCTGATCTTGACGTCCTTCTCGTGGCCTTCGATCACGATCGTTCTGAAGTTCATGGACGTGCTCCTTTGTTGGGGTGCGTGCGGGGCGGGCGGTTACTCGGCGAGGAAGCGCTCGACGTCCTCGCGTTCCATGCTGCTGAGGAACCCGACCACATCGATCAGGTCGCTGCGGACCTTCCCGAGGTTGCCGGTGATGCCCCAGTTAGTCGGGTCGGCCTTCGCCTGCTCGTCGTGCTTGTCCAGTTCCATCTGCAGCACGTCGAGGAGGCGGGCGATGTCGTTCCGCCGCGCGGCGTACATCTCGGCCGCGGTGGGCTTCGTGGGGGCGGGCTTGGCGTTCTTGTTCGTGCGATTCTTCATACTGGTACCTCTCGTCGCTTGGGGTGCTTGCGGTGCGTGGTGACTCCGGTAAACAACGAAGCCCGCATTTCGCGGGCTTCAGGCCGTCGGGCGGGTTGTGCGATCGGGCGGGGGCGTCTTGGGCCGGCCCACCGCGTCGAGGTAGTCCACCAGGTCGCTGGCGAACCAGGTATCGCCGTCGACCGCGTCGTGCTCGTCGGGCCCGCGGCGGCTGTCGGGGTCGATCTCGAAGAGGCGGAACCCGCCCGCGCTGGCGGCGTCGACCGACCAGGTCCGGCCGTCGGGCGTGCGGACTTCGAGGCAGGCGACCGCGAACCCGCGGCGTCCCAGGGCGCTTGCGATCTCGATCGTGTTCTTCGTCGTCGCGTTCATCTTCGTGGTCTCCGTCGCGGGGCTTGTGGTTGGTCGCCCCGCGTTGTGACACATGAAGCCATGACATCCGCGAACAGGCAAGGCGAATCGGAGCGGTTTCGCCGTCATTCCGCGACATGTGGGCAACTCGGCGTGACATGTGGGCAAGTTCGGGCGGGAGGTCCGCGATGACTCCCGAACACGCGCCTAGTCCCGCTGCCAACACCGGCGGGCAGGGGATGTCCCGGCTGAACCCCGGGGCGCTCCCCGTGGCGGACGCCGCCCGCGTGCTCACGCGCCTGGGAGGCAAGGCCGTCACCGATGTGATGCTCCGCACCGACATCGACGCGGGCGCGCCGGTGAACGCCGACGGCACGCTCAACCTCGTGCACTACGCCGCGTGGCTCGTAAAGGAGATGGCTGGTTCTGGAGGTGGCGGTGGCGATTGACCCGCGCAAACTCAAGCCCGGTGAGCTCGCGCGTCTGCTCAACAGCACGCCGCTGGGTGAAGTTGTCAGCGAGCGGCAGCTCCATCGGCACCGCACGCGCGCGGGGTTCCGCGTCGCGGCCGACGGCGACGCTGGCAAGGTGGACCTGTTCCGGTACGTCGCGTGGCTGGTGACGACGCGGCACGAGGCGCTTGCCGAAGCCGCTCGCCAGCCGGAGGGGCTCACCGGCTACGAGGCGATGAAGGAGCGGGCGCGGCTGCGCAACGCCATGCTCTCGCTCTCGGGGCGCGACATCGGCGACCTGCCGCCCGTAGCCGACCCGGCAAGGCGGGAGCGGGCGGCCCGTGACTTCCGGTACTTCTGCGAGACGTACTTCCTGCAGACATTCCACCTCAGGTGGTCCGACGACCACCTCAAGGTCATCGCCAAGATCGAGCAGGCCGTCCTCGAGGGCGGGCTGTTTGGGATGGCCATGCCGCGCGGCAGCGGCAAGACGTCGCTCTGCGAGGTCGCCTGCCTCTGGGCCATGCTCTACGGCCACCGTGATTTCGTGGCGCTGATCGGATCGGACGAGGAACACGCCGCCGGGATGCTCGAGTCCATCAAGGCGGAGCTGGAGAACAGCGAGCTTCTCGCCGGCGACTTCCCGGAGGTCTGCCATCCGATCCGCTCGCTCGAGGGCATCCACCAGCGGGCCTCGGGACAGCTCTACCAGGGCAAGCAGACGCACATCGGCTGGACCGCGCGGGAGATCGTGTTACCGACGATCTCCGGCTCGGCGGCCGCCGGCGCCATCATCCGCGTCGCAGGAATCACAGGCCGCATCCGCGGCATGAAGCACAAGCGGGCCGACGGCACCTCGGCGCGGCCGTCGCTCGTGCTGATCGACGACCCGCAGACCGACGAGAGCGCCCGGTCGCCTTCGCAGTGCGCCAACCGCGAGCGCATCCTCGCCGGGGCGATCCTCGGCCTCGCGGGCCCGGGGAGGAAGATCGCGGGTCTCATGACGCTCACCGTCGTCCGTCCCGACGATCTGGCCGACCGCATCCTGGACCGGGACAAGCACCCGCAGTGGCAGGGCGAGCGGACGAAGATGATGTACGCCTTCCCGGTGCGGGATGCGCTCTGGCAGAAGTACGCGGAGCTGCGGGCGGAGGGGCTGCGGAACGATCGGGGGATCAAGGCCGCCACAGAGTTCTACGGCCAACACCGGACGGCGATGGACGAGGGGGCGGTGATCGCCTGGCCCGAACGGTTCAACCACGACGAGCTGTCCGCGGTCCAGCACGCGATGAATCTGAAGCTCCAGGACGAAGCGGCGTTCTTCGCGGAGTACCAGAACGAGCCGCTGCCCGAGGTCCAGGCCGCCGACGACCTGCTCAGCGCCGACCAGATCGCGGCGAAGGTCAACGGCCAGGCCCGTGCTGAGGTTCCCATCGGCTGCACACGGCTGACGATGTTCGTGGACGTGCAGGGCAAAGCGCTGTTTTACCTCATCGCCGCGTGGGAGGACGACTTCACGGGGTACGTGATCGACTACGGCACCGAGCCGGACCAGAAGGCGCCGGGCGGATACTTCACACTCCGCGACCTGCGGCGGACGCTGGCGACCGCGGCCCCGCGGGCTGGCGTTGAGGGTGCGATCTACGCCGGGCTGGAGCGACTGATGTCCTCGCACTTGGCCCGCGAGTGGCGGCGTGACGACGGCGCGATGGTGCGGATCGACCGTTGCCTCATCGATGCCAACTGGGGCTCGTCCACCGACGTCGTGTACCAGTTCTGCCGCCAAAGCCCGCACGCGGGAGTGCTCATGCCCAGCCACGGGCGCTACGTCGGAGCATCGAGCATCCCCTTCAGCGATTACAAGCGCAAGCGGGGCGATCGCGTCGGCCTCAACTGGCGCATCCCGGTGGTCACCGGCAAGCGCGCCGTCCGGCACGTCGTGTTCGACACGAACTACTGGAAGTCGTTTGCGCACGCGCGGCTCGCGGTGCCCATGGGCGATCCCGGATGCTTGTCGCTGTTCGGCAACAAACCCGAGCCGCACCGGCTGTTGTCGGAGCACCTGACCAGCGAGTACCGCGTGAAGACCGAGGGCCGCGGACGCACGGTGGATGAGTGGAAACTCCGCGTCGAGGGGCTCGACAACCACTGGCTCGACTGCCTGGTCGGCGCGGCGGTCGCGGCATCCATGCAAGGCGCCGTGCTCTTCGGCACGGACCACAAGGTGTCGGCGCGTCCCCGGCTGCGGCTGTCCCAGTTGCGAGGAGATCGCCGGTGAACCCTCGCACGCCAGCACGCCCTGTCAAACCGCCACCCCAGCCGCGCGGGCTCACCTGCCCGCGGTGCGGATGCCGCCACTTCGAGGTGCTCTACACACGCTCCGCGCCCAGCGGGACCATCCGGCGCCGGCGTTCATGCCGGCACTGCGGACGGCGGATCACGACCGTCGAGCGCCCGGTTGAGTGAGCCGGTTCTACCCGTAGACCGTTTCGGCCGCATTGCCATCGAAAGCGCGACAACGCGGCGGCCGGAGCAGAGGGGTACTGGCGTGCCCCCGGACTCCTCCAGCGATGACGAGGCCCTGCGCGAGGCTGCCACCCAGCCCGCGAAGGTCTCCGTCGATGGCCAATCGGTCGAGCAGCACCCGCTGAAGGACCAGATCGAGGCCGACCGCTACCTCGCGTCCAAGGACGCCGCGAGGAAGCCCGGCCTCGGGATCAAGTTCGCCAAAATCGTTCCGCCCGGTTCCGTTTGATTGCCCATGCTCAAAGCCATCACCAACATCCTGAGCCGGGCCACGCGGGATCGCTCCGCCGTCGATGTCTCTCCCTCCTCCGCACCCGCACAAGGCTCGCATGGACGCGGGCCGCGTGCGCGGAGCGGCGCACGCCGTGTGGTTGTCGCCAAGTTCGACTCCGCCCAGACCACGCCCGACAACCGCAAGCACTGGGCGAACGCGGACGGCCTGTCGCCCAACGCCGCGATCAACCCGGAGGTGCGGCGCATCCTCCGCAACCGGGCCCGCTACGAGGTTGCCAACAACTCCTACGCCAAGGGCATCGCCCTCACGCTCGCCAACGACACCATCGGCACCGGGCCCCGGCTCCAGATGCTCACCGATGACCCCGATGCCAACGCCCGCATCGAGGACGCGTTCGAGCAGTGGTCCCGGGCGGTGGATCTTGCCGGCAAGCTCCGGACGATGCGGCTGGCCCGGGCCGAGAGCGGCGAGGCGTTCGCGCTCCTGGTCAACAACCCCGCGATCGCGTCGTGGGGATCGCCCGTATCGCTGGACATCAAGCTCATCGAGGCGGATCAGGTCTGCACTCCGCTCCTTCAGCGTGGGCGCACCGATGAGATCGACGGCATCGTGCTCGACCAATGGGGCAACCCCTCCGCGTACCGGGTACTGAAGCGGCATCCGGGCGACAGCGGCATTCTCCGCGCACCCGTCGACGACCTCACCGCCTACGACACGTTCGCCGCGTCGGCCGTCGTGCACTACTTCCGTTCCGATCGGCCCGGTCAACTCCGCGGCATTCCCGATATCACGCCCGCGCTCCCGCTGTTCGCGCAGCTCCGCCGGTACACGCTGGCGACGATCGCCGCCGCCGAGACCGCCGCCAACTTCGCCGCCGTCATCTACACCGATGCTCCTCCCAACGGCGAGGCCGATCCGCTGGAGCCGATGGACGAAGTCGAGCTCGAGCAGCGCCTGGCGACCGTGCTCCCCGGTGGCTGGAAGCTCGGACAGGTCCACGCCGAGCAGCCGACGACCACCTTCGGCGAGTTCAAGCGCGAGATCATCAACGAGATCGCCCGCTGCCAGAACATGACGTTCAACTTCGCGGCGGGGAACTCCTCGGGTTACAACTACGCCAGCGGCCGCCTGGACCACCAGGTGTACTTCAAGAGCATCCGTGTCGAGCAGCACCACCTGCAGCTCGCGGTGCTCGACCGCTTACTCAAGGCCTGGTTCAACGAAGCGGTGCTCGTCGAGGGGCTGCTTCCGCAGTTGCTTCGTGAGCGCGGGGTGGCACTGCCCGAGCACGCCTGGTTCTGGGATGGCGTCGAGCACGTCGATCCCGCCAAGGAAGCGACCGCCCAGGCCACACGCCTGGCCAACCACACAACCACGCTCGCCGCCGAGTTCGCCCGCCAGGGACGCGACTGGGAGCAAGAGCTCCGCCAGCGCGCCAAAGAGCTCGTGCTCATGGATGAGCTCGGCCTCACCCCCGCCCCCACGCCCCCCACGGCTCCCGCAGGCAGCGCACACGCGCCCAAAGAGGACGACACCGATGGCAACGAAGACTCCGACCCCCACCGCTCCGAAGACCCGACTCGCGCCCAAGCGTCTTTGGCTTGAAGCCGCGGCCGCGCCCGCCGGTACTTCTCCGCTCACGCTCACGGGCACCGCGGAGATCACTGCGATCGCCGCCGGGGCCGACGCGGAGAAAGCCCTGCCGCGCTTCAAGATGCTGGCGTACACCGGCGGTGCCATGCGCGTCGCTGGCTGGCGTCATCCCGTGGTGCTCGATCTCGCCGGGCTGTCGGTCCCGTCGCAGAACCGCCCGATCCGGTTTGCTCACGATCCGGCCGCCGGCGTCGGCCACACCGACGCGATCAAGGTCGAGGGCGGGCAGCTCGTGGCCTCCGGCGTGATCTCGCGCGACACCGCGACCGCCCGCGAGGTGGTCGCGTCCTCGCGGAACGGCTTCCCCTGGCAGGCTTCGGTGGGCGCCAGCGTCGAGGAGTTCGAGTTCATCCGCGAGTCGCAGAAGGCGATCGTGAACGGGCAGGAGTTCGCTGGCCCCATCAACGTCGTTCGCAAGGCGACACTCGGCGAGATCAGCTTCGTGGACCTGGGTGCCGACGGCCGCACCAGCGCCTCCATCGCCGCCCAGCAGGGCGGGGGTGGCACCGGCAGTCCGTCCGGCGGTGATGCCGATCCCGCGCCCGGGGCGGGCGCAGCCGCGCTCCGCGCCGAGGCCCTCGCAGAGACTAGCCGTATCGCGGCGGTGCGGAAGATCTGCGCCGGCAAGCACCTCGACATCGAGGCCCAGGCCATCCGCGACGGATGGGATGCGACCCGCACCGAGCTGGAAGTTCTCCGCGCCAGCCGCCCCAAGGCGCCGGCCATCCACGCCCCCGACACGAGCATCACAGGCGAGGTCC
>JAEUIZ010000041.1 GCA_016793805.1 Phycisphaerae bacterium
TCCACAGGACCGACATGACACGGGCCAGTCCAGACAAAGACCTCACTGCCGCCCTCCGGGCCTTTGCCGATGGCGGCCGGGCGTCTGCCGAAGGTCTGCTCCGGCTCGTCTATGCGCGCCTGCACGCCATCGCGCAGGAGCACATGCGCCGCGAGGGCGCGGGGCACACCCTCCAGCCAACGGCCCTCGTGAGCGAGGCGTACCTCCGGCTGCTCGACCAGCGAACCGAGTGGCGGAGCCGTTCGCACTTCTTCGCGGTCGCCTCCCAGGCGATGCGGCGCGTGCTCGTGGACCACGCTCGGGCGAGGGACAGCAAGAAGCGCGGCGGAGGTCGGAGGGCGGTCGCGCTTCCCGACGCGATCGCACCCGAGACGGGTCCTGACTCGGGCGTCGACATCTTGGCGCTGGACGAGGCGCTCGCGGCGCTCGCACGCCTCGACGCGGAGTCGGTCCGCGTCGTCGAGATGCGCTTCTTCGCGGGCATGGAACTTGACGCGATCGCGGCCCACCTGGGCGTCTCCGAGCGGACTGTCCGCCGCCACTGGGTCTATGCCAAGGCGTGGCTGGGGCGCGCGCTGGGGAGCGCGGAACGCGGTGCCACACGCGACGGAGCGAGCGAGCCATGAGCCCCGCGCCCGAGCGAGTCCAGGAGGTCCTCGATCTGGCGCTGGAGCGCCCCGAGGGCGAGCGGGCGGCGTTCGTTGACGGCCTCTGCGGCGAGGACCGGGCGCTGCGTGCCGAGGTCGTGTCGCTGCTGGAGGCCCTGGCGCGCGGGCCGGAGTTCCTCGAACCTCCCGCCGTGACGCCGGCACCGGAGCCCGAGCCGCTCACGGGTCTGGCGGTTGGCCCCTACCACGTGCGCGAGCGTGTGGGCGAGGGTGGGATGGGCGTGGTCTATCGGGCCGAGGACACGAGGCTGGGGCGATCGGTTGCCGTCAAGGCTCTCCCTCCGAGCCTGGCAAGCGACCCCCATCGCCTCGCCCGCTTCGAGCACGAGGCCCGCGTCCTGGCGGCTCTCAACCACCCGAACATCGCGGGGATCTACGGCGTGGAAGAGACCGCTCGCGGGCCGGTGCTCGTGCTCGAGTTCGTCGCCGGCGAGACGCTGGCGCAACGCCTCGCGCGCGGCCGGCTGGAGATCGACGAGGCGGTCGGCATCGCGTGCCAGATCGCGCGCGGGCTCGAGGCCGCCCACGCCGCGGGAATCGTCCACCGCGACCTCAAGCCCGCCAACGTGCAACTCGGACCGTCGGGCGAGGTGAAACTCCTCGACTTCGGGATCGCCACGCACGCCGGGTCCGGCCACACCCGCGGGCCCCAGGACACCGAGCCCGGACGGGTGGTGGGCACGGCGGCGTACATGAGCCCCGAGCAGGCCCGCGGGCGCGCCGTGGACCGCCGAGCGGACCTCTGGGCCCTCGGGTGCGTCCTCTTCGAGATGCTCGCGGGCCGGCGGGCCTTCGACGGCCCCATGGCCTCGGACACCATCGCCTCCGTCCTCCGCGCCGAACCCGACTGGGCGAGCCTTCCTCCCGACCTGCCCGCCGGCGTTCGCCGAGTGCTCCGCCGCTGCCTCGAGAAGGACGTGGACCGGCGGCAGCGCGACGCGGGCGACGTGGTGCTGGACCTGCTTGACCGGGGCCAAACGCCAGCGCCCGACCGCGAGATGCGCACGGCCCGGGCCATCTGGCGCGGCATCGCCGCGGGCGTCGCGATGCTCGGCGTCGGCGTGGTCGCCGGCTCGTTGCTCTTCCGATCGGTGGCGCCCGCGACGATCACGCGATTCCACCTCGATGTCGATCCGCACCAGGCGATCGCCGTCTGGCCCGAAGGCGGGATGGCGATCTCTCCAGATGGCCGCTCGATCGTCTTTGCCGGAGGCCCGGCCGATCGCCGACGGCTCTTCCTGCGACGCCTCGACGCCTCAAGGATCGTCGAGTTGCCCGGGACCGACGACGCCGCTGAGCCCTGCGTCAGTCCCGACGGCCGATGGATCGCCTTTCGAGTGCACGCGTCGTTGCGTCGCGCGCCGATCGACGGCGGCGGGGCCGAGGTGCTCGTGCCCGCGGGCGTCGCGAGTTCCGGCACCGCCTGGGACGAGCGTGGGATCCTGTACTGCGGCGTCAGCCCACGAGGCGTGCACCGCGTCGTCCCCGGGAGCACGAGCGAGGTGGTCGTGCCGTTCGGTGAATCCCCCGACGAAACCCTGTCCTATCCCGAGCCGTTGCCGGGCGGCGAGGCCCTGCTCGTCACGGTTGTCACCTTTCGCGGTGATGCCTTCAGTCCCAGCGTCGAGGCGTTGCGCGTGCGCACCGGTGAGCGGCGGATCGTGGTCCCGAACGCCTCGGGCGCACGGTTCTTCCCCCCCGATCGGCTCGCCTTCTGGCAGGCCGGCGCCCTCCGTGTCGCGCCGTTCGATGCGCGTCGGCTCCGCCTGACCGACGCCCCGGCCGTTGTCCAACCGCTCGAAGGCGGCGAGCACAGCCAGCCCCCGCGCTTCGCCCTCTCGCGCGCGGGCGTCCTCGCCACCCTGCCCGGCGGCATCCGCTACGACTTCTCCCGTCTCGCCTGGCTTGAGCCCAACGGCCGATGGACCGAGATCGCCGAGGCGTCACCCGGCATCGACGCGCCACGCCTCTCCCCCGACCGGTCTCGCGTTGCCTTGCTGGCCGGTCGAGACAGCGGCGACCTCTACGTCCTCGACCTCCAGCGTTCCACGCGCCTCCGACTCACCACCGGCTACTGCTCCCACCATCCCGTCTGGGAGCCCGATGGAACCGCCGTCATCGTCACCATCGCCCCGCAGGGTGAGCCGACACGTCTGGTTCGCGTCGCCCTCGAATCCGCCCAGCGGCAGACGCTGTGGGAGGGCGGATGGGCCAACGCCACCGACGTTGCCCGCGACGGGACCATCATCCTCTCGCTGATCACCGACGACCGCGGGGCCGCCGACCTCTTCGCGCTCGACCGCGACGGCACGCCCCCGCGCAGGCTTCTGCCACCGCCCGGCCATCGCTTCGGGGCACGTCTCTCGCCCGATGGCACGATGATCGCCTACACGTCCGAAGAGACCGGCGCGACCGAGGTCTACCTGCACCCCTATCCCGCCATGCAGCCCAAGGTCCCCGTCTCGGTGCTCGGCGGGTACCGGCCCGTGTGGTCCGGCGATGGCTCCACGCTCTTCTACCGCTACCTCGATCGCCTGATGGCCGTCGACGTGCGCACGGCCGACGGCACCGTCACCGTCTCCACGCCGCGCGTCATGGCCACGGGGCTCCCCGATGCCCGCTACGACACGGACCGGAGCGGCGAGCGATTCCTCTTGCCCAAGCCGCCGGGCGAGACCGGGCTCCAGACCCGGATCGACATCACGGTGGGCTGGAACCCCGCACGCCCGTGATCGCGCACGCCACCGCTGCTCCTCGCCGGGGCCTCGCGTCCCGTCGCTGCTGGCTCAGGGGCAGCCGGCCGCGAACGCGTTGAGGAAGCAGACAAAGTCGTTGACGTTCAGCACCGGGGCCGTCGTGCTCTGGTCGCAGTTGGCCCGCGGGTCGCCGGCGGCGAAGCGGTTCTGGAAGCAGGCGAAGTCGTTGACGTTCAGGGCCGGCGCGGCGGTGGAGCCGTCGCAGTTCGCGTAGCACGCGGGGAGCGGGCCGCCGATCGTGAAGTTCGCGTCCGACTCGTCCGTGCTGGTGTTGCCCTGGGCGTCGCGGACGACGACACGGATGCGGGCCGACGCCGTCTGGAGGGCGGGGATCGTCCAGTAGTACGCGCCGGTGTCGTTGATGGCTGCGGCCAGCGACGCGGGATAGGTCGCCCCGCCGTCGACCGAGAGCAGCACGTCCACGCTCTGCGTGCCCACGTCGTCGTCGCTGATCCACGACACCTCCTGCAACTGCGCGGGCGTGAGGGTCTCGCCCCCGTTGGGCGAGCGGAGGTAGATGCCCGGGCGCGTCCCGTTCTTGTTCGCCGGGAGGTGCTGGACGATGCAGTGGACCGCGCCGGCCAGCCCGATGATGTTCTGGCAATCGACCTGGTACACCGTCTTGCCCGGGGGCAGGGCGCTCTGGATCGTCGCCGCCGCGGTCGCGTTCTGCGCCCCGGCCGTCGCGTTCGTGTACGAGGGAACGATCACCACGTTGTTGCACATCACCATGTTCGTGAAGGTGTAGTGCGTGCCCCCGATCGAGTACGCCGGGACGCGGTAGACCGTGTACCCGCGCGACTGCATGAACGTCGCCGCGTTGTCGCAGATCACGTCCTGCGTCGAGCCCGCGTTGTTCGGCCAATCGCTGATGACGACCTTGTTCGTATCGACGATCTGCATCCACATGTCGATGTGCTGCGTCGCGTCCACGCTCGTCGGGAAGGGGTCGAAGATGTGCACATCGAGGTTCTGGTACGCCTGCCAGGTGTTGCGGATCTCGGCCTCGGGGTAGGAGTACGTCGTCGCGGGCGGGTTGTTCTCGTTGGTGATGAGCCGCGTGGCGTACCCGAAGCCCAGCGCGTCGAGGTGGAAGTTGCCCCCGCCGTGGATCAGCGTGCGCCCCTGCCAGCCCAGTTCGTAGAGCGCGTGCTTCTTGAATGCCGCGAACCCCGCGGGGAAGGCGTTGTCGTTCAGGCGGCTCGGGCGGTTGTACTTGTGGTCGATGATGACCCGGCAATCGCCCTCGTAGCAGTACCGTGGGCCATAGTCCCGCAGCCAGATCGAATCCAGCGTGCGGTTGAGGAACACCACGTTCGCCATGTTGCACCCGGCGTTCGCGAGCGTCGCCTGCGCGCTCGACTGGATCGCCGCCGTGTCGCACGAGACGTAGACCTTGCTGTTGCCCGTGGTCGTGATCCGCATCGCCATCGCGGCCTGGATCTGGTTGAGCGTCGCCCCGCCCTCCCACCCGATGATGATCCCCTCCATCGGCTCGTACTCCGCCACGCAATGCAGCGGGCCCGTCGGCACCGGGGTCGGAACGTCGGGACCGCCCGCGCTGATCGGATGCCGCTGCCAGTACCACCGCTCCAGCGGCGTCAGGTATCGCGGAACGGGCGAGCCCTGCGGATACACGATCACGCCGTCGCGCGACAGCACCTGGGCCGAAGCAGAGCCGGCGAGCGCGAGGCCGGCGGTAAGAACGAGAGCGTGGCGTCGATTCATGCGGATCTCCCTCATGGAGGCGAGGCGGGGTGGGCAACAAAAAAGGGCGGGCCGATCTCTCGATCGGCGCGCCCGGGGTTCGATCACGTCGCGGCAGCGCCCATCATGGGGCCGAGCAGCCGGCGGCGAAGATGTTCAGGAAGCACGTGAAGTCGTTGACGTTCAGCACCGGGGGGATCGTGCTGTTGTCGCAGTTCGCCCTCGAGTCGCCCGCCGCGAACTGGTTCTGGAAGCAGATGAAGTCGTTGATGTTGAGGAACGGCAGGATCGTGCTGCCGTCGCAGTTCGCGTAGCACGACGCCGCGGCGGTCTGGTCCGGGATCCACGCCGCCGCCGTCACCGACGCCGGCGTCCCGGGCTTGTAGAACCCGAGCGTCGCGTTCCCCGTCACCGGGGGCCTGTTGCAGTCGAACGAGAAGTTGTACAGCGTCGCCCAGCGAAGCCCGTTGCCCAGCGTCGGGGTTCCCGGGTTGTACGGCGTGTTCGCCTGGCAGGACACCGACGTGCTGCCGATGACCACGCGCCACGCCTCGTTGCGGGTGGCGTCCTCGGCGGGGAACCCGCTGTGCGTGTCCACCCCGCGCCACTGCGCGTTCGAGACGACCGTGCCCGCCGCGATCGGGACGGAGAAGGACCCGCCCATGCGATCGGAGTTGAGGTTCTCCATCGCGTACTCGTAGTGCCACGTCGTCGAGTTGATCTGCGTCGCCTTCGACGCCACCACCAGCCACCCGTCCGCGGGCGTGCCCGTCAGTGAGTTGACCTCCGAGATCATGATCGAGTTGTCCGGGGTGTTCAGGCCCAGCCCGTGCGCCCGCCACGCATAGATCACCGGGGTGCGGCGGACCGTCGAGTCCACCAGCGTCATCGTGTACGTGCCCGCCGCGATCGTCGCCCGACGGTAGGACGTGTTGTTCTTCCCGTTGCCCGCGACCGCGTCGTCCGGGGTCAGGTACGCCGCCTCGGCGAAGAAGAGCCCGCCCGCGTCGATGTCCGCCTTCTGCACGATCAGCCGACGATCGAACGATGTCGAGACCGCCGGGAGCCAGTTGGCCGAGCGCCACGCCGAGTTCCCGTCCGGGAACGCGCCGGTGAACGGATTGGCCGTGAACCGGGGGCCCAGCGACGATTGCGTCGCGTTGCGGCTCGCCGTGTAGGGATCCGAGCAGCCCACGCCCAGCACCGAGCCGCCCGAGCCGTTGCAGGTGTACCCCTCGTTCGAGCAGGCGTTGTACGTCAACGCCGTAAACGCGAACTTGCACCACGACTGCCCGAGTTGCACGATCCGGCTGTTCGTGCCCGGCGTGAGCCGGTACAGGTTCTGCGGGATGATCGGGTGGTTCGGGGTGTTGGCGATCCAGTTGAGGTTGACGGTGCCGACGTTGCACGAGGTGGTCCCGATGCCGTACGCCACCCGGTTCGCATCGCTGGCGGACGTGTTGATCGTCACGTTCATTGAGCCGTTGGAGGACTGTGAACTGTGCAACTCGCCGACGATCACGTCCGGGCCCGCGTCCGGGCCGCCGCCCGTCGGGTAGACCCGCTGCCAGGCCGCCTGTAGGACACGGTCGGACAGGCTCGGGCCGTCCTCGGCCATCGCCGGAACCGCCAACCCTGCCGCCACCGTCAACATCGCGATCATGCTCTTGCTCTGCATCGTGCCAATCCTCCCTAGGGGGCCATGCTCAACATCCCGACACATCGAGATCCCGACACCTCGACCCAGACGTCCTGAACACCACGCCGGAGACTACAAGATACACCAAATCTCGCCAGACTCAACCAGAATCTGCCGGAAAGCGAGACAACCCGATCAGAAACCATCCCGACGGAGCCCAGATTACCGCCTGTTCGATCCTTTGTCGAGAGCGGTTGCCTCAGGTTCTCGCCCTAATGCGCGCAACAGATCGATCAGTCGCTGCCGGGCACTGTGCGCGTTCGGGTCGATCTCGAGGGCCGCGCGAAATGCCGCGATTGCGCCCTCCGCGTTTCCGGACGCGGCCCAGGCCACGCCCAGCACGGTGCGCACCGCGGCGGACCGCTTGAGCGCCCCCGCCGACGCTCGCTCCAACAACTCTCGCGCCTCGGGGATGTTCCCCGTCTGCAACAACACGTCCGCCGACGACACGACCACGGACTCGTCCGCGGGTCGATGCTCGGCGGCCGCGCGCGCCGCTTCGGCGGCGGCCCGCGCGTCCCCGCGCGCCATCTCCCCATACGCCACCATCACGCGGATCGTCCCCGAGTCCGGGCACAGCGCCAGCACGTCGCGAAGCCGCGCGATCGCCCCCTCCGTGCCCGTGCCGCGGATCGACGCGACCGTGACCAGCCCCGACAGCAGGTCGCGCGGCGCGTCCTCCTTGGTGCGCGCGCCCGCCACGATCCCACGCACCATCGCCTCCTCGGCCCGCGCCCAATCCCCGGCCACCGCCGCGAGCCACGCGATCCGCCGATGGTGGTCCGGCTGATCGATCCAGCCCACGCCACCGTGGCGGGGCAGTCCGGCTCGGGCGAGGTGCGCCATCGCGCGCTCGGCCAGCGCCTTGTCCGCCGGCGCGGGCTCATACCCCGCCGCGAACACCCTCTCATACGGCGTGGTGATCTCCCCATCGAGGTATCGCCCGATCCAATCGCTGGCGTGGACCGTTGCCGACCACCCTGCCGTCGCGAGGCACACGACCACCAGCCCAACCAGCCCCGCGCCCGCGGGGCGCAGGCGTCCCTTGAACCGCAACTGGAAGGTGTGGAAGCGCGCGCTGGGGGAGCGCAGCATCTCGATCGCTTTCACGACCAGGAACACGACGATCCCGGCCATGCCGATCGCCATGAGCAACGGAACCTGCCCCAGCATCCCGCGATAGGCGTAGAAGAGGAACAGGAACAGCACGCCCGCCGCCACCTCGCCCCGGAGTGTGAGGTCCGCCGCCCGGCGCACGAACCGCGTCGCCGGACGCTCGACCCGCGGGCGCGCGCCGATCGCCGGCCTTCCGAACGAGAACGAGAGCGCGTCGTTCGGGCACACGCTCACGCAGTCCAGGCACTTCATGCACCCGGGATCGACGACCATGCCGTAGTCGCGGACCTCCTCGTGCACGCGCACGTTCGAGGTGCACACGCTCGTGCAGTGCCCGCACTGCTCGCACGAGTCGTTCACGCGGATCCGCCCTGGCGCGACGCGATCCACCGGCCCGAAGAACCCGCCGTACGGGCACCCATACGTGCAGAAGCCCTTGTTGCCCAGCACGTACACCGTCGCGAACCCGCAGATGAGCAGGAACGGGATCGAGACGTACCAACTCGGGAACGTGTCCCAGAAGTCCGTGGTGCGGGTGAAGTCCGGCTTGAAGAACTCGCCCATCGCGGCCGTGGATCGGAAGACGGGCGGGGGGTGCTCGCCCAGGAACGGACGCACGCGCTCCCAGACGCCCAGCGAGATCGCCGCGGGGCGCACGCCCTCGCGCACGATCGTCGGCCAGAGAAACATGTAGACCGCCAGGATCGTCGTGGCCCACGGGAGCAGCCGCGTGCGGAACGGGCGCGGACGCACGCCCAGGCGCTTCATCATCCACCCGCACAGGTCCTGCAACGCCACGATGTGGCACGCCCACCCGCAGAACCAGCGCCCGAAGATCGCCGTCGAGAGGATCGCGCCCACGAACAGCACGAACCCCGCGTTCACCAGCCCGCGGTTGAGCGTGTACATGGCCTCCGACGGCTCGAGCGGCGAGATCGTCGTCCGCATCCCCGAGAAGAACCACACCCCGATGTGGACCGCGATCAGCACGTGGACGAGCACCAGCACCGCGGCCCGGCGGGGGCCGTTCTTCGACCGGCGCACCGCACGAGGGCCGGGCAACACCGGGAGCGACACGCTCGGGCGCGACACGGCGGAGCACTGGCGCTCGCGGGGAATCGGCATCCGCGAACGCTAGGGCCGGGAACCCACGCTCGACGCGACATTCCGCCCGCGCCCGCCCTCCCGCGCCGGCCTCCGGAGCGAGTCCGCCGCCGCGTGCTTCGGCCTCTCGCCGCCCGCCCGTTACGTCGTGGTTACGTCCACGAGCCGAACTGGATGGTACATACAGGCGTCGGAACACACGGGCCCGCGTCGGGCCGCGGACTGGAGCAGACCATGAGCACTCGCCACCTCCTCGCGTCGGCCTTCGTCTTCGCCCTCGGACCCGTGGCCGCCGCACAGGTCGCGGTGACCACGACCGAGCCCGTCGTGATCGTCCCGCAAGGACGGCACGTGGTCATCTGGCCCTCGCCCCGCCCGCCCGAGCACCGCGCGATCCGGCTCACCAAGGCCGACGCCAGCGTGCAGGTCTCCGACCAGGTCGCCCTGACCACGCTCGTGCTGACCGTGACCAACGACGGCGGCGGGCCGCAGGAGGCCCAACTCGTCCTGCCCGTCCCCGACGGCGCCGCGGTGCGGAGTTTCCAACTCGACAGCCTCGGGCCCGAGCCCAACGCGAGGCTCTATCCGCGCGATGAGGCCAGGCGGATCTACGACCAGATCGTCGCCAAGTCGCGCGACCCAGGGCTCCTCGAGTTCGTCGGGTACAACCTCATCAAGTCCAGCGTCTTCCCCGTCCCCGCGCACGGGACCCAGACGCTCCGCCTCACGTACGAGCAACTCCTTCCCACCGATGGGAGCGCCTCGGCGGATCGCATCGACTTCGTCCTCCCCCGCACCGAGTCCCTCGACGACACCGGCGTCGCGTGGTCCTTCGCCGCCGACATCCGCAGCACCAGGCCCATCTCCACCGTCTACTCGCCCAGCCACGAGATCGTCACCGAGCGCACCAATGAGGGCCACCTGACCGTCCGGCTCGCCAGCACGGCCTCCGTCCAGCCCGGGTCGTTCCGCGTCTCCTACCTCCTCCCGCGAAAGCCCGACCAGGTCTCGGCCACCGTCATGCTCTACCCGGACCCCGAGATCCCAGGCGGGCAGGGCGGGTACTTCCTCGTCCTCGCCGGCGTTCCCGCCAAGGCTCCGGAGAAGACCATCAAGCGCGAGGTCACGCTCGTCATCGACCGCTCCGGCTCGATGCGGGGGAAGAAGATCGAGCAGGCCCGCGAGGCCGCCCTCCAGGTCGTCGAGGGCCTCGCGCCGGGCGAGTCGTTCAACATCATCGACTACTCCGATTCCATCAACTCCTTCAGCGACCACGCCGTCGTCAAGTCCGAGCAGGCCATGATCGCGGCCCGCAAGTACATCGCCGGGATCAACGCCAACGGCGGGACCAACATCAACGACGCGCTCCTCGAGGCGCTCCGCCAGGACCCCACCCCGGGCACGCTGCCCGTGGTGCTGTTCCTGACCGACGGCCTCCCGACGGTCGGGCAGACCAGCGAGCGCGCCATCCGCGAGGCCGCCGCCGCCGCCAACAAGCACCAGCGCCGCGTCTTCACCTTCGGCGTCGGGCTCGACGTGAACGGCCCGCTGCTCACCGGCCTCGCACGCGGGTCACGCGCCACCAGCACCTTCGTCCTCCCCGAAGAGAGCGTCGAGGTGAAGGTCGGACAGGTCTATCGGCGGCTCAGCGGCCCCATCCTCGCCTCACCCAAACTCGAAGCCGTCGTGGACGCCAAGGGCGAGATCGTCACGCGCCCCATCCGCGAGGTCCAGCCCGCCTCCCTCCCCGACCTCTTCGACGGCGACCAACTCGTCATCCTCGGCCAGTACACCGACGCCTCCGCCAGGAAACTCGTGCTCACCGGCAACTACCTCGGCAAGGACGCGACCTTCGACATCGCCTTCGACACCGGGCGCGCCACCGTCAAGAACGGGTTCGTCCCGCGGCTGTGGGCCCAGCGGCGGATCGCCACGCTCATCGAGGAGATCCGCCAGGCCGGCGCCGACCAGCGCCCGGGCGCCCGCCCCAGCGAGGATCCGCGCACCAAGGAACTCGTCGATGAGATCGTCCGCCTCTCCACCAAGTGGGGGATCCTGACCGAATACACCGCGTTCCTCGCGCTCGAGCCCGGCACCGTCATCGCGGGCCGACCCGGCGATCCGGTCCCGCTGGCCGAGGGCGGCGCCGACGCCTCGGGCACCCCGCGGCTGGATCTGGTCGATGCCCTCCGCGCGACCAGCGCCCCGGGCGCGGGCGGGGGGGCGCCGGCCGCGCTGCCCACCACCGCCGCCGAGAAGAAGGACTACACGCAGCGCGTGCTCAGCATCCGCGCCCGGGACGAGCGCTGGGGCGGCCGCGGCATCAACCAGGAACTCAACCTCGGCAAGCAGGTCGAGATCGGCTGCGTCAATGTCACCAACGAGTTCATCAGTGCCGACATGAAAACCGCACGGGTCAACACCGTCTGCCAGGTCGCCGACCAGACCCTCTTCCGTCGCGGGAATCGCTGGGTCGACGCCCGCATCGTCCAGGCCGACAAGGAGAACGAGTCCCCCGAGCAGGTCATCAACTTCGGCACGCCGGAGTTCACCCGCCTCGTCGACGCCCTCGCCGCGCGCAACCAAACGGGCCTGCTCGCCCTCGGCGACCAGTGCGTCCTGATGTACGAGGGCAAGCGGACCCTCGTCAACGGGCCCGGCGCCACGCCCTAGCACCACCACGGCACCCGACGCGCCCACCACGATCACACCCCCCCCACCCCCGATCACTCGGCATTCTGAAGGGAGATTCCATGTCTCGGAGCAACTTGCTGGCGGCGTTCTGCGGGTTCGCGATCGCCATTCCCACCCTCGCCCAGGAGGCCAAGCCCCCGGCCCAGGCCCCGGCCCCCGCCGCCACGGCGCAGCCCGAGGACCCAACCCCGCGCATCGAGGTCGTCTTCGTCCTCGACACCACCGGCTCGATGGGCGGGCTGATCGAGGGCGCCAAGCAGAAGATCTGGTCGATCGCCAACGCTATCGCCTCGGCCAAGCCCAGGCCCATCATCCGCATGGGCCTCGTCGCCTATCGCGACCGCGGCGACGACTACGTCACCCGGCTCACCACCCTCACCGACGACCTCGACGCGATCTACGCCGACCTCATGAAGTGCGAGGCCGGCGGCGGGGGCGACGGGCCCGAGTCCGTCAACCAGGCCCTCCACGAGGCCTACACCAAGTTCGACTGGTCCGCCGACAAGCACACGCTCAAACTCATCTACCTCGTCGGCGACGCGCCCCCGCACATGGACTACGACAACGACGTGCCCTTCGCCACCACCTGCGCCGACGCCATCCGCAGCGGCATCACCATCAACACCGTCCAGTGCGGGAGCATGCCCGAGACCGCCCCCATCTGGCAGGAGATCGCCCGCCGGACCGACGGGGAGTACCTCGCCATCGACCAGTCCGGGGGCATGGCCGCCATCGCCACGCCCTACGACGAGGACCTCGCCAAACTCGGGCGTGACCTCGAAGCGACCGTCGTCGCGTATGGCACGCCAGAGGAGCAGGCCGCCCAGTCCGCCAAGATGGACATGGCCGAGAGCCTCTCGACCTCGCCCGCGGCCGCACCAGAGGCCGCCGCGGACCGCGCCTGCTACAAGGCCGGGCTCGGCGGCGGGGCCTCCCTCAGCGGTCGCAACGACCTCGTGCAGGCGTGCCTCGATGGGAACGTCCAGGCGCGCAGCGTCGCCGAGGACCAACTCAACGAGGAGATGAAGAAGATGTCGCCCGAGGAGCGCGAGAAGTTCATCGCCGCCAAGATCGAGTCGCGCAAGCAGTGCCAGGCCCGCATCGCCGAACTCGGCGAGAAACGCCAGGCCTTCATCAAGGACAAGATCGGCCAGTCCAAGGACTCCTTCGACCAGGCCGTGCGCGACACCCTCGCTCGCCAGGCCGCCCGCGTCGGGATCACCACGGGCAAGTAGCGCCACGGGCTCGCGGCGGGCGCGGACACGCCCCCATCCGCGGTTCGATAGACTCCCCCGGAGCCGCCATGCCGCTGGGAACCGTGCTGGTCGTCGAGGATGACGCCGCGATCCGCCGCGGGATCGTCGATGCGCTCCGACTCAGCGGATACGACCCGCGCGAGGCCGCCGACGGACAGGCCGGGATCGACGCCGCCCTGGGCCAGCACGTCGACCTCGTGCTCCTGGACATCCTCATGCCCCGCAAGGACGGGCTCGCCGTGCTGAGCGAGATCCGGCGATCACGCCCCGCGCTCCCGGTCATCTTCATCACCGCCCGCGGGCAGGAAGAAGACCGCGTCAGAGGCCTCAAGGCCGGCGCCGACGACTACATCGTCAAGCCATTCAGCCTCACCGAACTCCTCGCCCGCGTCGAGGCCGTCCTCCGTCGTGTCCCCGAGCGCCCCCAGGCCATCCCCCGCCTCCTCCTCGACGGCATCCAGATCGACTTCGACCGCCGCGAGATTTCCCACGCCGACGGCACGCTCGACGCCCTCTCCGAACGCGAAGCCGCGCTCCTGGCGTACCTCGCCGCCCACCGCGGCCGGGCCATCAGCCGCGACGAACTCCTCCTCCGCGTCTGGGGGATCGACCCGCGCGGCATGGCCACCCGAACCGTGGACATGGCCGTCGCCCGCCTCCGAACCCAACTCCGCGACGACCCCGACGACCCGCGCGTCATCGTCACCGTCCGCGGCAAGGGCTACAAACTCGCCCTCGGCCCCGCCGGACACGAGCCATGAAGCCCCGGCACCGGGTCACCTGGATCGTCTTCGCCGTCTGCGTTCTCGCCGTCCTCGAAGCGCTGGGCTGGGTGACCTGGCAGGCCGTTCGCGCCGAGCGCCGCGAACGCGAGGCCAAGGCCCAGGCTCGACTCCAAGAGGCCGTCCAACTCGCGCTCTGGCGCATGGAGTTCGAGATCGCCCCGATCATGGCCCGCGAGGCCGCTCGGCCCTACTTCCACTATCGCCCCTTCTACCCCGCCGAACGGGCCTACACCCGCATGTGGCAGGAGGTCGTGCCCGGCGAGGTCCTCGTGCCCTCCCCCCTCCTCGAGGCCGCCGGCCCGTTCGTTCGCCTCCACTTCCAGGTCGAACGCGATGGGCACCTCACCTCGCCCCAGGCGCCCACCGGGAACATGCGCGACCTGGCCGAGTCGCAGTACGTCGACGGCGAGTTCATCGTGCTCGCCAGCGAACTCCTCGACCGCCTCACGCCCCTGGCCGCCGCGGCCGGCCCGCAACGAAGCCGCGATCTCGACGCGAACCTCCGCGCCAACACCTCCCTGGCCGAGCCCCCCCAACCGCAGTCACGCGCGGACTCCCAACTCGAAGTCTGGGCCGACACCCGCGCTTCCAAGGAGTACGCCGCTCGCCAACAGGCCGCGGCCCAGACCGCCAACGCCCCCGAAGACCTCAAACGCGCCCGCCCCCAGCGAATCGCGGATCGAGAGGAAGCCGCCGGCGCCCCGGTCGGCGTGCTCTCCTCCGCACCCGCCGCCTCGCCCCCGCCCGCTGCCGCCGAGCCCACGGTCCCCAGCCCCTCCGCGTCGCCGCTGGAGTTGTCCAAGACCCCCGATCCCGCCGCGCAGGTTCTCCATGTGGCCCCCACCAAGGACGAGACCGCCGGGCCACGCCTCCTGCAAAGCCAGGGCTTCAGTGCCCCCGCCCCAGAGGTTCGCGTCGGGCCACTCGAGCCCACCTGGGTCGTCGATCCCGCCACCGGCACGCCCGAACTCCTCATCCGCCGCGAGGTCGCGCGCGGTGACGACCGCACGATCCAGGGCATCTGGGTCGATTGGCCATCCCTCCGCGCACGCCTCCTCGGTCTCGTCACCGACCTCTTCCCCGCCGCCGAACTCCAGCCGTTGCTCGGCGAGGCCCGCGGCCCGCGCCTCGCCGCCATTCCCGTCTGCTTCAACACCGGCGCCACGCCTGTCGCCACCCGCATCGCCTTCGGCCCCACCCAACTCGTCCTCCTGCTCACCTGGCTCGCGGTGCTCGGAGCCGTCATCGCGATCGCGATGGTTCTGCGGGCGTCGATGGAACTGGGCGACCGCCGCGGCCGCTTCGTCTCCGCCGTCACCCACGAACTGCGCACGCCCTTGACCACCTTCACGCTCTACACCGACATGCTCGCCAGCGGGTTGGTCCGCGACCCCGGGGCGCAGGCCGAGTACCTCCAGACCCTCCGGCTCGAGTCCGGCCGGCTGACTCGGATCGTCGAAAACGTCCTCGCCTACGCCCGCCTCGGGACGCCCCGCGCGCGCGCCGGAAGCCCCGTCGCCGCTGTCGAACTCGTCGAGCACCTGCTCGGCCCGGTACGCCGCGCCACCGAGGCCGCGGGCATGCAGGCGGTGGTCGAGACGGCCGGGCTGGAGGGTCTGGAGGTCTCGGCGGACCCGGCGACCGTGGAACGCATCGTGATGAACCTTGTGGAGAACTCGTGCAAATACGCGCGAGAATCGTCCGATAACCGAGTCCATGTCCGTGCCAGCCGACAGCGGCAGAAAGGGCAGAATTGGTTGGAGATTCGGGTCGCGGACTATGGCCCGGGAATCCCGGTGCAGGAGCGAAGCCGAATCTTCCGGCCGTTCCATCGATCGGATCGCGATGAGACAAAGGAAGGTCTCGGCCTAGGTCTGGCGATCGCAGTCGGACTTGCCCGGGGTTTGGGTGGAGAAGTCGCGCTCGTCCGCGGGACGTCCGAAGGGGCGGAGTTCAGAGTGACGATCCCAGCCGTACTCCAAACAGAATAATAACGTCTAAAATTTCCAACCAGCGAGCCATTTTTTCGCTTGACAGGGTTGGCGTTCCTGATAGATTACCGGTCTGGAGAGGTGCCCGGCGGAGGCATCCGTGGGCGGTCGCGGCGTTACGCCGAAGGAGAGAGACGAAACATGAAGACCATCGCTGCAGTTGCCGGTGTGCTGGCTCTCGCGGGTGCCGCGCAGGCGCAGATTCCCTGGAGCAACCCGAACGGCGTGGGCCCGTTCTTCACCTGGGCCAACGGCCAGAACGCCACGGGCCTCTTCGGGAGCCCGACGCTGGTGGGCGATACGTTCATCTTCTTCCCGGCGAACTTCGTGGCCGAGAGCCTCAACGGCGTTCCGGACACCAAGACCGACACGATGAGCGTGGACATCTATGTGCAGGTTGGGTACAAGTTCGATGGCATCCGGATCAGCGAGTATGGCGACTACTCGGTGCTGGGTCAGGGTCAGGTCGATGCGGCGGCCACGCTCACGCTGACCGACATCGATAACCCGGGTCGGAACACGGCGGACACGATGGCGTTCGCCCCGGTCTTCCCGCAAACGTCAGGAACGAACCAGTCGTGGCAGGGAGATGTGGGCCGCGACCTGACGCTGATCGAGTTCGGGGTGCCGTTCCTCAAACTGCACCTGGAGTTGTCGAACACGCTGATCGCGATTAGCGCTCCGGGCAGCAGCGCGGTGATCCGCAAGACGCTGGTCGGGGTTCCGGTTGCGATCCAGATCCTGCCCGAGCCCGGTGCGCTGGCGCTGCTGGCCTTTGGCGGTCTGGTTGCGTCGCGTCGTCGTCGGGCCTGAGTCGATCGTGCCGGGGCCTGGACAGCCCCCGTAGGAGAGAGACGATATGACCATTCGCCTTGGACTGACTGTTGTGGCGGCCGTGGGTGTGGCCGCCTCGTCGGCCCTCGCGCAGGTGCCGTGGACCAATGCCAACGGAGTTGGGCCGTTCTTTACGTGGATGAACGGGCTGAGCGACCTCGGTCGCTTCGGCGACCCGGTCTTGGTCGGGAGCACGTTCAACTTCTTCCCGACGAACTTCCAGGCGCAGAGCGTCAACGGCGCGCCCGACGCGCTGACCGATCGGCTCCAGGTTCGGCTCAAGGCCGATCCTGGGCACCGGTTCACGCAGATCAAGATCACGGAGTTCGGCAGTTGGTCGATCCTGGGGATCGGGTCGGTCAGCGACAGCGGGACGATGTTCCTTCAGGACATGATCACGCCCCGGCCTCCGGCGATCAACAACCTGGTGACGAACCCGGTCATGCCGATCAACACCCCGAACTCCAGCGGCAACTGGAGCGGACAGACGCTGATCGACCTGACGAGCATCCTGGGGCCGGATTGGACGGACCTGACGCTCGTGTTCACGAACACGCTCCAGGCGAACAGCGACCCCGGCTCGTCGGCGACGATCCACAAGAAACTCGTGAGCGGGCCGTCGATCGTGGTGGAGATCTTCCCCACGCCGGGCTCGCTGGGCGTACTGGCGATGGGCGGGGCGCTCGCGATGCGTCGCCGTCGCCGCTGAGCGAGGTAGCAGAGAACGATTTGCACGGCCGGCCTCGACCGGCCGTGTTTGTTTTTGGGCTTGCGCGCGGCGGTGCGGGGCGTTGCGTGCGTTGGGCGAGATGGGGCGGTGGTTGGGGGGGGGGCTAGTGCCCGAAGAGGTTGGTCTGTCCGAACATGCCCTTGGCGTCGAAATAGGCCAGCGCCTCGGGGACGGACGCGAAGATCTTGGTGGCGGTCTCGGTGATGAAAGGGCTGGGGCTCTTGCGCGGCTTCCAGACGACGTAGACCTCCTTGGTGTGCTCGAAGGCGTGGTGGAGTTCGCGCTCGACACCCGACGAGAGGCCCGGAACCCCGCCGGGGAGTTCGGGGATCAGGCTCACGATCATGTCGGACTGGTCGATGAGTTTGAAGTCGCGCATGTAGATCTGCCCGTCGATGTCCCCGGCGATGTCGAGGACCTCGCGGACGCGGACCTGGATCGGGGGGCTCGCCTTGCTCCCGCCGAAGGTGTGCGGGGAGACGTCGAGGAGTTGGTCGGTCTTGCCCTCGCGTGCGGCGGCCAGGGCGCGCTCGAGGAGGAGTTTCTCGTCCACGTCGCCGGGGTCGAAGGTGATGAAGTGTTCGGCGAGGGCGGCGCGGAAGTCGTCGATCTCCTTGAGCACGTCGGGCATGTCCACGACGTGGCTCATGGGGAACGAGGGGTAGACCTTGCGGAGGTCGGGTCGGCAGCAGAGGCGGAAGAGGGTGCGCGTGGTGGGGGTGTGGCGGCCGCGGGAGAGGATGTAGAAGCGGCTGCTGGGGATGGCCTGGCTCATGAGTTCGGTGGCGAGGATCTCCTCCTCGCGCCAGACCATGCAGTCCTTGAGGGTGGCGTCGATGACGTGGTCGCGGTGGAGGCGGTGGTGGACGACCTCGATGTTGTCCACGAGGCAGACGAAGAGGTCGGGCTGGAGGAGTTGGATCTGGTCGAAGTCAAAGGCCGAGAAGAGCCCGTGCCGCCAGCGGAAGGTGGCGTGGGTGTTGACGATGACGTTGGGCTTCCCGCGCGAGTCGGCGATGATGTCCTTGAAGGCGGCGCGGCGGAGGGAGTTGAGCCGCGAGAGCGGGAGGTCGAGGATCCGCCCGGGTCGCACGTCCGGGGCCTCGCGGTACATCATGTCCCCGACGTGGTAGAGGTCGAGGGGCTCGCCCTGCTGCCCGGCGAAGTCGCGTGCGGCGTCGAGGTACTGCTTCTTGTCCATGCCGACCTGGGCGGTGACGATCGCGCGCATCGGGTGCTCCTGGCGTGATGATAAGGGCCGGCCGGGCTCCTATTCTCTACCCCCCTTTCTTGGAGCCCCCATGTCAACGCTGATCGCCCCGCACGGCGGGAAACTCGTCGAGACGCTCGCCACGGACGCCCGGATGGACCAGGCCCGGCGCGAGTCCGAGAAGTTGCCGCGGCTGACGCTCTCGGCCAAGCAGTCGTGCGACCTGGAGATGCTGACGATCGGCGCGTTCTCGCCGCTGGCGGGGTTCATGGGCGCCGAGGACTTCGAGCGCGTGTGCAAGGAGATGAAACTGGCGACCGGGTCGGGCAAGGGGCTGGTGTGGCCGATCCCGATCGTGCTGGCGGTGAAGAAGGACCAGGCCCCCGGCGTGGGCGAGCGGGTGGCGCTGCACGCGCCCAACGGGGTGCTGCAGGCCATCATGACGATCAAGGAGGAGTTCCTCCACGACAAGAAACTGGAGGTCCCCAACGTCTTCCGCACCGAGGACCCGGCCCATCCGGGCGTGAAGGCGGTGATGGACGAGGGCGAGGTCTGCCTGGCGGGTCCGGTGGAGTCGGTGATGGTGTGCGTGGACCCGGACGGCCCGGAGGCGTTCCTGGATCATCGCCTGACGCCGCGGCAGACGCGCGAGGAGTTCCACAAGCGCGGGTGGAAGACGGTGTGCGCGTTCCAGACGCGGAACCCGATCCACCGCGCCCACGAGTATCTGTGCAAGGTGGCGCAGGAGATCTGCGACGGGCTGCTGGTGCACCCGCTGGTGGGCGAGACCAAGCCGGGCGACATCCCCGCGGCGGTTCGGATGGAGTGCTACAAGGTGCTCCTGGACAAGTACTTTGTCCACAGCCGGACGATGCTGAGCGTGATGCCCGCGGCGATGCGGTACGCCGGCCCGCGCGAGGCGATCCTGCACGCGATCGTGCGGAAGAACTACGGGTGCACGCACTTCATCGTGGGCCGGGACCACGCGGGGGTGGGCAACTACTACGGCTCGTATGACGCGCAGAACATCTTTGACCAGATCGAGCACGACCCGAGCAAGGGCGGGCTGGGCATGACGATCTTCAAGTTCGAGCACACGGCCTGGAGCAAACTCGCGGGCGGCATGGTCAGCCCCAAGTCGTTCCCCAAGATCGAGGGCGACCAGATCTCGCTGTCGGGCACGGCAGTGCGGGACATGCTGGCCAAGGGCGAGCGCCCGCCTGTGGAGTTCACGCGGCCCGAGGTGGCGGACGTGCTCATCAAATGGGCGAAGGGCGGGAAGTAGTCAACGCGACGCGGCCGGCGACTTCGTTACGCCACCGTCACGCTCTTGTCCAGGTACACGTCCTGCACGGCGTTGAGGAGTTTCACGCCCTCTTTGAGCGGCTTCTGGAACGCCTTGCGGCCCGAGATCAGGCCCATGCCCCCGGCCCGCTTGTTCACGACCGCGGTGGCGACGGCCTCGGCGAGGTCGCCCGCGCCCTTGCTCTCGCCCCCGGAGTTGATGAGCGGGACGCGGCCCATGAAGTTGTTGAGCACCTGGTATCGGCAGAGGTCGATGGGGTGTCCGCCGTTGCCGTGCTCGTCGCTCCCGCAGAGGTTGGTGTAGACGCGCTTGTCCCACTTGCCATAGGACGACCCGCCGGTGTTGAGCGCCGCGTAGCCCCCGTTGTTGACGGGGAGTTTCTGCTTGATGATGTCGGCCTTGATCGTGGCGCCGAGGTGGTTCGCCTGGCCCGAGAGGTCGGCGGAGGCGTGGTAGTCCACGCTCTTGCCGTCGGCGCCCTTGGCCTTGAAGGCGGCGTTGCGCGTGTAGCACCAGAGGACGGTGACGAGCCCGAAGGAGTGGGCCTCCTCGAACATGTCGGAGACGTACGCGATCTCGTCGCGGGCGGTGTCGTTCCCGAAGTAGATCGTCGCGCCCACGGCGATCGCGCCCATCTCGTAGCACTGGCGGACCGAGCCGAAGTACGACTGCTTGTGCACGTTGGGGAACGTGAGCATCTCGTTGTGGTTGAACTTGACGAGGAAGGGGATCTTGTGCGCGTACTTCCGCGCCACGGCCCCGAGCACGCCGATGGTGCTGGCCACGGCGTTGCACCCGCCCTCGATCGCGAGTTTGACGATGTTCTCGGGATCGAAGTACGCGGGCTCGGGGGCGAAGGAGGCGCCGGCCGAGTGCTCGACGCCCTGGTCCACCGGGAGGATCGAGACGTAGCCCGTGCCGCCGAGTCGACCGGTGTTCAGGAGCGTCTGGAAGTTGCGCAGGACGGGCACGGGTCGGTCGGTCTGCGCAAAGACGCGGTCGATGAAGTCCGGCCCGGGGAGGGCGAGCGCGGACTTGCTCACGGTCTTGGACTCGTGCTTGAGGAGTCGGTCGGCGTCAGGGCCGAGCAGCGTGCGGATGTCGGTCATGGGTGGGTTCCTTGCCTGAGGGGCGATCATAGGAACGGGCGGGGATTCGGAGGCGCTGCCCGGCCGACCGGCGGGGGTTGACAGTCCGCTCGACCCGGCGGTGGTTCGGCGGACCCATCCACGCATCACACACGGTCGTCGGTTCCCGCAGTGGTCGCGCTCGCGCGCGGATTGGTGCTCGGGCGGGCCACGCTCGCGACACGGGGCTCATCTTCGGCGGGGCCATCCACGGCGAGGGGTACGAGATCCGCGGCGACCTACCAACTCGCGCACGCCCGCGTGGCCGATGGCGGGAGCGAATCGTGTCCGCACGTTCGCTGCCATCCCGCTTGGTCCTCCGCAGGGGCAACGCCCCAAGGAGGATTCATGCTCGGCAAGTGTGTGCTCGCCGCGTGTGCGGCGATGGTTGCGTCATCGATTGTCCACGGTCAGTGCGCCGATTGGCGTGCCCGCGGGACGGGGATCTATTACCAGGGCGTGATCCGGACGTCCACGACGTGGGACCCGGACGGGGCCGGTCCACTGCCGCCGGTGCTCGTCGCCGCGGGGATCTTCGATCGCATCGAGAGCGTCGATGGTGGGGTCTCGCGGATCGCGATGTGGAACGGGTCGGCCTGGCAGCCGCTGGGGGCCGGGGTCACGGCGGCCACGCCCACGGGGTTCTCGCAAGTCTGGGCCCGGTTCTCGGAGGACGGCGCGCCGTGGATCGCCGGGCAGCCCCAGGGCCAGGTCCTCGCCTGCGGCAGCACCTTCGCCCCGGGCCTGACGCCCGCGGCGGGCTACGGCGGGCTCGTGTACCAGTGGCGGAAGAACGGGATCCCGCTCGTCGATGGGCCGACGGGCACCGGCTCGACCATCGTGGGCGCGACCGGTAACTTCGGCATTCTCAACGTGTCCCAGGCCGATGCGGGCGTCTACGACTGCGTGCTTTCCAACGCCTGTGGGTCGAGCACGAGCCGATCGGCGACGCTCACAGTCACGGGGAACTGCCCCGGCCCGTGCTACGCGAACTGCGACGGGTCGACCACGACGCCCCTGCTCAACATCAACGACTTCGTCTGCTTCCTGAACACGTTCGCCGCAGCGGATCCGTACGCCAACTGCGATGGCTCGACGATCGCCCCGGTCCTCAACGCGAACGATTTCGTCTGCTATCTCAATCGCTTCGGGGCGGGCTGCCCCTAGTCCGTTGGACGCGGGCCCGGGCGGGCTTGACAGGACTGATACCATGCAACGCGGGCGCATGTCGCGCCCGTGGTCTTTCCTTTGAGGAGGTATTCGATGCGTTTCGCTCTCGCGCTTGCCTTGGCCGCTGGTGTTGCTTCGTCGGCGTCGGCCCAGTTGATCGTCGGCAACGACCAGACGGGCACGACCAGTCTGTACCACATCGACGTGGGCACGGGCGCCGCCACCCCGATCCTGACGACGGCAACCAACGAGACCAAGCCCTGGGGCATGGCGTACGACCCCGCGACGAACACCCTGTGGTGGAACAACGGGGGCACTCTCTTTAGCGCACCGTTCAACATCGCGGGCCTGACGGTGACAAACCACGGCGCGATGACCTTCAACGCGGCCTCGATCAACTTCGTCGCTCTGGGGTGGTACAACGGGCAGTTGGTCGGGACGCGCAACATCGCCACCGAGGCCGTCTATGCCATCGACACCACGACGCTCCAGTGCACGCAACTCTACGTGCATCCGTCCACGTACGACTTCGGCGGGCTCGACGCCGACGTGACGACGGGCAAGTTGTACGGGCTGACCGACGCCGCGCCGGCGCCGCAGGTCCGCGGGCTCTACGAGATCAGCGTCACCGGCATGACGCAGACCTTCATCGCGGGCTATCCCGGCACCGAGACCGACATCGACGGGCTCGCGGTCCACAACGGCCTGGCCTATTACGTCACCGACGGGCCCAACACCACGCAGGCCAGTTTCTACGTCTACGACATCGCCACGGGCACGCAGATCGGGACGCTCCCCTCGCCCTTTACCGGCTCGGGCACGTTCTGCGCCGCGGCGTTCATCGCCCCCGCCGGCCCGCCCGCGTGCTACGCCAACTGCGACGGCTCGACGATCACGCCGATCCTCAACGTCAACGACTTCATCTGCTTCAACAACCTCTTCGCGGCCAACGACCCGCTCGCCAACTGCGACGGCTCGACCACGCCGCCGACGCTGAACGTCAACGACTTCGTCTGCTTCCTCAATGTCTTTGGCGCGGGCTGCAGTTAGGCGGCCTCGCGACTCGACCGCTGATCGCGCACCACCCCGCGCCCTTGGGACCACCGAGGGAGCGGGGTGCTTGCTTGAAATCTCCGGCCTCGAAGCCCGGCGTGTCGCATGACTGTCGGGGACGCAGTACGCTGATCCCGCTGGCCTCGTCCGCCGTCGGCCTTGTCGGCCTGCCCCGGGCGTCGCGCTCGACGCAAGGAGACCTCCATGCCCGTCCAAGTGACCCTTGACATCTTTTCTGGCCGCCCGAACCCGACGATCCAACTCTCGGAGCGCGAGGCCGACGAACTCCTGGGCCGCGCCAAGCCGGGGAGGGCGCTGGCGAAGTCGGACGCGGGCGTTGCGCCCGGGCTGGGCTATCGCGGGCTGATCGTGGAGCAGGTCGGTCGGGCGGCTCGCGGGCTCCCGCGCACCTTCCACGTCGGGGGCGGCCGCGTCTTTGGCGAGGGGTTGGCGCATCGCATCGACGATCCGACCGTCGAGGCCGACTTTCTCGGGCGTCCGGAGATCGCGCGCAAGTTCGAGGTCCGCGAGTTGACGCCCGAGGTGCTTCGCAAGTTGGTGCGTCGCCGGTTCGAGGCGATCGAACTGTGGCGCCCGATCAAACTCTTCCCGCTGAAGGTCGTGTGCCCGTGCGCGCCGGTCTATGAGCCGGCGTGGTGGAACGACGGCGGGCAGCGCCAATGGAACAACAACTGCTACAACTACGGTTGCAACTACCGCACCGACACGTTCGCGCAGCCCGGCAAGGCCAACGGCGCGATGTACGGGGCCATCACGGGCGCGCAGGTGAAGGCCGGCGCGATCGCCGACGCGTTGGAGGACGCGCCGACCGCCAACAACAAGTGTCCCAAGTCGGGGCATCTGGTGGCGCTGGTGATCTGGCCCAACGTCGACTTCCACTGGTATCGCAAGGGCCTGAACGGCCGCTGGACGCACAAGCCGGGCGGGACCGCCGCGACGAATCTCGACAACTCCGGCGCGCTCATCAGCGATCCGCGCACCGCCGATCGGGGCAACTACACGCAGTTCACGACGTTCATGGTCGCCAAGCATGGGCACACCAAGATCAAGTGACGCGTGGCGTGTCGTCGCGCTCGTGTTCTCGGGACGCGAGGACCCGTGCTGGGACGCGCCACGGGAGTTGATCGACGCCGTGCTCGCGGGCTGGGATCGCGCCGCGCCCGCGAGCGCCGCCGCGCCACCGCCGCCGCTAGGCTATCGGGGGTGCGTGCTGCGCGCTCCCGACGGCCGCGCCTACACCGCGTTCGCCAGCACCATCACGCTCACGCTACCCGGCGCGCGGGCGCAGACGCGCGGCGACCCCGACCGCACGATCGAGCGATTGCTGCTCGGCTCGGCGCCGCCTGGCGCCATCCCGCCCGGCGTCGTGCCCAACCTTCGATAGTCGTGGTTGCGAGGGTGGTATGACAGAGCAGAGGGCTACCGGCGCGCCACGTTCAGATCGTCGGCCCGCGCCTGATCGCGCTGTCGCGGCCCCATGACGAGCATCGAACGATCTCCCGTCGCCGCCGGGATGGTGACGCCGCGGGAGGCGTAGAACTCGTCCCGCATCGTCCACCCGCACCCGCCGCCCGCGAGGGTGGCCAGAGCGAGAAGTCCCAGGCTGATCGCACGCCGACGCATCGTTCCGCTCCCTTCCTTCACAACCATCCGGTACGTCCGCCTTCGACGCTCGCGGCTCGAATCGGCGGCCTCCTGGCCCGGTCGATCTGTGCGGGCTGGGAGGCCGGGGTCGCCCATAACGTGCGGCGTGACGAAGCGGGAGCGCCACCGAGCCACCCGAAACCAACTGGCCGGGCCGCGCTCGCTGCAATAGGATGGTTCCTCCATGCCACGACTCGCCTTCAGCACCGTCGCCTGCCCGGATTGGACGCTCGCTCAGGCCGCTCGTTCCGCCTCGCAGTGGGGCTATGACGGCCTGGAACTGCGCACGTTCGGGTCCGGGTCGCGTGGGTTCGCCTCGGATCCGGCCCTGACGGGTGCCGACAAGGTTCGGCGCGTCCTCTCGGACCACGGGGTCTCGGCGGCGTGCCTCTCGACCTCGATCGCACTGGACGAGCCCGTGCGCCCGCCGGTGGTCGGACGCGTCATCGGCGACTTCGAGCGTCCGGTGCGACTGGTCAAGGAGGCGATCGACCTCGCGGCCGCGATCGAGTGCCCACTGGTGCGCGTCTTTGGGTTCCAACTCGTTTCGGGCGAGCATCTGGCCTCGGGCGTGCGCCGGATCGCGGAGCGGCTTCGGCTGGTCGCCGACGCGGCGCGGAACACGGGCGTGCGCGTCGCGGTCGAGAACGGGGGTTCGTTCTGCAAGGCCGACCAACTCGCCGACCTCCTGGACGCCGCGGGTGATCCGTTGCTCGGGGCGGCGTATGGCAATGCCGTGGCGCACGCCGTGGGCGAGGACCCGGCCTCGGGCGTCGCACGCCTTGGCGGACGGCTGTTCGTGGCGAAGTTGCGCGACGTGGACTCGGCGCATCGGCTGTGCGTGCCTGGCGAGGGCGAGGCGTTGTGCGAGCCGTTCGTGCGTGCGCTCGCGGCCCACAAGGGGTGGGTGGTGGTGGAGTGGGATCGGGCGTGGGTGCCCGGGCTCGCGCCAGCCGAAGCCGTGCTGCCCCAGGCCGCGGCGAGGGTCGGGGGCTGGCTGGCGCGTCAGGTCGCGCACGCATGAGCCCCGACGCCGCCGCCACGCTGGCGCTGCGGCTGTGCGAAGAGTTGGGGTTCGCCGCGGCGGGGATCGCGGAGGCGGTGCCCAGCGCGCACGCCGACAACCTGCGCGACTGGCTCGCGCAGGGCAAGCACGGGAGCATGGAGTACCTGGCGCGGCACGTCGAGACGCGGCTCGACCCCGCGCGCGTGCTCCCGGGCGCTCGCAGCGCGATCGTCGTGGCCGATCGCTATGCGGAGCGCGGGAGTGTGGATGGTTTGACGCCCCCGATGCACGGCCGGGTCGCTCGCTACGCGCGCGGTCGGGACTACCACGCCGTCATCAAGCGGCGGCTGCACGCGCTCTGCGATCGGCTGCGCGAAGCCATGCCCGGCGAGGCGTTCCGGGCTGTCGTCGATACCGCGCCCGTGCTCGAGCGCGAACTGGCCGCCCGCGCCGGGATCGGGTGGGTCGGGAAGCACACGCTCGTCATCCGGCCCGGACTGGGGTCGTACCTTCTGCTCGGGGGCGTGCTCACGACGGCCACGCTAACACTCGCGGGCGAGCCCGTCGCCGACCATTGCGGGACCTGCACGCGGTGCATCGACGCCTGCCCGACCCGCGCGATCACGCCGTATTCCGTTGATGCCCGCCGGTGCATCTCGTACCTGACGATCGAGCGTCGGCTCCCGATCGACCCCTCGCTGCACGCGCCACTGGGCGACTGGCTCTATGGCTGCGACATCTGCCAGGAGGTCTGCCCGCACAACTCGGCGTCCACCGAGCGGCCCGCGCGAAATGCCCCCGCCCAGAGCCCGATGCGCGAGGACTACGCCCCGCGTTTCGCCTCGCTCGACCTGCTCGAGGTGCTCGGGTGGGGCGCGGCGGACCGGTCCCGTGCGCTCTCGGGCTCGGCGATGAAGCGCGCGACCCTCGCCATGCTCAAGCGCAACGCGATTCTGGTGCTTGGCAACGTGTTGGCGCGGGCTCCCCACGCCGCGGCACTCGAACGCGTGCGCGCGATCGCAGGCGACGGCGACGAGCCGGAGATGGTCCGCGAAGCGGCCCGCGCCGTGCTCGCGCGGCTGGGCGATTCTGCGCGGAGAACTTCACCAACGCGATGAGAGCGCCCGCGCGACCAGGGGCGCCACGAGCACGATCCCGACGCCGGGCACGAGCCACCAGGTCTCGCGCGCCAGAAAGCCCAGCGCCAGGCACGGCGACGCCGCGACCACCGCGCCGAGCCACGCGAGGCGCGCAACGCGCGGCGGGACCGCCCATCGTCCGCGCGGCACGACGCAGACCCAGACATACGCCGGGAACGCCAGCCCGTACGCCGACATGAACGCGCGGTACGCGATCTCGCCGCTGCCCAGGCGCGAGGCGTCGGCGACGGATTGCATGGGCTCGACGGTCGCGCCAAGGGCGAGAGCGCCGACGATCGCGGCGACGAAGAGCGCGCACGCCGCGGCGCATCCGGCCGGCGCGACGCCCTCGGGTGCCGGATGCCGGGCGAGTTCGCGGAGGTGCACGCCCGCGGTGTAGACGCTCTGCACCAGGAGATGCGCCGAGAGCACGAGCGGCAGGGACCGCGGCGAAACGCCCGCCTCGCCGAGGAACGCGCCGCGGTACAGCAGCGTGAGGACGATCATGGCGAGGAAGAGCACGCCGAACCCGATGCCAAAGGCGGCGCGCGCCCCGCCGGGCGAGAGTTCGCGTCGCGCGCGGTGGAAGGTCAGGTCGAGATAGGGGCAGAGCCCGAAGCCCAGGACGCAGACGGCCGCGAGCGGGATCGCGTGCCCCTCGGGGAGCGCGCCGCGCGCCGGGTGCAAGGCGTCATCGGGGAGCCACGCGGGCACGAGCAGCGCCGCCGAGGCGATGGCGACGATCCAGAGCGCGAGCCCCGCACGCCGCTGCGTGGCGGGCGTGGCGAGCGCGAAGAAGGTCGTCGCGGTGAACGCGGCCAGCGCGACGCCGACCGCGGGCAGCGTGACACCCCACCACGACCGAGCGAGCCACGCGAGGAAGAACGCGTGGAAGAGAATCGTGACGATCGAGAAGAGCCGCGTCGCGGTCGCGTGCTCGAGGAGGAGTCGCTCGGAGGCGTGGGCGTCGCGGAGCACCCAGCCCATGGCCGCGGCCCCGAGCACGTTGGGCGCGGCAAAGACGAGGAAGCCGGCGAGCCCGAAGTCGCGCACCAGGAGCACCGGCAGGAACATCCCGATGCACCACGTCCACGAGCACGCGAGATAGGCGGCCCATGACGCGACCGCGCCCGCCGAGGCGCCGATCCCGCCGGCGGCTGGCGCGGCTCCTGGCTCGGGCACGCCCCGGCTCAACGGATCCGCCGGCCCTTCTTCTGCTGGTGGGCCTTGGGCGTGGCGTGGAAGGTGGCGACGCACTTGCCGACGCGACGCTCCTTGTCGCCGCGCTTGCCGATGCCCTGCACGATGTCGAGGTCAACGGTGATGTTGAACTCCCCGCCCTGGGTGATCAGGGCCTTGAGGTCGTCCTTGGGCAGCACTCGGTACAGCGCCGGCCCGTGGCACGGGCGGAGGAACTTGTACTCGAGCGACTTGCAGACCACCGTGTAGTCGCCCCCGCACGCGGCAAAGACGTACATCCCGCCCGCCACCTCGCTGTTGGCCAGCAGGGCCGCGCCCGCCATGGCGTTGTACCAGTTGCGGTTGAATCGGCTGAAGGGCAGCACCGCGGAGAACGTCTGCGGATCGACGCGCTTGATCCGGATCCCGCTGCGGAAGGTGTAGGGCATCCAGATGAGCGAGCAGACGCGGTGCCAGAAGTTGTTGCGCGAGGAGAGGCGGCTGACAAAGGTATCAGCGCGGTCAAAGAACGTCCGCCGACGCTGGCGCGGCGTGATCGCGGGCGGGCTGGATGGCGTGGTCGTCATGCCGGGGCCCCTTCGTCCGATGATAGGTCCGCGCCGGTCCGGACCGGCGGCCTCGACCGAGCCGTCCGCACGCCGCCGACTCGGCGGTAGACTCGGGACGTGTCCGACGCCCGGCTCTGCGTTCTCGGCTCGATCATCATGGACCACGTGGTCCGCGCGCCGCGCTTGCCAGCGCCGGGCGAGACCATTCTCGGCGGGCCGCGGTCGCTCTTTCCCGGCGGCAAGGGCGCGAACCAGGCGGTGGGCGCGGCGCGGCTCGGGGCCGCGGTCTCGATGCTCGGTGCGGTCGGCGACGACGAGGCCGGTCGCACGCTGCTGGCCGAGTTGGCCGCGGGCGGGGTTGACGCGGGCGCGGTGCGCGTCGAGCCAGGCGAGCCCACGGGCGCGGCGATCATCACCGTCGCCGACGGCGGGCAGAACACGATCGTGGTCATGCCCGGGGCCAACGCGCGCGTCACGCCCGAGGCGGTCCGCGGCGCGCGGGGGATCATCGCCCAGGCCGACATGCTGCTCGTGCAGTTGGAACTCCCGGTGGCGACGGCCGTGGCCGCGGTGGCGGTCGCGGACGAGGTGGGCACGCCCGTGCTGCTCAACGCCGCGCCGGGCATGACGCTCCCGATGGAACTGATCTCGCGCGTCGAGACGATCGTGGTCAACGAGGTCGAGGCGGGGATCGTGCTGGGGCTGGGCCGCGCCATCGCCGACGACGAGATCGACCTCGCGCTCGATCGCCTCCTCTCGCTCGGCCCGACGACGGCGGTGATCACGCTCGGCGAGCACGGGGCGGCGCTCCGGCACGACAAGGAGCCCGCGGCCCGCGTGCCCGCGTGCCAGGTCGCCGCCGTGGATGCCGTCGGCGCGGGCGACGCGTTCACCGCGGCGCTGGCGGTGCGGCTGGCCGAGCACCGCGCGGGTGCTCGCGTCGATCATCTCGCCGTGCTCGACGCGGTCTGCTGGGGGTGCGCGGCGGGAGCGCTCGCGACAACCACGCCCGGCGCGATGCCGAGCCTGCCCGGGCGGGCCGCGGTCGCAGGCCTGCTCCGCTCCCAGCCGGGATAGCACGACACGCGCACGGCTCGTGCCACGCCTGCGCCGTCGCGATAGACTCGGCACCATGCGCCCGCGGTCCTGGCACACGACGCTGAACCTCTCGCTCATCGCGGTCCTCGCGCTGGCGCTCCTCTACCCCATCGCGCTGACGATCCGCGGGGGGTTCGCGGCGGATGTCGCCACCGGCTCGGGCTTCACGCTCTCGCACGTCGCGCTCATCTTCCAGGACCCCGTCACGCGCTGCGAACTCCTGAACTCCGCCCTCGTCGCCACGCTCACCACCGCGCTCACCATCCTCATCGCGCTCCCGCTGGCGCTCATCTCGGCCCGGCATCGCTTCCCGCTCAAGGGCCTGCTCAACGCGATCATCCTCGTCCCGCTCATCCTGCCCCCCTTTGTCGGCGCGATCGGTGCCCGCGCCATCCTCGGGCACAAGGGCATGCTCAACGCCCTGCTCGGGACCGACTGGGACATCCTCGGCAGCGCCAAACTCGTTGGCGTCGTCGTCCTCCAGGCTCTCTCGCTCTACCCCATCATCTACCTCAACGCCTCGGCGGCCCTGGCGAACCTCGACCCCGCGCTCGACGAGGCCGCGCAGAACCTCGGCGCCGGGCCCGTCCGCCGGCTCTTCCGCATCACGCTCCCGCTCATCCGCTCGGGGGTCTTCGCCGGGGCCACGATCGTCTTTATCTGGTCGTTCACCGAACTGGGCACCCCGCTCATGTTCGATTACTACGCCGTGCTGCCGGTGCGGATCTTCAACGGGCTCAAGGAGGTCTCCAACTCGGCCCAGCCCTACGCCGCCACCGTGGTGTTGCTCGCGGCCGCGGTGCTGTTCTATGTCGTCGGCAAGCGGCTCTTCGCGGGGCGGGCCTATCCGATGTACGCCAAGGCCTCGCGGGCCGCGACGGAGCACCCGCTGACGGGCGCGGCGGGCTGGGGCGCCACGGCCCTCTTTGCCGCGGTCTCGTTCCTCGCCATCCTCCCGCACCTGGGCGTGGTCCTCACGTCGATCAGCGCCACGGGGCAGTGGTACGAGACGGTCCTGCCCTCGGCCTTCACCGCCGACCACTACCGCCAGGCCCTCGGCGCGCCCGACGCCTTTCGCGCGATCGTCAACAGCCTGAAGTACGCCTCCGCCGCCGTGCTTGTCGATATCGTCCTGGGCATCGCGATCGCGTACCTGCTGGTGCGGGGCAAGGGCCGGGGCAAGCCCGTGCTCGACGCGCTCTGCATGCTCCCGCTCGCGGTCCCGGGCCTGGTGCTCGCGTTCGGGTACGTCGCGGTCAGCCAGCGCTGGCCCATGGGCCGCACCGGGCCGCTGGGCGACATGATCCTCGGCGCAGACCCGAACCCGATCCCGCTGCTGGTCATCGCCTACGCCGTGCGACGCCTGCCCTACATCGTCCGCTCGACCGTCGCGGGCCTCGAGCAGACCTCGGGCGAACTCGAGGAGGCGGCGGCCAACCTCGGCGCCTCGCGCTGGACCACCATCCGCCGCGTCACCGTCCCGCTCATCCTCGCCAACCTCATCGCGGGCTCGCTCCTGGTCTTCAGTTTCTCGATGCTCGAGGTCAGCGACTCACTCATCCTCGCGCAGCAGGCCCGGCACTACCCAGTCACGCGGGCGATCCTCTCGTTCATGGAGCGGCTCCGCGACGGGCCGAACATCGCCAGCGCCATGGGCGTGTGGGGGATGGCCCTGCTCGCTGTCACGCTCGTCGGCGCCTCGGCCATGATCGGGAAGAAACTCGGGTCCATCTTCCGAGCCTGAATCGCCCTGGTTCTCGTACCCGCGCTGCCCGTTGCAACGCCCCGATCCTCACGCGGGCCGTGTGCCCCGCCGCTCCGCTCGCTGCGATTGCAACCTCCAACTCGACCCGCAATCGGGGCACGCCACGCACCCGTCGGCCGCGGGCGCGAGGTCATCAAGGCTCCGCGCGCACGAGGGGCACCAGCCGTGGGCAACCATCACGTCCGCGATCCGCCGGGGCGACGCGCTCGCGTCGCTGAGAACGACGAGCGCGCCGGCGATCGCGCCCAGGCCGACCCCGCCCGCGAGCGCGAGGAATCGCTCCCACGCGGAGCCGGTGTTCTCCGCGAGGATCAGCCCGCCCGCCATCAGGACCATCGCCAGCAGCAACCCCAAGACCCATCGCCAGAGCGCTGCGATCGAGCGGAGGTCGGCGAGCAGCGCCCGCCGCGCGTCCTCGGGGATCGCTGCGACTCGCTCGGGGAGCGCCACACGAAGCCGCGTGTCCACGACGGTCGTGAATCGGCCTCGATCATCGGGCGTGATCCGCTGACGCTTCGACGACGCCAGCCCCAGGCACGCGACAAGCCACGAGCGGGGGCGCTGGAACGCCGTTCCGTCCGCGTGCTGCCCCCAGTGGGGAGCGGTGACGCGTTCGGCCCGCCACGCCGCCCCGCACTCGGGGCAGACGAGGCACCCGTCCCCGGCCGCGGGAACCGACTCCAGGTCGTACCCGCACCCGCCACAGTACCCCTCGGCCACGGCGGTCCCCGCGATGGCGCCAGAGAGCCGGCGCCGCGCCAACACTCGGCCCAGCGCCATCATCGCCACCAGCCCGCCCCAGAACCAGAGCATCCGCGCCGTCGATCCCCGGCCTCCGACCGCCGTGAGCACGCCAAACCCGGCAAGCCAGATCAGGAACGCCAGCCCGGAGACCGCGCACCCGCTCCACGACCACTGCTGCTGCTCGACCTGGATCCCGCGCTTGAGGCGACTGGCCAAGGCCGCGCGGGCCTCCTCCGCGCCGGCGTCGCTCTCGCGCACCGCCCGGACGGAGATCGGCGTGAAGGGCCGCCCGCGATCGTCCCGTTGGTTCGATGCCGCGCTGCTCACGCGACCAGCATACGCCGCGGCCTTATCCTCTCGGCGCGTCCGAGCCGCCAGCACACGGGAGCACACGATGACGTACGCCTATCTCGCGCTTGCCATCGCCTGCGAGGCCGGATGGGCCGTGGGCATGAAAGCCTCGCACGGGCTGTCCCGTCCGCTGCCCACGGCCATCACCGCCGTCCTCTACGTCCTCAGCCTCGTCTTCCTCGCGCTGGCGACCCGCCGGCTGGATCTGGGCACGACCTACGCCGTCTGGGCCGGCTTGGGCACGGTGCTGATCGCCGTCGCCGGGGTCGTCGTGTTCCACGAGTCGCTCTCGCCCGTGAAGGTCGCCTCGATCGCGCTCGTGGTCGCGGGCGTCGTCGGGCTCCAACTCTCCTCGCCCCACGCCGCGCCGCCCGCCCCCGCCGCTACTCCTTGAGCGCCAGCCCGCACATCAGTTCCACGCCGATCGGGATCGCGTCGTCGTTGAAGTCAAAGTCCGGCTGGTGCAGCGCCGGGAACCGCGCCGCTCCCTGCGGCCGAAGCCCCAGGAAGAAAAAGCACGACGGGACGTGCCGCCCGTAGTACGCGAAGTCCTCGCCGCCCATCGTCGGATGCTCGGTCCGCAGCACGCGCTCGGCCCCCAGCGCCCCCCGTGCCACCGCCAGGAACCGCTCCGTCTCGTCCGCGTCGTTGCTCACCACCGGGTACCCCTCGAGGTACTGGATCTCGGCCCGGCATCCGTGCGCCGCCGCCGTTCCTTCGACGACCTCGTGGAACCGCTCGCGCGCCGTCTGCCGAAGCGCGGGCGTGAGCGTGCGGATCGTCCCGACCAGCCGCGCCACGTCCGGGATGATGTTGTTCGCCGTCCCCGCCAGGAACTGGCCGACGGTGCAGACCATCGCCTCGTACGGCGCGACCGCCCGCGACGCCAGCGTCTGCAGCGATGCCACGATCGCCGAGCCCGCGACGATCGGATCGCGGCAGAGGTGCGGGTACGCCGCGTGCCCCCCGCGTCCGCGAACGTCCACGATGAAGTCGTCGGTCGCGGCCATCAGCGGCCCGGGCCGTGTCGAGACCGACCCCAACTCCACGCTCGGCCATCCGTGCAAGCCGTACACCCTCGCCACGGGCACGCCAATGCCCCCGCCCGCCTCGCCGCGCAGCACGCCCGCGTCGCACATCTTCTCCGCCCCGCCCCCGTCCTCTTCCGCGGGCTGGAAGATGAACGTGACCGGATTCGACCGGCGCGAGACCTTCGAGAGCACCCGCGCCGCGCCCAGCAGGATCGTCGTGTGCCCGTCGTGCCCGCACGCGTGCATTACCCCCGGGCATGCCGAGGCGTATGGCTTGCCCGTGGCCTCCTCGATCGGGAGCGCGTCCATGTCCGCCCGCAACGCCACGGCCTCGCTCTTCCCGGGCTCCGTCGCCGGCAGGTACGCCACCACGCCGTGACCGCCCCCGAATCCCGTCCGCGTGGCGAGCCCCAACTTCCCGAGTTGCTCGGCCACGAACCCCGCCGTCCACCGTTCCTGGTTCGACAGTTCCGGGTGCCGGTGCAACTCGTGCCGGACCTGCACCAGCCCCGGCGTCTCGGCGCGAATGATCGAACGAAGGCGATCGGTCATGATGAACAGGGTAGGCGAGCGCGCCGCCAGCCCCGCTACTTCGACGCCGGCGTGCGCCCGATCCCGCCGTACTCGTTCGACATCCCCGTGTGCCCCGCTCCCGCCCCCTTCGGCGGCGCGTGCATCAGCGGGTGCTTCATCGACTGCCAGATCAGCACGCACAGGAGCGCCAGCACCCCCAGCGGCGCGACGGCAAACAGCAGCACGCCGATCCGCTTGCCCCGCCCGTCCACGATCCGCGCCGCGTGCGTCATGCGCACAGCATAGCGCCGCGTCCCCTTCGCGTGTGCGTCTGCGGCACATGCCATCGCCGCACGGGCTGGGGCTCGTCCGCGGCCTACTTCGCCTTCGCGTACAGATCAGCCACCCGGGGCCAGTTCACCACGCCCCACCACGCCGTCACGTAGTCCGGGCGGCGGTTCTGGTACTTCAGGTAGTACGCGTGCTCCCACACGTCCAGCCCGAGGATCGGCGTCCCCTCGCACCCCGCGATCCCCGACCCCATCAGCGGGTTGTCCTGGTTCGCCGTCGAGCAGATCTGCAACGCACCGTCCCGCCCGACGACCAGCCACGCCCACCCGGATCCAAACCGTCCCGCCGCGGCCTTGGCGAACTCCTCCTTGAAATGCTCGAACGTCCCCCAGCCCTTGGCGATCCCCTCCGCCAGCGCACCCGTCGGCGCGCCCCCGCCGCCCTTGCCCGGCGGCGCCATCAGCGTCCAGAACAGGCTGTGGTTCACGTGCCCGCCCGCGTTGTTGCGCACCACGGTCCGCTTGTCCGCCGGAATGTCCCCCAGCGCCCGGATCACGTCCTCGGGCGACTTCTCCGCCCACGGCGTGCCCTCCAGCGCCTTGTTCGCGTTCGTCACGTACGCCTGGTGGTGCTTCCCGTGGTGGATCTGCATCGTCTGCGTGTCGATCACCGGCTCGAGGGCCTCGAACCCGTACGGCAGGGCTGGCAGTGTGAATGGCATCGTTGCTCCTCCTCGCCCCAGGGGCGAGTCTTGTGCTTATGGGACAACCCCGCAGGATAGGGCATCCGCGGGCGAGAAAATGGACAGTTTCTGAGGCTCCGTTCGATATCTGGCTGGACGAAGTCACTTGCGAAACTCGGAAAACCTGGTATCTTGTGCTGCCGTCTCTCGCTCGCGAGATCGCGGGCGAGACTCTCAACACGGCCGTTGAGGGGCGGTTCGTGGGTACTCGGACGGCAATACGGAAAAGTGGGCAGGTTGTGCCGCCTCGATTGCCCGGCAACGAGGCCTGGAAGGCTTGTGTTAGTATAATGATCGGTATCAGTACTAGTTACAGAGTCAGAACGAATCCAAATTGGCGAAACTGAACGGTCGGTGCGGCGTATTACTGAGTAAGGCCGATGGTTCCCTGGTGGGGACTTGGTCGGTAAGATGGGCAAAGTGGCCCGGTGTGGATAGATGGTGGGTGAGGCCCGAGTCAGTGACGGGCTCGGGACGGGAAGGACCATGAACAAAGGACTGAGCATGAGGCGGGTACACCGCACAACTCCGAGCCCGCTGGACCAGGTGCGGAGGCGGCACCGGGTCGGCGTGGGCGCGCCCAAGGGCGCGACCTCGGGTCGTCGCAAGTTGAGTGTGGAAGAGGAGCGGCTCCTCAACCGCATCATGGCGACGGAGCAGGACTTCATCGACAGCCCGGCCTTCTACGAGAAGGACGCGGAGCGTCGCATCTATGACGAGGCGCCGGACATCCAGAAGCCGGACACGAGCTGGTACCACCCGGTGATGGACGACCTCTCGTCGTCCAAGGGCCGCACCGTCAAGAGCGCCCAGCAGGTGATCCTCACGGGCGCCGAGGAGAAGGTGCTGTTCCACCAGTTCAACTACGCCCGGTACCGGATCTGGAAGATCCAGCAGGACGTGCTCGAGAGCACGGGGAAGAAGCCCTCGGCCGAGGAGGCCGAGGAGATCCTGCGCTGGTACCGCAAGGCGGACCTGATCCGCGAGCAGATCGCGGAGACGAACCTGGCGCTGGTCCTGGCGATGGCGAAGCGCACGCGGATGAGCGAGGTGGACTTTGCCGACCTCGTCAGCGAGGGCAACATGGCGTTGCTCCGCGCGGTGGACAAGTTCGACGCGGGGCGCGGGTACAAGTTCAGCACCTACGCCTGCCGGGCGATTCTCAAGGCCTTCAGCCGCCAGGGCATGAAGTTGTCGAAGTATCGCCAGCGGTTCCCGACGGACTTCGATCCGAAACTGGAGCGGTCGAACTTCCTCGAGACCAAGCGCACGACCTTCGAGCGTGACGCGGCCGAGGAGGTCAAGCGGATCGTGCTCGACAACCGTGCCGACCTGACCGACGTGGAGCGGACGGTGATCGAGCACCGCTTCGGGCTCGAGGCCGCCGACGGCGAGAAGCCCATGACCCTCGAGCAGGTCGGGCAGATCATCGGGGTCACCAAGGAGCGGGTCCGCCAGATCCAGAACAAGGCGATGGAGAAGATCCGCGTGGAACTCGAGACGCGGTTCCTCGGCAGCCGCCAGCCCGAGCAGCCGGGCGAGGGCCAGCCCGGACCCGACGGCCAGCCGGCCCAGTCGCCGACCCCGACCTCGCCCGCGCTCAACTGAGAAGCGCTCCACATCCAACGCATGACTCACGGGCCCGGTCCTTGCGATCGGGCCCGTTTGCTTTGCATGGTTCTCGTGCGCTGGGTTCCGGCTCGGTCGCGTCCACCGGGTGGGCGGCGCCGAGGCTCTCGGGAGGGATCGTTGGTCTTGTCCGAATCGTGCCGCGGGACCGCTTGACACGACGCACGCGATCTGCTATACGGGCCATCGTCGTCGCAACACAGGGCGCCGACAACGGACCTCTTTGTCCGCAGGGAGAGAAGGAGACACGACATGAGAGTTGACCGGCCGCGCGCGCGCACATTCGTTGCGGTTCTCGTTTGCCTGTCCGGATCGGTGTGGGCCCAAACCGACACCGGGCCAAGCCAGCAGACCACGGGTTTCTGGGCGCCCTACGGCAACCGGATCAACTCCGTGGTGGCCATCACCAACGGGTTCATCGGATCGGGCACGATCATCGACAAGCGCCCCGATCCCAATCCCAACTTCGGGTGGCTCTGCGTGCTGACCGCCAACCACGTCGTGGACCCGCAGGACCCCTCGATCGTGGCCGGAGGCGGATTCACCGGTCCGCACACGATCCACGTTGGCAACAACCTCAACTCGGCGCTCGAGTCGTTCGGGGGCGCATCGAACATCGTCAAGTACGGGCAACGTCCCGTCGCGCAGGGCGGGCTCGGCGGCGTGGACATCGCGGTTCTCGGCGTGCGCGTTCCCGTCAACTCGCCCGCCTACACGCTGCTGACCCCGGTCTCCATGGTCGCCGTCAATCCGCAGCAACTCGTCAACGACCGGGCGAGGTTCTCCGAGATTGGTTTCGGCGGGACGGGCAACTTCGGGCCGGGCGGGATCACCCGGGCGGCGTTCGACGGTGAGAAGCGCTTCCAGAACAACGAGATCGAACGCTTCGAGAACGTCAACGACGGCTACTACAACTACCAGGGCATCCAGTGGGACATGAACAAGGCCGCCGCTCCTGATCCCGGTGGGAACCACCCCCTCCTCGTCGCCGAGGGCATCTCCTACGGCGGGGACTCCGGCGGACCGTACATGACCACCAACTCGCTCTTCACGAGCGTCAGCGCCTTCACCCGCGACGGCCCGAACGATCCCACCAACTGGCCCGGCGGGCTCATGGAGTTCTACTCCAACTCCATCATGGCCGTGCACACCCGCGGCAACACCACCCGGATCGTCGGGAACCTCGATCCGTACACCAACCTCGCCGCCAATCCGCCGACCCACACCTGGGGCACGGGCGTCCCGCTCACCCAGGCCCGCATCGACTGGATCGGGCAGCAGTGCGCAATGATCCCGGCTCCGACCACCCTCGGAGTGCTGTTCGCGGCCGGCATCGTGGCCATCCGCCGCCGCCGCGTCGCTCGCTGACGTCGGAGCGGTGTCGGCACGGATGCCGCACGCCAGAGCCTCGTGGACGACCGCGCGGCGATGGAGCGCCGCGCGGTCCTCGACCCGTGGAGACGCGGCGACGGGCCGTGCGCACCGTACGGATCGCCCCGGCCGCGCCGACGTCGCGGCTCGAACTACACCCGCTCTACGCGTGCCCGCACCAGGTCTTCGAGCCGGTCCACGACCTGCTCGAAGGTCAGGCTCGTGGTGTCGACGAGTTCGGCGTCCGCGGGCCGGACCATCGCGCCCGTCGGCTTGGCCGCGTCCGCCCGGTCGCGCTCGACCATCTCGCGCAGCAACTGATCCAGCGGGACGCTCGACCCCGCGGCGCGCAACTGCTCGGCCCGTCGGAGCGCCCGCACCGTCGGGTCGGCGTCGAGGTACAACTTCACCGCGGCGTCGGGAAAGACGACCGACCCCTGGTCCCGGCCCTCGGTGACGAGCCGCGGATGCTGCCGCGCGATCTCGCGCTGCCGCGACACCATGTGCGTCCGCAACTCGGGGATCGCCGAGACGGGCGAGACGATCGCGGTGACGTCGGGCTCGCGGATGCGCGACCCGAGCCGACGCCCGTTGGCGATGATCGACGGCGGATCGTCGCTCCAATCGAAGTGAATGTTCGCCGCCACGACCGCCGCGACGATCGCCCTCGGATCGGCCAGCGGCAGGCCCTTCTCGATGACGACGGCGGCGGCGGCGCGGTACATCGCGCCTGTGTCGAGGAAGTCGAGCCCCAGCCGGCGGGCCAGCGCCCGCGCAACCGACGACTTGCCCGTGCCCGCCGGGCCGTCGATCGTGATCACGATGGGCCTGGGTGTGGCGCTCACCAGTGGCCGTCCGCGTGCGATCAGGGCCTCGGGCATGGACCGACCTCGCTCACGAGTCGTCCTCGTCGTTCGGCTCGGGCCCGTCCTCGCCCAAGAGCCGCTCCAGCAGCATCCGGCTCCGCTCCACCCCCAGTCTAGCGTCCCCGGTCCCGCGATAGTCGATCGCGAGCGTTCCGTCATAGCCCACCGACAGGATCGCCTCGATCAGCGGCGCGAGGTCATACGCCGGGTGGGTGAGCCCGCCCTTGCCCTCCTCGATCTTCTGCGTCGCGGCGCAGACCGCGCTGGCGTAGGGCGTGAGGCGGCGGAGGTACGCGACCGGGTCCGCCGAGCCGGCCGCGGCCTCGAAGTCCGGGTACGTTCCGACGCGAAATCCACCGACCTTCTTGATGAGGTCCGTGACGTGCTCGGGCGCCGGCGCAATCCCCGGCCCGGGCGAGATCAGAACGTTCATCTCGAGTTTCTCGGCGCGGTCGACGGCCTTGCGCAGGTGCTGGGCCGTGCGCGCGAACGCGTCCGCGTCGTCGCTCGCGCCCGCGAGGCGAACCGCCACGGCGTTGCACCCCAGATAGTGCCCGGCCTGCACGACGTTCTGCACCCGCGCCACCGCCCCCGCCGTCACCGATTCGTCAGTCCCCCCGAAGGCCTGCGGCTCGGCCTCGACCAGCAGCAGGCACGCGCACCCGGCCTTGTCGGCCCGCTCGCGGAGCCGCTCCAGCCCCTCGCGGCTCACGCCCGCGAGCAGGTCCGTCGAGAGGTTCAGGCCGTGCAGGTTGAGGTCCTGCCGCGTGAACGAGGGGAGGTCGAGCAGGTCGAGCCTGGGCTTGCCCGTCTTCCCTCGCGCGAGCATCGATCGCAGCGAACTTGCCGTCAGCGTCAGCAGCATGCAGAGAGTGGCCTCGTACCAGGGCGCGCCGGGGGTGGGGGACAAGAGACGGCCGGGACAACGTCAGCCCGGCCGTCCGGAGGGGAGGCAGCGCAGCACGCCGAACATACCGACCCCAGCGTCGGTCCGTCAAACCCGGACGCCGCGGCATGGGCGCACCCTCCCGGTTCGGGCCGGGCCCGGCTGATCCGAGTCGCCCGCGACGCCGCGGCCCGCAGAGGGGCTACTTCTCGCGGCTGCGGATGTATTCGAGGTCCGCCGCCCGACGCCGCGCGATCCCTGGGTCGTTTGCCAGGATCGTGTCCACCGCGGTGCGGAACGAGGGGGACCGGACCGATCCGGCCCAGCGGATGACGCCGTCGGAACTGACGACGATCGCGCCCGGAACGGGGAGTTTCTGCTGGCCCTGCCCGCCGAGCGAGGCCATGGCGGTGCTCGCCAGGTCGACCGCGAGCGTGTGCTTGTAGTTGCGCGAGCGCATGAACTGTCGGCCCTTGAGCGCCAGTTCCTCCAGGTTCTCGCCCTGCCCCTGCCCCGAGTTCTGAGACTCCAGGGTCGACTTGGTGACCAGCGCCCCATAGACCGCCAGGTCCCGCGAGTGCTTCTGCTGCAGGAGGTCCATCTGGTCCATCACCTTGTCGAAACTCGCGAGCACGTCGGGATGCCAGAAGTAGATCAAGATCCCGCGCCCCTGCACCTCGGGCTTCGACGGGAAGAAGCCCGTCGGCGAGAACCCGAGACGCACCTCGACCCGCTTGCCCTGCTGGTCCAGCAGCCCGAGTTGCTTCCCCGATTCCTCCTCGATCTTGGGCCACTCCGTCCACTCGTACGCGCGCTTCTCGGGCGCCGTGTACCCGGGCGGGAGCGGCGGGAGCCCCGACAGGTCGATCTCCGCGCGGATCGACTCGGTCCGACCCGCGGCCCGCAGCGCCGCCTGCTCGCGTTCCTTTCGGATCTTCGGGACGTCGCTCGCCTGCGCCGACGTCTCGGCGCACACCTCCGCGCACGCCTCCTCCACCGATGCCGCCGCGACCGAGGCGTAGCGCAGATGTCCCGCGCGGTCGAGGACGTAATACTCCGGCTGGTGATCGACCTTGAGGGCCGCGCGGAACGCGCCGTCCTTGTCATGGGCGATGCGGAACGTCACGCCGCGCTCCGACGCCGCCTTGACCGCGTCCTCGAATCCTTGCGGGTGGTGCGCGCCAACGACGATGAGGCCCTGGCCGGCGAACTTGTCGGCCATCTTCTGCGCCAGCGGGAGCGCCTTGAGCGACGCCGGGTGCCAACTCGCCCACATCACCAAGAGCACGGGCTTCCCGTCGAGTTCCTCGGCTGTCGGCGCCGAGCCATTCGCCCACGCGGTCAGGCTCGGCCACGCCTCGGGGGGCAGGTTCCGCAACTCCATCGCGTCGAGCGTCGCCCGCCGGGCGCCGGTCGACTCGCGGACGATGTCCGCCATCGCGAATCCGGCCAGGGACGCCACCACCACCGCCGCGATCTTCCAGCGCACCATGCGAGCCTCCATCCCGGACGAACGTCCGGCCGATCATCCTAGCGGAGTTTGACGCCCAGCCACGCCGAGGGTTCATCCCCGAAGCCGGTGCAGCGCGATCGCCCCCGCCGTGACGACGTTGAGCGAGTCCACCGACGGGTCGATCGGGATTCTCACCCGAACATCCGCCATCGCCATGGCCTCCGCCGACAGCCCGGGACCCTCCGCCCCGAGCATCACCGCGACGCGCGGCCCGGACGGGTCCAATCGCTCGATCGGCACCGCACCAGCCCCCGGCGTCAGCGCCACCAGCCGAAACCCCGCACGACGAACGTCCGCGAGCACCGCAGGCCAGGGCGTCGCCGTCGCAAACGGCACCCGCAACGCCGAGCCCATCGAGACCCGGATCGCCTTCCGATACAGCGGGTCGCACGTCCCGGGCGACAGGACTACCGCCGCGCGATGCCTCGATCGCTCCGAACTGGCACCCCCGTCTTGCGCCGTCGCCTCCACGCCGCCCAGCGCCGCCGCCACGCGGAAGAGCCCGCCGACGTTGTCGTGGTTCGCCAGCCCCTCGAGCACCAGCACCCTCGTCGCCCGCGCCAGGACCTCCGCCAGCGTCGGCTCGGGCCAGCGATCCCCCGCCGCCAGCACCCCGCGATGGATGTGGAACCCGACCACCCCGTCCATCACGCCCGGCCCCGCCAGATACACCGGCACCTCGGCGGGCAGCCGATCGATCGCGTCCCGCATCGACTCCAGCCGTGTCGGGGTGATGAGCACCGACCGCACCCGTCGGCCCGAGTCGATCAGCGTCCGCACGACCAACTCGCCCTCGGCCAGGAACACCCCGGGGCGGTCGCCCAACCCTGCGCGCGCCGCCAGTTGTCGATCACGCAGGTTGGCATAGTCCGCCACGCGCGGATCGGCGGGAGAGTCGATGGGGACGAGCACGGGGGATCGTAACCCGTGCCCGACGGCCCCTCGTCGCGACCGCTACTTCCCCTTGATCGCCGCGATCACCGCCTTCTCCAACTCCTCGCTCGGCCCGGCCCGCGTCGTCTTCTGCCGATCCGCCGGCAGCGTCTTCCACCACTCCAGCGTCGCCTTGCAGGTGTCCTCGACCGAACGGAACTTCAGCCCCTTGGCCACCGCGCGGCGGTTGCTCCAGCGGTGGAACCCCGCCGTCTCGCCCTCGGGCGGGAGCCAGATCGGGAACTGCACCCCGTGCTTCTGGAGCGTCGCCGCGTCCGCCCAGGCCACCTTCGGCGACGTGCCCGCGGCCTTGGCGCACGACTCGATCACCTCGCCCATCGCCGTCGGCTCGTCCGGGCCCACCGCGTTGAACACACCCGCCGTCCCGTCCTCGATGAGCCGCACGATCCACTCGCCGAGGTCCCGAACGTCGATGATCTGGATCGGGTCCCGCGGCGTCCCGGGCGCCAGCATCGCCTGCCGATCGCCCACCGCCCGCGACACCCGCACCGGCCAGTACGTGAAGCGATCCGTCGGATCGCCCGGCCCGACGATGTACCCGGGCCTGATGTTCGCGCACCGGCCCGCGAACGCCTTCTCGGCCGCGTTCTCGCACAGCACCTTCAGCCCGCCGTAGTTCTCGAACTGCGAGCCCATCTCCTCGACCGTCTCGTCCTTGAGTTTCGCCACCGCGGCGGTCTCGTCCGCGTTGGGGGTGCTGTTGTCCGAGTACGCCGACACGCTCGAAATGAACACGTACTGCTGCGCCTGCGTCGCCAGCATCGAGGCCGAGGCGCGGACGATCCGCGGGACGTACCCCGAGGTGTCCACCACCGCGTCCCACGAGCCGCCCTTGAGCGACTCCAGGCCCTTCGGGCTCGACGGGTCGGCGTCGTCGGCGTGCTTCTCCGGGTCGCGGTTGCCATAGAGCACCGTCACGCCCTCCGGGACCGCCGAGGGCCGACCCAGTTCCTGCCGACGCTTCTCGGTGCGGCCGCGGTTGAAGAGCGTCAGGACATGCCCGCGTGCCCGCGCCGCCTCGACCACCGCCGGCCCGAGGAACCCGGTCCCACCCAGCACCAGGATGCGCTTGGGTCCGCCCCACCCGGCAAGCGCCGGCCGCGCCCCCGCCGCGAGCGCCACCGCCGTCCCCATCGACCGCGTCACAAAGTCCCGCCTGTTCATGCTGAGTTCCTTGTCTGTGCCGACCGCCCGGGCTGGGGCACTCCGGCCCCTTGGGCAATGTGGATGACGGAGATGCGCGAGGATGCCGGACCCGCCACGTCTGATAATCTCAGCGTGCATCCTATTCGGTGTGACTTGCGAATCTCTGACATCCTTGGAGTCGTTCTTGGGGTACACTCCGATCAGAGCCAAAGTTGCCGATTCGTGATAGGATTGTCCGCAATGAACAAGAACGGGCGTGGGGATCGTCGTCGCGGTGGTCGGATCTGGGCCTTGTGCGCGGGGGTGGGATTCGTGATCGCGGGTGTGGCATCCGCGACGATCCCTACGACGTTGCGTGACTTCTTCCTGCCGGGATCGCAGCCGGGCATTCTGCACAACTACATCGCGGCCTCCGACAAGTGCCAGGGGTGCCACGGGAACTTCAACCTCGCGACCGAGCCGTATCGCCCGTTCCAGGCGAGCATGATGGGCCAGGCGGCGCGTGATCCGGTGTTCCATGCGGCCCTGGCCATCGCAAACCAGGACGCGGCGTTCTCGGGGGACCTGTGCCTTCGGTGCCACACGCCCGGCGGGTGGATCTCGGGCCGGAGCACGCCGACCAACGGGAGCGCGCTGGAATACCCGGACTTCGACGGCGTGTCCTGCAACTTCTGCCACCGGATGGTCGATCCGGTGAACCGTCCCGGCAATCCCGTCGAGGACCGCGAGATCCTGCGCAACATCCATCCATTCCCGCCGAACCCGCACAGCGGGACGTACATCGTGGACCCGATCGACCGTCGCCGCGGCCCGCGCGTGCTCGATCCGTTCTTCCCTGCGCACGAGTGGCTGCACTCCCCGTTCCACACCACGTCGCAGATGTGCGCGACGTGCCATGACGTGTCGAACCCCGCGTTCACGAAGCAACCGGACGGGACGTACAAACTGGGGCCGTTGGACACGCCGCACCCGGACGGGGACAAGACCAAGATGTTCCCGATCGAGCGGACGTACAGCGAGTGGTCCAAGAGCCTCTTCGCGCAGGGCCCGGTGGACGTGGGCGGGCGCTTCGGCGGGGTGCTGTCGTCGGTCTCGACGTGCCAGGACTGCCACATGCCGCCCGCGCCGGGGCGGTCGTGCTTCTTCGGCGAGAACCGCGACGACATCCGCCCGCACTTCTTCAATGGCGGGAACACCTGGGTCCTCAAGGCGGTGCGGGCGCTCTATCCCGACATCGAGACGGACCTCTCGGCGGCCACGGTCGCGGATTCGATCGCCCGCGCGGTGGACATGCTCAAGAAGGCGTCGGACATGGACGTCACGCTCGTCGCGCCGGATCGCATCCGGGTGCGCGTCACGAACTACTCCGGGCACAAACTGCCCACGGGCTACCCCGAGGGCCGGCGGATGTGGCTCAACGTGCGGTGCTACGACGGCAACGCGGATCTCGTGTACGAGTACGGGGGGTACGACGCCGCGTCGGCGACGCTCCACGGGTACGACACGAAGGTGTACGAGGCGAAGATCGGCGTGGACGCGGAGGTGTCGGCGGCCACGGGCGTGCCGGTGGGCCCCTCGTTCCACTTCGCGCTGAACAACGTGTGGTACAAGGACAACCGGATCCCGCCCATGGGGTTCACGAACGCGGGGTTCGCCGAGGTGCAGGCCGCCCCGGTGGGCGCGACCTACGCCGACGGGCAGCACTGGGACGACACCGAGTTCGTGATCGTGCCCGGGACGGCGAGCGTGGAGGTCCGGCTGTACTTCCAGACCACGTCGAAGGAGTACATCGAGTTCCTGCGTGATAAGAACACGACCAACGCCGCGGGACAGATCGCGTATGACCAGTGGGTCGCGCAGGGCAAGAGCGAGCCGGTCGAGATGGACCTGGTGCGCCTGGGCGTCCCGTGCTACGCGAACTGCGATGGGAGCCCGACGCCGCCGGTGCTGAACGTCAATGACTTCGCGTGCTTCTTGAACAAGTACGCCGCGGGCGACCCGTATGCGAACTGCGATGGGAGCACGACGCCCCCGGTGCTGGGCGTGTCCGACTTCATTTGCTTCCTGAATCGCTTCGCAGCGGGGTGCCCGTAGCCGAGGTGTTGAAGCTTGAGCCGCGGATCCCTGCCGCGGCCGGCGAGCGCAGGAGATACACGAGCGTGGCGGCAGCGCGCCCAGAGCCCGAGGGTTGACACATCCCGGCGTTGTGGTAGGATGCGATCGCGTTCACGTCGGGCCGAGGCCGCCGGGTCAGCCGGCAAGGGGGTCGCGATGAGGCATTCACTCACTCACTCACTCACTCACTCACTCGAGTGCTCGCGGTGGTGGTGATACTCGCCGGGGTTGAAGGCGCGAGGGGGCAGCAGTCCGGGCCGCTGATGGGGTGGGGCGACAACGGCCAAGGCAAGGAGCCCGCGGGGTACTTCAGGGCGGTTTCGACCGGCAATCGTCACGCGATCGGGATTCGCGCAGACGGCACGTTGCACGCCTGGGGTGAGGGCGCGCCTCACGACCTCGATGAGGTTCCCGTAGAACTGAGGGGGGTGCAAGCGATCGCGGTGGCGGCGGGGTATGAGCACACGATCGTGCTCTTGGCGGACGGCACGATCGCTGGGTGGGGAGAGCAGGTGCAACCTGGAGCGTGGCCGCCGGGTAGCACGGACCCAGGGGCACGGCCGCCGAACGACCCTCCCGGCACCACGTACGTAGCCATCGCTGCCGGCGAGCACATCAGCGTCGCCATTCGCAGCGATGGCTCGCTCGTGTCGTGGGGCGAGTTGTACTCGTACAGTTGCGGCGACGACATCGGGTGCATCACCTGTGCGGGCGTTCCGATCCCCATTGGCGGCTTTCCGTTTGTGTCGGCCACGCCATCGGGCAATGACTTTGTCGCGATCTCGGCGACCGGCCACTACGCCATCGCTCAGCGAGCGGACGGCACGATCGTCGGCTGGGGCGTTGATAGTCGATGCCAGGTAACGAACATCCCGACGGGCGCGGTCGCGGCGTTCTCCGCCGGTCATCAGCACGGCCTCTCGCTGGCAGCGGGAACGTACGCATTCAACGGATGGGGGCGCAACAACTTCGGCCAGCGCGACAACACGCTGACCCTGCCAGCGCCTGGGCAACCTTGTTTGGAGGGCTGCGTCGGATTCGGCTGTCCCTCGAACTGCTACAAGCCGCCGCCGGTGCCATTCCCGGCGCTCATCCGCGTGGGAGGCAGCTACTTCAACAGCATCGGGCAGCGCCCCGATGGCTGGCTCATTGGATGGGGTCGAAACAGCTTTGGGCAGTCCAATGTTCCCGCGGGATCGTACTTCGCGTTCTCGTGCAACTACGACCACGGGTTCGCGATCATGTTTGCTGATTCGGACGATTCGTACGCCAACTTCGACGGGGGCTCCGGGGCCGCGCAGCGATACTCGGCCTCTGATCTGATCGCGTTCCATCAGTCGTGGGCCGTTGGTGCTGCTCGCACCGATGTGAACGGCGACGGGGCCATCAACGGAACCGACTATCTTCGATTCGTCGATCTGTTCGGCCGCACGATCGGAGGTGCGCCGTGATCACTCCGCATCGGTTGGTGCATGGGATCGCGCCGACTCTCGCGTCTCTTGCGGTGGCTCTGGGCGCCGGCGAGTCCCGAGGCCAGGCAGTAGGGACGCTCATCGGCTGGGGCGACGCTTTCGCGGGCGCAGCCTTCCCACCGCCGGGCGCATTTCGCGCTTTCGCGTGCGGCTCTGAGCACGCCGTCGGCATCCGCGTGGATGGGACGCTTGAAGCGTGGGGCAATCCGAAAGCAGGGGCGCTCAACGTGCCGTCGGGCACGTTCCTGGCCGTCGCCCCGAGTCTGAAATGGAGTCTTGCTCTGCGCACCGACGGCACGCTGGTTTCGTGGGGAACCGCCGGCGGTGGGTGGTACCCACCGCCAACAGGCGTCTACACGACGATTACCTCCGGCTCACACAACGGCTACGCCCTGCGCCCTGACGGCACGATCGCCGCATGGGGCGCTGACATGAGCGGCCTTCTCGCGCCGCCAGCGGGGAAGTTCACCGCGCTCGCGGCCGGCAACGTCCACGCGGTCGGACTTCGCACCGATGGGACGCTCGCGGCATGGGGCAACAACAACAGCGGGCAGATCAACGCGCCGCCCGGCCAGTTCGTCGCGATCGCCGCGGGCGAGGTGCACACGCTCGCGCTGACGGCAGCGGGCGAGGTCGTCGCGTGGGGCTCGAACACGCGCGGGCAGTGCAACGTGCCGCCGGGCACGTACAAGGCCATCGCCGCGGGCGGGTTCTGGAGTCTGGCGATCCGCACCGACGGGACGCTCGCGGCGTGGGGCTCGGACTTCTCGACCCAGATCTCGACGCTCCCCGTGGGCAGGTACGTCGCGATCTCGGCGGGTCGCGGCTTCGGCATCGCCATGCCCGAGGGCTGCTGGGCGAACTGCGACGGCGCGACGACGACGCCCACGCTCACCGTCAACGACTTCATCTGCTTCCTCAATAAGTTCGCCGCCGGCGACACCTATGCCAACTGCGACGGGAGCGCCATGCCGCCTGTGCTGAACGTCAACGACTTCGTGTGCTACGTGAGCGCCTACGCGGCGGGGTGCCCGTAGGCGCCCGCCCTTCGAACGCTACTTCGGCGTCGCCCGCTCGATCCGCGCCTTCCATGGCTCGCCGCCCAGGTCCGCGTCCAACCCGCGGAGTCGGCGGACGTGGGCCGTGATCGTGCCGCCCCGGCCCTCGCGGGCGAGTTGCTCGATGAGGATGGTCCAGGCGTGCCAGAACGCCGGGCCGCGGCTGCCGGGGGCGTCGAGGCGAGTCGCGACCTCGCGCAGCACGGCGAAGCCTCCCGCGCGATCCCCGCTGGCCACGAGGGCTCGCCCCAGCCCCAACTCGACCCGCGCCGACCAGGCCCCGCCGCCGGCCGCACGCAGCGATCGGTAGATGCCGACGGCCTCGGCGCTCCCGCCCGTCTCGACGAGGGCGTCGGCGAGGTCGAGGCGGAACGCGGGGGCGCTCTCGGGCGCGTGGCGGCCGCTCCAGGTCGCGGCCTCGCGGGCCGTCGCCAGGATCTCGCCCGCGTCGCGCGCCGGGTCGTCCCCGCGCGCGCGCGCCGAGGCCACGCGCGTCCAGCCCTCGTCCAGCCACCTGCGAAGCACGGCGCGATAGAGCGACGCGGCATCGGGCGACGACTCCGGCCCGCCGGCGAGCGCGCGGAGCAGCCCGATCGCCTCGCGCAACTCCTCGCCCGAACCCTCCGAGAGCACCCGGGCCCGCTCGTACCGCCAGCGGTCGATCCCCGGGATCCTGGGGAATGACGTGACCGCCACGCCCAGCGTCGCGCGGTAGCGGCCCGCGTCCTCGGGCGTCGCGCCCGGCGCGAGGGCGAGCGATTGGGCGAAGGCGAGCGCGGCGGCGATGGCCTCGGGCGCGCGCGGGTGCGACGCGTGCTCGCGCGCCAGGCGCAGCAGCACGTCCGCCGCGCGGCGCTGCTCCGCGGGCGCGGGCGGCGCGCCGCTGGAGGACGGCCTGCTGAGCAGCACGGCCCACTCCCAGAGCGCATCGGGGATCCACGGGCCTCCGCCCTTGGCCCCTCCCGACGCGATCGACTCGAGCCGCTGGACCGCCTCGGCGGCCCGGCCCTCGCGCGTGGCGAGGCGCACCGCCAGGGCCAGCCGCATGACCGCGGGGAGCGAGGACTCGTCGGGCGCGCGCGCGCCGAGGTCCGCGAGTTTCTCGAACGCCAGCGCGCGCACGCCCTCGGGCGAGAGGCCCAGGTCGGTGCGTGCCAGCAGCGACGCCTGTTCGTCGGCGGCCTGGTCCAGCAGCGCGCGTGCGGCCTCGGGCGAGCGGTCGGCGCGCGAGAGGCCCGCGTCCATGAGCGCGCGCGCGCACGCGTCCGCTGCGAGCACGATGAGCAAGGGATCGGCCCGGCCCGGCTCGGGGACGAACGGGGGCGCCAGCCTCGCCTCGGCGAACCTGGGCATCACGCGCTCGAGCGTGTCCAACCGCGCCGCCGCGCTGACCAGGCAGAACCAAGCCTCGGCGACGGCGATTCCCGGGGGCGGTGCGTCGGCGGGCGCGAGCAGTGGGGCGATCTCGTCCGTGGCCGACCGGGCGTCGGCGGGGGAGTTCGACCGCAGCAGGAGCGCACCGGCGAGGGTGACGCGGCGGAAGGCCTCGGCGCCGCCGGAGGCCAGCGCCAGGCGCGAGATGGACTGGTGGGCAGATTGCGCGCGCGCGCGGCGGGCCTCGCCCTGGGCCAGGCCGGCGAGGACGAGTTCGGCCCGCGCACGGAAGAACGGCACGCGCACGTTCCGGTCCTGCTCGATCTCCTTGGCACGCGGCGACTCGGGCCCGATGCCCTCGCTCGCGATCGCCTCGGCGGCGGCGGTGAGGAGGCGATCGGCGCGGCCCAGGAGCGTGAGGGCGTCGGCGGCGCCCTTGGCGGCGCGGTCACGCTGCGAGGCGAGCGGGATGCCGTGGATCGCCGCGGTGTCCGAGCCATCGTCGGCGAGGCGAGCGAGAGTGTCGGCGGCGTGCTCGATGAGCCAGCCGGGGAGGCGAGGCTCGGTGTCTGGGGCGGCGTCGATGAGCCGTTGGCGCGCCTGGATCACGGCGGCCCGCGCGGGGTCGCGGGCGTCGGCGCGGGCGGCACGCTCCTGGGCCCGCGCGAGGTCGGCGAGGAGGGGATTGAGGTCTTGACCGCGGACCGCGCCCGCGGCCAGCAGGCCCAGCGCCGCGAAGGAGGCGCGGAATCGGTCGAGCATCGGAGAGTTATAGGAGTGAGGAAGTCGCAGACGTGGCGGTCGCACTTGGGAGCGGGCGGGTCGTGCCGGCTCACTCGCCCGGCTCGAAGCCTCAGCGGGCGCGGAGTTGTTCGAGGGTGAGGACGGTGTAGGAGTTCGGTCCGTCGCCGTGGTCGCGGGCGATGGCCTGCATGGTGCCGGTGGGGTCCTCTTCGAGGAACTGGATGGCCTTGATGGCGACGGCGCGACGATCACCGCGGCGGGGGTTGAGCGCGTCGAGGCGATCGAGGAGCGCCTGGGTGGGGAGGCCCCAGACGGCCTCGGCGCCGCCGGCGGATCGGGGGATGCTGCGGGCGAGGAAGAAGATGGCGTCGGGTCGGAAGGCCAGGCCGCGGGTCAAGCCGGCGAGGGGGTCGGACTTGCCGGCTGGCCGGACGGACTTGAGCCAGCGGGCGAGGTGGGCCTTGTTGGCGGGCGAGGCGGGGACGACGCGGTTGCCCGCGGTCGGGCTGGATGCTGCCGGGGGCGAGAAGACCTCGCAGCCCGAGTCGCGGAAGAGGACGACCTGGAAGGACTGACTGGAGGAGAGCGCGCGCACGGAGCGTTCGAGTTCGGCGAGGACGAACTGGAGGCTGGTGACCATCGCGCCGGAGGCGTCCACGACGTAGACGACCGAGGCGGCCTGGCGTGCGCCAAGGCCTGCGAAGGTCGCGCCGAGTTCGTCGGGGCGAGTGCGCACGAGGTCGGCGGAGAGGGCTTCGGCGGAGGACGATCGGAGCGTGGGCATGGGGGTGAGCGAGGGCGTGGAGAGCCCGGCGAGCGGGGGAGCGCCGGCGGTGGGCGCGGGCCGAGCGGCGACGGGCACGGTCGGCTCAGCCGGGGCGGGCGCATCGGTCCTGGGCGGCGGGAGTGCGATGACGATCTCGCGACGGGCGCGGGCCTGGCCCCCGAGCGGGCCGCGGTCCGAGGCGAGCGAGGCGAGCCCGAAGGCGAGGCCGACGTGGGCGATGACGGAGAGGCCGATGGCCAGCGCGACGGTGTGTCGGCGGAAGAGGGAGAGGAGGCGTCGCATCACTCGCCATCATCGTCGCGGCGGGGCGGGGTGAAGAGGGCGTGATCGACGCTGAGGCGTCCGGGTCCGAGAAGGGCGAGGGCGAGGCTCATCGCCAGGAGCGAGAGTTGGAGCCAGAAGGTGGCCCAGTTGGTGGCGTCGAAGGTGTCGTGTGCGGGGAGGAAGCCGAGGGTGGTCTTGCCGGATTGGATGGCGGGTCCGAACTGGGTGAGCCAGGCGGCGCCGAGCATGACGCCGGCGATCCCGAGGGCGGCGAGGCGTGTGAGGAGGCCCAGGAGGATGAAGGCGCCCCCACCGATCTCGGTGAGGGTGACGGCCCAGGCGAGGCGGACGGGCCATTGCCCTTCGCCGAGCGCGGCGGGCCAGAGGGGCATGGGTTTCTTGCCCGCGGCGTCGGTGGCGGGGTGGCTGGCGGCGTAGAGCGAGAGGGAGACGCCGTGGAGGGCGCGGAGGGTCTTGGGCGGATTGGCGGCGTCGCCCAGCCCGAGGGCGGCGAGGGTGGCGGCCTGCTCGGTGGAGGTTGGGAAGGAAGCGGTGATCTTGGTGATGCCGGCGTAGAGGAAGCAGGCGGCAAGGAGGAAACGGAGGAAGAGCGGGGCGGCGTTGAGGCCGAGGCGAGCGCGGAAGGGGAGGGGTGCCGTCATGGCGAGGGCTCCTGTGGGGAGTGCGGGCGACAGGAGTTGAACCTGCAAGGCCTTTCGGCCACGGGATCCTAAGTCCCGCGCGTCTGCCAGTTTCGCCACGCCCGCGAAGGAGGATGGTACGCCGATGGTGGGGGGCCGATAGACTTGGGTTTGGCGAGGAACGACGCGCATGACGCAGACGAAGATGCACAGGCCGTGGCTCTTGAAGATGGTGGTGTTCGCGGCGGTGCTGCTGGGCTTCGGGGTGTACGGGTACTACGACGCGACGATCGCGTATCCCGCGCGCGGGATCCGGCACGCGTCGTTCTGCAAGTACCAGTATCTCGACACGGCGTTCTCGGCGAAGAAGACGGAGTCGCTGGGGATCGCCGACCCGTCGGGGGAGTATCGGCGGCTGCAGTCGGTGACGGCGGACAAACTCGACAACACGGACAAGGCGAAGATGGAGTGGTTGCGGTCGCTGTCGATGGTGGGACGGCTGACGCCGGAGCACACGCGGATCGCGGACGCGTCGAGGGACTACGAGGAGTTGAAGAAGGAGTGGCTGTCGGGGAACAAGGCCAAGGCCGCGCCCAAGCCGCTGGCGGGGTACGACATCCCGGTGCAGTGGGTGTTCGTGGTGATCGGGTTTGGGGGCGGTGGGTACCTGTTGCTGCTGGTGGCGATGGTCTCGCGGAGGAAGTATCGGTGGGACGAGGCGAGCAAGACGCTGACGCTGCCCGGGGGCGCGACGCTCACGCCCGCGGACATCGAGGACTTCGACAAGCGGAAGTGGGACAAGTTCCTGATCTTCCTGAAGATCAAGCCGGGGCATGCGACGCTGGGGGGCAAGGAGTTGCGGCTCGATCTTCTCCGGCACTTCCCGCTGGAGCAGTGGGTGCTCGAGATGGAGCGGATCGCGTTCCCGGAGCGGGCCCAGGCCGCGGGCGGGGGCGAGATCGCCGAGGCCGAGACCAAGGTCGATTGAGCGGCTTGGCGACCGCGGAGCGGGCTGAACGCGGCGGCGGGGGAATCCGAAGAAGTCGCGGATGCTGACGCTGGCTGCCATCACGATCGCGTTGGCTGGGCTCGCCGGGGTGGCGCTGACGGCGCTGACGCTGCCCGGGGTGTGGCTCGTGCTGGCATTGGCCGTCGGGTGGCAGTTCGCGTGCGATCCGGCGCCGATGTCGTGGACGACGATCGGGGTGGCGGCGGGCCTGGCGCTGGTGGGGGAGATCGTCGAGTTTGTGGCGTCGGCGGTGGGCTCGTCGCGCGCGGGCGGGGGCAAGGGGGCGGCCGCGGGTTCGATCATCGGGGCGCTGGTCGGTGCGGTCGTCGGCTCGTTCGTGGTGCCGATCGTCGGAACGATCGTGGGCGCGGTGGCGGGCGCGGGGCTGGGCGCAGCGGCGGCCGAGCGGGGCGTTCGCGAGGTGTCGTGGGGGCAGACATGGCGCGTCGGGGCCGGCGCGGCGGCGGGCCGGGCCGTGGCGATGGTCGCGAAACTCGGTGTGGCGTGCGCGGTCGCGATCGTGCTTGTTGTGGGCGCGCTGCGATGAGCGATCAGAACGGCGCGGGGCTGACGAACTCGACGCGGCGGCTGGTGCCGGGGGCGAGGAACGAGAGCCGCTCGGCGTGGAGCATGAGCCGATCCGCGGGCGGACCGCCGTAGAGCGAGTCCCCGACGATGGGCCGGCCCAGGCCGAGGGCGGCGTGGACGCGGATCTGGTGCGTTCGGCCGGTCTCGGGCTCGAAGGCAATGCGGAGGCGGTCGATCTCGTGCGCGAGGGTGCGCCAGGCGGTGCGTGCGGGCCGACCGTGGACGGGATCGACGATCTGGTATGGGCGACGATCGAGGTCTGGGCGGAGGGGCAGATCGATGACGCCGCGATCGGTGGGGAGCGGATCGCCGGCGAGGAGGGCGACGTAGGCCTTCTCGACGATGCGGGCCTCGAACTGTGCGGAGAGGTCTCGCTGGGCGTCGGGATCGAGGCCGAGCACCAGGAGGCCGGAGGTCTCCATGTCGAGGCGGTGGACCACGAGCGGGCCGGTGGCGTTGGGAAACAAGGTGGCGACGCGGTCGGCGACGCAATCGGGCTCGGCCTTGCCGGGGACGGAGAGCAGCCACGCGGGCTTGTCGACGACAACGAAGCGGTCGTCGGCATGGACGATCCGGAGGTCGCCGATCGGGCGCATGGGCGAGGATAGGGACGCGGCGCGAACCCGCCGCGACGGGCGCGCGTATCGTGCGGCATGAGCATCGCGGCGATGATCGATCGGTACGCCGCCGGCGCCGAGTTGCCGGCCAAGGCCATCGTGGGGCTCTCGACGGCCGACCTGAACGCGTTCCCGATCCCCGGGACGTGGTCGATCCAGCAGATCATCGTGCACCTCATGGACAGCGACCTCATCGCGTCGGACCGGATGAAGCGCGTGGCGGCGGAGCACGTCCCGCTCATCATCAACTACGACGAGTCGGCGTTCATCCGCAACCTGGCGCCGGAGCGTGTGGATCCGGCGCTGGCGTGCGAGGTCTTCCGGCTCAATCGGGTGCTCACGACGCAGGTGCTGCGGGCGCTGCCGGCGGCGGCGTTCGAGAAGTACGGCGTGCACAACCTGAACGGGAAGCGGACGCTGGCGGACCTGGTCTCGGGGTACGCCGACCACCTCGACGGGCACCTCAAGCACCTGTACGCGAAGCGGCGGTTGCTGGGCAAGGCGCTCTAGCGGCCAGGACCGAGAATCAGCGGGGCGGGGCGGCCGGGGGCATGCCGCGGTTGTGGTATCATGGTTGCGCCATGCCCGCGATCACAGCAGAGACGACTGGCGTTGCGGCGTCCGCCCGGTTTCCGAAACTGGCGTCGCTGATCGGGTACTTGGATTCTCTGACGGGCCGGGCGGACCTGGGCGTGCTTTCGGGGCTGTTGTCGCGGACGCAGGTCACGCGTGCGGACGTGGAGGTCGCGTGCAAGTTCGGGGACTCGAGTTATCGCCGGAACACGATCGCGCGGTCGGAGTGGTACGAGTTGCTGGCGTTGTGCTGGCGGAGCGGGCACGTGACGCCGATCCACGACCACGCGGGGGTGAGTTGCGCGTTCCGGGTGGTGGAGGGGCAGGGGACGGAGATCCGGTTCCGCATGACGGAGTCCGGGCTGGTGTGCCCGGTGGGCGCGGTGGCGATGCCGCCCGGGTACGTGTGCGCGGCGGCGGACGCGGACATCCACCAGGTGGCGAACATGCAGCCGCCCGGGACGGACCTGGTGACGATGCACATCTATTCGCCGCCGATCACGAAGATGCGGACGTACAAGTTCGCGGAGAGCGTGGGAGCGGAGGGGTGCGACGCGTACGCGCGGGAGTGCTGAGCGTCAGAGCAGGTCCCGCTCGAGTTTGGCGTAGGACTTGGAGATCGCGTCGAAGCGGTCGGGCAGGTCGCGCGTGGCGATGCGGATGCTCTGGAGGAGTTCGAGGTGCGCCCGGGGCGCGCCCCCGGTGATCGCGGCCGAAGCAAAGTTCTCGATCGCGGCGTCGATGAGGGCGCTGAAGTGGGTGATGTCCCCGCCATCGGATGCGGCTCGAAAGTAGTCCGCGACGCACGAGCAGAAGCGTTTGATCTCGTACCAGGTGTCGGACCGGATGGGCCGTCGCTCGGCGTCCCCGAGGCTTTCGGCGATGAACCGCGCGAGGCCGCGCTCGCTGTAGAACTCGGCCTGGCGCGTGCGAAGGAACTCGATGAGTTCCTCCTCGGGTGTCGTCTTGGTCTCGACGTGACGCTCGATCTGGGTGAAGGCGGCCATGTAGTCCTTGTGGATCAGCACCATGCGCTGGTAGAGCGGGTCGATGTGCCGATCGAAGAACCGTTCCTTCTGGTTGTCGTACGCGGTGAGCAGCGCGATGGCGGTGTCGATCGTGGCCTTGATGGCCTCGGAGAAGGGCTCCATTGGGCCTCCCGGCTAGGGCATCGGCGCGATGCGGGGCAGCACGTATTCGAGGAAGACGAAGACGCCCGCGCCGAGCATGACCATCGCCGCGACGATCTGCCAGGTCATGACGAGCACCTGCCTTGCGAACGCGCGGAGGCTGGAGAGGTCCTTCATGCGGACGGCGCGATACGAGACCGAGACGCCCAGCGCCAGCGGGACCAGGAACGCCCACCAATAGGCGTTGAGGCTGAGCGGATCGAGGAACGGCCTCCAGGCGAGGAACGAGGAGAGCATCAGGACCGCCTCGGGGCGTGCATGCCCGCGTCGATGATGGCGATGAGGTTGAGCATCCCGGCGATGGCGATGAAGAGCGTCCCCAGTTCGTTCATGCGTCCGAGCGACTTGGTAAGCAGGGGCCTTTGCCCCGGGGCGGCGGCGCGGGCCTGGCCGGTAGCGGGGTCGCGAACCTCGTCGGGCCTCGGAGAGCGGTACTTGTCCACCTGTTGCACACCGGCGCGGGTGCGGATATTCACGCGCTCGTGGACCTTGCCGATGGTCTGGTTGACCTGATCGACGCCCAGGACGATGGGGCCGACGAGGACCTGTCCGGCGAACCAGATCGGATCCTCGCGGCGGTCGACGCAGTCGATGCCCCCGATGAGGAGGCCCATGACGGTCAGGCCCAGGATGCCCAGGGCGATGAGCAGGGCGCGGCGGCGATCGCCGTGGAGGTAGTGCCCGGCGCCGGGGAGCACCCAGGCGGCGATGGCGGCGACGGGGGCGAGGCGCTCGGGCTCGGCAGGCGCGGCGGCCGGCGCCGGCGTGGGAGTCGGGCGGGAGGAGGGTGAAGTCGGGATGGGCATCGGGTTGACGGTCGCGGGGAGGGGGTCAAGGATCGGGGCCGGTGGCCTGGTCATCCGCGTGCACGGGGTTGACAGGTCCGGAACAGTCAGTAGTGTACCGGCGCGCTGCGGTGGGCAGCGGGGCACGGAACGAACAGGGGCACGCAGTTGGAGGACACGCCGATGACGACGGAACTTCTGGAGCGGATGGGACCGGCGTGGCAGGATCTTGCCGGTCCGGTGGGTTATGACGAGGATGAGGACGACGAGGGCTTCCTTGACGACGAGGAGGGCGACGACGACGACATGTTCGAGGATGAGGACGAGGACTTCATCGAGGACGATGAAGAGGAATCGCTTGAGGACGGGGACGAAGCGGACGATGAGGACGACGACGACCTCTAGGCGCGTCCGGGCTCAGGCCCGCGCGCCAGCGCGGAGCCACCGATGACCGACGATCGTCCACGCGGCCCGGATCGCCGCACGAGCAATCTGGGGAGCCCCACGGGGCTCGAGCGCCGTCGCGGGCCGGGCCGGCGGCTCTCGGACTTCACCAAGGCCGCCGAGGAGGGGGAACTGACCCAGGAGCAGTTCCTGTTCCTCATGGCGATCGAAGGCTTCAAGAAGGCCAACGGCAAGGTGTATCCGAGTTGGACCGACGTGCTCGAAGTCGTCCGGCTCCTGGGGTATCGCAAGACCCTTCCCAGCGAGATCCGCGTCCCCGCCGCCGAGGATTGGCGCGAGGCGCCGGACACCCCGGCCAACGTCCGCCCGCACCGGCCCGGGGAAGCCCAGTCCAAAGAGGCGGCGTAGCGGGTCGGCGCGACAACCAGCCGATAGATGAGGCATGGCTCGACGCCGGGGATGGAGTCGCTCCGCCGCGGTGATCGCCCTCTTGGGCGCGGTGGTGGCGCGGCCGGTGGGTGCGCAAGCACCCGGGGGGGAGCCGCCGGACGGGCCGCCGCCGGACCACGACATTCGTCGGCCCGAGGCGTCCAAGCGCGCGGTTCGGCTGTTCGACTTCGAGCCCGGCCCGCGCGAGGTCTTCGATCTGCCGCGATTCTGGGAGATGGCCCAGGACGCTCCCGGCGCGCCGCGGCCCGGGTTCCCGCGCTGGAATCATGCCGGCTTCGACTTTGAGTCGCCCGCGTATCGGGGGCAGGGCTCGCTGCGGCTCACGACTCGAGGGGGCAGCGCGTGCCTGCGGCTCGAGTCGGGCGTGATCGCGGTGTTTCCGAACACGGACTATCTCGTCACGGGAATGGTGCGGGCGCGAGGGCTGGAGCGGGCGCGGGCCGCGATCGTGGTGCGGTACCTCGACCGCGCGAACCGACCGATTCCCGGGGGCGAGGCGACGAGCGAACTGGTCGGGTCTGGGCCGTGGCGGTCGCTCTGGGCGACGCTCCCCTCGCGGGTGACCGGGGCGGCGTTCATCCAGATCGACCTGGTGATCCTGCAGCCCGAGCAGTTCCAGCGCTCAATGCTGGGCAAGCACCAGGTCTGGAGCGAGGACCGCGATGCGGACGCCTGGTTCGATGAGGTCTCGGTGTTGCAGATGCCCAGCGTGCGGCTGGTCACGCAGGAGCCGACGAACGTCATCGAGTCGCCCGCTCGCCCGGTGGTGGAGGTCTCGATCCGCGACCTGACGGGCGAGGCGCTGGCGGCGGACCTGGTGGCCACCGATGCTTCGGGGCGCGAGGTCGATCGGGAGCACCGCGAGGTCCCCGGCGGTCGGACGACGTGGACCTGGGAGCCGAGGCTGCCCGCGTACGGGTGGTACGCGATCCGGCTGGACCTGACGACGGCGGCGATGCGCGTCGGCGTGGTCGAGTCACGATTGGTCTGGGCGCCGTCCCTGTCCGAAGGGATCGACTCGACGGATCGTGCCCGCTTCGGGCTGCTGACGCGGGGCGTGCCCAATGGCGGGTCGGCGTGGCTCGCGCGGGCCGCCCGCGCTGGCGGGTTCGGGTCGGTCACGCTCCCGGCCTGGCAGCCAGACCTCACCGCCGCGGGCACCCCCGCCCATGCGCTGGCGATGCGGTCGGACATCCGGACGCTCTCGGAATCGGGGCTGAGCGTGGCGCTCTGGCTCGACGAACTGCCGGTCGAACTCATGACCTCCGCGCGGCTCGCGACCACCGACGCGGTGTCGGGGCTTCAGAGTGCCGCGCCGGCCTGGTCGCCGTACCTCGACCCGCTCCTCGATCGGTTCGGGCAGTCCGTTCGGCGATGGTGGGTGGGTCGGCCCGACTCGCTGCTGCCCGCGCAGGGCGTCGATCGTGCGGCGGCGGCGCTGCGGGACCAACTGGTGAAACTCGTTCCCGGGCCGCTCGTGGTCGTGCCCTGGCCCATCGACGCGGAGCCGGGGGTGATGGGCGAAGGGGTGGGCGAGGTGGCCGCGTTCGTCCCATGGACCACGCCCGCGGAGTCGATCCGCGAGCACTTGGACGCGTGGGACGCGCTGGCGCGGCCGGTGACTCTGGTCATCGAGCCCTTGCCCTCGGCGTTCACACCGATGGACCGTGCGATCGAGTTGGCACGCCGGATGATCGAGGCCTGGGCGGGGCCCACGGGGAGCGCCGCAACGCCGGGCGTGCGGTTCGGGCTGATCGAGCCCTGGACGCCCTCGGCCGAGCACTCGCCCACGCCTCGCGTGGAGATGGCGGTGGTGCGGAGTCTCTCGGAGCGGCTGAGCGGCCGGCGGGTGGTGGGCGAGTTGGAGGCCCGCGAGGGCGTGCGGTGCTACGTGCTCGCTTCTCCATCTCGTCTGGACGACGTGCCGGGCGCGCTGGTGCTCTGGGCGACGGACCCAGCGGCGCTCGGGGTCCCGCTGGACGTGTACCTGGGCGAGGGTCGGCTCCGCGCCATCGACCTCTTCGGGAACGAGGTGCCGTTGGGACGTTCCGGCGGACGCGCGGGCCAGCCCGCGACGCACCAGATCCCGGTGGGGGAGGCGCCGCTCTTTGTCGAGGGCGTGGATGTCGAACTCGCGCTGCTCGTGTCGAGTTTCCGGGTCGACCCGGGGACGATCGCTGCTGCGGCGGGCGAGCACCAGATGGACCTGATCCTGAAGAACCCCTGGCCCACGCGGATCGACGGGCGGCTGAGCGTGCTGGAGCCGGGGGGGCTGTCGTCCGAGACGGGGATCCGCGACCGCACCTGGCGCATCTCCCCGCGGGTCTCGAACTTCTCGATCGGGCCCGGGCGCGAGGGCCGGATCCCGCTGTCGGTGGCCTTTGGGCCGCTCGAGGAGGCGGGGCGGAAGGAGGTGGTCGCGGACCTTGAGATCGAGGGGCGCGGGCTGGGGACGGTTCGGCTGCGCACGACGTTCGAGATCAGCCTCGCGGACGTGCGGCTCGAGATTTCCTACCGCTGGCTGCCCGAGGGCGTGGGGACCGACCTCATGATCGAGGCTCGAGTGACCAACATGGGCCAGACGCCCGAGACGTTGATCCTGACGGCCGTGCCGCCTCCTGAGTCCGGCTATCGCCGCGACCGGGCGTCGATCAGCGACCTGGAGCCGGGGCAGACGGTCGTGCGGCGGTTCGCGTTCCCCAACGCCCGCGAACTCCTGCGCGGGCAGAAGATCACGATCGGCGCCCAGGACAACCGGACCAAGGCGAGGCTGAACAAGGCGATCGTGGTGGAATAGTCAGTCGGGGAGCCAGGCCTCGACCGCGAGCAGGTCGTCCTCGGGATTGCCCGCGCGGTGGGACGCCGCGGCCGACGCCACGCTTCCGGCCCGCGCGCCGGGCGGAGCGCTCCGCGCGGCTTGGATGACGCGCTCGAGCCCAAGGCGCGTCCCCGAAGGGTCCGCGGCTTCGATGGCGCCGTCGGTAAAGAGCACCACGCCGTGGCCCGTGCCCATTCCCGTCGAGCGTTCGTCGGGATCGAAGCGTTCCGGCTCGACGACGCCGAGCATGGTCGCGCCGGACGGGAGGCGGGTGAGCGAGCCGTGGGGCGAGAGGAGCAGGCCCGGGGGATGCCCCGCGCCGGCCCAGCGTGCGACCCGCGTCGCGGGGTCGATGCGCACGCACATCGCGGTCGCGTACATCCCCTGGGGCGCGAGGTCGGCGAAGGCGTAGGCGTTCAGGGCCGCGAGCACCTCGCCCGGGCCCGCGTCGGGACGCGCCCCGAACACGCGGCGGAGTTCTCCATGAAGGCGATTGACGGCCAGCGCCGCCGGCACCCCGTGCCCGCTGACGTCGATCAGCACGATCGAGAGCGAGGCCGCGGGCTCGGAGGCCGGGATCGCGAGCGGATGGGCAAAGAGGAAGTCGCCCCCGATCTGCCGCATGGGCTCGTAGCGATACGCGAGCCGCACCGGCCCGCGCGTGATCTCAGGGGGGAACAGCGCCTCATGGATCCGGCGGGCGTCGTCGAGTTCGGCGGCGAGGGCCCGGTGGTGCCGTCCAAGGTCGCGCCATCGGAACCGCTCGTCGAACTCGCGGTAGCGCCAGGCGCTCCAGAGCACACCTGGAGCGGCAGCGAGGGGGAACGACGCGATCAGGATCACCGCGGGCCCCACCGGGACGCGCTGGAGCCCGGCGACGACCACGGCGAACGTCGCCCAACACGGGCCGACGATGCGGGCCGATTCGCGCAGTCGCATCGGCACGAGGATGGAGGCGATCGTGTGCAGGGCGGCGAAGGGGACGAGCGCCGCGACTCCGGGCCGCCACGCCGAGGCGTGCGGCGGCGACTCCGCCGAGGCCAGCGAGAGTTGGTCGCCGATCGGCTCCATCGCCATCGCGAACCCCGTGCCGGCAACCGTGAGCACCGAAAGCGCGAGCAGCAGCCGTCGGCGATCCGGGCGCGCCACGTCAACGTAGATGAACGCGCCGAGGAAGAGGGCCACCAGGGGCAGGTCGTACAGAAACCCGACGATCGCCTCGTCGCGTGCCCCACCGACCAGAGAGAGTGTGTCGCCCATGAGGCTCAGCGACAGCAAGGCCAGCAGCACGCGGCAATACCACGCCACCCGCCGACGCAGCACGCGGGCCCGCTCCTCGTCGAGTCGGCGCAGGAGATCAGCGTCCGGGCCGGCCATGCCCCAGCGTAGCAGGGCTCGATCTCGACTCCCGGCCCTCTCTATCATCCCGCCCGAGCCCCCCCATGCCAACCATCACCATCAACGGCGTGTCCTGCACCTTTACCCCGGGCCAGATGATCCTCCAGGTCGCCAACGCGCACGGGATCGAGATCCCGCAGTATTGCTACCACGACGGGCTGTCGATCGTCGCCTCGTGCCGCATCTGCCTGGGGGAGTGCTGGGCCCCGAACCCCAAGACCGGCAAGGTCGAGCCGTACATGGGCGGGAAACTGCTCCCGACGTGCCAGACGGCGGCGGTGGACGGGATGGTGGTCTACACCGACTCGCCCAAGGCCGTGCAGAACCAGAAGGCGGTGATGGAGTACTTGCTCATCAACCACCCGCTGGATTGCCCGGTGTGCGACCAGGCGGGCGAGTGCCTGTTGCAGGACTACTCGTACCAGTACGGGCGCGGGGTGTCGCGCTTCGAGGAGGTGAAGGTCAAGCAGCCCAAGAAGGACGTGGGCCCGCACGTCCTGCTCTATTCCGACCGCTGCATCATGTGCTCGCGGTGCGTGCGGTTCACGCGCGAGGTGACGGGGACGGCGGAACTGTCGGTGCAGGGCCGCGGGAACAAGGCCGAGATCGACGTGTTCCCCGGCAAGGCGCTGGACAACGAACTCTCGGCCAACGTGATCGACCTGTGCCCCGTGGGCGCGCTGCTGGACAAGGACTTCCTGTTCGCGCAGCGGGTGTGGTTCCTCAAAAGCACGCCGAGCGTCGACCCGCTGACCGCCAGCGGGGACAACATCTTCATCGAGCACAACGAGGGCCGGATCTACCGCGTCAAGCCGCGGACGAATCTCGCGGTGAACAAGTGGTGGATCACGGACGAGGTCCGCTACGGGTGGAAGTTCGTCCACAGCGAGGATCGGCTCAGGACGCCCATGCGTCGGCAGTTCGGCGCGCTCGTCGAGAGCGACCCGGCGCGGGCGCTCGCCGCGGCGGCCGAGGGCGTGCGCGGCGCGATCGCGGGCGGCAGGCGCCTGGCGCTGGTCGTCAGCCCCATGCTGACCTGCGAGGACGCGTTCCTGCTGGCACGATCGGCCCTGGCGCTGGACCCGAAGGCCGTGCTCGCCGTCGGCCCCGTCCCGACGCGAGGGCAGGACAAGCACTTCCCGCCGACGGGCCCCGCGGACAAGCAGTTCAAGGTCTGGGCCGAGAAGGCGCCCAACGCGCGCGGCGTGCGCCGGGTGCTCGAGGCCGTCGCGGGCGCGAAGCCGCTGGAGTACGCGGCGCTGGCGGCGGAACTTCGCGGCGGGCGGATCGGGGCGATCATCCTCACCGGCAACTATCCCGCGGCGTGGGCCGACGACGCGCTCCTCGCGGCCGTCAGCCGGGCGAACTCCTCGCGCCCGTTCACCGTGCAGATCGACACGCTCTCGTCGCGGCTGGTGGACGAGGCGGACGTGGTGCTCCCCTCGGCGACGTGGGCCGAGAAGGCCGGGACGTTCCAGAGCGGGCGCGACATGCTGCAATCGTTCGAGGCGGCGATCGCGCCCCCGGAGCATGCCGCCGCCGAGGGCCAGATCGCGCTGGACCTGCTGCGTGCCGCTGCGGCCCGAGAGGGCGGCTCGGCAACCGAAACGCCGGCTGTCTTCTACGCCGCCGCGACCCGGCGACAGATGGCCGAACTCCCGCCACTCAAGGACTTTGCCACCCTCGCCCCGCCGGCGACCACCGCGACCGCCGCCCCGGCGATGGAGATGGTGGAGTTGTAGCCCGCGAGTCGCGGCACGCGTGGGCACTACAATGCCCGCCGGGCCATGACGTGGGGGCGGGGCCCGACGCGAGGACCACCCGCCGATGCTCCGCAAGGTGTTGCACAGCAAGATCCACCAGGCCCGCGTGACGGCGGCGCTCCCCGACTACGTCGGGTCCATCACCATCGACGCGGACCTGCTCGAGCAGAGCGGGATGCGGCCCAACGACGCCGTCTCCATCGCCAACTGCCGCAACGGCGAACGCTTCGAGACCTACATCCTCCGCGGGGAACCCGGGTCGCGGAAGTTCGAGATCAACGGGGCCGCGGCCCACCTCGTCGAGGTCGGGGACCAACTCATCATCATGCACTTCGCGCTCATGACCGACGAGGAGCACGCCCGGCATCGCCCCCGCGTGCTCATCATGGGCGAGGGCAACCGCGTCAGCCGAACCACGCACTACGAGCCCCGATAGCCGCGGTCCTCGCCACGATCTCCGTCGCACCGGCCCCCTCCGTGGGGCCTCAATCCGGGAGACCAACATGGCGATCGACGAGGCGAAACTGCACGACTTTCTCGGCAAGGCGGTCTCGGACATGGGGGCGGCCCTCTCGGCCTGCCTCGTGATGATCGGGGACCGACTCGGGCTCTACAAGGCGATGGCCGGCGCCGGGCCCATGACCTCCGCCGAACTCGCGGCGAAGGCGGGGTGCGCGGAGCGCTACGTCCGGGAGTGGCTGCTCAACCAGGCCGCGGGCGGATACGTACGCTACCACCCCGAGAGCGGGCGGTACTCGCTCCCCGACGAGCAGGCGTTCTGCCTCGCCGACGAGTCGAGCCCGGTCTTCCTCTGCGGCGGGTTCGACGTGATCCAGTCGTGCCACCGCGACGAGCCCAAGGTCGAGCGCGCCTTCAGGACCGGCGAGGGCATCCCCTGGGGCGACCACGACACCTGCCTCTTCTGCGGGACCGAGCGGTTCTTCGGCGGCACCTACCGCGGCAGCCCCGTGGGCGAGTGGATCCCGGCGCTCGCGGGCGTCAAGGAGCGCCTCCTCGCGGGCGGGCACGTCGCCGATGTCGGGTGCGGGCACGCGATCTCGACGATCCTCATGGCCAGGGCGTTCCCGCGGAGCACTTTCGTCGGCTTCGACGCGCACGGGCCCTCGATCGAGTGCGCCCGGAAGAAGGCCGCGGCCGAGGGTCTCAAGAATGTAACATTTGAAGTCGCCGACGCCACGTCGTTCCCCGCGCCCAAGGGGGCCGGCGGCTACGACCTCGTCGCGTGCTTCGACTGCCTCCACGACATGGCCGACCCCGTCGGCTGCGCGCGGCAGGTGCGCTCGCGGCTCGCGCCCGGGGGCGCGTGGATGGTCGTCGAGCCCATCGCCAGCGACAAGACCGAGGAGAACCTCAACCCCGTCGGACGCACCTACTCCGCGGCCTCGACCATGATCTGCGTCGGCGCGTCGCTGGCGGGCAAGGGACCGGCCCTGGGCGCGCAGGCCGGCCCGAAGCGCCTCAGCGACACGATCCGCGCCGGCGGATTCGCGTCCGTGCGCGTCGCCACCACCACGCCCTTCAACATGGTGCTCGACGCGCGGGCCTGACCTCGCGAAGCCCCGGCCCCATCGACGCACGCGCACTCCCGCCGGCGGCTACGGGCACCCCGCCGCGAACTGCGTCTGGAAGCACACGAAGTCCGCCACGCTCAACACCGGCGGCGTCGTGCTCGCGTCACAGTTCGCCCGCGAGTCCCCTGCGGCGAAGCGATTCAGGAAGCAGATGAAGTCCGCCACGTTCAGCACCGGCGCCGCCGTGCTCCCGTCGCAGTTCGCCGGGCACGGAACCTCGGCCCGGAACGCGCCGCCGGGGCACCCCGTGCCGAAGCACTGCCCGAAGATGACCAGCCCGCTCGCCGAGAGGCCCTTGCCCAGGGACAGCGTCACTCCGGCCGGCACGACCACGCCGACCTCCGCCAGGTAGTCGCGCAGCAGCATCGAGCCGCGCCCTTCCTTCCAGATGAACGCGTTGTAAGAGCTGGCGTCGTTGAAGACATACCCGATGACCGTCTTCCCGTCGTCCGAGACATCGCGAGCGATGCCGTGGTTGAACCCGGGGATGATCGGCAGATTCTCGACCGCCTGCCCGTAGCGCCAGCGGAATGGGACCCACCCGCCGATCGGCGTGGGCTCGCGCGCGCCGACGATCACCGTTCCGTCGTGGCTGATCGAACGCGGATACACGGAACCGAGCGGGCTGTGCGGTTGCTGCGGCATCGGCGGCACGTCCTCGAAGCCCGCCGCCGCCGTCCACCGATACCCGGCTCGGTAGTAGTTCCGTGTTCCAATCACTACGCTCCCGTCGCCCGAGACCGCCTCGGCGATGACGTCGCGCCACCCCGGCGGGAGCGTGGGCACCTCGAGCGTGCCGTTGCGCCAGGTGACGGGGATGTACGATCCAGACGCGGAGTCCCACACGGTCCCGCCGATGACCGTGCCGTCCGCCGAGACGCCTCGGGCATCGGACTCCGTCTGCGGGACCGTTCCCGGCGGAAGCGGGAGCATCTGGATTCCAGTCGCCATCGTCCAACAAAACGGAACGTCGTTGAGGTTGCCAACAATGATCGAACCGTCAATCGAGCACGCGTAGGCGACGCCGCGGGCGGTGGTTCCGAGATTCTGAACACCCGTCGCGGCCGACCACCGACGCGGACTGCTGCTGTCTCCGACCGCCGTGCGACCGTCCGCGGACACGCCCCAGACGATCGCGATGCCGAACTGCACGAATCCCGGCTGCGCCATCGCAGGCGCCGAGGCCGCCGCCACCACAAGAAGCAAGGTGCGAGTGCGGAGTGTCACGGAATACCTCCAGGCTCTCAAGTTCGGTTTTTTTTTGGCGATAGGTAGGGTACCCGATTCTTGACTTGCCGTCAAGACAAGTCCCAAGCCCGTCAGGAGACCGAACATGCCTCGTCCCTTCCTCAACGTCAAACTCTTCGGCGCCAAAGGCGACGGCAGCGCCGACGACACCGAGGCAATCCAGAACGCGATCGACAGCATCCCGAACGACCCGAACACGACGGACCCACGAAACGCCGGCCCGGTCCTCTACTTTCCCGAGGGAACCTATCTCATTAACGCTTCGATCGTCATCGATCGCTTCTTCGGCTTGGAAGTCCGCGGCACGGGCGTGCATCCCGTGATCAACACCTCCTCCAACACGGACGTCTTCGGCCCGCGGTCGATTCTGCTCTGGACTGGCAGTGCGGGGGGGACCATGTTCCGCCTTCGAGGCGTGCAGGGCACGACGGTGCGAGACCTCGCGTTCATCGGCCAGCAAGGCAGCACTGGACCGAGGGCAGGCACGCTACTCGAGCTCACTTCGCTATCCGGCAACGGCTCGTCGTGGATCGCCATCAAAAACTGCCACTTCCGCGACGCGCAGACCGGCATCCAATGCGGCGGCTCGGCAGAGAAGACCGACTCCGAGGTCCTTCTTGAGCGCGTCACTCTGTCCGACTGCAACACCGGCTTCAAACTCACTCACCCACAGAATCAGAACTACCTGTTCACCATGCTCGCCGCCAACCATTGCAAGACCGTCATCGACGCCGACGAGGGCGGCGGCGTCAACGTCCAGTCCGCCGCCCTCACCGCCTGCGGTGGGGAGGGGACCGACGACTACGCCTTCAAGTTCGGCGCCGGCGGCGGCGGCCCCAACGTCGGCATCAACGTCCTCAACGCCGTCCGCTACGAGGACTGCCCCAAACTCCTCCGCGTCGACGGGTACAGCCGCGTCACCTGCGACGGCTTCAACCAGTCCGCCGCGCCGCCCTCGCCGTATGGGGCCGCGCTCATCAGGTTGATCCAGGGCGGGCTGGTCTTCCGCAACTGCCGCTGGCAGTTCGAGCGTCCGAAGATGCTGGAGTTTGGCACTCCGCCCACGGGGACGAACTGCACCGTCCGCTT
>JAEUIZ010000051.1 GCA_016793805.1 Phycisphaerae bacterium
CATCAAGCGTGCCCGGAGGCCCGTCCATGGTTGCAAGAGCGCCGTTGCACGGCTCCATCTGGCGGCCGAAGGAAGCGCCAAGCGCGACGTTCCGGCCCGCGGCGCTCCGCCCGCCGATGCGCTCGATCACGTCCAGCGCGAGCCGCGTCGAGTGCTGCACGGACAACATCGCCGGCAGTCCGACCTCGGCCAACGGCGGGTATGCGCGTCCCGGAGGCTCGCTCAAGTGGACGGACCCCGCGAACATCTTCTCGGCCAACGGGCAGTGCGCGTCCGTGTATCTCGCGGGCGAGAGCAAGACGGAGTACCTCCGAGCCGGCGGCTTCGCGCTCGACGCGTTGCCTGATGACGTGCGTGTTCGCCGGTTGGCCCTGAGGATCCGTCGCCACGCAGGCGCGGGTGGCACGCTCAAGGAGGCAGCGGTCACGCTGGTCAAGGAGGACTTCACCGGCTTTGTCAATCGCGCGACAGGAAACCCGGTAGCGAGTATCTGGTTCGGCGTATGGAATCCGGCGAGTTACACGCCGCGCTCCGTGACATGGCAGATCGCCGCGGGACAGGGACCAAGCGACCACACGTCGATCTTGGTCCAGACCGGCGTTGGGCCGACGGGGAACCCGCAATACGTCTCTCGCTTCATCAACCCCAACCAGTTCGGCTCCGTCGTCGTGCCCATCGTCCCTGCGCCGGGGGTGGGCGCCGTCGTGCTCAGGCCGCGATGGTGGCAGCGCGGAGAAAGCGCCGGCCGTCCGGCCCGCACGCCATCGATGGCCGTTGCTAGAAAGCACGCTCGCCGACGCTCGCGGCTCCTCGCGCACGATCCGCGTCTACTTCCCGCCCCCGCCCTCGCCGCGGAAGTGCCGCATCATGTCCCGGATCATCAGTTGCCCGCGCGTCCGCTGCGCCGGACTCGCGTGACCGCCCACGTTGTCCCGCATGATCGTGAACATCCGCCCGAGCGCCTGGTTCGGCGGCACGCGACCCTCCCCAGCCCGCTCCCGCTCCCGCTTCGCCTGCTCCCGAACCTCCGTCAGCCGCTGGCTGTCCGAGACGTCCCGAACCTGCCCCGCCACCCCCTCCATCGTCTTCACGAACTCCAGGAACGTGTTATCCAGGAACGCCCCCTGGTCCTCCGGCTTCACGTTCGCGTAGTCCTTCGCGTACTTGTCCCACAGGTCGATCATCAGTTTCGACGCGTTCTCCTCGATCTGCTGCCGCGCCGCGCCAGCGATCCCCGACGCGAACGCCGCCAGCAGCACCGAGTCCCCCGACGACATCGACTTCATCCGCGTCACCAACTGCCCGATCAACTCCATCCGCTTCTCGACCGGCAACTTGTTGAACTCGTCCGTCAGCAGCGTGTAGTTGAACACCTCCCCGATGTCGTCCTTCAGGTAATCCGGCTGCGGCACGGGCCTGAGCACCAGGTACGCACCCATCCCCAGCGCCACCAGCAGCACCGGGCCGCCCACCTTCAGCCCCCGCACCAGCCGACGCCGACGCGACTCCGTCCCCGCCAGCCGATACCGGATCGACTCGACCACCTCCGACACGCTCGGCGAGCGCCGGAACCGCCGGCCCATCCGCGCCACCGTCGCCGTCATCTCAGCCCGAGTGTCCATGCTCACCCGCCCCGCCTCATGTCGGCGATGAACCGATTGATGTCATTCTGCGACAACTCCGGCGCCCAGTCCGCCCGATAGTCCGGGTAGTACACCGCGTTCCGAGGCGGGCCGCTCCGACGCAACTTGTGCCAGTCCGCCTGATCCATCAGGATCGGCCACCGCCGGTCCGCGTCGTACGCCTTCGTCACCGCCAGCGCCGGATCACGCATGAAGAGCACCTCCGCCAGCAGCATGAACGCCCCGGGGAAATACTCGTAACTCGTCCCGTCCGTCCGCCACACCGGCTCGAACTCCTGCGCCGAGTCCGCCGAGGCGATGTCCGATGGACACTTGTACGGATCCGACACGATGAAGAACCCGCGCTCGTCCTTCCGTGGCACCGGCGCGTCCAGGTAGTCCCCCAGCAGGTCCAGCAGCGACGGGTCCGGCCTCCCGCCACCCCCACCGCCGCCCGAGTGCAACGGCCGAACCAGCGGAAACTTCCCCTTGCTGTCGTTCAGGTACATCCCGAACCCGTTCCCGATGCTCCGAACGTTCGCCAGGCACTTGGTCCGCCGCGACGTCTCCCGGGCCGACCCCAGCGCGGGAAGCGTGATGCTGATGAGCACCCCGATCACACTGATGACCACGAGCAGTTCGATCAGCGTGAACCCGCGTCGCATGTCCGAGCCTCCGCGAACCCCCCGACCCGCTGCACCCTTCCGCCGAACCCCCCCGCCGCCGGAACCCCTGGGACCACCCCTCTTACGCCCAGATCGGGCACGCAGTTACTTCGGATCGTACCCCGCCGCGGATTCAAGGATCGCCCGGGCCAGCCGGTGGTTCAGCGCGTGCCCGGCCCGCGTCGCCACGATGTCCGCCCGGATCGGCCCACCCGCCAGCGCCAGGTCCCCAACTATGTCCAACACCTTGTGCCGCGCCGGCTCGTCCTCGAACCGCAACTCGTTCTCGATCGGGCCGCCCGGTCCAATAACCAGCATCTCCCGGGGGCTGATGTGCTTGAACAGCCCCATCGCCCGCATCGCCTCCGCCTCGGCCTGCAGACAGAACGTCCGCGCCGGCGCCACCTCCGTCGCGTAGTCCCGATACACCCGCGTCCCCGGGCCGTGACCGTGCTCGCTCTCGCCCGCCGGTGCCCATGCCGCGCTCTGCGCTGCGATCGGCGCGCCGGGGCCATAGTCCAGCCGATACTCGTAGGTCGCGCCCGGACTCCGCCTCGGGTGCGCCTCGATCCGCCCGCCCTTGCCATCCTCGATCACGATCGCCTCGCGGAGCACGATCGGTTCCACCTCGCCGCTCCCGCTCCCCGCGATCCCCGCCTCGCGCAGCGCGCGCACAAACTCGACCGCCGACCCGTCGCCGATGGGCACCTCCGGCCCGGTCGGCTCGATCGCCGCACGCCACACCCCCAGCCCCGCCAGCGCCGACAGCATGTGCTCGACCGTCAGCAGCGTCCGCCCCGCCCCGCCCGACAGGATCGTGTTCCGCGCCGGGAATCCCCCCGCAGGCAGTGATGGGGGGGGCGCCACGGCCCGCGCGTCCGCCGGCGTCCGCTCGCCGACCGCCCACACGATCGCCAATCGGTGATCCGCCGGCGTGATCCGCACCGCCCCGGGCGCGCCCGTGAACAGCCCGGTTCCCGTCACCGTCGCGGGCATCTCAGGCGTCGCCCGCGGGGATGTTCGTCGCCTGCTCCAGCCGGCGCAGCCGCGTCGCCAGCGACAGGAGCGCCGACCAGTTGCGGAGGCACTCGCGCGCCTCGGCCGCGGGGTACCCCAGCCACGTCTGCCCCGCCGGGACGCTCCGCGTCACGCCCGAGCCCGCCCCGAGCCGCGCCCGCGGACCGATGGTCAGGTTGTCCGCCACGCCGACCTGCCCGGCCAGGATCACCCCGTCCCCGACCGTCACCGACCCCGCCAGCCCCACCTGCCCGCAGATCAGGCACGCCCGCCCGATCCGGCAGTTGTGCCCGACCTGCACGAGGTTGTCGATCTTCGTCCCGCTCCCCACCGTCGTCGACCCGAACTTCGCCCGGTCCACGCACGAGTTCGCGCCGATCTCCACCTGGTCCCCGATCTCCACCGTCCCGATGTGCGGGACCTTTTGCAGCCCGCGCCCGTCCGGCGAGGACACGAACCCGAACCCGTCCGCTCCGATCACCACCCCGGGATGCAACAGGCACTGCCGACCCACCACGCACCGCTCCCCGATCGACACGTGCGCGTGCAGCGTCGTCCCCGCGCCCACCGTCGCCCCTGCCCCCACGAACACCTGCGACACCAGCACCGCCCCGTCCCCGATCGTCGCCCCCGCCTCCACCACGCACATCGGCCCGATGCTCGCCCCGGCGCCAACCCTCGCCGACACGTCCACCAACGCCGACGGATGCACGCCCGGCGCCGGCCTCGACGCCGGCGGCGCGAACAGCCCCAGCGCCTTCGTCAGCGCCATGTCCGCGTCCGGCACCACCAGCAGCGCCCGCGCCGCGGAGTCATGCCCGGGAACCTCCAACCCCCGGCTCACGATCGCCGCCCCCGCGCGCGACGATCGCCACTCCGCCGCGAACGCCGCCGATCGAATAAACGTCAACTCCTCCGGCCCGGCACCGTCCAGCGTCCCTAGTCCACGGATCGGCCGATCCGAAGGCCCGACCAACTCCGCCCCCAGCGCCGCGGCGATGGTCCCCGTCGTGTGCATCACTTCTTCCCGCCCGCCGCGTACGCGTTGTTCATCCGAGTGATCAGTTGCGGCGTCAGGTCGATCCGGTCCGCCGCGTACAGCACCCGCTTGGCCGTGATGAAGTCGTTGATCCGGTCGTTCGTCTTCACCCGACCCTGCGGCCACACGATCGACCGATCATCCACCAGCACCAACTCCCAGCCCCCGTCCTTGGCCATCTTCTCCACCGCTCCCAGCGCCCGCTGATAGATCTCGAACATCGCCTCCCCGGCACGGATCTCCATCTCCTGCCCTAGCAGTTTCCGCTTGCTGTCGATCGACTGCCCCAACTCCGCCACCTTGATCGCCTTCTCCCGCGCCGCGGCCGACGACTTGTCCTTCTCCATCTCGTACTCGGCCTTGAGCCCCTTGAACTGGTCCTCCATCGCCTTCAGGTCCGCCTGCTTCTCCTTCGCCGAGCCCTCCAACTTCGTCTGCGCGTCCTTGAACTCCGTCAGCCCGTTGATCAGCCGCTGGATGTCCACCACCGCCGTCGACGTCGCCGGCGACCCCGCCGACTGCATCTCCGCGTCCGCACGAAGACCGCCCACGATCACGGCCACCACCGTCGCCCACGCCATCACGCCGGGCATCATCCACCGTCTGCTGCTCATCGTTTGGTCCCCAAGGATCGCCTGGTGGGACGGGCCCGCCCATGTGCGGTTCCCGGGCCACCCCAGAACCCAATCATAGGAACCCCCCCTCTTACCCGCGACCCCAACACCTCCCGTCCGCGGATACCCTCCACCGTGCCCGAACTCCCAGAGGTCGAGTCCGTCCGCAGAAGCCTCCTGCCCCATCTCCTGGGCCGCCGCGTCGCGTCCGCACGCCTCCTCCGCGCCGACATCTGCGACACCCACGATGGCACCCCTCCCACCCACGCCCACCTCCTCCGCGACGCTTCGATCGCCGAACTCCGCCGGCATGGGAAGCAACTCGCCATCCTCGCCGCCGACGGCCGCGCCCTCGTCGTCCACCTCGGCATGTCCGGTCGCCTCTTCGTCTCCCGCGACTCCACCCTCCCAACCCACGCCCACGCCCTCTGGACACTCGACTCCGACACCCGCCTCGTCTTCGAGGACCCGCGCCGATTCGGCGGCATCTGGACCCTCCCCCACCCCGACGCCCTCGCCCGCCGTTGGGCAGACCTCGGTCCCGACGCCCTCGACATCAACGGCCCCGCGCTCGAGCGCGCCCTGGCAGGCTCACGTCGGCCCGTCAAGGCCGCACTTCTTGACCAGCGCACCCTCGCCGGCGTCGGGAACATCTACGCCGACGAGGCCCTCTTCGCCGCCCGCATCGCGCCGAAAGCCCGCGCCGGCAGCATCCGCGGCATGCGCGCCGACGACCTCGCCCTCGCCATCCGCCGAGTCCTGCTCGACGCCATCTACGCCGGCGGCAGCACCCTCCGCGACTACCGCGACGGCACAGGCCAACCAGGCTCGGCCCAGAACCGCCATCAGGTCTACGCCCGCGCGGGCCTGCCCTGCCTCGCCTGCGGCACTCCTCTCCGCCAAGCCTCCATCGCCCAACGCACCACCGTCTGGTGCCCGCGCTGCCAATCCACACGCCTCGGGCAGAAGCCCAAGGCCCACCGTGCCCGACAGCGGACCCGAGTCCCTGCAGGATGACTACTCAAAGACATAGAACCGTGGTAGTAGTAATTGTGTCCGACAACTGTGGAGAGTCAGCGGACAAGACATCGTAAACGCCTGCAAACAAAGGCATTCCGACACCTCACCAGTTGGGGACGACCTGACGGTTGGCTGACGGGTTTCGGCGCTGGCTGGTGCCTGTCTCGGTCCTCGGCCCATCCGCCCGCCGTACTCCCCCGGTCTCGGCCGCCAGCCACCGACACCAACCGACAGTTCCTCCACGCATCGCCCACGCCGACCTGGCGCTCGCGTTCCAACGCGCTACTCGCCATGCTCCCAGCCCCACTCGCTGGCGTCCTCGTCTCGCCCATCGAACTCGACAACGCATGCGCCCTGTCCCGCTTCCATGCGCCCGATCCGCGTGAGCGGCACGCCCGTCGGCGTCCTGCCCCCTGCAGCCTCCGCCGTCCTTCGCCAGCGCTCGCTCGCTCCGGCCCCCACCACGAACAGCAACTCGTAGTCCTCTCCGTCGCGCATCGCCCGCCGCCAATCGACGCCCTCGTGGCTCGGCAGCGTCCCCGCCTCGACCCGCACGCGCACGCCCGAGGCCCGCGCCAGCCGTGCCGCGTCGCGCCCGAGCCCGTCCGAGAGGTCCATCATCGCCCGCAGGCCCTCGCCCAGCGCGTCGCAGAGCCACGCCGCCTCCGCCAGCCGCGGCTCGAACGTCAGGTGTCGCCCCAGCCCCGTCGCCGCGTCATAACTCCCGCCCAGACGGCCCGTCACCCACACCTCGTCCCCAGGCCGCGCCCCGCTCCGCAGCACCGGGCCCCGCGTCGCGTGCGGCAGCCCGACCACCGCGATCGAGACCGCCATCTCACTCCCGCCCGAGATGTCCCCGCCCACCAGCGGGCAGCCCCAGTGTGCCGCCCACTGAAACACCGCGTCGAAGAGTCCGTCCGCGTCGAAGGCGCTCGGCACGACCGCGCCCGCCAGCGCCGCCAGCGGCCGACCGCCCGCCGCCGCGATGTCCGAGACCGCCCGCGCCACCGCCTTGCGCCCGATCAGATCCACCGGCGTGCCCGGACGCACGTGCCGACCCATCACGACCTGATCGACCTTCAGCAGCAGCCGCGACCCGCCGCCGTCCGCGCCGGCATCGACCACCGCGCAGTCATGCCCCGGCCCGGCCACGACCTGCGCAAACCGCGACAACCCCGCCGAGCGGGCGTAGATCCGGGCCAGCAGGTCCGACTCGTTCATCGCGGAAGCGTAGAGCCCGGCGTCGCATCGTCGATCTTCCACAACCGCCGCACCGCCCGGAGCACCCCTTCGATCTCGCCCGGGCTCATCCCGCGACGCTCCAGGACCCGCCGTGCCATCGCCACTCCCGCCTCGCCCTCCTCGACGATCACCGTGTTCGCCCCGGCCTCGGTGAGCGACTCCTGCTCCGCCAGGTAGCGCGCCCGCACCGTGATCTCGATCGTCGGGTTCAACTCGCGCGCCGCCAGCACCACCGATCCGCGGCCCTCGGTGTGCGGGAGCGACACCACCAGGTGCGACGCCTTGCGCACCCCCGCCAGGTCCAGCACCTCGCGCTTCGTCCCGTCGCCATAGATCGCCGGACGCCCCGCCTTGGCCAGCCCGCTCACCGTCTCCAGGTTCATGTCCACGATCGCCGTCTGCATCCCCGAGTCGCGGAGCATCGCGTCCACCAATCGGCCCACCGGCCCATAGCCCACGATCACCGCCAGCGGGCGATCCGTCTGCGCAATCGCCGTGGCCGAGCCCTCGTTGATCGCCCCCGTCCGCCGCGCGTGCCGCGCCCCGAGCAGCCGATGGAGCCACGGGACGCCCTCGACCCGCCGCTCGATCGAGTCCAGCGACCGGAAGAGCATCGGGTTGATCGTGATCGACACCATCGCCGTGGCCACCAGCACGTTCATCGCCTCCGGGGGCAGAAGCCGATGCTCGCTGGCGACCTGCGCCAGGATGAACGAGAACTCCCCGATCTGCGCCAGCCCGATCGCCACCGTCAGCGCCGTCCGCACCGGGTACCCGCGCAGCGCCACAATCGCCAGCGCCGCCAGCGGCTTGAAGATCAGCACGATCGCCAGCCCCGCCCCCAGCAGGTGCGGATGCGTGACCACGAACGAGGGATCGAACAGCATCCCCACCGACACGAAGAACAACACGGCGAACGCGTCGCGCATCGGGAGCACGTCCGCCGCGGCCTGGTGGCTCGCGGGCGACTGCGCCACCACGATCCCCGCCAGGAACGCCCCCAGCGCCACCGACGCCCCGAAGATCGTCGCCGAGCCCACCGCGATCGCGATCGAGAGCACCAGCACCGTCAGCGTGAACAACTCCGCCGACCGCTGCCGCGCCACCCACCCCAGCACCCACGGCACGACACGCGAGCCCGCCAGCAGCACGATCGCCACCAGCGCCGCCAGTTTCAGCACCGCCCACCCGATCGTCGCCAGCCCGCTCGACCCCGCCCCTTCCGCTCCCGGCGCGCCCGCGCCCCCGACCAGCGGGACCATGACGAGCACCAGCACCGTGAGCAGGTCCTCGACGATGAGCCACCCGACGGCGACGTGCCCGTGCGGGGTGTGCAGCATCCGCCGATCCATGAGCACGCGCAGCAGGACCACCGTGCTCGCCACCGCCATCGCCATCCCGAGCACCACGCCCGCGCGGAGCGTCCAGCCCAGCAGCCCGAAGACCACCGCCGCCGCCACGGTCGCCACCAGGCTCTGCCCGATCGCCCCGGGGACCGCCACGCCCTTGACCCTCCAGAGGTCCTTGAGGTGGAAGTGCAGGCCCACCCCGAACATGAGGAGGATCACCCCGATCTCCGCCAGTTGCAGCGCGATCGCCTCGTCCCCCACGAACCCCGGCGTGTGCCGGCCGATCGCCACGCCCGCGAGCAGATACCCCACGATCGGCGAGAGCCCGAGCCGCTGCGTCAGCAGCCCGAGCACCCACGCCGCCGCGAACCCCGCCGCCAGCGTCGTCAGCAGCGAGAGGTTGTTCGCCCCCGCCGCCAGCATCGTCTGTGCCAGAACGCTCCGCATCCGCAAGTATCCCCGTTCGCGCCGCCCGGCCCACCACCGCCGCGAGAACTTTTCGAGATGGCCCCGAGTCGCCGCGTTCGTCCCTCGCGCGGGCCCCTCCTTGCCCCCGACTCGCATCCGTGCGACACTTCCGCCTCGGGGCCACGCGCCCCAACCCCGGAGGCCACCATGTCGCGCTCGATCTTCGCCCGTTTGCACGCCCGCTTCGGCACGCCCGTCGATCCCGCCGAGCGACGCCGGTTCCTCCAGGCCTCGCTCGCCGCCTCCGCGGGCCTCCTGCTCTCGAACCGCTCGACCCTCGCGCGCCTCGCCGGCACGGGCGTGGGCGGCGGCAAGCGAGTCGTCATCATCGGCGCCGGGTTCGCCGGGCTCGCCTGCGCCTACGAACTCAAGGCCGTCGGTTACGACGTGACCATCCTCGAGGCCCGCAACCGCGTCGGCGGGCGCGTGCTCACCTTCACCGACCACGTCCCGGGCCGCGTCGTCGAGGGCGGCGCCGAACTCATCGGTTCGAACCATCCAACCTGGGTCGCCTACGCCGAGAAGTTCGACCTCTCGTTCCTCGACGTGACCGAGGCCGAGGACGCCGAGTTCCCGATCGTCATCGGGGGCAAGCGGCTGACGTCCGAGGAGGCGGAGAAGTTGTACCACGACATGGACGCGGCGTTCTCCCGCATGAACTCAGACGCCGAGCCCGTCAACGCCGACGAGCCCTGGCTCACGCCCAACGCCGCGGCCCTGGACAAGCGGTCCACCCGCGAATGGCTAGACTCCATCGACGCCGACCCGATCACCAAGCAGGGCATCGCGATCGTCCTCGCCGCCGACAACGGGCAGGACCCCGCCCGACAGTCCTACCTCGGGAATCTCGCGCAGGTCAAGGGCGGAGGGCTCGAGAAGTACTGGACCGAGAGCGAGGTGTACCGCTGCAAGGGCGGGAACCAGCAACTCGCGACGAAACTCGCCGAGGCCGTCGGCCGGGACCGCATCATCCTCGAACTGCCCGCCACGTCGATCGAGCCCAGGGGCTCGGGGATGCTCGTGACCGCCAAGGACGGGCGCACGCTCGAGTGCGACGACGTGGTGCTCGCCGTCCCGCCCACGGTCTGGAAGCGGATCGAGATCAAGGGCGGGCTCGGGGGCCTGAGCCCGCAGATGGGCGTGAACGTCAAGTACCTCGCCCACGTCAAGTCCAAGTTCTGGAAGGACAAGAAACTCGCCCCCGACAGCCTCACCGACGGCGACATCTCCATGACCTGGGACGGGACGGACAACCAGGGCGACGACGGCCCGGCGTGTCTCACCGCGTTCTCGGGCGGGCCCGCCGCCGAGCGCGCCCGCGCCCGCTCGCGCGAGGACCGCGACGCCGCGTACGGCAAGGCGTACGAGGCGCTCTATCCCGGCTTCGCGGACCAGTTCGTCAACGCCCGATTCATGGATTGGCCCGGCGACCAGTGGTGCCAGGCCGGGTACTCCTTCCCCGCGCCGGGACAGGTCACGACCATGGGCCCGATGATGCACAAGGGCTTCGGGCGGCTGCACGTCGCCGGCGAGCACGCCTGCTACAAGTTCGTGGGCTACATGGAAGGCGGGCTCAACTCCGGCGCGTCGCTGGCGCGGCGCATCGCGCAACGCGACGGCGTGGCGAAGTAGCCCCCCTCCTTCCTCCTTGCTCCCTCGCCGCGTTCCGCCTTCGCCCGCTCGCGCTAGTCCTTGGTCGGGTCGCCGTCGCCCTGCGGGTAGACCTTGAAGCGGAGGAACCGCGCCTCGTACGCGAGCGAGACGGTCCGCCCGCGGTCGGTGCGGTCGCCGGGCTCGAAGCGGACGAAGGACATGTCGGCCCACGAGCGTCCGTGGTGGTCGATGAGCGTGCCCGGCGCCGGCGGGTCGAGGAGTTGGGCCGTGATCGCGTCGCGGATGGTCCAGAGGGCCGAGTCCGACGCGGCGACCAGTCGCCCGCGCACGATCACTTCGAGTTCGACCAGGCCCAGATAGCGCGAGCCCGCGACGGGGTTGTTCAGCGCGATCTCGGCGACGACGAACTGCCCCTGGCGTCCGACGGCGAATCGGTGCGGGCCGGAGCCGAAGAGGTTGAGCGACTTGAACGAGGATGCCATGGGCGGCCTCCGGGGAGGGCTTGAATCGTCGGCGTGAGTCGAGATCGGCGGGGGGGGGCGGGGGGTTAGAGCGAGTGGGGGGCCTCGATGATCGAGATGGGGTCGGCGTTGCCCGAGGCCGAGACCGCCGCGAGCGTGATCGTGCGCGAGGCCCCGCGCTTCAGCGAGATCTCGTGCTCGACGGCCAGGACGACGGCGGTGGCGCTGATGACCCTTCGTCCCGCGTCGGCGCTGGCGGGCGAGGTGTGGAGCGTGAGGGTCGCCTGGTCGCCCGGGCGCGGGACGCCCACGTCGTCGGCCGAGGGCTCCTGCGCGACGATGATCCGCGTCCGCTGCTCGGGCACGTCGGCGAGCACGGCATAGGGCCCGTCGTCGGACCACTCCTCGACGACGCGGGCCGCGGCGCGGTCGATCGAGACGGCCACGACGCCGTCCCAGGTGGCGAGCCCGAACGTCACGCTGCGAGGGTTGAGGATGAGCATGGCGGGTTCCGGGGGAGAGGGGCAAAGACGCAAGGCAACAAAGTGGCAGAGAAAGAAAGGCAAGAACGAAGCGGGCGAAGCGAACGAGAGGACAGGCCGGGTGAAGTGGCGGGTGTGACGGGGATCAATCGCGGACGAGTTGGGCGACGTTGAGGCGTCGGCAGGCGTCGGCGATCCCGTCGCCGTCGAGGTCGAGGCGGGCCTCGACGCGTTCGCGCTCGTCGGCGAAGCGTTGGAGGTAGAACTGCCCGCGGCTCCAGGTGCGGCTGGACCAACCCTGCTCGCCGCCGGCCGCCGACGCCGCGGTGTAGGCGAGGTGGAGGGCGCCGAGGGCGACGAGGCGTCGGAGCGCGTCGGGGTTGGTGACGCGGGACTCGTCGGGGGGCTCGAGGCCCAGGAGCCGGAGCACCTGGTCGCGCACGAGCGCGACCTGGGGCGCGAAGGTGGCGATGGTCACGGGCTTGTTGCTCATGGGCGAGGGCGCGATGGCGGGGCCGGCGGGATCGGCGCGGAGGCGCGAGACGGTGGCGGTGGTGGCGCTGAGGCGCTCGACGACTTCGAGCGGCGCGCCGTCGATGACAACGACGTGCCCTGCCGCGACGCCCGCGTTGGCGAGGTCCACGTCGTAGGCGGAGATGGTGAGCGTGGTCCCGCTGATGGCGCCGGTGGCCTTGACGAGTCGCTGCGAGGCCCAGCCCAGTTCGCGGAAGAGGTTGGGCTCGTGCACGAGGAGGTCGCGGTCGGTGGCGAGCATGGCGTGGCTCCTGATGGCTGGGTTCGCGGAGGCGGGGGGTGGGGGGAGCGAGGAGAGACAGATCGGTGGCGAGGAGGAATCCCGTCCACGGCACGGGAGCGCCGTGGAGGGAGTCGCGGCATCCCGCCCCCCGGGGAACGCCGCGCGCGGAGGGGTGGGAAGTCGGCCGCGAGCGGGCCGGAGCGGCCGCCGGGGTGGGGCGGCGCGGGGGGGGGGGGGCGAAGGCGGGGCTAGGCGACGGAGAGGCCCTTGATGAGCCCGTGGGCGGCCTCGTTGCGGAACTCGAGGGTGTACTCGCCGATGACCTGCCCGCTGATGGAGTCGCCGGTGGCGGCGAGGGGCTTGTAGTGGAAGGAGCGGCCTCGGAGGGGGAGGACCTCGATGCGGGAACTGTCGAGGAGGAGGGCCATGCCGGCGGGGACCCACCGGGAGAGGACGACGCGGCAGACGCCGAAGTCGCTCTCGTAGACGCTGATGAGGTCGCGGAAGGTGGTGGCGCCGGGGGAGAACGAGCGTGCGCCGGTGGCGAAGCCGTTGATGCGGCGTTTCTGGGTTCCGCCGACGAGGATGGTGTCGATGCGTGCGGAGGACTGGTCCCAGATGCGGCGCATGGCGGCGTTGAGGAGTTCCTCGTTGAGTTCGTCGCCGCTGCCCCCGCCGCCGGGGGGCATGCCGCCCTGGTCGGGGACGAAGACGTTGGTGGCGATGGACCGGACGATGCCCTGCATGGACCGGCGGACGGTGCTGGATCCCTGCGGGTTGGTGGCGGGCGCGACGCCGTTGATCACGCAGTTCTCGAGGTCGCGGAGGAGTTCGCGGAGGCGTTCCTGCTTCTGGAAATCGACCTCGTCGGCGACGCCATGGGCGCGGGCGGCCTGCATGGAGCCGGAGACGGAGACGGTGGAGGAGAGGATCTGGGTGTAGTTGCGCTTGCGGACGCGGGAGGTGAAGCGGGCGGCGGAGGCGGCGTCGCCCTCGAGGGCGGCGTTGCCGACGATGACGAGTTTGATCCCGTTGGTGAGGGTCGAGGTGGGGGTGCCGCCGTAGGTGCGGGTGACGGTGAGGGAGTTGCCGGCGACGGCGGTGACGAGCATGATCTCGCTGCTCTCGCCGGGGCGGACGAGGTCGCCGACGCGGAAGCGGTCGCCGTTCGCGACGGTGAGGGCGGTGGCGGACTGGGGGTCGGGCGAGAAGATGGACTGGTTGAGCGTGTCGGTGTTGGGGAGCAGGGAGTCCTCGAGCCACTCGTGGATGGTGCTCTGGGCGGCGCGCTTGGCGTCGCCGAGGTGGTCGAGCAGCGGGGTCTCGAAGGGGCTGACGATCCCGATGATGTCCGACACGTCCTCGACGAGTTCGGGGAGGTCGGCGCCGGCGTCGAAGGTCGACTTGCCAGTGAACGGCATGAGGGTCCTTTCCAGAGAGAGTTGGGCGAACGGGCGTGGAGACAGGAGGTTCGGGAGGCGCGCGGTGGGCTAGCCGGCGCGGCGGGCGCGGAGGTAGTGCAGGAGGGCCTTGCGGTCGCCGGTGGCGGAAGCGGCGGCCAGGGCGCGGTCGGCGTCGGTCTCGCCCGGGGAGGTGGCCGGGCCCATCGAGGCGCCCCCTGGCGGGGCGGCCGGTCGGAAGAGCCCGGGCCGGCGACGCTTGAGTTCGCGGACGGCGGCGGCGGCATCGGGCGAGGTCATCCCCGAGACGGCGGCCTCGGTGAGCATCGCGGCGGAGGCGAGGTCGATGGCGCCGGCGAGGAAGAGTTCGCGATCGATCGAGCGCTTCAGTTCCGCCGCGCGGAGCGACTCGAGGGTCCTGGCGAGTTCCTCGCGGAGCGTCGCGGCCTCGTCGGCGGGATCGGGCGCGTCGGCGGTGGGCGTGATGATCGGTTCGGGAGTGGTGGCGGCCACGGTCATGGTGTCTCCTTTCGGGGGTGCGTGGAGGGGTCGGGGTGAGGCGTCGTGGAGCGTGGACTCGGGCGGCGGGCTCACTGCACGCCGGCGTCGGCGGTGGACTCGCCCAGGTCGGCGAGGACGCGGTCGAGGGGCACGCCGAGGTCGGCCTTGGCGCGGGCGAGGGCGGCCTGCTCGCGGGTGTCCTCGGGGAGCGGGTCGGGCCAGTCGAGTCGGAGCCCGCGGTCGCGCGGGTCGGTGGGGAGGATTCCGAGTTCGTCGAGGGCGGCGAGGGCGAGGGTGGAGGCGCGGACGATGCCCTGGCCGTAGGTGACGCGTTTGCGGGCGGTCTTGGCGAGGACGCCCATGAGGGTGATGCGGAGTGCGTTGGCGCTGGAGAGGTTGCCGATCCTGGCGCGGACGACGCCGCTGGCGAGCGGGGGGACGCCGGAGGTCTTGTCGAGGGCCTCGCGGATCTCCTGGATGTGGTCGCGTTCGCCGGGGCTGTCGGCGTCGCCGCCGAAGGCCTGGATGGAGGCGTCGGGGTTGTCGGTGGACCAGATGGTCCCCGGGGCGACGGGTCGGCGGTCGAGGCCGTCGAGCCCCTTGACGAGGTACATCTTGAAGGCCTGGAGGGTGACGCGGCAGGCGCGGTCGGAGAGGCGGGTGTTGAGTTCGTCCTGGTGTGGGATGAGGGGCTCGACCTCGCCGAGGCCGTCGTAGTGGAAGGGCTGGGAGATGTTCTGGATGTGGGCGATGGGAGGTTGGCCGCTCGTCCAGGCGCCGAGGGGCTCGTCGAGGATGAGTTTGCCGTCGTCGTAGACCTGGCGGTGGTGGGCGGAGAGGACCTCGGTGTAGGGGGCGCGTCGGCGGCGGGAGGCGGGCCCGAAGGGACGCCAGGCCGAGGGGGTTTCGACTTCGAGGAGGTCTCGGCGGGTGTGGATGACGTAGGCACGGAGTCGGCGGTAGTCGGCGGGATCGAGGACGGGGATGCCGCGGGCGGCCTCGACGATTTCGAGGCGGACGGCGTCGGCCGGGTCGGAGGGGGGCGGGGCGGGCGAGAGGGCCGGAGTCTGTCGGCCGCTCCCGGCGATCGCACCCCGCCCCCCGTCGCCGGCGACACGGACGACGAGATCGACGTGCCCGTGGACGTGCCCGAGGAGGGCGATGTCCTGGAGGAGGGCGATGCCGCCGGAGGCTTCCCAGATGGCGTCGAGGGCGTTCTCGACGGCGAGGCGGGTGGGCTGGTCGCGGGCGGTGCTGAGGATTCGGACGGGCTTGCCGAACATGAAGTCGACCATGGACTGGACGCGCCAGGCGATGTCGTTCTCGACGACGACCTCGCGGCGTGGCCGGAGTTCGTCGCGGCCGAGGACGCGTGGGGGCAGGCCGACTTCCTGGGCGAGGCGGGGGCGTTCGCCGGGACGGCCGGGGCGCGAGGGGTTGCGGTAGTAGTCCCAGAAGCGTTTGAGGCGCGGCATGGCGACGCGCTCGTGCTCATCGACGAGCATGTCGAGGAGGGCCTGGGTGAGTCCGGTCTGGGCGAAGGGGGCGAGGCGGTAGGTCATGGTCGGCTCCCGAGGGCGTGTCTGCCCTAGGGCGAGCGGACGGCGGCGCGCGCACGCGGGGGCGCGAGCGTCGAGGGGCGCCGGGGCGCGGAATCAGGCTGGAATCACGGGGGTTTCAGCGGAGGGGCGGGGCTCGGCGTTCGCGGTCGCGGGAGCATGCGGGGCGGTGCTCCGGCGTGCGCGCGCGGCTCACCCTTCGGCGGCGAGGACCTCGGCGAGGAGGGAGCGCCACTCGGCGTAGACATAGGGGATGTCGTGCTGGTCGTGGAGGGCGCGGATCTGGCGGAGGAGTCGTTCGGTGAGGTCGTGCTGCCAGGCCTGGGCGGCGGGGTCGCAGAAGTAGACGCGGCAGGGGAGGGGGCGGATGGCGTGGATGCCGCAGCGGAGGCCGACTTGGAAGGGGCACCCGCCGCGGGCGAGGGCGTCGGCGAGGGAGGCGGGAGAAAGGGGAACGAGGACGGCGGGCGCCGCAGGCCGGAGGATCGGGAGGGACCGCGAGGCGGGAGCGGTTGGAGGGCTGGGGTCGTTGAGGGAAGGCTCCGCGGGCGAGCGGCGGTGGAGCACGGCGGCGTAGGCGACCTCGAGGCCGGTGAGGTACATGCGGTGGCCATAGGCCTCGAAGTTGCAGCATCGGCCGGAGAGGTCGCAGCGGGGGCGTGTGCGATCGACCTCGGCGGCGACGTGGTCAGCGAGGGCGCGGAGCGAGTCGGCGACGGCGGGGAAGCGGGCCATGCGGAGCCAGACGTTGGCGCGATCCGCGTTGGCCATCGCCGACCTTTCGTGGTGGCCGGGTTTACTCGAAGAGTTTGACGCTCTTGAGCGAGTCGCCGACGAGGGCGCCGAGTTTGGAGTCCTTGGTGAGGCGCTCGACCTGGTCCTTGAAGCCTTTGAGGGCGGGGCCGAGCGAGGCGGCGAACTGTTCCTTGATCTTGGCGACGATCTCGGGGTTCTGCTCGCCGAGTTGCTTGGCGTAGTTGCTGATTTTGTCGAGCGAGCCCTTGAGCCCAGGCAGGCCGGTGCTGGTGGAGAGGCCGTCGGTCATCTTGGCCATGGTGCCGTTGGCCTTGGTGAGTTCGGTGATATAGGCCTCGGCGGCGGCGGAGACGTCGGCGGCGAGTGCGGTGACGGCCTTCTTGCCCTGGTCGACGGCCTGCTGGGCCCCTTGCTTGACCTCGTCGACGACCTTTTGGGCGCCTTCCTTGATCTCGGTCGTGGCCTTGCCGGCGGCGGATTCGGCGGGCTTGGACTGGGGCGTGGCGGTGGCGGCGGACTTGGGCTTGGCGGCCGGGGCCGGGGACTCGTCACACCCAACCAGCCCGGCAACGCCGAGCGTGATCGCGGTCAGGAACGTGGTCTTCATGGCTGTTCTCCTAGGACAAAACAGTAGGCGCACGTCCGCAATGGCCGGTGCGGGAGGAGGTGGACGTGCGTGCGGGTCAGGGACATCCGGCGGCAAAGGCGTTGAGGAAGCAGGTGAAGTCGTTGACGTTGAGGGTTGGGGGGATGGTGCTGCCGTCGCAGTTGGCGTAGGACTGGCCTGCGCTGAAACTGTTGAGGAAGCAGACGAAGTCGTTGACGTTGAGGACGGGCGGGGTGGTGCTGGCGTCGCAGTTGGGGTAGCACGAGGCGGTGGCGATCTCGATGAGGAAGGCGCCGCCGCGGCTGGTGACGCCGTCGGAGACGGTGGCCTCGAAGATGACGTAGCGACCGTTGTCGCTCATCATGTAGGCGTCCTGCCCGTTGGCGATGGCGGTGATGGTGAGGCCGTTGACCTGGTCGCCCTTGCGGACGAGGAGGGTGTTGTTGAGGAAGAGCCCGGTGTCGATGGCGGTGTTGGGGTCGTTCCAGTCGCCGTACCAGAGGACGTCGCCGGCGTCGCTGATCTGGACGATGCGGTTGGTGCCGAAGGAGGTGAGGGTGAAGCCGCCGGGGATTCCCGGGGCGGGGTCGCCCTCTTGGATGAACTTGGCGCCGTTCTTGATGATGATGTTGTCGGTGGCGGTATCGCCGCTCAGAGTCCCGGCAAAGACGGTGTCGCCCGCGTTGTTGATGTCCAGGCCTCCGGTGATGAGGCTGGCCCAGTTGCGGCCGGCGATGGGGGAGGGCCCGCCGACGAGGGCGAGTTGGGTGGAGTTCTTGTAGATGGCGTCGCTGGCGGCGTCGGCGATGAAGAGGGCGTGGCCGGCGTTGTTGAAGGCGAACTGGTGGGGCCCGGTGCCGAAGTCGACGATGGGCCCGGTCATGCCCGGGAGGGTGTCGCCCTCCTTGGCGAGGACGGTCTCGGTGTAGGCGCCGAGGGTGGCGTTGTAGTGGAGGACGACGAGGGCGCGATCAACGGTGGTGGCGATGGCGGGATCATCGACGCTGGCGACGACGAGGACCTGGTCGAGGTCGTTGATCCTGGACTCGAAGAACCCGATGTAGGGGGTGTTGGGGCTGAAGCCGGAGGCGGTGGAGATGGTGCTCTCCTGGAAGATGAGGCGGTCGTCGAAGAACATGCCGGAGTCGGTGCTGGTGGTGACGTTGCCGGCGAGGAAGAAGTTCCACCCGGAGTGCCCGGTGTTGCTGAGATTGACGGAGTCGAAGGAACTGATGGTGGCGCCGACGGGAGCGGTGAGCGCCTGGCCCTGCTGGAGGTAGAGCGCGCCGTTCTTGAGCATCACCTGGTCGATGTTGGTGTTGGGGTTGTCGGTGTCGCACTCGATGAGGTAGTGGCCGGAGTTGTTGACGGCGAGATTGTCGATGGAGGTGGCGAGCCCGACGCCGCCGGCGTTTTCGCCGACGAGGAGGAGTTTGGTGACGGTGACCTGGCCCGAGGCGGCGGGGGCGAGCCCCACGGCAAGACCGACGGCAGCGAGGACGGACAACGCACGTCGATTCATCATGGTCATGCTCCGTTTGTGAAGGGGATTGCAGCATACAGGACATTGGCGGAAGGTCAAGGGGGCCCGCGGGCCGTCGAAGCGGGACCGTCGCGACCCTACGCTTGAGCCCATGAAGGCGAGCGTGAAGTGGCTGAATCGACTGGTCCCCGGGGCTCCGCTGTCGGCGGCGGAGGTCGAGGCGGCGCTCACTGACGCCGGGTTCCCGATCGACGGCCGCGAGGCGCTGGCTGACGGCGACACGCGGCTGGAGGTGGAGATCACGAGCAACCGCGGGGATTGCCTGAGCCACGTGGGCCTGGCGCGGGAGTTGGGGGCCAAGACGGGGCGAGCGGTGTTGATCCCGCCGGTGCAGGTCGAGGCGACGGGAGGCCCGGCGGGGGCGATTCTGACGCTGGCGAACGAGGCGGGGTCGGCATGCCCGCGGTTCACGGCGCAGGTGATTCGAGGGATCACGGTGGGTCCGAGTCCGGGGTGGCTGGTCGAGGCGCTGGCCGCGGTGGGGCAGCGGTCGATCAACAACGTGGTGGACGTGACGAACTACATCACGTTCGAGATGGGCCAGCCGACGCACGTGTTTGATCTGGGGAAACTCGCGGGGCCGGGGCTGGTGGTGCGTGTGGCGCGGGCGGGCGAGGCGCTGACGACGCTGGATGGGAAGAAGCGGACGCTGGCGGGGGATGAGGTCGTGGTGTCCGACGCGCAGCGGGCGCAGTCGCTGGCGGGCGTGATGGGGGGCGCGGACTCGGAGGTGTCGGCGTCGACGCGTGACGTGGTGCTGGAGGCGGCGACGTGGGACCCGTCGGCGGTGCGTCGCGCCGCCCGGCGGCACCAGTTGAGGACGGATGCCTCGCACCGATTCGAGCGGATCGTGACGCCGGCGACGATCCCGGCGGCGGCGGCCCGGGCGGCGGCGCTGATCGTGCAGGTGGCCGGGGGTCGGTTGTGCTCGGGGGTGCTGGACACCGCGACCGGGCCGTGGCCCGCGGCGCGCGTGATGCTGCGGCTGTCGCGGGTGCGTGCGATCGTGGGCGTCGAGATCCCTGCGGAGGCGATCGTGCGCATCCTGGGGGCGCTGGAGATCGGGTGCGAGCGTCGCGGGGAATCGCTGGAGTGCGTGATCCCCGCGCACCGGCCGGACGTCGCGCGCGAGATCGACCTGATCGAGGAGGTGGCGCGGATCCACGGGCTGGACCGGGTTCCGATGAGCGAGACGATGCGGGTGGTGGTGCGTCCGCCGCAGCCGGCGGAGCGTGCCGCGCGCGAACTCGGCGCGACGCTGACGGGTCTGGGTTTTTTCGAGACGATCACGTACTCGTTCGAGACGCCGGGGGCGGCGGCGCTGTTCCAGAGGCCGGGCACGACGCTGCTGGCGGTGGACGACGCGCGGCGGGCGGGAGACGGGACGCTGCGGCCGAGCGTGCTGGCGAGTTTGCTGGCGTGCCGGGCGCGGAACGCGTCGGAGGCCGGGGTTCGGCTGTACGAGACGGCGTCGGTGTTCGCGGGGCTGGACGCGGCCCGCTGGCGCGAGGAGCGGGTGCTGTCGCTGCTGGTGGACGTTCCGGGCGCGACCAAGGGGCGCGCGCCGACGATCGACCAGCAGCAGGAGGCGATTCGGCTGGTGCGGGGCGCGATCGAGGCGGTTGCGGCGGTGCTCACGTCGGCGTGCGTCTCGGTGCGTGCGGAAACGCCGGATTGCCCCGGGTTTGAGCCCGGGACGTTCGGGCGCGTGATGCTGGGCGAGCAGGAGATAGGTCGGATCGGGTTGGCGTCGCGGGCGGCCCTGGGCGTGGCGGGCGCGGACATCCCCGCCGCGCTGGCGGAGGTCGCGCTCGATCGGTTGATCGAGGGCTATCCGCCGAAGCGGCGTGTGGAGGCGCTCGCGGCGTTTCCCGGGATCGAGCGTGACGTGTCGCTGGTGGTGGACGAAGCGGTGACGTGGGAGCGAGTGCGCGGCGTGTCGACGGGGCTGCCGCTGCTGGAGGGCGCGTGGTTTATCGGAACCTTCCGCGGGAAACAGGTCGGGGCGGGGAAGAAGTCGGTGACGATCCGGCTGGCGTTCCGCGATCCGGCGCGAACGATCCGGCACGAGGAGGTCGATCCGCAGGTGGGTGAGTTTGTGCGCGCCGCGGCGGAGAGGCTGGGCGCGGTCCTGCGAGGATGAACCGGTCGGCGGGGGCCGGCGTAAGCCCCGTGGTATGATCGAACGAGCGTGCCGCGCTGGCACGCGGGAAGGAGATTCGCATGAACGCCGCCGGGATCGCTCGCAAGACCGCCTCCTCACCCATGGCCAGCGCGCAGCAGCAGACCCCCTCGATCGAGGACCGCCCGCTGATCTATGTGAACGGGCAGATGGTCCCGAAGTCGAAGGCGATGGTGAGCGTGTATGACCACGGGTTGCTGTACGGCGACGGGATCTTCGAGGGGATCCGGGTGTATCGCGGTCGGATCTTCAAGTGCAAGCAGCACATCGAGCGGCTGTGGAAGTCGGCCGCGGGCATCCGGATGGAGATTCCCGTCTCGAAGGAGGAGATGGTCGAGATCCAGCGGCGCTGCATCGAGGCGAACAACATCACCGAGGGCTACATCCGGCTGGTGGTGACGCGCGGCTACGGGACGCTGGGGCTCGACCCGAGGAAGTGCCCCGTGCCGGGGATCATCTGCATCGCCGACGAGATCCACCTGTTCCCCAAGGAGATGTACGACAAGGGGATGCGGGTGATCGTGGCGAACCGGCCCAAGACGCCGATCGAGTGCCTGGACCCGCGGACCAAGAGCCTGAACTACCTGAACAACATCCTGGCGAAGTGCGAGGCGATCGACTTCGGGTGCCACGAGGTCATCATGCTCAACACGGACGGGTTCGTGACCGAGGGCTCGGGGGACAACATCTTCGTGATCAAGGGCGGGAAGTTGTACACGCCTCCGAGCGAGGCGGGGATCCTCGAGGGCGTGACGCGCGACTTCGTGATTCGGACGCTGGCGCCGGACTGCAAGATCAAGGTGCTCGAGAAGAACATGCGGATCGACGAGGTGCTCGACGCGGACGAGGTGTTCCTGACCGGGTCGGCGGCGGAGATCATCGCGGTTGCGCAGATCGACCAGCACGACGGGAAGGGCACGATCACCAGGGCCGTGAAGATCAGCGACGGGGAGGGCCCGATCACGAAGCGGCTGCGGCAGCGGTTCCGCGAGATCGTGACGAGCGACCAGGTGCCGGAGGAGTAGGGCTTCAGCCCCGCGACCGGATCGCACCGACCGACGAGAGCGTGGAGACGACGTAGGGCACGAGGGCCGTCAGCGCCATGCGCAGGGCCCGTGCGAGGTCCACGTCGCCGGCGAGGATGGCGCTGCCGTGGTTGATGGTGATGAGCACGGCGCCGACGACGACGGCGTAGGTCAGCGCCCGGCGGACGACCGATCGCCGCGTTGCGACGTCGAACCAGGTTGGGCGGTTGGAGTCGCTCATGGGGACGAGGGTACGCCGCGCAGGCGCTGAGCCTGTGAGCGCAATGAAAGGAGCCCGACCTGGGCAGGCCGGGCTCCTGAAGATGCGAGCGGAACGGTCGGGGTTAGCGTCGGCGTCGGCGAGCGGCGAGGAGGCCGATGGCGCCGAGGAGCGTGGCGGCCGAGGCCGGGGTGGGGACGATGGCGAACCCGCGGGCGTGGCCGGTGGTGAGGGTGACGAGGCCGGACCCGTCGAGGTTCATCTGGCGGATGGTGGGGTTGACGAGGTCGTCGCTGACGTCGAGGACGAGTTTGTTGGTGTAGGGGTTGAAGATGATGGACTCGACGCCGTTGAGCCCGGTCTGGACCTCGGTGATGCTGGAGAAGAGCCCGGCGTTGTCGAGGGTGACCTTGTAGACGGCGTCCTTGATGACGTCGGTGATGAAGAAGTCGCGGGTGCCGGGGATGGCGGTGATCCCGCGGGAGTTGGCGAGCACGCCGTAGGGCGTGGTGCTGAAGTCCTTGATGAGGGTCATGGTGCCGTTCCCGGTGCCGGGGTTGATGGAGAGTCGCCACATGGTGCTGGCCTCGCCGTCGGGGGTACCGGGGTTGAACATGCCGCCGTTCTCGGCCATGACGATGTAGTCATTGGCGGAGTTGGGGTCGGCGACCATGTAGGTCCCGTTGCGGAAGGCCGGGGGCGGCGCGCCGAAGGGGGGCCCGCTGAAGACGAAGTTCATGGAGGAGTTGGTGACGGCGAGGATGCCCGGGAGTTCGGGCTGGGTCATGGGCTGGATGGGGTTGTTGACGGCGAGGAAGCGGTTGCGGGGCGCGTCGTAGACAAGCCCGTGGGGGTTCTGGAGCGGGTCGCCGGAGTTGTAGATGCTGGGGGAGGGAGCGGTGAAGAGGTTGGCGACGCGGATGATGCTCGAGGCGCTGGGGTTGCCGACGGGGAAGGGCCCGTTGGCGACGTACCACTGCCCGTCGCCGCCCTGGGTGATGCCGGCGAGGCGGGTGGTGGGGTCGGCGAAGGTGTGGAGGGTGCTGGGCACGCCGACGGTGGGGATGAGCCGGATCGATCGGGCCTGCTCATCGGTGAAGAGGATGTCGCCCGGGGCCTGCGCCATCGCCGCCGCCGAGGCCAACGCCTGTGCCGCCAGAATGGTCGTGAACGCATGCTTATTCATGTGATACCTCTCCTAGTCCCGGCGCGGGGCCGGTACTCCTTCGACATACACGTCCGGGTACGTCAAACGCTCAACCACACACATCGCTGAGGGCCCGAAGCTCTGCCGGGCCTCCTCCCAACCCAGTTTACCACCGAATCGAGACTGCTTCGACCGATTCTCGACAATTTCAATCTCGGAAGGTCCAGGTAGTTAGGGATTCGACAGGACCGGCGAGGTGGATTCAACTGGGGCGTAATCGACCGAGGCGGAACGGGGGTGCGACCGCGGCCGGGATCTACACTCCGCCGTGCCCACGCTCGTGTGCGTCCCGATCATGGTGGAGGCGGTGGAGGGGGCGCTGCGCGACGCGGCCGCGGCCAAGGTCGCGGGCGCGGACCTCGTCGAGTTCCGGATTGACCACCTGTTTGCGGGCGAGCCGTCGGGCGCGGGTGATTCGCGCGAGACGCGTGATGTTCTGCGACTGGCCGCGGAGTCGCCGCTGCCGTGCGTCGTGACGTGCCGATCCGCGCGCGAGGGCGGGGAGTACGACGGCCCGGACGACGCGCGCGTGGCGCTGTATGAGCGACTCGGGACGGCGTTCGGGCGGCTGCCCGACGGCACGCCGGAGCACCCGCCGCGGTACCTCGACGCGGAACTCTCGACGTGGGAGCGGTCGGCCAACATCCGCCAGAAACTGCGGCTGGCGGTCGAGCACCCCGAGCAGATCCGCGACCTTCGCACGTCGTTGATCCTGTCGGTGCACGACTTGGCGGGACGGCCGACGGACCTCTCGCGACGGCTGGCGGCGATGCGGGCGGTCGAAGCGGCGCGCGTGCTCAAGGTCGCGTTCCGATGCCGATCCATCCGCGACAACCTCGAGTTGCTCGACCTGCTCGCGGAGCGAGATCGGCCGATGATCGCGCTGGGGATGGGCGAGTTCGGGCTGCTGTCGCGGGTGCTGGCGCCCAAGTTCGGGGGGTTCCTGACGTTCGCGTCGCTGCGTCCGGAGGCGGCCACGGCGCCGGGCCAGCCCACGATCCACGAGTTGTTCGGGCTCTATCGCTTCCGCACGATCACGGCCTCGACGCAGGTGCTCGGGGTGGTCGGGTATCCGCTGGGGCACTCGCTCTCGCCGATGGTCCACAACGCGGGGCTGGGGGCGATCGGCGCCGACGCGGTGTACGTGCCGCTCCCGATCGTGGGGGATGACAGCGGTGGTGGGTCGGAGGCGGGATACGCGAGCCTCAAGGCGACGCTCCCGGAACTGGTCGAGCACCGCTCGCTCGGATTCCGCGGCGCGAGCGTGACGATCCCGCACAAGGAGAACCTGGTGCGGCTGGCGCGCGAGCAGGGATGGGCGATCGAGCCAGAGGCGGACGCGATCGGTGCGGGAAACACGATCGTCGTGGACCGGGATGCGTCGGGGCGGCCGGAGCGGGTGACGATCGCCAACACGGATGCGCCGGCGATCGCGGTCGCGCTGGAGCCCGTGCTCGGGTCGCTCGGAGGCGCGCGCGTGGTGGTGGTCGGGGCCGGGGGCACGGCGAGGGCGGCGGCGTGGGGCCTGGCGTCCCGCGGCGCGTTGGTCACGGTGCACGCCCGACGGGCCGAGCGTGCGGCGGCGTTGGCGGAGTCGCTCGCCGGGTCGCTCGATTCCGGCGCGGTCTGCGCCGGCCCGGTGCCCGAGGAGTACGACGCGCTCGTGAACTGCACGCCCGTCGGGCTGCACGGGGGGCCCGCGCCCGACGCGGTGCCGGTTGCTGTCGGGGCGCTGCGGCCCGGCGCGGTGGTGATGGACGCGGTGTATCGCCCGATCGAGACGCCGCTCCTGCGCGCGGCGCGAGAGAAGGGCTCAAGAACGATCGACGGGATGACGATGTTTGTGCTCCAGGCGGAGGACCAGTTCCGGCGATTCACCGGGACGCCTCCGCCGGCCTGCTTGTTTGAGCGGGTGGCACGCGACGCGGGATAAGACGCCCGCGCGTGCGGGAGTCTGCCGTGGTCCAGAGAATCGCCTCCGCCGGCCTGTATCCCAGCGCGTACCGGTGGTTCGTGCTGCTCGCGGTCCTGGACGCGACGCTCACGGCGCTGGTGCTGGCGCTGGGCGGGCAGGAGTTGAACGCGGTGGCGCGGGCGGCGCTGCACGTCGGGGGCGTCCCGGCGATGGTGGCGCTGAAGGCCGTGGCCGTCGCGGTGGTGCTGGGCGTTTGCGAGTATGTCGGGCGGCAGAGGCCTCAGACGGGCCTGCGGCTGGCGCACCTGGCGGTGGCGGCGAACACGGTCCCGGTCACGATGGGCGGGATGTTCCTGGCGATCTTTGGGGCGACGGCGGCGTGGGGCCTGTGAGTGCGGCTCGGGGCCAACTACCACGCCACGTCGCTGATGCGAAGCAGCGTCTGGAAGGACTCGCCGAAGACGAAGTTGTGCTCGGGGAAGCCGAGTCCCGCCATGTTCTGATCGATGTGGCTGAAGATGAGGTCGATGCGGCCGATCCGCCGGGTCTGCATCGCGCCCGCGGGCCCGATCTCGACGACCTCGACGACGCCGGAGGTGGCGGCCCCCTGGCGATCGAGCCGGTCGATGGTGGCGGTGAAGCGGATGGTGCGCCCGGGCTCGATGTCCTCGTCGAGTTCGGCAACGCCGATCTTGGCGAGGATGACCTTTTCGCGGAAGCGTTCGGCGTGGCCGACGAGGACGCCGGCGGTCTGGGCCATGCCCTCGATGATGAGCGAGGCGGGCATGATGGGGATGCCTGGGGTGGTGGCGGTCTTGCGGAAGTGGTCGTCGAAGAACTCCTCGGCGAAACTGAGGTTCTTGATGGCGACGATCCGCCGACCCGGCTCCAACTCGAGAATTCGATCGATCCAGGACCATCGCATAGAGGGGAATGATCGGCGCGCGGGCGTGAATGTCAATGCACGCCCGTGAGATCGACGCCCGATTTAGTACGGCTTGGCCGACTTGCCCGGCTTGCAGCCCGCGGCGTAGGCGAAGTTGAAGCAAACCAGGTCGTTGGCCGTGAAGATCGGTGCGGTCGTGCTCCCGTCGCAGTTGCAGCAGTGGCGAATCTGCTCTTCGAGCGTCTGCGGCGTGCTCGCGCAGTCCCCGGTTGCGCACGCGAACTCGATGTTGAAGCAGATCAGGTCGTTGGCGTCGAGCACGGGTGCCGTCGTTGAGTTGTCGCAGTTCGCGTAGCAGCCGACGAGCGCGGTGTGGTGGAACGCGGACGAGGCTTCGGCGAGTCCCCAGTAAGCCTTGGTGGTCGTCGGCGGGAATGGGAAGGGAACGCCGGTGTTGTACTGCCCGCCCTGCTCGATCGGTTTGTCCCAGTGGCCGAGCGTGGCGACGCCGGTTGGAATGGTGGTCTTGGGAATCCACATCCCTTGGTAGTAGCCGGGCGATATCTCCGCGAAGTTCAGCGACTCAGGCAGGTTGAGGACGCCATTCGCTGGCGCGCCCCAGGCATGGACCTCGCCGGTGAGGTTGCCGTTGGCGTCCTTGACGAAGCCGATGACATACAGATGCCCGGCCGCGATCGCACCGTAGATTCCCGGCGTGTAGCCCGGTGTGTAAACACACGGCGGGTTACCATAAGGATGGCAGTTGTTCGGGTTGTTGGTCGGATTGGTGTTCCTGTAGTTGGGGCCAAAGTAAGGTAGAGCGGGCGGAATGGGAACGAAGTGCTGGAAAGTGCCCCAGGTGGTGATGTTGCCGTGGTCATCAAGCACTGCGACGAAGTGGCCGCCCGCGACCGCTTGCTTGACCTTGGTGCTTGCGGGCAATGGACTGCCGAGGTACTCGAGGGCTGCCGGACTGGACGGAGAAAATCCCCAGGTAACGATCTCACGATCGTGGATGCCCGGCGTGCCGTCGGGATTCAGGTGCAGTCGGATGCCAATGTTAATGTATTCACCTGTCGAGATGGTTCGGAACCGCCATTCTGTACCCGGATCGAGAGGAATGCAGTTGCAGGGAAAGACAGGCGGTAAGTTGCCGTTCTGGCCAAACGCATTGTTGCCACCCCATCCAAAGATGGTGCCGTCAGAGAAGAGAATGATGCCATGGTCGTATCCGCCGTGCGCTGAGACCGGAATTGCGTCTGCAGATGCCCACGGCGGGGGCACGGGCGTCGGCACTGGCAGTGTTTGAAACGGAAAGCAGGCACTGGCTCCGCCCCACCCCACGACCTGCCCGGTGACACGAACTGCCAGGCCATACTGGTAGCCCGCGGACGTATGGATGAACGCGCCGTGCGGTGCCGTCTCCGGCCCGCAGGTGTCGCCAGACGGATTTGGCTTGCCCCCGCTCTCCCCGCTCCAGGCTTCGAGCCCACCCGCCTGTCCATTTGCGCTCAGAGGGGAAAGAACGAACGGCAGACCGGCCGAGAGAACCGATATCAATACTCGCGTGTTCATGCTTGAACTCCGAGGAGAATGGGGATGACAGGGCCGCTATGTTCCGCAGCCCGTGGCGAACCGATCTAGGAAGCATACAAAATCGTTGATGTTCAGCACGGGCAGTGTCGTGCTCGCGTCACAGTTGGCCGTAGTGCTTCCAGCGGCAAACGCGTTCAAGAAACAGACGAAATCCGTCACGTTCAAGACGGGACTTTGCGTCGAGCTGTCACAGTTAGCGTAGCATCGGATTGCGAGCCCCCATTGGCTCCCTGCTGCAAACCGCGAGAACGTGACGCCAGCCGGAACATTTTGCAATGCTGCGGGGCTGACCGAGCCCCAAGCAACGAGCGGACCACTTTGTCGTCTGGCGATACACCACCCTAATCGACACGAAAGCTCGTTGAACGTTCCCGAAGGCGTTAAAAGGGCCGGAGTATTTGGTGTTCCCCAGGCGGCAAGGGAACCATCCAGACGGATGGCCATTCCATAGCCGTAACCAGCTGCAATTCGAGAGAACATTCCGGCCGGCACATTTTGCAAAGCGGTAGGACCCCATGCAACGAGTGTTTGATCGGGACGTATCCCAATACTGACTTCCTCGCCCGCCGCGATATCGACAAAGACGCCTGCGGGAACGTTGATCTGGCCAAAGAGGTTGTTGCCGATGCCAAGCACCGTACCGTCCGCGCGCATCAAGAGCAGGTGCATCCTTCCTGCGGCAAGACGCACGAACGTCCCTGTCGGCGGCGGCATGAGCCCCAGATCATCGCGTCCCCACGTCGCCAGCGTACCGTCCTCGCGGATCCCCACGCTGAACCACTCGCCCGCGGCGACGGCGACGAACCGCCCGGGCGGGGCGATCGTCTCGCCGAAGCGGTTGCGCCCCCATCCCGCCACCGTGCCGTCGGCGCGAAGTCCGAGGGAATGCTCGCTCCCCGCCGCGACAGCGAGATAAAGCCCCGGCGGCGGCGTGGCGACCCCGGCCGTGTTGTCCCCCCAGCCCACCGCCGGCCCGGGCGGCTGGGCCAAGGTTGTGCCGCTTCCCAAGGCCGCGGCGACCAGCATTGGAATGCTTCTGGTGCCGACCATTCGCCCAGGCTACCAGGAATCAGGCAGACCACAAGAGCAATAAACAGACGGTTTGCCTTCGATCGCCGCGATTATCCCGCCAGCTTGCGCTCGACGAATCGCACGATGGCGTCGACGGTGAAGATCGCGGGGACGTTGGCGATCGAGGGGTCCTTCTCGAGGCGTGCGAAGTCCCCGTGCGGGAGTTTCTGCTTGAGGGCCGCGATGCCCTGCGGGGTGACCTTGCCGTCCACGACGTAGCGCGGGTCCTGCTGGACGTTCTCGGGGAAGAGTTCGCCCTGCGCGATCTTGAACCCGAAGGTCTGCTCGACCTTGAAGACGATGTCGAGGAAGTCGATGGACTCGGCGCCGAGGTCCGAGGTGAGCACGGCCTGCGGAGTCACCTCGTCCTCGTCCACGCCCATGGCGTCCACGAGCATCGCTTGGACCTTCTTGAAGATCTCATCCCGGGTCATCGACCGCCTCCGTTCGCGCTCCCCCCCGGCCACGGACCGCGAGTCTAGGCCGTCGCGGTGGGCTTCACCAGCCGGCTGGTGGCGATCCGGGCCGGGCGGAGCATGAACCGGCCCGCCACGGCGACGGGTCCGCCGCCGGTGCTCGTATCTCCGCCGGGCTCGACGAGCGTGCCCTCGCCGCGGAACTCGGCGCTGCCGTCGTCGCTCCGACTGAGCAGGGAGACCTCGACGCGGAGGGACGACCCGGGCTGGACGAATCGGCCGTATTTCACCGCCCGGGCCTTGCCCAGGACCATGGGGCGTCCGTCCTCGTGCGGGCCGGCGAGTTCGCGGGCGGCCTGCACGAGGCACTCGAGCATCATCACGCCCGGGAGGACGGGGAAGGACTTGAAGTGGTCGTCCATGTACTCCTCGGCCATGGAGACGTGCTTGAGGGTGACGATGCGCTCGGCCGACCGCTCCAGGACCCGATCCACAAGGATGAACCGCATGGTGGAGCGTATCACCGCCGCGCCGATGCGGCGGGGCCGGGGTTGTACGATGCACCATGCCCCCTTCGAAGGACCGGGCGCTGTGCCTGCGGCAGGTGGACTGGTCCGAGACCAGCCAGGTGGTGTGGCTGTTCGCGCGCGAGTTGGGGCTGGTGCGTGGCGTGGCCAAGGGCGCCCGCAGGCCGGGCGAGCGGTTTGATGGAGGGATCGAACTCCTGACCCTCGGCGAGGCGATTGTCTATCTCAAGCCCGGCGCCGAACTCGCCACACTCGCCGCGTGGGACACGCTGGAGCGATTCCCCATGCCCCGGCGATCGCTTGACGGGTTCTACGCGGGGCTGTACCTCGCGGACCTGACGCTCCGGCTGCTTCAGGACCGCGACCCTCATCCGAGGCTGTTCGATTCCCTGGTCCTGGCCCTTCGTGCCGGGCCCGATGGCGTGCTCGGGGCGCTTGTGGCCGCCCAGTGGGCCGCGCTGGATGAGAGCGGGTTTCGTCCGAAACTCGACGCGGACCTTGCGAGTGGGGAGCCGCTGGCCGATGGCGGGCTCTCGTTCTTGCCGCGGCGTGGGGGGTTCACGAGGCAGCCGGGCGAGACGCACCCGGCGTGGCGTGTGCGCCCGCAGACGGTCGCGGTTCTGCGGAACCTCGACGCCCCGGGCGGGTCGGCAGCGACCCCAACAGCGATCGACCTGGTTCGGGCGGCCCGGCTTCTGGACGCGTATGCGCGGGAGATTCTCGGGCGAGACATCCCGGCCGCCGAGGCACTCTTTGAGCGCCTTGGTCCTGAACCGAGGGCGCGGAACGGCCGATCCTAATAGCACGCACGCACCCCGCGCGGACCCGTTCGGTCCGGCATCAGATCGGTCCGATGGCGGTCATGGAACTCTCCGCGCTCGAACGCGTCCTGCAGTGCCCGACGCTCCCGTCGCTCCCGGCGGTGGCCGTCCGCGTCATCGACCTCACCAAGTCGTCCAAGGTGTCGATGGACGAACTGGCCGAGGTGATCCGCAACGACCAGGGGCTGGCGACCAAGATCCTTCGCACCGTGAACTCGAGTTATTACGGGCTGCGGAAGCGCTGCTCGACGATCAGCCAGGCGCTGGTCATGCTCGGGATGTCCACCGTCAAGACGCTGGCGCTGAGTTTCTCGCTGGTCTCGGCGGTGGGCAACAAGGGCGGGGGGTTCGACTACGTGGCGTATTGGCGCCGCGGGCTGTACACGGCCGTCGCGGCACGGGCCATCGCCCGTCGCGCCCGCGTCCCGCTCGACGAGGAGGCGTTCCTGAGCGGGCTCCTGCAGGACGTGGGGATGATGGCGCTCAAGCAGGGCCTGGGCGAGGAGTACGTGGCGCTGGTGGCCTCGCTCCGCGGGGAGCACGCGCGCCTGGCCCAGGCCGAACTCTCTGTCTTTGAGACCACGCACTCGGAGGTCGGGGCGCTGCTGGCGGAGCGCTGGAAACTCCCCGACGAGTTGATCGTCCCCGTTCGGTTCCACGAGCGGCCCAACGCGGCACCGCAGGACCATGTTGACCTTGTCCGCTGCGTGGCGCTGGGCAACCTGGTGCACGACACGCTGACGCTCCCCGAGCCGCGGGCGGCGCTGAACCGCTTGATCGCCCGCGCCCACGACTGGTTCGATCTCTCGTCGGACGACGCCGAGGAGGTCGTTCGCCTGGTCGCGTCGCAGGCCTCGGAACTGGCCTCGCTCTTCCGCCTGGACACGGGGACGGTCGCCAACGCCGAGGCCATCCTGCGGTCGGCGCAGTCGCGGCGCGAGGACCTCGCGGTGCGCGACGACGGGGTGGGGAGCCTGGTGACCGACGCGGACGACCACGACCCGTTCACGGGGATGCTGACGCCCATCGCGCTCACGCCGATCGCCGAGGATCTGTTCCAGCAGGCCCGGGCGTCGGGCGGCACGCTGTCGGTGCTGGCGCTGGCGATCGACGGGTACGCGGCGCAGGTGCAGCAGTGGGGGCCCGAGGCGGGCGACGCGATCATGGTCGAGTTGGCCGCGTGCCTCCAGAAGCATCTGGACGCCCAGTCCCCGCACGTCTGCCGATGGATCGAGAGCGTGTTCGTCGCCGTGCTGCCCAGGGCCGACCAGTCGGCGGCGCTCGCCCTCGCCGGCGCCGTGCGTGCCGCGGTGAACACCGAGTCCCTCGGCTGGAACCTCGACGGGCGGATCTCGTGCACGGCCAGCGCGGGCGTGGCCACGCTGACGGGGGCGCGCGGACCCTATCTCCGGGTGGAGCAGTTGATCGCCAGCGCGGTTCGAGCGCTGGAAGCGGCGCAGGCCGCGGGCGGGAACACGGCCCGGGCGTTCGTCCCGCGCGCCGCCGCCGCCTGAAACGGCCTCACGCGGGGATCAGGCGCCCCGCGGTCACGGGCCGGAGCGGGAACTCCCGCGCCACCTCGCGCAGGTCGTCGAGCGTGACGCGGTTGATGCGCTCGAGTTCTTCTTCGAGGGTGGTGTAGCGTCCGAGATAGGTCCAGAGCCGCCCGAGCCGCTGCATGCGGTCCGCGGGCCGCTCCCCGCCCACGGTGACGGAGGTCGCGAGTTTCGAGCGGAGTCTGGCGAGGTCGTCATCGGTGAGCGACGCCACGAGCCCGTCGATCTCGCGGAGCACGGCCGACCAGATCTCGTCGGCGCGCTCCGGGTCTCCGATCGCGAGGACCTGGAACTCGCCGGTGCCGTCGTGCGCGTCGTACGAGGCGTGGGCTTCCTCCGCCAGGCCCGTCTCGACCAGCGCCCAGTGCAGGCGGCTGTTGTCCGGCGCGCCGAGGACCTGGGCCAGGAGCGTGGCGGCGTAGCGCCGCGGGTCCTGGATCGCCGGCGCGTCGGCCAGGCCCATGAGGTACGCGCGTTTGACCTTGGCGTCCCGCTCGACGAACTCCCCGCCCCCGACCCTGGGCCGGGCCGAGTCGCGTCCGACCCGCGTGGGCCGCCAGGCGGCGCATCGGCGCTCGACGACGTCCGCGATCGCGTCGAGGTCCATCTTGCCCGCGAGGGCGACGACGGTGGTGTCGGCCGAGTAGCGGGCGTCGAAGTACGCCGCCATCTGGTCGCGCGAGAGGGCCGAGATCGTCGCGTCGGTGCCGAGCACGCGGTGGCCCATGGGGTGCGGGCCGAAGTGCGCCTCCATGAGCCGCTCGTAGAGCACCCAGAACGGCTCGTCCTTGTACATCTTGATCTCTTCGAGGATCACGGACTTCTCGGTGGTGAAGTCCGCGTCGCGGAGCGCGGGCCGCATCATCCGGCCGATGAGGTCCGCGGCCTCACCCAGACGCTCCGGGAGCACGTGCGCATAGAAGCACGTCATCTCCGCCGAGGTGAACGCGTTGTTCCGCGCGCCCATCGCGTCGAAGCGCTGGTTGAGATCCTCGGCCGAGAGGTCCTCGGTCCCCTTGAACATCATGTGCTCGAGGAAGTGGCTCACGCCCATGACGGCGGGCGCCTCGTCGCGGGCCCCGGTCCGGACGAAGAAGCCGACGGCCGACGAGTGCGCGTCGGGATCGACCTCGGCGATGATCCGCAGCCCGTTGCCCAGCACCCGCTCGTCGAAGCGCACGCCCATGCCGCCAGTCTACGCCGTACCATCGGGGGCCACACCGCAAGGAGCACCGACATGGGAGAGTGGAGCGCCGCCATCGCCCGCCAGGGGCGGATCTCGCTGGGCCTGGCCGACCTGATGCTCAAGGGCATCCAGCCCGCGACGTTCGCCGGCAAGCCCACGATCGCGGGCACAACCATCGACACCAACCACCCGGCGTTCGTGTTCGGGCACCTGAGCCTCTACCCGAACGGCGGGCTCGCGATGCTCCGGCTCGACCCGGGCAAGGCCCCCAAGCCCGCGGGGTTTGACGACCTCGTCGCCGCGGGCAAGGAGTGCCGCGACGATCCCGCCGGCACGATCTATCCGGGGATGGAGACGATCGTGGGCGCGTTCCGCAGCAACGCCGCCGCGCTGCTCGACGCGCTGCCGGCGGTGGACGACGGGCTGCTCCGCGAGCCGAACCCGAGGGAGGGGCGGCTCCGCGAGATGTGCCCGACGATCGGCGAGGCGATCTCGTTCCTGACCTCCGCGCACGTCATGATGCACCTGGGCCAGGTGAGCGCGTGGCGTCGCTGCTTCGGGCTGGGCTCGGCGATGGGCTGAGGCCGACGGCTACTTCAGCCGCTCCAGCCGCCCCTTGCGCTTCACGATGTTCTTGTAGTCCCACTGGATCCGGGCGGCCTTTTTCAGCCAGCGCGCCAGGTCGCGCATCGGCACCTGGTCCGCGGACGTGAACCTCGCCTCGGCGGCCTTGAAACTCCCCTCGGGCGCCAGGTTGGGCTCGTCGAACGACTGCCCGCTCCAGAAGAGCAGGCGGACGCTGTCCTTGAGTTTGCTGTACCCGACGATCGGGTTCCCGTCGAGGAACCAGACGGGATGCCGATGCCAGACCTTGCACTCGGCGTCGGGCAGCCCGCGTTCGATCGCCCGCGCGAGCGCCTCGCAGATCCGTCGATCCTCGGGCCGCTGCGCCCGGTGGTACGCCGTGATGTCCTTGGGGATCGCCATGGCGCGCCTCATCCTCCCGCGATCGCCGAGAGCAGCCGTCCGTGCAGCGCCGGGGGGGCGGCGACGATGCCGCGGTTTTTCTCGAGGCGTCGCCCGCGAGAGAAGTCCAGCGCCCGTCCGTCGATGTCGGTGATGGCACACCCCGCCTCGTGCGCGATGAGCGCTCCCGCGGCGTGGTCCCAGATGAGTTCGACGTACCCCTTCTTGGTGGGCAGCCGCAGGTACGCGTCGGCCTGCCCGCGCGCCACGACGGCGTACTTGGCCTGGCTGTCGAGCCGCGCCGGCTCGCGCGTGGGCACGCCCATCTCCGAGAGCCGAGCCAGCACCGCGGCGACCCCGTCGGCGCTGGTGTGCGAGTCCTCGACGGACATGCACACGCTCACGGGCTCGTTGGCCGCGTGGTCGAGCCGCGTGACCCGTCGCGGGCGCCCGTCGGGCTTGTCGCCGGCGACCTCGAACGCGCCCCCGCCGCGGATGGCGTAGTAGACGCACCCGTGCCGATCCGGGCGATCCAACGGGAGGGCGAAGTCCATCGGCAGGTTTGGGCACCCGAGCACGCCCAGGACCACCTCGCCCCGTTCGATGTACGCGAGCGAGACCGCGTATTGCTGTCCGCGGAGGAAGCCCTTGGTTCCGTCGATGGGGTCGAGCGTCCAGAATCCGGCGTGGTGCGTGTCGCTCGCGCCGTCGTCGATGGCGTCCAGCAGAGTCGTGACGTCGGCCTCGGGCCATGCCTCCTGTGCCGCGGCCAGCGTCGCGTCGAGGTGCGCGGCGTTCTCCGGGTTGCGGAGGTATGCCGAGGTCTCCTCGGCCACCAGCAGCGGGGGCGTGCCCAAGGCTTCGCGCAGCCGCCGCGCGACCACGGCCTGAGACGCGAAATCCGCGACCGTCACCGGGCTGCGATCGTCCTTGACGATCCGGGCCACGCGCTGCATGTTGGCCTGCACCGCGCGCGTCACGCGGCAGGCATCGGCCACGGCGGCGAGAGCGGCGGCGAGAGATCCCGACGGGTCCAGCATCGCATCGAGCATAGGGCGATCGCCCGCGCGCGGGCTCGTGCCGGGTCTAGGCTAGGCTTCGTCGCATGCTGCGTCGCCTGCGATCCCTCCTTGCACGGATCGGAACGCTCATCGACGACCACCTTGCGCGACCGGGCGTCGCTCCTCCCGGCATGGCCGTCGTCGTCAGGCTCCCCGGGCTCGGCAGGGTCGAGCGATTCCTCGGCGTCTGTGACGTTCGCTCGGCCCGCGCGGTGACGCCCACCACCGGCTTTCGCGTGCTCTCGCTCTCCAAGTCCGTGGCGGCCTTTGGCGCGCTGCGGCTGGTCGAACGCGGCCTGTTTGGTCTCGATGCGCCCGTGCTCGATTCGGTCCGCGGCTGGTCGCTCCCCGCCGATCGCTGCGGCGGCTTTGATCCTCGCGGGATCACGCTTCGCCGCCTCCTCTGCCACGCCGCGGGGCTGAATGTCCACGGGTACGGCTGGTGCGATCGCGATGGCCCCGTGCCTTGCGCGGCCTCGCTCCTCGACGGCGCGGGCGACGCGGATCGCGCCCTGCGGATCATCTCGGCGCCAGGCCAGTCGGCCGTGTATTCCGGCGGCGGGTACACGCTCCTGCAACTGCTCGTCGAATCGACCACCGGCGACTCGTTCGCCGAGGTCATGCGGCGCGAGGTGCTGGAGCCGCTGCGGATGACGCACAGCCGATTCGATGACGGCCGAGGACCCGACTTCGATCTCGCGACGGGGCACGATGCTTCGGGCGCGCCGGTTCCATCGCGGCGGGCGGCCGCCGTCGCGGCCTCGGGCCTGTGCACCAGTGCGCGCGACCTCTCCCGCTTTCTCGGCTCGCTCATCCGCGGCCCACACGGCGAGCCACCCGGGCGTGGGCTCATCTCCCCCGAACACGCGGCGCTGATGACCACGGTGCAGGCCCGTGGGGCCGATCGCGGGGGCTGGGGCGCCGGGCTCTACATCCTCGAGCGCCGACGCCGAACCGTCGCGCACCACGGCGGCTGGAAGGACGGGTGGTGGTCCCAGGCCGAAGTCGGGACGCGCCCGGACGCCGTCGTCGTCGCGCTCTCGAACGGGGACGCCGGCGTTGCCCGGCTCAAGCCGATGGTCGCCGCGATCCGCGACGCGCTCTGGCCCGGCTGGGCGAGCCCGTCTCGTCTCGCCCGGCGCGCGCCTACCGCGTGATCACGCCCCGCGCCGCCAGCAGGTCCAGGCACGCCACCACGCTCTCCTCCACGCTCATCCGCTCCGGCTTGAGCACCAGTTCAGGCTTCAGCGGCGCCTCGTACGGGTCGTCGATCCCCGTGAACCCCTTGAGTTCTCCCGCCCGCGCCTTCTTGTACAGCCCCTTCGGGTCCCGCAGCTCGCACACCTCGATCGGCGTGTCCACGAACACCTCGAGGAACGGCATCCCCCCCCCGCCAGAAGCCCCCGCCTTGTCCTTCTCGTGCAACTCGCGGCACAGGTCCCGGTCCTTGCGGTACGGGCTGATGAAACTCGTGAGCGCCACGCACCCCGAGTCGGCGAACAACTTCGCCACCTCCCCGATCCGGCGGATGTTCTCCGCGCGGTCCTCGGCGCTGAACCCCAGGTTCTTGTTGAGCCCGAAGCGGATGTTGTCCCCGTCGAGGCGATAGCAGTGCACGCCCCGGCTGACCAGGTGCTGCTCGAGCGCGCTGGCGATCGTGCTCTTCCCGCTGGCCGAGAGCCCCGTGAACCACATGGTGCATCCCCGCGCCTTGAGCGCGGCCCAGCGCTCCTCGCGCGTGATGTTCCCCGCATGCCAGTGGATGTTCGTCGCTTTCTGCACGCTCATGGGTGGTCCTCCGATCCCCCGGCGGGGGGTCCAGTGTAGGGCACGCGGGCTGCGCCGCGGGCCGCCGCGACCGCAACCCCGGCCCGCGTTCCCGCGAACCCTCTAGACTTCAGCGACCACCGAAAGGGACCGCCCATGCCCGGGATCCTCGAAGACGTGCGGGTGCTCATCGTCGACGACGATCGCGACGTCCTCGAGTCCATGGACGCCGCGTTCCAGGCCGAGGGTGCCGCGACCCAACTCGCCACGGACGGGAACGAGGCGGTGCGGATCTGCCACGAGGACCCGCCGGACCTCGTCGTGCTCGACATGATGCTCCCGCGGCGGTCCGGGTTCCTCGCGCTCGAGAAGATCAAGGGCCGCGAGGACAGCCCGCTGGTCATCATGGTGACGGCCAACGAGGGCCGACGGCACCAGGCGTACGCCGAGTCGCTGGGCGTGGACAAGTACCTCCTCAAGCCGGTCCCGCTGAGCCGTCTCATCGCCGTCGCCGCCGAACTCATCGAGAAGCAGGACCGCGAGGACGAGGAGGCCGACGCGGCCGAGGAACGCAGGGGCAAGCCGTAGATGGCCCGCAAGCGTCAGTTGGTGCTGACCCGCTCGGCCAAGCCCGGCGCGCCCGCCTCCCTCGGCAAGCCCAGGGAGGTTCTCGAGTCCCTCGCGCGGTTCAACATCGCGCCCGACGGCGGCAAGAAGCCCGCCGCCATGGAGGTCCTCTTCGGCCCGGGGATGACCGTCGAGTTTCCCTCGGGCCAGGAATCCGTCACGCAGGCCATGATCACGGTGCAGGAAGAAGAGATGGCCCTGCCGGTCCTCATGCGGCTCTGCAAGACCCTCGGCCTGTCGATGGTCGACCTCGAGACCGGCCGATCCTTCGGTTGATGCACCATCGGAGTTCCGCGATGCCCACCTACGTCTATGAGTTCCTCGACGCCAAGGGCAAGCCCACGGGCAAGACCATCGAGATCGTGCAGTCCATCAAGGACGCCGCGCTCACCCGCGACCCGACGACCGGGAAGCCCGTCCGCCGCGCGATCGTCACGCCCACGCTCGGGATGGGGCTGTCCAAGGCCAAGAATCGCCTGTCGAACAAGAACCTCGAACGGCTCGGGTTCACCAAGTACGAGCGGAAGGGCGATCGCTACCTCGAGCGGGTCGCGGGCAAGAGCGGGCCGAAGGCGATCGCGTCCGAGTAGCGACCTCGCCTCGCCCCTCGCCCCGGCCGATCACGGATGCTCAGTTCCAACTGACGCCCTTGGGCCAGCGTTCCGGATGCTGGGCCGCGGCCCGGTGCAGCAGTTCGCGCAGGCCCAGCAGTTCGTGCTCGACGATCACCGCTCGTGCCGCGGCGTCTGACTCCGCGAGCAACTTGTACTTCGCCTCGCGGTTCGTCGGAAGCGCGAACGAGACGAGTTCGAGCACCACCGCCGTCGGGATGTCCTCGTCGCGGATGCGGTCCATGACCCAGTCGGCGTTCGTGAGGCGAGTGAGCGGTCCCTCGCCGAGAAGTTCCGCGAGCCGCTCGCGCACGCCGAACAACTTGTTCTCGTCCTGCGGCTCGACGCCCACGGGCTCCAGCCGCGCCGCCCGGTAGAGCCGGTGCTGGTCCGGGGGCAGTTCCTCGGCGATCCGCGCCCGACAGACGCCCTGGAGGATCAGGTTGTACCGCCCGTCGGGGAGCCGCTCGTGCTGCACGATCTGCCCGACGCACACCGCGGGCCGCAGCGGCGGGCGGCCGTGGTAGTTCGACTTCCACGCCTTCCCGCGAAAGACGGCCATCGCGATCTGCCCCGCGCCATCCAGCGCGTGCTCGACCATCTGCCGATACCGCGGCTCGAAGATGTGCAACGGCAGCACCTGCTGCGGGAGCAGCACCGCCGAATCAAGCGGGAAGAGCGGCATGGGCTTGCCGAAGTTCACCTGGATGGCGCTCTCGTCGGACATACGAGATTATAGGAACTCAGGCAACATGCCCGACCGCCCGTTCCCCGGCGGCATCGGCCCTGACCATTGACTTGGCTCCCCGCGTGCAGTAACTTCCAGCCAGCCGCCGGATCCAGCACCGGTCGGCACAAGGAGTCTCGCATGATCCGTTCCCGCTCCACCGCGGCCATCCTGTGCGTGGCCGGCCTCGCCTCCGCCACGCTCGGCCAGCAGCGCCTCATGATCACCGACAGCGGTGCTGGCGACCGCGTCATGCTCTTTGACCCGCAGGACGGCAGCGTCGTCGATCTGGACTGGATCACTGACATCGGCGCCGTCGGGTGGAGTTTCACCACGCCCAAGGAGGCCATGGTCGTCGGCAATGAGATCTGGGTCTCCGACCAGGTCGTCGACATCATCGCCCGCTTCGACTTCAATCGCGCCTTCCTCGGCACCATCACCGCGCACCCCGGCGGCGGGGTCCTCGACAACATCCGCGGGATGGGAACCGACGGCACCAACGTCTACGTCACGCTCATGCACGGCACCGCCGCACTCCGCGGGGTCTGTGTCTACACGACCGCGGGCGCCCCCGTGGCCTTCCTCCCCGGATCGGGCAGTTACTTCGATGCCGAACGCTTCGGGACCGACCTCCTCGTCTCCAACTCCACCAGCAACAACATCGAGCGCTGGTCCACCGCGGGCACCTTCCTCGGCAACTTTGCCACCGGCGTCGTCTTCCCCCAGCAGGTCGTCATCCACACCGACGGCAGCGTCATCAGCGTCTCGAGCATCGCCAACCCGGGCATCGAGGGCGTCTACCACCACAACGCCGACGGTTCCCTCCGCCGATTCATCGACACCGAGGGCCTCAAGACCCAGTTCGGCGAGCACGTCCCGCGCGGCTCGGTCGTCCTGGGCGACGGGCACTACCTCATCGCCGCCAGCACCGGGGTCTACAAGTACTTCGTCGATACCGGCATCTTCACGCGCATCGTCGCCAGCGTCGATGCCCAGTACATCACCCGCATCACGCTGGGCGCCTCCTGCTACGCCAACTGCGACAACTCGACGACACCCCCGGTGCTCAACGTCAACGACTTCACCTGCTTCCTCAACCAGTTCGCCGCGGGCGACTCCCGCGCGAACTGCGACCAGAGCACCACCCCGCCCGTCCTGAACGTCAACGACTTCACCTGCTTCCTCAACGCCTTTGCTGCCGGGTGCCCCTGACTCCGCGGCGGGCTCGGCCGCGCCGAACGCCCGGCGCGCCCGCACCCCGCTGACCCGGTCGCGACATTCCAGCGCACGGATTCCCAACAACGGGGCACTATGATCCGCCCCATGAGCGATGCCATCGTCATCAAGGGCGTCCGCAAGGCCTTCGGGCAGAAGGTCGCCGTCGACGACATGGACCTCGTCGTCCCCCAAGGTGCCCTCTACGGCTTTATCGGGCCCAACGGCGCGGGCAAGACCACGACCATCCGCATCGTCATGTCCATCATCTTCCCGGATCGCGGGGAGGTCTCGGTCCTGGGCAAGCGCTCCGCCGTCGAGAGCAAGGACCGCATCGGGTATCTGCCCGAGGAGCGCGGGCTCTATCGCAAGATGCGGGTCGGGCCGTTCCTGGCGTTCATGGCGCGCCTCAAGGGCATCGACGGCCCGGCGGCCACGCGCCAGGTCAAGGAATGGCTCCATCGCGTGGGGCTCGCCGACTGCTTCCGCAAGCGCTGCGAGGAACTCTCCAAGGGCATGCAGCAGAAGGTGCAGTTCATCGCGGCGGTGCTGCACAAGCCGGACCTCTTGATCCTCGACGAGCCCTTCAGCGGGCTCGACCCCGTGAACCGCCGGCTGCTGCGCGAACTCATCGACGAGCAGCATCGCGCGGGCCGGACGATCATCTTCTCGACGCACGCGATGTACGAGGCCGAGCAGTTGTGCGACCACCTCGTGATGATCAACCGCGGGAAGAAGGTGCTGGACATCGCGATGCGCGACCTCTGGAAGCGGTTCGACCCGCGCACGGTGATCGTCGAGCCTCTCGAGCACCACGACGGCGCGAGCGTCGCGGCACTGTCGGGGATTCCGGGTGTCGCCGGGGCGCACGAGACGCGGACGGGCTTTGACCTCAAACTCGCGGACGACGCCGATCCCGCGGCGGTCATGTCCTCGGCGGCGGCCCGGGTCCGCGCCCGCCGGGTCGAACTCAAGCGCGTGTCGGTCGAGGAGGTGTTCATCGACCTGGTGCAGCAGTCCGGGGGCAGCGGAGAGGAGATCGCGGAGATCCGCTCGGCGATCGAGCAGGCCCGGGCCGAGGCCGGCGCGGGCGTGAGCAGCGGGGAGGCCGGCTGATGAAAGCGTTGCACGTCGCCTGGCGCGAGTTCTGCTCGACGGTCCTGACCAAGGGCTTCATCCTGGGGGTCTTCCTGCCCCCGCTGATCGGCGTGATCGGGCTGATGGCGCTGCCGATGCTCATGAACCAGAAGCCGCCCAAGACCGAGGGCCGCGTGGGCGTCGTCGATCGGTCGGGCGTCGTGATGCCGCTGCTGGAGCGCGAGTTCACTCCCGAGCGTCTGCAGGAGCGGCGTCGGCGCACCGTCGAGGAGGCCAAGGCCAAGGCCCAGGAGGCCGTCCCGACTGGCATGGGCGGGCCATCGATGGAGGGTGCGTTCCGGCAGATGGAAACCATCGCCGGCGAGGGCCCCAAACTCTCGCTGCAGCGCCTGCCCGCCGACGCCGATGTCGAGGCCATCAAGAAGGACATCCCCAAGGCCACGTCTCGGGCCGAACTCCCCAAGGACCCGCTGCTCGCGCTGGCGGTCATCCCGGCGGAGTCGGTGTCGCGGGCCGACGGCGCGTCCTACGAGAAGTTCACGCTCTTCACGACGCCCACGCTCGACGTGGAGGTCAAGGGCGACGTGGAGAACGCGATCGAGCGTGCCATCGTGGACGCGCGGCTTGTCCGCGAGGGGCTCGACGCTTCGAAGGTCCGCGCCCTGCTCTCCACACCCCGCAGCGACAGCATCACCATCACCCAGGGCGGGGAGCGCAAGACCCACGTCGCGGTCCAGATGCTCCTCCCCGGCGCGTTCCTCTTCCTCATCTGGATCAGCGTCTTTGTCGCGGGGCAGTCCCTCCTCACCACCACCATCGAGGAGAAGTCCAACCGCGTCATGGAGGTCCTGCTCTCGGCCGTCTCGCCCATGCAACTCATGCTCGGCAAGATCATCGGGCAGATGGCCGTCGCCGGGGTCATCCTCGGGGTGTACGCGGGCATCGGGGTCGTCGCCCTCGTCGTCTTCGCGCTCACCCACCTCGTCAATCCGTGGAACATCATCTGGATCGCCGGGTACTTCCTGATCGCGTTCTTCCTGATCGCGTGCATGATGGCCGCGATCGGCTCGGCCGTCTCCGAACTGCGCGAGGCCCAGGCCCTCATGGGCCCGATCATGGTCGTCCTGATCATCCCGATGGTCCTCTGGATGCCGATCCTCCGCAATCCCAACAGCCTCTTCGCCACGGTCCTGAGTTTCGTGCCGCCGGTGAGCCCGTTCGTCATGGTCCTTCGCCTGGGCGGGAGCGAGCGTGTCGACTTCTGGCAGATCCCCGCCAGCCTCGCCGTCGGCGTCCTCTCCGTGGTCGTCGCGTGCTGGGCCACCGCCAAGATCTTCCGCATCGGGGTGCTCATGTACGGGAAGCCCCCGAACTTCGCCACGCTCCTCCGCTGGATCCGCATGGCGTGAGACCCGCACGCAAGACAGCGACGGAACGACGTCGCAACAAAGCGACAACGAAGCGCCGCGGCACGTCAAGCGAGCGCCGCAGCGGCGAGGACGCCACGCCGCGACGCGAGGCTGGCCCGCCGCGACCCGCCGCCCTCGACCGCTTCGCCTGCTACGAACTCTGCGTGCAGGATGGCCCGCGCATGGCCCGGTTCCTCCAGGCCGTCCATGGCCGCGAGCCCCGCGCGCTCCGCGAGGACTTCTGCGGGACCGGGGGCGTCTGCCGCGCCTGGGCCGCCCTCTCCCCGCGCCACACCGCCGTCGGCGTCGATCTCGATCCAGTCCCGCTGCGGCGTCTCCAAGGCGTTCCGCGCGTGCGTGCCGTGTGCGTCGACGTGCGATCCTGCGCCGCCCGCGCCGATGTCATCAGCGCCACCAACTTCCCGCTCGGATACTTCCACGATCGGCCCAGCCTCCTCCGATACCTCCGTGCCGCGCGCGCGCGCCTCCGGCCCCGTGGGGTCTTTGTCTGCGACACCTACGGCGGATCGTCCTCGTTCGTCCGCGGGAGCATCACCCGCGACCACTTCGCCCCCGACGGCACGCGCGTCCGGTACACCTGGCAGCAGCGCCACGCCGACCCGATCACCGGCCTGGTCGAGGACGCCCTCCACTTCCGCGCCACCCGCGCGGGCGAGGTGGTCTACGAGGAGGCCGACGCCTTTGTGTACCACTGGCGGCTGTGGTCGGTGCCGGAACTGCGCGACGCGCTGGCCGAGGCCGGCTTTGGGCGCACGGAGGTGTACGCCGACCTCGCCGACGCCGTGGACGAGCGCGGGCACACCTACGTCCGCCCGGTCGAGAACGGGGAGGACCTGGACGAGAACTTCATCGTCAGCGTCGTCGGGCGTACCCGCTGAGGCATCCCCGACCGTGGCGACTGCGGATAATCGCCCCGATGCACCGGCGGTCGTTGCTCAGGTCGATGGTGGCCTTGGCCCTGGTCGGGGCGTTCGCGTGGTCGCCCGCGTGCGCGCGCCGACGGGCCCCGCGCCCGCCTCCCGCGCCCGTGCTCAGCGTCGTCGAGGCGCGTGTCGACGTGGTCCTCGGGCGGCGGCTGGTCATCCCCGTGACCGTGCAGGGCGGGCTCTCGCCTCGCCGTCCGGTGCCGGTTCGTCTCGACGATGGGCGCACGCTCGAGGCACGGCTGGCGTGGCTGAGCGTTGGCCCGGAGCCCGAAGCCGAGCCCAACTCGTGGGTCGATCCCGCCGGCCGCTGGGCCTCGGTTTGGGCGGACGCCGATCGTCGGCCCGAGGGCGCGGGGGGCTGGCTGCTGATCGTTGATCTCCCGCTCGACAGCGTGGGCCAGGGGCTCTACCTGGGCACGACGCGGGTCCCGCTGAACTGGCTCCCCGACCCAGCCCTCCTGACCGACCCCGCCTCGGGCCGCGAACTGCCCTGGCCCCGCCCGATCGCGGACCTGGGCGAGTCCCCGCACCTCTTGCGCCTGGCCCAGCCCGAGCGCACCAGCCCTGTCCGCCGGTGGCGCTATCGGCTGCTCACGCGCGGGCTCCAGCCCCGGCCGGCGCCGGCGCTGACCGGAGGCGAGCCCGCACCCGCGGAGACCGACGAGTTCGCCGACCCGGTCATCGAGGCCGTGGCGAGGCAGGTGGAATCGCGCTGGCAGGTGGCGCTGGCCTGGCTCTGGATCGCCGACGCCGACCTCGCCGAGCGCGTGCGCCAGCGGCTCGCGGGAGCGGTGCGATACGGGGAGCGAGTCGTCGCGCCGGCCTGGACGATCGACCAGCCCGCGCTCGACGCGCTCTTGCTCGACCTCCTCGACCCGCGTCTCCGCGCCCACGAGCGACGCGAGCGGGCCCTCGCGTGGCTCTCGTCGCTCCCGACCGCGGTCGCCTGGGTCATCGACGACGCCGGGCTCCGCGACGCCGGGCGTGTCACGGGCGTGGGCCAGGTCGGGGTGGCCAACCTCAGCGATCGCGCCGCTCTCGCGTGGGTCGGCGTGGGGATGAGCGCCGAACTGACGAGCATCCCGGCGGGCGCCGCCGGCGAACTTCCCGTCCTCATGCCGCGCTCCGACGACGGCGGCGATCCCGGCGCCAAGGGTCCGCTGCGGGTCGTCGCGCACGTCGGCCCGTGGTCGGGTCCGTGCGCCGTCGCCCTTCGTCCCATCGAGGCCGCGCCGCCGGGCCTGCGCCTCGGGCCGCTGCTTGCGGACTGGACCATGCGTACGTGGATGGGCGGCGTGGCACCGCCCGAACCGAGCGCGGACTGGGCGGGGCTCGGGCTCCTGCAGAAGTCCGGCGACGGGAGTTGGACGCTCTTCCTCGAGTTCCGCGGGCCCGCGCGAACCGAGCCCGAGGGCGCGCGCGTGTGGCTCGGCCCGCGCGAGAGGCCCGTTGCGGTCTTCCGCGTCTCGAGCACCGGGCTCGCCACCGAAGAAGTCGGACGCGGGAGCACCGAGGGCGTCCAGGTTTCGCGCGAGCCCGACCGCTGGACCGTGCGCCTGACGATCCCCGCCGGCACCATCGAGCCTGACGGGATCGTGCGCATCGGGCTCGAGCGCACCGACGGCCGCGGAGTGCGGTCGGCGTGGCCCAGGCCCATGCTCCCGTGGCAGGTCGAGCCGGGCCGCGTGGCCGTGGACCTCTCGGCCTGGGTCGGGCTCCCGGCCGTGGGAGGGACGAGATAGGCCGCGGCAGCAAAGGAGCAAGGCAAAGCAGGAGCGGCGCAAAGCGGGGGCGGCGTGGATGGTGATGGGCGCGCGGGCGTGGCCTTCGGCGCATCCGATTCCCTCTTTTCGTCCGAACCCGCACCCCCTCCGGGCCGATAATTGAGTGTGGCCACGCACACCAACACCGACCTGTCGCCGGAACTCCTGGCGCACATGCAGGCCATCAAGGCCAAGGCGATCGAGTACGGGCTCGACTTCTTCGAGGTCGTGTACGAGGTGCTGCCGTTCGAGGTGATGAACCAGATCGCGGCCTACGGGGGCTTCCCCGTCCGCTACCCGCACTGGCGCTGGGGGATGGAGTACGAGAAACTCTCCAAGCGCGACGCCTACGGCCTGGGCCGGATCTACGAGATGGTCATCAACACCGACCCGGTCTACGCCTACCTGCAGGAGTCGAACGCCGTCACCGATCAGAAACTGGTGATGGCGCACGTCTATGGGCACGCGGACTTCTTCAAGAACAACTTCTGGTTCAGCAAGACCAACCGCAAGATGATGGACGAGATGGCCAACCACGCGACGCGCGTCCGCCGGCACATCGAGCGCCAGGGTCAGGAGGTCGTCGAGCGGTTCCTCGACGCGTGTCTCTCGGTGGAGCACCTCATCGACCCGCACTCGCCGTTCGTGCAGCGCGAGGAGAGCCGGCTCGCGGCGGCGGACGCGGACAGGGCCGACACCTCCGACGACGACGCCTACACGCGGAAGCGCAAGGCCGCGGCGTTCCGGCCCGACAAACTCCCCGCCAAGGACTACATGGACCCGTTCATCAACCCTGCCAAGGAGTTGGCGCGGCAGAAGCAGGAGTTCGAGGACAGGGCCAAGGCCGAGAAGGGCCGGTTCCCCGAGCGCCCGACGCGGGACGTGCTGCTGTTCCTGTTGCGGCACGCGCCCCTGGAGGACTGGCAGGTCGACATCCTCTCGATCGTGCGCGACGAGGCGTACTACTTCGCGCCCCAGGCCATGACCAAGATCATGAACGAGGGCTGGGCGACGTACTGGCACAGCAAACTGATGACCCAGCACTTCGTGCAGGCGTCCGAGATCGTCCACTACGCCGACCAGCACTCGGGCGTGGTCCACATGGCCCCGGGCGGGTTCAACCCGTACAAGATCGGCGTCGAACTCTTCAAGGACATCGAGCGCCGCTGGGACAAGGGCCAGCACGGGCCGGCGTGGGAGCGGCTCGAGGGCGTTGGCGCCAAGGACACCTTCGACGACCAGAGCATGAAAGGCCGGGCCAAGATCTTCGAGGTCCGCCGGATCTACAACGACGTGTCCTTCATCGACGAGTTCCTGACGCCCGAGTTCGTGGATCGGCACCAGATGCACCAGCACAAGCGCGACCCCAACACGGGTGAGGTCAAGGTCGTCTCGCGCGACTTCGAGCGCGTCAAGCAGACGCTCCTCCACCACCTCACCAACCGCGGCGAGCCCTTCATCCACGTCGCCGACGCGAACTACCTCAACCGCGGCGAGTTGTACCTGGCCCACCAGTGGACGGGCCTGGAGGTCGACGCGGCCAAGGCGACGCAGGTGCTCCAGAACCTTCGGTTCCTCTGGGGCCGACCGGTGCACCTCCAGGCGCGGATCAACGACGAGATGTGCCTCTTCTCGTGCGCCGAGGTGGGCAAGGACGTGAAGAAAGAGAAGATCAACGACGAGACGCCCCCGCCGGCCCATCAGATCGCGTGATCGTCAGTGCCGGAAGTGGCGGACACCGGTGGTGTAGCAGGCGATCCCGCGGGCGGCGCAGAGGTCGAAGGTTTCCTGGTCGCGCTTGGAGCCCCCGGGATGGACGATCGCCGCCACGCCCGCGTCGGCCAGGATCGTCGGGCCGTCGGGGAACGGGAAGAACGCGTCGCTGGCCGCGATCGCGCCCTTGGCCAATGCCCCCGCCTTGGCGGCCGCCAGCCGGCACGCCGACACCCGATCGACCTGCCCCGCGCCCGCGCCAAAGAGCCGGATGCCCCCGTCGCATCGGCCCCCGATCGCGATCGCGTTCGACAGCAGGAAGCGGACGACGATCTCGAGGAACGCGGCCTCGAGCGGGCGATCGACACGCGGGCCCGCCGACAGCGTCCATGTCTGCGGGTCGGGCGGCACCACATCGCGGTCCTGCACGAGCATCCCGCCCGGGACCGAGCGATACTCGACCTTGCGCATGGCGGTCGCCTGCCGCTCTCCCACGGCCAGGATGCGGAGGTTCGCCCACCGCTGCCGGAGGAGGTCGAGGCCGTCGGGGGCGAAGTCCGGGGCGACGAGGACTTCGAGGAAGACATCGGGCTGGCAGAGCCGCGCTGCCGCGGGGGCGTCGAGGGTCGTGTTGACGGCGAGGATCCCGCCATACGCCGCGAGCGGGTCGCCCGCGATGGCCAGGTCGATGGCGCGGCGGGCGTCGTCGGGACCGGGGTCGGCCAGCGCCGCCCCGCACGGGATCGTGTGCTTGATGACCGCGGCGCCGGCCCGCTCATGGTCGAGCCGCGTCAGCGCCTTGACCAGTTCCAACGCCGCCGACGCGTCGTTGATGTTGTTGTACGAGAGGTCCTTCCCGTGCAGTTTGCGGGCGTTGACGATCGTGGGCCCGGTCGAGGCCGGGTCGCGATAGAGCGCCGCCTGCTGGTGCGGGTTCTCGCCGTAGCGGAGTTCCTCGGCCTTGATGTACCCCAGCCGCAGCACCTGCGGGAACGCCGCGGGCGACGCGCGCCCCAGGAACGCCGCGATCGCCGCGTCGTACTCGCTCGTCCGCCCGAAGGCGGCGGCGGCCAACTCGGCCCGCAACGCCCGCGAGGTCCTCCCGCCGTGCGCGTCCAGGTCGCCCACCACGCGGTCGTACGCGGTGGGCGAGGTCACCACCGTCACCCACTCGAAGTTCTTCGCGCCCGAGCGGATCATGCTCGGGCCCCCGATGTCGATCTGCTCGACGGCCTCGGCGTGCCGAACGTCCCCGCGCGCGATCGTCCGCTCGAACGGGTACAGGTTGATGCACACCAGGTCGATCGGCACGATCCCGTGGCTGCGCATCGCCGCGACGTGCTCCGGGTGATCGCGGAGCGCGAGCAGGCCCCCGTGCACCTTCGGGTGCAGCGTCTTGACGCGACCGTCCATCATCTCCGGGAATCCGGTGAGGCGGTCGATGGGCGTGACGGGGATCCCGGCCTCGCCGATCGCCTTTGCCGTGCCCCCCGTCGAGACGATCTCGACCCCGCGCGTCGCCAGCGCCCGCGCGAAGGGGATGAGGTCGGTCTTGTCGCTGACCGAGACGAGCGCCCGCGTGATGGGGACGAGGTCGGGCATCAGCGTCTGGGGTTGAACTTGGCCACCACGCCCGTGGTGCTCACCGCGTACAGGTTCCCGTCCACGAAGCGGTCCGGCCTGAGCATCGAGACGCCCTTGAGCGTCGAGCGCTCGAGCACGTCGCCCCGGGCGGGGTCGATCAGCGCCGCGTCCTTCCCGTCGAACGCCAGCAGCCGCCCGCGGTTGACCGCGACCACCGTGCCCTCGAACGCCTTGCACGTCCAGCGGACCGTCCCGGTGGCCGCGTCAAAGGCGCGGAGCCCCATGCCGGGGATCGCCGCGTAGAGCACGCCGTCGTGCACCGTGGGCTGGGCGCGCAGCGGGCGTTCGGTCCGATGCCGCCACACCTGCGATGCCCCCAGCGGCGAGAACGCGTAGATCGACTGATCCAGGCTGGCCACGAACATCAGCCGCCCGTCGGTCACCGGGTCGGCGTCCGCGCCGCGAAAGATCGACGACCGCCCCAGCAGCGAGCCCGACGCCGCGTCCGCGAAGAGGATGTCGCCGGTGGAGGACACCGCGCCCACCGCCGACCCGATGAGCACCGGCGTCCGCCGGAACGCGCCGTTGCCCCCGATGCCCCACGCCTTCGTCCCCGTGGCGGGTCCGCTCGTGCGCACCCCCATCAACTCCCCCGAGTGCGAGCCGACGATCAGCACGTCCCCGGCCAGCGCGGGCTGCGTCCCCACGATCTTCTCGAACGGCGAGCGCGACGTCACCGTGCAGGTCTTGGAGTCCATCGCGAACAGCTCGGCCTCGCCCACCACCAGGATCCGATCCCCCGACCGAGCCAGCCCCGCGAACCGTGTCAGCGGGTTCGCCAACTGGTTGGCGCAGCGCTGCGTGCTTCCCACCGCGTCCAGCACCGCCACCTTGCTCCCGCCCTCGAGCGTCACCACGATGTCATCGAACGGGAGGATGTAGTTGATCGGGAGGCTCCCCGTCACGCTCGGGTACCCCTTCCACGCCAGCACGTACCCCAGCCGCCCGTACTCGTCGTAATCGATCGGGAGCCCGGCGCTCCGCTCCGCCGTCGTCCGGGTGCGCCCGGCGGAATACGGCGAGGTCTCGCACCCCGCCAGCGCGAAGCCCCCGCCGAGCAGGGTGGCCACAAGAGCGAACGCGTGCGACGGCTGGCGGGTGCGGGTCATCCGGGTCTCCGTTGGGGCAAGCAGTATCCGATCCCCGGCGGGCGGGGTCAAGCCGATCCCCTCCGCACCCCGCACAACCCCGGTTCCCCCGTAGAGTTGCCCCGTGTTCACCGGGATCATCCAGAGCATGGGCACCGTCCTCGTCGCCGAGCCCACCACAACCGGTCGGCGGCTCGCCATCCGCCCCGACGAGGGCTGGGACTATCGCCCCGCGCTGGGTGATTCCGTCTGCGTCTCGGGGTGCTGCCTGACCGTCGCCGAGGTGCTCGCGCCCGACGCCGCGCCGGGACCCACGCCCCCGCGGAGCGGGAAGGGCGACGGAGGTGGGGGGGGGTGGGCGTTCGACTTGGTCCCCGAGACCCTCGCCCGTACCACCCTCGGCGAACTGGTCCCGGGCGGGCGCGTCAACCTCGAGCGCTCCCTGGCCGTCGGAGACCTGCTCGGCGGGCACATCGTCCAGGGCCACGTCGATGGCGTCGCGGTCGTCGAAGCAGCCGAGTCGCGCGACGGGCCCTGGGGCGCCGAACGCCGCCTCACCATCCGTCCGACGCCCACACCGCACGCGAGGCTCATGGAGTACATCGTCCCCAAGGGCTCCGTCGCGCTCGACGGCGTCTCGCTCACCATCGCCGCCGTCGCCGATGCAACATTTGATGTCGCGCTCATCCCGACCACGCTCCGCCTGACGACGCTCGGCGACGCCCGCCCCGGCACGCGCCTCAACCTCGAGGCCGACACCATGGCCAAGACCATCGTCCACTACCTCCGCACCTTCGGCGGGAAGGCGTAGCCGTAACCTCCATGCGTCGCATGTGCCGCCGGCGGGCGCTGCGGTGCGGATTGCGGAGCAGACGTCGCGGCACGGCTGATAATTCTCGCCGCGCTTCTGGCACTATGGAATTCCTGAGGTACATTCTCCATGTCGGCGGCATCGCGCACCGGGCACGGCCCGGGGAGGTCCTCATGCGACTGAAGCGTGCTTTCGCGGCGTTCGGGGGGGGGGGGGGGTCGGATACCTTGAGCGTTGACGCGTCTGCACGCCCTGCTGCGGCGCAGTCGGCCATGAACGCTCGCCCGCTCGCTTTGCTCGTCGCGGTTGTCTCTGGTGGTTGCGCGACCGTCGCTCTCGCTCAGGGTGAACTCGTCACCTACTCCTGGCGCTTCGTTGAGGTCGTCGCGGGAACGAACACGCCCGTGGCGAGCCCAAACGGCATGCTGCAGCCCGGCGAGGCGGCGCGGCTGACGCTCGACGTGTCGTTCACGCCGCCGGTCGGATCGACCGTGACCTACAACCCGCCTCCGCCCCCGGGCGTGGGCACGGTCGCCGGGCTGAGCGAGGTCTTTTTCAACCTGCTCGGCGACACGTCGGCGCAGGGGACGTGGTCGTTCCATCAGCGGGCGCCGGGATTCTCCATCGGCATGCAGGGCACCGAGTTGCCCGGCGGCAAGGGGCGCGAGAACGCGTCGGCGGCGCAGTTCGTTCTGCCCGGCCAGACCGCCAACGCGCTCAATCCGTTTCCCGCGCTCTGGTCGATGGTCTGGACGCCGGCGAGTTACTCGCCGCGGAGCGTGACGTGGCAGAGCGCACCCGGCTCGTCCGCGCCCACAAGCCACAGCTCGCTGCTGATCCAGTATGGGACGACCGCGCAGGGCGAGCCGCAGTACGTCGGCAAGTTCGTCGCGGGCCAGTTCGGATCGGTGATCGTGCCGATCGTCCCCGCTCCGGGCGTCGGCGTGGTCGCGCTCGGCGGCGCGGCGTGGCTGTCGCGCCGGCGGCGCGGGCGCTGACGAGCGGCCCGCGCGGTCGCGAGCCATCGGTTCCCAAACCACAACGTGGCGCGATACAGTCCCCGCATGAGCAGCAAGTTCCTCTCGGTCCCCCGGCTCGTTGGGTGGGCGATCGCCCTCGTCGCCATCATCGGCGTGGTCGTCATGATGAAGATGCGGGCCGCCCAGGAGAGCAACCCCTCCGACATCCCCAAGGCGCCGCCCAAGGGCGAAGTCGTCCGCTACCTCGCCGCGACCTCGACGACCTGGCCCGCGTGGTCTGTCAAGGCCGCCGAGGACGTGCCCGCCGCCTTGGGCCGATGGGTCGGGTCGCAGATGGAACTCGCGGAGTTGCTCGGCCCCGAGAGCGGGCTCGCCTTCGTGGGCGCGGAGAACGCCGCGGTGCCCGGGCCCGGGAAGTCGGCCGTGCTCGGGTTCAAGGCCGGATCGGCCAGCGTCACCGTCTTCGTGCAGCAGTACACGCAGATGCCCGCGCTCGAGCGCGGCATCACGTACCGCCTCCCGGCGACTGGCGGCCAGCAGATCATCGCCGCGCTCCCGGCCGGCAAGATTTTCTTCATCGCCTCCTCCAGCGCCGAGGGCCTCGCCGCTGCCACCAAGGCGATGGGCCTGCCCGCGCCGAGCAAGGACTACTAGCCCTCCCCGCGGCGGGCCCAGGATCCCTCGATTGCCGCGAAACTCGCTCTACGACGACCCCATTGTCTATGACGTGCTCCACGCGCCGGGCACGACGGCCGAGGTCCGCGGGCTCCGCGCGATCCAGCGCCGATTCGTGGGCCATGTCGCACGACCCGTCTGGCTCGAGCCGGCCTGTGGCACCGGACGTTACCTCGTCGCGGCCAAGCGGCTGGGCGTCCGCGCCTTGGGCTTCGACCTCCGCTCATCCATGATCGACCACGCCTGTGCCAGGCTCCGCGAGGTCGCCGGCCCGCGATCGCGCGTCTTCGTCGCCGACATGGCCTCGTTCGTCGATCCCGGCCGCGTCCGCGAGCGCTCCGTCCACCTCGCCTTCTGCCCGATCAACACGATCCGGCACCTGCCGACCGACCGCGCGATGGTCGCGCACCTCTCCGAGGTCCGCCGCGTGCTCGCGCCGCGCGGGGTCTACGCCGTCGGGCTCACCGTCAGTTCGCCGGGCATGGAGTTCCCCAGCGAGGACGTGTGGGAGGGTCGGCGGCGCGGGTGGCACGTCACCCAGGTCGTGCAATACGTCCCCCCGACTCGGGCGAGCGACCGCTGGGAAAGGGCCTACAGCCACCTCGTCGTCCGCCGCGGACGCCGGGTCGAGCACCGCGACTCGGCCTACCGCCTGCGCTGCTACACCCCGACGCAATGGCTGGCGCTCGTCGAGCGCGCGGGCCTGCGCGTGCTGGGCACCACCGACGACGCCGGGCGCGACATCGTGCCCACGCCCTGCGGGTACGCGATCTACGTGCTCGGCCAGCGGGCCCGGGCCGCGGTGCGCCGATGACGATCCGCTAGCCGCGAGCGCCCCGTCGGGGCAGCATGAGAAACGCCAGGCCGGCCATGATCGCCGGCAGGGCGAGCATCAGCCGGGCGGCCGGGTGCGGGTAGTACCACGCCGCGAACACGCCCGCGCCGATCAACACCACCGAGGCCGCCCGCGGGCGAAGCCACGTCAGCGCCGCGATCAGCGCAACCGGAACGCAGAACGCGGCAACATAAGGCAGCGCCGATCGGCCCTCGCTCACGCCCACACTGATCGCGAACCACAGCCAGAACGCCGCGACCACGGAGACCCCGACTTGGAACGCCACGCGAACCCAATCGGACCACGAGCGAAGGCACGCGAACCTCGAAGCGACAGCAACCATGGCACACCTCCTGTTGAGTTAGTGTATACTAACCAACATACCCCTTCGCGTCAAGTCGCCCCGACCGGCGGCGCTCGCACCAGCAGTCTCCCCGCGGGTGTCCCAGAGCGACGCCGCCCGACTAGGACGCCTCGACCACCATCGCCCGCATCGTGGCTCGGCACGGGGAGTCGCCCAGCCGATCCGCCAGGCGCTGCGACGCCCACGCGCGGAGCGCGCTCGTGTCCGTGATCCCCCGATCCCGCAGCGCGATCGCGTTGGGTGTCCCGTCGATGAACCCGCGCGCGGCGTCCGCCGCCGTCGGCGCCACCGAGGGAAGGTCCACCGTCGTGATCCGCACCGTTTCAAATCCGCCCGCGCGCACCGTCGCCTCGATGCCAGCCCGGTCGTGCCAGCCGTACGGCGTCTGCGCGAGGAACCGCGGCGGGTTCTCCGGCAGGAGCGCGTCGAGCGTCTCCTGCACGATCGCCGGGATCGGGTTTGTCGCCAGCGAGTCCCAGACGTTGAAGAGGTATCGCCCGCCGGGTGCGAGCACGCGCCGGACCTCGCGCATCGACGCCGCCTTGTCGGGGAAGAACATCACGCCGAACTGCGCGACGACGAGATCGAACGAGCCGTCGGGGAAGGGCAGGGCGCAGGCGTCGAGCGGCTGGAAGGCGAGCCGCGGATCGGCGTCCCCGACGTGCCGGCGCGCCACCTCGAGCATCGCCGGGTTGAGATCGGTGGCGAGGAGGCATCCGTCATCGGGGAGCATCGCGAGCAGGTGCCGCGTGACGATCCCCGTCCCGCACGCCAGTTCGAGCACGCGGCGGGCGCGCCCAAGCCTGGCGCGGGCGGTAAGGTCCGCCGCGTACGGCTCAAAGAGCAGCGGGCCCAGGTGCCGGTGGTACACCTCGGGAACAGTTCCGATAAAGGCGGCGACGGTGGACAGGAGGCTTCCTTTCAACACGCCGGCACGAGGCCGACGCAGGACCCAAGCGCACCCACCTCGGCCCGACGGCCACGAATCGATCATCCCGTGGAGTGGCTCGGGGCGTGGCCGTCCCCCCGCCGCTACACCACGCGCGACTCGTCCTTTCCGATCCCCAGCGCAGGGCGCACGTCCACCTGCACCAGCACCTCTCCGCCCGTCCGTTTGGCCTGCAGCGCCTTGGCCGTCTCGGGGTCCACGTAGTCGCTATGGCAGGAGAGTTTCTTCCCGTCCTCCGCGCGCCCGCCCGCCTCGCTTCCGGTGTCATCGACGCGCGGCCTCGCCGGCTCGCTCGCCATCGCTCGCTTCGTCTTGCTCGCGAGGCGGTGGATCTCCTCCGGCGAGAGCACGCCCCGCTTCGCCAGGATCTCCTGCTGCTCGGGCGAGAGCGCCGCGGACCTCAGCGGCGCCCCGACTCGTCCGCTCGCGCCGATCCGCTCGAAGCCCTCGGCCTTGCCGCTGGCGAACTCCTGGATCTCCTTGCTGATCCGCACGCTGCACCAGTCGTGCCCGCACATGGCGCAGAAGTCCGTGTCCACGTCGAGGTCCTCGTCGTGGTACGCCCGGGCCGTGTCGGGGTCGAAGGACAACTCGAAGTGCTTCTCCCAGTTGAGCGCCGCCCGCGCCTTGGTCAGTTCGTCGTCGCGGTCGCGCGTCCCGGGGATCCCCAGCGCCACGTCCGCCGCGTGCGCCGCGATCTTGTACGCGATGCACCCCTGCTTCACGTCGTCCTTCTTCGGCAGCCCGAGGTGCTCCTTGGGCGTGACATAGCACAGCATCGCCGCACCGTGATACGCCATCGCCGTCGCCCCGATGCAACTCGTGATGTGGTCGTACCCGGGGAACATGTCCGTGACCAGCGGCCCGAGCACATAGAACGGCGCCCCGTGGCAGATCGCCCGCTGCACCTTCGCGTTCCACTCGATCTGATCAAACGGCACGTGCCCCGGCCCCTCGATCATCACCTGCACCCCGTGCCGCCACGCCCGCTCCGTCAGTTCCCCCAGCGTCTCCAGTTCCGCGATCTGCGCCGCGTCGGTGGCGTCCGCCAGCCCGCCGGGCCGAAGACCGTCCCCGATGCTGAACGTCACGTCGGACTCCCGCAGGATCTCGCAGATGTCGTCCCACCGCTCGTACATGATGTTCTCGCGCCCGTGCACGAGCATCCACTTGGCCAGCAGCGACCCGCCGCGCGACACGATCCCGATCAGCCGGTTCTTCACGTGCTTCAGGTGCCCGCGGCGCACACCCGCGTGGATCGTGAAGTAGTCCACACCCTGCCGCGCCTGGTCGCGAAGGCTCGCCTCGATCGTCGCCCAGTCCAGGTCCTCGATCTTCTTCCCGATGATCATCGAGTAGATCGGCACCGTCCCGATCGGCACCGTGCTCGCGCGGATGATCGCCTCCCGGCACTCGTCCAGGTTCCCGCCCGTGGACAGGTCCATCACCGTGTCCGCGCCCCAGCGCTCCGCCCACCGTAACTTCTCGACCTCCTCCGCCGTCCCGCTGCTCACCGGGCTCGCCCCCATGTTCGCGTTCACCTTCGTCCGGCTCGCGCGACCGATGCACATCGGGTCCAGCCGGTGGTTCAGGTGGTTCACGTTCGCCGGTATCACCATCCGCCCCGCCGCCACCTCGTCCCGAACCGCCTCAGCCCCGCGACCCGGGAACATCGCCTCAAAGTGCGGCTCGCGCTCCGCCACCCGCCTCATCTGCGCCGTCACGATCCCCAGCCGCGCGTGCTCGAGTTGCGTCACGGGCACGAACCCCTCCGGCCGGTACACCACGCGCATCGTCCCGCGCGCCTCCAGGAACGCCGCCGCCCTCTGCCCCGCCGCCGCGCACCGCGCACGCTCCGTCGCGTCGCACAGGTGCCGCGCCACCACCGTCGACCACCCCGCCGGCAGGAAGTCCCACGCCGTCTTCTCGCTCGGAGGGGGCATCCCCGGCGTGTCCGGGCTCGCGAACATCCGTGGCCCGCCCACGTCCGGCGCCAGCGCGAACGACCCGGGCGTCGTCACACTCGCCGCCGTGCCAGGGTTGTGCGCGCCGTGCGTCGGCACGCGGAATCGGGACATCACGCGTTGTTCGGTCGTCATCGTCGCCTTCCCTCCGCCGGTGCGAACCGGATCAGGTTCAACGGGTGCATCTCAGCGGCCCCAGACCCCGCGTCTGCCAGCGGTCCGGTCCCACAGGCGTCCCGCCTGTCTGCCGCGCCCCGAGCGTCTCATCCCAAGTGTACGTCCCGCGCGACCCCGCCCGCGCCCCAACCCCGCGCTCCCCGGCGCGCGGGCAACGAGAACTCGCAGCGCGTTCGATTGCCCCCCCGCTTGCTACGGGCACCCTGCCGCGAACTGCGTCTGGAAGCACACGAAGTCCGCGACGCTCAACACCGGCGGCGTCGTGCTCGCGTCGCAGTTCGCCCGCGTGTCCCCGGCGGCAAAGCGGTTCAGGAAGCAGATGAAGTCCGCCACGTTCAGCACCGGCGCCGCCGTGCTCCCGTCGCAGTTCGCCGGGCACGGGAGTTCGACCATCCAGTTTCCCCCGGCCACAAGCGGCCCTTGGCCGGTGATTACA
>JAEUIZ010000052.1 GCA_016793805.1 Phycisphaerae bacterium
CATCAAGCGTGCCCGGAGGCCCGTCCATGGTTGCAAGAGCGCCGTTGCACGGCTCCATCTGGCGGCCGAAGGAAGCGCCAAGCGCGACGTTCCGGCCCGCGGCGCTCCGCCCGCCGATGCGCTCGATCACGTCCAGCGCGACCAGCGTCGAGTCCTGCACAGACAACATCGCCGCGAGTCCGACCTCGGCCAACGGGAGTTACCCGTGGTCGGGAGGCACCATCGCGTGGCAGAACGCCGGCAACGTGTACTCGGCGAACAACGCGTACGCCTCAGCGACTCTCGGGGGAGAAGAACGGACGAAGTTCCTGCGTGCTGGCGCATTCTCGTTCGGTACCCTGCCCGATGATGCGATCATCCGAGGCGTGGTGCTGAGCATCCGGCGGTACGCCGATGTCGGAAACACGATCAAGGAGGCTGCCCTTCAGTGGCACAAGGAAGATTTCATATGCGACGTCAACCGCGCCACGGGCGCGTATGTCGGCACGACCCTGGAAACTGTGTCGTATGGCGCGACCTCAGAGATTGACCCATGGGGAGAGAACTTTCCAGTTGCCACGCAATACAAAGCACCGAACTTTGGCGTGCTGCTTGGATACAACAACGATTTCATTGGTTCGGATGACAGCCCTGCGACTATTCACGTGGACCATGTGCAACTGACCATCTACTATGATGAAGTGCCTTCATGCGGGGGGCTATCCAGCGTAACTGCCTGGGCTGGCTTCTCCTCCGCTCCGGGCGGCTGGACCAACCCGACATATGGTGCGGGAAGCCCAGATGGCCTTGTGGCGCACCGAGAAGTGTCCCACGGCACGGGTCAGGTTTATATCACATTCTCCTCATTTGCGACCGATTCGATTCCGTCGAATGCTACAATTCTAGGGGTGCAAGTTGCCTTTCGTGCTTCCGTGTCTGGCGCGTGCCAAAGGTGGCATTATATCCAGCTCGTGGATGGATCATCGGCCGTGGGGCGGGCAAAGTTCATGTTTATCGAGCCTAACGCAACGACGCTGCGAGACTACGAGCATGGGCACTGCGAAGACACATGGCCTTATGCCGGCGGACCGTACAATGAGTTTACGCCGGCCATGTTCAACAATCAGACATTCAAAGTGTTGGTCTCGCTCGAAAGCCACTGGTTGTCCGGAACGGTGAGCGCGGACATCGATGCGGTCAAGCTCACCGTGTGGTACGAGTGATGCTCTGCCCCGAGATCACAGGAGCCAACCCATGATTGATCGGCTGTTCGTCACAACCGTCGTCTACGCCCTTGGCGTCGCCCCCCCTGCCTCGTTTGGACAACCCGAACTCGTGTCGTCCTCGCTCCGATTCGCGGAAGTTCTCGCCGGCACCGCCACGCCCGTCGCCTCCCCGAACGGCCTGATTGAGCCCGGCGAGGGCGTACGCCTGATCCTCGACGTCGGGTTCTCGCCCGCGGTGGGTACGACGACGACCTATACACCACCCCCGCCGCCGGGTGTGGGGACCATCGCCGGCTTGACTGAAGTCCTGTTCGATCTGCTCGGTGGAACCACGTCCCAAGGCACGTGGTCAAACCTCGTTCGCGCCCCGGGCTGGTCTTTGGGCGGACTCGGCACGTCCGGTGCCGGTGGTTCGCAACTCACGGCTGCGGCTGTCGGGCAGTTCATTCTGCCTGGCGGAACGGCGAACCCCGCCAATCCCATCCCCTCGATTTGGCAGGGGACGTGGACTCCCGCGAGTTACGCTACCCGCAACGTCACCTGGCAGAGCGCCGGCGCCGCCGCCGGGGGCGGCCAGACGACCAGCCTCTACATTCAGTACGACGTGGTGCAGGGCCTGCCGCAATACACCAGCAAGTACGTCCCCGGCCAGTTCGGCTCCGTGGTCGTCCCCATCGTCCCCGCGCCGGGGGTCGGGGCGATCTCGCTCGGTGCTGCCGCGTGGCTGGCGCGCCGGCGACGCGTGCGCTGAGCGACGGCGCTCGCGAGCGCACGCACGGTCGGCCCGCACTCTGAGCGTGCGCTGCGAGCCCCTACACTTGGTCCCTATGTCCAAGCCGCGAATCCTGACGGGCGACACGCCGACCTCGACGGGCCTGCATTTGGGGCATTACGTGGGGTCGCTGGAGAATCGGCTGCGGTTGCAGGGCGAGTACGACTGTTACTTCCTGATCGCGAACGTCCACGCGTTCACGACGCTGGCCGAGAAGCCCGACGAGGTGCGTGCGAACACGATCGGGATTGTCAAGGACTGGCTGGCGGTGGGGCTGGACCCGGAGCGCTCGACGTTCGTGCTGCAATCGGAGGTGCCGGCGATCGCGGAGTTGACGTTCCTGTTCGCGATGCTGCTGCCGTTCAACAAGGTGATGCGGAACCCGACGCTCAAGACGGAGATCGAGGCGAAGCAGTTGGGCGACTCGTACCCGTTCGGGTTCCCGATGTACGCGGTGGGGCAGTGCGCGGACATCCTGGCGTTCCGGCCGGAGTTGGTGCCGGTGGGCGAGGATCAGGAGGCGCACATCGAGATGTGCCGGGACGTGGCGCTGAAGTTCAATCAACTCTACTGCGGGGTTGGGAACCGGGTGCCGCCCGAGGAGCACGCGAAGGCGGGCGGGGTGTTCCCGATCCCGAGGGCGAAGGTGGGGCGCGTGGGGCGGCTGCCGGGGATCGACGGCGTACAGAAGATGTCCAAGAGCCTGGGCAACGCGATCTTTCTGTATGACGACGCGAGGACGGTGCAGAAGAAACTGAACAAGATCACGACGGGTCGGCAGAGCCCGACGGAGCCCGGGAACCCGAGCAACGTGCTCATGCAATACGTGGACGCCTTCATCGGGGGGCAGGGGCCAGAGGGCGCGGCCAGGGCGGCGGAGATCAAGCGGCGCTACGCGGCGGGCGACAACATCGGCGACGGTCACATCAAGGCGGAACTGGGCGAGGCGATCAACTCGCTGCTGGAGCCGATGCGGCAGCGGCGCGCGACGCTGGACGGTCCCGAGGGCGACGCGCGCGTCATCGACGTGATCCGGCGGGGCACGGCCCGCGCGAACCAAGTGGCCGAGGAGACGCTCTCGCTCGCGAAGCGCGCCATGCGATTGGACTTCGGCGCGCGCACGCTGGGGTAGATGCCCGGCGCCTCCCGCAAGCGAGACTCGAAGGACGTGTGCGTTCTCGCTGCTGGCACACGCGATGACGGAGTGGCCAGGGGTGGCCGGGGCGAGAGGTCCTCGGCCCAGGCTCCCGCCGCGGCGGATGGGTGACGACCGCACAGCCGCGAGCGTGCGCGGGCACGGAGTTTGCTGGCGACTCCTGCGGCATGTCCGTCGCCGGGACTTCGCGCCGAGGTGGCGGGGCACCTCGACGATGGATCGGGTGTGTCACCTCGAGGGAGCGCGCCATGAGTCGTCTGATGATCGCGTTGGTGGCGGCGGTCGCTGGATCGGCGGTCGCTGGGGAGCAGTACGCGTGGCGGTATTACCGCCCGGGCAACACGGGAATCCAGGGCGACTACTGCGACGCGATCTGGATCGGGCCGGACAACGACCCCTGGATCGGGGGGTACCAGCCCTCGTTTGAGGAGGGTGGACTGGCGAAGTTCGTGCAGGCCGAGAATCGGTGGATCAACATCTCGAACGTCGACTACCCGGAGATCGGGCATCCGGACAACACGGGGACGACGCGCGTGCGTGACATCACCGCGGACGCGCAGGGAAACCTGTGGATGGGCACGGGGCGCGGGGTGCTGCGGTTCAACCCAGGGATCGGTCCGGCGTCGTTGAAGCGTTGGGGTGCCGACAACTCGCCCTGGCCCGGCGGCTGGGTGACCAACATCGAGATTTCGCCGGACGGCACGGTCTGGGCAAGCGGATACGCGACGGTCTGGGGCGGGGGCGGGCTTATGCGCTACTCACCGGCGACTGGCGCCTGGACGTATCTCGGCGCGACGAGGCCGGAGGTGCTGGCCGTGCAGCCCAGACCCGGCGGCGGATACTACCTCTGGGCAGGCGACGGCCCGGGGACGATCGGGACTACGCAGCGGTTCGACAGCACGACCCAAGCCTGGACGACGTTCCCCTCGACCAGCGGGAATCCGCGCAACCTCCCGGGCAACAAGTGCGTCGATTCGGCGGGGAATCTCTGGGCGTATCGCGTGCTGCCCGACAACTTCAACGCCGTGCTTGACTGCCGGCGTCCTGACGGAACGTGGATCGGTGTGCCGCCACCCCCGGGATCGGCCTCGGTGTTGCGCACCACCGGCGTGCTCCGGGCGCTGGCCATCGTGGGCAGCGAGGTGTACCGGTTCGATGGCACAAGTTGGTCGTCGCTGGGGGACTGGGGCAACGGGTTCTGGACGTATGACCTGGCGATGGACTCGTCGAACGCCGTCTGGGCTTCGGGCGTGGGCGGCGCGGCGAAGCGTGACCCGGCTACGGGCCTGTGGCAGCGGTACCGCGTCACGAACACGAGCCAGTTCGAGTTTTTCAACAACGATCTCACGGTCAGCCAGGTCACGGGCGAGGTCTGGGCGTGCGCCAACGCTGGATCGGGCGTGGGCGGGATGGTGCGGTTCGACGGAACCCGGTGGACGGGGTACAACCAACTGACTTATGGCCTCGGGCATCCGTGGCCATTCCCAACCGACAACTCCAACGCGATCTATCTGCGCCCGAGCAACGGAGCGGTGGTCGTCAACCCGATGTTCGGCGGCACCTCGCAACTGGTAGGAACGACGTGGAGCGGCCTGCCGGGCGGGTCGGGAGATGTGGTGCAGTACGTGGAGGACTCCACGGGCCGGCTCTGGCAACTCGGGGAGTACTTCAATCTGTCGTACTGGACGGGCGCGGCGTGGATGAACGTGGGCATCGCCGCGTGGGGCTCGCAACTGCGCGCGGATCCGGATCGGCCCGGGACCGTCTGGGCGCACGCGGGGTACGAGGTCGTCCGCACCGACGGCACGTACCGATTCTCGCGGACCATCGACGACTTCCCCGAGTTGACGAGCCAGAGCGACACGATCTGGGGCATGGCGGTGGGCCGGCAGGGCGTCGCATGGCTCGGGTGCAGCGTCTATCTCGGCGCTGGCGGGAGCGGCGGCGGGCTGATCCGCCTCGACGCGAGCACGGGCGCGTACACGATGATGAAGTATGAGACGGGCTGGCCGCTCCCGGGCAAGTACGTCACGCCGTGGGTTGTCACCCCCGACGGGCGGGTGTGGATGACGTACACGCAGGTGCATCAGTCGTTCGAGGGTGGAGGTCTGTGCTGGTACGACCCGGCGACGGGGGCCGTGGGCACGTTCCCCGGTCCCGTTCCGAGCGGCTCGCCGCAATGGGGCGGGCTGCCGCACACGCAGATCAGGGACGTGGAGGTGCGGCTGATCCCCGGCGGGTATGAGTTGTGGATGAGTTGCCTCAGCCGAGGAATCGCGGTGCTGACGGTAACGGGGACCGTGCCGTCGGCCTGCTACGCGAACTGCGACGCGAGCACGGCCCCGCCGGTGCTGAACGTGAACGACTTCACGTGCTTCCTGAATCGCTTCGCGGCGGGCGACTCGTACGCCAACTGCGACGCGAGCACGACGCCGCCGGTGCTGAATGTCAACGACTTCACGTGCTTCCTGAACCGGTTCGCGGCGGGGTGTCCATAGCGGTCGCGGCGCGCGTGCGGCGGTTCCGCCGGTGATCGGGTTCAGACGTTGGCGGGGGCGCCTTTGCGCGGGCGGACGTGGATCTTGGGCGGGGCGCTCGCGGCGGGCCCGGCGTCGAGTTTCTCTTGCATCAGCCGCCCGACCTTGAACTTGACGGTGGGCCGGGGCGGGACGCGCACGGGCTGGAGGGTCTTGGGGTTCTGGGCGCGACGTTCGGCGCGGAGGCGGACCTCGAAGACGCCGAAGTCGCGGAACTCGACGCGGTTGCCGTTGGCGAGTTCCGCGGTGAGCAACGCGAGAAAGGCTTCGAGGGTTTCCTTGACCTCGTCGCGCTTCCGGCCCGACTCCCCGGCGATCCGCTCGACGAGATGCTTCTTGGTGATCGTCGCCATGCGCCCGGAACCTCTCTCCCCCTCTCCCCACGAGCCCGGCCCTGTGCGTTGCCGGGGCGTGAGTATGCCATGATCCTGCCGTCCGGTCAATCCCCCATCTGCCGCGGCCCGTGAGCGAGGGTCGGCGGTGGCTTGAACCTCTCTAAAAACGGATGACCAGCCCACCATAGACGCCGGCCATGGCGCCGCGCCAATCGAAGTGCTCGGTTCCTTCGCCACTGGCGAGCCCGAAGGCCTGCTGACGATACCCGAACTGCAGGCCGACGTTCTCGACGGGTCGCCACATGAATCCGACGAGGAGATCGAAGCCGTACACCTCGCGTCCACCCCCGCCGGGGAAGCCGGAGAGCGTGGCCTGGAAGTCGATGGTGACGCGCTCGACGAGGTCCATGGTCAACTTGGTCCCGACGAGGGGCTCCACAAAGAACCCACCGCCACCGACAGGACCGGAGAGCGTGCGGACGTCGAAGTCAACGTCGTAGACCCGGAACCCCCCCACCACCTCGCCGCGCGCGCGGAAGCGGTCCCCGGGCTTGCCCGCGAGCCAGTCGGGGGTCGGGAGCACATACGCGGCAGTGGCCTCCATCGAGAAGAAGGAGAGGCTGGCGCGGAGCGGGTCGCCCGTGGCGACGGGCACGCCCCCGATCTGTCCCGGCTCGTCGGCGAACGAGAGGCGATCGTTGATCTCGAAATACGTTCCGAGCAGGCCGAATCGCCAGGACTCGTTGCGGACGTGCAACTCGGCGGTCGGGCTGAGGCGGGGTGAGTCGAGGTTGAGGGCTTCGAGGCGTGTGGAGTCGGCGCCACCGGGCGAGCCCGGCAGCAGGACGCGCCCGCTCGGGGCCATGTACCAGACTGATGGCTCGAGGCGAACGGTCCAGGTCTCGTCGAGGTCCGAGCGTTTGGGCGCATCGGCCACGGGCGGCTGTGCGCCCGCGGCGCTTGTCACGGCGGCCACCAATGCGAAGTGCCAACTCATGTCTGCCTCCCAACGAACCGGCACAGAATAGCGAGTCCCGTTGCCGTGCGGGCGCCAACGATCCGACCATGCCCGAGATCGCCCCCGGCGTCGTGGTCCCCGACGACGCGATCAACTTCGTCTACTCGTCCAGCGGCGGCCCGGGCGGGCAGAACGTCAACAAGCGCGCCACCAAGGCCGAACTGCGGCTCGAACTCCGCGCGGTGTCGATTCCGGCGGATGCCCGCGACCGGCTGGCGCGGCTGCTGGGGCGCCGCCTGACGGACGAGGGGGTGATCGTGATCTCGGCCGAGGAGCACCGATCGCAGCCGCGGAACCGGGCGGCGTGCCTGGATCGGCTGCGGGACCTCGTGGTTCGGGCATTGGTGCGACCGAAGTCCAGGCGCGCGACGCGCCCGAGCCGCGGATCGGTCGAGCGTCGGCTGCGCGAGAAGCAGCAACGCGGCGCGGCGAAGCGCCGGCGACGGGAGCACGAGGACTGATGCCGCTCGGCGTGCGACTGGGGCGCTCGGTCTAGGCCGGTCGCGCGCGGGCGTGCTACAGCCGATACCCCGTGGGCTGCTCGGCCAGGGCGTAGGCCTCGCGGAGCACGGTCATGGCGAGGATGGAGGCGATCGCGACCGCCGCGAGCGTGCCCGCCTCTTTCCAGAGACCGACGCCGGCCATCCAGGCAACGGGATACAGCGAGAGCCAGAGCGACCCATAGCGACCGATCTTCTCGGCGGCGCGAGGCCCCGGGCCGAGGCGGCGGACGCGCCGGATCGCGGCGAGCGCGTACAGGCCGGCGAGCACGGCCACGATCGCCAGGGATCGGGCCGAGACCCACGCGGGCCAGATGGCGGCGAGGATCCCGTGCCGATCGGTCGGGTTGCGCTCGTGCTGGAGCCAGAGGATGGCCGCGGACCAGGCGACCCAGGAGATCACGGCGACGGCGAGGGCTCGGCGGCTGAGTTTGGGGACCTTGCGCGCGAGGACGTGGACCGCCGCTCCGACGGCGAGGGCGTGGGTCATGGCGACCCAGACCGGCGCCAGGAAGCGCAGCCCGAGGTTGGGGATGAGCATGTGCCCGCCGTAGATGAGGCCCAGGAGCATGAGCCCAACGCCGGGGACAAACCGGGCGGCGACGTTGAAGAGCGTGATGGCGGCGAGGACCCCGAGCGTCATGACGACGGCGTCGACGCCGAAGGCGGTCGCCCCGAGGACGGCGAGCAGGAGCGTGGCGACGACGACGGCGTTGGCGAGCCCCACGCCGATCGCGCCGGACGCGAGCGGGCGGTCGCGCTGGAGCGTTCGGTCGCGGCGGAGGTCGAGCACGTCGTTGGACGCGGCGCCAAAGGTGTAGAGGGCGATGGCGACGAGGGCCCCGGCGGCGAGGAGGAACCACGGCTCACGCGCCGCCATCTCGTGGTCCTGCGGCTCCCGGAGCGGATGGGCGCGGGTCCAGAGGATGACGAACCAGGTGTTGGAGACGACGGCGGCGGCCGTGGTGATGCGGGTGAGATGGAGGATCGGCGCGAGCCGGAGCAGGAATCGCCGCATGGCCCCAAGCCTACAGCGCTCGCCGACCCGGGGCGCGCCGATCGCGTACGATCTTTGTTCACACGTCGGGGACCTGACACGATGGCGAGGACGAACGGTTGAGCCCACAGGAGGCGTTCCAACGGCTTGGGCTGGGCGGGGGCGGGACGCCAGAGCAAATCGAGGCGGCGTTCGCGGCGCGCAGCGCGCGGCTGAAGCAGCGGATGGTGGGCGCGTCGAGCGCGTCGGTGCGCGAGGCGATCGAGGCGGACATGTGGGAGTTGGACGCGGCGCGGACGATCGCGCTGCAGGCCGCCGGGAGCGCCGCGCCGGAGAGCCACCGCCAGAAGCCCAAGCGCGTCGCGCCCCTCGATCCCGAGCCGCTCATCCGCACCACGATCTCGGTGGTCGCGGGCACGATGGTCGGGGGCAAGGCCGAGGTCAAGCACCCGATCGCGTATGTTGGGGGCGCGCAGGCGTTCGCGGCGTCGATCCCCGGGCCGGAGATGAAGCAGGCGTCGCTGTTTGTGGTGGACGACCGGCTCGTCCCCGACGCCGCGGCCCGGGCCGATCTGGCGGCCCACGTGCAGAGTCTGGCCGCCGAGGGACAAGCGTACGTCGCGCTGCTCGAGGTGCTTCAGCACGACGGGCACGCGGTGGTCCTCGCGGAGCACTTGCCGGGCCGAACGCTGGCCAGCGAGATGCACACGCGGAAGACCGCGGGGCGTCCGGTCCCGACGGAGCGCGCCCTGGCGATCGGCCTGGGGATCTGCGAGGGGCTCGAGGCGATCCATCGCAAGAAGGCCCACGGCGACCTCCGCCCCGACAACGTCTGGCTGCTGGGCTCGGACGCCGTGAAGGTACTCGATCTCGGGCTGTCCAAGGCCCTGAAGGATCGGCCGTTCCCGGAGGTTGATGCGGCGGCCCGCGCGTATCGGGCCCCGGAGCAAGGCGGCCCCTCGCGCGACGCACGCTCCGACCTGTACGCCGCGGGGGCGATGCTCTATGAACTGTTGACCGGCGCGCCCCCGCGCGAGCCGGGGGTCTCCATTCGCGACGTCCGCAAGGACCTTCCCGACCACGTCGCGGCCGCGATCGACCGGGCGCTGGCGCCCAAGCCGGAGGATCGGCATGCGAACGCGGGCGCGATGGCGGCGGCGCTTCGGAGCCGAGCGTCCGGCGCGCGGCGTGTCCCGGTCGTGGGCCTGGCGGGGTCCGTGCTGCTGGCGGCGGCGCTCGCGTGGGGCGCGACGGCGATCGCCTGGGTGCCGTCGGGACAGGTCGGAGTGGTCGGGGCGGCGCGGCTCGGCGCGGGCGTGCATCTGCGTCGGCCTTGGCCGCTCGACCGCATGACGCTGGAACGCTCGCGCGAGACGACGGTGATCCCGCGGCCCGACGAGCGGCCGTCGGCGCCACCGCCGAGCCCGGAGGGCACGAAGGCCGCGCCCAAAGCGCCAGACCCGACGCCGAGCAAGCCTGATCCGAAGCCGGAGACGCCGCCCGCCGCGCCTGCGCCCGAGGCGCCGAGGCCCGAGCCCCCGAGGGCGGAGACGCCAAATCCGGATGTCCCGAAGCCGCAGACGCCCAGGCCCGACCCGAGCGCGGCGCAGAACGAGGCCCGTGCGACGTATGAAACGGCGCGGGCGAGCGCGGACGCGGCGCGAAGCGAGTGGCGCGGGATGCCCGAGGCCCAGGGCGCGCCCGAGCCCGCGGACGCGGAACTGGCCGCCGCACGGAAAGCGCTGGACGACGGGAACTACGCCGAGGCGGCGCGGCTGATGCGGGCAGCCGAGGAGAAGTACCGCAAGGCGGCGCGGCTGATCGAGGCCCGGCGCGAGGCCGACCGGGCGAGGCGAGAGGCCGAGCAGCGCGAGCAGCAGCAGCGGGCCGCGGCGCGTGCGACGTTGGTGAACAGCCTCGACCAGCCGATCGAGTGGCTGTCGCAGAAGCGAACGGTGCTGGTGGCGCAGGCCGAAGCCGCCGCGAAGGAAGAGGCCGATCTCGAGGCTCAACTGGCGCAGGCCCAGGGCGCCGCAAAGAACGAGATCGCCGTGCGCCTCGCGCGGGCACGGCTCGACCGCGCCAAGCACGATCAGGCGGTTGAGACGTTCGACGCCTTCCAAACCGGCCGGCAGCGTGCCCTCGAAGCCGAACGCGACGCGGCGATCGCGGCGCTGGACGCGGGCGGCTCGATCGACGCGGCGACCACCAAGGCCGCCGACTTGGCGGGACGTGGCCCTGGGCTGGACAAGGCACTGGACCGGCTCGAGGCCGTGGCGCAGATGCGCGCCCTGCTCCTGCCTCGCTGGGGCACTTGGCTCGCCCGGCCCGCCGAGGTCCGCACCCCGCTGGCGCCCAAGGAGGCCGAAGCCAAACGACTGATCGAGCAGGCCGACGCGGCGATTGCCGGAGGCAACCTCGATGCCTCGCTCCAGCACCTCTCCGGCGCGGGGGCGGCGATGGACGCGCTGGAGAGTGCCGCGACGAAGTCGGCGTCGGTCGATGGTGCGCGGCAGGGTGCGCGCACGGCGCTCTCGATGTGGGAGACGACCTACGCACCGTGGAAGGGCAAGAACCTCGCCGAGCCCCCGGCAGTGGTCGCGGCGAAGCAGGCGCTCGCGCAGGCCGACGCCGCCGCCCCGCGCGACCCCACCACCGCCTCGACGCTCTACGCCAAGGCCGAGGCCGACCTGAAGCAGGAGACGTCGCGGCTCATGCAGGACGCCGAGGGCGTGAAGGGCCAGATCGGCGACGACGGGTTGGGCGAGGTGCATCGCGTTGTGGACGCCGGGGACGTGCCCAGGCTGGCGCGGCTCCTGCAGATGGGCGCGAACCCGAGCCTCCGCGACCGGGGTGGCGAGACCCCCGCGGCCCGCGCCACCCGGCTCGGCAACGCGCCGGCCCTCGGGCTCCTGCTCGACGCGGGCGCTGCCGCGTCGGAGATGGGCCATCGCGCCGGAGCAGCCGGCAACGCGGAGAACGTCCCCCTCGCGTTCCTGGCCGTCGATGCGCCCGCGTGCTTCGACGTGCTGGTTGCGCACCGCCGACCCGACGGCACCCCGACCCTCGGCCCGACGCTGGCCAAGCAGGTCTATGGCGGGGAGATGCTCTCGCACTACATCGCGTCGCGGCCGATCCCATGCGCCGCCAAGGAACGCCTCTTTCGCGCGATGCTCCAATCCGGCACGCTCGACCCGGCCACGCAGAAACAGTTGCTGACGCTGAGTTCGGCCAAGTCCGGGAACACCAAGACCGCCGAGCAACTGCTCGAGGGCGCGGGATGTGCCGCGCTGGCGCAGTACCTCCGCGAGACGCTCGCCCGCCTGCCATAGGCCAGCGACGGCCACGCCTCGGCGAGACCCACTATCCCGATAGACCGAGGTGGCCGGGCCCGTGCGTGCGGACCACGGGCGAGCGGGGCGTCATTTCGCGGGTGCCGACCGCTTGCTCGACCCCCTCGCCCGCGCTACAGTGCCGCGACCGGGGTGTAGCGCAGCTTGGTAGCGCGTCTCGTTCGGGACGAGAAGGTCGTAGGTTCAAATCCTATCACCCCGATTTTGCAGTCGTGATGGCCTCGGCAACTGCCGGGGCCATCGGTGTTTATGGGATAGTTCGACTGCGTCCTGTCAACCGCAGAGCAACACTCATGCACACGAGCAAACTCCAAGATGAGGAGTCTGCCCAACGCGCCCCACAGGGGAGACGCGACCTTGTCGTCGCTCAATCATGACGCGTGGCCAGCGCCTTGACCGCACCGGCGCATGGGGTATGAAGAGACCGACGGCTTTCCGCGCATAGCGTTCATCATGAGCACCCACAACTCCTACGACGCGATTGGCGCGATCCTGAATATCCACGCGATGATCCACGGGTTCCTCATCGATGCCGTCGAAGACGTTCCCGAGTCCCGCATGACCGAGCAGCCCGGGACCATCGTCAACCACCCGGCGTGGACGCTGTCGCATCTCAACGCGTACGCGGGAGTGCTGCTGTCGATGCTCGACGACCCGAGCGTGCGGACGGCCGACGCCGAGCTGGAGCGGTTCGGGTATGGCACGACGCCCATAGCCGACCGCGCGGCCTATGCGACGAAGCGCGAACTGCTTGACCGGTTCAGAGACCGGAACGCGCGGCTTGCCGCGGTCGTCGCCGAGAAGCATGCGGGCTACTTTCCGAGACCCTCGCCGGAGAAGTTCCACCCCCTTGCGCCGACCATCGGGCACGTCGCCATCACGCTGCTTGTGACGCACCCGCCGCATCATCTTGGCCAACTGAAGCAATGGCGCCGCGCCGTCGGAATCGCGGAAAGGGTGTAACGAGAGGTGTGGTGACGAAAGAGAATCTCACCAACACAGGCGATCGCAGCGGACGGGACAGCGGGAGGAGTGGATTGCAAAGGCGCCGGAGTTCGCACGCCCACACTCTGACGCTCTCCAAGAAAGGGACGCTTGGCCTCCCGCCACTCCGATTCGCGATCGAAGGGCCGTTGGCTTTCCCGGGCCCGCTTCGTCGCGGTTCATCAGCACACTCATGATCGGCGGGCGGCCCCGCGCCGCCCCGAGCCTCATCGCTCGCCGACGCGATCGAGATCCATGACCTTCGCCCACGCCGCGGCGAAGTCGCGCACGAACTTCTCGCGCGCGTCCGCGCACGCGTAGACCTCGGCGACGGCACGCAGTTGCGAGTTCGACCCGAACACCAGATCGACGCGAGTCCCCGTCCAGCGCTGGCGTCCCGTTCGGCGATCGTGGCCCGTGAACGTCCGCGCCTCGGCGTCGGTCGGCTTCCACTCCGTGCCCATGTCGAGCAGGTTGACGAAGAAGTCGTTGGAGAGCACGCCGGGCCGGTCGGTGAGCACGCCGTGCCCGCTGCCGTCGGCGTTGGTGTCGAGCACGCGCATCCCGCCGATGAGTGCCGTCATCTCGGGGGCCGAGAGCGTGAGTTGCTGGGCGCGGTCGATCAGGAGCGCCTCGGGCGGCATCGGCGGCCGACCCTTCACGTAGTTGCGGAAGCCGTCGGCGACGGGCTCGAGCACCGCGAACGACGCCGCGTCGGTCTGCGCCTGCGTCGCATCGACCCGGCCTGGCGTGAACGGGACGGCCACGGGAACGCCGCCCGCCCGCGCGGCCTGCTCGATCGCGGCGCACCCGCCCAGCACGATGAGGTCCGCGAGCGAGACGCGCCGCCCGCCGGGAGCGGTGCGATTGAACTCGGCCTGGATGGACTCGAGTTTCGCGAGTGTGGCGGCGAGATGCTCGGGCCGATTGACCTCCCAGGCTCGCTGCGGGAAGAGCCGGACGCGGGCGCCGTTGGCCCCGCCGCGCATGTCCGAGCCGCGGAACGTCGAGGCCGACGCCCACGCGGTGGAGACGAGGTGCGACACGGAGAGCCCCGAGCCGAGGATCCGCCGCTTCAGGTCGGCGATGTCGCCTTCGTTCACCAGCGCGTGATCGGCCTCGGGTAGCGGGTCCTGCCAGAGCAGCGCCTCGCGCGGAACCTCCGGGCCCAAGTAGCGCGCCCGCGGGCCCATGTCGCGGTGCGTCAGTTTGAACCACGCGCGCGCGAAGGCGTCGGCAAACTCGGCCGGGTTGTGCATGAACCGGCGCGAGATCTTCTCGTACGCCGGGTCGAACCGCAGCGACAGGTCCGTCGTGAGCATCGTCGGCCTGTGCTTCTTCGTCCGGTCGTGCGCGTCGGGGATCGTCGCCGCCGCGCCCTTGGCGACCCACTGGTGCGCGCCCGCCGGGCTCTTGGTCAGTTCCCACTCGTTCTCGAACAGGTGCTTGAAATAGTCGTGGCTCCACTTGGCCGGCGTGGTCGTCCACGTCACCTCGATCCCGCTCGTGATCGTGTCGGGCCCCTTGCCGGTCTTGAACGCGCTCTTCCAGCCCAGGCCCTGCGCCTCGAGCCCCGCGGCCTCGGGCTCGGCGCCGAGCAACTTCGCGTCCCCCGCGCCGTGGCACTTCCCGAAGGTGTGCCCGCCGGCGATCAGCGCCACCGTCTCCTCGTCGTTCATCGCCATCCGCGCGAAGGTCTCGCGGATGTCCCGCGCCGCCGCGATCGGGTCCGGGTTGCCGTCGGGGCCCTCCGGGTTCACATAGATCAGCCCCATCTGCACCGCTGCGAGCGGGTTCTCCAGCGAGCGATCACCGGAATACCGGCTGTTCGGCTTGTCGCTGGTCGCCAGCCACGCGCGCTCCGAGCCCCAGTACACGTCCTCGTCGGGCTCCCAGGTGTCCGCGCGCCCGCCCGCAAAGCCGAACGTCTTGAAGCCCATCGTCTCCAGCGCGACGTTGCCCGCGAGGATCATCAGGTCCGCCCATGAGATCTTGCGCCCGTACTTCTGCTTGATGGGCCAGAGCAGCCGGCGGGCCTTGTCGAGGTTGACGTTGTCGGGCCAACTGTTGAGCGGCGCGAAGCGTTGCTGCCCGCGCCCGCCGCCGCCGCGACCGTCGCCGACGCGATAGGTCCCCGCGCTGTGCCAGGCCATGCGCACGAACAGCGGGCCATAGTGCCCGAAGTCCGCCGGCCACCAGTCCTGCGAGTCCGTCATCAGCGCCGCCAGGTCACGCTTGAGACCGGCATAGTCGAGGCTCTGGAACTCCTTGGCGTAGTCAAAGTCGCTCCCCATCGGGTTCGACCTCGGCGAGTGCTGGTGCAGCAGATCGACCCGCAGCGAGTTGGGCCACCAGTCGCGGCTGGTCGGGCCCCCGGCATTGGTCTTGTGGAATGGACACTGAGATTCGGTAGCCATGCTCTGCTCCTTGGTACGTCGATGCGATCGAATGTCCCTATGAGCCCGCTGCCGCCTCGCGCGCGGAAAGGCAGCCCGGGCACGTCCCCCAGAAGATCACTTCCGCCTCGTCGATCAGGAAGCCCGCGGCATCGGAGGCCGACAGGCACGGGGCCGCGCCCGTCGCGCAATCGACATCCACCGTCTTCCCACACTGCCGGCAGATCGCGTGATGGTGGTTGTCGCCCACGCGCCCCTCATACCTGGCGACGGACCCCGCCGGCTGGATCCGACGAATCAGCCCCTTGTCCCCGAGCGCCGCCAAGGCGTCGTACACCGCCTGCTTGGAGATCGCCCCAATCTCCGCGCGCACCCCCTCGGCCACCTCATCCGCCGTCGCGTGGGGCCGAGTCGCTACCACGCGCATGACCGCGAGCCGTTGGGCCGTGACTTGAAGCCCGTGGGCTCGCAGAGTCTGGGCAGGATCGGGAGACATTCAGTACAATTCTAGACTCGTTTCTTGACTCAGTCCAGAAGTCGATTAAATCCATATGATCGCGGAAGGGGAACACCGGCCGGGGTTTCCGAGGCCGGCACTAGGCATGTGATGAGCACCCCTGCTCGGCTCACGGGCGCGCCGAAACGCCGTCCTCGGCGGCGATCGGCAGTCTGGCGCTGTCACCCCGGAGGCGCTCGCTGCCGGTTCTGTACGATGGGCCCACCATGGGATCGACTCGAACCAAGCGACGGGCTCGCGCGACGGGCCCAAAGCCCCTGACCAAGGCGACCCGGAAGCCACGGCCTCGCGCGGCCGATCGGTCCGAAGGGCCAAGCGACGCGCGTCGCCGGATCGACCGGCGCATCGCCGAACTCGGGGATTGGCGCGGCGAGATGCTCGCGCGGGTGCGATCGCTCATCGCCAAGGCCATTCCCGGAGTCGCCGAGGAATGGAAGTGGAACGTGCCCGTCTGGTCCGGCCCCGCGGGCGGGATCATCTGCACCGGCGAGACATATAAGAACGCCGTCAAACTCACGTTCGCCCGGGGCGCTTCGCTCCCCGATCCGCACGGGCTGTTCAACTCCAGCCTCTCTGGCAGCACCCGACGTGCGATCGACCTGCGCGAGGGCGACACGATCAACGAGCGCGCGTTCCTCGCGCTCATTCGCGCGGCCGCGACAACCGGCCCGGCACGATCGGCCAAGACCATTTCGACGCGATCGCCCGGCCCCAGACTCCTCTCCGGCGGCAACCCGCAGATCGCCAAGGCCGACGGCGAGGCGCCGGTTCAGGCCTATATCGCCGCGATGTCCGGCGGGGGCGCGGGCTGGAAGCGCGACATCGGACGCCGACTCGACGACCTCATCACGCGCACGGTCCCCGGCGTGCGCAAGGCCGTCCGTTGGAACTCGCCGTTCTATGGGGCGCCGGCGTCATCGCTCCCTGCCGCGAGACAATCCGATATCCGCTCGTCAGCGAGCGGCCGCCGCCAGCCGTCGCGAGCGTCCGGCGTCTCGGCACGCACGCAGCATGCCGCGCAGGCCGCCCGAGGCGCGTCGGACGTCCAAGGCGCGTCGGACGTCCAAGCCTTGCCGACGGGATGGTTCCTTTCCTTCCACTGCTTCACGAAGTACGTGAAGGTCGCGTTCTTTCGCGGGGCGTCGCTTCGGCCGCTGCCGCCCGGCGAGTCCAAGGACAAGGACGTGCGGTACCTCGACATCCGCGAGGGCGAGTGGCCGGGCGATGCGATCTTGGCGAGTTGGATCGCGCAGGCCGCGCGGCAGCCCGGCTGGGTGCCGTAGGCAGGTTGCCAGACAGGTCGCCGTATTCGCCGCGCGATAGCGTGACCGCCCCCGTGCCATCCGCATCACCGGGTCCCGGCGATGCAGAACGTTGTTGGACGCGTGCCGTGCGCACCCGTCGTGAGCGTGGTTTCAATGGAGCCGGGGGGAATCGAACCCCCAAGCACCTGCGGAATCTCCGGGAGTTTATGCCAATCCCGAGCAGCGCGCAGCGCCAGGCGCAGCGCGGGCCGCACCGGGGGCCAAACGGGGTGCAGGACGTGGTCAGACGGGCGGCCCGGCACGCGGGTCAGTCCCGCCCACGTCGCGGCCAGACGCCGGGGGTGGCCATGCTTCGCCCGATGCCGACCTGGACCGACTCGTGGCGGCGTGGGCCAACCTGCCGCCCGACGTGCGCGCCGGGATCGTCACGGCGCTCGGCGCGGCCACGCCCGCCCGCTGACCCCGCCCGACGCCCGACAGAACCGACGAAACCCCCAACCCCGCGACGCGGCGGGCCATCGACGCCCGTTTCGTCAGCGGCAACGGTGCCATGGTTCCTTCCCGCCGGGCTCGCCGACGTGACGCCCGCGGGAACAGCCGCGGGGATAGACAGACTTTCTTTTGCCTGTCCGAACGCGGGGGTAAGTACGTCCCAGACTTCGGACGCGACGGGGCGATCGTGGGCGATAGGGTGGCAATCTGGCGTGCCAGCCCGCACCGACGCGGGGTGCAGTCGCCCCGCGGCCACATCGCCGCGTTTCCCGCCCCGTGTCGGCACCTTTGCCCACAACCGGCAGATTCTCGGCGAATCCTCGCCGAATCGCCTTGCTGCTGGCGCGATGTCACGCCTTCATGTGTCACAACGCGGGGCCGAACCCCGCGACCCCCACGAAGGAGAACGCAGCGATGAGCACGAAGAACCGCATCCCGACCAAGGCCGACCTCGACGCGATGCTCCCCGCCCTGCGGGCGCTCGCCAACACCACGCCCTTCGGCTTCGCCAAGGTGACCCGCAGCGACGTGGGGGGCACGGCGAACCCGGACGTCAGCATCGACCTGCCCACGCCCGGCGGCAGCCCGATCACCATCAACGCCCACGTCGCCTACGGGTCGGTGTGGGAGGTGACCGTCTCGAGCGCCTCCTTCCGCCTCGGCACGCCCGACGAGGTCCGCACCACAGCGGGGGTGCTGAACGTCGCCCACGCCGTCGCCGCACTCCTCGCCTCGATCACCACCACCCCCACGAGCCGCTGAAAGGACGCCGCCATGAGCACCAAGCGCATCGACGCCACCACGAAGACCACGCTCGACCTCGCCAAGACCCTCGCCAAGCGCGGCTTCCGCATCCCCGCCATCGAGGTCCACACGCCAGACGGGCGTACCTGGAACATCGCGACGGTCCCCGCCGGACGCGGCCGCCACGCCGACGGCCACTGGGGGGCTCGCCCCTCGGCACGCGGCGGCTTCCGCCTCTTCGAGTTCGACTACGACCGCGAGGTCCACGAGGAGCACGACGCGGTCGAGGGCGACACCTGGACCGTCGACGAACTCATCGACTACCTGCGGGCGGTTGGCCAACCGAAGGACACGACCAGTTGGGACCGCCCCAACGACAGCCACCCGACGACCTGAAGCCCGCGACGAGCGGGCTTCGGTGTTTACCGGAGGACCGCATTCACCACACCAACCCGGAGGAGCACGACCATGACGAAGCGCACCCGAGAGACCACGAAGCCAGAACCGACCGCCGCCGAGACCTACGCCGCGCGGCGGAACGACATCGCCCGCCTCCTCGACGTGCTGGCGATGGAACTGGACAAACACGACGAGCGCGCCAAGGCCGACCCGCGCAACTGGGGCCTGCCCGGCAACCTCGGCAAGGTCCGCAGCGACCTGATCGACCTGGTCGGCTTCATCAGCGGGATGGAGCGCGAGCGCATCGAGGAGTTCCTGCGCGACGCCGAGTGAGCCCCGCCGCGCGGCGTCGCGGGGAACCGCGACCGCCACGCTTCCCCGCCGCAGCGTGCGGCGGGCAATCGCACCAAGAAGAAGGAGTCCGACATGGCACGCAAAGGCACGATTCTGAACATGGGCAAGGTCCAGCGCGAGATGAGCGCGGCGTGGAAGGCCCGCAAGGCCACGAAGGCAACCGCGACGCCCGACGACAAGGCCCCGCCGACGCGCGAGGAGGCCGACCGCCTCGCCGAGCGTGCGGCGGTTGCGGTCTTCGGCCCGGAGGTCCTCAACCCCGCCCCGGACACGAGCCCCGCGATGAAGCGGGCCGTCGGCCCCGGCGGCAAGCGCATCCCCAAGCGCAAGCCCGATGGCACTTCGTCGAGCCCCTCGGCGAAAAAGGCCAAGAGCGCCAAGCCCGCGACGGAGCGGAAGGCTGCCAAGGCGACGAAGCCGAAGCCCGCGAAGCCCGCAGGCGAGAAGAAGCCCACCCCCCCGAAGCGCGTCAGCGCCCTCGACGCCGCGGCCCAGGTGCTCGCAGCGAGCGAGGTTCCGATGCGGGCCAAGGAGATGATCGCCGCGATGAAGGCCAAGGGCCTGTGGCGCTCGCCCGGCGGCAAGACCCCCGAGGCCACGCTCTACGCCGCCATTATCCGCGAGATCGCCGCCAAGGGCACCGCCGCCCGCTTCAAGAAGCACGAACGAGGCGTGTTCGTCGCGGGTATGGGCACATGAGCCACGCAGTCGCCGATCACTTCAGTCGGGTGCTGGCCTGCTCCATGATCTCCGCAGCCACTCGTTCGGGGTTGTAGCCGCCGGAAAGCATGACGCACGGCTTACCAGCTGCGGCCGCGTAGTCCCTCGCTTTGTCCGAGTGCAGGTGCCCGGTGAGCTTGATGATGACGATGACGACGGCCGTGTCCGGCCGGTAGATCGGCGCTCGCATGGGCGTGCCAGGACCGTGCTCGGTCAGCTCAACCCACTCGGCATCCTTCAACTCGAACGCCTCCGTCAGGCGTTGCACCGCCTCCGCGTTCCGCTCGCCGCCGATGATCACCATGCGCTTTCCACGCAGCAGTTCCCGCGAGCCGAGTACCAATGGACTCCACTCGCGTTCATCGCCGTTCGGCCGCTTGGGGTCTGGCTTCCCGGCCTCGCTCTTGAGCGCCAATGCACGAGCGATGACATCGGCCATGAACTCCGAGCCTGCCGATGGCCCGGGCCACGCGGTCGCAGCGGCGGCCCCGACGGCTTCCGCGATGAGGCGGTCGGTTGTGGAAACGCCCATGCCCTCCAGACGCTTGACGGCATCGGCGATCTTCGTCCAGTGGGCCGGCGCTTCTTCCGGGCGTCCCTTGGTGAGTTGTCCCGCGTGATACCTGATCTGCCCCAGCGCGTTCTTGACCTTCTTGGCCGCGGCCTCGCGCTCGTCCAGACGCTTGCCCAACGCCCCGATCCGCGTCCTCAGGTCGGCGGCGTTCGCCGGGTCTGCGGGGTCATCGGCGGTCATGTGGCGTTCGATGAACACACGCCGCTCGGCGGTCTCGCGCCGCAGCCACACATGCGTCTCGGCTTGATCCCGATCATCGTCGCTGAGCCAGGTGTCAGCGAGTGCGACCCGCAGGGCCGAGTTGGCCTCGGCCAACAGGTGGAACGCAGACTCCTCATCTTCTGCACGCCGCCCGTCCGCAACGGCGTCGATTCGCCGCACCAGCGCGACCGCATCGGCCTGGGCGTCGTAGCAGTCAGCGATCTGCCTCAGAATCGGGTCCGCGGGCTGGGGCTGGTTGCGCCAGAACACCCAGAGAAAGCAGTTCTCCATCGCCTTGGCCTTGGCGATCATGTCGTTGAGGCGATCGAGCACAGCACGCTCAGCACCCTGTTCGGCGGCCGCCGCACGTCGCTCGATGAACAGTCGGCATGACGCCGCCTTCAGACGGCATCGCTTCTCGACGAGCGCAAGGTCGATGTCGGATGGGGCGCTGGAACCAACGCCGTCCACCTCATCATCGACCGACACGTCCGACGCCGATGCACGGGCACGCCCGAGTTCTTCGGTCGTCCCCGTGAGCGGCAGATGCACCACGGCATCCCCGAGCTTGAGGGGCACGATCGCCGAGGACACGCGGAGCGTCTTCGGAATGATCGCCCGTTGCATCTTCGGCTCGATGCTCGGCGCGGGCGATGGGGTCGGCGGGGGCGACGCCGGGTCGGGCTCTGGCTGGGCGGTCTCGGCTGGGCTAGGGGCTATCGGCGTTTCGGTCGTGGCTATCTGCTCAACGGCGGCCGGCGCGGGACCTGCCACGCGCTCGGCCTCTTCGCATAGCCACTTCCCTATCAGTGCAATGGCCCGCCGGAGCGGTTCCGATTTCTCTAAGTGCGGCCGTAGCACCTGCGACACGGCGTCCGCCAGCTGGCGGAGTTCCGACTCGGTCATGGGAGCATCCTCTATTCATGGCACACGCGATCCTGAGCAGCCACGCGGCTGCGCTCTGCCGCCGGAGCCGCTAAATGCTCCGGGTCGGCGGGATTGGACTCGACGATCGAAGGGTACGGGGGAAAGCCTTGGTCGTCCCACGGCCATGCGACCCGCAGCAAGATCCACCGACCACGACTGCCTCCGCACTCGCCTCCGAGTAGAATGAGTCTCGTGGCTGTCTACCGACTCACTAAAGACGCGATCGTCCGCCTGCCCGACACCTCGTTCGCCGACAAGGGGCTGAGCGAGCGTGGCGACCTGCAGCGGCTGCTCCGCGCCAACATCGCCGTCGTCGCCCAGGACGTACTCATCATCGCCGAGGAGTTCGGCGATTGGGAAGCCTCCAAACGCCGCATCGACCTCCTCGGCATCGACCGCGAGGCACGCCTGGTTGTGTTCGAACTCAAGCGCGGCGACGACGGCGGGCACATGGAGTTGCAGGCGATCCGCTACGCCGCGATGGTGTCACGCACGACCTTTCAGGCCGCGGTGGACATCTACCAGAACACTCTGGAGAAGGCTCGCGGCGACGCCGGCTCGAACGGTGCTCGCCCGGACGCACGCGCCGCGCTCTCCGAGTTCCTCGGCCGAGTCGAACTGCCCGCCGACGACGAAGTGCTCGAAGTGCGCATCGTTCTTGTCTCCGCGGGCTTCGACAAGGAAGTCACGACGGCGGTCCTGTGGCTGCGCGAGTGGGACCTCGACATCCGATGCGTCCGCATCCGACCCTACCGCAACGCGGACGAGGTCATCCTCGAGGTCGAGACCATCGTCCCCCTCCGCGAGGCCGATGAGTACATCACCGGCATCCGCAAGCAGGCCAAGGAGCAGCGCGACATCAAGCGCCCCAGCGGCGAGCCGACCGGCTACTGGTTCATGAACACCGGCGACGGCTCCAACGAAGGCCGCTCCTGGGAAGACTGCAAGCAGTATGGATTCATGCTCGCGGGCGGCGGCGAGAAGTGGATCAACGACGTCCGCAAGCTCCGCGTAGGAGACAAGGTCTTCGCCTACCTCAGCCGCTACGGGTACGTGGGCGTCGGCGAAGTCATTGCCGAGGCTGTGCCCTTCAACGACTTCACCCCTGTCGGCCAGACTAGGAAACTGAAGGACCTGCCACTCCGCGCCAAGGTGCAGACCGAGCGCATGGCCGATCCGGACCGCGCCGACTGGTGCGCGGCGGTCCGCTGGATTCGCGCCCTCGACCGCGACGACGCCGTGCTCAAGAACCAGGCACGCCGCAGCACTGTCGAACGCATCAAGCGCCCGGAACTCGTCGCGCAGTTGCTCGACGCCCTCGGCGCCCGCGACGTGGCCGACCAGTCCTGATAGGTCCGCCGCGGCCTCCACAGTTGCCCCTGCTCCCCGGCCTTGTCCCCACAATCCATGCTCGGTGTACGGAGTTGGGCAGCTGGCATGAACACAAGGCGATTGACCACTACAGATACTGCACGCAGTTCGGGTCTGCGTTACCCTGAACCCGCCTAGCAGCGATTGAAGACCTGATCAAGCAGATTCTCGACACCCGCCACCGTGACCAGATGGCGGTGGAGGTCGCACGCCTGAATCGCCAGAAGAATCTCGGCATGTCATCAGGAGGACAAGACCTAGACCCCCCCATGGCGGGGGGCGCGTCTTCTATTGGTCACTCCTTTCGTGCTGTCTGTGCATTTGCATCATCTGTTTGCCACCAGTATCATTCAGCAGTCGGACTCGCAATGCCAAGGTACGGCACTCGGCAGGCAGTCGTCGGCAAGCATCAACTTGTTGTGGGAGGAGCAATGAGTAATGAGCGCGATGGCCGTTACGCCAAGTTGGAGCAAGAGATTCGGGGCGTCCTCAGCCCGTTGATGGAAATGGATACCAGCCCGGATGGCAAAGCCCACCGCGAAACCGCCCAATTGGTTGCAGGCCACCTAACGACACTCGGGTTCACTGCTGCACTGAAGGGCGATTCGGCGACGCCTCTCATCGTGGCCCACCGTCCGGCGACGCAAGCGAGTCGCGGCCACATCGTGATGTTCGGGCACTACGACGTCGACCACATCGAGCCCGGTTGGACCACCGAACCCCTACGGCTCGTTGAGATCGATCGTCGCTGGTACGGGTTGGGGGTTGCCGACAACAAGGGTGCCCTGGCGTCGCGCCTAGTCTCGATGCGATACGTCACCCAGGCTCCTGCGATCACGTGGATCATTCAGGGCGAGGAAGAGTCCGGTTCTAGCGTCCTCCGAGACTGGATTCGGGCTTCCGGGCTACCCCAAGCCGACTGGTACCTCGAAGAAAACGGATGGTCTCGCCCCGGCGGTGTTCAACGCGTGCTCGTATGCCAGCCTACAGCCGATGGGTGCCGGCCCATCGACTCGGCCATTGAGGGCCGGTTGGTCGCCAGCCTCGCAGCAGGATGGCCGCAGCGCGAGGTCGAGGCACGTTTCATGAACAAGCACTTCGTGCCGGGCGGGTGCGCGTTCCAAACGGCGATCCCGCACGGTGGGCGATATCTCGGCATCGGCACCAACGATGGCCTCACCCGCATACACGCACCCAACGAGTCCATTCCCATCGATGGCGCCGTGCTGCACGCGGTCAGCCTCGCCGACTTCACTGCTGCCGTGGCGCGCGGCTCGCTCCTTCCATGAGCCTCCACAGCTCTATCAACGTTGTCCTTGGCGTCCTACTCACGGATCGGGCTGCCGAGTTTGAACGCATGCTCGCATCACTCGCACCGGTTGCAGATGATCCACATCTGCACCTGGTGGTGCTCGACAACTCCGACCACTCCGCGAGCGAAGATTCCGCAGTTATCGCGACCGATGGATGGCCGATCGCGGGCATCCGCAGCCGCACGAGATCGGATTCACCTCGTTCGCCGTTGCATCTCGCTCGGCCACAACTGGCAAAGGCCATTGCGAGATCGTGCTCGATCCTCCCAGCGCCCGTGCTCATCTGGTCGCTCGACGACGACCTCACCTTTGAAGAACTGGACTTGGTAGGAGGTCGCCCCACGCTACGAAACGTCGCCCGCGAGCGGATCACACAAGTACGACGCCTGTTCTCCGAAAATCCTGAATGGGATGTGCTGATAGGCGGGTTCACCGGCGATCCACCGGTCCGTCCCGAGTCCATCATCGCCGCGCAACTCAGCGACGCTCGCTTTAATCTCGAGCGGGCGATGACGATGACCCCTGACGTCGCATGGCCGTGGCACGACTCTCCGAGACGGTGCGTCGATGACTACTACGACCTGGCGGAGCGATATCCCCTGGAACAGGTTCTGTGCCCGTTGCCCTGGACTCCTCGCGCCGGCACGGGGAGCGACTTTGAGTCGATTGCCGCCGCGCTCCTCGAAGCGGTCGCCGCCATCCCCCAGGGCAGGGCACTCTTCAGGCCACTGCTCCCGCTCCACTCGGGTCCCTACCGCGAGTCGCAGCGCCCGAACTGCGGCGGCAACGCCGTGTTTCGACGGATGGTGGATCTGCTTAGCCATCCATTTCCGGCAATGCCCGTTGGAAACACGTACTCAAGACGCAGTGACATGATTGGCCTGAACCTTCTCAGGCATCGAGTTGGTCTGAGAGTTGCAGAGGGACCGCTCACGCTCTATCACGACCGCGCGTTTCAACCCCGGATCGGTAGCGCAGCGTCGGTCTTGCTAGCCGAGTTTGTCGGTGTACTCGTCTCCCGCTATGTTTCGAGCAGGACGGATCAACGGCCGATCTACTCGCTTTCGGACTTCGCGTTGCAACGGGCGTCACGAGTTCAGGCCGCTCTGACGCATGCCCGCGATACCGCTGCCGACATCTCGACTCTCCTGCACTCTGTTCCCTCCTTCTGGTCGCGATCAACTCGGATCGGTGCCTCGCTCAACCGCGCCAAAGCGGAGATGTCCGGCCTCGCCCAGGCGCTCACGACACTGATGGGTTCGGATGAAGTGAGCCGGATGTCTGAGCCCACACTACACGCCGAGGCATTCCGCTACGCCGAATCGCTCATGCGCGACTCACAGAACACGGGACTCCTGACGCCGCTGGCTCCTACCGGCGCCCAAAACAACGTGTGACACATTGCTGCCTGGAGTCGATATGCAGCCACCTCGGCTTCGACTGCTCTGTGACTCGAACCCTATGTGCTTCGGTTCTACCACCGCCTTGCTATCGGTACTGGATGCGCTTGATGCCGAATCCTGGGCTCTGTCACACGGCATCACCACGGAACTGCTTGATGTGGATTCTGCCGTCGATCGAGTGATCCACGCAAACGTAAAGGCGCCCGCCGAGGTGGCGTCGGCGCTGGCCGGAATCGATGTCGACGCGGTTCTCGTCGTCAGCAACCATTCCTGTCTGGACCTCTACCTCTCTCTGGGGCTGCCGCTGTTCTACGTGGACATTCTGTACTGGATGGGCGGCCCGAAGTACCACCCCTTCTGGAAACACACAGAGTCGGCGTTCGCCCAGCGATTCCCGGGCATCGAGGAAGCCGCGCTACGGGCCACCTGTCCTCCGCGCCTTGTCGGCCCGTTGATCCGCAATCTGCCCGCGCCCCGACGACAGAGCGAAGGTACACTTGTTCAATTGGGAGGCGGGCGATCGAAATGGGTGATTCCGGGAAGTAACTCGCATTATGCCCGCTTCATGGCGGACTGCATCAGTGACATCGAAGACCTTCCTGCACCGCTACGCATCTGCAGCGGGTCGGAGGCCATTCAATCCATTGGTCGCGATCACCAGATCCGCCGACTCGCCGAACTATCCACTCTCGCGCACCCCGCCATGATGGATGTGCTGTCAGGCAGTTCGCTCTACATCACGTCGCCCGGCCTCAACGCCGTATTCGAAGGCCTGTATCTCCGCAAGCCCATGCTGTTCCTGCCTCCGCAGAACGCGACGCAGGTTCTTCAACTGAGTGTGTACGAGCGCATGGGACTGGTATCCACCGGCATCAACCTGCCGGACCTCATCGATGGCTTCCCGACCGCCTTCGAGTCTCTATCTGAGGCCGATCTGACCGCAGCCGTGGTTGCGCACCTGCCGTCGCTCGCCGCTCCAACATGTCGCCGACGGATCATCGAGCACATTGAGCAACAGCGTCGGGAGTGGCCGTCCCGACAAGGCGCGCGGGACGCATTTGCTGGATACCTCGGCGCGCCCGGTGGCCCGGACGTTGCGCAGGCGATCCGGACATGGTGGGAGCGACTGTGGATGTAAGTGTGATCATCCCCACGAGATTGACGAGGCCCGCCCTGCTCGGCGAGGCCGTCGCATCGGTACTTCGCCAGACCTGCCTGCCCGCGGAACTGATCGTGGTCATCGACGCCGGCATCGCAAGCGCCGAGTCGATGTCGTCGCAGTTCCCTCTCAGTGACGCCATTGCGACTCGATTGCTGTTCACTGGCATTCCCGATGGTGCCGGCGTGTCCACCGCTCGAAATCTGGGTGCGGACGCCGCCACCGGCACCCATCTGGCTTTCCTAGATGATGACGACTACTGGCTGCCGAACATGCTCGAGTGTTTTGAGCCCTCGGCGCCCGATGTAGGCCTGTGTGCCTTCTTCAAGCATCAACTGGATGGCACCATCGTGCCCGAAAAGGTTCCGCCGGCACACCTGCATCCACGGAAGTTCCTTGTCTGCAATCCCGGCCTGCGCGGCAGCAATCTGCTCATTCGCCGAGACCTGTTCCATGAGGTCGGCGGCTTCGCACCGGATCTTCCCGCACTGAACGATCTTGACTTCGGTATCCGTCTCTCGACCAAGCGCCCGGTGCAGTATGTGCGAGTATGCGATCCACGGGTCGTGATACGCTCTCACTGCGGGAGCCGCCTGACCCATCACGGCTCCTCTGTAATCGCCGACGGAGTGAGCCGGTTTTGGCGGCGATACGCGACGCAGATGACACCACGAGAGCGAAGGCAGTTCTGGGTGCGCGCAGGCTCGCTCTGGGGACTCACGCCACCCCCCGATACGATGGAGGCACGCGCTTGAACCCGGACGTGAGCCTTGCATGACGACCGTTCTGCCACATCAACTGCTCCACTTTGCCGAAGGGTGGCTGAACGCCTGCGATTCACCGCTGGTGTGGCTGATCGGCGAGCCGGGCGCGGGCAAGTCCACACTCCTGCACGCTTGCAGCATCGTGCGCCCCACGCACCGTACGGTTGAACTGGGCGCTGTGTGCGCAGCAACCAAGGCGTTCTCAGCCAAGGACGGGGGACTTCGCCGACTTGGACGCATCGCCGAACTGGTCCGCGAGGAGGCACTGGCACAGGGAACCCCCACCATCGTCGCCGCGTGCTCCATCCCGCCGATGCTCGTGGGCCCGCGCAGCCGAGAGACAGTGTTCATTCTGCTGCCGCCGGAAGATCAAGTCTACGAACAACGCCGCCAACGGCCCGCCCGACCTTCGCCCTCAGCGGATGAACACGAGGCCGCGTACCACCGGGCGATCGTGGCCGAGTTGAGCACGCTGCCCCATGTTCAGAAACTACGCCCGCCGTTCCTAGCTGCCTTGCTCGGCGCGGACGCGGCAGGCGAGACTTCTCCCACCGCCCATCCGAGAATTCCCCTCTCCGGGGCTGGAGACTGACCGATGCCCCCGCGTCCCCCCCGCCCCCTCATCGCCGTCGTCGGTTCCGCACGCGAGTCCCCGGAAGAGGTCAAGGCGGCCGAAGAACTCGGGAGGCTGTTGATCGACGGCGGTGTGAAGATCATCTGCGGCGGCCTGGGTGGTGTCATGGCTGGCGTCTGCCGCGGCGCGGCCGCGTCCCCGCACTGGGATGACGGCTCGGTAATTGGCGTTGTGCCCACGTATGACCTGGCGAGCGGAAACCCGTGGTTGGGCACGACCATCGCGACAGGCATGGGGCACGGCCGCAACATCCTGGTCGTTGCGTCGGCACGGGTGGTCATCGCCATCGGAGGCCGCGCGGGCACACTTACCGAAATCGCGCTGGCTTGGTCACTCGGAAAACCCGTGCTCGCGGTCGGCACCGAGCAAGGTTGGGCGTCGCGGCTGGCGGGCGCGAAAGTTGATGACCGTCGCGATGACCACATTCATGGTCCACTGTCTCCGGCTGAGGCGGCCCGCCTGGCGATCTCGCTGAGTCAAACCAGCCTCCCTCCCTCGCAGGAGTTCTGATGCCGTCTGCCCTTGTCCTCTGCTTTCACCGAGTCGTCCCGGATGCCGTGGCCGACGACTACTGGCCATGGGTCGAACGGGGGTCCGCGATTACGGTTTCTCGGTTCGAATCCATACTGGATCACATCAGCGAGACCCATCGCTGGATCGACGAACAAGAGGCCGCCGACCGCCTTGTGCGAGGGCGCGGCTCAGCGGCTCGCACCTGCTGGATTACGTTCGATGACGGGTATCGCGACAATCTGAAGGTCGCCGCTCCGATTCTGAAGTCACGCGGGATCTCTCCCACCCTGTTCATCAGCACCCGAGTGCTGCAGGCAGGTTTCCGGCTACCCGTCGACCGTTGGTACTCGGCGCTCCTGGTCGCCAGGACAGGTTTCGGCTCGCCGTTCGCATCCCCCGAAGCACGCATGGCCCTGCTCGCTGGACCAGCGAAGCAGCGCTTCGTCCGGGCTCGCAAACAGGAACAGGACATCCTGCTTCAGGCGCTCATGTCGGAACTCGGATGCTCCGACTCGCCTGATCACCGCAATGAACGGACGATCGAGTACCTCCGTGCCGATGACCTTGATGCGCTGTGCGCACTCGGCTGGAGGATCGGACCCCACGGCGCCAGTCACGAACTCCTGCACACGCTGCCGGAAGATGCTCTCGAAGCCGAACTCATGGAGTCTCATGCCGCCCTCGACGGCCTGCCCGGACGGTCGTTATGGACTGCCTGGCCAGACGGCGCATGGAACCCCGCGGCTGCATTCGCGATGAAGCGTATCTACACCCCGCTCGGTTACTGTGGATGCCTATCCGTCGAGCCGAGGTGCGCAGCCGTGACCGATCCCGCCTGGGCCATGCCCAGAGTCATCCCCTGCCGAGAGAACGGCTGGGCATGCGATGGCCCCGCCATCCCACCAACCATATAGCCGGAGTCGCCGCGCCCCGTCCGGAGCGTCTTTCCCGCGCCGCGGCCTCTATGGGAGGCCACGGTCGCTTCGCCGGAGCAATTCGTCTGCACGCCGTTCGGGTCTGCGATACCCTGATCCCGCCTGGCAGCGATTGAAGACCTGATCAAGCAGATTGCGGACACCCACATCCGTGAATAGCCCCAACCCCCACCGGTCCCCAACCTCCCCGTTCCCAACCATCCTCGCCGCGTGAGAAACCATGCCGTCACTCGAGTTCAAGGGCAAGTCGTTCGTCTACACGCACCACCTGTCGGTCCCCTTCCGGGAACTGGTGGTGGACGCGAAGAAGTCGCTCCCGGCGAAGGGGCAGAAGCCGAGCCTCGACGACAACCTCATCATTCACGGCGACAACCTGCACGCGCTGAAGGCGCTGCTGCCCGTGTACGCGGGGAAGGTGGACTGCATCTTCATCGACCCGCCATACAACACCGGCAACGAGGGGTGGTGCTACAACGACAACGTCCGCAGCCCGCTCATGAAGGAATGGCTCAAGAAGGAGGCCAACCCGGTTGACAAAGAGGATTTGGAGCGGCACGACAAGTGGCTGTGCATGATGTGGCCGCGCCTGCAGCTGCTTCGGGAGTTGTTGGCGGAGGAGGGGGCCATCTTCATCACCCTCGATGACAATGAGGTTCACCGCTTTCGGGGCATCATGGATGAGATCATGGGCCCCGAGAACTTCGTCGCGAGCATTATCTGGCACAAGATGGATAGCCCGAAGAACACTGCCGTTCAGTTCAGCGAAGACCATGACTACGTGTTGGTGTACGCGAAGCACGGGCCAAACTGGTTCCCGAACCTGCTGGAGAGGTCGGATGAGATGCTCGCTCGCTACAAGAATCCGGACAATGACCCTCGCGGCCCTTGGCTGTTGAGCGACCTTGCTGCAAGGAACGAGTACTCGGCGGGGCTGTACGAGATCAGAACACCATCCGGAAAGATCATCCCGCGTCCCCCTGCTGGAAGCTACTGGCGAGTGAGCAAGGAGCGATTCCAGGAGCTTGACCGCGACAAACGCATCTGGTGGGGCACTGGAGACGTTCGGCCCGGCATCAAGCGATTCCTCTCCGAGGTGAAAGACGGCGTTGTTCCCCAGACCATCTGGCCGTGGAAGGAGGTGGGAAGCACCCGCAACGCCAAGCAGCACCTCTCTCAGATCATGGAGAAGAAGCCCGGAGACGAGATGTTCGTCACGCCCAAGCCTGTCGAGCTGCTTGCTCGCGTCATTGACTTGGCCACGAACAAAGACTCGATCGTTCTCGATTCCTTCGCCGGTAGCGGCACCACCGCGCACGCCGTGCTTGCGGCGAACAAGAAGGACGGCGGCAACCGCAAGTTCATCCTCGTCGAGACCGAGGACTATGCCGACACGCTCACTGCCGAGCGGGTGCGCCGCGTCGTCAAGGGTTACGCCTTCGAGGGGACGCAGCGCGAGGAGTTGCACCGTGAGCCAATCACCTGGACGAGGCTCAAGAAGGCCACGGACCTGATCGAGAAGGTCGAAGGCATCGAGATGATGGCCGGGAAGCGGTTCGACCGGATCAGGGCGGCCGTCGACGATGGCGAACTGGTCGTCACCGGGGAGAAGGACGTCAAGCAGAAGACGGAGGGGCTCGGCGGCTCGTTCACCTTCGCCACGCTCGGGCCTGAGATGTCGATCGAGGCGTTGCTGACGGACGGCCTCCCCGCGTTCGACGCCCTGGCGAAGTACGTCTTCTACACCGCCACCGGCCGCACGCTCGCTGAGGTGCCCAAACAGACCGGCAAGACCTTCGGCTACATCGGCGAGACGGAGAGCCACCGCGTGCACCTGCTCTACAAGCCAGACAAGGCGTGGCTGCGGAGCAACGACGCCGCGCTGACCGAGCAGGTGGTGGACGCCATCGTCGCGACGAACAAGAGCGGGGGGGCGGGCAAGAAGACGCTGGTCTTCGCCGCGGCGAAGTTCATGGGCCAGCGCGACCTCACCAAGCGCGGCGTGGACTTCTGCCAGTTGCCGTACGCCATTCACCGCATCCTTGGGGACTGAATGAAACTCAAGGACTACCAGATCGATGTGCTCGACCGACTCAGCGGCTATCTCTCCGCGCTCGCGGCGAAGCGCAAGGAAGCGGAGGAATATGTCGAGTTCCAGCGGGGCAAAGGGCGAGATGCCAAGCTCGGCGACTATTGCCGCGAGACCTGGCAGGATCTGGCGGCCGCGGGCGCGCTGCCCAAGGTCCGGCTGCCGGATGGCACCGAGGCCGTCATGCCGTACGTCGGTCGGGAGGACGGTCGGAAGCGGGCGATACCGAATGTCTGCCTGAAGATCCCCACGGGCGGCGGCAAGACGCTGATCGGCACCATCGCCGTGGACCGGATCAACACGGAGGCGTTCAAGACGCAGACCGGGCTGGTGCTGTGGGTCGTGCCGTCGGATGCGATCTACTCGCAGACCTGGCGCACCCTGGCCAACCGCGAGCACCCGTATCGGCAGATGCTCGAACGTGCCTCGGGCGGGCGCGTCAAGATGCTGGAGAAGAACGACGCGTTCACGAAGCAGGATGTGAAACTATGGAGCAGGCCTGCGGGCGCATGATCGCCCGGGGCGGCCGGACGCGTGTTCGGCTTGCACCCGGGAGCGCCGACCAGGAGCCTGACCATGTGGACGATCGGGATCGATGCGCATTACCGGCTGTTCGTGC
>JAEUIZ010000004.1 GCA_016793805.1 Phycisphaerae bacterium
CATCGGAACCAAGGACGTCTCGTGCGTGGCGGTCTGCCCCGTGGACTGCATCCACCCGACGAAGAACGAGCCGCAGTTCGAGACCGCCGAGCAGCTCTACATCGACCCGGACACCTGCATCGACTGCGGGCTGTGCGTCGATGAGTGCCCTGTCAAGGCGATCTTCCCGCAGGAAGACCTTCCGGCGGAATGGAACAGGTACATCCAGATCAACCTCGACTACTACAAGAAGTAGGCCGCCCGGATCGGGGGCGATCACGCCCCGATCCTCGCGCCCGAGGAAGACCTTGTCCCAGCGCGACTCGGCACCGCGGCCGCCCGCTCAGGGGCAGCCCGCGGCGAAGCCATTGATGAAGCACAGGAAGTCGTTGACGTTGAGCACCGGCGGCGCGGTCGAGCCGTCGCAGTTGGCCGAGGGGTCGCCCGCCGCATATTTGTTCAGGAAGCACGTGAAGTCGTTGACGTTGAGCACCGGGGGCGCGGTCGAGCCGTCGCAGTTGGCGTAGCAGACCGTGCCCAGGTTCGCGGCGTCGGAGAGGCGCGGGCCGCACGAGTTTGCGACCAGGCACGAGTACGCGCCGGCATCGGAGGCCGCGACGTTCGTGATTGTCAGCGTGCTCGTCTGGGCGCCGCTGATGATGCTCCCGCCCGGGGTCGGGCCGTCGGCCAGGGGCGCCCCGTTCTTGCGCCACTGATGCGTGAGCGTGCCCGCGCCCGCGGCGTACACCCGGAACGTCGCGGAGCCGCCGATGATCAGTGGCTGGTCTTGGGGCTGGCGATCAATGGCGACCTTGTCGGCGTACCGGTACTCCCAGGTGTCGACCGGGTTCTCGCCGACAAAGGAGTTGTGCGAGTTGCCGATGACGACCATGGCGTTGCGGCGGGTGTCGAAGCACATGGCCACCGGCCGGAGGGCACTCGCCTGCGTCTCGTGGAACTCGGGCAGCAGCAGTTGCCAGACGGCACCATCGAAGGCGTAGGTATCCGTGCGGTAAATCCAGTAGTTCGAGTGGTCGCGGCAGCACCCGAACATCGTCATGCGGTTTCGGAACGTGTCGAACGCGATGGCGGGCATGTGGCGCGGCGGGTCGGCGCCCTGCGGCATCCACGTCGCGCCCGTGTATCGCAGTGTCCCTCCGCCGGGCGAGGGCCAGAAGTTGGGGCTGAGCACGGCTCCCAGCGACGCGTCCCATGCCGCGTGGTGGTTCGAGTAAGCCGGCGCGCTGCTGGTGACCGTGCGGACCCAGACCAGCGTGACGGGATCGAACTCCCACGTGTCGCACACGGTCGAACCGCCGGAGGAAGCGTCAGTGGCGATCACCTTGCCGCGGAGCGGATCGAACGCGGCCTCGCCGTACTGCTGCCACGCGAAGGGTGGGCCGCCTGGCGCATTGGTGAGCAGAGTCCAGTCGGTCCCATCGTACTGCCAGACGCCCGGATTGTACGGGCTGGCGATGGACGATCCGAAGAGCAGGAGGACCTTGTTGCGGAGCGAGTCGTAGACCATCTCGTGATTGGTTCGATGTCCGGGGTTGTTCGCGGGGAATCGCTGGGTCCAGGAGTGGCCGTCCCACTCCCACGTGTCGTTCATGTAGGAGGCGGTGGTCGTGTCAAACGATCCCCCGTAGAGGACGCACACGCCTCGTGCGGCGTCGTAGACCATGTCGGTCGAAGTGGGCAATCGGCGGCGCGGGCCGGAACTGGTGCGGTGGGTCCAGGTGGGCGCGGGAATGGCGAGCCTCGCGTAGGTGGAATAGACCTCGACGTTGGCGCAGGACGGATCGAACACGCGGCAGGTGTACCGGCCCTCGTCGGCGTACCCGACGCCGTGGATCGTCAGCGTGCTCGTGTGCACGCCCGAGAAGTGCCCGTCGTCGTCGAGCGGGATGTTGATGCCCAGCGGGGCGAACTCCTTGTGCCAGCGGTAGGCGATGGTGCCGACCGGGAAGGCCACGCCAACGGAAAGGGAGACGGTGTCGCAGGCCGAGGGAGTGGTGTTTGCGGGCTGGGACGTGATGGCCACGCCGACGCGGACGAGCGCGTCGGCGCTGCGCGTGACGCCGCAGTTGTTGGTGACGGTGGCGTGGTAGGTGCCGGAGTGGGAGGCGGTGGCGTTGGAGATCAGCAGGGTGGGGCCGAGCGCGCCCGGGATCTGGCTGCCGTCGCGGAACCACTGGTAGGAGTTGCCGGTGCCGCTGGCGTTGAGCGAGAGCGTCAGGATTCCGCCCGGACAGGCGCTGGCGTTCTGCGGCTGCGAGAAGATGACGGGGGCGCCCGAGCAGTTGTGCGGGAACTGGGTCCAACGCGTGGTCCACCGGTTCGCCGTGGCGGCCGCGGACTCCTGGATCGTCCAGAAACTCATGTCGTCGCGCGGGTCCACGACCGTCGCGCTGTAGTCGCCCCAGCGGTTGCGGCCGCTGCCGTCGAGACGGACATACGGCGCCCCGCCCGCGGCAAGGTCGTACAGGGCCGCCCCCGCCGTGCCCGCCGGGATGAACGCGAATCCGGTCGAGACGTTGATCGCCGCGTGGCTCCGCGAGTACCCGATCCCGATGTCGCCGTGGCAGTTCACGGCGATGCTCGGATAGAACACGGCCTTGCCCGTGCCCTCGCCGAAGTAGCCCCAGTTCACGATCGGGCCGGGCAGCGTCGGCTGTAGCGCGTACCAATAGATCAGCGTCTCGTTCGTCGGAAATCCGCCGAAGAAGCCGCCGCCGCTGTGGCTGAAGTACAGCCTCCCGCCGCGGAAGACGGCGTTGCAGGCGCGGGCGTTGCCCACCTCGATCGGGGTCGGCGAGTTGTGTTGGGCCGCGGTCCGCAACTCGGTCGTGTAGCGGTGCGGCGCCTTGAACACGCCCGGGGTCGTGTACGGCGAGCCGGGGATCGCCTGCCAGGACGGGCTCCCCGTCGGCCCGGTGACGCGCGACATGCGGATCAGCGGGAACTGGTCGACCGGGTCGATGAAGGACGCGGTGTCCACGATGAGCACGTCGGGCACGTTCGAGTCGAGACACACCGCCGGCTGGAGCGATGTCCCGCCCGCGATGAACCCGACGTCGAACTCCGTGTAGCCGACATTCGGCCCGGGTCCAAGAAGATCCGCCTTGTCGATGACCCACATCTTGGGCCCGGTGGGCCCCGGCATCGGCGCCCCGGGCACCGCGAACATGTTGAACGTCACGACGATCCACTTGTCGTTGAACCCGACGCACGGATAGTCGGCCCAGCGCGTGTTGCCGGCGTCGGCGTCCAGCGTGATCCATCCCCACCCGCCCGTCGGATCGTCGGTCAGCGAGACCGCGATCGACCACTCGGACGCCGCCGACTGCGCGCTCCCCGGGCAGACCGCGATCCAGCGCTGCGACAGGCGGTCGTAGAACACCTTGGGGTCAAACGGATTCGACAGATCAGGCCAGAACGCGCCCAGCGCGACCGTCGAGAAGTCGCCGATCCCCCCGCGATCCTGGATGCGCACCTGCGTGTTGAGCATCGTCATCGCGTGCCGTGGGCCGATCGCGCCCATCGTGTCCGGCGGGATGGATGTCACGTTGTCCGCCAGCGCCTCGAACTGCACCCCGACGGACGTGCCGACGAACGCTCCGCACGGGCCGTCCGGGCCGGCGGGTACGCCACGAGCGATCGGGTCCAACTCCTCCGGCGTCACCCCGTCGCGCCGCGGGACCACCGGTTGCTTCGGCGGGGGGAAGACGTTGGGCGACGCGGTGCCCGGCTTCTTCGGCAGCGGCGGCGGGAGCGCCGTGTCGAACGCCACCGCATCGGCCCACGTCCAGGTCCGTACCCGCGCCACCCCGCGGGTCCCCGACACGCTCTGCCCCAGCGCCCCGGACGCGGCGAGATGGACTCCTGCAAGCACAGCCAAAGCCACCAGGCGCGGGACCATGCCCGACGCAACCTGTCCCTCGTGGCTCGTCGTCCCGATCCGCTCGCACCGATCCGGAGTTCGACTGGTCACAGACCCTCCTGTTCGGGCCCCCGCGTCGGCTGGCGGGCCCAATCTCCAAACGCGGCAGTCGTGCCCCGTGGCGGACAAGTTCGGCGGGTTCTCGGGCCCTGCAGCGCGGCATCGGGGCCGCCGACGCACCCGGGCTCCTGAAATCGGGATGGCGCGGCGCAGCGTGGCGTTAGAATCCTCCACAGGACCGACATGACACGGGCCAGTCCAGACAAAGACCTCACTGCCGCCCTCCGGGCCTTTGCCGATGGCGGCCGGGCGTCTGCCGAAGGTCTGCTCCGGCTCGTCTATGCGCGCCTGCACGCCATCGCGCAGGAGC
>JAEUIZ010000042.1 GCA_016793805.1 Phycisphaerae bacterium
CCCGGCGCCACCCCGCCACCTGGGCGCCCCGCCCACCCCCCCCCCCCCCCCTACCGCGAGTGCCACGAGGTTGCGAGTGGGACATGCGGAACTCCATGCCGACGCGGCGTCGGCGAGGCCAATTTAACAGAATGTGGGAGCGAGTCAAGGTGTTCTTGCGAGCGTTCGGTGGCAGAGGGCCGAAGGGCGAGCGGTCGGGCTGGGTGGCGGCGGCTGGCGGTGGATGGACGCCATAATGCTGCCATGGCTCAGGCGAGGGACATGGCGCGGCGGGACGAGGGGTATGCCCGGGAGCAGGACGCTGGCGATGCGCTCGCGTGGTGCCGGGAGTTGTTCCACGTGCCGCCGGCGCCGGGCGGCGGGCCGAGCGTGTACCTGACGGGCAACTCGCTGGGGTTGCAGCCGAAGGCGACACGGGCGGCGGTGGAGGCGGAGTTGGAGGACTGGGCGCGGCTGGGGGTCGGGGCGCACCTGCACGGTCGGCATCCGTGGCTCCCGGCGCACGAGTCGGTGCGCGAGCCGCTGGCGCGGCTGGTGGGGGCGCTCCCGCACGAGGTCGTGGCGATGAACAGCCTGACGGTGAACCTGCACCTGCTCATGGTGTCGTTCTATCGCCCGACGGAGGCGCGGCATCGGATCGTGATCGAGGACTCGGCGTTCCCGTCGGACTCGTATGCCGTCGCGTCGCAGGCCGCGTTTCATGGGTTCGACCCGCGAGAGGCGGTCGTTCGGCTTGGTCCTCGGGATGGCGAGGCGACGCTGCGGACCGAGGATATCGAGGGGTACCTCGCGCGCGAGGGGCGGAGCGTGGCGCTCGTGCTGCTGGGCGGGGTGAACTACCTCAGCGGGCAGTGGTTCGAGATGGAGCGGATCACGGCGGCGGCGCGCGAGCAGGGGTGCATGGTGGGGTGGGACCTGGCGCACGCGGCGGGAAACGTCACGCTGCGACTGCATGAGTGGGGCGTCGACTTCGCGGCGTGGTGCTCGTACAAGTACCTCAACTCTGGGCCGGGCGCGGTGGCGGGGGCGTTCGTGCATGAGCGGCACACGCGCGGAGCGGCGGAAGGGCAGGGGTCGAAGGCCGGCGGCGATGCCGGGGCCTTGCCGCGGTTCGCGGGATGGTGGGGGAACGACCCGGCGACGCGGTTCCGGATGGGGTCGGAGTTCGTGCCGGTGGCGAGCGCGGACGCGTGGCAACTCTCGAACCCGCCGATCCTGGCGCTGGCGCCGCTGCGGGCGTCGCTGGAGGTCTTTGACCGAGTGGGCATGGCGTCGCTGCGGGCGAAGTCGGAGCGGTTGACGGCGTACATGGAATCGCTGCTGGAGGCGAGGCTGGGCGGGCGGGTGCGCGTGCTGACGCCGCGGGACCGCGGGCAGCGGGGCGCGCAACTGTCGCTGGTGGTTCCGGGCGTGAGTCGGGACGTGGAGCGGCGGCTGCACGAGCGCGGGGTGGTGGTGGACTTCCGCGAGCCGGACGTGATCCGGGCGGCGCCAGTGCCGCTGTATTGCACGTTCCAAGACGTGTGGCGGTTCGTCGAGGCTCTGGCGGCGATCTTGGGGGTCGAGGGGGGCACCGGGGGGCTAGGGCGATGAGCGGGACGGCGATCATCGTGGGCGACGGCCTGGCCGGGGCGCTGCTGGCGGTCCTGCTGGCACGGGACGGGTGGCGTGTGCGAGTGTTCGAGCGTCGGCCGGATCCTCGCGCGAGGGGATACGCAGGCGGGCGGTCGATCAACCTCGCGCTCTCGGCGCGGGGGCTCGCGGGGCTGGCGGCGGCGGGGCTGGAGCGCACGGTGCGCGAGCGGGACATCATCCCGATGCCGGGGCGGATGATCCACGCTCGAGACGGGGCGCTGACGTTCCAGCCGTACAGCAAGGATCCGCGCGAGGCGATCAACTCGGTGTCGCGTGGCGGGCTGAACCTGACGCTCATCGAGGCCGCGGCGGCGTGCCCGGGCGTCGAACTGATCTTCGATCACCTGTGCGTGGACCTGGACGTGGGCGGTGGGGGTGCATCGCCCGCGGCGATCTTTCGGCGGAGCGACGGGTCGCTCGCACGGGCCGAGGGGGACCTAGTAGTCGGCGCGGATGGCGCGTTCTCGGCGGTGCGCGGCGTGCTGCAACGAACCGACCGATTCGAGTATTCGCAGACGTACCTCGAGCACGGGTACAAGGAGTTGCACATCCCGAGCGCGGGGGGGCGCGGCCACAGCGGCACGGCACAGGCTCCGAGGGATGCCTTCGCGATGGAGCCGCACTCGCTGCACATCTGGCCTCGGGGCGGGGCGATGATGATCGCGCTGCCGAACCGGGACGGGTCGTTCACGTGCACGCTGTTCTGGCCGTTCGAGGGGGAGCACTCGTTCGCGGGACTGCGGACGCGGGCGGAGGTGGAGGCGTTCTTCGGCGAGCACTACGCGGATGCGGTGCCCCTGATGCCGACGCTGGCGGAGGACTTCCTGCGGAACCCGGCGAGTTCGCTGGTGACGGTGCGATGCCGGCCGTGGAGGCACGAGGGGAAGGTGGTGCTGGTGGGGGACGCGGCGCACGCGATCGTGCCGTTCTATGGGCAGGGGATCAACTGCGGGTTCGAGGACTGCGTCGAGTTGGCGTCGCGGCTGCGCGAGCACGGGGATCGGGCCGAGGCGCTGGCGGCGTACGAGTCGGCGCGGAAGCCCAACGCCGACGCCATCGCGGACATGGCGCTCGAGAACTTCGTAGAGATGCGCGACAAGACGGGTCGGCCCGAGTTCCTCTATCGAAAGCGGGTCGAGCAGGCGATCCACGCGGCGTTCCCCGATCGCTGGACGCCGCAGTACAACCTCGTGAGTTTCTCGACGGTGCCGTATGTCGAGGCGCGTCGGCGCGGTCGGGAACTCGACGCCGTGATCGACGGGGTCGTTTCGGCGGTGCCGATGGGCTCGATTGAGGCGATGGGCGAGGCGCGGTGGCGAGCCGAGGTCGCGGGCGTGGTCGAGCGAGGGTGCGGCCACGGGGGTGCGGCGTCGAGACGGGCGGAGGCGATCGACCTCTCGCCCCCGCTGACGCCGGAGATCAACGTCTGGCCGGGCGACACGGCGCTCTCGCGCGAGGTACTGTGCGACCTGGAGCGCGGCGCGAGCATTACATTGAGCACGCTGCGGACGACCGTGCATGTGGGATCGCATGCGGACGGCCCGTGTCACTACGGGCGCGGCGCGCCGGGCGTGGGCGAGATGCCGCTGCGGCACTACCTGGGCCCGTGCCACGTCGTGGACGCCCCGACGCCCCGCGGCGGACGTGTGCGAGTCGAGGATCTCCGCGGCGGGCTCGGGTCGATTCGACATCCGCGCGTGCTCATCCGCACCGGGACGTTTGCCGACCCGTGCAGATGGAACGCGGACTTTGCCGGGCTCTCGGAGGAGTTGGTCGAGGCGCTGGCGTCGCGCGGCGTCATCACCATCGGCATCGACACGCCGAGCGTGGACGTGCAGGAGTCCAAGGACCTGCCCGCGCACCACGCGATCCTCCGGCACGGGATCGCGATTGTCGAGGGGTTGGTGCTCGCGGGCGTGACGCCGGGGGAGTACGAACTCATCGCCCTGCCGCTGCGGCTCGTGGGCTTCGACGCGAGCCCCGTCCGCGCGGTGCTGCGTCCGATCGCGTGAGTCGCGTCAGCGCGGCCCGAGTTTAACCCTTGCCGTTGCGTGCGTCTTGCCGCGGCGGAAAGAGACCTCGACCTCGTCGCCGACCTGGTGCTCGCCGAGGATGCGGACGAGTTCGTTCAGGTCGCGTGTGGGCTTCCCGTCGATGGCGGTGATCGCGTCGCCCCGGCGGAGTCCCGCGGCGCGGGCGGCGGAATCGCGCGGGGGGATCTCGGCGATCGTCGGGCCGTCGCCCGTGCCGGGGTCCACCTCGACGCCTAGCCCCGCGCGTCCGGGCTTGATCTGCTCGGCCACCGTCGGGAGCGCCCGCAGCCACGCGCGATAGTCCGCCTCGATCGCCGGGAGGTCCTTGCCCAGCGCCGCCTCGATGGCGCGCAGGCCCGTCGGGTCCGCCGCGTGGTCGCGCGTGTACGCGGCGTACCAGTCCCTGAGTTTCCCCGTGTCGGCGAGGTAGAGGAAGAACGCGCGGGCCTGGGCGTAGTGTGCGAGGGGGTTGGTGCTCGTGAACCGATCGCGCGGCGTCGTCGCCAGTTGCTTCAGCGGCATCAGCCGGTTGGCTTGCAGCAATCGCTTGGCGATGTTCGTGCGCCACGACGCGACCGGGCGGAGCGATGTCCCGCCCGCGCCGGCAGCAACGCTCTCGTAGTCCTCTACGAGCGAGCACAGCCCCTCCTGGATCCAGATCGGGTGGTCCTGTCCGAGGCGAGTGGCGGAGCGCCAGTGCAGGACGTGGAAGAACTCGTGCCGGAGCGTCGCGCCGAGGTCCTGGGCCACGAGGCGCTTCTGGTCGTGGACGTACGAGCCGCCGATGCCCGCGGCCGCGAGCGACGGGCCGTATTCTGCGCGCAACCACTTGGTGAAGTCCCTGGGCGTGGGGAGCAGGACGACGGTCCAGGCGTCGTCGGCGGAGGCGGCCTGGTCGCCCAACTCGGGAAAGACGTTGGCGACGCCCCAGTCAAAGAGCCGCGAGAGGTCGGCCCGCGCCTGCTCGAACGATGTCGCGTCGAAGGCGGAAAGGAACGCCACGCGGAGGCGCGTGTCGCGCTCGGCTGTGTAGGCCGTGGTCTTGGTCGTCAGCCTGTCGCGCGTGACGCGGAGGTTGGTCTCGAGGTGCCGATCGAGGATCCGGGGCCAGGCCTCGATCAGCCGGCGGAAGGCGTCCTCGCGGCGAGCGGCGCGGAGTTGCGGGTCGCGCGTCAGCGTGAAGCGATCGACGAACCCGTGCTCGACGGCCTTGACGAGCCACTCGCAGGCGTCCGCCCCCTCGCCCCGCAGCGAGCGCACGCACGCGATGTTGTAGTAGATCACGAAGTTGTCCGGGTCGAGTGCCAGTTGGTCGCGCAGCAGTCGCTCGGCCTCGGGGAGATCGCCCCGGCGGATGGCCTCGAAGGCGCGCGCCTGCAGCGCCGCGGCCCGGGCCTCCGGGTCGGCCTCCTGCCGGGTGGATTGGTCGGGCTCGACCTGCGCCACCGCCGCGAGCGGCGAGAGCAATGCCAATGCGCACGCGGTGAGCGCGGCGAGTCTCATGTCCGGGCCTCCGGTGCGGGGAGTTGGCGGATCAGCGTCGCCAGCGCCTCGGGGTACGCCTCGCGCTCGAGTTCAAAGACCCGCGCGGCGAGCGTCTCGGGCGTGTCGCCCGGCAGGACCGGGCAGGTGCGTTGGAGCAGGATCGGGCCGGTGTCGTACTCGTCCCCGCACAGGTGGACGGTGCACCCGCTGGTGTGCGCCCCGGCGTCGATGACGGCCCGATGGACGCGCGGGCCGAACATCCCCGGGCCCCCGAACGCGGGCAGGAGCGCGGGGTGCATGTTCACGACGCGCCCGCGATACGACTCGGGGATCGGGACGAGGTGGAGGTATCCGGCGAGCACCACGAGGTCGATGTCGTGCTGCCGGAGGACGGATTCGAGGCGTGCGGCCGAGAGCCTTCCGGGCTCAACGAGGACGGGGATGCCGGCGCTGCGCGCGATGGCGGCGCCGGGGCACTCGCGCGAGGCGAGGACGAGCCCGATGCGTGCGGGAAGTTCGCCCCGGCGGATGTGCGAGATGAGGCTGTCGAGGGTGCGCCCGGTGCCGGAGAGCAAAACCGCCAGCGTGGCCTCGCGCGTTCGCATCGCCCAAAGCGTAGCCGGCGCGGGGACGCGCCCGAGCGCCGTCACGCCCGGTCCGCGAGCACGAGCCAGTCGGCTTCGGCGACCTGGAGCCGCGTGGCTTTGCCGTCGGCAACAGTGAACGTCACGTGGACGTTGGGTGCGCCGACCGGGTGGAACCGATGCCCGTCGATGCGTCGGAGCGCGCGGTCGATGCCCTTGGGGGCCCGGATCGCCATGCCGAACCCGGTGGACTTGATCTCGATCTCCCCGCTGGGCGTGGCGTAACGCCCAAGGTACATCTTCATGTCGTCATCGGAGAGCGGGACTTGCACCGGCCCCGCGGCGCCGTCGAGCGAAGCGACGTACGCGATCATGCCCTCGTGCTTGCCGGCCTTTGCGTGATCGAGGAGGGAGATGCCGTGCGGCCCCGGGGTGCGCTGGACGCCCGGCTGGGCCGCGACCATGGCGCGGACGGCATCGACCATCCCGAGCATGGTGGCGGCGAAGAGGTCGAGGCGCGCGCCGTGCTCGAGGAGAAGGAGGGCGATGTCTCGATGCCCGACGTGCGACGCGGCACCGAGGGCCGACTCCCAGTCGCCGAAGCCCCAGTCGTAGGCGGACTTGGCGAGCGCGGGGTGCCGGCCGAGCAACTCGCGCACCCTGGCTTGGTTCCCGTGCGAGGCGCCGACAAACTCGGCGACCAGTTCGCGAGGGTGGTACGGAAACTCGGGCCATCCGCCCTGGGCCTCGGGGGGTGCTCCCTCGGGCTGGCGGGCGTTCGCGACGGCGGCGATCGCGCCCACGCTTCCGACGACGAAGGCGCGACGATCGATGGATGGCGGCATGTGCTGTATAACGCCCGAGCGAGCCAAACGTTCCGTCCCCGAAGGTTCGGAGCGCGCGCCGCGGTTCGAATCGCACCGTTCGCCCTGGATGGACGACACCCTGGCTCGCGGGCGAGGTCACGCCAGTGCGGGTCGAATGGGCGCGATGCCGATGCGATGCGGTGGGCCGGGCGGAGGGGGCACTATCTATGGCAAGGCCGCGGTCGGGGGCGAACGGAATGGGATCGGCTTTCCGCTCCCGTCCACCGCCACCAGCGTGAGCGTCGCGGACGTGACCGGCACCGATTGGCCGGTCGAGAATCGCTCGGCCTCGACCTCGATGCGGACCGTCACGCTCGTGGTTCCCGTGCGGATGGTCTGGGCATAGAAGCAGGCCACGTCGCCCAGCAGGACGGGGGCACGGAAGTCCACCTTGTCGATCGAGGCCGTCACCCAGCGATGGGCCCCGTGGCGGCGTGCCTCGACGAACCCCGCCTGGTCGATGTAACTGAGGATGACGCCCCCGAAGATCGTGCCATACTGGTTCGTGTCCCGCGGCATGGTGACGACGCGGAGCGCAAGGTGGCGGGTGGTCATGCCCCGAGCGTACGCAGGCGGGGCCATGTGGCGTCGGGGCGCGTTCGGGCGCGGCGTATGATGTGTGTCCCCTCACCTTGGAGAATCCCGATGCTGGTCCTGCCGTCCGCGTTGGCTGTTGCGTCCGTGATGGTGTCGCTGTCGGGCCCGCCCGGCACGCCCGCGCGTCCGGTGACGGACACGGTGCACGGCGTGGCGATCACGGACAACTACCAATGGCTCGAGGGCGACAACAGCGACCCCAGCGCGATGGGGAAGGTGACGCCCGAGGTCGCCTCGTGGACCGACGCGCAGAACGCCTACACGCGGAGCGTGCTCGACGGTCTGCCGGGGCGGAAGGAACTCGAGGCGAAACTGCTCCCGCTGATGGAGGTGGGATCGGTCTCGGCTCCGTACATGTGCGGGAACCGCTACTTCTATTTCAAGCGTGAGGGCAACCAGAACCAGCCGCGAGTGTTCGTGCGCGAGGGGTACAAGGGCGAGCCGCGGCTCCTGATCGACCCCGCGACCATCGACGCGTCCGGGCTCGTGACGATCTCGTGGATCGCGCCGAGCCAGGACGGCAAACTGCTCGCGTATGGCACCTATCGCGCCGGCGACGAGAACTCGACGCTGCGGCTGCTCGACGTGGACACGGGTAAGGTCCTGCCGCTGGAGATCCCGGGCAAGGTCGGCTCGCCGGACTGGATGCCCGACAACTCCGGGTTCCTCTATCGCAACCTCGCGGACATCAAGAATCCGTACTCGGGGCAGGTGAAGTACCACAAAATGGGGACCGAGGTCTCGGCCGACCCGGTGCTCTTCCGGCAGTACACGAAGGAAGAGAACGAGCGGCTGGCGACGACCTATGGGCCCGGGGGCGGGCTGAGCAAGGACGGGCGCTGGATGGTGCTGTCGTACTACACCGACACGCGGAACAACGACCTCTGGGCCGCGGACTTCTCGGCGTACCTCAAGACCGGCAAGGTCGAGAAGCGAGACATCATCGTCGGCGAGAAGGCCCAGAGCGGCGGCACGATCATCGGCGACACGCTCTACATGCAGACCACGTCCGAGGCCCCCAACGGTCGCGTGGTCGCGGTGGACCTGAAGAACCCCGCGCGGGCCGCGTGGAAGCCGCTCGTCCCCGAGCGCAAGGACGCCGTGATCCAGGGCGTCTCGGTCGGCAAGGGCGTGATGGCGGTGCAATACCTCCTGAACGCGTCGAGCACGATCGAACTCTTCGACCTCGCGGGCAAGAGTCTCGGGGCCCTCAAACTCCCCGGCATCGGGTCGGCGGGCCTCTCCACCGACGAGGACCGCACCGAGGCGTACCTCACCTTCACGAGTTACAACTACCCGTCCTCGATCTTCCGCGTCGACCTCGCCAAGCCCACCGCCGACGCCGAACTCTGGGAGCGGCCCGCGGTCCCGGTCGATCCGAGCACCGTCGAGGTCAAGCAGGAGTGGTACTCGTCCAAGGACGGGACGCGGATCAGCATGTTCATCGTCCACAAGAAGGGCCTGAAGAAGGACGGCAACGCGCCGACCATCCTCTATGGCTACGGCGGGTTCAACGTCAGCCTCACGCCCTCGTTCAGCGCCACGCTCTTCCAGTGGTTCGACGCGGGCGGGGTCTATGCCGTCCCGAACCTCCGCGGGGGCGGGGAGTACGGGAACGCCTGGCACGAGGCGGGCAAACTCGAGCGCAAGCAGAACGTCTTCGACGACTTCATCTCGGCGGCGGAGTACCTGATCTCCAGCGGGTACACCAACCCCTCGCGGCTGGGCGTGGCGGGCGGGTCCAACGGGGGGCTGCTCACCGGCGCGATGGTCACGCAGCGCCCCGACCTCTTCGCGGCCGCGTTCGTCGGCGTCCCGCTCCTGGACATGGTCCGCTACCAGCACTTCCTCATGGCGCGGTACTGGGTGCCGGAGTACGGCAGCGCCGAGGACAAGAGCCAGTTCGCGTACATCTTCAAGTACTCGCCGTATCACAACATCAGGAAGGGGACGAAGTACCCGGCGGTGCTCATCACGGCGGGCGAGAACGACGCCCGGGTCCACCCGATGCACGCGAGGAAGATGGCGGCGGCCCTCCGCGAGGCGACCGCGAGCGACCAGGAGAAGAAGCCGGTGCTGCTGTGGGTCGATCGCGAGGCCGGGCACGGGCAGGGCAAGCCGCTGAACCTTCGGGTGCGCGACGCGGCGGACCAGCGGATCTTCATGATGTGGCAACTGGGGATGCTGGAGAAGTAGGCCCGCACCACCGGCTCGCCCCCGGGCCCGCGCGGTTTCCGGGGCGAGCGTTCCAAGCCAGGCGATCGTGCCTCTATGTCCGAAGCCCACGACCATGACGCCCTATTGACCAAGGCCCGCGAGGGTGATCGCAAGTCACTGGTGGCGCTGCTGGAGGCGCTCGGCCCGCGCGTGCGGGCGAGGATCGAGCCGAAGATCCCGCCCGCGCTGAGGCCGGCGGTCGATGCCGATGACGTGATGCAGGTCACCTACCTCGAGGCGGTGACGCGGATCGAGAAGTTCGCCAGCGGAGGGTCGTCGGCGTTCCTGGCGTGGCTGACGCGGCTGGCGGAGAACAACCTGACCGACGCGATCCGGTGGCTCGAGGCGGCCAAGCGGCCCAGCGCGAGCCGGCGCGTCGTCGCGAAGGCCTCCGACGACTCGGCCAGCGACTTCCTCGGGATGCTGGGGGTGCACACGGCCACGCCCAGCCGCGACGCCGCCCGCGGGGAGGCCGCCCGATGGCTCGACGCCGCCCTCGCCTCGCTCCCGGGCGACTACGAGAAGGTGGTCCGGCTCTACGACCTCGAGGGCCGGAGCCCGCAGGAAGTGGCCGAGGCGATGGGCCGATCCCCGGGCGCGATGTGGATGCTCCGGGCTCGGGCGCACGAGCGGCTCAAGGAAGCGATGGGCCCCGCGGGCCGGTTCTTCTCGCAGCCGGGATAGGGGCGTCAGGCGGTCGACGCGAGCGCCGGCGGCCGGGCGTGCGGACCGACCAGCGCGGGCCGGGGGCGGCGATGGATCGGCGCCTCGTGTGTCGCGACGTAGACGTACTCCGTGTTCGTGAGATGCCCGACGCGCCCGACTCGCTCGCCCTGGGGGTTGTAGATCCCGATGCGGGCGCCCACGTATCGGCGGAAGCCGTTCTCGATCGTGCGCACGCGGGCGCGCCCGCCCCAGAGCGACCCGAGCATCGCCTCGATCTCGTCGCGCGCGAGGAAGCCCTCGTCACTGAACGAGAGGACGACGGCGCGCGCGCGCAGCGCGCTCAGCACCCGCCGGAGCGCCTCGGCGGCACGGGGGCGCGAGTTGAACTCGCTCCGCCGCGTGCGCACGTCCACGCGCTTGCACGCCACCCCGTACACCTCGGGCTTGTCCCAACGCACCAGCGACTCCCAGACGTGGTAGTTGCCCAGGTACGAGTGCTGGTTGTACGGGGGGTCGAGGTACACCAGATCGGCCTCGAGCCGCTCCGCCGCCGCCAGCGCGTCCAGGCGGGTCGCTTGGCCCTTCCCGTGGACGGCCCGAGGGAGCACGTCGGGCACGCGCAGTTCCAGGTCGCGCAGCGCCCGCGGGGCCCAGTCCTTCAGGTACGCCATCTGGAGTCCGGTCGTCGAGTCCACCCGGTCCGCGGCCTCCAGGAGCGACGCAAGCATGACGGCCTCGAGGTCCGGTGGCAGCCCCCGCGCGGCGATCGCCTCGCGCACCGCGTCGATCCGCGCGCCGTTCCGAGGATGGAAGTACCGCGCGCGCACGCAGAAGGTCTCGGTGACGTACCCCGGCGCGCTCCAGCCCCCGCGGAGACGGGCGTTGAACTCCGCCACCAGACGCTCGGCGTCCGCGCGCACGTCCCGGGCGTCGGCCTCCACATAGCACCGCGCGAGCGTCTCGGCGTACGCGTTGTGGTCGTTGGCGAGCACGCGGTACCCCGCGGCCTTGAGCGCGTGCCCCACGCGCGACGTGCCCGAGAAGAGGTCCAGCACCGTGTGTACGCCCGCGACCGACCGCACCGCGTCGAGGATCACCGGGATCAGCGTGCGCTTGGAGCCGAGGTACTTGATCATGTCGATCCGTGGCAGGGGGCGGGGAGGGCTAGTCGCCGAGGATGCCGAGCAGGGCGGAGGCGAAGAGGAGGATGGCGCCGTTGTGGAGGGCGTGTGCGGTGACGGGGGCGATGAGCGAGCCGCGCCACTCGCGCAGGAGCGCGAAGGAGAACCCAAGGCCCACGACGGGCATGAGGAGGAACCACTCGTAACTGTGCATGAGCCCGAAGGCGAAGGCGGAGCCCAGGGCGGCGACGACCACGCTGGCTCGGCCTCGGAGGAAGCGGTAGAGCGCGCCGCGGAACACGGTCTCTTCCATCACGGGGGCCCAGACGGTGGCGAGGGCGAAGATCAGGAGGAAGAGCCAGGACCCGGAACTCTTGGCGACCATCTCGAAGACGGGGTTCTCCGGGTTTGGGGGCTCGCCCTGGCCCGTGGCTTTATAGACGGCACCGCGGATGAGGACGATGACGAGGGTGGCGAGGACGCAGGCGGCGAAGATCGGGAGCATGGCGAGGTAGCCAAGGAGCCCGCAGCCGATCTCGGTGAGGATGCCGCGCCCGCGGTGCCACCCGAGGCGGGCCAGGCCGTCGGAGCGCGGATAGCGGAGCCGCGGGTAGAGGAGGAGGAGGAAGAGGAGCCACTGGGCGCCGAGCGTGAGCAGCATGAGCGTGGCGTCGCTGGGCTTGAGGGTGGAGGCCAGGATCGACGCGAGGCCCTTGAGGGCGAGGAACCCGGCGATGAAGGCGACGACGAGTTCGATCCCGAGGCTGCCGCCCGGCGCCGGCGGGACGTGTCGAGCCTCGATGCGTCGGCTCAGGACCTGGACCACGGCGATGATGAAGAAGACGAGGCCGGCGAGGAAGGCGAGCCCCCCGACGATCATGCCCAGGACGATGAGTGCCAGGAGCGCGGCGCCCCCGCCCACGAGCGATTGGCGGGCGGGGTCGGAGTCCGGGAGGCTGCGTGCCGCGGCGAGGCGGGCGTAGTACCCGTGCCGCTCGCGGAGGCGCGTCAGGGTGGGCTCGTCGGGCGGAGCGATCAGGGCGGCGGCGAGGCCGCGGGCGTCGTCGGCGAGGTCGGGATGGGCGCCGGCGAGGTCGTGCAGGCGCGAGGTGGCCTCGTCCACGCCGAGGAGTTCGGACGCGACGACCGCGGCCCGAAGTTTGTCCTCGGGGGTCTTGGCGCCCGCGTCCACGTTGAGTTGGAGCGAGGCGCCGAACTTGGGGTCCATCTTGCGGAACTCACCCCCGAGTTTGACGACGAGTTTGCTCAGGATGACGAACTGGTCGCTGGGGGCGGCGATGGATGCGGGCGCGGCGGGGGCGGCGCTGCGGGCCGGCCTGGCCACCTGCTGCATGTAGACAACGGCGCCGAGGAGCAGGAGGGCGACGATCGACAGGAGCCTGGCGACGCCTGGCGAGCCCGGGTCCGGGGTTCGGGCGAGGGCAGAGGGCTCGCCGAGGGGCGTCCGGCTGGTCGGCGGGAACTCCGGGCGCGGGTCTGGGAGGTCGGGCATGGTTGCCCTCCTTCATCGGCTGGTTGGGCGATCCGGCCCCTACGCTCCGTGCCCGGCTCGGGCGGGCGACGATCCAGGCCTCCCTGGCGGCGTATATCCCAACGAGCCCCAACCTCTCTGTTCGTGCTGGCCGATAAAGACACCGACCCATGCACCTCGTCACCGGCGTGATCCTGATCCTGACGGCCCTCGGGTTGCTCGTGCTCATGATTGCGCAGGCCCGCAAGGGGACGGTGGACCTCTTCAGCACGCGGAACCTGTTCCTGCTGGGGATGATCATCTTCCAGTGCGTCAGCGGGTGGCTGAGCATGTTCATGCTGGACTTCGGCGAGGTGCGCGTGGAGAACCCGGCGGTCACGGGGTTCGTCTACACGCTGCTGCTCCTGGTGTTCCTGGCGATCTTTCTGCTGTCGTACCACAAGGGCTGGTGGGTGCGGCACCGGGCGTGGCGGGCCGACCCGCAGGTGCCACGAACCGTTCCGGGTCCGATGCTCGCGATCGCCGCGGTGATCCTTGTCTTCGGGCTCGTCTTCCGCCTGGCGATCGGACGCACGATCCCGATCCTGGGCGTTCTGACGGACATGATGGGAATCGGGCTGCTCTCCGCGGCGGCGGGGCTGGCGGCGTGGGTCTGGGTGCCGAGGCTGATGAACCCGGCGGTGATGATCCCCGCGGCGACGATCATCCTCATCGCGGCGCTCTCGCTGATCTTTCTGACCTTCGGACGCCGCGACGTGCTGAGCCTCATCATCACCGTGTTTTTCGCGGGGTACATGTCTCGCTGGCGGCACATGGGCTGGACGAAGATGTGGCCCCGGCTGGTGGTGGTCGGGGCCGCGGGACTGCTGTTCATGTCCGCGTTCAGCACGGTGCGATCGGCGACAGCCAAGAAACTCGACATCGGGGAGGTGCTCGCCAAACTGATGGAGGCCGACATCGGCGAGGGCCTGCTCGGGATGGCCACCGGACAGTTTGCAGCGGCCAACAGCATGTGGTGCATCGAGACCCGTCCCGATCCGTACCCGTTCAACCCGCTGCACTCGGCGGTCTACGCGGTCGTGCAGCCGATCCCGCGCGTGCTCTGGGACCAGTTCGGGATCCCCAAGCCCAACGGGCTGGGGTACGACATGGTGCGCGAGGCGAGGGTGTACAAGTACCAGAAGGAGTTCACGCTCGGGCCGGGGATGATCGGGCACATCTGGAACGACAACCCGATCCTCGCGCTGGTGCCCTACGCGATCTTCTTCGGGCTCATCCTGCGATTCCTCGACGAGTACATGGCCGCCCATCCGTTCAGCCCGTACTACTGCTTGCCGATCGTGGCCGGCGCGGGCGACATGGTGGGCATCCCGCGCGGGGAGGTGGGGCTGTTCCTCTTCCGCACGGCGATGGCGGTGATCGCCGCGTGGATCGCCCTGCGGCTGGCGCGCAGGGTGCTGTTGCGCTCCTTTGGGCCGGCGCTCACCGAGGCGGCACCCGTGGACGAAGAGGGCTCGTTCGCGGACGGCGACGCCGAGGTCGAGCCCTCCTGGAACGGGGAACGCGGAGGCTGACAAAGCCCGTCCGATCCGTCAAGACATGCCGACGGCACCGGGTGCGCCGTCGGGCGTCTGACTCCTTCGAGCCGCAATCGGGGCGGAGCCGCTCCCCGGTTTCTATGGTTGAACCATGATGCGCGCACACACCTGCGGGATTCTGTTCTCGGTCCTGGCGCTGTCGGCGTCGGCGGCGGGGCAAGTGCGATTCAACGCCTCCATGTCGCAGAGCATGCCGACGCTCACCGACTCTCAGACCGGGTACCAGGTGATCCGGCCCAACTCGCTCCCGGTGTCGTTCGAGTCCGAGGCCGTGGTCTCGACGGGATTCGTGGCCAAACCGGATGGCTTCGACGTGACGATCACGCTGGCGAACCCGACCTCCCGCGCGGCGCGCCCGGGGCTCATCGCGCTCGGCGGGCTGCGGCTCGGGCCGAAGGTGACCTACCGCGACTTCCGCGAGGACTGCAAGCCCGTGGTCGCCGAGCATCGCGGGCAGCACTGGGGCAGTTTCGGGTTCAACTACCCCAAGGACTACTACAGCCCGGTCTTCGTCGTGGGCAACACGCAGTACACCCTCGGGGTCAGCCTGCACTACCCGATCCTGCAGTACCAGCACGACGTGCAGGTCCAACTCGTCTCGGCCAACGGCCCGTACCTGCTCGGCGGGAAGAACTGGCAGATCGAGTTTCGGCCCAGCGGGACGATCCCCGCCAACACGACCCGGACCTACACGCTGGCCGTGCGCGTGACGACCAACGCCGCCGAGTGGATCCGCACGCTCGCGCCCTACCGGGCCTATTTCCAGGGCCAGTTCGGGCCTGTGCGCTACGCGCGAGACCCCCGCCCGATCGTGGGGGCCACGGTCGCCGACCAGCCCGGGAACGACTCGAACCCGTATGGCTTCGCGGTCCCGCAGGGGTGGCGGCCCGATCAGTTTGGGTGGTCGAAGATGGCGCGGTTCCTGAAGTCGTTCAAGGGCAAGGGCTACACGCGGCTGGTCCTCTGGAAGCCCACGGGGGTCTATCGCCGGAACACGCAGTTCAACTTCCCCTTCCAGTTCATGACCGAGATGAACCGGAACACCTCGATGCGGAACAGCCTCGACGCGCTCCGCATGATCCCCGACGCGGGCTTCGAGATGGGATACTGGTGGGGCAACGCCCAGTGGGTGATGAAGACCTGGGACGCGCCATCGGCGGAGGTGCTCGACCCGAGCAACCCGGACCACGTCCAGCGGGCCTTCGCCGAACTCGACATGGCCGTGGGCCTCGGCGCGACGATCATCGGGCTGGACAACTTCGCGCTGATGCCGACGTGGAAGGGGTACGAGTGGCTCCAGCGGATGCAGGCGCGAGCCCCTCGGGTGCGGTTCTTGCTCGAGGGCGTGGACGCGGACTTCATGCACGTGCTGGCGCCGATCTGGACCTATGGCGCGGAGGTCCAGACGCCCCGGGTCCTCTCCGACTTCCTCGTGCCCGGGCACGAGACGTGGGCCGACGTGCGGATGAACGAGTTGCGCACGCGGCTTGGGCATGATCCGACCCGGGCCGAGCGGCTCGCCGAGATCGACCGGGTGGCGCGGATGGGCTATGTGCCCGTTGTCATGGACGACCTGGTGCTCCCGCGCTCGTACAACGCCGCGGACACCTATGCCGCGTCAGTGCCCGCGGACCTGCGCCAGCCGCTGGTCATCGCGCCGCCCGCCGCGGGTGGACAGACCGGCGGCGGGACCACGAGCGGGCAGATCGGCGCTGGGAACCCCGGCGGGCAGGTCGGTGGCGGGCAGACAGGCGGGAACAACACCGGCGGACAACCCGGCGGCGTCACCGGCACCGGGAAGGGCGTCGAGGCTTCAGGTGCCGCTCCCGCTGGCAGCGGCGGCGGTGGCGGCGGTGGTGGAGGTGGTGGCGGCGGCGGCGGAGGTGGTGGCGGCGGCGGCGGAGGTGGTGGGGGCGGCGGCGCAGGATTCCGATCCTTCGGCGGCTCCAGCGGAGGAGGCTCCGGCTCGGGCGTCGCCACGATCTCCGGCGGGAACAACAACATCCCCGCGCGCAATCCCTCGCTCGGGCCCGAGGTCGTTCCCGTCAATCCCAACGATCCCGCGATCGCCAGCGCCATGAATCCCGACGCGAAGCGATTCGTCATCCCGCTCTTCACTCCCGACGAGGTCCAGCGCGCCATCGAGCGGCTGCGCGTCTCGATCCGCGTCCCGACCTGGCAGCCCGCAACGCCCGGCGAGATCCGCCGAGCCCTCGCTGTCGAGCCGAGCGCGGACAAGTGATGCCGTGCGGATGAGGGCTCGCTACAGGCGCCCGCGCATCCAGTCCCATTGGCGGCCGAGCCCTTCTTCGAATGGCGTCGTCGGCGCGTAGTCCAACTCGGCGCGGGCGCGGGCGAGGTCCGCCCAGGTGCGCTCCACGTCGCCGGTGGGCACGGGCTTGCGGTCGATGATCGGCTCGCGCCCGACCGTGCGTGCGATCGCGGCGATCATGGCGTCCAGCCGCACCGGGCGATCACTTCCCAGGTTCCACACGCGATACCCGTGGTCGTCGATCCGATCCGCGGCGGCGAGCACGCCCGTCACGATGTCGTCGATGTATGTGTAGTCGCGCGCCATCGACCCGTCGCCAAAGACCGCGATGGGTTCGCCGCGGGCGATGCGCGACATGAAGGCGTGGATGGCGAGGTCGGGGCGCTGGCGCGGCCCGAAGACCGTGAAGAAGCGGAGGCACGCCACGGGCATGCGCGTCGCGGCGTGGTGCGCGTGCGCGACAAGTTCGCACGCCTTCTTCGTCGCGGCGTACGGGCTGATCGGCGCGTCCACCGGATCATCCTCGGCGAACGGCGTCTTGCGGTTGTTGCCGTAGACCGAACTTGACGACGCGAGCACGACACGTCGGCACCCGGCCCGCGCGGCCTCGGCGAGCAGCACCGCCGTCGCCACCACGTTGGCGCGCGCGTACCCGGCGGGATCGGCGAGGCTCGGTCGCACTCCGGCCTTGCCGGCGAGATGGATGATCGTCTCGGGCCGATGCCGCGCGAGCGCCGCACGCACCGCGTCCGGATCCGTGAGATCGGCCTCGACGAGTTCGTGCGCGCCCGCGTCGCGGGCGTTCTGCCGCTTGATCGCCTCGGCGTAGAAGGGATCGAAGTTGTCGAGTCCGACGACGGCGCGCCCGCGTGCGAGCAGCGCCGCGACGACGTGCGAGCCGATGAACCCCGCTGAGCCCGTGACGAGAGTGGGTCTCAACCGCGCCTCCGACCAAACATAGCCCGCGCGGGCCGTCGGTCGACAAAGCAGGGCGCCATCGTGTGACAGCGCCCCGCTGGAGGAGAGAGAGATCGTGCGATGAACGAATCCCTATCTTTCTACGGGATCGGTCAACGCGAGTTTACCGATTGAGCAGATTCTGTGAACTTGGGTAGAGTTATCCACAACATCGCCCAACCTAAGACCTTACTAAATACGAACATCTAAGAGACCATCGCCTCATCTATTGAGATACGCGAAAGGCGGCCTCGGGAGGCGGAGTTTTTCGGTTGAGTCCGAGAAAAAAAAGAAGAGACCCAAGCCGTGAAGCGTTGGGTCCCCTCCTCAATGATGTGATGGAGTCAGCGGCTTTGAGTGCTCAAGGCCAGGGGACCGTGACGTCGCTCATGTCGGGCGCGGGCTTGGCCTGGGGCCGCCGACGCGGCTGCGTTTGATCGCCGGCGGCGGGCAGCGCGAGCCGGCGGTCGAGTTCCGCTTCGAGGCGGGCGAGGATTCGCTCTCGCTCATCAGGGGGGAGTTGCGCGAGGCGCTCGACGATCCGCCGAGCGCGCTCGCGGGCGGCGGGTTGGACCGCGGCGTCGCCGGAGGGCGCGGCGGGCCTGGCACCTGCGCTGGGCTTGGCGGGCTCGGTGCCGGCCTGGCGCTGCGCGAGCCGCTTCTGGGCCTCCTGCTCGGTGCGTTGCTTGACGAGTTCCTGTCGTGCCCGTTCGACCTCGGCCTGGACGAACTGACGTTGCGCGGGGTTCAGGAGCGCCCAGATGCGAGTCTGATAGTCGCCGGGGCGCGGGGCTTCGCGGCGCATCTCCTCGCGGCGGGCCTCGTCCATCTGCATCTCGCCGGGGGCGTTGGGGTCGGAACGGTTGGCGCGCTTGGTGCCCTCGCGCACGCGTTCGCCGAACGCGCGGGTGGCCTCGCGGAACTCGCGCTCGATCGCCGCGATCTTCTGCTCCTGATCGGCCGAGAGCCGGATCGAGGTTGCGGCGGCGTCGCTCTTCATCCTGCCGAGGATCTCGGCATAGGCGCGCATCGGGATCCCGTCGCGCTCGCGGCGCTTGGCGCTCTCGCTGAAGGGCTCATTGGTCGCCGGGCGATTCTGACGGACCTCCGGGCCTTTGAGCGGGGCCTTGTCCTGACGGGCGGGCGGCGCCTCCTGACCCTGCGCCGCCGCACCCCATGCCAGGCCGATCCCCACCACGCTGATCATCCATGTGCGTCGCATCGGTACCTCCTCGCGTGGGTGGCCTAACGCCCGCGGGCGGGCGGCTATTGCCATACGATCGGCGGTGCGACTGGACAAGCCGACCATTCTCGCAGCCCTCCGAACGATTCCCGATCCATCGGGTCCGGGAACGCTCGAGTCAACCGGGGCGCTCGCGCATGTCTCAGCGTGCGACGGGCATGTGAGCCTGCGTGTGCGAGTGGGGGCCGGGGTTGGGTCAGCGGAACTCGATCGGACGGCGCAAGCGATGGCGGGTGTGTTGCGGCAGGCCGGGCCGCTCGCCGGGCTGGTGGTCGAGTTCATCGGCGCCGGCGGCGAGCGAGTGCACACGGCCCGAGCGGGCGGGGAGGTTGGGCACACGCCGATCGGCGGCCTGACGCCCGCGGCGGGCACGCCGACCGGGTCGGCGCGGGTTATCGCGGTGGGTGCGGGCAAGGGTGGTGTAGGGAAGTCCACGATCGCCGTGAATCTTGCCGTCGGGCTGGCGCGGCGCGGGCGGGCGGTGGGGATCCTGGACGCGGATATCTACGGCCCATCGCTCCCGACGCTGCTGGGGCTGGGGGCGATGGAGCAGCGCGTGGTCGGGGGGCGGTTGCAGCCGTTCCTGGTGCACGGGGTGAAGGCGATCACGATCGGGAAGTTGGTGGAAGCGGACAAGCCCTTGATCTGGCGTGGGCCGATGGCGCACGGGGCGTTCAAGCAGTTGGCGGAGCAGACGGACTGGGGCGAGTTGGACGACCTGATCGTGGACCTGCCCCCGGGGACCGGGGACGTGTCGCTGACGCTGGCGCAGACGCTTCGGCTGACGGGGGCGGTGGTGGTCTGCACGCCGCAGCGGGTGGCGCAGGACGACGCGGCCCGTGCGGCGAAGATGTTCGAGCAACTGGGGATCGAGGTGCTTGGGGTGGTGGAGAACATGAGTTACTTCGTCGCGGACGATCTGACCCCGCCGCGGGTCTATGACCTGTTCGGGCGCGGGGGCGCGGCGGCGATGGCGTCGCGGCTGCGGTTGCCGTTCTTGGGCGAGGTGCCGATCAGCGTGGCGCTGCGGACGAACTCGGACAAGGGCGATCCGTCGGCGAACTTCGCAGCGGGCACGGCGCTGGCGGGGGCGCTGGAGGCGCTCGTCGGCGCGGTCGAGGAACGGGCGGCGTCGGCGGCGGTACGGCTGGGGCAGTCGAGGCCGACGCTCACGGTCCGGTCGGGAGCGGCTCGGTCTGGAGCGTGACGTGCAGCCAGCCCTCCCCGGGCTCGATCGCGACGACGCGCACCCGCCGACCGTCTTCGAGACTCACGACTGCGGGGCGCGCCAGCGGGACGTCGCCCTCGGCGGTGCGGCGGAGTCGATCGCGCAGGTCTGGGGTGGGCAGGAGGGGTGCGGCGACGCGGAGCGCCAGTGACGGCGGCGCGCCCAGGCGACCCACGCCCATGCGGCGCGCGTCGAGGTAGAGCCCCCCGTGCTCGAGCCGGGGCGTGACGTCGGTGGAGACGACGTGCCAGCGCCCCCCCGCGAGCACGCGGGCGCCGAGCGTGATGCGTCCCGGCGTGAAGGCGACCTGCATCTCCCCGATCTCCCCGGGCCAGGCGTGGCCCTGGTTGGCCGACCACTTGGGGAGCCGAACGTTGAGCCAGGCGTTGGCCTGCTCGGCGGTGATCTCGATGGTCCAGGGTTCGTCGCGTCGTCGGTAGGCGTGGTTCACGAGCCCGTTCTCGACCTGCTCGGCGAGAGTGATGGTGGCGGGGTCGTCGCGCGCGACCCGTCCCCACCACGAGGGCGTGGACCGAGCGAGCGCCAGGGCCGCGAGCACGCCCAGGCACGCGAGCGTGACGACGCCCAGGGCGCACGAGACCACGATCCGGCGAAGCCGGCGCGGCACCAGGGGCGGGGGGCGGGGCGCCATCGCGTGATGGTCGGCCTGTCGCTCGCGCCGATCAAGCCCGGGACGGTCCTCCGCCGACGCGACCGGCCCAGGGTGGCGCCAGATCACTCCGTGCGCACGACGGTGCGGCGCTTCCATCCTCCCGCGATGAAGCGGGCGAGCAGGAAGACGCTGAGCAGCATGATGTAGGCCGCGGCGGCGATCCACGCGCCCAGGCTCTCCAGGTTGGGGGCGAGGAGGGTCAGCGCCGTGCCCCCGCCGACGATCACGAGCCATGACAGCACGACCGAGACCACGCCCGGGACGACGGCGTCGCCCGCGCCGCGGAGCGCGCCGCTGGTGGTCATGGCGATCGCGTCGAAGGCCTGGAACGCGGCGGTGGCGATGAGGAACGCCGAGCCGAGCCGGACGAGGCGCTCGACGGTCTCGGGCGGGGTGTCGGGATCGACGAAGGCGAGCACGAGCGAGCGGCGAAAGACCACGAAGACGATCCCGCACGCGACCATGTAGGCGAGCGCTAGGCCGAGCGCGAGCCAGGCGCGATGGGCCGCGAGGTCGGGCCGCCGCATGCCCATCCGCCGGCCCACGACGGAGGTGCAGGCGACCGAGATGCCCACGGCGGGCATGAACGAGAGCGACATGTACTGGTGCGCGATCCACCCCGCGGTGGCGTGGTCCGGGCCGAAGTGGCTCACGAGGTGGACCATGAAATAGCCCCAGCAGATCATCTCGTTCCCGAACATCGCGCCCCCGGCCCACCCGAGCCGCACGATCTCGACCATCTCCTTGCGGCAGCGTCGCCACGCGGCGCGGGTGTGGAGGTGGGCGTTGAGGCGCGGCCCAAGAAAGACCGCCAGGGGGATGGCGAGTTCGATCGCGCCGGCGATGACGGTCCCGTAGGCCGATCCGGCGACGCCCCACGCGGGCAGGCCGAGCCGCCCGAGCACGAGGCCGTAGGTCAGGACGAGGTTGACGACGTTGGCGATGACGCCCGCGGCGAGCACCACACCCGGGCGATGCAGCCCGAAGAAGAACTGCGAGAGGGCGCGCGTCCCGAGGGTCAGGACGCTCCCGATGGTGAGGATCCGGCCATACTCGGCGGCGAGGCTCGCCTGCGCGGGATCGACCTGGGCCACGCGGAGCACGTCGGGAATGAAGAAGGAGTAGGGCACGAGCAGGACGGCCCAGAAGAGCGCGCCCAGCCACAGCCCGGCCCAGGCGTACGCCGGCGCGCGCTCGGGCTTGCGGGCCCCGAGGTTCTGCGAGACGAACGTCGCGATGATCGTCAGCGTGCCCGCGGCGATGGACATCGGCACCCACGACGCGAGCCCCCCGTTGCCCTGCGCGCCGACATAGATCGGCTCGGGCCCGATCCGCGAGACGATCAACTTGTCCACGAACGTCATGAGCGTGTACGAGGCCATCGTGGCCACCGTCGGCCCCGCCTGCCGGAGCAGTTCGCGGAGCGGGGCGGCGTCGTGCGTCGTGTCGTGCTCGAGGGTGGCCAGCGTGGACATGGGATGGTCTTGCGTGGGGAAGTGTGCGGCGAGAGCGGGGTTGCGGGCGGCGCGCCGGTGGCTGGGTTCGGCTACTCGCCCTGACGCGAGGCGAGGTCGATCGCCAGGGACAGCGCCGCGTGCATGCTGCCGGGGTTGGCGGCGTTGCGTCCCGCGATGTCGTAGGCGGTCCCGTGATCGGGGCTGGTGCGGATGATAGGCAGACCCGCCGTGAGGTTGACCGCGCGGTCGCGGTCCAGCAGTTTCACGGGGATCAGGCCCTGGTCGTGGTACATCGCGACGACGAGGTCGAACGTCCCCGCGAGGGCGGCGTTGAAGATGGTGTCGGCCGGGAACGGCCCGAGGGCGTCGATGCCTCGCTCCCGTGCGGCGGCGATCGCGGGCGAGACGGCGCGGGCCTCGTCCTCGCCGAGGAGTCCCGATTCGCCCGCGTGTGGGTTGATGCCGCAAACCGCGACGCGGGGGCGTTCCAGGCCGAGCCGCTGGCACATGCGCGCGCCCAGTTCAATCGCGAGGAGGACGCGCTCGGGTGTGACCGCCGCGGGCACGCGCGCCAGCGGGATGTGGGTGGTGGCGAGCACGACGCGCAGGCGCGGGGTGACGAACATCATGGCGTGCGGCGAACGGCCGCAGCGAGCCGCGAGCAGGTCGGTGTGGCCCGGGAACTCCCCGTGTCCCGCGAGCGCCCAGGCTTCCTTGCTGATCGGCCCGGTGACGATCGCGGCGGCGCGCTCGTGGAACCCCGGCCGCCGTGCGAGCGCCATCTGGATCGCCATCTCGACGGCCGCGAACGAGGCCAGTCCCCCCTCGGGCGTCGCCCGAGGCTCGATCCGATCGCATGGGACCTCGACGAGCATCGGCACAGGCTCGCCCGCGTCGGGCTTCGTGGTCCAGAACTGCGCCACGCCCGCGCGCGCCGCGGCGTCAGCCAGCGCCCGCTCCGGGCCGATGAGCACCCACCTGGCCCGCGCGCGGAGCGATGCATCCGCCAACGCCTTGGCGATGACCTCCGGCCCGATCCCGCCGGGGTCGCCCAGCGAGACGGCGATGAGCGGCAGGGCCATGCGAGAACCCTAGTGCGCTCCGCCGCCATCAGCCTCGCGCCCCGTCCCATTTCCCCTCCAGCCCACGCTCAATCCGGCCGATGCTGGCGACATGGAAGACCTCTCGATATCGGCCGCGTCCGCCATCCAGCAGTCCCATGTCCAGAACAAGATCGACGTCGCCGTGGCTCGCAAGGCGCTGGATGTCCAGCAGCAGCAAGGAGATGCGGCGGTCGCGCTCATCCAGCAGGCGGCCACGGTCTCCAAAGCGATCAACGCCGATGGCGGCTGCGACTGCTACGCCTAGCCACGCGCCCGAGGCTGCCCTCACCTACCATCGCCCCCCGGCACCCCGCGCCGGCAACCCAAGGTCCGAGAACGGAACTCATCCATGCCTGCCACCAAGCGCGCCCTCATCACCGGCATCACGGGCCAAGACGGCTCCTACCTCACCGAACTGCTCCTGTCCAAGGGCTACGAGGTCCACGGGATCGTCCGGCGGGCGTCCACGTTCAACACCAATCGCATCGATCACATCTATGAGGATCCGCACTGGTCGCGCCAGGCGCTCCGCCTGCACTACGGCGACCTGTGCGACGCGTCGTGCCTGACGAAGATCATGCAGGAGGTCCGCCCGCACGAGGTCTACAACCTCGCGGCCCAGTCGCACGTCCGCGTGTCGTTCGACATGCCGATCTACACCGCCGAGACGGTCGCGATGGGGGCGCTGAAGTTGCTCGACGCCGTGCGCGCGTACCAGCACGACACCGGGGAGCAGGTCCGATACTACCAGGCCTCGTCCAGCGAGCAATACGGCAAGGTCGTGGAGACGCCGCAGCGGGAGACGACGCCGTTCTATCCGCGCTCGCCGTACGCGGTGGCCAAGGTCATGGCGCACTGGGCAACGGTGAACTATCGCGAGTCGTACGGGCTGCACGCCTCGTGCGGGATCCTCTTCAACCACGAGAGCCCCCGCCGCGGCGAGACGTTTGTCACGCGCAAGATCACGCGGGCCGTCGGGCGCATCAAGTTGGGCCTGCAGAAGAAGGTGTACCTCGGGAACCTGGACGCGAAGCGCGACTGGGGCTATGCCGGAGACTATGTCGAGGCGATGTGGCTGATGCTCCAGCAGGACAAGCCGGACGACTACGTCGTCGCGACGGGCAAGACGATCAGCGTGCGCGAGTTCGCCGAGTTGTCGTTCAAGCACGCGGGTCTGGATTTCAAGGACTTCGTCGAGTTCGACCCGCGCTACCTGCGTCCCGCCGAGGTCGATCTGCTGCTGGGCGACCCGAGCAAGGCCAAGCGACAACTGGGCTGGCACCCCAAGACCTCGGTGGAGCAACTCGCGGCGATGATGGTGGACGCCGATCTCGAGCGCGCCCGCCGCGAGAAGACCCTCCGCGACGCGGGGCACAAACTCACCGAGACCCACGGGCACGACCAGTAGCGCCGAGTGGTCGCTGGTGCGCCCGGCGCTTCGCGAGGCTCCTCGGGTGCGCCCCACCGCTTCGTCTCATGACTCTTCGCGCTGATCGCCTATGTGCACCCCGCCGCGAACACGTTGATGTAGCACAGGAAGTCGTTGACGTTGAGCGTGGGCGCTGCCGTGCTCCCGTCGCAGTTCGCGTAGGCGTCGCCCGCGGCGTACTTGTTGAGGAAGCAGATGAAGTCGTTGACCGTCAGCGTCGGCGAGGCTGTCGAGGCGTCGCAGTTCGCGTAGCAGGGGGCCACGAGCGCGATGCCGTGGTGGTTGCCTGCGGCGATGGCGGTGTATCGCCCGGGGGGTGGGTTCGTCTGGCCCGCGCCGTTCCAGCCCCACCCGACGATGGCCCCGTCCGTGCGGAGCGCCAGACCAAACTGCCCTCGCTCGCAGGCAGACACCGCGACATAGGTGTTCCCACTCGGGACGTTGAGTTGTCCCGCGGTGCTCGCGCCCCATGCAACCAGCGTCCCGTCGGTTCGAACGGCGAGCGAGAAGCTCTCGCCTGCGGCAACCGCTCGGTAGAGGCCGGGCGGGACGTTGATCTGTCCGTACTGGTTCGAACCTCCCCAGGCAATCGCGACTCCGTCGTCTCGAAGCGCGATCGCGTGTCCGGCGCCTGCCGCGACTTGCGTGAATACGCCCGGCGGGACAGTCAGTTGTCCTCCCGCGTTCTCGCCCCATGCCGCGAGCGTTCCATCGGTTCGGATCGCCACGCCAAACCGATGCCCGGCTGAGACCTGGCGGAACTGTCCGCTCGGAACCATCAGCGGCAGCGGCGGCCCGCCCCACGCGACGAGGGTGCCGTCCGACCGAATCGCAGCGGCCCACTGCGTCCCCGCGTCCGCGTCGATGTACGTGCCCGCGGGCGGCTGTCCCACCAGGAAACCCCACTCCACGATGGTCCCGTCGGCGCGGATCGCAAGGCTACGGTCCTCGCCCGCCGCCACCTTGATGAACTCACCGGCTGGCACTGGGAACGACTGGTTCACGAAGTTGCTTCCCCAGCAGACCACGGGGCCGGGTTGGCCTTGCGCGAGCGAGGCCGCGGTGCCGCTGACGAGCGAAAGCCCCACGCCGACGATGCTGCGCGCTCGATGCATCGTGCACCTCATGGGTTGTTGCATCCCAGGTTGTAGAGCGCGAGATAGCACTCGTAATCGTTGCTGTTCAGGACACCGTTCCCGTCGCAGTCCGCGCCGGGATCACCGGCATTGAACCGCTCGAGCCAGCAGGTCAAGTCCGCAGGCGTGATGACCGGTTGGCTGTAGGAGTTGTCGCAGTTGGCGTAGCACGTGCTGATGGCGACCCCGTGATTGTACGACGATGAGAACGAGATGAACGAGCCCGGCGGCGTGTCCGATTGGTAGTCATCGTTCCTGCCCCAGCCGGTCAACGAGCCGTCGGTGCGTTGGATCACGCTATGAAAGTACCCACCGCGGGCGTCGTTGACCTGGCTTGGGAAGGGAGACGGCGGGTGCTTCAGGCAACTGGTCGTGTTACACCCCGAGGGCGGTATCACGCACACCGACGGGCAGCCCGTGATCGGAGTCGTGCTGCCTTCCCCCCACCCGTTCCGTCCCCACGCCGTCAAGCCTCCCGCGAAGCCGACGACGAGGCTGTGCGCGTGGCCCGCCGAGAACTTCCAAGCATCGCTCGCCACTCCAGCAGGAACGATCCACTGATTCCAGTTGTAGGAATTGGGGCAGCATGGGTCGAGGGGGTCCGGACGCGGACACGGAGGCAGCGGCCCCCACCCGAGCAGGCGATCTGGCACGTCATCGATCTTGAGCAGCAGAACATGATGACCTGCCGCGTCCAACATGGCGAACTGCCCGTTGGGCCTGTTGTGGCCCGTCCCGAAGCAATAGTCTGAGCCCCACGCCTCGAGTTGAAGATTGTCAGCACGGATACCGACACAGAAGTTCTCGCCGGCGGCCACGTCGATGAAGAGCCGATCGGGATCGGGCATGGTTGTGGCGCCGTTGTACGAGTTGCCCCAGAGGTACAACGCGCCGTATTGGTTCATCGCCACGCTGTGGTCATAGCCCGCACGGACCTTGATCCAGCCGCCGCCGATTGGCATGCCTGACAGATGTCCATAGCTGTTTGGGTCTCCACCCCAGACGGCCACGGTGCCATCGGTCCGAAGCCCGACGCTGTGCAACAGCCCCGTCGCGACCTGTTTGAAGTACCCCGTGGGCAAGCCGTCCTTGGCGCCCGCAGCGCCCCAATGCACCAGCGGCCCGAACTGCCGCTGCTGGCCCATCGCCGTGCCCGTTGCAAGGAGCATGACGCACAATCCCGGCGCGACACACCACAGCGAGATGCACGGCACGCCGCCGCGCCACACGCTGCCGTGGGTGTCGCCGCCGCTACCTTGGTTTAGGTTCCGAGGACGCGACGCGGGGGGGGGGGGGGAGGGGAGGGGCGTCATCGAGAGTCTCCTTCGGATTGTGCCGCCGGGCGCACCCTACCAGAAACTTGCAAGCGTGTCAAGACCAAGTTCTCGCTGCCGCCTCGCGGTTCATGGTGCTGCCCGTGTCAGTTCCTCCGCCGCCCCAACCACTTCTGGAGTTTCGCCGCCGTCCACGCGTTGACGCACGACGCCGGCGTCAGCCCTCCGCGCCGGCCCGTGAGCACGCCGAATCGAAGGTTGTCGAGGTCGCTCGGGTCGTGCGTGTCGCAGTTGATGGCGATAGAACATCCCGCGACGAGCGCCGCCCGCACGTGCACGTCGCGCAGGTCCAGGCGCATCCAGTTCGCGTTGATCTCGAACGCCACGCCGTGCGTCGCCGCGGCCTTGGCGATGGCCGCGATGTCGGGCTCGAGCCCCGCGCGCCGGTTGATGAGCCGCCCCGTCGGGTGGCCCAGGATGTCCACGTGCGGGTTCTCGATCGCGGCCAGCAGGCGCGCCGTCGCCGCCTTGGGCTCCTGCGAGAGCGCGGTGTGCGGCGAGGCGACGACGAGATCTAACTTCGCCAGGACCTTGTCGTCGTAATCCAGACGCCCGTCCGCGAGGATGTCCACCTCGCTCCCCGCGAGGATGCGGATGCCCTTGACCTTCGACCGTGCGGCGTGGACCGCCTCGACGTGCGCGAGCAGCCGATCGACCGACAGGCCGTTGGCCTGCACCGAACTCTTGGAGTGGTCGGTGACGGCAACCGTGTGGAACCCGCGCTCCTTCGCCCGCGTGGCGAGTTCCTCGATCGTCATCGCGCCGTCGGAGGCGATGGTGTGCGCGTGCAACTCGGCCTTGATGTCCGCGACCTCGATCAGCCGCGGGGTCTGCGTCAGCGACAACTCGCCGCGGTCCTCGCGGAGTTCCGGGGGGATCCACGGCAGGCCGAGGGCGGCATAAACCTCTTCTTCGGTCGCCGCCGCCACCGCCCGCACCCCTCGCTGCTGCGGCGGGGTCTCGCCCTTGTCGTCGGGAAAGAGCCCGTACTCGTTGAGAGTCATGCCGCGCTTCAGCGCCCGCTCGCGCAGACGCACGTTGTGGTCCTTCGAGCCCGTGAAGTACATGAGCGCGGCACCCCAAGATTCCACCGGGACGACCTTCAGATCAACTTGGATCGTCGGCCCGTCGGTCTCGGGCGCCTCATCCCCGCCCTCGCCCTCGGCGCTCCACCGCCCCAGCCTCGGGTCAACCCGCATCCGCACCGAGGCCCGCGTCGGGCCCGCGACCAGCACCTGCCCGACCCCGGGGAGCGTGGTGAACGCTCGCACGACCGGGTCCGGGGTCCGCGTGGCCACGAGCACGTCGATGTCCGCGACTGTCTCTCGCCCGCGTCGCAGCGACCCCGCGTACTCGATCCGATCCACACCGCCCGTGCCGCGCAGCGCTTCGACGACCCCCTCGGCCACCGGCACCGCCAGCCCCAGCGCCAGCCGCTTGCCCGCCTCGTCCGCCAGCGCCAGCGACGCCCTCAGTTTTTCGACGCTCTTGGCGCCCATCCGCGGCAGGTTCAGGATGGTCCCGTCGTCGATGATGCGCTTGAGTCCCGCCAGGTCGGTGACGCCGCCTTCTTTCCAGAGCGTCCCCGCGGTCTTTGGGCCCAAGCCCGGGATCGACATGAGGTGCAGCACCCCGGCGGGCACCTGGGCCGTGAGATCGTCCAACTCGCGCATCGCTCCCGTGCGCACGAACTCGACGATCTTCTCGGCGATCTTGGGCCCGACCCCCTCGATCTCCATGAGGCGCTTCTTCGCACCCTCGCCGGCCTCGGCGACGAGCGCGCCAAGGTCAAACGGCAGCCCCTGCACCGCGCGCGCGGCCCGATCGTGCGCGATGGCCTTGAACCGATCCGCCCCCAGCACGTCCAGCAGCCGCGCGATCCGCTCGAACCGCTCCGCGATCGCACCGTTGACGCTCATGCCGCGATGGTAGTCGCCCCTCCTTTTTCCACGCGATCCGGGGCGCCGCGCGCGAAGGGGAGGGAGGGGGGGCCGGCGCGCTATGCCCCCAGCCGCGCTTCCAGGTTCCGCTTCACGCCCGCCCACTCTTCCGCGAGGATGCTGTAGACGACCCAGTCGCGGACCGCCGGCGCGGGCCGGACGTGCTCGTGTGGGGGCGGGAACGCGGGGACGATCCGGCTGGCGCGGAGCACGCCCTCGCGCACCGCGCCGAGTTTCGAGATGGCGGTCTGGCTGTGGAGGTTCGTGGCGTTGGTCGTGAGTTGCACGCGGATCGCCGTGGGCGAGAGCGTCTCGAACGCGTGCCGGAGCATCATGTACTTCGCCTCGGGGTTGATGCGCGTCCCGTGGAGCGCTCGCGCGATCCACGTCCGGCCGATTTCCAGCCCCCGGTGCTCGGGCCTGATCTCCATGAACGTGCTCCGCCCGATCGCCCGGCCCGCGCGCCACTCCTCCCCGTTCACCCGCAACGGTCGAGCGAGCACCATCGCCAGCGCCACCACGCCCGGCGTCGCCTTCACACGCTCCAACTCGCGCTCAAAGCCCCGCACCGACCACTCCGGCGGGTTCTGCATGCTGTGGCGGAAGAGTTCCGGGTCCGCCGACGCGAACAGGTCCGCCGCGTGGCGAGCCTCCAGCGGCTCGAGCCGGATCGTCGTCGTCCGCGGCGCGTCGTAGAGCACCACGGGCGTCACCCACTCCGGCATGGTGCGTCTCCACCCCGCCCCGCATCCCGCGCGACACGGCCCCAGGGCCGCGCACGCCGCGAGCGATCGTTCATCGAAGCGGAGAGGGGGAGATTCGAACTCCCGAACGAGACAAGCCCGTTACTGGTTTTCGAGACCAGCCCATTCAACCACTCTGGCACCTCTCCGATGCTGCCGGCATTGCCCCGGCGAGAACCGATCCTTGCGCACGCCGCGCCCCGAGTCCAGCCGTCAGCGCCGCGCCTGGGCCAGCGCCGCCCCGAGCGCCGCGAGGATCGCCTCGGGCTCGCTCATCCGCCCGGCCCCGACGTGCCGGCACGCCTGCCAGCCCTCGCCCGGGCCCACGATCCGGAACCCGTCCTCGACCAGCGTCCGCAGGTTCCGCTGCGTGCTCGGCTGCGACCACATCACGCTGTTCATCGACGGCGCCAGCAGCACCGGCGTCCTGGCCCGGTCCACCGCCGAGAGGATCAGCGTGACCACGTCGTCGGTTCGCCCGGTCGCGAGGCGCGCCATGCAGTCCATCGTGCACGGCGCGACCACCGCGGCGTCGATCGAACCCGCCAGCGAGATGTGCTGGGGGTCCTGCGACTCGACGTGCTGCCACGGATCGGTGTAGACGGGCCGGGCCGAGAGGGACTGGAAGGTGAGCGGGGTCACGAAGCGAGTCGCCGAGGGCGTCATCGCCACGGTGACGCTCGCGCCGGCCTGGGCCAGCCGGCTGACGACCATCGCCGTCTTGTATGCCGCGATTCCGCCGGTCACGCCCACGAGGACGCGCCGATCGCGGAAGGGTGAATCGGCGGGCGCGGCGGTCATGAAGCCACACCTGCCCCAGCCCCAGGCCGCGCGCGTCGCATCGGTTCGCCTAACTCAGGAATCCCGCCGGCTCGGCCGACTCCTCGCCCTCGGGCAGCGCGGGCGTGGCGGCGACCAACTCGAGCGTGATCTTGTCCTGCAGGATCTCCTCGATGACCAGTTCGAGGTCCGAGCGACCCTGCCGCTCGACCATCGGCCGCGCACCCTCCATGAGTTGCACCAGCCGGCGCTGGATCAGCGCGCACAACTTGAACCGTCCGCCCATCTTCTCGACAATGGCGTCGCTCTTGAGCGCTTCGATCATCGTGGTCCCACCTATGGCACTGGCCCGCCGCGCCGACCCCGACGCGCCCGCTGGGCCGCTGCTATGCTAGGCCCGTCGGCACGTTCGGTCATGTCCCGTGCGGAATCCGCGCGTGGGCGCGAACCGCCCGGGCCGACTCAACGGACAGACTCGGGCCTCTGGGGCTGGCCCCCGCGCGCCCCCCCCTCCCGATCGCTCATGACCACACGGGATTGGAAACTCGGACAACTCGTCGTCCACGCCGGCAAGCCCGAATGGGGCGTCGGTGAGATCCGCTCCGCCCAGGCCGCGGTCGAGGATGGCAAGTCCTGTCAGCGGCTGGTGGTCCGCTTCGAGCGTGCCGGCGTCAAGACGCTCTCGACGGCCTACGCCGACCTTCGGGCCCCGGACGACGCCATCCCCGCGCGGGATCAGTTCGCCAAGGCCCCGGCGTCGGCCGACTCTCCGTTCGCGGAACTCGAGAAGCCCGACCTCGCCGCGCTGATGAGCGCCCTCCCCGAGGCGGCTACCGACCCGTTCAAGCCCAAGGCCGCGCGGCTCGCCGCCACGCTCGCGTTGTATCGCTTCTCCAGCACCGGGGCGTCGCTCTTGGACTGGGCCGCGGCCCAGACCGGGCTCTCGGACCCGCTGACCCGGTTCAGCCGGCACGAACTCGAGCAACTCTTCGATCGCTTCCGCGTGAACCTCGACGGTCATCTTCGCCAACTGGCGTTCGAACTCCGCCGCGAGGACGCCCCGGCCCTGGCCCGCGCCCTCGCCGCCGCCGCGCCCCCGGCGCAACAGGCGTTGCGCCGCCTCGGCGTCGGTCGGTGACAAAACGCCACATCCCGCGCAGCCCCACCGCCTCTCGCCCGCGCTTCGCGGACCCCCGCGGAGCCCGGACCCCGCTGCGGCGTCGCTGCTCCTGACATTCTCGGTCCCTCGGGCTCTGGCACGCCGATTCGCCCGGTTCGGTGCGTCGCTTGTTGTTCCTCTGGATGCAGCGGGGACCGCTGAGCCCAACGCCTCGCGACGGGACAAGGAGACGACCCCGGCGCGGACAACTCGAGAGAGGACCGCCCATGAACGAGAAGGAGTTCGACCAGAAACTCGGCGACCTGATGAGCCAGATCAGCCTCATGCCCGAGGCCGAGCGGGGCGACCTGCTCAAACTCGCCGAGGAGACCCGCGCCCGGCACGACCGGATGCGCAAGACCATCGCCGACCTCCAGGAGTCCCTCGACTACCTGCGCCTGAGCGTGAAGTACCTCGTCTTTGATCTCGAGGCCACCCGCCGCGAGAACCAGTACCTCCGCAAACTCCTCGATCGGCAGGCCGGCAAGCAAGACAACGCGCCCGATCAGGACTGACGCTCCTCGCTCGGAATCAGCACGGGCGTCCGGCCTGCGCGACGCAACACACACCGCGGGACCAAGGCCCGCACCTCGGCATCGTCTCCTTGGGGGCCGGCGCGATGAACAGTCGCGTCGGCTCTATTTGCGCCCGCTCAGACCCACACCTGCACAATCAGCGCCGGCTCCCTGATCTTCCCCGTCCAGTCGCCCACCGAGGTGGTGACGAACTTCACCTCGTACTGCGGGTGCGCGTCCAGCCACTCGTTGATCTGCTTGTCCAGGTTGTCCAGAGAGTCCCCGTTGAGTTTGCAGTGGAAACTCCGGACGTGGATCGCCCCCGTCCCGGTCGTGTTCGGCGTCCGCGTCCAACTATCCTCGTGACGCCCCAGCCCGGCGCCCAGTTTCTGGTCCAGCGCCCGAATCTTGCTCGGCGCCTCGACCGCGGGCGCCCCGGCCGTCGCGGGCGGCGGACCGAGCGGCGGCAACGGGGCCGCAGGCTTCGGTGGCACACTCGGCGCGGGTCCGATCGGCGTCTGCATCGACCCCGGGTTCAACTTCACAGGCGGAGACCCGATCCCCGGCTTCGGTCCCGAACCGCCCATGCCGTCTGGATTCGCCGTGAGCCTCATGCGTACCCCTTTCGAGAAGGCTCTCTGCCGCTGCCCAGTCTACCACGCCGCGAACTCGAACCACCACCGATCGTCCTCGATCCGTCGACCCTCGAATCGCCCCCTCACGGCTCCCAAACTACCCTCGATCACCACTCGCTCGAAGCCGTCGGCTGCGATCCGCATCTCACCGATTGCCACACGCTCGACACGTCCCCGGCCGCCGGAAACCTCGCCCTCGTAATCGAGGTAGTCCCGCCGATGGTCCGGCATCGCCTCGGCCTCGAAACCGGGCCCAAGCGCACCGTCGATCCAGTCGCGCACACGAAAGGCCATCAGGGCAGCCCCGGGCGCACGCTCGACCAGCCAGTCGTAGTGCCACGACCCATCCGGTATTGTGTGCTTGAGCAACACCGCCCGACCCATGCCCGATGCTACCCGCCGGAGTTGCTCGGCACCCCTCAGGCGTCTACGCTTCCCGTCCCACCGGGCGGCAGGCCCGCGTCCGGAGTTCCAACCATGCCCAAGAACAAGGCCCACAAGGGCCTCCTCAAGAGAATCCGCATCAGCAAGACCGGCAAGGTCCGCCACCGGTCCGCCAACCACAAGCACCTCCGCTCCGGCAAGGGCGGGAAGCGGCTCCGCCAACTCCGCAAGGACCCGTACATGGCGGACGCGGACGTGAAGCGGCTCGAGAAACTGCTGTTCCGCCGCCTCCGCGGGCGGACGCAGCCTCGGACCGCCCTCCGCAAGAGCCCCTCGCCGGCCGAGCGCCGCGCGGCGAAGGAAGCGGCCAAGAAGGGGAGTTGATCGTCTCGTCGCGCCGGCACTAGTCGGCGCTCGCACCGCCCGTCGGGCCACAAGACGGCTTCGATGCCGCCCCGCCGAGCCCAGTTGGGAGTTTCGCCATGCCACGCGTCCGCAAAGGCGCCGCCCGAGCCCAGTCCCGCAAGCGCACCCTCCGCGAGGCCCGCGGGTACTACGGGACGAATCACCTCCACAAGTACCGGGCCGAGAACGCGATCATCCGCGCCGGGTGCTACGCCTACCGCGACCGCCGCAATCGCAAGCGCGACATGCGGTCGCTCTGGATCATCCGCATCACGGCCGCCTGCCGCATGCGCGACACGCGCTACAGCCTCTTCATGAACGGGCTTCGCATGGCGGGCATCCTGCTGAATCGCAAGATGCTCAGCCAGGTCGCGATCGAGGATCCCAAGGCCTTCGACGCGCTGGTGGCGACCGCGATCAAGGCGTCGCGCGCCACGCCCGCCAAGGCCGCGTAAGGGGACAACCCGCGTGCGCTTGCTCCGCCGTGCCGCCGAGGTGCTGGTCCAGCAGGGCCCGCGCATGGTCATCATCAAGGCCGCATGGACCGCGCGGAACCACTACCTCGCGCTGAAGGAGAAGCGGCTCGCCCCGGCCGTCCGGCGCCGGCTCCACAACGACCCCCCGCGCACCATCGACGCGGTGCTCGAGTTCCTCTGGTCTCCGGACGCCGACCTCATCCGCCCCGAGCAGGTCCGGGGCGAACTCGAAGCGCTCCTGCGGCTGGTTTTCGGGGGCGACGCGCCGCGGACGATCATGGAGATCGGGACGCACAACGGGGGCACGCTCTGCGCCTTTGCCGCCCTTGCCGCCGACGACGCCACGATCATCAGCCTCGACCTGCCCGGCGGGGCGTTCGGCGGGGGCTACATGCCCTGGAAGATCCCGCTCTACCAGTCCTTCGCCAAGCCGGGCCAGACCATGCACCTCATCCGCGACGACTCGCACAGCCCGCTGACGCTGGAGCGGATCCGCGGCATCCTCGCCGGACGCCAACTCGACTTCCTCCTCATCGACGGGGATCACACCTACGACGGCGTCAAACTCGACCACGAGATGTACGCGCCGCTCGTCCGCCCCGGCGGCGTCATCGCCTTCCATGACATCGCGCGCGACCTCCCGCAGATCGGGAATGCCGTCGGGCGCTACTGGCAGACCGTCAAGGCCGCCACGCCGCACCAGGAGTTCCGCGTCAAGGACCCGGTCCTGGGCGACGTGGGCATCGGCGTCATCCGCGGATAGCCGCAGCTCCGGCGCTCCTTCCGAGACTCAAGGGGCCGAGCATCCCGCGGCGAACGCGTTGTTGAAGCAGGTGAAGTCGTTGACGTTGAGCACAGGCGGGTTCGTGCTGCCATCGCAGTTCGCCCGGCTGTCGCCCGTGGCAAAGAGGTTCTGGAAGCAGATGAAGTCGTTCACGTTCAGGAACGGCAGCGTCGTGCTCGCGTCGCAGTTGGCATAGCACGACGACCCCGACGGCGGCGCGATCTCCGCCGAGATCCCGAAACTGGCCTCAAAGATCCCCCCGGTGGCGCCGACGAGCGTCGCGGCGCCCGTGGCGGGGTTGATCCGCAGCAGTTGTTCGGTCGCGGCGTTGACGGTGTAGAGGTCCCCGTTGGCCACGACGCCCAGCCCGTTGCAGTCGGTGATCCCCGCGCCGAGCGCCCCGATCGTCACCATGGTGCCGGCGGGGAGATTGAAGCGCACGAGCGAGGTCGCGCCGCCCGCGTCGTTCACCCCATAGAGCGTGTTGTTGGAGGGGTTGAACTCGAGCCCGCCGACCGTCCCGCCGTTGGCCGGGCCGAGGGTCGTGGCTACGCCGCTGGCGGTGTTGATCGTGACGAGTTGCCCCGTGGCCTGCACGATCCCGTAGAGCACGCCCGCGGTGGGGTCATAGCCCAGCCCATTGATCACGCCCGCGGCCCCGGTGATGTTCGCCACGTACGTCGCGTTGCCCGTCGCCGGGTTGATCGTCCACAACTTGCGACCCGCGGCACCGGGCGCCACGCCGTAGGTGTCGTTGCTCACCGCAAAGAAGAGGCCCGTGGTCCAGTTGTATGCCAGGCCCTCCATCCGCGGGGGAGCGTCCTTGACCTTGGCAAAGTTGCCCGTCGTGGTGTTCAGCGTCCCGAAGTTGTTGACCGCGTCCCCGATCGCGTAGAGCGGGGGCGTGACCGTGCCGCGGCCCGTCAGGCAGAGCGTCCGCGGATTGGCGAGGGCCGTCACGAGTTGCGGCTGGTGGATCGCTCCGCCGTTGTTCGCTGTCCCCGCGGATGAGGTGCATCCGGCGTTGGTGTGGATCCCAATGATCTGATCGGTAGCCAGGTTGTGGACCGCCGAGCCGGAGTTCCCGCCCGTGGTGTCCACGGCATAGCGGATCGTGTTCACAGAGAGCGAGGTGTAGGGCCCGGTGTGCGTCTTGCCCACCTGGTTCCACGTCGGCGAGACCGGCGACGACGTGGTGCCATACCCGGTGATGCGGATCGTCTGGCCCGCCACCGCCGGCGCCGTCGCCGACTTGATGTAGAACTGCCCGTACCGCTGGAAGGGAGTCAGGCCCGTGTTGCTGTTCACGAACGTCGCGAAATACGCGAAGTCGCTCCCGATCGTGGCACTGCCCGATTGCGTCTGAAGCGACGAGGCGTCCACCGGGTACTGGTCCTCCGGCGGCGGGTTGACGATCGAGCCCCCGCTCGTCGAGAGCGGGACGTTGAACTGCTGCGTATCGCCCGCGCTCACCCCGCAGTGCCCGGCCGTCAGGAACATCCTGTTCGTGTCATCGTGCAGCCACGACGAGCACCCCTCGGGAACGTGCCGCGCGTTCCGCACGTCGTTCAGGAGCGTGCGATCGTCCGTGGGTCCGCAGATCGAGTCCGGCCCTTGGCCGTACGCGACTTCCTCGCCCGCGATCGCACCCGAGATCACGAGCCGGTTCGGGCCCGTTCCCGGATAGGCGAGCAACTCCACGAGGACCGCGTCCCCATTGAAATAGGCCGTCGCGTTGGCCCACTGCTTGACGCTCACCGAGTTCAGGTACTGCGTCCCGCCGTCGAGCAGCGACGTGATCCGCAGGTACGAGGCGTTGCCCTCCTCCACCCGGCCCGCGAGCACCACGTCCTTGAACCGCACCCGCACCCAGGGGGCATTGGGGACGAACACGGTCGTCGAGTAGACCACCCGGGCCGCGTCGCCCTTGCCCGGTGCGGCCACCACACCCGAATCCGCTTTCCACGCCACGTTCCGGCTCGCAATGGGTGCCGACTGTGCCCATGCCTGGGCTGCGAATCCTGCCACCGCCACGAGCGCCGCGATCTGGTTCTTCATCTCATGCTCCTGGGCAACAACCCAACCGTTCCCGCGGCTCGCGCGGGCTCAGACATCCCGGTTTGGGGCGCACTATGCCCCTCTTCCCCCAACGGGCATCGAAAAGGTACACCAAAACGCCCAAGTGAGCAAGGCGATCCATGAAACGCCGAGTGTTTCAGGACCGTACCGAGGGGGCGATCCCCTCATGCAACGGCCTTCCGAGCATCGGCGCTCGCCCTCGTGCTCGTCCGGTTCGCCCCTGAGAACAATGCTGGACTTCGATCGTCCAGTGTATATGATGTTAGGGGCTTGTTGGCCACTCGTCGGCCCAAGCGAGTCTGATCACTTCCGGGAGATGCACACATGATGAAGCGTTCGATCTCGTTCCTCGCCGTCGCCCTCATGGCGGGCTCCGCGCTCGCCCAGGACCACAAGCCCGCGCCCGCGAAGGCGGGACAGCCGCCCGCGACCCCGGCCAAGCCCGCGAAGCCCGACGCGGCCCAGCCCCCGATGGACCCGATGATGGAGGCGTGGATGAAGGCCGGTCAGCCCGGCCCGGAGCACGCCCGTTTCAAGATGATGGAGGGCACCTGGGACTGCGCGGTCAAGATGTACGACCCGAGCAACCCGTCCGCGGAGCCGCAGGAGTCCAAGGCCGTGATGGTCAACCGACTGGTTCTCGACGGACGGTTCATCCACCACGACTACAAGGGCGACATGATGGGGATGCCCTTTGTTGGGGCCGGGACCTTCGGGTTCAACAACGTCTCCAAGAAGTACGAGGTCACCTGGACCGACTCGATGTCCACGTGCATCATGTTCACCACCGGGACGTACGACGAGGCCACGAAGACCTACACGATGACCGGCGAGATCGACAACCCGATGGGCGGGAAGTCGAAGATGCGCGAGTTGATCAAGATCGTGGACAACAACAAGCACATCATGGAGATGTTCTCGACCGATCCCGGCAAGGAAGAGTGCCGCTGTATGGTCATCACCTACACGCGTTCGACCAAGCCGATGAGCAGCGTCCCCGCCGACAAGCACTAGCCACGGCTCCGAGCCCCGCTCGCACCAGAGGCCCGGGCCGTCCCGGGCCTCTTTCATTGGCCCATGCGCCCGGATTGACTCCGCCGCTCTTGGGGCGCACGATCCGGCAAGGAGTCGTGGCGATGGCCCTGCGCATGGAGTTGTCCAGAATCCTGATCCGTGAACTCAATGACTACCAGATCATCGAGTTGCGCGAGGCCGACGTGCCCCCGGATGGCCCGGGCAAGGGCGCGGGCGACGACGGCCGACGCTGCTTCCCCATCGTCATCGGGCTGCCCGAGGCCCAGGCGATCGACCGCCGGATCAAGGGCATCGCGATCAAGCGCCCGCAGACCCACGATCTGCTGGCCAACATTCTGACGGCCCTCGGCGCGTCGCTGAAGTCCATCACCATCACCGACCTCTCCGACCACACCTTCTTCGCCACCCTCGACGTGCAGAAGCCAGACGGCGAACTCGTCCACATCGACTCCCGGCCCAGCGACGCGATCGCGCTGGGGATCGCCAACGACGTGCCGATCTTTGTCGAGGAGCACGTCCTGGACGCCGCCCTCGCCGCGGACGAGTCCTAGACCTTGGACCCGCTCCCCGGCCCGCACGTCGACCCACCCGCCTACCTCACCGACACGATCCCCGGCATCGGGGGCGCCATCAAGGAGCGACCCGAGGACTTCCTCGTCGATGAGATCCCGCTCTATCAGCCCTCCGGCACGGGCGAGCACGTCTACCTCCTCGTCCAGAAGCGCGGGATGACGACCCTCCAGGCCGCGCGTGTCCTGGCCCGTCACTTCGGCGTCCACCACTCCGCGGTCGGGCACGCCGGGCTCAAGGACCGCCGCGCCGTCACGCGACAGGTCTTCTCCGTCCACGTCCCGGGCAAGCGGCCCGAGGACTTCCCGATGCTCCAGCACGAGCACATGGCCGTCTTGTGGGCCGACCTCCACACCAATAAACTCCGCACGGGGCACCTCGCCGGCAACCGATTCTCGATCAAGGTCCGCCGGGTCGAGCCCGCCGCCGCCCGGCACGCGCTCGACGCCCTTCGCATCCTCGAACGCATCGGGGTTCCCAATCGCATCGGAGAGCAGCGCTTCGGCTATCTCCTGCGCAACCACCTCGTCGGCCGCGCCATCCTGCTCGACGACGCCGACGCCGCCCTCGACGCGATACTCGGGCCGGGACCCCCGCACCTGCCCGATGTCCAGGCCGAGGCGCGCCGGCTCTATGCCCAGCGCGACTTCGTCGCCGCCCTCCACGCCTTCAGCCACCACTCCCGCACCGAGCGACGTGTGCTGGGCGAACTCGCCCGAGGACGATCGCCCCACCGGGCCCTCCGCGCCATCGACCGCCAGGAAGAGGAGTTCTTCCTCTCCGCCCTCCAGTCTGCCGTCTTCAACGACGTGCTCGACCAGCGCCTCCGCGCCGGGACGCTCGCGCGGCTGCTCCCGGGCGACCTCGCCTTCAAGCACGACAACCGCGCCGTCTTTGCCATCCCGCCCGATCCGCCCGACCCCGACCTCGACGGGCGCCTGGCCCGGCTCGAGATCAGCCCCTCCGGCCCGATGTGGGGCGCCGACATGATCCGCGCCCGGGGCGAGATCGACCGGGCCGAACTCGACGCCCTCGCGCGCCTCGGCCTCTCGCCCGACCACCTCGCCGCCTTCGACGCCCAGCGCCGCGGACGGATCTCCGGCGCCCGCCGACCGCTCCGCGTCCCGATCTCGAACATCGAGGTCGAGGGCGGCGCCGATGCCGAGGGCGCCTATGTCCGCTGCGCGTTCGATCTCCCCCGCGGCGCGTTCGCCACCACGGTGCTTCGCGAGATCATGAAGCCCGACCGCGGGCTCCACGACGACGAGGAGCCGTGACTTCGGCACGACCGGCGCACCGCGTTGATGCCCATGCGCCGCTCTGTTCGCCGCCAGCGTCCCGCTTCGGTGGCACGGGCGTCCCGCCTGTGCGCTCTACGGCCCGCACCCGGCCGCGAACCTGGTCTGGTAGCACACGAAGTCCGCCACGTCGATCGTCGCGTCCACGGTGCAGTTGGCGTAGGGGTCCTGGGCCGCGAACATGCCGATGAAGCACACGAAGTCGGCGACGGTCAGCACGCGATCAAGGTCGCAATCGGCGTAGCAGTTCGGGCTGCCCACCCATTGGGCGTACTTCGGGACGATGCCCCCGCCGGCCCTCGTCGCGCCGACGAAGAGCGACGGGCCCCGGCGCGGATCGTGCATGACCTGGAGGCTGTTGGGGCGCGGGCCGTGCTGCGGATAGGGGATGCCCGCGCCGAGCGGCTCCCAGGTGGTCCCGTCGAAGCGGGCGATGCCGCTGGCGGCCACGCCCTGGACGTTGCCCCAGCCCCCGGTGATGTAGAGCGCCGGCGCGCGGCCGTCGTCGAAGACCGCGATGCCGTTGATGGTGGTGAGGGTCTTCGGCGGGACGATGATGCTCGGGATGATGCTCCAGGTCTGGCCGTCCCACTTGTTGAGGAAGCCCGGCTCCTGCCCGTTGATCCATCCGCCGCCGTTGGCGCAGTAGAGCGCCGGCCCGCTGCCGTCGTCGAAGGTGACGCAGTTGAAGTCGGAACTCTGGCGCGTCACCAGACCGGGATACGGCGCGTGCCACTGCTGGCCATCCCACCTCGCAAAGCCCCGGGCGGAAATGCCGTTCATCGCCGTGAAGTCGCCGAAGGCGTAGAGCGAGAGGCCGTGGCCGTCGTCGAAGGGGATCAACGTCACCACCGAGTGACCGCCCGAGGCCGCGCCGATCACCTCCCAGTTGCCGCCGGTCCAGCGTGCGACTTGGAAGTTCGACGAGTACGGAGTTTCGGCGAGCATCCCATAGACACGAGGGCCGTCGCCGAGGTCGAGGCTCATTACCGGCCAGCGACGGGGGTACGGCTCGTCCGGATTACCAACCGCAAAGCCAGGGGGACCAGGTACCCACGTGGCACCCGTCCATCGCTTCGTCCAGCACACAAAGGCAACTCCTGCAATGCCATTGACGACCGCGGGGTCGTGCCACCGAACTTCATCGACACCCACCAGATAGAGCGCCTTCGTGCCATCCAGCTCAAGCACGACCATGTGAGTGAGATTCGTATAGAGCGACAACCCCCGCTCGTCGCGATTGGCGATCACCTCCCACATCCCGCTGCGCCATCGAAAGATGCTCTGATATGTACCTCCTCCCCCACCCGGGTTCAATGCCAGCAGATAGAGCCCGTCGCCGAAGCCGTCGTCGAAGACCAGGGTTTGAAAGAAGATGTTCGCGTTCACCGGTCCCGTCGAAGCCCAGTATGGCTGGCCGTTCTGTGCGTACGACGGCGCAGGAGACAGCGCTAGGCCGGTAGCGACCAACACGATGAGATGGATGAACTGCGGGCGTGTCATGGTTCCTCCAAGCGATAGAGCGTGGTTGCGACGCGTGTTTCAGAACTCAGGGTTCGGGGTTGACGTCGTCGTAGCGTCGGGTTCCCCAGTCAGCCCCCGACGCGGCTGCGGTCGCGGTGCCCGTCACAAAGATGCCCCAGACGTTCGCGCTGCTCTCCACGAACTGACGGCATCCGAGCGCGAGTGCCACGTCGTCGTATCCTGCGCGATCGTACGTGGCGGTCCACTTCGGGCTCTGGGTCCCGATCACAAACGCGTTGTAGCGCAGCAGAACGTAGTTTGCATGGGCGTCGTTGGCGCTCTGCACGGCACCGACGACATAGACGTTTGGACTCTGAATCGGGTCCTGGTTCTCATTCGCGGACAAGCCCACGCTGACGGCAAGCCCGCGATCTGGTCCGTAGGCGCTCGAACCGGCGACGATGCTCGACCAGTTGTAGCTGAGCCCAACGCCGTCATCATCGCGTTGAACCGTGTAGACGTTCGAGCGACCATTCACGGTGTTTGAGCCCGTGATCCACACGAACGAGAACGGGTCGCGCTCTGAACTGCCGGCGTCGGCCAACGCCATCACCGCCGACGGGATGTCCATCCCGGTTTCATTGATTGCTTCCGCCCATCGTTGGGTGAGACTGCCGTCGCCATTCACGAGATAGGACTCGGTGTAGTAGTCCGAATCGGCCACCGACGACGGGTAGCAGTGGCCACTGATCAGAAGGTGCGGGTAGGTGCGCGTGGTCCAGTCGGTGCTCCATCCGCCGGGGTTGGCGAAGACCGTGGCCCGGCTGTGCTGCGAGGCGGCGCCGAAGGGCGTGAGCTTGGCGACCTGGGCGCTGTTGCCGTTCTGCCACCCGACGATCTTGTATTTCAGCACGCCGCTGACCGTGGTGGTTCCGCCGATGTAGATGAACGTGCCGCCCTGGCTCGTGCTCGAGCCGGAGATGGCGACGCCGACGGGCACGTCGTCGACCGAGCCGGAACTCGACCACTCACCGCAGAACGCGGTCGTGCCGTTGCTCGCGTTCAGCGCGACGGCCTTCATATCGCGGCCCGCGCCCTTGCGATCGATGCCCACGGCGACGTAGTGCTCGCCCGCGCCGACTGCGAGGCCGACGCATCGGTCGTCGTCCTGCCGGTTCGCGTCCTCCGAGTCATCGTCGTCGATCACCTTCGACCAGGCGAGGTCCATCGCGCCGGTGGTGTAGTTGGCCTGAAAGCAGATGACGAAGACACGCTTCAGTCCGTTGACCGGAACGTCGCCCGCGACATAGACGCGGACATAGTCGTTCGACGGGTTGGCGAACACGTCCATGTGCGTGGCTGTGTAGAGCGTGGCAGAGGGATCGACGGCGGGCCATTGTCCGTCGCCGATGATGCCCGTGCCGCTCGGATTCTCGCGGGTGTAGCGGACCACGCGGACGACAGAGGCGGTGGACGAGTACCGGATGGTGCCGGCGACGTAGACCGAGCCGTCGGCCTCAATGCACCCCACCGGCGTGTCGATCTGGGCCGTTAGTTGGCTCGCCGGGTAGGGGCGAGTCCAGACAGGGGACTGCGCTGCCGCAGGGCTCACGATGCCGCTACCCCCCCCCCCCCGCCCGAACACAGCGCGACCGCCACGAGGCACGGCCTGCCGATCCGTCCGCGCCGATCTTCATGTTGCTCTCCTTTCGCGGTTCGTCCAGACACGACGCCACAACAGGTCGAGGCAACAGCAATATACCAGCCTTGTCAAGCGGCGGTTGCGGCCATGGCGGCAGGAAGCACGAGATGTTCCGGCCGGTCTTACTTCGTCAGCGCCGCCTGCGCGGCCGCGAGCCGTGCGATGGGGACGCGGAAGGGCGAGCACGAGACGTAATCGAGCCCGACGCGATGGAAGAAGTGGACCGACGCCGGGTCGCCGCCGTGCTCCCCGCAGATGCCGACCTTCAGGTCGCGCTTCACGCCGCGGCCCTTGCGCGTGGCCATCTCGACCAGTTGCCCCACGCCCTGCTGGTCGAGGGTCTGGAAGGGGTCCTTTTCGAGAATCTCCTTGGCCAGGTAGTCCGGCAGGAACCCGTTGATGTCGTCGCGGCTAAAGCCGAACGTCATCTGCGTCAGGTCGTTGGTCCCGAAGGAGAAGAAGTCGGCGACCTCGCCGATCTGGTCGGCGGCGAGGGCCGCCCGCGGGACCTCGATCATCGTCCCGATCTTGATTTCCAGGCGGCCCTTGAACTGCTGCTCGTCGCGCACCTGTTTGATGACCTCCTCGGTCAGCCGGCGGAGGAGTTGGAGTTCTTTCTTGGTGCCCACGAGGGGGTGCATGATCTCCGGGACGGCCTTGACGTTCCCGTTGGAGCACTCGATCGCCGCCTCGACGATCGCCCGCACCTGCATCTCGAGGATCTCCGGATACGTCACGCACAGCCGGCACCCGCGATGGCCCAGCATCGGGTTCGCCTCGTGCAGCACGCTCACGCGCTGCTTGACCTTGGACACCGGGACGCCCAGGGAGTGAGCGATCTCCTTCTGCGCCGCCTCGTCGTGGGGCAGGAACTCGTGCAGCGGCGGGTCCAGCAGCCGGATGGTCACCGGGAGCCCGTTCATCGCCTTGAAGATCCCCACGAAATCGTCGCGCTGGTAGGGGAGCAGTTTCTCCAGCGCCTTGACGCGGGCCTCCCGCGTGTCGGCCAGGATCATCTCGCGCATCGCCTTGATGCGCTCCCCCTCAAAGAACATGTGCTCGGTCCGGCACAGGCCGATGCCCTCGGCGCCGAACTCGCGTGCCCGCTTGGCGTCCGCGGGCGTGTCCGCGTTCGTGCGCACGCCGATGGTCCGGTACTTGTCGGCCCACTTCATCAGCCGCGCGAAGTCACCCCCGAGCGTGGGCTGCACCGTCGGGACGGCGCCCGAGATGATCTCGCCCGTGGACCCGTCGATCGAGATCACGTCGTCGCGCCCGATCGTGTGCCCCTTGACGCTGAACGTCCCGGCGTGCGCGTCGATCTGGACCTCGCCCGCGCCGACGACGCAGCACTTCCCCCAGCCGCGGGCGACCACCGCCGCGTGGCTGGTCATCCCGCCGGTGCTCGTCAGGATCCCCGCGGCCGAGTGCATCCCTTCCACGTCCTCGGGGCTCGTTTCCTTGCGCACGAGGATGACCTTCTCTCCTGCGCGCGACCGCTCGACCGCCTCCGCCGCGCTGAACGCGGGCTTACCCACCGCCGCCCCGGGCGAGGCCGGCAGCCCCTTGGCGAGCACCTCGGCCCGCAGTTTCGCGTTGGGGTCGAAACTCGGGAGCAGCAACTGGATAAGGTCCCCCGCCGGGACGCGCAGCACGCCCCGCTCCTCGCTGATGAGGCCCTCGCGGACCATGTCGCACGCGATGCGCACGGCCGCGGGGCCGGTGCGCTTACCCGTGCGCGTCTGGAGCATGTACAACTTCCCGCGCTCGATCGTGAACTCGATGTCCTGCATGTCCGTGTAGTGCTTCTCGAGCCGGGCCTTGATCTTGAGCAGTTGCTCGTACGCCGCCTTGTTCCACTTGGGCATCTCGTCGCAACTGCGCGGGGTGCGGATCCCGGCGACCACGTCCTCGCCCTGGGCGTTGACGAGGAACTCCCCGTAGAACTTGTTCTCCCCCGTGCTCGGGTTCCGCGTGAAGGCGACGCCCGTCCCCGAGTCGTCGCCCATGTTTCCGTACACCATCGACTGCACGTTCACCGCCGTCCCGTTCAGGCCCGAGATATTCGACAGCCGCCGATAGGCCACGGCGCGATCCGCGTTCCAACTCTTGAACACCGCCTCGATCGCCAGTTCCAGTTGCTTGAACGGGTTCTGCGGGAAGACGTCGCCCACCGACTTGCGATAGACCTCCTTGTACGCCTCGACGACCTCGGCCATGCCCGCCTCGCCGACCTGCGTGTCCTCGGTCGCGCCGTGCCGCTTCTTGATCGAAGCGAAGGCGTGCTCGAACTTCTCGTGGTCCACGCCCATGACCACGTCCCCGAACATGTTGATGAGACGCCGGTACGCGTCGTACGCGAACCGCCGGTTCCCCGTCGCCTGCGCCAGCCCCTCCACCGACGCGTCCGTCAGGCCCAGGTTCAGGATCGTGTCCATCATGCCCGGCATCGAGACCGCCGCCCCCGACCGCACCGACACCAGCAGCGGGTTCGAGACGTCCCCGAACTTCTTGCCCAACTCGCGCTCCAGCAGCGAGACGTACTTGTGGACCTCGTTCATCAGCCCCGTCGGGAGCCGATTCCCGGCCTTGTAGTACATCGCGCACGTGTCCGTCGTGATCGTGAACCCGGGGGGCACCGGCAGCCCGATCGCGGTCATCTCCGCCAGGTTCGCGCCCTTGCCGCCGAGCAACTGCTTCATCGCGCCCGACCCGTCCGTCCGCGTCGAGCCGAAGTAGAACACCAACTTCCCCGCCTTGTGCGGCTTGGCCTGGATCTGTGGCCCCACGCCCACCCGCGTGATCTTCTTCGCCCGCGACCCGACCGCCGCGGGGGTGTGCCGACGGGTGCTGCTGCCGCTCGTCCTCTTGCCGGATCGCTTCGCCATCGCGATGTATCCTCTTCCAGGGCCAAGGCCGATCGCCTCGGCGTGCTCCCTCTGGCCCGCGCGGTCCCACATGCCGCTCGACCGTGCCAAGGAGTCAATGTTAGGAACCTTCCACGCCTGCGTCCCTTCTGTTCTGTCTTCGTCCGGGTGCAATCGGCTACCATCCCGCGTGCATCGCCTGCGAACTGCTCCCGGCATCGCGCCCTTCGACGGCCTCTCGCCCGCCGACGTGCTCCTGCGCTGGCCCGCGGATCAGCCCCTCGCTGCACTTCTCTCCCACGGGCAGGGCCGATGGTCGATTCTCGCCGAGCCCAGGGCCTGGCTTTCGCTTGAGTCGCGATCCTGGCACTGGACGCCCAATCCTCGCGCGCCCGCAGCGGCACCATCGGCCGCGGTGCCTCCGCTCGCTTCCTCTTCGCCGGCCCGCGCGTCCCACCCCTGCGCCGACCTTCGCGCCGCGCTCGCCTGGGCCCGTGAGCAGCACCCGCCGCGGGACTCCGATCTCCCCTTCGCCGGCGGGTTCATCGCCTCCTTCTCCTATGAACTGGGCCATGTCTTCGAGTGCGCCGCCGGTCCACGCGAACCCCACCCCGACTGGCCGCTGGCGATCCTGGCGTGGTGCCCCGACGCCCTGATCCACGACGCGCACACGGACGGTTGGTCGGTCGTTGGGAGTCCCGACCTTGCCGATCTCGCCCGGTCTGCCGTCAGCACGTCGGCGCCACCCGCGTTCGAGTTGGGGATGCTTCGCCCTGCGCGGGGCGCGGCCGAGGGCTACCAGGCCCGCGTCGCCGACATCCTGGCACGCATCCGCGACGGGGAGGTTTACCAGGTCAATCTTGCGCATCGGCTCTGCGCCCCGTTCGCCGGCTCAGCCCGCGCGCTGCTCCACAACCTGGCCCGCCGAGCCGGACCACCGTTTGCGGCCTACCTCGATGCTCCACCCGCACCCCCCTCCCCCCGTTACTTCACGGCACGCCCCGCTCGCCCACGGGCTGGCGCTCGCCGCGCGCTGGTCTCGGCCAGCCCGGAGATGCTCGTGACCCTCGGCGCGCGCACACGCGAGGTCGTGACGCGTCCGATCAAGGGCACGCGTCCGGCCTCAGCCGATCCTGCCGAACTCCTCCAAGCCCCCAAGGACCGTGCCGAACTGGACATGATCGTGGACCTGATGCGCAACGACCTGGGCCGGGTGTGCGAGGTCGGGTCGCTGCGGGTCGAGGATCGGCGCGCGATCGAGCGACATGGGGGTGTGCTCCAGGCGGTGGCCACGATCGCGGGGACGTTGCGCGCGGACGCGGACGCGGTGGACCTGCTGGCGGCGGTGTTTCCTGCGGGCTCGATCACCGGCGCGCCGAAGGTGCAGGCGATGCGCACGATCGCGGCCTTGGAGTCCGCCCCGCGCGGGCCGTATTGCGGGAGCGTCGGGTATCTCGGCGTCGACGGGGGCGCTGGGTTGAGCGTCGCGATCCGCACGGGGCTGATCGTGGGTGAGGCGGACGAGTCGAGGCGGGACGGGTTTGTGCGCGCGCGGCTGGACTACCACGTCGGCGCGGGAATCGTGGCCGACAGCGACCCGATCGCGGAATGGCGCGAGACGCTGGCCAAGGCGCGGGCGTGGCGTGCGGCGTCGGCGGCGAGGGGGCTGCGCTGATGCCTCGGGTGTGCGCCGAACTGGTGGACGTGTACGTGTTTCGGCGCGCGCCGGGGGTCGAGTTCCTGCACCTCCGCCGGGTGGGGGGGTCGATGCACGGGACGTGGCACCCGATCATGGGGACGATCGAGCCGGGCGAGGAGTCGCCGGCGTGCGCGCGCCGCGAGTTGAAGGAGGAGGCTGGGTTAGAGGCGGGCGATCCGGCGTGGGTGGGGTTCTGGGCGCTGCAGGGCGTGCATCCGTACTACATCGCCCGGCGGGACGCGATCCTGCTGACGCCGCGGTTTGCCGCGGAGGTCGCGGCGGGGTGGGCGCCGCGTTTGAACGAGGAGCACGACGCGTTCCGGTGGGTGGCGCTGGCGGACGTGCCGCGGGTGTTCATGTGGCCCGGGCAGCGGGCGGCGATCGACGAGATCGTGCGCACGATCGTGGGGGGCGGGGTCGAGGAGGCGGCGATGCGGCTCTCGCAGGAGTGAGGAGCCGTCACGGCTTGGCATCGTCGCGGGCGGGCCTCTGGTGCTGCTTGAAGAACTTGACCATCATGGCCGGCGCGTCGGCGAGGAAGGCGTGCCCGCCGTCGTGGATCATGGTGACGAGCGGCGTGCCGGTCTTGGATGGGTACATGGTGCAGCCGTCGCCCCAGGGCTGGCCCTTCTCGTCGCAGCCGTTGAGTTTCTTGATCCGTTCGATGGTGGGGGATTGCCAGCGGAAGGGGACGATCTGGTCCTTGGTGCCGGCGACGTGCATGGCGGGTTTGGGTGCGAGATTCAGGCGCAGGCCCGCCGGGGCGGAACTGGGGGCGACGGCGGCGAAGGTGTCGCCTCGGGCGGCCCAGAGGAGGTAGGTGAACGCGCCGCCGTTGGAGTGCCCCATCGCGTAGACGCGGCGGTCGTCGGGCTTGTAGTCGGTCTGGATGGAGGCAAGGACGGCGTCGAAGAAGCGGAGGTCGCGGTCGCCCTGGTCGCCGGTGGTGCGTTGCCAGCCGTTCTTTTTGCCCTCGGGGTCGGTCATGCCTGGGGTGGGGAGGCCCTGCATGTAGACGACGATGGCGTCGGGCCATTCGCGGTGGATTCGGAAGGAACGGGCGGCCTGGAGGGCGTTGCCCCCGTGCCCGTGGAAGGCGAAGACGACGGGCGCGTGCTCGGGCTTGGGTGGGACAAAGACGAGGGCCTCGCGTGTGGTGCCGTCGATGGACCAGGAGCGGCGGGCGGGCTCGGCGCGATCGGGCTGGAGGAGGAAGGAGGCGAGGACGGCGGCGAGGAGGGCGAGCATGGGCAGGGCTCCGGTGTCCGGGAAGAACGACGAACCGGGGCGGATGTTGCGACGATCGCGCGCGAGGCCAGGGGTCTTGCGGGCGCGGCTCGCGTCCGAGAATGGAGGGATCAGCCCGGCCCGCCGACGAGGGCGGCGTTGGTGGGGAAGCGTTGGATGGCGGCGAGGAGTTGCTCGACCTGGAGGTGCGGGGGCATGTTCATGAGTCGCCGGCGGAGGGCGGTCATGGTCTTGAGTTCCTGCTCGGTGAGAAGGAGGTGCTCCTTGCGTGTGCCGCTGGCGGCGAGGTTGATGGCTGGGAAGAGGCGGCGTTCGCTGATCTTGCGGTCGAGGATGAGTTCCATGTTGCCGGTGCCCTTGAACTCCTCGAAGATGACCTGGTCGCCCTGGCTGCCGGTGTCGACGAGGCAGGAGGCGATGATGGTGAGGCTCCCGGCTTCCTCGGTGTTGCGGGCGCTGCCGAAGATCTGCTTGGGGACTTCGAGGGCGCGGCTGTCGATGCCTCCGGTGAGGGTTCGGCCGGAGTTGGAGTGCCTCCGGGAGCGGTTGAAGGCGCGGCCGAGGCGAGTCAAGGAGTCGAGAAGGACGACGACGTGCCGCCCGGCGAGGACCATGCGCTTGGCGTAGTCGATGGTCTGTGTGGAGACCTCGATGTGCCGCTCGACCTCGTGGTCGTTGGATGAGGCGAGGACGCGGGCGCGCGAGGGCGGAGGACGTGCGGGCGGGAGCGGGGGAGTCGGAGCGATTGCGGTGGAGGCGATCGCGTGGGCCTCGGCGACGGGGTCGCGGCCCTCGTGCCCGGGCATGGGAGTGGTGCCGATGGGCATGGCGCGGAGGTCGGCCTCGACCTGGGCGAAGGTCCGGCGGAAGTCGGTGACTTCTTCCGGGCGTTCGTCGACGAGGAGGAGGATGAGTTCGACGTCGGGGTGGTTTCGGAGGATGGAGGTCCCGATGTCCTTGAGGAGGGTGGTCTTGCCGGCCTTGGGCGGGGAGACGATGAGCCCGCGCTGCCCGCGGCCGATGGGACAGAAGAGGTCGATGAGTCGACAGGAGGCAGGGCACCCCGGGTATTCGAGGGTGAGTCGGGGCTGGGGGTCGATCGAGGTGAGGTCCTCGAAGGGCTTGGGGACCAGCGGGGGCGGCGCGACCAGGCCGGAGGATGGGGCAGCGCCGTTTTGATGCGGCGGCCGATGGCCCTGTTGCGGCTGATTGTTGAACTGTGGGCCTCCACCGCCGCGGCGTCGCCGACGGCGTCGGGCCCTTTGCGAACCAACACCCACGTCCACCTCCCAACCGAACGCGGCCACGTCCTGGCGCTGTTGCGCCGCTAGAAGCGACGGGGCCCGCGTGGATGCCCACGAACCAGAGCCCCGGCACCGGCCGGAATCAATGCCGGACAGCGTCCATATCAACGGCGGCTGTCACCGCATTTCAACGCTCGCGCGACGGGCTTGCCCAAAGAGGCCGCCGGAACCCGGCGATTCGGACCCGCCCCCCGAACGTCCACAATACTAGAGCAGAAGTCGGGCGGAATGTCAAGCGGGGGTGTGTGCCCCGCCCTGTCGCCCGGATCGAGTATCGGCGATCGGGCGGAGGGGCATGAGTCGCGTCGGTGATGGAGACGCTATCGTGCCCGTCGGCGTATGCAGACGATCAAGGGCATTCCGGTCTCGCCGGGGGTGGTGATCGGGCGGGTCTTTGCGCTCGACGACGAGCGGCGTCGCATCCCCAAGCGGATCGTGCCCAAGGCCACCATCGAGGCCGAGCAGCAGCGGCTCGGGTCGGCGCTGACGGGGTCGATCGAGGAACTGACGGCGGTTCGAGCGGCGGCGGAACGCGAGATGGGGGTCGAGGCGGCCAAGATCTTCTCGTTCCACATCGGGATGCTCGCGGACAAGTCGCTGATCGACCCGATGCGGCGGATGATCGCGGACGAGAGCGTGTCGGCGGAGTACGCGGTGTACCGGGTCTTCGCGGATTGGTCGGCCCGGTTCCGCGCGATGAGCGACAGCGCCTTTACGACCAAGGCCAATGACCTGGAGGACCTGTCGGCGCGGGTGCTCAAGCGGCTGATCGGGGAGCACAAGTCGAGGCTGGCGGAACTTCACCACGAGGCGGTGGTGGTGGCGAGCGACCTGACGCCGTCGCAGGCGGCGGGGTTCGATCGGCGGCTGGTGGTGGCGTTCGCGACGGATCTGGGCGGGCGGACGAGCCACACGTCGATCGTGGCGCGGGCGCTGGGGATTCCGGCGGTGGTGGGGTGCGGGGACCTGACTCGGGCGGCGACCGACGGCACGCCGGTGATCGTCGATGGGGACCAGGGGCTGGTGATCCTCGACCCGGACGCGGCGGAACTCGAGCGGTACCGGGCGTACCTCGAGCAGCGGCGGGTGTTCAAGTTGTCGCTGGACGAGTTGGCGGGCCTCCCGAGCGTGACGCGCGACGGGGTGGCGATCGAGTTGCTGGGGAACATCGAGTTTCCGGAAGAGGTTGACGCGGTGATCGCGCACGGGGGTCAGGGGGTGGGGCTGTATCGCACGGAGTTCCTGTACCTGACGCACGAGACGGAGCCGAGCGAGGAGGAGCAGTTCCGGGCGTACAGCGAGTGCGTGCGCCGGTGCGCCGGCAGGCCGCTGGTGATCCGCACGATGGACCTGGGCGCGGACAAGTACACGCAGCGGCAGGCGGAGCAGCCGGAGCGGAACCCGTTCCTGGGGCTGCGCTCGATCCGGTACTGCCTCAAGAGCCTCCCGATGTTCAAGACGCAGTTGCGGGCGCTGCTGCGGGCGTCGGGGCTGGGGCCGCTGAAGATCATGTTCCCGCTGGTGACGAACATCCAGGAGTTGCGGCAGGCCAAGTGGGTGGTGCGCGAGGTGATGGAGGACCTGGCGGAGGAGGGCGTGGCGCACGATCCCGGGGTCCCGATGGGGATGATGGTCGAGGTGCCGTCGGCGGCGCTGATGGCGGACCACTTCGCCCGCGAGGTCGACTTCTTCTCGATCGGGACCAACGACCTGGTGCAGTACACGCTCGCGGTCGATCGGACCAACGAGCGCGTCGCGTCGCTGTTCTGCCCTACGCACCCGGCGGTGATCAAACTCATCAAGGACGTGGCGCGGGTGGCGCGGCGGCGGGGCGTCCCGCTCTCGTGCTGCGGGGAATCCGCCGGCGACCCGGAGTACGCGCTGCTGCTCATCGGGCTGGGCGTGCGGACGCTCTCGGCGACCGCGGGCTCGATCCCCGCGCTCAAGCGGCTCGTCCGCAGCGTCACGGTCGAGGAGTGCGAGCGGATCGCGCGGCGGGCGCTCTCGTTCGACTCCGACGCCTCCGTCGCGGCCCACCTCCGAGACCAGGCCCGCCGGATCATCCCGGAGGCCTTCGAGGGACGGAGCGCCGAGGCCCACGCGTAGGCATCGCGCAGGAGCGGACTATGGGCTGCTCGCGGGCGCGCCGAGTCGGACCAGCCGCGGGCGACGCAACTGCGGGTTCCCCAGTTGCCCGCAGGCGCCCATCATCTCGCGGCCCTTCGTCCGGCGGCGCTTGCAATAGGCGCCGGCGGCAACCAGGTCGCCCAGGAAGTGATCGACGCTGGCCTCGTCGGGAGCGGGCCAGGGCGAGTCGCGGCGCGGGTTGTAGGGGATGACGTTGATGCACGCGGGGAGGGGGCGGGCCCAGGATGCCAGTTCGCGGGCGTGCTCGGTGGCATCGTTGACGCCGGGGATGAGGACGTATTCGAGGCAGATCTTGGCGGCGCCGAAGATCGGCCAAGCCAGGAGCGCCTCGCGCAAGGCGGCCATGGGCATGGCGCGGTTGATCGGCATGATCCGAGAGCGGATCTGGTCGTTGGGGGCGTTGATGCTGACGGCCAGCCCGAGGCGGTGCCACCCCGGCTCGCGGACCTGGGCCGCGAGGCGTGCGAGCCCGTCGAGCCGGCCGACGGTGGAGACGACGATGCGGGACATGGGATGGGCCGCGCCGAGGTGGTCGGTGAGCGCGCGGATGGCGGCGAGCACGCCGGCGAGGTTGTCGAGCGGCTCGCCCATGCCCATGAAAACGATGTTCTTGGGGCGAAGGCGCAGGTGGTGCGTGGCGGCGAACCACTGGGCGACGATCTCGGCGGGCGTGAGCGAGCGGAGGAGTCCCATCTGGGCCGTCTCGCAGAACGTGCAGCCCATGGCGCACCCGACTTGGCTCGAGACGCAGAGGGTGTAGGTGCGTCCGCGGGTTCGGCCGACCATGGGGATCAGCACCGACTCGGTCTCGAGGTTGGGCGGGACGCGCAGCACAAACTTCACCACCTCGCCCTCGGGGCTCTGGGAGCGCTGCACGCGGGCGGGCTCGGGTAGCGTCAGGCCCGGGAGGGCGGTGGCGTCGCCGTCGCGGAAGAGTCGTCGATACGCGTCGGCGGCCCCGCCGGGGATGCGGGCGTGCGCCCGGGCGAACTCGTGGGCGGTGAGGCCCAGGGGCGAAGGGGCATTGGCGTCGTTGAACGGCACGGTCAAGCGTATGGGCGGAGGGGCAGGACGGGGCGTCGGCGTGCACCTCGACGGCCAAACTCCGGTGGGGAAGGGGGGCTAAACTAGGCCCGATCGCACCCGCCGATGGCGTCTGGGTCGGCGATGCCGAACGTCCCGGCGAATCCCCCGAAGGAGATACGGATGAAGGCACGAATCCTGCTCGCCCTGGCCGTCTCTGTCGCGATGCTCTCGGGCTGCAAGTCCGATGGCGGGTCGTCCGAATCGACGCAGGCCCCGTCCACACCGGGCGTGATGCAGGTTCCGATGGCGTACAAGCCCAAGGGGAAGGTGAACGTGCCGATGATGCCGGTGTTTCCCGGGCTGCGTCTGTATGTCGCCGAGCCGATCGACAAGCGCGACACGGGCGAGCGGATCGGGGAGATCCACGACGACGGGCGGACGGTGACGGCGGTGGGGGTGGGCGACTCGCCGACGGCGGTGGTCCGCAGCGCGTTCACGACGGAACTGCCGCGTTTCGGCCTGACGCTCGTGGCCGATGCGTCGCAGGCGAACCGCACGCTGACGGTGACGCTCCAGCGGTTCTACTGCACGGCCCAGGGCAACACGTTCAAGGCGTTCGCCGAGGGGCTGGTGGAGGTCCGCGATGCGGGCGGCGCGGTGGTCTTTAGCGGGTTTGTGACGGCGGACGGCGGGAACTGGGGCAACAACGAGAACCCGGCGAACGTCCGCGAGCCGCTGTGCGACGCGGCGCAGGAGATGGTCGAGCGGTGCCTGAAGTCCGAGGCGTTTATCAACGCGCTGAAGGTGAACTAGGCGCCGCCCTCGCCTCGAGGGTCTTGTCCGCCGATCCGAACGAAGCCGCGCGATGAACGTTCCGATCGGGGTCATTCCGACGATCCTGGGCGCCGCCGTCGCGGTCGGGTGCTACGCGATCTTCGTTCCGCAGAGCAGCCTGATGTGCCCGGTGACGTGGCGCGGGCGACGCGACGGACCCCCGCGCGTGGCGATCACATTCGATGACGGCCCGTGGCCCGCCGGCACCGGCCCCATCCTCGACACGCTGCGCGATCTCGCCTGCCCGGCGACGTTCTTTGTCATCGGGGCGAACGCGGCACGATGGCCCGAACTGGTCGCGCGGATGCACGCCGAGGGGCACTCCGTGGGCAATCACAGTTACGACCACCCGCACATGGGCGTGTTCCGCCGCGGTCGCTACTGGATGGACCAACTGCGCCGAACCGATTCAGCGATCGTGGCCGCGGGCGTGCCGCGACCCACGCTGTTCCGGCCCCCGATCGGGCACAAGACGGTGCGGCTGGCGATGGCGCTCCGCGCGACGGGGCAGCGCGCGGTGACGTGGAGCCGACGTGCGGCGGACGGGATCCCGACGAGCACGGACCGGATCCTCGCGCGGATCGTCCCGCGGGCCCGCGCGGGGGACATCATCGTGCTGCACGACGGGCTGGAGCCAAGGGCGATCGCGAGGCCCGCGCCGCGGGACGTTTCGCCGACGGTGCGCGCGGTCCGTCCGATGGTCGAGGGCCTTCGCGCGCGAGGGCTGGCGATCGTCCCGCTCGAGGAGTTGATCGGGGTGCCGGTGGGAGGTTGAGGAGTGGGGGGTGTGAACTCGTCACGCATGTGACGGAGTGAGCGCGCGGGTTCGCGCTGGCGGCGGAGCGCGGACGGGTTGGAACTGCCGCCGCGAGGGGCACGCGCAAGTGGCGGCGCACATCCGACGCAAAATGCGGCGCAGCACCCGTCCGCACCTGGTCGCGTGCGTTCGCGGGATTCGTCGGAATCGCCTTGCTTTGCTGGGGTTCCGCAAGCGGACGCGGACGAACGCGAAGGCGTGCGATACGTACCAATGGGCAGGGCCGGACTTGAACCGGCGACACCCGCATTTTCAGTGCGGTGCTCTACCAACTGAGCTACCTACCCGAACGTCTATCCGCGGAAACGATACCACACCCGCGCGGCTGGTCAAGCCCGGCCGATTCACCCCGGGGCCTCCGGCCGAAGGGACGGCTCGTCGCGGGTGCGGTGGCCGCCGGGGATCGTGCCCGAGGGCGATCGGGAGTGCCACGCGATCCCTGTGCCGACCGGGGCACACGCCCGATACCATGTCCTCGTGACCGAGCCGCTCCTCTGCGTCCGTGACCTCCACACGCACTTTCCGGTGCGGGCCGGGGTGCTCCAGCGCGTGGTCGATCAGGTCCGCGCCGTGGACGGGGTCTCGTTCGACATCGGTCCGGGCGAGACCCTCGGGCTCGTCGGCGAGTCCGGGTGCGGCAAGACGACGGTCGGGCGTTCCATCCTCAAACTGATCCCGCCGACCTCGGGCTCGGTCCGCTTCGAGGGTCAGGACGTTCTCGCGGCGACTGGTCCACGGCTCCGAGCCCTCCGCCGCAAGATGCAGATTATCTTTCAGGACCCCGCCAGTTCGCTCAACCCGCGGTTGCGGGTCTTGAACATCATCGGCGAGCCGCTCGTGGTCCACGGGCTGGTCGCCTCCCGCGACGAGTTGCGCGCCCGCGTCGAGTCCCTGCTCGAGCGTGCCGGCATGCCCCGCGCGGCCGCCGACCGCTATCCCCATGAGTTCTCCGGCGGGCAGCGGCAGCGCATCGGGATCGCGCGCGCGCTGGCGCTCGAGCCGCGGTTCATCGTCTGCGACGAGCCGACGTCGGCCCTCGATGTCTCCATCCAGGCCCAGATCATCAACCTCCTCACCGACCTCCAACGCGACCTCGGGCTCTCCTACCTCTTCATCTCCCACGACATGGCCGTGATTCAGCACGTCTGCAAGCGCATCGCGGTCATGCTCAAGGGCAAGATCGTCGAGCACGGCGACCGCGACGACATCCTCCGCAACCCCCAGCACCCCTACACCAAGACGCTGCTGGCCGCCGTCCCAGAGCCCGACCCGCGGCGCACGCGGCTTGGGGCGGCGTGAAGAGTGTGCTGCCGCGCGTGCCGAACGAGCCAGTCGAGGCTATCACTTCGGTCGCTTCGCGGGCGGCTTCTTCGTCCCCCTCGCCGGCTTGCCTGTCGTGCACTGCGGCCGGGGGTTGATGGAATCCGAGAGCCGCTTTCCCTTGCCCGAACTCGCGCCGGCCACCTTGATCGGCTTGCCATCCGGCCCTTTGCCCATGGACGCCAGCGCCTTGACATAGAACTCGATGTACGCCGTCGCGGGCACGCGGCGGATCGCCTCGGCGATGACATCGAGCGCGAGGTCCTCGACGCGCCTGAAGCGGATGCAACATTTGCCCATGTCTAACTTCTTGCCCGTGGCCTCCCAGGCCGCGCGGAACCAGTCCCACTGCGGCCCGTCGCCGTACGTCGTCATCAGGTACAGCGACATGTGCTGCTTCTGCGACGCCAGACCCGCGAACGGCAATGGCTGCTTCGGGTCGCAGTGGTACCCGTGCGGAAAGATGCTGTGGGGCACGGCGTACCCGATCATCCCGTACTGCATTCCCTCCACGTACCCCTTGTCCAGGTTCTTCAGGATCACCCGACGCACCGCCTCGATCGCCGCCCGGCGATCCTCCGGCAGCGAGGCGAGGTACTCGGCAACGGTCGCGGCTTTGGATTGCATGACGTCAGCATACCGTCCATCGCGCGAGGGCAGCGGGGCAACGGCGCGTTGCCTGGGCCCGAGGCCAACCTCGGCGTCGCGTCACGACGCCGGCTTGCGCGCGGAGATGTCGAGGCTGGTGATGAAGTCGCCAGCGGTGGTGCCGGCCGGCAGCGCGGCGAGGATCTTCTTGAAGAGCGGATCGTCCCAGTTCATGAGGGAGTCGATGTAGGCGCTCTTGGGAGTCAGGACGATGCTCGTGAAGCCGGCGGCGAGCATCTGGCGGCGCGTGTCCTCGACGAGTGCCGCGCCGGCGATGCAGCCGATGAGCGCCTCCGCGTCGTGGCGGATCGACTCCGGGAGCGGGCGCAGGAGGGCGAGGTCGGAGACGGCGACGCGACCGCCGGGCTTGAGCACGCGTGCGATCTCTCGCCAGACGCGCGGCTTGTCGGGCGACAGGTTGAGCACGCAGTTGGAGATGACCACGTCGACCGACGCGTCGGCGACGGGCAGACTCTCGATCTCTCCCAATCGGAACTCAACGTTGTGGAGGCCGGTCTGGGCGGCATAGGTCGCGATGTTGGCCCGGGCCTTGGAGAGCATGTCTGGGGTCATGTCGACGCCGATGACACGGCCTGAGGGCCCGACCTTCGGTCCCGCGACGAAGCAGTCGAACCCGCCGCCGGCCCCCAGGTCGAGCACGACCTCGCCCGGCCTGAGCGAGGCGATCGCGGTGGGATTGCCGCAGGAGAGGCCCATGTTCGCGCCCTGCGGGATGGCGCCAAGTTCGCTCGACGAGTAGCCGATGGCGGCAGCGAGTTGGTCGGGGGTGAACGTCGCGGGGCCGCAGCATCCGCCGCCCGGCGTGGTGCCGCAGCAACCGGCGGCGGCGGTGCCGAGCAGGCCGGCGGCATCGGACCAACCTCCGCTCTGGGCGATCTTGCCGTAGCCCTCTCGGACGCGGTCACGCACGATGTGATCGGCTTCGGGCTGGGCACTGGCGCCACCGCAGCAGTCGGGGCCACAGCAGGGGGAATCGGGCTTGGTGCTCATGGCGAACTCCTTGAACAACGTGGAAACGGGATGACAAAGCGGATGGGTCAGGACTGGCGGGAATCAGCACGATCCACAGCATCTCCCGGAACCGGGGGCGCGACGATCGGCGGGGCAGCACCGCTCGAGTTCGTCCGCGAGGCGGCGTAGGGCGCCGGCGAGCGGGCCCGCACGCACGGCATAGAACACCGTTCGCCCAGACTTGGAGGAGTCGAGCACGCCCGCGTCCGCCAAGAGCCGGAGGTGCCGGGAGACGACGGAGAGATCGACGGCGCAGCACTGGGCGATCTCCCCGACGGCGCAGGGGCGGCCACACTTGGCCAAGCACGCCAGGAGCGTGATCCGCGTGGGATCCCCGAGCGCCTTGAAGAGACCCGGGTCGAGCATCCCGTCGATGGGTCCGGGACGTGCCGAGGCCTGCTTGGGAGTGGCCGGTCGACGATTGCGTAGTTGCGTCATTGTGCAAATGCTAGCACGCCGGATCACTCTGTCAAGGGGCAGTGAGCGCGGGCGGCTCGTGCGCGGCGGGCCAATCGGCCGCCCGGCAGCGTGAGTTCCAGAAAGAACCGTCCCGACGCGTGCACTGTCCGAGAGTTGTGGTACCTTCATGAACATGGCAACCACCCGGTCCATCCGGCGCGGGTCGGTCGTATCGGCGACGGTGGCTCTGATGACCGCCCTCGCCGCGGGGCAGCCCGTCGCGCAGGTGCAGGGCTGGGGGAGCAATACCTGGGCTAGTTGAATCTCCCACCGGGGTTCTATCGCAAGGTCGCGTGCGGCTCGGACCACACCGTCGCCATCCGTTACGACGGCACGCTCGTGGGCTGGGGGAACGACGACGCCAACCAAGCCACCCCGCCCGCGGGCGTCTACACCCAGGTCGTCGCGGGCCGCAAGCACTTCCTGGCCCTGCGGCCGGATGGAACCGTGCTTCGCTGGGGCAACATGCCGCTCGGAAGCACGCCGCCGCCGGACGCGTTCGTGCAGATCGACACCAACGACTTCCAGAGCATCGGGCTTCGGGCGGACGGCTCGGTCGTGACGTTGGGCTGACCCGTGAACCCCCCGCCCCCGCCCGGACCCTTTATCGACGTAGCGGCTGGGTATGACGAGTGGTTCGCCGCGATCCGGGCCTCCGACCTTGCCCTTGTGGCCTGGGGCAGCAACTCCGTCGGGCAACTCAACGTGCCTGCAGGGCGATTTGTGTCGCTTGCGATCGGCATCAACTGGGGCGTGGGGATTCGTGACACCGGACAGGCGGAGTTCTGGGTTCCCCATCGGGGTTTTTAGGCCCGATGCCCGCGACCCGCTTTCGTGGAGTGCGTGCCGGCAAAGTCTTTGCGATCGGGTTTCGCTGCCCGGCCAACTGTGATGAATCGACCTCCGACCCTGTGCTCAATGTGTCGGACTTCGTCTGCTTCCTTAACCGCTACGCCGCGGGCGACACACTGATGAACTGCGACGGCAGCACAATCCCGCCCCTCTTGAACATCAATGACTTCATCTGCTTTCTGAACGCGTTCGCCTCCGGTTGCCCGTGATTGTCCAGACGGCTGGCCCGTGTCTTGCTCAGTGACGGTCACCCTATGAAGAGATCTCGATGGCAATGCACCACGCCGCCGTTCCTCGACGCCAACGACTACATGCGCTTCACCAACATGCTGGCGACGATGCAGGGGTGCCCGCGCGAGTACCGGCGAATCTGCTATGCCAACTGCGACGGCAGCGACCCATCCTCGTCGACTGTGCCGATCTTGGACGTGAACGACTTCATCTGCTTCTCGCTCGCGTTCGCCGAGGGATGCGCCGCGGGCGTCTACCTGCCGTCGAACCCGGACATTCCGCCGGGTCTCTGTCCTTCCCTGGCCTGAGCCGATGCGGCGCGAGATTCGCCCGCCCGGCGTCCGGCCCCTCCCCGATCCGGCCGATGCTGGCGACAAGGAAAGCCTCTCGATACCAGCGACTTCATGGCAGTGATCGCGCGACGGGCGGCGTTGCCATGGGCCGGTCAGGGCGTGCGTCGCGCGCGGCGGCCGCCCGTGGCGCGCGGGGCGGGTGCTACAGTGCGGAGTCTTCACACCCGGCGGGCGGCTCGATGGCCGTGCGTGCCGATGTCCGCGCTATGCCTCGACGGATCGAGATCCGGTCGCCTGGCGCCCCGACGATGGGCCTTCGATCTGGAGGCCCGGGAGCCAGTTGACCGATGCCGACCCCGATGCCCCCGCCGATGGCCGATGATGCTCGTGCCGCGCTCGAACCCCGGGCTGTCGTGCCGCCGTCCGCGGCGGCTCGACCCAAGGAATCGCCCGCCGATCGCAAGGTGCGGACTCTGAACCTGTGCGCGGTGATCGTGCCGTTCCTGGGGTTGATGGTCGCGGTGTGGTTCAGTTGGGGCACGATGCTGGACTGGGTGCAGGTGTGGATCTTCACAGGGATGGCGGTGGCGACGGCCGCGGGCATCACGATCGGGTATCACCGGCTGGCGACGCATCGGTCGTTCGAGGCCGTGGCGCCGGTGCGGTACCTGTTCCTCGCCCTGGGCTCGATGGCGGTGCAGGGCCCGATCTTCGAGTGGGCCGGGAATCATCGGAGGCACCACCAGCACTCGGACGAGGCGGGCGATCCGCACTCGCCGAACGTGGACGCGTCGGGGACGTGGCGCAAGGGCCTGAAGTCGACGCTCGCCGGGCTGTGGCACGCGCACATCGGGTGGCTGTTCCAGGGCCACTCCAAGGGACTCGGGCGGTACATCAAGGACCTGCAAGCGGATCCCGTGATGGTCGCGGTGAATCGGCAGTTCCAGTTGTGGGTGCTCGCCGGGCTGCTGCTGCCCGCGCTGCTGGGGGGGCTGATCACCTGGTCGCTCACGGGGGCGCTGCTCGGGCTGTTGTGGGGCGGGCTGGTGCGGGTGTTCCTTGTGCACCATGTCACCTGGAGCGTGAACTCGGTCTGCCACCTCTGGGGGACGAGCCCGTTCCGCTCGCAGGACCACAGCCGCAACAACGCGATCGTCGGGGTGCTGGCGATGGGCGAGGGGTGGCACAACAACCACCACGCGTTCCCGACCTCGGCCAGGCACGGGCTGCGCTGGTGGGAACTCGACACGAGTTACCTCATCATCCGCACGCTGTCCATCCTCGGGCTAGTGCGAGCGATCCGCCTCCCCACGCGCGCCCAGTTGGCCGCAAAGAAACGAACCCGCGCCGCGGCGGGCGACGTGAACGCACCGGCACTGACCGACGCGACGGTGCGATAGGCGCGGAGTGCGCTGAGCGGTCTGGGACTTCCGTGCCCGGTCGGCCTATGATCGCTCGTTCGCTGGTGGCCCCATCGCTCTTCTCGCCCTTCGGGGCCTGATCGTTCTGGGAATCTGCTGGCACCGCCTGGGCCCGAAGGCTTGCGGCGGGTTTCCCAGTACGGCCGCACTTGTTCCAATCAGGTTGGCACGAGCAACGCCCGAAAGTAGTTGGTCCCGAGGCGCGCCAGGCGGCGTGCAGCGGGCCGCAGGAGTTTATCGCTTTGATGCAGTTTTCCGCTCTCTCGCTCTCTCCGTCCGTCCTTCGCGCCCTGGCCGACGAGGGCTACGAGACCCCGACCCCGATCCAGGCGCAGGCGATCCGGCCGGTCCAGGAAGGGCGTGACCTGCTCGGCTGCGCACAGACCGGCACGGGCAAGACGGCCGCGTTCGCGCTCCCCATCCTCAGCCGCCTCACCTCGGCCCCGGTAGACAAGTCTCGCCGTGGCCCCGTGCTCCCGCGCGTGCTCGTGCTCGCGCCCACGCGCGAACTGGCGGTCCAGATCGGGGAGAGTTTCGCCGCGTACGGACGCCACACGCACCTGGCGCACACCACGATCTATGGCGGCGTGAGCCAGATGCACCAGGAGCGGGCGCTGCGCCGCGGCATGGACATCGTCGTCGCCACCCCGGGGCGGCTCATGGACCTCATGGAGCAGAAGGTCATCAACCTCTCGGGCATCCAGGTGCTGGTGCTCGACGAGGCGGATCGGATGCTCGACATGGGCTTCATCCAGCCGATCCGGCGGATCGCGGCGGCGCTGCCGTCGGATCGCCAGACCGTGATGTTCTCGGCCACGATGCCGCGCGAGATCGTGCGGCTCGCCGACTCGCTCCTTCGCGATCCGGTGCGGGTGTCGGTCGCGCCCCCGGCGTCGGCGCCCGTGCGGATCGAGCAGAGCGTGTACATGGTGCCCCGCGCGAGCAAGCAGGCGCTGCTCGAGCACCTCGTCCGGCCCGCGGCCGTCGCCCGCGCCATCGTCTTCACCAAGACCAAGCACGGCGCCGACCGTGTGTGCAAGAAACTCCACCAGGCGGGGATCAGCGCGGACGCGATCCACGGCGGGCGAGCCCAGAACCAGCGACGCCGAACGCTCGACGGCTTCCGCAGCGGCCGGTGCCGCGTGCTCGTCGCCACCGACGTGGCGGCCCGAGGGCTGGACGTGGACGGGATCACGCACGTGTTCAACTTTGACCTCCCGATCGAGGCCGACGGCTACGTCCATCGCATCGGGCGCACGGGCCGGGCCGGCGCCGGGGGCGTGGCGATCTCGTTCTGCGACCACGAGGAGCGGGGCTGCCTCCGCGACATCGAGAGGCTCATCGGAGCGCCGATCCCGGCGATCACGCGCCTGCCCGCGCTCCCCCCGCCGACCTCGCACCCCACGCCCCACCCCACCCCCTCGCACGCACCGTCCCGCGCTCACGCGAGCGCGGCATCGTCTCCCGTGCGATCGGGTTCGGCAGCGTTCGAACGCCGAGGCGGCGCGTTGACCGCAGAGGCAAAGTCGCGGCCGACATCTGGCCGGGCTCCCGGGCGGTTCTCGAAGCGACCCGCTACCCGGCGATCGCGCTAGCCACGCCACGGGGAGGGGGGGGACACCGGCGTCGACACGTCGGGAGCGGACGAAAGCAGAGAATCCAAAGCGCGCCGCGCAGCGCCTTTGTCGGCGCACGGCGTGAACTGGCGCTGACCGGTGATGACAACGCCGACCAAGCCGAGGCCGAGGCCCCGCCCGCGCGCGGCCACGACCAGCCCCAGAAGGGGCCGGATTCCCGCCAGATTGTCGCGACGAGTCCCCGCGCGTCACCACCGGTCACACCGAGGGACTCGAACACGGGCAGTAGGAGTCGAACCCACAACCTCCTGATCCGTAGTCAGGTGCTCTATCCAGTTGAGCTATGCCCGCTCTCACTGCAACAGTAAACCCGCCGCCGGGCTGTGGCAAGTGGGGCGGCGGCATCCTCGGCGCCCGCGCGCACAGGAACGCCGCCGAGTCCGCTGGCAGCAGAAGTGGGGGGGCCGTGGCGCGCTGTGGGCAGACTCGGGCCGTGGGCTGGTCCCATGCTTGAGGCCGGAGCCGGCTTCCGCTGCGCAAGCCCAGCGAGGACGCCCTTCCCAGTCCCCTCTCGGCCCGCTCTTGATTCCAGCCTTCGAGCCCCCCATACTTCCAGCCCGGCGGTTTGGGCCGCCGGCAGTCTCGACGGAAGGATCACGCACCGATGGCACACTCGCTCTCTGCGCGCAAGCGCGTCCGACAGAACGCTACCCTCCGCGCCCGCAACCGCTGGCGCCTTCGGACCATGCGCGAGGCGATCAAGACGTTCCGCGAGAAACTCGCCCACGGCACGCTCGCCGAGGCCACCGACGCCATGCGGACCTGCGCCCGCATCGTCGACCGCACGGCCCAGAAGGGCGTCATCCACAAAAACCAGGCCGCCCGCCGCAAGAGCCGCATGTCCGCGGCCTTGAAGGCCAAGAAGACCGCCGGCCCCGCCAAGAAATAGGCCCCAGGGACAACCGATGCCTCGGGCGCGAACACCCTGGCCCGTGGGCCATCGCCCGATCGCCCGAACCCGGGGCCTCGGAGGCGCCGCGGATTCCTATTTCCACGCCTCGCTCCAGCCCCTCGACGTCCTCCTGTTCGTCCTTCCCCTGATCGTGCTCTACGAGATCGGCTCGGCGATGTTCCTCGCTCGCGCGGGCGGACAGGTCGAGACCATCCGTGCTCACAGTCTCCTGCTGAGTTTCTTTCGCGACTTCGGCGTCGTCGGTCGGGCCGTGCCCTCCTGCGTCATCGTTGCCACCCTCCTCTCCTGGCACGTCATGTCCGGGGCCCGCTGGCGCGTTCGGCCGATGGTGCTCGCGGGCATGGCCCTCGAGGCCGCCGCGTGGACCATCCCGCTGCTGGTGCTCATCGCGCTGGTGCTGATGTTCGGTCGCCCCCCCGCCGCGGCGGGCGGCGTTGACCTCGCCTCATTCCCCTGGCAGGCTCGGGCCACGATCTCGATCGGCGCCGGGCTCTACGAGGAGTTCCTCTTCCGACTCGTGGGCCTGACGCTCGTCCACGCGATCCTCACGGACCTGCTGCGTGCCCCCAAGTCCTGGGCGACACCCATCGCGATCCTTGCTACAGGGGTCGCCTTTGCGCTCTACCACGATGTCGCCGCCGCGGGCGGGCAGGCCCGGCTGGCCGAACTCGTCGCCCTAGGCGTCGCGGGCGTGTTCTTCGGCGTGGTCTTCTACTACCGAGGCTTCGGGATCGTCGCCATGGTCCACACGCTCTACGACATTTGGGTTCTGATCGGCATGAATCGCGGCGGATAGCACACCCGCCTGTCCGATAGCCACCCTTGGGACATTGGACCGGGCGGGTGCGAGCGCGGTACGATGAACCCGAGTTGGCACGGCGAGGAGTGCGGCCGGGCCGGCCGGTGCGCGGCGAGCGCACCGCACCCGTGCTGGGCTTCACTCGGAAGGGCGGCGCATGGGTCTGGACTTCGCGATCGACGAGTTGTACGCGACGGGGTGGACCGCGCTCGACAGCGCGGGATGCAAGCACCACGCCGACGGCCGGGCCTTTCCCGATCTCGAGCGCGTGCAGCAGGAGTTCCGTGCCGCCGGGTTTGAGTTCACGATCCGCCACGTCCAACTCTTCGACTGCTACCGGGCCGAATGGCGCGACGCGGGCGGGGCGGCCATGGGCGCGGTGGTGGGGCGGTCCGAGGCCGAGGCCGCGGTCTATGCCCTCTCCCAACTGCGTCGGGCGGTGGTCAGCGCCTAGCGATCGCGTCGCCCGGTCAGTCGCACCCGATCACAAACAGATTCTGGAAGCAAACCAGGTCGTTGACGTTGATCACCGGCAGCGTCTGGCTGAGGTCGCAGTTCGCCCGAAGGTCGCCTGCGGCCACGAGGTTGGTGAAGCAGATGTAGTCGTTGACGTTCAGACGTTCAAGAACGGCGTCGCGGTAGACCCATCGCAGATGGCGTAGCAGTTGATGCCGCCCTGCTTCACAAGCCCCAGAGCGTGAAAGGCCGACTCGCCTTGCGCGAGCCCGCCGAAGTTGCCTGGCGGTGGCTCCGAAGCGCCGAAATTGCCTGGATGGCCCTCCATCTCCCAGCCGACGACTGTTCCATCGCCTTTCATGGCGAGGCTGTGGTAGTACCCGGCCGAGACGGCGATGAAGGTGTCGGTCGGCTGAATGATGGGCGGCCCGGGGTCCCCCCCTGCCCCTGAAGGTTCGAGCCCCACGCCCGCAGTTTCCCGTCATTACGAATCGCCAGCAGATGAAAGTGACCGCTCGAAATGGCGATGTACTCCTCTGCATTCGGATTGCCTGACCCGCTCGGATCGAGGTTTGGGTTGAGCGTCGGATCGGTGTAGCTCGAGATCGCGACAATGGGACTGCTGGACCAGGAACCCCAGACAGAGATCGTGCCGTTGGACCTGATCAGCGCATCGTGGTACCCGCCAGCAGAGAAGGCGCGCGGCGAAGCAGCCGCTGCCGCCGCACCCTCCGGAAGCCCAAATCGCGGATCGCCCCAGTACGCGAGTTTCAGATCAGACCGACGGAGCGCGAGCCCGTGATATTCCCCGGCGGCGATCGCGATGTAGTCATTGGCGCCCGCGGGGAGCGTGCGCTGCCCCCAGTCATTCACGCCCCATGTCTTGATCTGCCCGTCGTCCTGCAGCGCCATCGCCCACTGGTGCCCCACCTCGATGATCTCAAATCTGTGCTCCGGGTCTGGCGCGGGCACGGCCTCGACGCCGAGGTAACTCGCTCCCCAATGGCTGAGTGTGCCATTGGGCAAAAGGCCGATGCTGAAGTACGTCCCGACACCGACTTGGGCAAACGCAACGCCTGCCGGCGGCGTGGCCTCGTCGTCGCCATCGCGCCCCCAGCCACTGACGATCGAGGGCTGGGCCGCTACAACGCCGCACTGGCTGGCAAGGACAGCAGCCGCCAGCAATCGCTCCGACGGCGAGAGGCAACAAGCGCGCCGAGCGCAATCATCGGAAGCCCTCCAGGAGACGGAACCACTGCCAGCCCATGGAACAAGCCCGCGTCAATCGCCGAGTATGAACCAGAAGGAGTATTCAACTGGCCATGATTGTTCCGACCCCACGCCGTAAGCGTACCGTCGGTTCGCAAGCCAAGACCAAACTCCCAACCGGCGGCGACAGCAACAAACTCGCCCGAAGGAACGCTCGTCTGTCCCCAGTTGTTCGCGCCCCACCCGATGAGTGTTCCGTCCTCACGGATACCCAGGCTGAATCTCGTACCAGCGGCGATAGCGCGAAAAGTCCCGGGCGGCACGGATGCCTGTCCGAGGCTGTTATCTCCCCAGCCGATGAGTGTGCCGTCGGTTCGTATCGCAAGGCTGTGGTCATAGCCTGCCGAAACGGCCCGAAACGTACCGCCGGGGGCCGCGCCAAGAACATTCCCCCATTGCACAAGCGTGTTATCTTGCCTCAAACCGACAAAGTGGCTCCATCCGGCATCCAAGCCCCAAAGAGACCCGATGGCGGAATTCCAGGCGGCGACCCCCACTGAGTGAGCGAACCATCATCTCGGATGCCGACCGCCTCGCTGGAGCCGGCGGATATCGATCGAAATGTGCCAGCGGGCACGTTGGTCTGCCCGCCCTCGTTGTTCCCCCACCCCAGAAGTCGCCCGTTCGATTGAAGTCCCAGACTGAAAAACTGCCCACCTGCGACAGCGACAAAGTCCCCCGGCGGCGGCGTCGCTTGGCCCATGTTGTTCGAGCCCCACCCCACAATCGGACCGGCATTGGCGGCGGTTGATGCGAGTCCGACAACTGCTAAACCCATCCAACGCGACACGCTCACGGGGTGCTTGGTCATCGGTCGGTTCTCCCATCCGTCCTAGCCATCATGGTACATCAAGAAGCCGTTCGCGGGTGGCATGATCGCGCTATTCTCGCGCGAAACTTGCCCTGCGGCCGTCAAGGGTTGCCTTCTCGGTCCAGGCAGCGAATACTACGAGTCCCCGGGCACGTGTCCTGGGGCGACATCGCAGACCGCACGTACCACCAAGCCGCTCGTCCCAGGCCGGGATGGGCTCACCGGGCCATGCCCGGGGCCGCGTGGGAGGTAGGAAAAAATGGCCAAGAAAGAAGTCATCGACAAGTTCAAGATCATGGCCCCCGGAGGGTCGGCGACGCCGGCGCCACCGCTGGGTCCCGTCTTGGGCGCCAAGGGCGTCAATCCCGGGCAGTTCATCCAGAAGTTCAACGCCGCCACGGCCGCGCTCAAGGGCAAGGTCGTCGGGTGCGTGGTAACGGTCTTCAACGACCGCTCGTTCGAGTTCGAGATCAAGAGTTCGCCGGCCTCGGTGCTCATCCGTGAGGCCGCGGGCATCGAGAAGGGCTCGGGCGTTCCGAACAAGGAGAAGGTCGGGAAGATCACCAAGGCCCAGTGCGAGAAGATCGCCAAGGAAAAGATGGCGGACCTCAACGCGGGCTCCATCGAGGCGGCGATGCGCATCGTGGCAGGCCAAGCCCGGTCGATGGGCGTGACGGTGGAGGGCTAACCCATGCCAAAGAAACTCGGATCCAAGCGCCATCGCGAGAACCTCGGGCTCGCGCCGCAGACGGCCCTCGAGGCCCCCGCCGCGGTCGCGGCCCTCAAGAAGTTCAAGGGCCCCAAGTTCGACCAGACCGTCAACGTCTGTATGCACCTCGGGATCGATCCCGCCCAGGCCGATCAGGCCATGCGCGGGTCCATCAGCCTCCCGCGCGGCATCGGCAAGACCAAACGCGTCGTCGCCTTCTGCCAGTCCGACGTGGCGCCCAAGGCCCTGGCGGCGGGCGCGGTCAAGGCCGGGGGCGAGGACCTCGTCGCCGAGATCGAGAAGGGCTGGATGGACTTCGACGTCGCCGTCGCCTCGCCCGACATGATGCGTGTCATCAGCAAGCTGGGCAAGGTGCTCGGCCCCAAGGGCCTCATGCCCTCGCCCAAGGCCGGGACCGTGACGCCGAATGTCCCCGACGCGGTCAAGGAGTATTCCGCCGGCAAGGTCGAGTACCGTGCCGACAAGAGCGGCAACGTCCATGCCGTCATCGGGAAGATGTCCTTCCCCGAGAAGGACCTCCTCGAGAACCTCCAGTTCTTCGTGCACGCGATCGAGAAGGCCCGGCCCCCGACCGCCAAGGGCACGTACATCAAGAAGGTCACCGTCAGCGGGGCGATGACGCCCGGTGTCCAGGTCAAGCACGTCGCCGCCGAGGCACGGGAGTAAGCCGCCATGAGCAAAGCCATCAAGGACATGCTGACGCGGGACTACAAGGCCCGTTTCGAGGGCGCGGCCGACGCGATGGTCATCAGCATCCGCGGGGTCAAGGCCATCCCGACCACGAAGATGCGCAAGGACCTCGCCACCAAGAAGATCAAGGTGACCGTTGTCCGCAACTCGCTGGCCCGCAAGGCCATCGCCGGCACACCGCTGGAGCCCCTGGGCAAGTTGCTCGAAGGACCCAGCGCCCTGGCGTTCGGCGGCACTTCGGTCGTCGAGGTCGCGCGCGAGATCGTCAAACTCCTCGCCACGATGCCCGAACTCGAACTCAAGGGCGCCGTCCTCGACGGGCAACTCTTTGAGGGCAAGAAGGGCGTCACCGAGCTCTCGAAGTTCCCGACCCGCGAGGAGGCGATCGGCCAGGCCGTCACTCTCATCGTCAGCCCGGGGCGCAAACTCGCGGCCCAGGTGCTCGGGCCCGGGTCCACCGTCGCCGGGATCGTCAAGGCGATCGAGGCCAAACTCGAAAAGGGCGAGGCCATCGCGGCGACAGCCTGAGTGAACGCAGTTGATTTGACTCCGACATCCGACTGGCCCTTCGGGGTGAAAGCGCCGAATCGTTCGGCCCCTCTCGGGTGTGAGTAGCACCGGCATCCGGTGCGGTGAAGTGTGAGGATTCCATCATGGCAAGCGTGACTGAACTGGGCGACATGCTCGCGGGGCTGACTCTCAAGGACGCCGTCGAACTCGGGAAGTATCTCAAGGACAAGTACGGCATCGAGGCCGCCTCCGGCGGCGCGGTCATGGTCGCCGCGGCGGCCGGTGGCGGCGGTGGCGGTGCCGCCAAGGCCGAGGAGAAGTCCTCCTTCGATGTCATCCTCAAGAACGGCGGCGACAAGAAGATCCAGGTCATCAAGGTCGTCCGCGAGGCCACCGGCCTCGGGCTCAAGGAGGCCAAGGACCTCGTCGACGGCGCCCCCAAGCCCGTCAAGACCGGCCTCTCCAAGGAAGACGCCGACAAACTCAAGAAGACCCTCGAAGAGAACGGCGCCACCGTCGAGTTGGCCTAAGCCATCGAATGCGTGGCACAGGCTCCCGCCTGTGCGCCAGTCCGCATCAACCAAGCGGGGTCCGGCACCACCGGGCCCCGCTTCCTTTTTGCTCTGTCACACGTCGCTCCCGTGCCACGCGTGCCGCTCGACTACGGCATGTGCCCCGGCGGGCACGGCGACACAAACGCCGCTTGGAAGCACACTGGTAGTCGTTCACGTTCAACACCGGCGGCCAGATGCTCCCGTCGCAGTTCGCGTAACTCACCACCTGCTGCTCATACGGCATGTTCTGGGCCTCCGCGAACGCGTTCCCGAAGCAGATGAAGTCGTTGATGGAGAGCACCGGCGGCGTCTGGCTCCCGTCGCAGTTCGCGTCGTAGCAGCGGGCCAGGGCCTGCGTCTGGTTGCAGTTGCCACGAGCCATGATGAAGTGGTCCGGTAGTGCCCCTGCTGGCCACCCCGATGGGATATTGACACCGCAATTGCCGACGCCGCCCCACGCGACGATCTCCCCGTTGTCCGCGCGTCGACCAGCGATCCAAGAGGCGTATCCCCCCACGATGTCCGCCATCGGGATGGGTGGAGGCTGGCTGGGCCCGGGAACTCTTGGTTGGTCGGTGCGGGGGCAGTAGAGGTCAGTGCCCCAGATGTGCGGGGTGCCATCGGCCTTCACGGCGATCAGCGTGTGATGGGCTGCAGCCAGATGGGCGTATGGTGGCGAGTATGGGGCAAGCCAAGTGGGGATGTTCGCAGGGTCCTGCTGCGGGAGGGTTCCCCGGTAGTTGGGTCCCCACCATAGTGGTTCGGCCATCTCATCGAATGTCCCCCAGCAGATGATCCTGCCGTTCAACTCGGGCATCGTGTGTCCAGGCGTGTGGTCATATTGCAGCGCCGCAACCGCGTGGCCGCAGCACACGATCGCCCTGAAGCGCCACTCCGCCGGAGGCAAATAAGGTCGATAGAGTGGAGGTTGCAGAGGACCGTTGGGGCGCTCGATCGGATGCACGCCGTACCGATCGTCTCCCCACGCTGCGATCTGGCCAGTGTCAAACAGGACAATGTTGATCTGCTCGCCGGCTTGCATGTCGATCACCCTGGCGCCCGATGGAATGAACCACGGAGCACCCTCCAACAACGGGATGTTGGCTTGTCCCGCTCCGTTGTGGCCCCAGGCGAGCAGGCCGAATCGGCCCTCCGGCTGGCTGACTGGGTCCATCGCCAGCGCGAGGGCGTGATCGAAGCCGATGGACGCGCGACGAAGCAGAGGCATTGGGTCGGGAGGCGGAACGCATCGTGATGGGTCCTGGCCACACGCGGTATCTGGGTCGTAGCCGTTGCCGGTCGGCGGAAACGGCCCGGGCAGACGCCCCTGTTGGCCGTATCGGTTGTCAGGACCCCATCCCAACAGACTCCCTCCCTCACGCACAACCAGGTTTGCGAAGTAGCCGGGGCTCGCATCGATCGCGCGAGCCACCGACATTGGGGGCGGTTCCGTTGGCCACATGTAGAGCAGTGTTGGCTGCGCGCTTGCGCCGGATGTGAGCGCACTAATAGCCAGCATGGAATGAAGCACGTTCATCTTCATCTCCTTGAATCAGACTGCACGTCGGCGGCGACCGACAACCCAGCCAGCCCAAGCGCCGACGAAGATCAGCGATGATGGCGGAGGCACAATTGCAAGGTAATGGGAGTCACCGGTCCCGATCGCAACAAAGGTTCCAGTTGCGACCTGCCCGGAGGAAGTCGCAAGGCTGCCATCCTCTCGAAGTCCCAGTGGCGAACTCCCGCTTGTTCCCATGTCAATCTGGGTGAAGGGTCCGATCAGTGCGCCCATGGACGGCGGTCGCAATGCGCCCCAATAGATGAGTGAGCCATCGGACCGTACACCCGCCGCCCACCCATACGTGATGGCAACATCTCGGTAGGTACCTGGCGGCACGGCGAGTTCCCCCCAGAAGTTGGCTCCCCATCCGACGACGGTCCCGTCAGCGCGCAGCGCGAGCGCCGAGCCCTCGCCGGCCGTGACGGCAACGAAGTCGTTTCCGGCCGGCGGCGTCAGCGTCGAGAGCACGCCCCATCCCGCCAACGTGCCATCTGTCCTCACAGCGGCATACGCGTTCGACCCCGCCGCCGCGTGCTTGAACGTCCCGCTCGGCACGTTCAGCCCGCCGTGCGCGTTGATGCCCCACGCCGCCAGCGTCCCGTTCTCCCGGATCGCGACGAAACTGTCGCGCCCGCCATCAAGCATCGTGAATCGGCCCGTCGGCGGGGGCGTCCCCAGCCCGCCCCAGAAGTCCCCCCACATCCCGATCGTCCCGTCCTCGCGGATCGCCGCGGTGTTGCTGAAGTCGCCAGACACGGCCTTGAAGAACTCGCCCGACGGAAAGTTCAGTTGCCCGCTCGTGTTGGTCCCCCACCCGACCAGCGGCCCGGCAGGCTGGGCCACGCTCGGCGTTGCCGCCGCGAGTCCAACGGCCACGATGCGCCAAAGTCTCGTCACGGCCAACTCCTTTGCGCGAAGTCAGGGCCGACACCGACCACTCAACTATGCCACGTGTTTCTCGCCTCGCCAGGAAGTCCCGAAAAAAAAACGAACGCGCTCGTTCGCTGCGTGGCCGCGCCTCGGCCCGAGGAGTCGCTCCATCCGGCACGCCGCCGGCGTCCAGAAATAGGGAATAGTACCTATTGAGTTCGTTGTTCCGCTGCGCCGCGGTCTTGGCTATACTGCCGGGTTCCATTCAGACCAGGGTGCGCGCAGCGGGCGGCAATGAGACACGGGCGGCAGTGGGCGGACACACAGGCAGTGGTGACCAGCGTTTGACCGAGTTGAACGCGGTTGTTCAACCATCGTGAGGACTTCGATGGCAGCGACCAAGGTGCGCAGTTTTTCCAAGCGCGGCGACGGGATCACGGTCCCCGACCTGACGCTCACGCAGGCCGAAGCGTACGAGCGCTTCCTGCAACTCACCAAGCGGCACGAGGAGCGGAACACCGCCATCGGCCTCGAGGCGTTGCTGCGAGAGGTCTTCCCGATCGAGAGTTACGACGGGACGATGAAGCTCGAGTACCTCCACTACACGCTGGAGGAGCCGCGCTACACCCCCGACGAGTGCCGCGAACTGCGGCTGACGTACGGGCGGCCCTTCCGCCTGGGCGTGCGCCTGCACCGCGAGGGCAAGCCCGAACTGCCCGAGGAGGAGATCTACCTCGGGGAGTTCCCGATCATGCTGGGCGGGGGCGAGTTCATCGTCAACGGCGCCGAGCGCGTGATCGTCAGCCAGTTGCACCGCTCCCCGGGCGTGGACTTCTCCATCGTCTCCAGCGAGGGCGACCGCCCGCTCCACTCGACCCGCATCATCCCCGAGCGCGGGTCCTGGATCGAACTGGAGGTGACGAAGAAGGACGTGCTGGCGATGCGCATCGACCAGAGCACGAAGCTCGCCGCCACCACCTTCCTCCGCTGCCTCGATGAGTCCGTGGCGGGGACGGACGCGATCCTGAGCCTCTTCTACGAGATCAGCACGGTCAAGGCCGAGGCCGTCACGGCGGACATGTGGGCCGCCGAGAACATCGTGGACAAGGAGACGGGCGAGGAGATCATCGTCGTCGGGCGGCAGTTCGGGGACGAGGGCGCCGCCGCCGTCATCAAGAGCAACCTCAAGTCCGTCAAGGTCATCCAGAACCCGTCGGACGTGCTGATCCTCAACACGATCGCGGTCGAGGAGGAGAAGCGGCAACTCGAGGACAAGCACAGCGAGGTCTTCGCCACCGCCAGCGAGTACGAGCGGGCCCTGCTCCGCGTCTACACCAAACTCCGCCCCGGGAACCCCCCGCAGATCGACAAGGCCAAGCAACTCTTCTTCGAGAAGTTCTTCGACGACACACGCTACCGGCTCGGGCGCGTGGGTCGCTTCCGCATCAACCGCAAGTTCAACCTCGACACGCCCGAGGACATGATGTTCATCCGCGGGGAGGACTTCCTGCGGGTGGTGCAGTACATCCTCGACCTCCGCTCCAACCGCGTCGACGCCCAAACGGGCCGGCCCGTCGCCAGCGTCGATGACATCGACCACCTCGGGAACCGCCGCCTCCGCACGCTCGACGAGTTGGCGGTCGAGGAACTCCGCAAGGGCTTCCTGAAACTCCGCCGGACCGTCCAGGAACGCATGAGCGTCAAGGACCCGGAGGAGATCACCAAGATCGCGGACCTGGTGAACTCCAAGAGCATCTCCAGCGCCATCGACTTCTTCTTCGGGCGTTCCGAACTCTCCCAGGTCGTGGATCAGACCAACCCCCTCTCGACGCTGGTGCACGAGCGTCGGCTCTCGGCCCTCGGGCCGGGCGGCCTCAACCGCAAGCGCGCCGGGTTCGAGGTCCGCGACGTTCACATCTCGCACTACGGGCGCATCTGCCCCATCGAGACCCCCGAGGGCACCAACATCGGCCTGATCGCCTCGATGGGCATCTACGCCTCCATCGACGAGTACGGGTTCCTCCGCACGCCCTACCGCGAGGCCAGGAACGGCAAGGCCACCGGCAAGGTCATCCACCTCCGCGCCGACGAGGAGATGCAGGCCGTCCTCGCCCCCTGCGACGCCATCGACGCCGAGGGCAAACTGAAGAAGGGCTCGGTGCTCGCCCGCGTCAACGGGGAACTCCAGGAGATCGACTCGGGCGAGGTCCAGTACGTGGACATCTCGCCCAAGCAACTCGTGGGCATCTCGGCGGCGCTCATCCCCTTCCTCGAGCACGACGACGCGAACCGCGCGCTCATGGGCTCGAACATGCAGCGCCAGGCGGTGCCGCTCCTGAAGGTCGATCCGGCCTGCGTCTGCACCGGCCTGGAGCGCGAACTGGGCAAGCACTCGGGCATGGTCGTGAAGGCCAAGAACTCGGGGACCGTGACCTACGCCGACGGGCAGCGCATCATCATCGACAACTCGGACGAGTACGTCCTGCGCAAGTTCGTGGGCCTCAACGAGCGGACGTGCCTGAACCAGCGCCCGATCGTCAAGATCGGCCAGAAGGTCAAGGCCGGCGAGATCATCGCCGACGGCGCCTCGACGCACCACGGGGAACTCGCCATCGGGCGCAACGTCCTGGTCGCGTTCAACACCTTCGACGGGTACAACTTCGAGGACGCCATCGTCATCAACGAGCGACTCGTCAAGGACGACGCCTTCACGAGCATCCACATCGACAGTTTCGACGTCGAGATCCGCGAGACCAAACTCGGACGCGAGGAGTTCACCCGCGACATCCCGAACGTGTCGGAGAAGATGCTCCGCAACCTCGACGAGCACGGGATCATCCGCATCGGCGCCTTCGTCGGGCCGGGCGACATCCTCGTGGGCAAGGTCAGCCCCAAGAGCAAGACTGAACTGACCCCCGAGGAGAAACTGCTCCACGCCATCTTCGGACGCGCGGGTGAGGACGTGAAGAACGACTCCCTCGAAGTCCCGGCGGGCGTCGAGGGCGTGGTGATCGGGGCGCGCAAGTTCTCCCGCCGCCTCCACATGAACGAGGACCAGAAGAAGCAACTCAAGAAGGAGATCGCCGCCTACGAGGCCGAGATGGACGCCAAGGCCATCCAACTCTTCAAGCAGATGACCCTGGCGATCGAGGAAGCCGTCGGCACGCCCATCATCGACCCCAACACCCGCCAGAAGGTCGGCGCCAGCGACATCCCCGAGGTCATCCTCGAGCAGATCAAGACCTTCGACGTCAAGTGGGTCAAGGGCTCGAAGGAGGCCCGCGAGAAGGCCGAGGTCCTCCACAAGCAGTTCTGGCCCCGCATCGCCGCCATCGAGACCGAGAAGCAGCGCAAGACCGCGCACATGAAGCGAGGCGACGAACTGCCCACCGGCGTCCTCGAGATGGTCAAGGTCTACCTCGCCACCAAGCGGCAACTCTCCGTCGGCGACAAGATGGCCGGCCGCCACGGGAACAAGGGCGTCATCGCCCGAATCGTCCCCGAGGAAGAGATGCCCTTCATGGAGGACGGCACGCCCGTCGACATCCTCCTCAATCCGCTGGGCGTGCCCAGCCGCATGAACGTCGGACAGATCCTCGAAACCCACCTTGGCTGGGCCGCCAAGGTCCTCGGGTTCCAGGCCGTCACCCCCGTCTTCGACGGCGCCACCGAGGCCGAGGTCCACGCCGCCGTCGTCGAGGCCAACGCCCACGTCGAGGAACGCCTCAAGCACTTCGAAGCCACCGGCACCTGGCCCCACCCGCGCGAACTCCTCGCCCGCATGCCGCGCGGGGGCAAGATCCAACTCTTCGACGGCCGAACCGGTGAGCCCTTCTCCCAGAAGACCACCGTCGGCTACATGTACCTCCTCAAACTCCACCACCTCGTCGACGACAAGATCCACGCTCGCGCCACCGGGCCCTACTCCCTCATCACCCAGCAGCCCCTCGGCGGCAAGGCCCGCACCGGTGGCCAACGCTTCGGGGAGATGGAAGTCTGGGCGCTCGAGGCCTACGGCGCGGCGTACATCCTCCAGGAACTCCTCACCGTCAAGTCCGACGATGTCGAGGGCCGCACGAAGATCTACGAGAGCATGGTCAAGGGCACCAACAAACTCGAAGCCGGGATGCCCGTCGCCTTCGACGTGCTCTGCAACGAACTCAAGGGCCTTGGAATGAACGTCACGCTCGAGAAGAAGAAACTCGGCGGAGGAAGCCTCCTGTAGCGGAGGCTGGAGTCCCGGCGCGCCCGATACCGGCGCCGCCGGCACCCGCCGCATCCGCGGCGCTTCTGTCGAGCCACCCGTGGGCATGACCGAGATGTGAGACCGCAGCCTGCTCCACTGTCTGGAGAGACCAATGGCAGAGACCGTGTACGACCGCGTCAATGACTTCACCGCCGTCAAGGTCACCCTCGCGTCGCCCAACGACATCCGCGCGTGGTCCTACGGCGAGGTCAAGAAGCCCGAGACCATCAACTACCGCACCTACCGCCCCGAGAAGGACGGGCTCTTCTGCGAGCGCATCTTCGGGCCCGAGCGCGACTACGAGTGCGCCTGCGGCAAGTTCCGTGGGACCAAGTACAAGGGCATCATCTGCGACCGCTGCGGCGTCAAGGTCACCCACTCCCGCGTCCGCCGCAAGCGAATGGGCCACATCAACCTCGCCTCCCCCGTCGTCCACATCTGGTTCTTCAAGTCCATGCCCAGCCGCCTCGGCACCCTCCTGGGCATGAAGACCTCCGACCTCGAGAAGATCATCTACTACCAGGACTACGTCGTCACCGACAAGGGCGACACCGAACTCCGGGATCGCCAGGTCATGACCGAGGACGAGCACCGCGAGGCCCAGGAGAAGTACGGCAACGCCTTCAAGGCCCTCATGGGCGCCGACGCCATCCGCGAACTCGTCGACAAACTCAACCTCGACGAACTCCAGGCCGAACTCCGCCAGGAACTCCGTGACACCCGCTCCAAGCAAAAGATCAAGGACCTCGCCAAGCGACTCAAACTCGTCGAGCAGGTCCGCAAGAGCGAGAACGACCCGGCCTGGCTGGTGATGGACGTCGTCCCGGTCATCCCCCCGGACCTCCGCCCGCTCGTGCTCCTCGAGTCCGGCAACTTCGCCACCAGCGACCTCAACGACCTCTACCGCCGCATCATCAACCGCAACAACCGCCTCAAGAAACTCATGGACCTCAACGCCCCCGAGGTCATCATCCGCAACGAGAAGCGGATGCTCCAGCAGGCCGTGGACGCGCTCTTCGACAACAACCGATGCCGCCGCCCGGTGCTCGGATCGTCCAACCGCCCGCTCAAGTCGCTCACCGACATGATCAAGGGCAAGCAGGGCCGATTCCGCGAGAACCTCCTCGGCAAGCGCGTCGACTACTCCGCGCGCTCGGTCATCGTCGTCGGGCCCGAACTCAAACTCAACCAGTGCGGGCTCCCCAAGAAGATCGCCCTCGAACTCTACCAGCCCTTCATCATCCGCAAACTCAAGGAGCATGGCCTGGCCGACACCATCAAGTCCGCCAAGCGCATGCTCGAACGCCGCGACCCCGAGGTCTGGGACATCCTCGAAGAGGTCATCGACCAGCACCCCGTGCTCCTCAACCGCGCGCCCACCCTCCACCGAATGGGCATCCAGGCCTTCGAGCCCGTCCTCGTCGAGGGCAACGCCATCAAGATCCACCCGCTGGTCTGCGGCGGGTTCAACGCCGACTTCGACGGCGACCAGATGGCCGTCCACCTCCCCCTCTCCATCGAGGCCCAGGCCGAGGCCCACGTGCTCATGCTCAGCACGCACAACATCTTCTCCCCCGCCAACGGCAAGCCCATCATCTCGCCCAGCCAGGACATCGTCATGGGCGTCTACTTCATCACCACCGGCGTCCCCGACGAGCGCCCCGAGTCCGAACTCAAACGCTTCAAGGACCGCCGCGAGGCCATCCTCGCCAAGGACCACGGGACCATCGGGCTCCACGAGCGCATCGTCGTCCGCCTCGACGGATTCACCGAGATCGTCGAGTCCCAGACCGGCGCGATCAAGCCCATGCCCGCCGGCGGACGCATCGTCACCACCGTCGGCCGAATCCTCTTCGCCGAGATCCTCGAGAAGGGCATGCCCTTCTACAACTGCGCCCTGGGCAAGAAGGGCTGCGCCCGCGTCATCGACGACACCTACGCCTACTGCGGCCGCCCCGGCACCATCGACCTCCTCGACCGCATGAAGGAGATCGGGTTCAAGCAGTCCACCGTCGCCGGGCTCTCCTTCGGGATCACCGACCTCCGGATCCCCGAGTCCAAGCCCCAACTCCTCGAAGAGTCCCAGAAACGCGTCGACCGCGTCGAGAAGAACTTCGAGCGCGGCATCATCACCGCCCGCGAACGATACAACCAACTCCTCGACATCTGGGCCCACTGCCGCGAGCAGGTCACCAAGAAACTCATCGAGACCCTCAAGCACGACCGCCGCGACGAGGACGGGAACGAACTCCCCGTCGATTCCAAGAAGGGCAAGCCCTATCTCAACCCCGTCTACCTCATGTCCGACTCCGGCGCCCGCGGCAACGTCTCCCAGATGCAGCAACTCGCCGGCATGCGCGGGCTGATGGCCAAGCCCTCCGGCGAGATCATCGAGTCCCCCATCCGCGCCAACTTCCGCGAGGGCCTCAACATCCTCGAGTACTTCAGCAGCACCCACGGCGCGCGCAAGGGCCTCGCCGATACCGCCCTCAAGACCGCCGACTCCGGCTACCTTACCCGCAAACTCTGCGACATCGCCCAGTCCGTCATCATCGGCGAGCACGACTGCGGCAGCAAGCGCGGCATCCGCAAACGCGCCATCTACAAGGGCGAGGAGATCGACGTGCCCCTCCGCGACCAGATCGTCGGCCGCGTCTCCGTCAATCCCGTCGTCAACCCCAAGACCGGCGAGGCCATCGTCGGCGGCAACGAACTCATCACCACCGAGATCGCCGCTCGCATCGAGGAACTCGGCATCGACGAGGTCTTCGTCCGTTCCCCCCTCACCAGCGAGAGCAAGACCGGGTGCTCCGTCCTCGACTACGGCATGGACATGTCCACCGGCAAGATCGTCGAGCAGGGCATGGCCGTCGGCATCATCGCCGCACAGTCCATCGGCGAGCCGGGCACCCAGCTCACCATGCGCACCTTCCACACCGGCGGCATCGGCCAACGCACCGCCCAGGACACCGAGTACCGCTCCATCCACGGCGGCACCGTCGATATCCGCGACTGCAACCACGTCGCCGCCAAGGACGACGAGGGCCACGACGTCTTCGTCGCCCTCAAGCGCAACGGCGAGATCGCCGTCCTCGATCCCAAGGGCCGCGAACTCGAAAAATACAAGGTCCCCTACGGCGCCTACCTCCAGGCCGCCCACGGCGAGGAGGTCAAGAAGGGCCACGTCCTCGTCAAGTGGGACCCCCACCGCGTCCCCATCCTCGCCGAGAAGGACGGCACCGTCCAGTACGTCGACATCTCCCCCGGCGAGACCGTCCGCGAGGAGGACGCCGGCCAGGGCCGCAAGGCGCTCGTCATCATCGAGCACAAGGGCGACCTCCACCCGCAGATCAACATCGTCGACAAGGACGGGCACATCCTCGACTTCCACTACCTCCCCGCCAAGGCCCGCATCGAGGTCAAGGACGGGCAGGCCATCAAGGCCGGGCAGATGCTCGCCCGCCTCCCGCGCGTCGCCGCGGGCTCCCAGGACATCGTCGGCGGCCTCCCGCGCGTGACGGAAATCTTCGAGGCTCGCAAGCCCAAGGATCCCGCCGTCATGGCCGAGATCTCCGGCAAGGTCGAGATCCACTCCGACAAGCGCAAGGGCAAGATGACCATCCGCGTCATCTCCGACTCCGGCATCGAGAAGGACCACCACGTCCCCAACGACAAGACCCTCCTCGTTCACGCGGGCGACTACGTCCAGGCCGGCGACCCCCTCACCGAGGGCCCGCTCGTCCCCCACGACATCCTCCGCATCAAGGGCGAGGAGGCCCTCTGGACGTACATGCTCGACGAGGTCCAGAACGTCTATCGCGCCCAGGGCGTGGTCATCAACGACAAGCACATCGAACTCATCCTCTCCCAGATGCTCCGCAAGGTCCGCGTCGAGAGCCCGGGCGACACCGACCTCCTCCCGCACGAGGTCGTCGACAAGTTCGAGTTCCGCCAGCGCAACAACCAGGTCGGCCACCTCATCCGCATCACCGAGGCCGGGGGCACCGACCTCAAGGTCGGCGACCTCGTCCACAAGAACGTGGTCAAGGAGGCCAATGCCAAGGCCGAGGCCGAGGGCAAGGAGGGCGCCAAGGGCAAGCGTGCCAAGCCCGCCTCGGGCCGAACGCTGCTGCTGGGCATCACCAAGGCGAGCCTCCAGAGCGAGTCGTTCCTCTCGGGCGCCTCGTTCCAGGAGACGACCAAGGTTCTCACCGAGGCCGCCCTCCGCGGCGCCGTTGACAACCTCGTCGGCCTCAAGGAGAACGTCCTGCTGGGCCACCTCATCCCCGCGGGCACCGGCTTCCGCCCCCACCAGGACATCCGCGTCAAACTGCTCGGCGAGCCCCTCCCCGCCGAGGGCGAGGACCCCGAGCAGATGCTCGCCGAGGCCGCCAAGGCCGCCGAGGCCCTCGGCGCCGACAAGAACGACCGCCTCGGGCTGCCCCACGTCCAGACCTCCGTCGCCGGACGCGCCGACCTTGTCAGCGACGCGCAGCCCGCCACGAACTAACGTTCGCGCGCCGCGTCGATCATCTCGGCGACCCGGGCGCGCGTCCCATCGGCACGGGGCGCGCGGCCGAGCCGGACCGCTCCGCTGCCGACGCCCGCGTGCTCGACACCCGCGACCCCCCGCCCCGGCCTGCGGCCCAGGCTTACTCCACCGTCACGCTCTTGGCCAAGTTCCGCGGCTTGTCCACGTCGTGCCCGCGCAGCACCGCCGCGTGGTACGCGATCAGTTGCAGCGGGACCACGGTCACCATCGGCGAGAGCGGCTCGTCGATCTCCGGCACGTAGATCACGTCCTCCGCCACCTTCCCGATCTCCGCGTCCCCCTCGGTCGCCACCGCGATGACGTGCCCGCCCCGGGCCCGCACCTCCGAGATGTTGTTCAGCACCTTGTCGTACTGCCGGCCCTTGTTCGCGATGAAGACCGCCGGCATCCCGTCGTTGATGAGCGCGATCGGCCCGTGCTTCATCTCCGCCGCGGGCATCCCCTCCGCGTGGATGTACGAGATCTCCTTGAGTTTCAGCGCGCCCTCCAGGGCCGTCGGGTAGTTGTACCCCCGCCCCAGGAACAGCCAGTTCTCGCGCTCGCAGTACTTCTCCGCCACCTTCTTGATCCGCTCGTCCTGCTCGAGGACCCGCTCGATCTTCCCGGGGATCGACTGCATCTCGCGGATCATCGCGGCGCACTGGTCCGCCGACATGTACCGCCGCCGCGCCAGGAAGAGGCTGATGAGGGCCAGCACCGCGACCTGCCCGGTGAACGCCTTGGTGCTCGCGACGCCGATCTCCGGGCCCACGCGGAGGTACACGCCCGCGTCGGTCTCGCGCGCGATGCTCGAGCCCACCACGTTCACCACGCCCAGCGCCAGCGCCCCGCGGTCCTTGGCCTCCTGCAGCGCCGCGAGCGTGTCCGCCGTCTCGCCGGACTGGCTCACCGCGACCACCACCGTCTGGTCCTCGATGATCGGGTTGCGATAGCGGAACTCGCTGGCGTACTCCGCGTGCGCCGGGACCTTCGCCAGGTCTTCGAGCAGGTACTCTCCGATCGTCGCCGCGTGCAGCGCCGTCCCCTGCCCCGTCAGGATCACCCGCCGCGACCGCACCAACTGCTTCGCCAGCGCCGACAGCCCGCCCAGCACGACCTTGCCGTCCTCGGCCTGGAGCCGCCCGCGCATCGTGTTCCGCAGCGCCGCCGGCTGCTCGAAGATCTCCTTCTGCATGAAGTGCTCGAACCGGCCCAGTTCGATCTGCTCCAGGTCCAACTCGAGCTGCATCACCTTGGGCGTCACCGCCACGTTCGTCGTCGTCGAGGTGCGGAACCCGTTCCGCGTGATCCTCACCACGTTGTAGTCGTCCAGCGGGAACGCCTGCGTCGTGTGCGCCACGATCGCCGACGCGTCCGACGCCACCACGTACTCCCCGGCCCCGATCCCCACCATCAGCGGCGCCCCCTTCCGCGCCACCACCAGCGTGTCCGGCTCCTTCTCGCACATCACGCAGATCGCGTACGCCCCGGTCACCTCGCGCAGCGCCGCCTGCACCGCCGCCTCCAGCCCCCCCTCGCCCCCCTCGTACAACTCCCCGATGAGCATCGCCAGCACCTCCGTGTCCGTCTCCGACACGAACCGGTGCCCCTTGTCCATCAAATAGGTCTTCAGCGACGCGTAGTTCTCGATGATCCCGTTGTGGATCACCACGATCCCCGCCTTGTCGTCCCGGTGCGGGTGCGCGTTCAGGTCCGTCACGCCCCCGTGCGTCGCCCAGCGCGTGTGCGCCATCCCCATCGTCCCCGCCAGCGGGCCGCGGGACGCCAGTTCCGCCTCCAGGTTCGCCACCCGCCCGGCCTTCTTCACCACCGTCGCCCGGCCCGCGTGCATCACCGCGATCCCCGCCGAGTCATACCCCCGATACTCCAGCCGCTTCAGGCCCTCGATCAAGAGCGCCTGCGCGGGCTTCGATCCGACGTACGCGACGATCCCGCACATGCAGAGACTCTCCTCGATTCACTCGACCTGACACCCTCGCCACGCCCGAACCCATGAGGGCGTCACGCACGCGGGTGGGGCACGGGTTGACGGGGCCGCGGGAACCATCCCGACCGAGAACCCCGTGATGCTATCGGCTCGCCCGAGCCCGCCTCTCACAACTACTGCGCCCACACGCTTCCAGTTCGCCCCGACAGGGGCCGGTTAGGCCCCTACGGCCCGTCCCCCATCCCCGGCAAGGGCTGGAACGTCCCATCCCGCGCCACCCGCAACTGCCCCGAGTCCCGCAGGTAGTTCAGGATCGCGTTCCGCAGGTTGGTCCGGGCCCGATCACGCGAGTTCGCGGCCCGCTGCAACTCGTTGGCCGCGTCCACCCGCTTCTGCGTGTCCACCTCGTCCGCCTTGATCTCCAGTTCCCGCATCCGCCGCTGGTTGATGATCACCTGCTCCTCGGCCAGCCGCAACTGGAACCGCGCCAGGTCGATCGTCCGCACCGCCTGCCGCACGCCCACCGCCACCTCGTCGCGGAACTGCTCGAAGGCGCGCTGCCTCGACCGATACCCGATCAGCGCCTGCCGAAGCGCCAGCCGCTCCGTCTCGCGGTCCAGCGGCAGGCCGAACGTCAGCCCCGCGCTGTACCGCAAGTCCTCCCCCTGGAAGTTGACCCCGCCCTCGCGCGCGTCCGGATCCGTCGGGAGCGCCACCCGCGCGCTCGCGTCCAGGTTCGGGAGCAGCGCGTTCCGCGCGTTCGCGACGGATCGGGCCGCGTCGTCCAACTGGTCCCGCCGTGTCTGCACGTCCAGCCGATACTCCAGCGCCCTTCGCGACGCCTCGTCCAGCGTGATGTCCGGGTCCGGGATCTCCAGGAGCGCGTCGTCCACCTCGATCGGCGTCTCCGATGGGAGGCCAAGCCGGATCTTGAACCGCTCCAGTTGCAGGATGTACGACTCGCGCTGCCCCGCCAGCCCCGCCGTCGCCTCCAGCACCTGGTTCACCGCGATGTTCTTGTCGAACTCCGCGATCCGTCCCGCGTCGAACCGCGCGCTCTGCCCCCGCTCGATCAGTTTCAAACTCTCGAGTTGCGCCTCCTGGTTGCGGATCTGCGCCCGCGACTGCAAGAGGTCGAAGTAGTCCGCCGCCACGCCCACCAGGAACTGCCGCCGGAACGTCTCGAACGCCCGCGCCGCGTACACCAACTCCCGCTCCGCCTGGATCAGGCTCTCCTGCGCCACCAGCCCCGCCCCCCGCAGCAGCGGCACCGTCCCGCTCAGCGCCAACTCCGACGACTGCCGATACCGCCCCGTCGCCTGCTCGCGCAACTGCTCCGTCGCCCGCCACACCCACGCCGCCTCCACCTGCCCGCCATACGGCAATCGCTTCGTCACCCGCAGGTCGTTCACCACGCTCACCGCGTGCTGGAAGTCCCCTTCGTCGCCCTCGCCGCTGATCGTCACCGACGTGTCGTTGAACAGCCGCGGACCCCACAGATGCCGCTCCACCAGGAGCCGGATCGCCGCCAGGATGTAATCCTCTTCGGCGTCCAGGTACTCCCGCGACGTCCGCTGCGCCTGCTTGAGCGCGTCCGTGAGCGTCAATCGTCGCGCCTGCTCGCCCGACCCGGTGGACCGCTCGGCATACGCCGCCAGCCGCGACGCCACGTCCCGCGTCGCCTCCGCCGCGTCAAACCGCAACTCGGACGCCGAGGGGTTCACCGTCGCGGGCGTCTTGCTCGTGCCCGCCCGCCGCTCGCCGTCGATCGCGTCGGCAAACTCGGCCTCCGGTGCGACGGCACCACCCCCGATCGCCGCCGATCGTTCCGCCGCCAGTCGCCGCGCTCGCGCATCAATGTCCCGCAGCGGGTGCCCGCATCCTGCCGCCACAAGGGCAACTCCCGAGGCACCCAGCGTCACTAGCCGTCTCGATCGGTCGGCCATTGTTCTCTCCGTGGCGGACTCGGAATGCCGATTTTCTGCGTCAATCTATGCCTAACAAAACTCAAACATACTGGTCATTCATCGGGGGGTCGGATACCGTTTGGACCACTTGTACCGGCGCGGAGCGCTGTTGTTGCGTGGGAACGGCGTCCCCACGATATCCACCTTGGCGTCCCGGGGCTGGCACGCCCCGCATCGCCGCTCGGAGATCCCCTTCCGATGCCCCAGGTCACCTACGACGGGCGGAGTTTCATGGTTGACGGCCGACGGATCTGGGTCGTCAGCGGGTCCATCCACTACGCCCGCGTCCCGCGCGACGCCTGGGAATCGCGCATCCACGCCGCCAAACTCGCCGGCCTGAACACCATCGAGACCCCGGTCTTCTGGAACCGCCACGAGCCCCGACCAGGCCACTTCGACTTCTCCGGCGACAACGACCTCCGCCACTTCATCCAACTCATCGGGCAGGCCGGGCTCCAGTGCATCCTCCGCATCGGGCCCTACATCGGCGTCGATTGGGACTTCGGCGGGCTCCCCGCCTGGCTCGGTGGGATCGAGGGCATCAAACTCCGCACCGCCAACGGGCCCTTCCTCGAGGCCTGCTCGCGCTACATCACCGCCGTCGCCGATCGCGTCCGCGACCTCCAGATCACCAGCCCCGGCAAGGGCGGGCCGATCATCCTGGTCCAGAATGAATCCGCGTGGACCTGCGGGGACGACAAACTGGCCGACGCCTACCTCGGCGAACTCAACCGCTACCTCCGCGAGGCCGGCTTCAACGTCCCCACCATCAACGCCAACAACCTCTGGCAGTCCCCCGAGAGCGAGATCGAGTGCTGGACCGGCGGGGGCGACCTGCTCTCGACGGTGCGCCAACTCGCCGCCGTCCGCGCCGAGCGACCGCGCCTCGTCGTCGAGTTCAACGTGGGCGGGTCGCTCTCGTGGGGCGCGGACGACGACGCCGCGGCCGCCGTCGCCGCCGACGCCGCCGCCATCGAGCCCAGGCTCGCCCAGATCCTCGCGGGCGGCGCGCAGTTCAACATCCACCCCTTCCACGGCGGGACCAACTTCGGTTTCTGGGGTGGCAAGGTCTCCGAGCACTCGCAGTCCGGCAGCGGGTTCGCCACCGCCTCGCGAAACCCCGGCGCGCCCCTCACCGAGTCCGGGAGTCCCGGCCCAACCTACGCCGCTGTACGCCGCATCTGCACCTTCGCCTCCCGTTTCTCGCGCGTCCTCTCCAGCCTTGACCCCGCCTTCAGGCCCGTCGTCATCGCCCCGGACTTCGACGGCACCCACGGCACCCGCGCCGGATCCCCTTCCGTTGTCTACGCCAGCGGCGCCCAGGGCGGCGTCGCCTTCGTCTTCGCAGGGCCCGGCGGCGAGCCAGGTTCCACCCAATCCACGCGCCTCCTCCTCGCCGACGGCACGCTCCTCCCCGTCGATGTCGATACCGGCTCCGTCGCCTGGTGCCTCTTCAACACCTTCATCGCCGGCCGGTCCAAGATCGACTACACCAACCTCAGCGCCCTGGGCATGGTTGGCAGCGTCGTCGTCCTCTTCGGCGCGCCGGGCGCCACCGGCGTCGTCAGCGTCAACGGCTCCCCGCTCCACGTCGATGTCCCGGGCGCCAAGTCCACCGACTCCCCCTCGGTCATCGCCCACGAGGGGCTCACCCTCGTCATCTGCTCCCGACAGCAGACCGACCACGTCTTCTTCACCGACGACGCCGTCATCCTCGGCGCCGTCGGCATGTCCCCCTCGGGCGGGCCAGTCCTCGCACAGGGCAAGCGGCACTACACCCGCCTCGGCGCCGATGGCTCCATGCGAGAGGTCTCCGGAGCCCACGCCAACGCCAAGCACCACGCCGACCGCCTCACCCTCTCCGAGTGGACCGGCGCCGGCATGGCCGACTACGACAACGGCACCTCCGCACGCTTCGCCGCCATCGACGGGCCCTCCGACCTCGCCAGCCTCGGCGCTCCCTACGGCTACGGGTGGTACCGACTCCGCCTCAAGGCCGCGGGCGGCAAGGTCCGCCTGGCCTTCCCCGGTTCGTCCGATCGTCTCCATGTCTTTGTCGATGGCGAGCCCGCCGGGCTCGTCGGCTTCGGGCCGGGCGCCGACCTCTCCATCCCGATCTCCCTCGGCAAGGGCCCTCGAACCCTCGTCGTCCTCGCCGAGAACCTCGGGCGCGCCTCCGCGGGCGTCCAACTCTCCGGGACCAAGGGCGTCACCGGGCACCTCTGGGACGCCAAGCCGCTCAAACTTCCCAAGCCCTCCGTCGAGCACGTCGAGCCCATCCAGCCGCTCACCTTCATCTCCCCCATCTGGGAGGTCCAGCCCGGCGACGTGACACTCCCGGAACGACTCACCTGGTCCGTCGCGCTGCGGAAGAAGTCTCCGCTCATCTTCTCCGCCGGTCCGCTCCGTTGTCGCGCCCTGCTCCTGGTCAACAAGAAGCCCGTGGCCTTCCTCGACCGCGGGCACGCCCAGGCCGTCACCATCGAGCCCGACACCCTCAAGTCTGGTGCGAACTCCATCCAGATCGCTCCGCTGAACGACCCCGGCCTCGCCGACGATCCCTTTGAGGGCATCGCCGCCAACGCCCAACTCATCGAGTGCGCTACCAACCTCTCGGCCAAGGCCGAGTGGGCCTTCGCGCGCTGGGAGGCCCCACGTGCCTCCGCGTTCCAGAAGGTCAAGGCCGCCAGGCTCGCCGGCCCCACATGGTGGCGCGCGACCTTCACGCCCCGCGATCTCGGCGCCCCGGTCTACTTTGATGCCTCGGGCCTGACCAAGGGCCAGTTGTACGTCAACGGCCGCCACGTCTCCCGCTACTTCGCCGCGACTGCCTCCGGCGACCCCGTGCCCCCGCAACGTTCCTACTTCATCCCCCCGTCATGGCTCCGCGCCGATGAAGAGAACGAACTCGTGCTCTTCGACGAGCACGGCGCCTCGCCCGCGAAGTGCCGCCTGGTCCACCAGCCCGATCCGCGCTGATCGCGCTACCGTCCTAACCGCCCGAGCCGCGCCTGCAGCCGGTCGATCTGCTGCCCATAGACCTCGGCCTGCCCGAGGAGGCTCGTCTTCCGGCGCTCGAGTTCCTCTCGAATCGCCCCGGGAAGTGTCGGGTCCGATAGTCGCGTGACCACCGCCGTCAGTTCCTCCAGCGAGCGCGCCCGCGCGGCTACCAGCGTCTCCAGTTGCGCCCGCAGAACCTCCGCCTCGCCCCGGCGCGCCGGCGCCACCTGCGGGCCCAGCATCCGCGGGCCGGCTCGGTTCAGCGTCGTCGGCAGCGGCGGTGGGGGCGGTCGGCTCTCCCGCGCCTCGCCCCCGGCCACCACCCCGATCGTGCCACCGTCCGCCTCCAGGCCCATCGCCGTCGCATGGTTCACGGGCCGCGTGAGCGCCGGCGTCTCCAACTTGATCCGCGACCCCGCCGCCCCCAGCGACGCGTACGGCCTGGACCGCAGCCGCCAGCCCTCCACCAGCACGTTCTCCTCCAGGTTCAGGCCCAGCGCCGCGTAGTGCCCCAGTTTGATCTTGAGATGCAGCGTGACCCCGTCGCGGATCACCGTCGCCGGGATCTCGTCCCCCGGGTCGTGCGCGATGATCACGTACCGGAACATCTCGAACTCGTCGAGTTTGAACCCGTCGAGCGTCTCGATCCGGTCCCCCGCGCGGAGCACCTCCGCCGCCGGGAATCCGGGCGTGATCGCCGTCAGGATCACCCCGCGCGACCCCGCGAACGGCCCGTCGCGCCGCACCCCCATCGCCGCGCGTGGCTCGCTCCAGAACCGCGCCCGCGCCAGCCCCATCAGCCGCGTCCGCTGCTCCGGGCTCAGCCCCGGCTCCCGCAGCCATCGCTCCAGGTGCCGAAGCCGGATCGCGCGGTTCGTCTCGATCGCTTCCGTCGCCGCCTCGCGCCGCGACAACTCCGCAGCGCCGAGGTCCTCGACCAGCCGCTTCAGTTCAGGCTCGGGCGCCTCCGCGGGCAGCGCCGCCGGCGGCGGGAGCGCGATCTCCTGCGCCGGGACGGACACCGTAACGCCCAGGAGCGCCACCAGCCCTGCCACGCCACAGGCCCCGCGTGCCATGACGAATCCTAGCCGCCACCGACGATCGCCCGCAGCCGCCCCGATTCTCGTTGCATCCACGCCGCCTGCGCGTCCACCATCTGCAGCGCCGCCTCTCCCTCCATCCCACCGAGTCTCCCAGTCCCCGCGATCGCCTCCAGCGACTCGACCACCAGCGCCCCGATCATCAGCCACGGCAGCGATTCGAGTTCCGCCGTCGAGATCACGGCCTCTCGCGCCGACTCGTACCCCCGGCAGAACGCCGCCAGCCGCGATCCGTCCAACCCCGGCGTTCGCCCCGCGCCCCCGTGCAGGTCCATCGAGAACTGCAACGCCCCATTCGCCAGGTCCAGCGCCCTCGGGCCCAGTCGGCACGAGTCCAGGTCCACCACCGCCGCCACCCGGCCGCCCGCGTACAGCACGTTCCCCGGGTGCCAGTCGCCATGCACCACCACCCGCGGCCACGAATCCCACCCCAACTCTCGCACGCGCCGCATCGCATCCGCGTGCCCCAGCGACAGCCGCCGGAGCACCCCCGCCGCGCTCGCCCCCAGCCGCACGCCCGCCGCGAGCGCCAGCGCCGCGATCGGCGCGTCCTGGTGCTCGGGCGCGCCCGGGACGCGCACTGCCGCGAGCAGCCGATGGAACCACTCCAGCACTCGCCCGGCCTCCGCCGTCGCCCCGATGCTCCCGTCATATGCCGACGCCTCGACCCAGCGAAAGACCTCGTACGTGCGCGCGCCGATGACCGTTTCCCGACCCGCTTCAGGCCCCGGCATCAATGCCGCCGGCGCCACCGGATACCCCTGCCGCGCCAACTCGTCGTGCGCCGCGTGCGCCAGCCGCCGACGCTCACTGGGCGACTGGTGCCGCTTGAGGAGGAACCGGCCCGCCGGCGTCCGCACCACAACCGAGCCCCCCGATCCGCGCTTCGGCTCACCGACTTCCAACGCTTCGCCCAGCCCGAACCGCGCCAGCACGAGCGACACCTCGCCCGCGGTTGGGCTTTCCCGCAGCGAGAACCGCCCGCTGGGTTGATCCCCGCCCATCGCCGCGTCCCCTTGCCCCCCGCCCCCGGTCGCCGCGCTCCCCCTTCCCCTCTGCCGCACCCGCTCACTCGACGTTCTGCACCTGCTCCTTGATCCGGTCGATCGCCCCCTTCACCTCCACGATCGCCTTCGAGATCTCCGAGTCCGGCGACTTGCTCGCGATCGTGTTCGCCTCGCGCAGCATCTCCTGCGACAAAAAATCCAGCGTCCTCCCCACCGGGCGGTCCCCGTCCGACTCGATCAGGCTCGTGAACTGCTCGATGTGGCCCGACAGGCGGCTCGTCTCCTCCGCGATGTCCGTCCGCTCCGCGTAGGCCGCGATCTCCCGGATCAGTTCCACCGGATCGACGCGGATGTCGAGGCTCTGGAGCATCGACTCGATCCGCGACCTCAGCCTCGCCTCATAGACCGTCACCACGCCCGGGGCCCGTTCGGTGATCCGCGCCAGCCGATCCGCGATGAGGTCCCGCTGCCGCGCCAGGTCCTCGCGCAGCGTCCGGCCCTCCTGCCCGCGCATCACGATCACCTGCTCGCACGCCCGCTCCGTCAGCGGCAAGAGCGCCGCCCGCGCCCGCTGGAGCCGCTCCTCCTCGTTCGCCGGCGCCTGCAAGACCCCGGGGAGCGCCAGCAGCGACGCCACGTCCAGCGACACCTCGCCCTTGGCCACCATCGGCGCCCGCCGGATCTGCTCGATGTACCGCTCCAACGCCCGGTGGTTGATCTCGAACGCCGCGGCCTCCGACGCGTCGGTGCACGACGCCGTCAGCGTCACCGTCCCCCGCGCCAGCATCCGCCGCAGCGCCGTCTCCAACTCCGCCTCCAGCCCCTGATACGCCTCAGGCAGCCGGATCGTGGCCTTGAAATACTTGCTGTTGAGCGACCGCACCTCGACGAAGTAGTGAACGCCCTCGCGCTCCGCCGACGCCTCGCCAAACCCCGTCATGCTTCGGATCACGAGCGGTCTTCCATCGCGCGCCCACCCCCATCAGGTCGCGGCTTCCCCAGTCTACCAGATCCGCGATCGCCGCTACTTGGGAGCACCCGTTGCCGGCACCTCGCCCGTCGGCGCTGCCGGCGTCGCTTCTGGCGGCGGCGTAGGAGTCGCCGCCGGAGCGCCAGTTGGGCCTGTCGCGCCCGTCGTCGCCGGGGCGCCGCCCGCTCCATTGGGGCCGCCCGTCCCGCTCGCCGCGGGCTCACCGGCCACGGGCTTCGGCGCCCGCGTCGCGAAGTTCAGCCCGACCGCGAACACCACGTACACGACGAACATCAGGATCGTGGCGAACGTGAGCGCGTCCCCGGTCTTGGCGCCGAACGCCGTCTGCCCGGAGCCCGCACCAGACCCGAACGCGCCCGCCAGCCCGCCACCCGCCGGCCTCTGGATCAGCACCGTCAGGATCAGCAGCACGCACACGAACAAGAACACGGCAATCAGGATCGCCGTCAGCCACACCGGAATCTGAGCCAGCATCAGGATCATCCGATACTCCACGGGGCTCCCAGTGTATGCGGGTGGACCACGCCCCGACGTTCGCTACGATGAGCCCGTCAGCCGTCGGCCTCCCCGGCCCCGGCCCGACTTCGCCGGAGAGGTGGCCGAGTGGCTGAAGGCGACGGTTTGCTAAACCGTTATACGACCTTAAAGTTGTATCGCGGGTTCGAATCCCGCCCTCTCCGCTTTCTCGCTGTCGGTCGACGATCCGATACCATCGCCCCCGCTTGGCGATCGTCCCGACCATGACCCCGCAACGCGCCTACGACGAACTCCTCCGCCTCTCGCGCGACCTGAACGTCTTCGCGTCCTGCGCCGATCTCCTCGAATGGGACGAGGAGACCTTCATGCCGCCCGGGGCCGTCGCGCACCGCGGCGAGCAGCGCGCCGCCCTCGCCGGGCTCCTCCACGATCGCGCCGTCGATCCGCGCTGGAACGACCTCCTCGCCGCCGTCGAGGGTTCGGCCCTCGTCGCCGATCCCGACTCGCCCATCGCGGCCACCGTGCGCGAACTCCGCCGCGAGCACGACCGCCAGGTCCGGCTCCCGCGCCGTCTGGTAGAAGAACAGGCCCGCGTCACCACCCTCGCCCAGCGCGCGTGGACCGAGGCCCGCGAGGAGTCCGACTTCTCGCGCCTCCTCCCGCACCTCCAGCGGATCGTCGCCCTCGCTCGCGAGCAGGCCGCCGTTTCGGGCCACCCCGGCCCGGCCTATGACGCCCTCCTCGACCACTACGAGCCCGGCGCGACCGGCCAGGCCGTCGCCTCGCTCATGGCCAGCCTCGGTGCCGCGCTCCGTCCGCTCGTCCAGGCCATCGCCGCCAAGCGCCGCCCCCGCGCCGCCCTCCTCAAGCGAGAGTTCCCCGTCGATCGACAGCGCCTCTTCGCCCAGGCCGTCGCCGCCGCCCTCGGCTTCGATCTCGAACGCGGGCGGCTCGACATCGGCGCCCACCCCTTCTGCATCGCGCTCGGTCCGGGCGACACCCGCATGGCCGTCCGATTCTCCGACCGCGCCTTCGCCGAGGGGTTCTTCTTCCTCCTCCACGAGGTCGGGCACGGTCTCTACGAGCAGGGACTCGACACCGCCCACGCCGGCACGCCCCTGGGTCGGCCCGCGTCCATCGGCCTCCACGAGAGCCAGGCCCGCCTCTGGGAGAACCAGATCGGCCGCGGGCTCCCCTTCTGGAAGCACTTCTTCCCCAGGCTGAAGAACGTCTTCCCCGAGGCGCTGGGCACTGCACGCCTCGACGCCTTCCACGCCGCCATCAACCGCATCGAGGTCTCCCCGCTCCGCGCCCAGGCCGACGAACTCACGTACAACCTCCACATCTGGGTCCGCTTCGACCTCGAGCGCGACATGGTCGAGGGCCGACTCGATCCCAAGGACCTCCCCGAAGCGTGGCGCGCCGCATACCGCGCCCGCCTGGGCGTCGAGCCCGCTTCCGATGCCGACGGCTGCCTCCAGGACGGCCATTGGGCCGAGGGACTGCTCGGGTACTTCCCGACCTACACGCTCGGGAACGTCTACGCCGCCCAGTTGATCGCCGCCGCTCGACGCGACCTCCCCGACCTCGACGACGCGATGGCCCGAGGCGACTTCTCGCCCCTGCTCCTCTGGCTCCGCGCCAAGGTCCACGTGCACGGGCAACGCTTCCGTCCCGACGCGCTGATCCAGCGCATCGCCGGCGGCCCGCCCGACCACGCCCCGCTCGTCCGCGCCCTCGACGACAAGTACCGCACGCTCTACAACCTCTGAACGCGGCCAACCCGGCCCACGCCCGGCCCCCGCGCCGATCTCTCGCGCGGTAGACTCGGGCACCATGAGAACTTCCCTCGCCCCATCGGGGTGCGGCATCGTCGCGATGCTCCTCCCAGTCGTCGCGCGCGCTCAGGTCCTGTATGACAACGGGCCGTACCTGACCCATCCGGGCGGCGGCGCGGGTGGCGCGGGCCTGAGCGCCGTCCAAACAACGCTCAACCTCCAGAGCCAGGGCTTCAGCATGATCGCCCCGGCCGACCGCCTCGCCGACGACTTCACGATCCCCGGGCCCGCCGCGTGGACCCTCGAGGCCGTCGAGTTCCTCGCCTTCCAGACCAACTCGTCCACCTCCACGCCCACGTTCACCTCGATCAACCTCCGCATCTGGTCCGCCAGGCCCGGCGACCCAGGCTCCACCATCCTCTTCGGCGACACCACCACCAACGTCCTGCTCTCGGCCGCCTGGGCCAACTCCTTCCGCGCGCTCGACACCGAGCCGCTCAACGCGACCCGCCCGATCATGGCCGTCCGCGCCGCCATCGTCCCGCCCCTGACGCTCCCGCCCGGGACTTACTGGATCGACTGGCAGGCCGCCGGCTCGCTCCCCTCCGGCCCGTGGTGCGTGCCCGTCACCATCCTCGGCGAGACCGCCAAACCCGGCGCCAATGCGCGGCAGTTCCTCAACGCGGTGGGCGCGTGGCGCGACGCCAGGGACTCGCTCAGCCAGGCCAAGCAAGACATGACCTTCCGAATCCTCGGCACCTCCGGCGCCGGCCCCCAGCCCTGCTACGCCAACTGCGACGGCTCAACCATCGCCCCCGTCCTCAACGTCAACGACTTTGTCTGCTTCAACAATCTCTTCGCGGGGGGCGACTCCCGGGCCAACTGCGACGCCTCGACGACCGCCCCCGTCCTCAACGTCAACGACTTCGTCTGCTTCAACAACCGCTTCGTCGCCGGATGCTCAGCGCCCTAGGTCACCGCGAGCTCGGCGGCTCGGGCTTCGTCTCGGCCTCCGGCTTCGCCTCCACGCCCACCGTGTCTCGCTCCGCTCCGGGCCTCGCCCGCCGCGATCCCAGTTGCCGCGCCGCCGTCGTCTCCTCCTGGTACACCAGCACGTCGAACAGGTCGCGCACCACCACCGGAGTGAACTGCGCGTCCATCGCCATCGCCCCGATGCTCCGCATCGGCCTCATGTCGAACACCCACGACGAGCCCGGGTCGTCCTCGCTCGCTCCGCGCAGATCGAGCAGGAATCCCGGCATCCCCGCCGACGCCAGGTACGACTCCACGCTCGTGGGCGTGGGCGCGCCAAGTTCGTTGTCGCTCACCAGCCCCCTGCCCGTCGCGATCGCCGTGTACTTCCCCCGCGCCGTGGCGAACCCGAACACCACCATCTGCCCCGGGAACCGCTTCTCCAGGTAGTTCCCCATCCATCGGCTGTTCCAGATCGTCCCGCGCGAGACGTGCGCGTTGTGCGCCCAGAGCACGATCTTCGCCCCGGGGTTCTGCTCGAGGATCCACGCGACGTTCTCCGCCATGCACTCGTCGCGGATGTTGCTCCCGCGGGCCATGTTCCCATGCATCGCCGCCAGCATCGACATCCCCTGCGCCACGACGCGCGCGTTCTGGATCGCCCAGTCCGCGTCCTTGGGCGTCGACGCCGCGGCCAGCGCGTCCCGCCGCTCGCGCAGCGTCGCCACCAGCCCGTCCGCCCGCGCCAGGAGCCCCTTGTGGTCCACCGGCTTCGGGTCCGCCACGTGCCGAAGTTCCAGGCAACTCTCGCCCCCGTGCGCGTCCCTCTTCACCCGCTTGCCCGCGTAGTTCGGCTGCCCGCCGATCGAGAAGTGCCGAACCGCCTCGTCCTCGAAGTCCAGGCAGAACCGCGCCGGGTCGTGGTACGGCACCCCGTCCAGCGTGATCTCGATGTCGTCGTACCACGCCGCCCCCTTGCCCATCAGGATGAGCCCCCACGCGATCCCGGCCGTCTCCGCCGGGATGTCCAGCGTCACCTCGTGCCGCGTCCACGGCGTCGTCCCGCTCGGCCCGCGCCCCTCCATGTTGTCGAACGCGAGCACGCGCCCGTCCGCCGAGTCGCACCGCCACCACAGCCCGGCGTACCCGTCCTTCACGCCCTCGGTCCGCATGAACGCCGAGAGCACCAGTCTCTTCCCTCTCGCCGCGTCCACCGGGAACGTGGAGGTTGCCACGCCGAACGAGGCGCCCTCCGGCCCGCTCATCGTCTTGAACGCGTCCTTCACCCCCGCGAACGTCGCCTTCGCCTCGTCCAACAGGTCCGGCGCCCGCGCCGCGATGAAGTCCTGCGCGATCTGCGCTGCCACGTTCGGCGTCTGCATGTCGAACCCCGTGAACTGCACCCGCCCCTTCCCCGAGAGGTTGAACGCGCGCATCCACTCGACCATCGCCAGCACTTCCTCCGTGTTCCACGTCCAGAAGTACATCCCCCCGATCAGCGCCGCCGGGTCCCCCTTGCCCTCGAGCACGTACTCGTTGAGCCGGAACGACTCCGGCATGCTCGCCTCGATCGAGAAGATCGTGAACCCCAGGTTCGTGCACAGGTACTCCAGCAGCCGGTGCTTCATCTGGAACGCCTCGCGCGTCCCGTGCGTCGGCTCCCCCAGGCCCACGATCCGCGCCTCGCCCACCATCGAGCGCACCGCCGCCAGGTCCTCGAACCCGTGCCCCGCCTCCGAGGTCGTGAACGCCGACGCCGTCCGCTCGATCCACGCCGTCGCCGGCGGGGGGACCACTTCGGTCCGCGGGGGCTGGGCCAGCAACACCATCGCAACCACAAGCGGGTTCATGCCAGGGCTCCTCGTGAGGTTCCGCACCTTGTTCCGACTTCCACGACTGCGGTTGCACTCGGTCGATCCGGCACCGCGCCCGCCGCGTATAGACCCCGCGACGAGGCTGGCGGGCGCCGGGCCGCCATGCTAACCTCTCCACGCCTCGAGCCCCACGCGGGCTCGGCACAACCCCAAGGAGCATCCGATGGGTCGCAGAACGTTCGGTTCGGGTCGGGGCGCGGCAGGCCAGCCCCTGGTCGAGTCCCTCGAGCCCCGCCTCGCCCTCTACAGCAGCCCCTTCCTCGCCAACCTGCCGACCCTCGCCGACATGCAGGACCCCGACAACACCGTCGTCCGCCTCCAACTCACCCAGGGCTTCATCGACATCGAGTTGTACGACCAGGCCGGGCCCAACGGCGCCTCCACCGCCCCCATCACCACCGCCAACTTCCTCAACTACGTCCGCTCCGGACGATACGACAACTCCTTCTTCCACCGCCTCGCCAACGACTTCGTCCTCCAGGGCGGCGGGTTCTCCTTCAACGAGTCCGCCACCGCGCCACCCCGCTCCGTCAACGTCCAGACCGACCCGCCCATCCAGAACGAGTTCGACATCGGCAGGTCCAACCTCTCCCGAACCGTCGCCATGGCCAAACTCGGCGGCAACCCCAACTCCGCCACCAGCCAGTTCTTCTTCAACATCGTCGACAACCCCGACCTCAACACCCAGAACAGCGGCTTCACCGTCTTCGGCCGCGTCATCAAGGGCTGGGACGTCGTCACCACCATCAACGGCTTCACCGTCAGGAACCTCGACACCTTCATGACCGGCGCCGGGGGCAACGCCTTCGGCGAGGTCCCCCTCAGCGGGCCCAATGACACCGACCTCGTCACCCTCATCGACGCCGAGGTCATCAAGCCCGCCGAGGTCCGCTCCTTCATCTCCCAGTCCGCCTACTTCCCCGACGGCTATCGCAGTGGCAAGATCGTCTCCACCGTCGAACTCTTCAACGAGGACCCCAACGCCGACACCGCCTACCAGATCATCGCCCGCTACGAGAACGGGCTCCGCGACCAGGTCATCGACGCCGGAACCCTCATCGCCGGCGGCCACCTCTCCGTTCAGATCTCCAAGGGCGGCGATCCCTCCATCAACCGCGTCCGCGCGGGCGCCCCCTTCGCCTACGAGGTCCGCTCCACCCGACCCGTCTCCGCCTCCCTCAACCATCGGGACTTCAACGCCACCGCCGGCGAGGCCTTCTTCCGCCCCGGGATGGCCACAGAAGCACAACTCCAGACCTGGGACTTCGCCACGGGCCAGAAGGGCTCCGGCCTCGCCTCCTTCCTCGTCTACCAGAACCTCTCCGACGAGGACGCCTCCCTCACCGCCACCTTCTACTCCGAGACCGGCGCCACCTTCTCCATCACCAAGACCCTCGACGCCTACCGCCGCGGCGGCCTCAACGTCAACCAACTCACCAATGTCCCCGACGGGCTCTATTCCGTTCGAATCGTCTCGACCAAGCCCATCGTCGCCGCCCTCAGCCAGTACCGCGCCTTCCCCGCCCGGGCCGCCATCGACGTCGGGCAGTTCGGCGGGGGCGCCAGCCAGGGCATCCTCCCCGGCGCCATCATCACCGCCTCCGGACAGGCCACCATCTCCGTCCTCTTCGCCGCCGACACCCCGGCCTCCATCACCGTCGACTTCGAGTTCATCCTCTCCGACGGCAGCGTCCTCACCAACAACGACCCCTTCACCCTCTCATCCTCCTCCCGCCGACGCGACCTCGACCTCACCATCGCCAACGTCGGCATCCCCACCGACGAGTTCTTCTCCATCCGCTACACCGTCCGCAACGCCGCCGCCCGCGTCTCCGCCGCCTATGTCAGCCTCGCCTCCGGCGACACCATCTCCACCACCTTCCAGGACGCCTCCACCCAGGAACTCTTCTTCGCCGACGGCTTCACCGATCCCTCCCCGGGCGCCTCCAACCAGGAGATCATCTCCCTCTGGAACCCCTACGCCGACCCGGGCGTCGTCTTCTCCTACCGCCTCCGCTTCCACTTCGCCAACGGGCCCGACGGCGAGATCATCCTCCCCGCCTCCGGCACCGGCACCATCAACCCGCGCCAACGCATCGACATCCCCGTCCGATCCCTCGCCGACGTCATGGCGCGCATCTCGTCCGCGACCCAGTTCCGCCACTACTCCATCACCGTCACCGCCACCGCCCAGCGCGGCGCCGTCCAGGAACAATCCGCCATCTTCGGCATGCTCACCCGCATCGACTCCGCCGGAAACACCATCGCCTCCAACCCCACCCTCTCCGGCGAGATCCCGCTCTTCCTCATCACCGACCCGCGCTTCGAGGCCCCCTGATCCGCTCCTCCGCCCGCGCCTCGAATCGCCCCCAACTCGCCTCCACCGCCAGCGCCCGCTCCAGCCGCGACAGGTACTCCGCGCGCGGAATCTCCTCGCACCCGAACTGCGACAGGTGCGGCGTCCAGAACTGCACATCCAGCAGCACGAACCCCTGCCGCCGAAGGTGCCGCACCAGATGCACCAGGCACGCCTTGCTCGCGTCCGTCCCGCCCTCCTCGGGCCGGCTGAACTTCGACTCCGCAAAGAACGCGCCCCCGAGGTGAACCCCGTACAGCCCGCCCACCAGCCGCCGCTCCGGGCCCAGCCGCGCCTCCACGCTGTGCGCCAGCCCACGCCGCGCCATCTCCTCGTACAACGCCACGATCGAGTCGTCGATCCACGTCTCCGGCTCATCCACCCGCGGCTGCGCGCATCCGCGGATCACCGCGCCGAAGTCCTCGTCCGACACGATCTCGAACGGGCTCGCCCGCAACCGCTTCGCCAACCGCCGCGGCACGTGGAACCCCTCCGCCTCCGTCAGCGGGATCACGCCCCGCATCGGCGGACTCAGCCATGCCAACGGTCCGCGGCGCGAGGTATCCCCCATCGGGAAGTACCCACGCCCATACGCCGCCACCAGCAGCGCCACCGCATCGATCCCGCTCACTCCCAACGCTCCTTGTTTCGTTCTTTGTTCGGAAAGCCTACGCTTTCCTTGAAACCCGCGCCCGCGCCTTCCGATCAAGCAGCGACGGAGGTTGTCCATGTCGCAGGAACTTCTCAACCGGCTGCTCAGTTCAGACACCCTCGTCCTCATCGTCGGGGGATCCATCGCGATCGTCGCGATCATCGCCAACGCCATCCGCGCGGTCGTCCGTTCGACCACCCAGGAGCGCACGCGCCGCGAGATCGCCGCCTACATCGCCGAGGGATCCATGACCCCGGAGCAGGGCGAGCGGCTCCTCGTCGCCGGCGAGTCCCACAAGAAACCCTGCGGATAACACGGGAGCCCACCGATGTCCGAGTCCGAGGTCAAGGCCCTGCTCGTCGTCGTCGCCCTCGGCGGCAGTTTGATCGTCGCCGTCACCTGGATCGTCGCCGGCACCATCTCCAAGGTCCGCCGCGTCAGCGCACGCGAGGAGTCCCGCCGCGAGATCGCCGCGTACGTCGCCGAGGGCTCCATCTCCCCTGCCGACGCCAAGGCCATCCTCGAAGCCGGCGAATCCGACCCCATCCGTGACAAGATCGCCAGCGGCGTCGCCTGGGGCACCATCCGCCCCAAGGACGCCGAGAACCTCATCCGCGCCGGGCAGCCCAAGGCCTGAGCGCCCTACGGCCCCGAGCACCCCGCCGCGTACCGGTTCGTGAAACATCCAAAGTCGTTCACGTTCAGCACCGGCGGCACCGTGCTCCCGTCGCAGTTCGCCCGCGGGTCCCCAGCCGCGAACAGGTTCGTGAAGCACACAAAGTCGTTCACGTTCAGCACCGGCGTCGTCGTGCTCATGTCGCAGTTCGCGTAGCACGTCGGCACCGCCACCACGCTCCCCCGCAACTCGAACACCAGGTCCTGCGCGATCAGCGGCGGCGTCGTGTCCGGCGTCCCCTCAAAGATGTCCCGCCACGCCGTCCCGTCCCACTGCCGCGCATTCGCACCTGGCTTCCCGCGAAGCCCCGTGATCGTCACCGGCACCGCCCACGGCCCAGACCCCAGCGTGCCCGTCGCCGCCCAATCCAGCCAGTACGTCCCCGGCGGCAGCGTCACCCCGATCGCCGCCGTCCCCGTCTGAACCCGCCGCGTCGTCCCGCACGTCTGGTTGTAGTACCGATACACGCTCGTCAGCGCGTTCGTCCCCGCCACCAGCCGGTTCGTCGTTGCGTCGCCCCAGACCACCACCGACCCCGCGTCCCCGGGCCGACCGCTCCAGATCCGCACCGTCACCCCGGTGATCGTCGGCGTCGTCGCTCCCGTCTGGTACGACACGTGCGTCATCGCGTCGATCGTCCAGCCGCCGGGATCGACGATCGTAAAGTCGTCCGCCACGCGGTACGCCCCGCCCTGCGCGAAGCCCGTGATCGAGTTCTGCGCCTGCACCTCGCTCGCCATGCCTCCGACAGGCAGGCACGCGCCCGGGGGGATCGTCACCAGCGGGCCGTTGTCATGCAGCACCTGCGCGCGCGCGGCCGCCCCCATCGCCCACCCCGCCGCGCTCGCCACGCTCACCCAGCGCATCTCGTCTCGACTCCCTCGTACCGCCCCAAGCCTACCGCTCCCCGGAAAAAAAGAAAGGGGCGAGCCCGAAAGGCCCGCCCCGATCGTTCACCGTCCGGATCGCGACAGGAGCCGCGATCCCTCATGCACGATCACTTGTACAGGTTCGTCGACTCGATCTCACGGATCGGGTTCTTGAACTGGTCGCTGCTCACGTCCGTCACGAAGCGAACGTCGCCCGCGTCGCGCACGGCCCTGGCCTTGACCGTCCACGTCACCTTCGCCTTCGGCGCCAGCGTCGCCACCGGCGCGAACGTGATCGTCTGGCCCGCCGCCGAGCCCGCCGTCGCCCCGCCCGCCGAGACGAACTGCAGCCCATCCGGGAGCGTGCAGACGATCCTGACGTTCGAGTCCGCCGCCGAGCCCTGGTTGGTCACCACGATCGTGTACGTCGTCTCGGTCCCGACCTCGATCGGGTCCGGATCGTCCGTCGTCTCGACCAGGATCGCCGGGATGCCCGCCGCGTTGGTGGTGCAGCCCGCCGTCTTCGCCTCGGCGCACGCGCACCGGACCGTCGCGTTGAACGCGAACGAGCGGATCGTCGTCGCCCGCGTCACGACCTCGACCGTCTTGGTCTCGCCGGGGGCCACGTTCCCGAGGCTCCACGTCACCGTGTTCCCCGACGCCGCCCCGCCCGCCGACGCCCGGACAAACGTCGCGCCCTCCGGGATCGGCATCGTCACCGTCGTGCTCGCGCACGTCCCGTCACCCGTGTTCTTGATCGTGAACACGCTCGTCATGTCGCGACCCACGAACACCCGCTCCGTGCACTTCGCCTCGATCGTCAGCACCGGCTGCCGAACGACCACGGCCACCTTCGCCGAGTCCGCCGTCAGACCGCCCGCCGCCGTCGCCTGCGCCATGTTCTCAAACCGGCCCGTCTTCGTGGCCTTCAGCGCCACGTTGAACGCCTTGCTCTCCCCCGTGGCCAGCGTCCCCACCGGGATCTCCACCGTCGTCTTCCCGTCCGAGGTCGTCAGGCCCGCCGGCAGCGCGTCCTTGATGACGATGTTCTCCGCCGCCCCGCTCCCCGAGTTCTTCACTTCCAACTTCATCTGGATCGGGTCGCACAGCATCGCCTCCGGCGTGATCGTCTTGCTCAGCGTCAGCGCCGGCTGCACGATGTTCGTCGCCAGGCAGATCGCGCTCGAGTACGAGCAACTCAGGCACTGGCTCGACACCCCGACCTTGTCCGCCTTCGCCTGGATCTTGATCACCTCGGTCCGCCCCGCCGCCAGCGACGGGATCACCCACTGCGACGACCCGCCGGGGCCCGGACGCGCGCTGGGCGTCGAACTCACGATCGCCAGGTTGTTCGCGTCGCCCCCGCTGATCACCACGTTGTCCAGGCTCCCGCGCGTCAGGTTCGTCACGTGGATCTCGTAGTTGAACGCCGACCCCGCCCGGGCCTCCCGAGGCATCACCTGGTGCACCAGCACCGCGCTCGTCCCCTCGTCCCCCGTCGGGAACGCCCAGGCCGAACTGATCTGACCAGCCGAGAGCGTCGGGCGGTACGCCGACCCGCGACGCGCCTCAGGCTGAGGGGCGGGCTGCGCCGCCGGCTGTGACGCCGCAGGCTTTGCCGGCTCCGCCGGCTTCTCCGTCTGCGCACACCCCCACAACGCCCACGCCGAGGCGAGGGCAACACCAACGGTCCGAAGACCACCATGAACTCTCATTGGCCATCTCCTAATGGATGTCTAACTTGTCCGCTTCCCCACGCGAAGGGCAGGGATTGATAATAGGCCTTCACACGCCGCCGTGGTCGTAAGCGTTCCTAAGTCGCCTACGGCTTCGGGGTGAGTTCCTCACGAAGCGATCGCGCACGCTCCATCAAACCCTCGCGGCCTCGCTCGGCGGGTGGCAAGGTGAACTCCCACACCAGTTCCGTGCGCACCCGCCCGGGCCATGCCGACGCCAGCAGGTCCATCGGCGGGTACTCATACACCGGCGCCCACGCCTGCTTTCCAACCGTCATCGGCTCCCGACCCTCCGCCGCCAGCCGAACCTCGAACGTCCCATAAAACTCGAACGTCGCCGTCGCCGGCGTCCGCCCGACCTCCACGTCATTCACCCACGCCACCGCGCCGGGCGGGTCCGACTTGATCGTGACCGTCCGTTCCAGGCACCCGGACAGGCACGCCAGCGCCACCGCCCCGAACATCCAGGTTCGCTGCCCGCGTCTCATGCCCGCGCTCCCGAGGCCGGCGCCGGCTTGGACTCCGCCCTCGCGCCCGATGACGCGACAGCGCCCGCAGTGTGGCTCTGTCCCGCGGCAGTCGTGGAGGGGAGTGGGGGCGGGGGGGGGTGGTCGAACTCGTCGCCGCGGAACAGCGACCCCAGGTACACCCGCCGAACCATCTCGTTGTTGATGAGGTCCCGCGGCGTGCCCTCGGCAAAGACCGTCCCGTCGTCGATGATGTACGCCCGGTCGCACACCCGCAGCGTCTGCTGCACGTTGTGGTCGGTGATCAGGCACGCGATCCCGGCCTGCGCCAGCCGCCGGATCTCCCGCTGCAGGTCCTCCACCGCGATCGGATCCACCCCGCTGAACGGCTCGTCGAGCAGGATCAGCGTCGGATCGGTCACCAGCGCGCGCGCGATCTCGAGTTTCCGCCGCTCGCCCCCGGAGCACGTCCGGGCCGCGTGGTGGGCCTTGTGCGTGAGCCCGAACTGCTCGAGCAACTCCGTCGCGCGTCGCCTCCGATCCCGCCGCGACCCGGGCCGCGTCTCCAGGATCGCCAGCAGGTTCTGCTCCACCGTCATGCGCACAAAGACGCTCGGCTCCTGCGAGAGGTACCCCATCCCCCGCCGCGCCCGCAGGTACATCGGCAGCCCCGTCACGTCCTCCCCGTCAAAGACCACCTCGCCCCCGTCCGCGTCGATCATCCCGATCGTCATGCGGAACGACGTCGTCTTGCCCGCGCCGTTCCGCCCGAGGAGACCCACGATCTCCGACCGATCCACCTGGAACGAGACCCCGTCCACCACCGCACGACCGGCGTAGACCTTGCGCAGTTGGATCGTCTCGAGCAGCGGCACGAGAAGAGTCTAGCCGACGCGGGCCCATGCCGAGGCGGGCAGGATCACCCGCCACGCCCGCGCCGTGCCGCCGAGAGCGATTACGCCCCGACCGCCTGCTTCGATCCCTTCCGGCTCTCGTTCAGCAGCCGCCGCAGCACTGTCTGCAACACCCCTCCGTTGCGGTAGTACTCCGCCTCCACCGGCGTGTCGATCCGGCACCTCGCGCCAAACACCACCTGCTTCCCGTCCGGCTTCGTCGCCACGACCCGGATCTCGCACCGCGGCTCGATCAGTCCCTCGGCGCTCACCGGCACCTCGATGTCGAACCTCTCCTCGCCCGTCAGCCCCACGCTCGCCGCGCTCTGGCCCTCCAGGAAGCACAGCGGCAGCACCCCCATCCCCACCAGGTTGCTCCGGTGGATCCGCTCGAAACTCTCCGCGATCACCGCGCGAACCCCCAGCAGCAGCGTCCCCTTCGCCGCCCAGTCGCGCGACGAGCCCATCCCGTAGTCCTTCCCCGCCAGCACCACCAGCGGCGTCCCCTCCCGCTTGTAGTTCATCGCCGCGTTGTAGATGGAGTCGATCTTCCCCCCGCCGGCCTTGGACATGTCCCGCGTCCACCCGCCCTCGCGAACCTTCCCCGTCGCCGGGTCCTTCGCCAGCAGGTTCTTCACCCGCACGTTCGCGAACGTCCCGCGCGTCATCACCCGGTCGTTCCCGCGCCGGCTGCCATAACTGTTGAAGTCCCGCTTCGCCACCCCGAGGCTCTTGAGGTACTCTCCCGCCGGACTCGACTCCGCGATGTCGCCCGCCGGCGAGATGTGGTCCGTCGTCACGCTGTCGCCCAGCAGCGCCAGGCACCGCGCCCCGCGGATCGGGCCCGGCGTCGCGGGTGACTCGGTCATCCCCTCGAAGTACGGCGGGTGCTGGATGTACGTGCTCGAAGCGCTCCACGCGTACCGCTCGCTCTTCCGCACCGGAACCTTGTTCCACGTCTCGTTCCCGCTGAAGACGTTCGCGTACTCCTTGCGGAACTGCTCGGCCGACAGGCACTCCGCCTTGACCGCCTGCACCTCCGCCTGCGTCGGCCAGATCTCCCGCAGGAACACCGGCTTCCCGTCCTTGCCCGTCCCCAAGGGCTCGGTCGCCAGGTCCACGCACACGCTCCCCGCGATCGCGTACGCCACGCACAGCGGCGGGCTCGCCAGGTAGTTCGCCTTCACGCTCGGATGCACCCGCCCCTCGAAGTTGCGGTTCCCGCTCAGCACGCTCGCCGCGACGAGGTCGCCCTCCTTGATCGCCGCCTCGACCTCCTCCGGCAGCGGGCCGGAGTTCCCGATGCACGTCGTGCACCCGTACCCCACCGTGTTGAACCCCAGCGCATCGAGGTCCGCGCTCAGCCCCGAGCGGTCCAGGTACGCCGTCACGACCTTGCTCCCCGGCGCGAGGCTCGTCTTGACCCACGGCCTTTGCGTGAGGCCCTTCTCCCGCGCCTTGCGCGCCACCAGGCCCGCCGCGATCAGCACGTCGGGGTTGCTCGTGTTCGTGCAACTCGTGATCGCCGCGATCACCACCGCCCCGTGCGTGAGCCGCGCCCGCTGCCCTCCCCCGCCCGCATAGGTCCCGAAACTCCCGAAGACCTTCTCCGCCGGCAGCCCGAACCCCGTGTTCCCCAGCGGCGCCGCCAGCGCCCGCACAAACTCCGCCTTCACGTTCTTCAACTCCACCCGATCCTGCGGCCGCTTCGGGCCCGCCAGGCTCGGTTGCACCGTCGACAGGTCCAGTTCCATCACGTCCGTGAACTCCGGCTCGGGCGCGCCCGGCGTCCAGAACAGCCCCTGCGCCTTGCAATACGACTCCACGAGCGACACCGTCGCCTCGTCCCGGCCCGTGAACCGCAGATACTCCAGCGTCGACTGGTCCACCGGGAAGAACCCCATCGTCGCCCCATACTCCGGCGCCATGTTCGCGATCGTCGCCCGGTCCGGCACCGACAACGCCCCCATCCCCTCACCAAAGAACTCCACGAACTTGTCCACCACACCCTTCTTCCGCAGCATCTGTGTCACCGTCAACACCAGGTCCGTCGCCGTGGTCCCCTCCGGCAGCCGCCCCTTGAGCCGGAACCCGATCACCTCCGGCGTGAGCATGTAGATCGGCTGCCCCAGCATCACCGCCTCGGCCTCGATCCCGCCCACGCCCCACCCCACCACCCCCAGCCCGTTGATCATCGTCGTGTGCGAGTCCGTCCCCACGCACGAGTCCGGGTACGCCACCGTCTCGCCCCCCGCCGTCCTCGTCAGCACCCCCTTGGCCAGATACTCCAGGTTCACCTGGTGCACGATCCCCGTGGCCGGGGGCACGCACGTGAAGTTGCTCAGACTCTGCTGCCCCCACTTGAGGAACTCGTACCGCTCCATGTTCCGCTCGAACTCGCGCTCCGCGTTGATCGTCAGCGCCGTCCTCCCGCCCGTGCCAGCCCCGAAGGCGTCCACCTGCACGCTGTGGTCGATCACCAGGTCGCACGTGACCAGCGGGTTGATCAGCCCCGCGTCGCCTCCCAGCCGTGCCATCGCGTCCCGCATCGCCGCCAGGTCCACCACGCACGGAACGCCCGTGAAGTCCTGCAGCACCACCCGCCCGGGCATGAACGGGATCTCCTCCTTCGCCGGGCTCTTCGCGTTCCAGTTCGCCAGCCCCACCACGTCGTCCTGCGTCACCACGAACCCGTCCACGTGCCGAAGCATCGACTCGAGCAGCACCTTGATCGAGAACGGCAGCCGCTCGACGTGCCCGATCCGCTGCTGCACCAGCGCGCCCAGATCGAAATACGTGAACGTCGTCCCGCGGACGGTCAGGGTCTTCTTCGCATTGAACGGGCTGGCCATGGCGATGCTCCGGGGTGGGGGGGGTGGGTTCACCCGAAGCATCGTCGCCGAGCATCGATGAATCAAGTCAATCCACGTGCTGAGTCGTATCAACTGTGTTTATGCAGACGCCCGGCGTGCGGCCCCTGTCCGTCGGCCCCTAGCGGACCACCCGAACGCCCGCGCGACGTGCCGCCCGCTTCAGCGCCCCGTCGTTCGTCAGCAGCGACGCCGCGCCCGACTCCGCGCTCGCCAGCAGGTGCGCGTCGATCCATCCCACGCCCAAACCCTCGAGCCGGTGCCGACGAACGAACTCGACCACCTCGCCGTGGCTCATCAGGGGCAACCGCGGCACCGCCGCCAGGTCGGCCAGCGCCGCGTGCCCGCGCGGGATCGCACCCAGCACCAACTCGCCCACGATGAAGTCGTGCGCGTGCACCGTGGCCGGCGGGAGCGACTCGAGGTCGCCGTCCCGCCGCCCGCGGAACAGGTCGATCCACACCGACGTGTCCACCAGCACGATCATGCCGCCCGACCCCGCCGACGCCGCGACGGGGCCCGCGCCGACGGGAACGCCCCGCGCAGCCCGATGAGCCGACGAACCGCCGCCTGCGCGATCAGCGACTCAATCGCCGCACGCACCAGCGCCGAGGTCCCCTCGATGCCCGTCAACTCCTTGGCCCGCTTCACCTGCTCCGCGTCCAGGATGAGTGTCGTTCGCATGCAGCATCCTATGCACACTTTGTATGTATCGCCGAACCGGGCGGCACGCCCGCCTACGCTGCCCCATGCTCGCTCGCCGGGACATCCCTTCCCCGATCGGGACGCTCGTCGCCCTCGCCGACGACGCCCTTCGCGCCCTCCAGTTCCCGCGCGCCACGCCCCACACGCCCCCGGCCGATCGGTCCGACCCCGACGCCAAGAGGCTCCTCGACCTCGTGCAGCGCCAACTCGACGACTACTTCGCCGGCACGCGCCGAACCTTTGACCTCCCGCTCGCCCCGCGGGGCACGCCCTTCCAACGGGCCGTCTGGGACGCCCTCCGCGAGATCCCCTTCGGCACCACGCTCAGTTATGGCGCGCTCGCCCGCCGGCTCGGTCGCCCCGACGCCGCCCGGGCCGTCGGTGCCGCCAACGGCGCCAATCCCATCGCCATCATCATCCCGTGCCACCGCGTCAGCAACGCCGCGGGCGACCTCCACGGCTACGGCGGCGGGCTCGGCCGCAAACGCTGGCTCCTCGACCACGAGCAGGCCATCCCCGCCCTCGTCGCTCCCGCCCTCCCAGCGACCTGACGCCCAGACCAGGCAGCGACGCCGAGATCGCCGTCACCCCGCGCCGGGCGCGCGCGGCAAGGCCCCGGGGGTCTCACCCCGGGGCCCGCGTGTCTCTCTCTCTCCCAGACCGCCGATCAGCACATCGCCAGGAAACTCAACAGGGCGAGCAGCGCGATGCGCTTATGGTTCTCGGTCAGAACAAGTGCGGCCCTCATCTCCAGCCCTTTCTGAAGTTGTCCGTCAACCCCTCATGCAACAACGCCCGTGCCAGCCCGCCGTCCGACTCGTCCCGGGCCCGCTGCACCGTCGCCGACCGCTCCGCGCGTCCGATCACCACGCGCCCACGCCCGCGGCCCACGCCCGGTCGTTGCTCGCGCGCATCGCCGCCTGTTGCGTTCTCGCAACCTCGGTGGCCCCGATCCCCACCCTCGCCCGACAGCCCGACGCGCCCCCTCACGCGATCGCGCCCCTGGACACGCCGCCCTCGGCCTCCGCCGCCGGCGCCGCGATGGACGCCCTCATCGCCTGGACCCGCGACGGCAAGGTCCCAGAGCACGCGCAGGGTCTCCCCAAGGCCCAGGGCGCGTCGATCACGATTCGCTGCGCCGGCCGCGTCATCGCCCGCGCCTCCGCATGGTCCGATACCCCGGGCACGTCGGCGCTCCGTGCCGACCCCGCCGCCGATCCCGCCGTGCGCCGCGCCGCCGCGATCGCGCTCCCCGCTGCCCTCCGCAACCTCCCGTTTACGCTCGATCCCTCGCTCCCGGACGCCAGCGCCGAGGTGGCCCGGCAACTCGACCTCTCCCTCGAACTCGCCGGGCCGCTTGTTCCCATCACCCTCGCTGCCTGGGCCGACGCGCTCAGCCAAGTCCGTCCCGGAATCGACGGCGTGGCGATCCGCCTGGGCGACCGGTTCGAGTCGATGTTCCCCGCCGCGATGCTCGCCGGTGCCGTCGAGCCCCCCGCCGCCTGCCGGGCGCTGCTCTCGAAGGCGACCGACGACCCGACCCTGGCGCTCAAGGAGCCGCGCGACCTGGGCATCGCCCCCACCTTCTACCGCTTCCGCGTCACCCACCTCGCCCAACTCCCCGGCTCGCACGAACTCGTCTACCTCACCCGCGGCGGCGTGGTCGCCCCGCCCCTCTCCGCCGCCGAACTCTCCCGCTGGGCCGTCGGGCTCGCCGACCACCTCGTGCGCCGAATCCCCGACGACGGCTCGGCCTACCCAGGAACATTCAACCCCGTCGCCGAGCCGGTCGGTGGGGGCGACCGAGGCACCCCGGGGCAGCACGCCCTCGTGGCCTTCACGCTCGCCCGGTTCGCGCGCACGGGCGCGTCCGTCGATCCCGCCGCCGCTCGGCGCGCGCACGACGGCGCCCTTCGCATGCTCCGATCCTTCGACCGCGCCCATGCGCGCGCCGACGACCCTTTCGCGATGGCCCTGATCGTGCGCACGTTCGAGGAACTCCCGACCGCGGACCGCACGCCGGACCTGGACGCGCTGCGCGCGCGCGCCGCTGGACGTGTGCCACGTGGAACACTCGGCGCCGCGCCGACCGGCCTGGCCGGGCTGGCCGCCTGGGCGCTGGACGCCGCGGGCGAGGAGGCGGACCCGATGGTGCGGGCGACGTACGCGCGCGCGCCGCTGCCCGAACTGGGCGCGGCGATGCCCTGGCTGGGGTGGGCGGAGTTGGCCGTTCGGGATCGGCACGCTCCGGGGCGGCCCCCGGCGAGTGCCGAGGCGTTGCGGCAGATGCGGGGGATGCTGTGGGCGCACACGCTGGCGCCGGAGTCGTTGTCGGCGGAGGAGCAGGACCTGGCCGGGGGGATGGTGTTCGGGCGCGGGGGATTGCCGACGTGGCACGCGGCGCGGCCGCTGGCGATGGTGGGGACGATGCTGCGGGAGCCGGACCTGGCCGGGGAGCGTGCGTTGGAACTGGCGCGGCTGCTGGCGGGGCTGAGGTACCTTCGGCAGTTGACGATCGGGCCGGCGGAGGGGCACATGTACGCGGACCCGGGGGGCGCGAGGTGGGGGGTGCGCGGGAGCGTGTGGGACCAGCGGGTGTCGCCGGAGGCGACGGCGACGACGCTGCTGGCGGTGGTGGAGGTGCTGCGGGTGGTGGGAGGGCGATGAAACCGGACGGGGACCGGCACGAACTAGGATTGAGCATGGGTGGACATGAGCACAGAAGGCAGCAGCGGGCGGGCGGGGCGTCGGTGCCGCGGTGGATGCGCTCGGCGGCGCGGGTGGCGGCGTCGCTGGTGATGGTGGCGTGGACGCTGACGGGGATCGGGCAGGGGGGGATGGGGAGCGGGGCGGGGGCGGCGGTGCCGGCGTCGCGTCAGGCGAGCAACGTGGCGATCATCACGATCAAGGGTCAGATCGGATCGACGGAGTTGGGGAGCGTTCGTCGGCGGATCCAGATCGCGGAGCGAGCGGGGGCGAACGCGCTGGTGTTCGAGATCGACACGCCCGGGGGCGACTTGCGTGCGGTGCTGGGGATCTGCGACGCGATCAAGGGGAGTTCGATCAAGAACACGGTGGCGTGGGTGAACCGGGACGCGTACTCGGGGGGTGCGGTGATCGCGCTGGCGTGCCGGGAGATTGTGGCGGCGGACCCGAGCACGCTGGGGGACGCGATTCCGATCGTGGGGCCGTCGCTGTTCGGGCGGATCAACACGCTCCCGGAGAGCGAGCGGCAGAAGTTCCTGAGCCCGCTGATCTCGGAGTTGGTGGAGTCGGCGCGGCTGCACGGGCGTGACGAGTTGCTGGTGCAGGGGATCGCGAGCCGTGGGGTGGAGTTGTGGCTGATCGAGAACCCGGCGACGAAGCAGCGGCTGTTTGTGACGAAGGCGGAGTATGAGCGGGTGTTCGGGGTGTCGCCGGACGCGAGCGTGCCTCCGGTGTTGCCGTCGGCGCCGTCGCTGGGCGAGGGTCAGGGGGAGGCGGGTGGCGAGAAGCAAGGGCCGACGCTGCCCGATCCGAGCAAGTTGCGGCCTCGTCGTGGGGGCACGAGGACGAGCGGGCCGTTGCCTCCGCCGAGCCCGAACGATCCGAAGCGGTTTGTTCCGGCGGCGCCGGGGCTGGAGGGGATCGCCGGGGAGGTGACGGTTCGTCAGGAGTTGCCGCTGAGCCGACCGACGCTGACGAGCGCGGATCGGGAGCGGTGGCGGCTGGTGGAGTATGTGAGCACGGGCTCTGGGCCGTTCGTGTTCAAGGCGGAGCAGATGAGGCGGTACGGGCTGAGCGTGGCGACGGTGCAGAACGAGGAGGAGTTGCGGGCGTTCCTGGGTGCGAAGAACGTGATCCGGCTGGATCGGACGTGGTCGGAGGGGATGGTGGCGTTTTTGACGATGCTGCCGGTGCAGGGGCTGCTGCTGGTGATCTTCCTGCTGGCGTCGTTCGTGGAGATCACGCATCCGGGGTCGGTGATGCCGGCGGGCGTGGCGACGCTGGCGCTGGCGCTCTTGCTGGGTCCGCAGTTGCTGATGAACCTGGCGAGTTGGTGGGAGGTGGCGGCGATCGTGGGCGGGTTGGCGCTGGTGCTGGTGGAGATCTTCGTGATCCCCGGGTTCGGGGCGTTCGGGGTGGTGGGGCTGGTGCTGATGTTCGGGGGTCTGGTGGGGTCGTTCCTGCCGGCGGGGGGTTTCTTTCCGGACAGCCCGCAGGCGAAGTCGGGGCTGGTGTACAGCCTGACGACGCTGCTGCTGAGCCTGGTGACGTCTGGGGCGTTGATGTACTTTGTGGCGAAGCACTTCGGATCGCTGCCGGTGTTTGGGAAGTTGATGCTGAAGGACCCCGGGGAGGTGCGGCTGTCGGAGGGGGACGACCTGTTGCGGGCGATGCAGGCGACGGCGGGGTCGTTGCAGGTGGGAGCGACGGGGGTGGCGATCACGCCGCTGCGGCCGTCGGGGCGGGCGCAGATCGGGGACCGGCTGGTGGACGTGGTTTCGGACATGGGATTGATCGAGTCGGGGACGGCGGTTCGGGTGACGAGCGTGTCGGAGTTTCGGGTTGGGGTGGAGCGGGCGTGAGGGGCGCGGTACCCTCTGGCCGACGGAGGTGACGGCGCGTGAACGAAGGGCTGCTGTTCTGGGGGATGGGGCTGCTGGCGGCGGGGCTGCTGCTGGTGGTGCTGGAGGTGTTCGTGCCGTCGGGAGGCTTGATCGCGATTGCGGCGATCGGGTGCGCGGTGGGCGGGGTGGTGTGCCTGTTTCGGTACGGGACGACGTGGGGGATCGTGGGCGTGGCGGCGGTGCTGGTGCTGGGGCCGATGGCGGCGGGGTTTGCGCTGCGGGTGTGGCCGCACACGCCGATGGGGCGGAAGGTCTTTGGGGAGCGATCGGCGGAGGAAGTGGAGGCGGAGCGGCTGGCGGCGATCAAGGAGCGTGAGCGGCTGGCGGCGTTGTATGGAGCGGAGGGCGTGGTTTTGACGGATCTTCGGCCGGTGGGGTTGGTGGAGATCGGCGGGAAGCGGTACGAGGCGTTGTCGGAATCGACGTTCGTTGGGGCCGGAGCGAGGGTTCGGGTGACGGTGGTGGAAGGGAACCAGTTGAAGGTCCGGGCGATCGGATAGAGGAGCCAGGGCATGGACAAGGTCTTGATTGTCGGTTTGGTGCTGGTCGGGCTGTTCGGGCTGGTGCTGGTGGTGGTGATCGGGCAGTTCATCAGCCTGTGGATCCAGGCGATGCTGAGCAATGCGCACGTGAGCATCTTCGAGATCATCGGGATGCGGCTGCGGAAGGTGGACATCCGGACGGTGGTGTATTCGAGGATCCGGGCGGTGAAGGCGGGGATGGACATCCCGACGAACGCGCTGGAGACGCACTACCTGGCGGGCGGGCGGGTGCCGAACGTGATCAGCGCGATGATCGCGGCGCGGAGCGCGAAGATCGAGTTGCCGTGGAACATCGCGACGGCGATCGACCTGGCAGGCCGGGACATCCTGGACGCGGTGCAGACGTCGGTGAACCCGAAGGTCATCGACTGTCCAGCGCAGAGCGGCCCGCGGGCGACGATCGACGCGGTGGCGCAGGACGGGATCCAGTTGAAGGCGAAGGCGCGGGTGACGGTTCGGACGAACATCTCGCGGCTGGTGGGCGGGGCGACGGAGGAGACGATCATCGCGCGCGTGGGCGAGGGCATCGTGACGACGATCGGATCGGCGACGTCGCACAAGAAGGTGCTGGAGAACCCCGACCAGATCAGCAAGACGGTGATGCAGAAGGGGCTGGACGCGGGGACGGCGTTCGAGATCCTGTCGATCGACATCGCGGACATCGACGTGGGGGACAACATCGGGGCGAAGTTGCAGACAGCGCAGGCGGAGGCGAACAAGCAGATGGCGCAGGCCGAGGCGGAGAAGCGTCGGGCGCTGGCGGTGGCGCAGGAGCAGGAGTACGTCGCGGAGGCGCAGAAGAACAAGGCGCTGGTGGTGCTGGCGGAGGCCGAGGTCCCGCGGGCCATGGCGGAGGCGTTCCGCAGCGGGAACCTGGGCATCATGGACTACTACAAGATGCGGAACCTGCAGGCGGACACGAGCATGCGGGCGGCGATTGGTGGCGAGGGGGCGAAGGGGTAGGGGCCCGAGCGGCCTCCAGCGGCGGTGTGGGCGTGGGTTCCGCCCCCGGCGACTCGTGCGCGAGTTTGACCGCTGCAGCGAGCGGCTTGAGGTCGACGTGCGGCGATGTCCTAGGAAGGGGGATGGACCGAAGATGCCGGTGCCCTTGCAATCTGGGGCAAGAGAGGTATATTCGTGCCCATGCCGGGTGTCGGGAGGTGGAGGGAGCCATGGCTAGTCTGATGTGTGGGGTTCGCCGATCTGGAGCGGTGTGTGCCGTCGGTGCGTTGGTTGAGGTGGCCGGCGTCGCCAGGGCGCAGTGGACGGTCGTGAGTCTGCATGTCGAGGATGCGATCGATTCGTATGCGTATGGGACATGGGGAGCCGAGCAGGCGGGTATGGTTCGGCTCGAGACGCAGGAGACGCACGCGAGCCTTTGGAGCCGAACCGCCGGGTCGTGGGTGGACCTTCATCCGATAGGCGCGACGTATTCCGAAGCGTATGGAACGTTCGGCGGGCAGCAGGTCGGTTGGGCGGAAGTTGGTTTCGTGAGGCGGGCGAGCCTGTGGAGCGGGACGGCGGCGTCGTGGGTCGATCTGCACCCGGTTGGTGCGACGGCCTCGGACGCCTACGGCAACGAGGGTGGGCGGCAGGTGGGACAAGCAGTGGTGGGGGGTGTATCGCACGCGAGCCTGTGGCAGGGCACGTCGGGCTCGTGGGTCGACTTGCATCCCGCCGGGGCGACGCGCTCGATCGCGTTCGGGGCCTCGGACGGGCGGCAGGTCGGGTTTGCGGAGATTGCTGGGGTGCCGCGCGCGTGCCTGTGGAGCGGGACGGCGGCGTCGTGGGTCGATCTTCACCCCCCTGGAGCGGTGTCGTCGATGGCGTTCGCCGCGGCGATGGGGAAGCAGGGAGGCTTTGTGCAGTTCGGGAGCACTGCTCATGCCAGCCTGTGGAGCGGGACGGCGGCGTCGTGGGTCGATCTCCAACCGGCGGGCGCGATCGCGTCGGTGGTAGCGGGTCTGTGGGGCGAGTGGCAGGTGGGCTACGTGCTGACGTCCCTGGGACGTCGAGCGTCGCTCTGGAGCGGCACGTCGAGCTCGTGGGAGGACCTTTCGACAGCGCTCTCCGGGGACTGGGGCGATTCGTACGCGCAGAGCGTGTTCTGTGACGGCGCGACGCTGTGGGTCGCGGGGCATGGGTACAGGTACGACCAGGAGCGGTTCGAGGCGTTGCTGTGGAGTCGGCCGGTGCATGGCTGCGAGGCCAACTGCGACGGCTCGACCACGTCGCCGCTGCTGAACGTGATCGACTTTATCTGTTTCCAGAACAAGTATGCCGCGGGCGACCCAACGGCGAACTGCGATGGCTCGACGGCGGCCCCGATTCTGAACGTGAACGACTTTGTGTGCTTTAGCAACCTGTTCGCAGCCGGTTGCACCTGAATGGAGCCTGGTCGATCGACCGGGAAGAGGCGAACGAGCGGGGCGTGGGGTCGAAGTCGGGCATATCCGGGCGTGGTCGCGCCGGCTAGGCTCCGGGCATGACGCGGCAACCGACGGCGGCGGAGTTTCGGGAGTGGGCCCATCGGGTGGTCGAGTGGGTGGCGGGGTACTACGAGCGGGTGGAGGGGCTGCCGGTGCGGTCGCGGGTGTCGCCGGGGGAGGTGGCGGCGAGGCTGCCGGGGCGGGCGCCGGAGAAGGGCTGGGGCGACGCGGGGGGCGAGGGCGGCGCTGCGGGCGGAGGCGACGGGTTCGAGCGGTTCATGCGGGACCTGGAAGAGGTGGTGGTGCCGGGGCTGACGCACTGGCAATCGCCGAGATTCTTCGGGTACTTCCCGTCGAACGCGTCGTACCCAGCGATCGTGGGGGAGATGCTCTCGGCGGGGCTGAACGTGAACGGGATGCTGTGGTCGACGAGCCCGGCGGCGACGGAGGTCGAGACGCGGGTGGTGGATTGGCTGGGGGAGTTGATCGGGCTGCCGGGGCGGTTTCTGTCGCCATCGGGGACGGGCGGGGGGTGCATCCAAGGGACGGCGAGCGAGAGCGCGCTGGTGGCGCTGGCGGCGGCGCGCCGTCGCGCGGGGTGGGGCAGGGGCGTGGAGTTGTCGCGGCTGACGGTCTATGCGAGCGAGCAGGCGCACTCGTCGATCGTGAAGGCGGCGATGATCGCGGGGCTGGCGGCGGGGCCGGAGGATCGGCGGCAGGTTCGGCTGATCGGGACGGACGCGGAACTGGCGATGGACGTGGGGGCGCTCGAGGCGGCGCTGCGTGAGGACGTGTCGGCGGGGCGCGTGCCGTGCTTCGTCGTGGCGACGGTGGGGACGACGGGGACGACGGCGGTGGACGCGGTGGACCGGATCGCGGGGGCGATCGGGCGCGTGTGCGGGGGTGAAGGTGCGGGGGCGAGGCCGTGGCTGCATGTGGATGCGGCGCACGCGGGGGCGGCGTGCGTGTGCGAGGAGCATCGGTGGATGCTGCGCGGGGTGGAGATGGCGGACTCGATCTGCTTCAACCCGCACAAGTGGCTGCTGACGAACTTCGACTGCGACTGCTTCTGGACGGCGGAACGCGCGTCGCTGACCGGGGCGTTGTCGATCACGCCGGAGTATCTTCGGAACGCGGCGACGGACGCGGGGTCGGTGATCGACTATCGGGACTGGCAGGTGGCGCTGGGTCGGCGGTTCCGGGCGTTGAAGTTGTGGCTGGTGCTGCGGTGCTATGGGGCCGAGGGGCTGCGGGCGCACGTGCGGGAGCACGTCCGGCTGGCGGGGCTGTTCGAGGCGTGGGTGCGTGCGGACGGGCGGTTCGAGGTGGTGTCGCCGCGGACGATGAACCTGGTGTGCTTTCGGCTTCGCGGGGGCGACGGGGCGAACCGTCGGCTGATGGAGGGGCTGAACGGGTCGGGGTCGATGTACCTCTCGCACACGGTGGTGCCGGACGGGGCCGGGGGGACGAAGGTGGCGTTGCGGATGGCGATCGGGGCGACGCTGACGGAGGAGCGGCACGTTCGCGCGGCGTGGGAGGCGATCGCGCGGGAGGCGCAGGTTCAGGGAGCGTCCGCCGCGTCTTGAGCGATGGCTCGCCACTTGTCGGCGAGGTCGGAGCGTTTGGACTCGCTGTAGAGGCGGACGAGGTCGCGGGCGACGCGGAGGGTGTAACTGTGGTTCTTGCCGAGCGAGGCGGCCATGGCGTCGTAGGCTCGGAGGAGGGCGGGCTCGGCCTGATCGGGGCGGCCGAGGTATTGGAGGGCCTGGCCGAGGGTGCCGAGGGCGATGGCGGTGTCGGCGTGGAGTGGGCCGTTGACTTCGGTGGAGAGGTCGGCGGCCTGCTGGGCGAGTTGGCGCGAGTCCTCCCAACCGGAGCCGGGGACGGAGGTGGCGAAGACGGCGGCGTTGGCGAGCATGCGGATGGTGGTGGGGTGCTTTGGACCCCAGATCGAGCGGCTCTGTTCGAGGCACAGGAGCATCTGGGCGTAGGCGCGCTCGCGCTCGCCGCGGCGCCAGAGGGCGCCGGCCATGTTGTGGCGCGCGGTGAGCGTGTCGGGGTGCTCTGGGCCGAAGCGAGCGAGGCGGCGGTCGAGGGCGAGTTGGAAGAGTTGCTCGCTCTCGGTGAGCAGGGAAGCGAAGCGGGCGTTGGCGTCGGGGTCGGTGGGTTCGCCGGCGGCTTCGCGTTCGGAGGCGTCGCTGCGGAGGCGCGCGCCCCAATCGCCGAGGATGCTGGCGAGCACGTCGATCGAAGCGAGGGCAGCGGGATCGTCGGGGCCGGCGAGGCGTTCGAGCCCTTCGCGGGCGTCGCGGGCGAGTGGCTCGGCCTCCTTGAATCGGAAGCGGAGCACGAGGGCCTCGGCGAGCGAGGCCTTGGCCTCGAAGAGGGTTCGGGAGTCGGGCGGCGCGGCGGCGATGATGGCGCGGTACTCGCGATCGGCTGGGGCGAGCGAGCCCTTGCCGGCGAGGGCGCGGGCCGCACCGAGCCGGGCGGCCAAGGTGGACTCGTGCGTGGCTCCGAGGGTGTTCTCGTTCAAAGAGGCGGCGAGGCGGAACGCGGATTGTGCTTCGGCGAACTGGCCGAGGTTGAGGAAGACGGTGCCGAGGGAGAGGAGGAGCGCGGCGCGGACGGATGGGGAGCGAACGGCGGCGGAGTCGGAGGTGAGTTGAGCGAGCGAGGCGCGGAGCGAGTCGAGCAGTGTCAGATCGCGCGCGGCGGCGGGGTTGCTGGCGAGCGTGGGATCGGAGGCGCTGAGCGCGGCGACGTAGAAGTCGAGCATCTCCTGGCGATCGGCGGCGGATTGCCGCGCGGCGTCGGCCTCGCGGCGAGCGGCCTGGTTGAGGAGGCGGGCGGCGTCGGCGGCCTGCTTCGATTCGTTGGCGCGGGCAGAGGCCGCATCGGCGCGGGCGCGAAGCGTTGCGAAACCGAGGGCGAGCAGGGCGACGCCCGAGAGCGCCGCGACCAGGGCGACGGCGGAGGCGGCGCGATGCCGACGCACGAAGCGCCGGGCGCGGTAGGCGGCCGAGGGCGGGCGTGCGTCCACGGGCTGGAAGCGGAGGGCGCGCTGGACGTCCTCGGCGAGGGCGGCGGCGGAGGGGTAGCGGCGCTCGCGGTCCTTCTCGAGCGCGCGCATCGTCACCCAATCGAGGTCGGGTGGGAATCGGCGTGCGGCGGGGGCGCCGACGGATCGGCGGACGCGGGTCGAGGGGCGCGGCGGGATGGTCTCGCGGATGAGGCGGAGCACGACGTCGAGCGAGGAGGAGTCGAGGATCGCGCGGTCGAAGGGCAGGTCGCCGGCGAGGAGTTCGTAGAGGATCACGCCGAGGCTGTAGACGTCGGTGCGGACGTCGATGTCGAGCGAACCGGCGGCCTGCTCGGGGCTCATGTAGGCGGGGGTGCCGAGGGGCTGGCCGGCGCGGGTGATGGTGGGTCCGTCGGCCTGGGTGATGGCCTTGGCGACGCCGAAGTCGATGACCTTGGAGCGGAGGCGGTCGGCATCGGGGAAGGCGAGGATGTTGGCGGGCTTGAGGTCGCGATGGATGAGGCCGCGCTGGTGCGCGTGGTGGACGGCGTAGCAGAGGTCGATGAAGGCGTCGAGGGCGCGGTGGGTGTCGAGGGATGCGGCGGCGTCGGTGAAGGGCCTGCCGTGGACGAGTTCCATGGCGATGAAGGGGCGGCCGAGGTCGTCGACGCCGGCGTCGAAGACGCGGGCGATCCCGGGATGGTCGAGGAGCGCGAGGGCGTCGCGTTCGTGCTGGAATCGGGCGAGGACGGCGCGGGACTGAGGCCCGGCGTGGAGGACCTTGAGGGCGACCTGGCGTGAAACGGGGACCGTTTGCTCGGCGCGATAGACGACGCCGAAGCCGCCCTCGCCGAGGGTGCCGAGGATGCGGTAGGGCCCGACGCGGTCGGGCGGGGGCGAGGCGGCATGCTCGTGTGCGGTGTTGGCGATGTGGAAGTCGGCGGAACGAGGGTCGTTGGCGAGGAGGGACTCGACCTCGCGGCGGAGCGCGGGGTCCTGGGCGTCGAGGCGGTCGAGGAACGCGGCGCGATCGGGGCCGCGCATCTCGCGGGCGCGGGCGAAGGCCTGCTGGATGCGGAAGAACTCGGGCATCGGGCGATCGTTGCGGGTGATTAGCGAGGGATCCTCGGCAGGACGCGGGCGCGCTGGGCTTCGTTCAGGCGTGCGAGGATGGCGAGGACGAGGTTGCGCTGGTCGGTTTCGGAAGCGCGGCCGGCGGTGCGTTCGAGCAGGTCGAGTTTGAGGTCGTGGAAGGCGCGTGCCTGCTCGGGCGACAGGTCGATGCCGCTGAGGAGCGCGTCGGCGAAGATGGTGCCGGCGTTCTGCTGACGCTGGAAGGACCGGGCGATGTCCTCGCCGAGTTCGCGGAGGCGTTCGCCGAGGAGGACGAGCGTGCGGGGAGCGAGGTTGCCGGCGGCGCGGGCGTCGCGGACGAGGGCGGCGTCGTAGTCTCGGAGGAGGGAGAGGAAACGGCGGCGGGGATCGGGGTCGAGGGCGAGGGCGACCTGGGAGCGCAGGGGGCCGGGCTCGATGACGGGGGCGAGCGCGCGGAGGAGCGTGAACGCGAGGGCGAGAGCGCGGCGGTGGCTCCCGCCCTTGACGGCGGTGTCGAACTGACCGAGGAGGAGGAGGTTGTCGGCGACGAAGCGGTCGAGGAGCGCCTCACGCGGGGCGAGCAGGGCGTCGAGTCGCTGGCGATCGGCCGGGGGGAGCGCGAGGGCGTCGAGGGCGGCTCGCTCGGGCGAGGTCTCGGGTCGACGGAGCCGGCCGAGGAAGTCGGTCTCGATGATGGAGGCGGGAGCGGGCCGGACGAGCGGGCCGCCGAGGGGTTGGGCGAGGACGGCGAGGATCGCGACGAGGAGCATGGCGGCCTCCCGGGCTATCGCAGCGAGAACGCGAGGACGAGCGCGGCGATAAGGACAACGGCGGCGACGATGGCCCAGGTGGGCAGGCCGCGGGAATCCTCGGCGAGCCCGACGGGTCGGCCGCACTTCCAGCACTGGGCGATGTCGTCGAAGAGTTCGGTGCCGCACTCGTTGCAGTTGATGGTGACGCCTCCGAATCGGGCGAGGTCGGCGTCGGAGGGCGCGTCGGGGTCGTGGTCGTGGTCGCGAGACATGCGCTCTTCCACGGGCCCGGAGACGGGCGTGGCACGGAGGACGGGTCGGCGGTCGTCTGGGCCGACGGGCATGGGGGAGGGTAGGAGAGCGCCCGGGATCGCCGCAGGGCGGGGCAGGTCAGCGTTGGGGGGGCGTCGCGGCCACGAGATGGGGGTGAGGGGCGCGGTGCCAAGGAGGAGGTGTGGTGGGATGAGTTGGGGGTGGCTGATACCCTTGGGGCATGACGGAGGCGATGCGAACGCTGATGGCCTCGTTGATCGACTACGCGGGGCTGTTTCCGCCGGCGCGGCTGGGGATGGAGCCGGCGGTGGAGGCGTACGCGCGGCACCTTCGCGGGGAGGACGCGTGGGTGCTGGCGCGGTTCATCTGTCCGGCGTCGCGATTGGGGGAGATGTCGCGGGCGGCGTCGGCGCTGATGCCGGGGACGTACGCGACGAGCGGGTATCGCGAGCAGGCGGAGGCGACCGAGCCGTGGCGGGTGTCGGCGATCATCGACGGGGACCTCGGACGCGACCTGGAGACGATCGCGGGGTTCAACCAGCACCACGAGCGCGAGGACCACGGGCTGGCGATGGTGGACGCGATCGAGATGAAGGTGACGGAGGTGGGACAGATCGACGCGGCGATCGAGCGGATCCCCGACGAGATCTATCCGTTCTTCGAGTTCCCGGTGGCCGGTGATTGCCGGGGGTTCGTGGCGGCGCTGGCGGGGAACGCTGCTGGGGCGAAGATCCGGACGGGCGGGATCGTGGCGGAGGCGTTCCCGAGCCCGGCGCAGGTGGGGGCGTTCATCGTGGCGTGCGCGGGGGCGGGGGTGCCGTTCAAGGCGACGGCGGGGCTGCACCACGCGGCGCGCGGGGAGTATCCGCTGACGTATGAGCCTGGGTGCGCGAGGGGGACGATGCACGGGTTCGTGAACGTGTTCGTGGCGTCGGCGATGGTGCAGGCGCAGCGGATCGACGCGGGTCGGGCGGCGGAGGTGCTCGAGGAGCGGGACGCGAGCACGTTCAAGTTCACGGACGAGGGGGTGCGGTGGAAGGGGCTGTTCGCGGAGGTGGCGCAGATCGCCAAGGCGCGCGAGGCGCTCGGCCTCAGTTACGGGTCGTGCTCGTTCGAGGAGCCGGTGGGGGAGGCGCGGGCGCTGGGGTGGCTGTAGGGGGCTCGGCGGGGGCGAGGCGTCGGCGGAGGATGGCGAGGAGCGAGTCGGGCTCGAAGGCGCTGGGCGGGAGGCGCAGGTAGACCTCGTGGAGGCGCTCGCCCGAGGGCGGGGGCAGAACGCGCACGGCAGCGGGCGCTGGTCTCGGCTCGGTGGCGTTTGATGGGCGCTCGCTGAAGCGCGGCGGTCTGGGCTTGGTGGGCGGCGGGAAGCGAGTGGCGCAGAGGCGCTGGGCAAGAGCGTCGGGCCGGTCGGTGCGGAAGAGGAGGTCGAGCCCGCGGATGGAGACGGTGCGCACGCCCAGCGACGCGGCGTGGACGCGGAGTTCGGCGAGGTCGAGGAGCCGGCGGGTGGGCGCGGGGATGTCGCCATAGGCGGCCCTGAAGTCGTCGGCGACCCGGGCGAGGTCGGGGAGCGTGGCGGCGGTGGCGACGCGGCGATAGGCCTCGAGGCGTCGAAGGTCGGAGGGGATGTAGGTCTTGGGGATGGTGCCGGTGATGCCGAGGTCGAGCGCGGCGGCGCTAGCGGTGGCGGGCGGGGCCTGGTTCGTGAGGTCGCGCGTGGCCTGTTCGAGGAGCCGGCAGTACATCTCATAACCGACGGCGGCGATGTGGCCCGACTGCTCGGCGCCGAGGAGGTTGCCCGCGCCGCGGATCTCGAGGTCGCGCATGGCGATCTTGAATCCCGCGCCGAGCATCGAGTACTGCTCGATGGCCTTGAGGCGTTTCTGGGCGATCTCGGTCGCGGCGCGGTCGGAGGGCAGGAGCATGTAGCAGTAGGCGCGGTGCTTGGATCGCCCGACGCGTCCGCGGAGTTGGTGGAGGTCGGCGAGGCCGAAGCGGTCGGCGTCGTTGATGATCATGGTGTTGGCGGTGGGGATGTCGATGCCGGACTCGATGATGGTGGTGGAGACGAGGATGTCGGCGTCTCGTCGCATGAAGCGGAGCATGGCGTCCTCGAGTTCGCTGGGGGTCATCTGCCCGTGCCCGATGACGATGCGGGCGTCGGGCGCGAGCCTCTGGACCTGGTCGGCGACGGAGCGGATGTTGTGGACGCGGTTATGGACGAAGTAGACCTGCCCGTCGCGGGTGAGTTCGCGGGCGATGGCCTGCGCGAGTCGTCGCTCGTTGTAGGGGATGACCTCGGTGACGATGGCGCGGCGGTCGAGCGGGGCGGTGGTGAGGCTGGAGATGTCGCGCAGGCCGAGCATGGACATGTGGAGCGTGCGCGGGATGGGAGTGGCCGAGAGGGTGAGGACGTCGACGGTCATGCGGAGGCGGAGGAGTTTCTCTTTGTGCTCGACGCCGAAGCGCTGCTCCTCGTCGATGACGACGAGCCCGAGGTCGGCGAACTTGACGTCGCCAGAGAGGAGGCGATGGGTGCCGATGATGATGTCGACGTGGCCCTTGCGCAGGGCGGCCAGGACGTGGTTGGCCTCGGCGGCGGTCTTGAAGCGGGAGACGGACTCGACGCGGAAGGGGTAGTCGGCGAAGCGGGCGCGGAAGGTGCGCTCGTGCTGCTCGGCGAGGACGGTGGTGGGGACGAGAACGGCGACCTGCTTCCCGAACTCGACGGCCTTGAAGGCGGCGCGGATGGCGAGTTCGGTCTTGCCGAAGCCGACGTCCCCGCAGACGAGGCGGTCCATGGGGCGGTCGGCCTGCATGTCGCGTTTGATCTCGGCGAGGGAGGCGGCCTGGTCGTCTGTGGGCTCGTAGGGGAACTCGGCCTCGAACTCTCGTTGCCAGGCGGTGTCGGCGGGGAAGCGGATGCCGGGCATGTGCTCGCGGGCGGCGCGGACGCGGAGGAGTTCGGCGGCGAGGTCCTTGACGCTCTCGGCGACGCGGTCCTTCTGGGACTTCCAGCGTGTGCCCCCGAGGGTCGAGAGTTGGGGCTTGCCCTTGAACCCGCCGACGTACTTCTGGATCTGGTCGATGTTGGCGGCGGGGACGAGGAGTTTGGCGCGCGAGGCGAACTCGAGGACGAGGTACTCCTGGGGGTCTGGGGTGTGCCCGCGCTGGGACGGGGCGGGGGCGTCTGCGACGGCGTTGGGTTGGGTCGTGCCGCGAGCGCCGGGCTTCATGGGCTTGAGGCCGAGGTAGCGTGCGATCCCGTGCTCGGCGTGGACGACGATGTCACCGGGCTCGAAGTCGAGGAAGGTGTCGATGGCGCGGGCGGCGCGCAAGCGGACCGCGTGGCGGCGGGTGTGGTAGCGGTGGAGGAGTTCGTGGTAGGGGACGAGGAAGAGGGCGGCGGGCGGGCCGGGGGGCCTCGCGTGGTTCGGAGGCGGCGGCTCTTTGGCGGCGGCGGGCGTCGCGTGGTCGGCGACGACGAAGCCGCGGTGCAGATAGGCGAGGTGGGACTCGACGCGGGCGGCGGGGGCGAACTCGGCGAGCAGTTCGTGGAAGCGCTGCAACTCGCCCGGGTTCTGGCAGAGCACGAGCACGTCGCCGTCGAGCGATCCGAGTTCCATGACCGCTTCGGCCGCGTCCTGGTGGAAGGAGGGGAGCGCGCGGAACGGGAGTTCGATGCGGGCGTCGGCGGAGGCGGCGCCGGCGGAGAACTGGTTGACTTCGGCGAGGCCCGGGCATCGCTCCTTGATCTCTCGCAGCACCGCGGGCGGCCCGAGCACCCCGCGGGCATCGCTGACGCGCTCGTAGTACCCCCTGCCCTGTTCGGTGACCTCCATCGTCTCGGCGATCAGCGCGAGCGTGCCGCGAGGGAGGAGCGAGGCGAACGGGACGCCCTCGTCGGCGGGCGCGGCGGTGGCGGCGACGACCTCGAGGCTCGCCAGTTCACGGGTGGAGCCCATGGTGTCGGGATCGACCTCGTGGAGGCGGTCGAGTTGGTCGCCGAAGAAGTCGAGGCGGATCGGTGAGGCGACTGGTGCGGGCTCGCCCGAGGGCAGCGTGGCGCGTCCGGACGCCGGGAAGACGTCCATGATCCCCCCGCGGATCGCGAAGTCGCCGGGCTCGTCGGCGGCATCGGTGCGCGTGTAGCCGGCGGCGGCGAGCCATCGGGCGAGGTCGGCCATCGAGAGCGAGTCGCCGCGCGAGACGATGCGCGCCAGTGCCGGGAGGCTGGCCGGGCCGGGGACGGTCTGCATGAGCGCCTGGATCGGGGCGACAACGATCGCGGGCTGGTCGGGGGGCCACGAGGCGACGGCACGGACCGCGGCGAGTCGCTCGGCGAAGAGTTCGGCGCTCACGTTGGTCTCGCCGGGCAGGACCTCGAGCCCCGGGAGCCGGACGACTGGGAGGCCCGAGAGTTCGTCGGCGGCGTCGTCGGCCTCGTCGACGTGGGCGAGCACGAGCAGCACGGGGCGCGAGGCTTCGAGGGCGACGGCGGCGGCGAGCAGGTGCGTGGACGATCCGCTGGCGCCCGAGGCGACGACGTGCCGATCCGACGTCAGGAGGCGCGCGAGGTCCTTGACGGTGGGGAGCGAGCGGATGGAGCGGAGGAGGTCCACGTGTCGGTTGGGGCGCGCGAGGGCACCGACGCGGCCGCACGCGCGGCCCGTCGTGGCCGGGGGAGGGGCATGGTATCGAGAGCGGGGGCCTGGCTGCTACTTGTTGTCGTCGCCGGCGCCGATCGCGGCGGCGTCGCCGACGCCCTGTCCGGGCTTGGAGAGTTGGGTCACGATCCCGCCCGCGGCCAGCGCGCCCGCGGCGACGGAGGCGTGGTCGGGCTCGATGCGCATCGTGGCGGTGCTGTAGCGCCAGCCTGCGGCGTCGGCGCCGGCGGGGGCGCCGTCGAAGCGGACCTGCCACTTGCCGTTGTACGGGTTGCGGGGCCAGTCGCGGAGGTAGGGCCCGAGGACGCCCCCGCTGAGTTTGGGCGTCCCGTCGTCGAGGGTCTTGTAGACGAGGCGGAAGATGAGGGCCTTGGGGTCGGCGCTGGTGGTGCCGTCGGCTTCCTGGTGCGGGGCTCGGCCGACGTGCTCCTCGGTGTAGAGGTCGATGGCGTTCTGGAGGTTCGTGAGGGTGAGTTTGATCGAGCGATCGCGCGAGTTACGCTCGAGGCCTCCGAAGCGTGGCAGGGCGATGGCGGCGATGATCCCGATGATCGCGACCACCAGGACGAGTTCGATGAGCGAGAACCCCCGGCGCACGAACGGCCCCCTCCGTGCCGGGCCCGCGGTGTCGTCCGCGTGCGCGGCGGCAGGCTGAAGATCGGACGAATCCGGCCGGGGGCGTGGTGCGAAGTCGCAGGGGCCGCGGGTCGCAGGGCGGCGGCGCCGGGGCGGCGGGGCGTAGCGGGCGAGTGGCGATCGACGGAGTCCAGTAACGATGCGGGAGCACGAACTGCGGGCGGAAGTGACGATTCCTAGGCCGATTGAGGAGGTCTTTGGTTTCTTCGCCGACGCGGGCAATCTTCAGGCGATCACCCCGCCGTGGCTGCACTTCGCGATCGTGACGCCGCGGCCGATCGAGATGCGCGAGGGGGCGCTGATCGACTACCGGCTGCGGGTTCGCGGGGTGCCGATGCGGTGGCGGACGCGGATCGTGAGGTGGACGCCGCCGCACGGGTTTGTGGATGAGCAACTGCGTGGGCCGTATCGGTTGTGGTGGCACGAGCACGAGTTTCGCGAGGTGTCGGGCGGGACGCTGGCGACGGACCGTGTGCGATACGCTGTGCCGATGGACCGGCTGGTGCACCGGTGGCTGGTTCGTCCGGACGTGGAGCGGATCTTTGAGTATCGGAAGCGCGCGCTGCTGCAACGGTTTGGGGCCGGGGCGGGCTGAGCGCGGAAGCGGAGGAGCGATGGCGCGGCTGCTCAGGAACGATCAGATGGGTCCGTACCGGATCGACCCGGCGGACTTCCCGAAGGACGGCAAGGCGATCTGGGTGTGCGGGTGCGGGCTGTCGGCGAACATGCCGTATTGCGACAAGGCCCACAACGCCTGCCGACAGGTGGAGCAGCCTGGGCGGCTGTACACGTACGACCCGAAGACCCGGCAGGTGGTGAAGGACGAGCCGGACCCGGGGGCGATCTGAGCGGAGGCGATGACTGGCCATGCGAAGCGGGCGGAGGCCCGTGGGGGCGGGGTGGGGGCGGCGACCTATGCTGGGGGCATGAGCATCAAGTCATTTGCCGCACTGTCCGCGACATCGCCGCTGGGGCCGTTCACGATCAGCCGGCGCGAGCCGTTGGCCCGCGACGTGGAGATCGACATCCTGTATTGCGGGGTGTGCCACTCGGACATCCACTTTGCGAGGAACGAGTGGGGTTTCTCGCAGTATCCGATGGTTCCCGGGCACGAGATCCTGGGGCGAGTGACGCGGGTCGGGAAGGACGTGAGGCGGTTCAAGGCCGGGGACGTGGCGGCGGTGGGGTGCCTGGTGGACTCGTGCCGGACGTGCGCGTGCTGCGTCAAGGGCGAGGAGCAGTTCTGCACGGGCGGTGCGGTGTTCACGTACAACGGCCCGGACAAGCACTCGGGCGGGATGACGTTCGGCGGGTATTCCGAGCGGATCGTGTGCGACGAGGCGTTCACGCTGAAGGTGCCGACGAACCTCGACCCGGCGCGGGCGGCGCCGCTCTTGTGCGCGGGGATCACGACGTACTCGCCGCTGCGTCGGTGGGGGGCGGGGAAGGGGAAGAAGGTGGGCGTGGTGGGGCTCGGGGGCCTGGGGCACATGGGCGTGAAGTTCGCGCGGGCGTTCGGCGCGCACACGGTGCTGTTCACGACTTCCGAGTCCAAGATCGCGGACGGGAAGCGGCTCGGCGCGGACGAGGTGGTGATCTCGAAGAACGCGGACGCGATGGCCAAGCACTCGATGTCGTTCGACATGATCCTGGACACGGTGTCGGCGGACCACGATCTCAACGCGTACCTGGGGCTGCTGAAGTTGGACGGTTCGATGGTGCTGGTGGGCGCGCCGCCGAGCCCGCAGCCGGTGAGCGCGTTCAGCCTGCTCATGCCGCGGCGGCACCTGTCGGGGTCGCTGATCGGGGGCATCCGCGAGACGCAGGAGATGCTGGACTTCTGCGGGACGCACAACGTGGTGTGCGACATCGAACTGATCCGGATGCAGCAGATCAACGAGGCGTACGAGCGGATGCTGCGGAGCGACGTGAAGTACCGCTTCGTGATCGATATGGCGTCGCTGAAGGGCTGAGGCCGTGGCCCGCGGGCCCGGCCAAGTTTGGGGGTGCGTTGGCACGCGGGGTTGCGTGCTGGTGGGGGGTGTGGCGCTCTTCGCGGCGGTGATCGGCGGGGTGCGGGCGGGCCTCGCGGGGTGCGCGGCGACGGGTCGCGGACCGGTGCTGACCGCGAGCGCGATCGACGAGGCGTGGGAGGCCGCGCTCCCTCGCGCTGATGGCTGGAACGGGGGCGACATCGCGCACACGATCGACGCGGGCGGTCGGACGGTGTGGCTCTTTGGGGACTCGATCGTCGGGCCGGTCGAGAATGGCCGGCGTGTGGGCGATCGGTCGCGGATGGTCCGCGGGGCGATCGCGTGGCACGCGACGGGCGCCGAGCCGCCGCGAGAGGTGAGGTTCGCCGCGCCTGAGCCGCTGCGGGGCGTCGGGTCGGCGTCGTGGATCGCGCCCGCGCCGGGGCTGTGGCCGGAGGGGACCTGGTACTGGCTCATGAACGACGCGGCGCGAGTCGGGGATCGGCTGCTGCTGTTCGCGACGGCGGTGGGGCCATCGGGCAACCCCGACGGGATGTGGAACTTCCGGCGTGTCGGGGGCGCGATCCTCGAGGTCGCGAACCCGGGGGACGAGCCGACGGCGTGGCGCGTCACGCAGCGTCGGAACCCGCGCGTGGGCGAGGACCCGAGGCACGGCGAGCCGGCGCGAGAGAGCGAGAACCAAGCGCTGGCGATCGTCCGGTGGGGTGACGGGCTGGTGTACCTCTTCGGCGTGCGGTACGGGGCCGACGGCTCCAAGTCGATGATCGTCGCGAGGTCGCGCGTCGAGGGCGTCGGGGCGCCCGCGGGATGGGAGGTGTTCGATGGCCGGACGTGGGGCGCGGGGCCGGCGGCGGTGGTGATCCGCGGCGTGGCGGATGAGTTCACGGTGCACGCGATCCGTCGCGGGGGGCGGACGATGCTCGTGCAGGTGCAGGCCGAGGCGTTCCTGAGTCGGCGGATCGTGGCGCGCACGTCGTGGCGTCCGGAGGGCCCATGGTCGGCGTCGGCGACGGTGTATGACGCGCCGGACCCCGGGCCGACGGCGTTTGTCTATGCCGCCAAGGCGCACCCCGCGCTCTCTCGTCCGGGCGAGTTGCTGGTGACGTACGCGGTGAACGGGGAGTTCGGGCGGGTGTTCGAGGACGCGCGGCTGTATCGGCCGAAGTTTGTGCGTGTGCCGACGAGGTTGCTCCCGGAGCCACCCGGCTAGCGTCGGCGTCGCGCGAAGAGGACGAGGACGAACAGGCCCGAGGCGCCGGGCGCGGGGATGATCGTGAGTTCGAGGACCGGCTCCTTGCCCATCATGTGGGGCGTGGGCATGTCGGTGAACCCGAAGAGGAGTTCGTCGACGTGGGTGCCGGCGAAGGTGACGATGCGTCCGCCGAAGGAGACCTTGCCGGTCCCGAGGAGCCCGTTGATCGCGCCGACGGCGGCGGGGACGAGGGGGATGGAGATGATGGTTCCCTTGTCCATGGGTGTGAGGAGGATCTCGCCGGCGAGGGGCCCGGTGCCGAGGGTGTCCCAGATCGCGGCGGCCTCGGGGGCGGTGTGCGCGGGCGAGGCGAGGGCCGCGGCGCTGTAGGGCGTGGCGGTGAGCCGGAAGAGTTCGGACTCGTCGGGGCTGATGTACCCGTCGCCCGGGTCGAGGAGGAACGGGGGCGCGAACTTGGGCATGTAGAGTTTGACGCTGGCGGCGGTGACGCTGCCGGGGGGCATGGGCGCGTATACGCCCAGGTCGAACGTGAAGAAGTTGCGGCGTTCGGGCGTGGTGGTGATGGGTGAGAGCCCGACGCGGTAGTTCTGGAAGGCCGGCGAGTTGGAGAACCCGCCCGCGGAGTTGTACCCGCCGCAGAGGTCCAGGGGGACCGAGATGACATCGGCGCAGGTGACGGAAGCGCACAGCAGAGATGCAAGGGCGACGCTGGTTCTCATATCTCTCCTCCTTCGGGCGCCAATGTACCACGCGGGGGTGGGGTGTCAACCCCCGGCGGATTCGCAATGTGGAAGAGCGTTCGTATTATCCGCCCATGACAGGCGATCGCGTGAACGTGGCACTCATCGGGGGCGGGGGGCGGGAGCACGCGCTGGCGCTGGCGATCTCGCGCTCCCCGCGGCTGGGGACGCTGTACGTCTCGCACCCGCAGAACCCGGGGCTGGCGTCGCTGGGCAGGCCGATCGACGTGCCCGTGAGCGCGCGCGAGGCGTATCGGCTCGAGCAGTTCTGCGACAGGCACGGGATCGGGCTGGTGGTGATCGGACCTGAGGAGCCGCTTGCGGAGGGGCTGGCGGACAAGGTTCGCGGGCCGGGGCGGATGGTCTTTGGTCCGGGGGCGGACGGGGCGCGGCTGGAAGCGGACAAGGCGTGGGCAAAGCAGTTGATGCGATCGGCGTCGATCCCGACGGCCGAGGCGCGGACGTTCACGGACCCTGAGGCGGCGCTGGCGTACGCGCGCTCGCGGCCCGAGCCCCCGGTCATCAAGGCCGCGGGCCTGGCCAAGGGCAAGGGCGTGGTGGTCCCGGCGACGGCGGCGGAGGCGGCCGAGGCGATCGAGCGGATGATGGTGAAGAAGGAGTTCGGGGCGGCGGGGCGTGAGGTGGTGATCGAGGAGCGTCTGGACGGGCCGGAGGTCTCGGTCATGGCGCTGGTGGACGGGCGCTCGATCTACGTGCTGGAGACCTCGCAGGATCACAAGCGGCTGCTGGATGGGGACAAGGGGCCGAACACGGGCGGGATGGGTGCGGTCTGCCCGTCGCCACGGGTTGATGATGCGCTGATGGCGCGGGTGGAGCGAGAGGTGCTGGTGCCGACGGTGGACGCGCTGCGACGCGAGGGGATCGAGTATCGCGGGGTTTTGTACGCGGGGCTGATGCTCACGCACGGGGGCCCGAAGGTGCTGGAGTTCAACTGCCGATTCGGCGACCCGGAGTGCCAGGCGATCGTGTCGCGGCTGGAGTCGGACGTGATCGATCTGATGGAGGCGACGTGCCGGGGGACGCTGGACTCGTGCGAGATCGCATGGAGGTCGGGGGCGTCGTGCTGCGTGGTGGTGGCGGCGCCGGGGTATCCGAACGAGCCGCGAGCGGGGCTGCCGATCGCGGGGCTGGATCGGGCTGGTGCGGTGCCGGGGGTGACGGTGTATCACGCGGGGACGGCGCGGGACCGCGAGGGCCGGGTGGTGACCGCGGGGGGCCGCGTGCTGGGCGTGACGGGGGTGGGCTCGTCTGCGGCCGAGGCGCGGGCGCGGGCGTATGAGGCGTGCGGGCTGATCCAATTCGAGGGGATGCAGTACCGACGCGACATCGGGGCGCCCGCGGCTCCGGCGCGCGTGCGAGCGAAGGTGTAGCGAAGAGAACGGTGGTGTGCGGAGGGGGGTAGTTAGCGCGGCGCGAGGCGGGCTTCGAGCCAGGCGTGGGCCGTCGCGGCCACGGGCTCGGTGTAGACGCGCGTGACGGCTCCGACGCGGACGGCGACGCGGCCGTCGGCGTTGAGGCCGATCGTGGCCTCGGCGAGGGGCGTGTCGGCGATCGTGGCGAGTCGCAGGCACACGGGTCGCACGAGGGCGGCGGGATCGCCGACGGTGATGCGGGACGAGGGCGCGGTGGCGAGCAGCAGCACGAGGCCCTGGGCCGAGGTGAGGTCGTCGCCGGTGAGCGGGCGATCGTCGAGCGTCCATCCGTCGAGCGTGCGCGCGACGACGGACGACGACCCGCCGTCGCATGCTGTCACTTCGATTCGTCCCACGTCGGCGGCGGGAGCGTCGATCGAGCGCCGCGAGACGAACGCGGAGGCATCGGCCTTGAGTTCCGCGAGTGGCTGGGCGAGCACGGCGAGGACGCGGGACTCGGGCGGCACGCCGGGGCGCTCGACCTCGGCCCGGGCCTCGACCGTGCGGCCGCCAAGGTCGGTCGCGGCGCCGACGACGAGCCGTCGGACGACACGGCGAGGCGGGACGCCGGGCTCGAGGCGCTCGGCGGATTCGACCTCGACGGTCGCGGCCTCTTGCGAGAGTGGGGCGGCACCGTTGTCTCGGAAGTCCGCCACTATGATCGACGCGAGCCGCCGCACGAGGCGATCGACGGCCTCGGGATCGGCGGGGGCCTGGATGGGGGAGCGGATCGACCATCGGCCCTGCTGCCGGGCGAGTTCGAGGTCGGCGTTGCCAGCGCGGAGAGCGATGCGCCAGACCGAAGGCCCGAGCCCCGGGATGGCGGCGGGATCGCGCCAGGCCCGCAGCCCGCTGGCGACAAGCATCGCGTGGACATCGGCCGAGACCCAGCCGGCGGCCTGGCGCGCGGGGCCCGTGCCGGTCGGGGCGTCGCTCGATCCGATGGCAAGAACGAGCCCGCCGACGGGGGTTGGAGCGATGCGGAGAAGTTGGGCCGGGCCTTGGTGGAGGCTGATGGTGAGCGTCGGGGCGTGCTCGAGGCCGGCCGGGCTTGGTTCGGCTCGCTCGGGCTCGAGCGAGGCGAGGACGCGCAGCCCCGCCTGGAGGGTCTGGCCCGAGGCGGGCCACGTCGTCGCGCCCACGCGCACGAGCCACTCGTCTCCGACGCGCTCGATGGACTCGGGCGGGTCGGAGTCGGATCGGCGGAGGTGCAACGAGACGACTCGCGTGGGATCGAACCGGAGCAGCGGTCCAGATGGCGTGGCGGAGCCGGAGGGGCCTCGGAGCGCCACGAATGCCACGACGCCCAGGAGGAGCGTGACCGCTAGCATGACGACGGCCGCACGCGTGGACATGCGGCGAGTGTATCGGGCAAGCACGGAGGGCCGATGCCGCCGATCATCGGGATTACCTGCGACGTGTCGGAGGAGT
>JAEUIZ010000012.1 GCA_016793805.1 Phycisphaerae bacterium
ACTCCGGCGATGCGCTCGACAAGATGAGTGCTCGCACGGGCGTGAGCGTTGAGGCCCTGTCGGAGCTCGGTTACGCCGCCGACCTCTCCGGCACGGATATGGAGACGCTGGAGAACGGTCTGCGCGTCATGCAGAAGACGCTGACGGAGGCGTCGCAGGGTTCGAAAGGGGCGAATGAAGCCCTCGGTCGGCTCGGTCTGACGGTGCAGGACCTGGCGAAGCTCTCCCCTGACGAGCAGTTCAAGCTGCTAGCCGACCGGATCTCACAGATCCAAGACCCGGCGCTCCGGGCCGCGATGGCGATGGAGCTCTTCGGCAAGGCCGGGACCAAGCTTCTTCCGCTGATGGCCGACGGGGCGGCAGGCATCAACGAGATGCAGGAACAGGCCCGCAAACTCGGGCTGACGGTCAGCACCGAGACGGCCCGCGATGCGGCGGAACTCAACGACGCACTGGGTACGCTCTGGAAAGTCCTCAAGCAGGGCGTGTTCACCATTGGCGGAGCGCTGGCACCCACCATCAAGGACCTGACCGAGCGGATCGCGCGCATCGTCGTCAGTGCCACGGCGTGGGTGAAGGCGAACAAGGAAACGGTGGTCTGGGCCCTCAAGGTCGCGGCGGCGGTCGCCGTCGCGGGGATCGCGATCGTCGGCCTGGGCTACATCATCTCAGGGATTGGTGCGGCGCTCGGACTGGTCGCCGCCGTCATCGGCGGGATCGGCACGGCGTTCAGCATGATCGGGGCCGCGATCGGCGCGATCCTCACGCCGGTCGGTCTGACCATCGCCGCGATCGTGGCGCTGGGCGGCACGCTACTGGTCGTCACCGGCGCGGGCGGCGAGGCGCTGTCGTGGCTCGCGGAGAAGTTCACCGAGCTGCGCGACTGGGTCGGCAAAGTGGTCGGCGGCATCTCCGACGCCCTCGCCGCCGGCGACATCGCGCTCGCAGCCGAGATCCTGTGGCTGTCGCTCAAGGTCATCTGGCAGCAGGGCGTGGCGGCGCTGAACAAGGCGTGGCTGGGCGCGAAGGAGTTCTTCGTCTCCACGGCGTACTCCATGTGGTACGGGGCGCTCGCCGCCGCCGAGATCGTCTTCCACGCCCTCGAGGTCGCGTGGATCGAGACGACAGCGTTCCTCTCCAAGACCTGGACCAACTTCGCCACGGGCTTCCAGATGATCTGGGAGGAGGCATCGTCCTGGGTCGCCAAGCGGATGCTGGAGATCCAGGGGCTGTTCGATTCTGGGCTGGATGTGGATGCCGCCAAGAAGGCGGTCGATCAGCAGTTGGAGTCACGCCTCGTCGAGTTGGAGAACGCGGCCCAGCAGACGGTGGCCGCGCGGGAGAAGGAACGGGCGGCGGAGCGCGAGCAGTCCGCGGCCATCCACGAGGCCACGCTCGCGGCCATTGGGCAGGATTTTGAGGATGCCCAGAATGCCCTGAAGGACAAGACCGAAGCGGGACTCGCGGAGTCGCAGGCGGCCTTGGACGCTGCAAAGAAGAAGCTCGCCGATGCAATCGAACAGGCTCGCCAGAAGCGCGAAGCCGCGGACGCGGAGCACGGCCCGCGGAAGTCCCCGCAGGACCTTATGGCGGAGTTTGAAGACCGGCTGTCGGGGCTCGGGGCCGCCATCGGCAAGGGGATCAGCGTCACGGGCACGTTCAACGCGGCGGGCGTGGCGGGTCTCGGTGGCGGCGACGCGGCGGAACGGACTGCGCGGGCAAGCGAGCAGACGGCGAAGAACACCAAGCGCCTGGCCGACGCGGTCGGCGCGGGCGGGCTGGCGTTCACCTGAATGGAGTAGCGAGTGCCGATCGAGGTGCGTGAGAAGTTCGATTCGCGGCGGCTCACCAAGGGGCAGAACCCCTCGGCAGAATTGGCTTTCAACGTTCTCGGCACCGACGACGCCATCGCCGCCAGAGACGCCCTCGAGGATGAGTCCGACGACACGTTCGCCGGCCTGCCACGCCAGTCTGTCTCCGTCGAGCCCGTCGGACCGGACCTCTGGGACGGCGTGGTGCGCTACGGCCAGTCCTCGGGAAGCATCACCCCCGGCGGCGAGGCGGTGTACTCGTTCGACACCGGCGGGGGCACGCAGCACATCACCCAGTCACTGGCGACGGTGCATCGGTATCCCGCGCCCGGCGTCGGGGCCGCCCCGGACTTCAAGGGCGCGATCGGTGTCAGCGCCGACGGTGTTGAGGGCGTGGACATCACTGTCCCGGTCTTCAACTTCACCGAGACGCACTACAAGCCCGACGAGGAAGTCACCGGCGCGTACAAGGGCATCCTCTTCAACCTAACTGGCAAGGTGAACAGCGACTCGTTCAAGGGCTTTGAGCCCGGTGAAGTGCTCTTCCTCGGGGCCTCGGGCTCGAAGCGCACGCAGCTGGGCGAGGATGCCGACTGGGAGATCACGTACCGGTTCGCCGCAAGCCCCAACGTCTCGGGGCTCACTATCGGCCCGATCACCGGGATCAGCAAGAAAGGGTGGGAGTACCTGTGGGTGCGGTACGCGGACCAGGAGGACACCGCGGCCAAGGCGATCGTGAAGCGTCCGATCGCGGCGTACATCGAGCGGGTCTACGACGACGGCAGTTTCGCTGGCTTGGGGCTTGAATGATGGGAGACGACCTCCGCAAAGTCCGGCCCGGCGAACCGCTCCGCGTCCCCGCGCGTGCGTACAACGCGTTCGTCGATGCGGCGCTCGACCTCAAGCGCCGTCAGCAAGACCGCTTCTCCGGCGATCTCCGTGACGGCGGGCGTCAGCATGGGGTCATCCCGGTCCGCAACGACTCGGGCTCGGACCTCGACCGCTACCACGTTCTGGCCATCGACGGGCCGTTGTTCCCGCCCGGCGATGAGGGGCCGGAGAAGACCTTCCAAAACCGCATGGCGCTGAAGGGGATCGAGCCGGATGAGGAGACGGTCCCGGGCCGATTCGTCGTGGCCCGCGAGCCGATCATCGCCGGCGAGATGGGGCCGTGCGTCATACACGGCGTCACGCCCGTCCGCCTGTACGTCGAAGAGGAGGAGCACGCCTTCGCCGACATCAAGCCCGGCGAGCGGGTGCTCGTATCGAGCGGCTCGGGTGGCAGCGTCATCCTGTGGAAGGAGGACGGGGTCGGCGAGAAGTGGGCCGTCGTGGACATCGGCCGCCCGCGCACCGACAAGATCGTCGTCATCCTCGGCGAAGCGACCGAGATCCCGGGCGAACGGTTCCGGTGGCGCTACCCGTGGGACGAAGCCGCCATCGACGGCGATCCCGAAAGCGAGACCTTCGGGCGGTACATCAAGGTCGAGAACGGCCTGTCTTCTGACGGCGATCCTGACAAGTACGCGATCAACCGGTTCGAGTCGCACCACAGCGACGTGCCGGACCAGGAGCCCGAAGGTGTCGATGGCTTCGGCGGGGTGCGGTCCTACTTCGTGCCCGGGCAGTTGGAGCCGTTCAACCCGGCCGGGTTCTGCCCGCGGAAGGCCGCGATCCCGATCTTGCGGCCCATCCTGAAAGGCGTGGCCGTGCAGATGACCGCCGAGCGCGACACGCGCGGCGGGACAGTGTGGTGCTTCCAGGCCCTCAACGGCGTGGAGTTGATGGAGTTCGACGTTCCGGTGTGGCTCTATGTCTGACCCCCACGAGATCATCCCGGTTGACCTGGAAGCCCGGCGCGAGCACGAGTGGAAGAAGTACCTCGCCCTCACCAGCTCGACCTACGGCTCCACCAATCACGGGCGGCACGCCTATTCGATCGTGCAGGCGTTCAAGCCCCGGTTCGTGGTGGACTTCGGGTGCGGCCGAAACCTCTTTATACAGCACCTCCGGCGGCTGGGGATCGATGGACTCGGCGTGGACTTCGCGTTCCCCGACGCGGACATCGTGGCGCCCATGCACCGCGTGCCCGTGTCGGCGGGCATCGCCGACGTGGTGACGGCGTTCGATGCCCTCGAACACCTGCTCCCCGAGGAGGTGGACGAGGTGCTCGACGAGATGCGGCGGATCGCGGTGCCCGGTGGACGCTTCGTGTTGTCGATCTGCACGCGTGAGAGCAAGACGAAGGTGAATGGCGAGGGACTGCACCCGACGGTGAAGCCTCGCGTGTGGTGGCTGGAGCGGATCGGACGGGTCGGCACGGTGCGCCAGGGACTGGGCGCGCCCAGGTACATCGCAGGGGTGTTCAACGATGCGTGAGAACAGCGGCGACATCGCGGCATTGCAGGCGGGGCTGAAGCAGCGCAGGCCGGCGCGGTCGGGCGTGCGCCTCTACACCGCCGACTTCGACTCCATGTCCCTGTGCGACTTCTACCGGGGGCGGTCGGCGTTCCTCATGCTCTCGGGCCCGTCGCTCAACCAGATCGACCTCTCGCAGCTCAACCGCCGCGGTATCGTCACGATGGCGGTGAACAACGCCTGGTCGCTGCACCGCCCGACGCTGTGGACGTGCGTGGATGACCCCGGGCGGTTCATCGACACTGGCTGGAAGGACCCGGGCATCCTGAAGATCGTGCCCGTGTCGCACTTCGACAAGCGTCTGCGGGTCCAGAACCCCGACGGATCGTTCCGCGCCAGCGCGTTTAAGGTGCGGCAGATGCCCGGCGTGCTGTTCTACCGCCGCAGCGACCACTTCGACCACAGCCGGTTCCTCAAGAGCGACACCATCAACTGGGGCCAGGACGGCGAGCACACCGATTCGCTGGGGATCAAGGGGAAGCGGAGCGTCATGCTCGCCGCGCTGCACCTGCTGCACTACCTGGGTTTCCGCACGGTCTACCTCCTCGGGTGCGACTTCAAGATGGCGGGTGACCGCAAGTACGCCTTCAGCGAGGAGCGAACCCGCGAGGCGATCCGGCACAACAACATCCTCTATGAGTCGCTCCAGAAGCGGTTCGAGGCGCTCAAGCCGCACTTCGATCTGCATGGCTTCAAGGTCATCAACTGCTCGCCGGCGAGCGAGCTGGGCGTTTTCGAGCGGATGGAGTTTGCCGACGCGGTCGCGGCGGCCGGCGCGGAATGCGCCAAGGCCGTGGACACGGCCGGGTGGTATCGCGCCAAGGAGGAGAACAAGTGAGCGACGAACCCCGCCGTTACTTCCTCTACATCCCGATCTGGGCCTCGACCACTGGCGGCGGTGGCGGCGGGTCCGGTTCGTCCTCAGCATCGAGCGAGGGCAGTTCCTCCTCATCTTCGAGCAGCGGCTCTTCGTCGAGCAGTTCCAGCGGGTCATCGTCCTCGTCAGGCTCCTCGTCAAGTGGCTCGTCCTCCAGCGGGTCGTCGAGCAGCGGCTCAGGATCATCCTCGAGCGGTTCCGGGTCGTCCAGCGGCTCGGGTTCCTCGTCAGGGTCCGGCAGCAGCGGCGCGTCGAGCGGCGCGAGTTCGTCCGGCGGCGGCGGCAGTTCCAGCGCCATGAGCAGCGGTGCATCGTCCGGTGCTTCTTCCGGGGCGAGCAGCGGCGGCTCGTCCGGCGGGGGCTCCTCTGGTGGCGGGTCCTCGGGCGGAGGATCGTCGGGTGGTGGTTCATCGGGCGGAGGCGGATCGTCGGGGGGAGGTGGCGGTTCGTCGGGTGGGGGCGGAGGCGGTTCCAGCGGCGGTGGAGGTGGAGGATCTTCGGGAGGTGGCGGTGGTGGCAGTTCAGGAGGCGGTGGCGGATCGTCGGGCGGCGGGGGTTCCGGGGGTTCGGGCGGGTCGAACTGCCTGCTCTTCGGCACGCTGGTCCGGCTCGCCGACGGCCGCGTGACGCCGATCGAGAATCTCAAGCCCGGCGACAGCGTGGCCACCATCAAGGTGCCCGGCCTCGAGGTGGACGTGCCCTACCGCGCCCAGTACCAGTGGCTCTCGCACCGCGGCATGCGCGGCACCATCCCAACTGTCGGCCGCGTGGCCAGCGTGAAACTCGGTGAGCACTCCGGGTTCTTGGTCATCAACCGACGGATCAAGGCAACGCCCGAGCACCCGTTCCTCATGCGCCGCGGCGACGAGTGGGGCTTCTCGTCCGCCGAGTTCATCCGGAAGGGCGACTACCTGATCGGCGAGCGCCTGGCCGAGGAACTCGTGGAGACCGTTGATCGCATCGACGCTCCCACGCGCACTGTGGCCATCCACATCCCGGGCACGAACACCTTCTCGGCAGAGGGCGTCTGGGTCCACAACGACATGCCCGCGACCGCTCAGTCATCGGGCTCCGGGTCGAGTTCGAGCGGTTCGGGATCGGGGTCCGGCTCCGGAAGCGGGTCATCGAGCGGCGGCTCCTCGTCCGGCTCGGGCAAGTCCAGCGGTTCGTCGATGTCGTCCTCCGGCAGCGGATCGGGCAGCGGGAGCGGGTCGAGTTCCAGCGGCGGCAGCACGGGGACGTACTCGATATGAAAGACAATCGCGGCAGGCACGTCGAAGGCGACAACACCATCGCGGATGGTTGGCAGAGCTGGAGGCGGCCACCTGTGACGCGAGGGGACAGAAAGCCTAAACATGTGACTTTGCGACTACAGCAGGAAAGTGCTGGAGATGCTGGCGATTCGGCACCCGAGACACCAGCCCTTACTCGGGACCAAAACGTCTCGAATGAGATTGGCCGTCCGAGAGCCCTGCCGCACGTCCCACCGCCGTTGAGCCGATATACTCCGCCGGCTCCAGAATCCCCCAAATGGTCCGCAATCGCGTCAATCCCGCTCTCGCCTGGCTCTGCCTGATCTGGTTCGGGCTGACCAACACGCTGTTCGCCAGCGGGATGGTGGTCTGCCGCGATGGCCACGGTGAGTCTCGAATCGAGTGGGGCTGCACTCAGAACGCCAGCGGCGAGTGCGTGACTAGTTGCGGGTCGGACCTCGACGAATCCGGGGACGACACTGGACCGGCGCACCCCTGTGATGACACGCCGATCAAGGGCGATCACCAAGTCACGAAGGCGCCGCCGCGCACAACGAACGATGTGCCGGTTCCGATCCCGGTGATTCTGGCGGTGATCGCGATTCACTTCGATCTGCCGCCGCCGGCTCAGGTCCTCTGGGATCGCGCTCGGCCACAACGACCGCCGGACACGCTTCAGCGGCTGCGATCTGTGATTCTTCTCGTCTAGGCAGTGGGTTCCTCCCGGCGCGCTTTTCTCGTTGCGCCCGAGGTATGGCCGCGTTCGCTTTGCAACGCGGCCCGTGGTGGCTTCGGCCACCGGCTTTCCCACGCATCATCTGAATCATTCCGCCTTCCGAGGACATCCAATGCACACACGCGCCATCCAAGCCGCGCGAGCGGACCTAGCGATCATTCCGTGCGCCGTCTTGGCCTTGATTCAACTCGCGGGCTGCGCCACCAACCGGCCTGATCCCGCGGCCGAAGCGGCCGCTTCTACGGCGGTCGGTCTTGGCCAGGCCATCGAGTTCCGAGCCGAGGGTGGCCCGCTCGACGAAGCCCCCGAAGGCGGAGACGGGCTGTCGCTGGGTGACGCCGTTCGTCGCGCCGCCACGACCGACCCCGGACTCCAAGCGGCCCTCGCCCGCGTCCGGATCGCGATGGCGGACGCCGACCAAGCCCGGCTGCTGCCCAATCCTGTACTCAACTTGGTCCTTCGATGGGGCCCCGGCTCGCCGCAGATCGAAGTCTCGCTCGCCCAGGACCTCATCCAGGCGTTCAAGATCCCGCGACAGTCGAGCGCGGCGGACAACCGCCTCCGTCAAGCCGCGGCCGACGCGGTGACGGTGGCGCTCGACACGGTCGCGGACGTGCAGGAGCGGTACGTCGCGGTCCAGACCCTGGAATCTCTCGTCCCCGTCCTCGTCGAGCGGCGAGAACTGCTGGACAAACTCGTGGCCACCGCCCGTGCGCGCCTGGAGGCGCAGGAGGGCACGCGCAGCGACCTGACCACTCTCGAAGCACAGCGGGTCGAGCTCGACGTTGACATCGCGGAAGCCAGGAGGCAGCTCCAGGAAGAGCGCCTGCGTCTGGCCCGTCTGATTGGCGAACCGTCCGGCCTGGCCGCGTGGCGAGTTGACCCGTGGACGGCCCCCGTGCTTGCATCCACGGTCGAGGCCCGCTGGATCGACGCCGGGCTCCAGAACCGGCCGGAAGTTCAGTCGGTGGCTTGGACACTCGCCGCGCTCGGCGACGAGGCCGCGCTCGCGCGACTCCTCCCGTGGGAAGGGCTCGGCGTCGGCATCGATGCCCAGCGCGACGGCGACTGGACCGTGGGACCCTCGGTTTCGACACCGATACCGGTGTTCGACATGGGTCAGGCCAGGCGTGCCCGCGTGACGGCCGAGCAGATTGAGGCTCGCCACAACCTCACGTTCGCCAAGCGCAAGGTTGTGGAAGAAGTCCGCGTGGCCTTCCAATCGCTGGCCGCCAGCGCTGCCAACCTGAACCGGGTGCAATCCGAGTTGATCCCCCTCCAGCAGCAGCGCCGGCAGCAGGCCGAGGATGCCTATCGCGCGGGCCAGACCGACGTGACGGCCCTGTTCCTCGCCGAGCAGGACCTGCGCGCCGCCCGGGCCAAGGCCATCGAGGTCGAGCAGCAGATGTCGGTCGCCCTCGTGCGCCTGCAGCGGGCGGTTGGCGGGCCGGGCGTGGCCGCGACGCTCAGCGAGTCCCCGCCCACCACACAGCCCGCAACGCCCGTCTCGTCCGGACCCCTCGCCCCCACCCCCCTCGTGTCGCACGCCTCGAATCGCTGAACTCGGCCGCATCAGCCGTGTCGGAGAACATCCCATGATTCACACTCAACCGATCCGCCGTTCAGTCTCACCCATCCTAATAGCCGCGCTCTCGCTCGCGCTGCTGCTCCCGTCCTGCAAGAAACACCAGGAAGGCGATGGCCACGACCACGGCGCTGCGCCCGCCAAGGAACAGCACGCCGAGGGCGACGGCCACGACCACGGTACTGCGACCGAGCACGTCGACGAGGTCAAGCTGACAAGCGAGGCCGTCGAGCGCTATGGCGTCAAGGTCGGCGAGGCCCAGATGTGGGCGCTCAAGCCGACGTTCGTGGCGCCCGCCCGTGTGGGCTTCAACACCGAGGCGATGGCCCACGTCGGCTCGCCGCTTCGCGGCCGCGCGATCGAGATCAAGGTACGGCTCGGAGACCAGGTCAAGAAGGACGACCCATTGGTTGTGGTCGAGAGCCCCGAGCTCGGCCAGGCCCAAGCCGACTACCTGCTCAAGCGGACCGCGGCGCAGAGCGCGGCACCCCAGGTGGATCTCGCCAAGGCTGCATGGGATCGCGCCAAGGGTCTGCTCGAGCAATCACAGGGCATCTCACTGACCGAGGTTCAGAAGCGCGAGGCCGAGTACAAGGCCGCCGTGGCAAGCCTCAAGTCCGCCGAGGCGACGGCGGTCGCCGCCGAGAACGGCCTGCACCTCCTCGGGATGGACCAGAAAGCCGTGGAAGACCTCGTCTCGACAGGCGAGATCGCCCCACGCTACACCATCCGGGCCGCCATCGGCGGCCAGGTCGTGCAGCGCGAAGTCACGCTGGGGGAGCTGGTCAACCCCGAACGAGAGTCGCTGATGGTCCTCGCGGACACCAGCACCCTGTGGGTCCTGGCGGATGTCCCGGAGGCGAGGCTTCCTTCGATCGCGTTGGGAGCAAAGGCGTGGGTCGTGGTCGGCTCGGGCACGAACAACAAGTACGAAGGGACCGTCGCGTTCATCGCGCCGCTGGTTGACCCGACCACCCGCACCGCCCAGGTCCGCATCGAGGTCCCCAGCACCGCGCTCGGGAACGGCGCGATCAGGCCCGGGATGTTCGCGCAGGTCGAGATTGTCGCAGCGGAGGCCGGAGTCGAGGAGCCCCCCCCTCAAGTCGCTGTCCCGCAGGAGGCGGTGCAGACGGTCGAGGGAGGCCCCGCCGTTTTCGTGCCTGTTGCCGGCGAGCCCAACACGTTCCAGAAGCGGGCGCTCACAGTCGGCCCGACCGTGGGCGGGCTTGTGCCCATCCTGGCGGGGCTGGTCGAGGGCGAGAAGTTCGTCCAGGCCGGGTCGTTCATCCTGAAGGCCGAACTCGGGAAGGGCTCGGCCGCCCACGAGCACTGATCCACGACGCCCACCCCGCTCCTGAACGACTCCCCTCATTCCTCAGAGGCCCGCCATGCTTGAAGCCGTCCTGCACTTCTCGATCAAGAACCGCTGGTTCATCGTCGTCCTCACGGCGCTCGTCGCCGCGGTGGGCGTCTACTCGCTCAAGAAACTCCCGATCGACGCCGTCCCCGACATCACCAACAACCAGGTCCAGATCAACGCGACCGCCCCGTCACTCTCGCCAGTCGAGGTCGAGAAGCAGGTGACGTTCACCATCGAGAACGCCCTGGCGGGCATCCCGGGCCTGAAGTCGACGCGGTCGCTCTCGCGCAACGGCTTTGCGCAGGTGACCGCCGTCTTCGAGGACGATGTCAACATCTACTTCGCGCGCCAGCAGGTGAGCGAGCGCCTGGGCGAGGCGCGGGAATCGCTCCCGCCCGGCGTGGACCCGGTGATGGGACCGATCGCCACCGGCCTGGGTGAGATCTACATGTACACCGTCGAGTACGAGCACCCTCACGGCAAGGCCGCTCCCCCGACCATCAAGCACGGGCAGCCCGGGTGGCAGAGCGATGGGGCGTACCTCACGCCGGAAGGCCGGAGCTTGCGCAACGACCTCGAGCTGGCCGCCTATCTCCGCGAGATTCAGGACTGGGTGATCCGCCCGCAGCTCAAGGGCATCAAGGACGTCGCGGGCGTCGAGGCCATCGGCGGGTACGTCAAGCAGTACCACGTTCAGCCCGACCCCATGAAACTCGTCTCCTACGGCCTGACCTTCTCCGAGGTCATCGAGGCCATCGAAAAGAACAACGTCTCCACCGGCGCGGGCTACGTGGAGCACAAGGGCGAGTCGTACCTCGTGCGTGCCACGGGCCGGATCGAGAACATCGAGCAACTCTCCGGCATCGTCGTCGGCACGCGCAACGGCATCCCAATCTACGTCCGCGACATTGTGGTGCCCGATGGGGTGGGGATCGGCCGCGAACTCCGCACGGGCTCGGCCAGTGAGAACGGTGAAGAGGTCGTGGTGAGCACGGTCATCATGCTCCTGGGCGCCAACAGCCGCACGGTGGCCGCCGCGGTGGACGCCAAGATGCCCGAGATCCAGAAGAGTCTACCGCCCGGCATCCACGCCAAGACCGTCCTCAACCGCACCAAGCTGGTGGACGCCACGATCAAGACGGTCCAGAAGAACCTGCTCGAGGGCGCGGTACTCGTGATCGTCGTCCTCCTGCTCCTGCTGGGCAACGTGCGGGCGGCACTCATCTGTGCCGCCGCTATCCCGCTCTCCATGCTCATGACCGCCACGGGCATGGTGCAGAACAAGGTCAGCGGCAACCTGATGTCGCTGGGCGCCATCGATTTTGGCTTGATCGTGGACGGGGCGGTCATCATCGTGGAGAACTGCCTGCGGCGCCTGGCCGAGGCCCAGCACCACAAAGGACGGGTGCTCACCCTCCAGGAGCGCCTGCACGAGGTGATGGTCGCCGCCAAGGAGATGATCCAGCCGTCGGTGTACGGCCAGGCGATCATCGTGACCGTCTACTTCCCGATCCTCGCCCTCACCGGCATCGAAGGGAAGATGTTCCACCCGATGGCGATGACGGTGATCTTCGCCCTCATCGGCGCGTTCATCCTGTCGCTCACCTTTGTGCCGGCGATGGTTGCCATTCTCATCCGCGGCAAGGTCACCGAGAAGGAGATGTTCCTGGTTCGCTGGGCCAAGGCGGTCTACGAGCCCGTGGTCCGCTTCTCGGTACGCGTGCGCTGGGCGATCGTGGCGGGGGCGGTCGTCGCGTTCCTCGGATCGGCGCTGCTCTTCACACGATTGGGACAGGAGTTCGTCCCCACGCTCGACGAGAAGGACCTCGCGATGCACGCGATGCGCATCGCATCCACAGGTATCTCGCAGTCCCAAACCATGCAGTTTGACGTGGAGCGCGCCGTCGCGGGCATTCCGGAGGTGGCGTTCGTCTACTCCAAGACGGGCACGGCGGAGATGGCCACCGACCCCATGCCCCCCAACGTGTCGGACACCTTCATCATCTTCAAGGATAAGAGCCAGTGGCGCAGCGAGGCCGACCTCGACCGGCTGATCGCGGAGAAGACCGAAGAGCTGGAGCGCATGGGCTCGCACGTCGGCCACGACGAGCACGGCCACGGCGATGAGGGAGAGGGCCACGCGCACGAGGGGCCCAAGATCGAGGGCCACAAGGGCAAGCTCATCAAGCTCATCGAGCTGACCGTGGCGACCGTCCCCGGCAACAACTACGAGTTCACCCAGCCCATCCAGATGCGTTTCAACGAGCTCATCTCCGGCGTTCGCGGTGATGTGGCGGTCAAGGTGTACGGAGACGATTTCGAGTCGATGACCAAGACGGCGCAGCAGGTGCTGACCGCGATCCAGACGGTGCCCGGGGCCGCCGACGCCAAGATGGAGCAGGTCGAGGGACTCCCGGTGATGACCGTGGACATCGACCGCGCGGCCATCGCCCGCTATGGCCTGAACATCCATGATATCCAGCAGGTCGTCGCCGCCGCGATGGGCGGGGCGGAGGCCGGGTTGGTGTTCGAAGGGGACCGCCGCTTTGACCTGGTCGTGCGGCTGCCCGACGAAATCCGCAGCCGGATCGATGCGCTGGAACGTCTGCCGATCCCATTGCCGGGCGGTGAGGAGCACGGCGTCGTCGGTGCTCTCGCCCGCGCCGCCGATGGTGGAGGGCTGGCCGGGTTGGTCCAGGCCCGGGAGATGGGCTTTATCCCCCTGGGGGATGTGGCCAAGGTGGACGTGGCGGAGGGCCGCAACCAGGTGAGCCGGGAGAACGGCAAGCGCCGCATCGTCGTCCAGTGCAACGTGCGTGGGCGCGACCTCGGCTCATTCGTGCGCGACGCGGAGCAGGCGGTCGGGTCGATCTCGCTCCCCGCCGGGCAGTGGCTCGTCTGGGGCGGGCAGTACGAGAACCTCGTCGCCGCCAAAGAGCGGCTCACGATCGTGGTCCCGATCTGCTTCGGGCTGATCTTCCTGCTGCTCTTCTCAACCTTCAAGAGCGTCCGGTACGCCCTGCTGGTCTTTAGCGCCGTGCCGCTGGGCCTCACGGGAGGGACCATCGCCTTGTGGCTGCGCGACATGCCCTTCTCGATCTCCGCCGCGGTGGGCTTCATCGCGCTCTCGGGTGTCGCCGTGCTCAACGGCCTGGTTATGGTGTCGTTCATCAACCAGTTGCGAGCGGAGGGGATGGGACGTGATGATGCGATCATCCGCGGCTCCCTCGTGCGCCTGCGCCCAGTGCTCATGACGGCGCTGGTGGCGTCGCTGGGGTTCGTGCCGATGGCGATTGCCAGCGGCACCGGGGCCGAGGTCCAGAAGCCGCTGGCGACGGTAGTCATTGGCGGGCTGATCTCCAGCACGCTCCTGACGCTCGTTGTGCTGCCCGCCCTCTACCGCATCTTCACGGGGCGAGATCCGTCCGGACGACCGGAGCCCGTCGCGCAGGAGTGGGAGCGGCCCGAGAGCGGTCCGCTGGAGGTTCACGCAGCCGTGCTGGGACCTTCGGCGGCAGGTACCTCTGAGCCCGCTGGACATTCTCGGCCCACCACTCCGCCTGTCCATTCCGATTCGTCATCGCCGGCCTCCTCGGGCGCGTCGCCCGAGAGCAAGCCCGGCGAGCCACCCAAGGGCTCTGCTTGAGCCTGTCTTCCCAAGGAGTCGAACATGCAAACCACCCGCAAGAACGTGATGCTCGGGGTCGTCGCCGGCGTTGGGCTTACCGCCCTCGCCGGCATCCTGATGGGCCAGGGCGCGTCCCAGCCCGTCAAGTCCGAGACCCAGTACTTCGTCACCGCCGACGGCGAGGGAGCGCACCTCTGGGTGCGCGAGGGCACGAACCTCCGCGTAGTCGGGCACGGCGAGTGCAAGGAGTGCAAGGCCAAGGGCCACGACGACCACGATCACAAGGAAGGCGACGGGCACGATCATGGGAAGGAAGCACCCAAGAAGTAGGCCGTCATCGAAGAGGCAACTCTCGACGCCCGCAGCGGGTGAACGAGGGAAGGCGAATGACGAGAGCGAGCGGGGCCGGCTGCGGCGCAACCGGCCGCTCTCGGTGCGGTCCGCGCTGTTGCTGCTGGCCCTGCTCGTTCTCCTCGCCGCTGGCTTGGACCTGGCGCTCTATGCGTCGGTGGCGGAACACTACCGCGAGCACGGGCACATTGGCCTGCCGCTGGATTTGACCGCGATGGCGCTCGCATTGACCGCCTTGGCGGTGTACGCCAGCATCTCGATCTCCAAAGAACTCCGCAAGCGCCCAGGTTCAAGGCGAGCTGAAAAGCACGACACGCACGCCGGGCGCCGCCAATCACCGAAGGAGCCACCGTGAACCTCACGCCGATTCGAACACCGAGATGCATTGGACTGGCCGCGCTCACTGGATTGGTCTTACTCAGTGGCTGCGCGAGTCACGGAGACATGATCGCCGCCGGCCGCGTCACGCTTGAGCCCAGGATTGACCACGTTCTGCGCCGTCCACCCGACGTCTACGAGGAAGAAGGCGACCTTGTCGTCGCGGGCCGCCTCGAACGCGGCCTGCCGCGGGATTTGGGTGGGCACATCGATGTCACGGTGATCGCGCCGGATGGGGCCAGGGTCTATGACGCGCAGGTGAACTACCGTGCCGACACGGTTTCGTCCGCAGGCACGCCCAAACCGCGGCATGGTTCTTTCCGTCGGGCCCATACTCGCTACGGAAGCTATGGGGTCTACTCCGTCCGTTTCCGCGGGCTGCCGCCGGACGGCTCGGTTGTCCGGGTTAGGCACGACCCGGCGCCGCACACGGAAGGCCAGTCGATGCGGATCGAACTGCTGGGCTTCCCGCATTGTCCTCACACCCCGCTGCTCCGCTCCAACGCGCAGGCCGCGCTCTCCCTCGTTCATGAGGGCTGGGTGCTGGAGGAGGTGAACCAGGAGACGCTCGGCGCAGGCGACCTGCGGCGAGGCTGGCCGGCGCCGACGCTCCTGGTCAACGGCCGCGATCTCTTCGGCATGCCGGAGCCGGCCGCGCCGTCGATGGGATGCCGGGTGTACGAGGGCGGCGTGCCGTCCCCTGAGCGGATCGCCGAGAGGCTGCGGACTATGGAGGATGCCTCGGAGCGATAGGCGGCAATGCGCACGACCTTCACCATTCCGTCAATGGACTGCCCCGCCGAGGAAGCGGTGATCCGCAACGGGCTCAGGAGCGTTGCCGGCATCGAATCACTGGCCTTCGACCTCTTCAATCGTCGGCTCACGGTCACGCACTCGCTGCCGGACGAGGGCGCAATCGTCGCGGCGCTGCGGCGCGTCGGCATGGAGGCGGCGCAGGCCGGGGACGGGGCCGAAGCACCGATCCGGCCCGAGGTCGAGCGGCGGGCAACGACTCCGGCGGTCGCTCCCGCAGGCCAGCCCATGCAAGTCCCCGTCGCCACGCGGCGCGAGTTGACCATGCTCGGCGTTTCCGGCGCCCTCGCCGTCGCGGCGGAAGTTGTCGCCTGGACCACCGAGGCCGAGCGGTCCTGGCCGGTGATGGTTGTGAGCGTTGCCGCCGTGCTCCTGGGAGGCCTGCCCACGCTCCGCAAGGACCTCATCGCCTTGCGCACCTTCACGCTCAACATCAACTTCCTCATGACAATCGCCGTCGCCGGCGCGTTTGCCATCGGTGAGTACCCCGAGGCCGCGGTGGTGGTCGTCCTCTTCGCCGTGGCGGAACTCATCGAGAAGTACTCGCTGGAGCGGGCCCGCAACGCCGTGCGGGCGCTCATGGAGATGGCCCCCGAGAGGGCCTTCGTCAAGCAGCCGGACGGATCGGGGAAGGAAACGCCCGCCGCCGAAGTGCCCATCGGGGCGGTTGTGCGCGTGCGCCCGGGCGAGCGGTTACCCCTGGACGGCGTGGTGGTCGCGGGCGAGTCCGCGGTGAACCAGGCCCCCATCACCGGCGAGAGCGTCCCCGTGGACAAGGTCGAGGGCGACCAGGTCTTCGCCGGCACGATCAACGAGAGCGGCCTGCTGGAGTTCCGCACCACCGGCGGGCGTGACCAGACGACCCTGGCGCGGATCATCCGCACGGTGCAGGAGGCCCAGGCCGCCCGCGCCCCCACGCAGCGCTTCGTGGACCGCTTCGCCCGCGCCTACACGCCGATCGTGTGCGTCCTGGCGGTGCTCGTCGCGCTCGTCCCGTGGCTGGCGTTCGACCAGCCGCTCTATCCCTGGCTCTACAAGGCCCTGGTGCTCCTAGTCATCGCCTGCCCGTGCGCCCTGGTGATCTCCACGCCGGTGACGGTGGTGAGCGGCCTGGCCGCCGCGGCCCGTCGGGGCATCCTCATCAAGGGCGGCGTCTACCTCGAAGAGGGCCGCAAGCTCCGCGTTCTCGCGCTCGACAAGACGGGCACGATCACCGAGGGGCGCCCCAAACTCACGGACGTTGTGCCGCTGGACGGACAGTCGCCGGAACAGATCCTGCGCATCGCCGCGGCCCTGGACGCGGGCTCGGGCCACCCCGTGGCCCGCGCGGTCGTCGCGGCATGGGAGGAAAAAGGCAAGGACGGCGCGACGGGTCTCCGCACCGTCGAGAGCTTCAAGTCGATCACCGGACGCGGCGTCGAGGGCCGCCTCGATGGCGCGATGTACTTTGTCGGCAACCACCGCATGGCCGAAGAGCGGAAGGTGTGCATCCCGGCGGTCGAGGCCGAACTCAAGAAGCTCGAAGCGCAGGGCAAGACCGCGATCGTGGTCGCGCGCCAGCAGCCGCCCGAGGTGCTCGGCGTGCTCGCCGTCGCCGACACGCCGCGCAAGACCAGCGTCGAGGCGGTGCGGGCTTTGCACGACATGGGTGTGCGCACAGTGATGCTCAGCGGCGACAACCAGACGACCGCCGAGGCCATCGCCCGCGCGGTCGGCATCGACGACGCCCGCGGCGGCCTGCTCCCCGAGGACAAGATCGCCGCCCTCGACGAGATGATGGGTCGCTGCGGCGATGGGGCGGTCGGCATGGCCGGGGACGGCGTCAACGACGCCCCCGCATTGGCTAAGGCCGACATCGGCTTTGCGATGGGCGCGCGTGGGGGGTCGGGGACCGACGTGGCCCTGGAGACGGCGGATGTGGCCCTGATGAGGGACGACCTGCGCGCCATCCCCGAGTTCCTGCGCCTGAGCCGCCGCACCGCGGTGATCCTCAGGCAGAACATCACGGTTTCCCTGGCCGCCAAGTCCGTGGTCTTCGTGTTCGCGCTCGTGGGGATGGCCACGCTGTGGATGGCGGTGCTCGCGGACGTGGGCGCGACCCTGGTGGTGATTGCCAACGGGCTGCGCGTGTTGAGGGGGGTGCGGGGCGCGGCCCGTTTTTGAGCAGGCATACGAACCGCCCGAACGAAAGCGCAGCACGGGCCCTTTCCTTATTGCGGTTGCACCTGACGAAGCGACGGGCGCACGGCTATTGCCCACGGTAGAATCGCCCCAGCACAGGAGCTTCCGCATGCGATCGAGGCGACGCGCTTTCACGCTCATCGAACTGCTCGTCGTCATCGCCGTCATCGCCCTGCTGGTCGGCATCCTGCTGCCGGCGCTCGGTCAAGCGCGGAAGGCCGCACGGGCCACCGCGTGCCTGTCCAACCTCCGCCAGATGGGCACCGGCCTGGTCCAGTACAACAACGATCACAAGGAAGCCGTGGTCCCGTCGTACAACATGGTCGGGACCAACGGCGACACGCCGCTGGACGGCTGGGGGCCCATCCTTGACCGTGACGGCTACATTGGCGCGCCCGAGCAGAACAAGAAAAGCGTCTTCTACTGCCCCGACACCTACGACGTGGCGGGCGTCGCGACCGGGCAGACCGGGAGCGACCCCAACAACCCCAAGGGGTGGCTCGACTGGCCGTTCATCCGCACGGGGAACAGCAACGACCCCGTCACGATCCCGGAACTGGGCTTCGACAAGATCATCCGCGTGTCGTACTGGATCAACGCCGACAACCCCATCGGCGGCGTGGTCACCTTCACTCCCGACCTGTTCTACACCTCGTCGGTCGGCTATGGACCCGTGGGCAAGGGGCCGTTCATGCGAGCGACGAGGCTGCGCGCGTTCGAGCGCCCCCACACGCTCATCGCACTGGCGGACGGTCTCTACGCCGGCCGCCAGCGAGACAACCAGATCGGCATGACCAACAGCCGGATCGGCTACCGGCACCCCGGGAGCGGTGGCGGCAACGCCAATGTCGCCTTTGCCGACGGCCACTGCGCGCCCCTCGGCGGAAAATCCTTCCCGCGGGCGCTGGGGGGGAACAACAACCCCGCCGAAGTGCGTGCCGAGAACAGCAACGGCAAGCCCACCGTGTACGCGAACCCCGAGCGGGTCTTTGACAACTGACCCGGGGTGGATCTGCGGAACATGTTCACGGGCTGTCGTCCTGCAACCGGCTCGAAGAGGAGTCACGGTCGCCCGGCTACCGTCGCCCGCGGCCTGAGCACCGGCACCAGCACAACGGCGATCACTGCCACGACGGCCCCGGCGCCGAAGGTCGCGGACGGGCCGACCCGGTCCCACAGAACTCCAGCCACAATGCTGGCGAGCAAGGTCACAAGCCCGCTGGCCATGTAGAAGATGCCCAGGGCCGTGCCCCGTTTCTCCAGCGGAGCGTGGTCGGCCACCAGCGCCTTGCTCACGCCGTCGGTCAAGGCCATGTAGACTCCGTAGAGGGCGAGCAGCGGCCAGATGCCCGCCGCCCCCCACGCCAAGCCGGTGAATGCGAAGCCCGCATACACGGCGGCGTAGATCGCCCACCCCAGCGCGATCACGCGCCATCTCCCCAGCCGGTCGCTCATCAGGCCCGCGGGGTAGGAGATGACGCTGTAGGTGAGGTTGAAGAGGGCGTAGGCGAGAACAACCGCCCATGGAGAGAGTCCGACCTCGCGGGCGCGGAGCAACAGAAAGGCATCGCTCGAGTTGGCCAGCGAGAACACGAGCACGATCGCGACCGTCCGCCAGTATGAGCCCGGCAGGCCCAGACGCCCGGCAGGCGCTGGGCGCTTCGGCGTGGCAACCTGTGCCGGGGCTTCGGACTCACGCACCAGGAACGTGAGCGCCAAGGACAGCAGGCCGAGGGCGGCGGAAATGCCGAAGACCACACGGAACGCCCAGCCCGTGCCGTGGACGGGTGTGGCCGCGGCGTCTGCTTCCGCAGGCGAGCCGGTGAACCACCACAGCAGACCCGCCGCCAGTAGCACACCCACCATCGCGCCGGCGGTGTCCATCGCGCGGTGGAATCCGAAGGCGCGGCCCCGGATGGCCGGACCCGCGGCATCGGCGATCAGGGCATCGCGCGGGCTGGCTCGCAGCCCCTTGCCGAGCCGGTCAATGAGTCGGCCCGTAAGCACCATCGGCCACGCGAACGCCAGGGCCATGAGCGACTTCCCGATCACCGGGAGCCCGTAGCCGATGCGAACATAAGGGACGCGTCGGCGGTGCCGATCACTTCGGAAGCCCGCCCACGCCGTCACGAACGCAACGACGAGCGCCGCACCGCCCTCGATCCCGCCCAGCGTGGTTGCGGAGGCGCCGAGAACCCCCACCACGAACATCGGGATGAGCGGGTACACCATTTCGCTCGACACGTCCGCCAGAAACGACACCCAGCCGAGCAGGATCACGGGCCGCGGAAGTCGCGTCGCGGAGTCAGGGGGGGTGGTTGTGTCGGTCGTGGTCATATGGGTGCGAAGGAAACTGACGCAGACTAAAACGAGGGTATCAATGGTGTTCTCGGGGAACGCTTCGGTATGCGCTGGATGGGCAACAACAGCCACGTTGGGCCCTCCATCCGCGGCGTTAGAGGCCGCGTCACGTTTGCATCATGCTTGGCTCCAGTCGCGTGCATCCATAGGTGGGTGCGGAACGCGCGTTCCGCCGCACGCCGTTCACCAGCCGCTGCGGAGACTCCCGCTCGGCCACGGAGCCTTCGCATGGACACCCGGAAACTCACGGTCGGACTGGTTTCGCTCGCCCTTCTTGCCGGTGCCGGAGCATGGGCCTTCGCCCAGCCCGGACAGCCGCCCCAGCCCGCCGGGCAGGCCCAGCCCAAGGGCGAAGAGAAGGAGGGCGACGAGGAGGAAGTCATCACGCTCGACAAGGCCCCCGAGGCCGTCCGCGCCGCCGCGATCAAGCTCGCGGGCGATGCCAAGAACATCACCAAGGTCATCAAGGAGGAGGACGACGAGGACAACGTGCAGTACGAGGTCGAGTACACCGAGGGCGGGGGAGTAAACGCGATCAAGTGCGCGGCGATCTTCTCAGCGGCCGGGGACCTGATCGAGACGGAGAAGGCGACGGCGGAGGCCAAGCTCCCCGCGGCCGTCATGGCGGCCCTCAAGAAGGACTACCCCAAGGCCACGTTCGCCAACCCGCAGGCCGTGACGAGGATGTTCTACGAGATCGAGGTCACGATCGACGGCAAGAAGCACGAGGTCAAGGTCGATGCCTCGGGCAACATCGAGGACGAGTCGCAGGGTGACGACGAGAAGGGCGAGCACGGCAAGGGCGAGGACCATGAGAAGGACGAGAAGCCCGAGGGAAAGAAAGACAAGAAGGACTGACCCGGCCACCCGCGAGTCTGCAAACACACTCCCCGCCGCGCGCCCTGCCGGGCGCTTGGCGGCTTCCGCGTCACGCCCTCGCCCGGCCCGCCCCAGGACCAACACCCGATGCCCAACCCCTCCGCCTCCACCCTGAGCAAACTCCCCGCGATCACGCTCGCGTTCTGGATCATGAAGATCGCCGCGACCACGCTGGGCGAGACGCTCGGCGACTTCCTCTCCAAGGGCCACGAGCACGGGGGCATCAACCTCGGCTACGGGCTCGCGTCGCTCATCGTGCTGGGCATCTTCCTCGCCACGCTCCTGCCGCAACTGGCGGTCACGCGGTTCATCCCCTTCCTCTACTGGGCGGTGATCCTTTCGACCAGCACGGCGGGCACCACGATGTCCGACTTCATGGACCGCACGCTGGGCCTGGGCTACGCCAAGGGAAGCGCGATCCTTGTCTCCATGCTCATCGGCGCGCTGGTGGTGTGGCGGCTGGTCGAAGGCACGATCTCAGTCAGCAGCGTGCGCACGCTGCGGGCGGAGATTTTCTACTGGTTCGCCATCCTCTGCTCGAACACGCTGGGCACAGCACTGGGCGACTACCTCGCCGACGAGGAGCAGGGGCCGGGCCTGGGCTTCATGGGCGGGGCCGCCCTCATCGGCGGCGTGATCGCGGTGATCGCGGGCGCGTACTTCGTCGCCCGGAAAGCGAGGGCTACGAGCCCCGCGCTGTACGTCGGTCTCTTTTGGACCGCGTTCGTCCTGACCCGACCTTTCGGCGCGACGTTCGGAGATGTGCTTGCCCGCCCGACCCACGAGGGCGGTCTGGGATTCGGCCCCGGCGGCTCCTCGGCGGTGCTGGCGGCGATCCTAGTCGGGGTGATCCTCTTGACCATGCGGCGCAGCGGGATGTCGACGGCAACGGTGACTGCCACAAAGTCGCAATCGGCGGGCGTCTGAACGATCGTCCTGCGCCACGCGAACAATCACCCGATGCGCATCCTGATCGTCGAAGACTCCGCCATCCTCCGCGACTCGCTGGCCCAGGGCCTGCGCGAGGCGGGGTACGCCGTGGACGCAGTGGATGACGGGAAGCGTGGACTGATCCACGCTCAGACCACCGACTACGACGTGATCGTGCTGGATTGGATGCTGCCGGAGCTCGACGGAGTGACGATGCTCTCGCGCTACCGCGCGTGGGCGGGCCAGAAGAAGATCGCCGGGGGCGGGGCCGCCGTGCTCATGCTCACCGCTAAGGACTCGCTCGACGACAAGGTGCGCGGGCTGACCACGGGGGCGGACGATTACCTGGTCAAGCCCTTCGCGTTCAAGGAGCTGCTGGCGCGTGTGCAGGCGATGACGCGGCGGCGGCATGGCGAGCGAGCACCGGTCATCCACGTCGGGCCGCTGAGGATCGATACATCGGCACAGACGGCGCGGGTGGCCCGCGCCGGATGCGGCGAGGTCGCGCTGGACCTGACACCGCGAGAGTACGGGCTGCTCGCGTACCTCGCGGCCCGCTCGGGCAAGCCGGTCTCCCGCGCCGAGCTCGAAGAGCACCTGTACGACGACCGCTCCCAGGTCTTCTCCAACGCGATCGACTCGGCGGTGGCTGCCCTGCGCAGCAAACTGAGCGCGGCCGGGTGCGACGAGATCATCCACACGCGGCGGAAGGTCGGGTACGTGCTCAAGGCGGATGCCACCGGCACGCCGGGGGGTGGGCCATGATGAGCATCCGGTCCCGCACCGCCGCGCTGGTCGCGGGGAGCATTCTCGTCCTGCTTCTGCTGGGTGGGGGTGCACTCCTGGTCGTGATCCGCGCCGCCCTGACGGCGCAGTTCGATGATGCCCTTGCCGCGCGGGCCGAGGCCCTGCGCTCCCTGACCCGCTTCGACGGCACGAAGGTTGAGATGGACTTTGCCGGCGAGGCCATGCCGCGATTCGTTCGTTCCGGCCCGCGTGCTAGCGGGGCGGAAGGTTCCGAGTTTTTCGTCGCATGGGTTCAGAGCGAGGGCGCCTGGCGCGTGCTCGAGCGGTCGGAATCACTGGGCAACGTCGAGTGGCCGGGCGAACCGCTCCGCGACGCAGCGCCGGGGGGGCGCGACCTGGACCTTCCCGGCGGGACACTTGGCCGGGGCGTGGTCGTTGAGTTCATCGCGATCGCCGAGCATGACGAGGAAGGCGAGCGCGCCGTCGAAGGCGTCGTGGCACCGAAAGCGGCTACCGCGGCGGGCGCGGCGCAAACCCCACCGCGCATCCGGCTGCTCGTGGCCCTGTCGCGCGGACCGCTGGACCGGACGTTGGCGATCGTCGGCTGGAGTATCGGTGGCGTCGGTGTAACGCTCGCGCTCGCGAGTGTGGGGCTTGTGCGGTGGGGCGTCGGGCGCGGGCTGATGCCGCTGAGCGACTTGTCTCGCAAGGTCCAAGCGCTCGGGCCCGAGTCGCTTTCGACCCGACTCGAATCCCGCGAGTTGCCCAACGAACTGCGCCCGATCGCCGACCAGCTCTCGGCCCTGCTCGCTCGGCTTGACGAGGCGTTCAACCGTGAGAAACGCTTCAGCGCCGCCGCCAGCCACGAACTCCGCACGCCCATCGCGGAGCTGAGGATGCTCCTGGAAGTTGCCCGGAGCCGTCCCCGCACGAACGAGGAATGGCACGACACGAGCGGGCGTGCCTTGGGCGTGCTCGACCGTACTCAATCCCTCTGCGAGACCCTGTTGCGTTTGTCACGGGCCGGCACGGCCGATGCTCTGTCCGACTCACAGGGCAGGGCCGAGGTCAATCCCATTCTCGCGGAGCAGGCGGATCGCATCCTGTCCGTGCATGGCGGCGATGTACGCCGCTTACGCGTTGAGAGCGGCGAGGACGTTGTCGCCCGTATCGATGCTACTTCGCTGGCCTCGATCATCGGCAACCTCTTCGACAATGCTCTTCGTCACGGGGACGCGACACCCGACGATCCGGTCATCGTCCGCGCCCGTTCGGGGACAGGCTTCGTCCGCATCGAAGTTCGCAACTCGGCCCCGGCGCTCACGGGCGATGACCGTGCACACCTGTTCGAGCCATTTTGGCGCAAGGACGCTTCCCGCCAGGATCGGCACGGCTTTGGGCTGGGGCTCGCTGTCGCCCGCACCCTCGCGCGGGCGGGTGGCGGAGACATCACGGCGCGGCTCGATGAACCCGACGTTTTGGTGGTGGAACTCACACTGCCTGCCGCTTCGTGAAAGTTCCTACTTCAGGTAGCGCTTCATGAGCTGGGCGAGTTGATCCAGCGCCTGGTCCTCCGCCTTCGTCGGCTTGCGGGACGGGTCGATGACGTGCTCGCGAATGTGGCCTTCCAGGACGTTGACCGCGCCCCGGCAGGCGGCGCGAAATGCTCGATGCGCTGTAGGATCGCCGGCCCGCCGCCGCCGAGACCACCCGAACAACATCCATTCTCGCTGCGGGTGTTGACCCCGAGGGCATGCAGGCCGCCATCGCGGCTTGGTCCGGTACCCAACTGTCTTGCGGCAAGCTACGTTTCGAATCTCGCGGGTTTGTCAACTACCGGCGGTCGCACATAGGACTGCGACTTTGCGACTGAACCACACGGTCGCGGACAATTCATGGCTTTTCGCGGTCTCAATCCGCAAATCGGCTGAGACATCCCGAGGGCGAGAGAGCCGGAAGAGAGCGGTGGGTGGAGGGTTCGCCAGGCGGCCTTTTCGAAGCCGCCCAAAGCGAGGTTCTCTCAGTTAACCGATGCGAGGCGGCCCGTTTGCCCCGACCGCCAGAGAGAAACCGTTTGAAAGGGTTGTGGATACGGAGTTTTCGACGGCCCCGCCCCTGGCGGGGCCGTTTTGGTTAGGGGCGGACCGCCTACCGGGGCGATCGGCCCGATCCGCCGCAAGCCCCGTCGAATACGCCACTTCCCGCGCTGGCCGCCCGCGCCGCGGCGCTCTCGGTTTGAAGCCGCGGGCGCGGTGGTCGATCCGAACAGGCCACATTCCGGATCGCCACCCCTGGGAGAACTCTCGAACTCTCGAACTCTCCGGTTACCGCTGTCACTGGTTGACAGGACCGTTCGGATCGGACCCCGAAACGGACGCGAACCGGCCACTAAGGGCTCTTGACCGCGAACGGGAGGTGCCCAACACTTATGCAGCTGCGTGCGCATGGGCCTCACATCGAGGCCGCACTTACCTGAACGCCCTCGCGGGGCTTCACCCAAACGCAGCCGACAGAGTTGGATCGAAGTCAACGGGAAGCCATCTCCTTGAGAGAGGCCGACGAATGCCGCGAAACAAGGACAGGTCATTTCCAGTAGTGGAACCGGATGCGCCGGTCGCGCGTGGCGCACACCGGCAGGCGATCCGCCGACTCGTCGAAGGCGGGTGGGACGCGTCCGATGCCGACTGGCTGGCGGACCTGCTTCTCAAAGTTCTACCGGCATGTGGCACTACGGACGGGCAGCTGTCCGACACCACTGAGGCCCATGTACTGCTTCTCGCGCTCACGAAAAGCATGCACGCCGAAGGGGACCGCGATGCCGCTCTGCTCCTGATGCTCGCGGCGCTCACAGGCTGCGTTTGGATTCCTCGCCTTGTTGTACCGCGAGAGGGGGCGTGTCAGCCGAGCGACATCTGGTCGTTGTCGGAGTCGCGGTGGGCTGAGGTTGTGGATGAAATGCGTCGGCATGGCGCGGACTTTGAACGAGTGCTTCGAGCGGGCTGGCCCAAGCACATCGTTTCCGAGTGGTCGAAGGATGCTTCCTTTGGACGTTGCGAGCGTGCGACCACTATCATGCGGCTCCTGCTCCAGACGAACGCCATTGACCTTTCGCGGGTAGTCGATGTGGAGAAGATGCGAGTGTCTGGCCGCGATGGTCGCTGGTGGCCAGCCGGTTTCTCGCTTGGACCGAATGGGCAGCAGTGGATGGATGGGACGGCGTGGCTAGACCCGCGGTCGTTCCGAACATGGGTGTGGCAGCTCGGAGCCCTGCCTCTCCATGTCATGGCGAAGCTGCTCCAGGCTGAGCCAACCGAAACCATCGTCCCCTTCGTAACGGCCGCGGCGCAGGCAGCAACGACCCGGTTTGCAAACTCTGAATATGGGTGCCAATACGAGTGCTTCGAAGGGCACACGGAGGAATGGGTCCCCACGCTGCGGACGTTCGCGCGTGCAATGCGCCCGTACTTTGAGGAACTCGATCGACGCGTCGTCGAGAAGGGCAGAGAGGTTGACCCCGTCCTGCGCTCGACATGGATGCTCCTATTCCGCATGGCGTGGGACGCGGAAGCGGCCGATTGTCCCGCCGAGGTTCGGAAACGGGTGCTCGACGCGGCAACAGAAGACGTGTCGAGGGCGCGATCGATCTTTGGTTCGACTCCTACTGACGCGACGGATAACGCGGATCGATTCCTTCAGTACCTGCCACACATCGAGCGGTGCTGCAAGCTCCTCGCGTATCACGGCGGACTCTGGCGTTGCATGAAGCCCCTCCTCTTGGCCTTCCGCGCGCTTCGCACGCCGGCGCTCGCGCGAGACTTGAGGTACTGGGAGGAGTTTGCCGACGATCCACCGCCCACCCCCTGGAACGCGATTCCTGGACTTCTGAACACGATGTTCCATGCCTACGCGGGCCGCGAGCAACGAGGCGATCCCGACCTAGAGCAACTGCGCGCTCGCATGGCCACGTACCTGCTGGAACGGCTCACAGATCGGTGGAGCCAGAAGGAACGCGAGGCTGCAGCCGCCAACGGGCAGGTGCGGACGGACGACGACATGACCGAGCCGGTGCCGGAATGGCGATACTGCATGATTCGCGCTGTAGTGGACCTCCGTGTGAACCCGGACGGCAAGGGCCACCGGGCCCTGTATTGGTCGTCTACGCACGATCCACATCCTCGCGTCAGGGAAGCGGCGAAATCAGCATCCCAGTCTCTGCGCCACCACCGGGGGTTGCCCGAGGGGACGTCACCACGACGCGCCGTGATGTCAGCGCTGTGGTGGCTCAAGCAAGCCCACATGCTTGGGTTGGGAATCCAACCCGATCCAGACGGCGCGCAGCGAACTCGCGCCAAGGAACTCACGAGAACGAAGGAGGTGGAGCGGGATGACAAGCCCGCTGACGGCAAACCGTAATGGTGTTCGATTCAGTGCGACTTGGTGGCCAACTGGTCACCGCAGACCTTCGGGCGTCGCATGCATCTGCCGAGACCGATCCTGCACTGCGGGGGCGGTCTCTCGAAAGGCAAGGGCACAAGATGATTCTCCAACTCGACGAGATCGTGCCGGGCTTGGTGTCACACCTTGATCCGGCTGTACTGAACAACTTTGGCGTCTACTCCCCGTTGTCGGCCCGGCAGCGGGTGGCGGGTATCCATCCGTTCGTGTGTCTCGACGTCGATGGCGACGCGTGTGCTTTCGCGGCGCTGTCCAGCAGCAGTCTCTTCGGTCGACGCGTGATGCTTCCACGTTCTGCCAAGGCAGGCCGGGGCGCATGGATGGAGAGGGACACCTTCATCTACGGCGATGGGCAGTGGTTCTACGGCCCGTGCTACATCTTCCAGGAGGCAAGCGAGTGCGAGCGGACGCCGACCCGAGTGCGCAACTCTGTGAGTGCGTTCGGCCTTCTTCTCGTTCGGAGGGTGGTGTCGGCCTTCCGTCCGCTCAGCGTGGCGTGGTAGGGCATTCAGGTTCGTGGCGGTTCAGCGGGCCTCACGACTGATCGCTGATGTCAGGGCACATTGCGTGCCAAGTTCGGCCGGCAGGTCGGGCTCGCAATACAAGAAAGGAGTCACCTATGGAACCGAACTGGGTTCAGGACGAGGGCGCGAAGGCCTTCGAGCAGGGCAAGAAGATTGAGCAGAACCCGTACCCGCACGACAGCCAGCACTGGTGGCACAACGAGGAATGGGAGAAGGGCTGGAGGGCGGCAGAGTCCACGTACAACGACGACTACGACGACTGATCACCGGGTCCGTGCGCAATGTGCGCACCGTCGGTGAACAGGTCCGCGTCGTCATTTCCTGGGAAAGGAGACACATATGTCTCAGCAGAGTTCATCCGGTTCGCAGGGGCAGTCGCCGATGACGTCGGCGGCAGCCGCACGCATCCAGAGTGCCGCCGCCAAGGGCGGCGGCGGCCAGGTGGCGAAGGGTTCCTTTGCCGCCCGGGCACAGAGCGCCGCCGCGCACAACAGCGGCAAGGGAGGTGGTGGCGGCAAGCGGTGACCGACCGGCCCGCCTCAGCGCTGCCGCGTTGAGGCGGGCGTTTCGCCTCCTGAAGGTCATTGCCTTCTACCGGCAACAACTCGCCCCTCTCCGTCTTAGGTGAATGGTGTGCGGGCCGCGTGGTGCGGGCCGCGGACGCCGACCCGACGCCGGAGGCCGCCCCGTGCCGGTCAAGCAATCCGAGGCCGCGATGTCGCCGGAGCAGCGGCGGCGGGAGGTCGCCGCGTTGCTGGGGCTGGCGGTGCGCCGGCTGGCCAAGCGCCCCGGGGCGGGCGTCACCGGCCCGCCGGAGCATGGGTGCGCGCCCGAGCATCGCCCCGTTCGGTCGCATGGGTTTCCTTCGCGCTCTCCGCTTGACGGTGCGGAAGATGCAGGCCGTGATCGTCCGTTCCCCGGCGGCCGTGGCGGCCCTGGGGATGACGGAGGCGATCGATGAACGTCTACGCGGAACTGCGGACACTGGCGGCCATGCCGATGGCGGACCTCAAGGCCCGCTACGCGGACCTGTTCGGCGAGCAGACGCGGTCGGGCAACCGCGACTACCTCGTGCGGCGGATCGCGTGGCGGCTGCAGGCCCGGGCCGAGGGGGATCTTTCCGAGCGGGCGCGACGGCGTGCGGCGGAACTGGCCGACGACGCGGACCTGCGGACGCGGGCACCGGCGGCCGCGCCGGTTGAAGGCGCGCGGCATCTGGTCGCCCCGCTCAAGCCGCCGCCGTCGTCACGCCTGCCGATGTCGGGGACGCTGCTGACGCGGCGGTACAAGGGTCGCGAGATCGTGGCGAAGGTGCTGGAGAAGGGCTTCGAGCACGAGGGCCGCGTGTACCGGTCGCTCACGGCCATCGCCAACGAGGTGACCGGCGGGCACTGGAGCGGGCACCTGTTCTTCAACGTCGCCAAGAGCGCGGCGAAGCGCGGATCGGAGGCAACGGCATGAGCGCTCGCGTCAATCGCAACGGCGTGAAGTCCGTCCCCGCGATCC
>JAEUIZ010000046.1 GCA_016793805.1 Phycisphaerae bacterium
CCGCGCGCAGGAGGCGTTCGAGTTCTCGTGGGAGGTCAAGGACGTCGCGGGCCTGGGCCCCACCAACGCCAACGGCATCATCGAGCCCGGCGAGGACGCCCAGATCTTCTTCAACGTCTCCTTCCGCCCCGGCGTCGGCGGCTCGGCGGTCTGGGACACGTTGGGCGGCACGGGCCAGATCGGCACCGTAGTCGGGCTCGGACAAGTGATCGGTCGGCTCATGGCTGACGCCAACCTCAACACAGGGACTTGGACAGGAATCGGGTACCGATCAGGCTTCAACTTGGGTATCCCGCCGTCGGCCGAGCCACCGCACAATCATCTTGTGCAATGGTCATTCGGTCAGTTTGTCCCGCCGGGACTATCCCCGAACCCACTCAACGATGACTGGTTCTTCTGGGCCAAGTGGCGGCCTCTCGGATACGAGCCGCGCCATGTCGCGTTCCACTTCGAGAATGGCTGGGGTACGAATCCGTCCTGGCCCTTCGTGATCCTTGATATTGGAAGCCCCGGGGAGCCAGACTATCGCGAGGACACGTGGGCTTTCAACACTCCTGCGGGGGGTTTCGATGTCGTACCGTCGCCCGGCGCGGCGCTCGTTGCGCTCGCTGGCGGGTTCATGCTCGGTCGTCGGTCCGCGCGACACCCATCGAAAGGAAGCACGCGATGAACACCAGATTCATGGTCGCGCTGCTCGCGTACGCCGTCGTCCTGCTGGGGTTCGTTCCAACGCGAGCGATCGCACGACAGCAGTGCCAGGGGCTCTCGATCCAGTTGGGGCCGGTCGCGAACACCAGCGGCACCGCGGCTGTTCTGGCGTCGCACACGCTCACGCTCGACCCCGCTTGGCGTTCGGCTCGCCTCTTCTTCAAGAGTGGCGAGGTCCTGCCAGCAGGGTCGTATCTTCGCGTCACTTCGCTCGACGACCTGGCGGTGCAGAACTTCACGTCCTCGGAAATCGGGGAGTGGCGGCACACGTCCGCGTACTTCAACACCGCGACCTCCCATCAACTCCTTCTCGAACTCGTCTGCGCGCCACACACCTCGGCCAACTAGGTGAGCGTCATCGAAGTGTGTCGAGGCTCCGACGCCGGTCTCGGCGAAGCCTGCAATGAGTGCGTACCACAGCCACCCAACTCCAGCGTGCGATGGGCAGTCCGCACGATTGGCTCCACCGTCTGCTCTGCGGCCATGTACAGCACCTCCGGGTGCCTCGTAAGCGTTTGGCACTGCCGTGGAGAAGTTGGAGATGTTGCCCAGTTCAACACGCCTCCGTCGACGCCCGCAGGTCAGTATGTTCATCCGTCGCCACAGGATCAGTACGTCGTGTCGGCAATTCAGAAGGACCCTCATGGCAACGCCGACTGGGCCGTGATGAGGCTGGGAAGAAGTGAAGGAATGACCGCCTTCCAGCGACAAGGTGAACTCCGCCGCATCGGACGCGCGTTCACCGTTGGCGCCGGTGATCCGCTCCGTACGGTTGGGTATGGCGCGGCCGTCAATGCGACTGGGAATCGCCACGGTGCGCAGAAAGACAGTCCGGGCTCGATTATCGTTGCCGGTCCGGGGTTCGGCTTCACCCACAACGGTTATGTTCAGGATGGCAATAGCGGAGGCGGCGTTGCGGTGCGCAAGGTCACGTCAAACCCTGCCGCTGTTGAGGTGATCGCCGCCGTCGCCAGCAGGATCTGTGAAGATGGCGGCGGCCCGGTCGGCAGCAAGTGCATCTCCATGCCCTGGCCCGTCCGCCACCCGCCCTTCCTCGCCGCCATCGACACCTTCTGCGGCGACTGCCTCCGCGATTGCGATGGCGACGGCGTGGTCTCGTCCGCCGATCGCGCCATCCTCGTCCACTGGATCGCCACGTTCAACCCGATGGGCGACCTCACCGGCAACGGCTTCGTCGACGCC
>JAEUIZ010000021.1 GCA_016793805.1 Phycisphaerae bacterium
CGAGACGGGGGCGGCAACAATGGTTCGATCTCTTCCCACAACGCTTCCGGGAGCAGCTCCGCCGCCATGATCGTGCCTCCTTGCACTGGTGTTGACGGCATTGCTCATCGGTCGATACTCACGTTCTGAAACAGCCTCTAACCATACCTCAGGGTTGAAGAAGTGCCAGAACATGGTCGACTATTTCTTTCTCGGACCTCTTGACACCATGGAGCGGCGCAGTACCGTGGGCCAACCCAAGGAGTCTCGCCATGTCGCGTCCTCTCGCATTCGCGCCGTGCGTACTCGTCGTTGTGGCCGCCGCACCCGCCTCCCGAGGGCAGGTTGTCTTCGACAAGGTCCGCGTGAACGAGCCGCAGGGGTCGTCGCCCGTGTACTACGGCGAGACGGCGATCGCGCTGAGCCGCACGAATCCCAACGAGTTCATCGCGGCGGTGTTGTGCGGGCACGCGCCGAGTTGTAACATGACTTACATGCAATCGCCTTCGGCATCGGCATGACAGCCGTGTGTTATATGACAACCAAGGAGGGCACGGTCAGCGCCTACGTCCGGCGCATCGTGAACGTCGCGTGCGTGGTGGACTACGACGGCAACGGGACGATCGACGGGGCCGATGCGATGGCGTTCAACGCGAACTACGCGTGCGGCTCCTCCGGTGCGGACATTGACGGCGACGGCGAGGTGTCGCCGCCGGATTGGGTGCAATACATGGCCCAATGGGCCGCGGCCTGCTCGGGCGGATGCCCGTAGGGACGTTCGGCGGTGAACTCGGCGCGGCACGGCTCGTACCATTGGGCACGATGGCTCGTACCTGCGATTGGTTGGCTCGCGAGATCGCCCCAAAGGCCCGGCAGCGCCCCCCCGCTTCCGGACGCGGATGAGGCCCTCGCTCGCCACGCGCACTGGGGCGGCGACGCCGGGGGCCGAGGGCGCACGAAGCGGCGGGCGTGGCGTGTCGCACCCGCGCGTGCGGCTCGTGCTGACGTGCCTGGCGCACGCGGTGGTCGATTTCTTCTCGTGCATCATCGTGCCGCTGCTGACGGTGTTGGAGGGGCGGGTGTCGATCAGCCCGGGCCAGGGGGCGGTGCTGATCGGGCTGGGGTCGCTGTCGAGCGGGCTGATCCAGCCGATCGTGGCGTGGCTGAGCGACCGGTTCGATACGCGGCTGCTTGGGACGCTGGGGACGCTGGTGGCGGCGGTGGCGATCGGGCTGGTGGGGTATGCGCACACGTTCCCGCAGTTGATCGCGATCCAGGTGCTCGGGGCCGCGGGCGTGGGGGCGTTCCATCCTGTGGCGGCGGCGGCGGTCGGGCACCTCTCGGGGCGTCGGCGTTCGATGGGGGTGTCGTGGTTTTTCACGGCGGGGATGGTGGGCGGGGTGGCTGGGAGCCTGGTCGCGCCGCCGATGAACGCGCGGTTCGGGCTCGAGGCGTTCGCGTGGACGATCATCCCGGGCGTCATCCTGGCGGGGCTGCTGGCGTGGGCGATCCACGGCGCGGCGCACCGGCGGCACGACGCGCACGAGCGGCACGGGTCGGCGACGCCGGAGCAGCGGCGGGAGCGGTGGCGCGCGGTGTGGGTGCTGTACGCGGGCAACGCGCTTCGGTTCACGGTGAACATGGCGCTGGTGCAGTTGCTGGTTCGCTGGTCGGAGACGATCGCGCTGGCCCGCGGGGGCGCGAGCGTGCTGGACGCGAGCCTGCGGGCGCAGGCGGCGACGATCAACGGCCCGATGCAGGCCGCGATGGCGGTGGGGATGGGCGTGAGCGGGTTGCTGGCGGGGATGGTGGTGCCGACGCGGCACGAGCGGCGGGCGCTGGTGCTGGTGCCGTGCGCGGGCGCGGCGGCGGTGGCGCTGGTGCCCTATGCGGGCGGGGCGGGCGCGCTGGCGCTGGCGGTGGGGTGCGGGATCGGGTACGCGGGGGTGATCCCGCTGACGATCGCGATGGCGCAGCGGCTGCTCCCACACCGGACGGGCCTGGCATCGGGGCTGATGATGGGCGGGGCGTGGTCGGTGGCGGCGGCGGGCCCGCCGCTGGCGCAGTGGCTGATCCGCGGCGTGGGACTGACGTGGAGTTTCGCGGTGGTGGCGGGGCTGCTGGTGGTGGCGGGGCTGGTGTCGATGGCGCTGCCCGGGGCGGCGCTGCGGGACACGGCGCACCACTGACGCCCACGCGTGCGAGCGACACACGTGGCGTCGGTGGCGTGCTGCCGCGTGCTATCGGGGCTTGGGCGGGATGACGAGTTTCTGGCCCTCGCGGAGGGAGTCCTCGTCGTCCATGCCGTTGGCCTTGGCGATCAGGGAGGCGAAGGTGGCGGACCCGTAGTGGGCCTTCGCGATGCCGGAGAGGGTGTCGCCGCGGCGGACGGAATACGTGGTCGCGACTGGGGGAGCGACAGGGGTCGCAACCGGGGGCGCGGAACTTGGGGTACTCGGCGCGGGTGGCGGGGCGTTGGGGCTAGGCTTGCCCTGGACGTTGGTGGGGTCGAGGGGGATGCGGATGACGCGCCCGGGCCGAAGGCGCTCGAGGTTGGCGAGAGGATTGGCGCGCGAGATGGCGTCGGCCCACTTGGCATCGCCGAGTTCGCGCGACGCGATCGAGGCGAGCGTGTCGCCCTGGCGGACGGTGTAGTCGCGGAACCTCGGCGCGATGACCGCGGGCGGTGGGGTCCGGGCCACCTGCTGCACAGGGGCCTGGGCGGTGGGTGTTGGAGTCGATGGTGACGAGGGCAAGGGAGGCGAGATCGGGGGACGCGCTCCGGGCGCGGGTGTCGAGCCTGTGGTGGGCGCGGCGCTGACGGCCCGGGCGCTGGACGGCGAGGGCTCCCACCACCAGTAGACGGCGATCCAGAGGCCCGCGAGGGCGGCGGCCCCGGCAAAGGCCCTGCCCAGATTCTCGGACATTCGGACACCCCTTTAGGCGGAGGAGGCGAGCGAGGGAGGCTGCGTCTTCTTTCTATCGGATCGGGAGGCGTCGGCCTTGGGGGACCAGACCAGGGGTGCGGTGATGCCGATGGAGGAGTAGGTGCCGACGAAGACGCCGATGGTGAAGGCGTAGGCGAACCCACGGACGGCCTCGCCTCCGAAGACGTAGAGGATGGTGGTGGAGATGAGGGTGGTTCCGGAGGTGATGAGGGTTCGGCTGAAGGTCTGGTTGATGGAGTCGTTGATGGCCTGGCTGGAGGCGTAGGCGAGTTTGCCCTTGTTCTCGCGGATGCGGTCGAGGATGATGACGGTGTCGTTGAGGGAGAAGCCGGCGATGGTGAGGAGGGCGGCGATCATGTTGAGGTCGATGCGGAAGGGGAGGATGCCGATGGAGGCCGCGAGGCCGTGCGTCAGCGGGGACTCGTAGAGGTATTGCGCCAGCGCGATGCACCCGATCATGGTGATGACGTCGTGGAAGAGGGGGAGCGTGGCGGCGAGGGCCCAGCGTGCGGCGCCGAAGCGGACCCAGACGTAGATGGTGAGGAGGATGATGGAGAGGAGGATGGCGACGACGGCCTGGGCCTTGAAGGTGGCGGCGATGGTGGGGCTGAAGGTCTGGACGCTGGCGAGTTGGGTGACCTGGGTGAGGGCGTCGCGAACGAGCCGCCACTCGCGCGCGGCGACCTCGGCCTCCCAGCGGTCCTCGGCCTCGATGGCGTTGATGGCATCGTCGCGGACGAGCACGACGGCGGCGGTGGCGCGGTCGTCGGTGCCCTCGATGACGCGGACGTCGCGTTGCCGGGCCAGGGTGTCGGAGTAGTCCTGCTGAGCGCGGACGCGGTCGAGGCGCTCGACGAGGGCCGCCTTGGAGGTCGGGGGGTCGATTCGCTCAAGGACGATGGCGACGCCCCCGAAGAATCGAGAGGCGTCGTCACGGACGGAGGCACGGCCGATGTCCTCGCCGAGGGTGTTGCTCAGGACCTTGTAGACGGGGGCGCGCTTCCAGTCGGGCTGATCGTGCCCGACGAACGCCAGGGCCGGGCGGCTGGAGATGAGGTCGCTGAAGCGTGCGGTCAGGGCGGTGAGGACGGCGTTCTGGTTGGGCTCGAAGAGGGTCTTGATCTTGAAGCGGTCGGAGGAGATCCCGTCGTCGAGCGGATCGACCGGGAGGACCTCGGCGTCGCGGAAGACGCGGACGGGGTCGCCCTCCTTGGCGCCGACGGCGATCTCCTGCACCATCTTCTGGACCGTGGGGCGGTCCAGGACCTTGGGCTGCCCGGTGGCGGGGTCTTCGAAGGCGAGTTCGACCGCGGTGCCGCCGAGGAACTCGGTGTCGAGCATCTTGTCCCCGCGGCTGACGGCGGCGACGATGCTGGCGATCGTGATGACGACGGAGAAGATGACGAAGGACCAGCGGAGGCGGATCCAGTTCCACTTGGGCGTGAGCGAGCGCTGGAGCCCGCCCCAGACCATGGGGAGCATGGAGGTCTTGCGCCAGCCGACGTGCTCGACGAGGATGGTGAAGATGAGCCGGCTGACGACGAGGGCGGAGAAGAGGGTGGCGACGACGCCGATGCCCAGGGTGATGGCGAAGCCCTTGATCTCCTGCGTGCCCACGTAGTAGAGGACGATGCAGACGATGAGGTTGGTGACGTTCCCGTCGACGATGGCGGCGAGGGCCTTGGAGAACCCGAGGCGGACGGCGGTGCGCATGTCGGCGCCGCGTCGGAACTCCTCGCGCATGCGTTCGTAGATGAGGACGTTGGAGTCGATGGCCTGGCCGAAGGTGAGGACGATGCCGGCGATGCCCGGGAGGGTGAAGGCCGCGCGGTTGAGGGCCATGACCCCGAGGATGATGAGGAGGTTGCACCAGAGGGCGAAGACGGCGATCCCGCCGCACTGGAAGTAGTAGAGGACCATGAAGAGGGAGACGATCCCGAAGGCCCAGTATCCGGTGTTGATGCCCTTGGCGAGTTTGTCGGCGCCGAGTTCGGGGCCGAGGTTGTTGACGCTGATGGGCTCGGGGGCGAGTTTGGCCTGGAGCGAGCCGGCCGAGAGCACGCGGACGATGTAGTTGAGTTCCTGCTGGTCGAACTGCCCGGTGATCTGGCCGCTGCGCGAGATGCGGGATTCGAGCCTTGGGGCGGTGTAGACCTGGTCGTCGAGGAGGACGGCCATGGGCTCGCCGACGTGCTGGCGGGTGAGGTCGCCCAGGAGCCCGGCGCCGGTGGGGCTCATCTGGAAGGCGATGGCGGGTCGGCCGAGTTGGTCGGTGCTCGGCGAGGCGTTGGCGACGGACCAATCGCCCTCGGCGCTCGTGAGTCGGCTCCCCGGCGTGTCCCAGCAGAGCATGTAGTACTCGCCGTCGTAGAGGTCGCCCACGAACCCTCGGGCGCGGAAGAAGCCGGCAGGGTCGTCGATCAGGAACTGGAGATGGTCGGTCGAGTCGTACCAGCTCTCGATGCGGTTGACGCGATACCAATGGGCGTCGGCGGAGCGCACGCCCTTGGGCCCACGCTCGCGGAGTTCGCGGCGGAGGCGATCCTCCTCGGGGTGGGTGTTGGCGGCCACGGTGATCCGGAACGTGAGCACGCCCGCGCCGGCGAGCAGACGGCGAAGATCGGCGGGGTCGTCGAGTTGGCGACGCTCCTTGGCGTACGACTCCCACGCGGCGAGAACCTTGTCCAGTTGGGGCTTGAACTCGGGGTGCTGCGAGCGGATGCGGTTGAGGGCCTGCTCGCGCGGGCTCTCCATGCGGACGATCTTGCCGTCCTTGCCGCGCAGCGAGCGGGGCTGGTTCGAGAGCGAGACGGCCCGGCGAACGTCGAACTCCGAGAGCGGGGTCCCCACGGCGGCCTTGCGGGCGGCGTCATAGGCGATCTCGGCGTCGGCGGCGCGGGCGACAAGCCCATCAAGGTCCGCGACCATCGCGTCGAGTTCGGGCGGGGGCGGGGTGGCGGCACGGGCCGCCTTGATGCGGGACTGGAGGTCCGAGACCGCGGCGCGGGCGGTGACGGCCTCGTCGTACAGCCGGACGGACGTGGTGATCGCCTCGGCGCGAGCGGGGAAGGCGGCGGAGAGCCGATCGACCTCGGCCTGACGCTCGGCCGGGGCCAGACGCATGACCTGCTCGAAGCGTGCGGCGTCGAACTGGACGGTCCCGATCTCGCGGACCGCCGCGTCGAAGGCGGCCTTGAGGCGCTTCACCCGCTCGTTGGGGAGCGGCATGGTGATCTCGATGCGGTCGCGGCCCTGCTGGACGATCGCGATCTCGGAGAGCCCGTCGGGGTCGATGCGCTGCTTGAGCACGTCGATCATGCGGGGGATGACGTCGCGCTCCCCGGGCTTGATCTGGACGGAGTAGATGAGGCTCACGCCGCCGGCGAGGTCCTTGCCGAGGCGGAGTTTGGTCTCGGGCGGGTAGACGGACCAAGCGCAGAGAAGAAGAACAGCGACCGTGAGGATGAGATTGCGGAGCAGGTTGCGCATGCGAGGGGGATCCCGGTGGTCAGTGGGCCTTGGCGGGCTCGGGCTTGGATTCTACTTCGCCGTTGGCCCGGTCCTTCGACTCGCGAAGGACGTGCTGGATCGCCCCGCGGATGAAGCGGATGCGCGTGTTGGTGGCCTCGTCGACGCGGAGGACGGCCTCGTGGTCGCCCAGTTCGATGATGGTGCCGACGATCCCGCCGGTGGTCTGGACGCGGTCGCCTCGCTTGAGCGCCGAGAGCATCGCCTCTCGCTTCCGTTTCTCCTTGCGACCCGACATGGAGGTCATGAGGACGAACAGGACCATGACCGCCATCATGATCCAGAGGAAGCCGAAGCCTCCGGGGCCGCCGCCGCCCTGGCCTCCCACGGGCGCGCCGGTGGTTCCGGCGGGCTGGCCCGGGGATGCAGGGGCGTTGGTGCCTGGTGCTCCGGGGACACGCGGGCCGTCCGCGGCTTGACCAAGGACCACGGTGCCCCACTGGAAGGTGTTGTTCATGCGTTTCTGTCCGAATCGGTTGATTGGAGCCCGACGGAAGCCTGACTACATCCCCGCCGCCGGCCATCGGCGTGCGAACCCGGGCCAATCGTCATCCCGGATGGTTCGGCGGATGTCCACCATCAGCCGCTGGAAGTAGCGTAGGTTATGCAGGCTGACGAGGATCGGCCCGAGCATCTCGCCGGACATGAACAGATGCCGAAGCGTGCCCCTCGAGAACGGGCCCGGGGCGCCGGTCCAGACGGGTCGGCACGCCTCGCAGTCGCACGCTCCGCCGGGCTCGATGGGCTCGGGATCGTCGGCGAACCTGGCGTTGCGGAGTCGGATCTGGCCGGCGGGGGTGAAGGCGTTGGCGTTGCGTCCGTTGCGGGTGGGGAGGACGCAGTCGAACATGTCCACGCCGGCGCGGACGGCGGCGACGATGTCGCGCTCGTACCCGACGCCCATGAGGTATCGGGGCTTGTGCTCGGGCATTTGGGGCGCGGTGTGCCGCACCACGCGGGCGATGTCGTCGGGGGACTCCCCCACCGCCACGCCACCGATGGCGTACCCGGGGAGGTCGATGTCGCAGACGCGCAGGACGGACCAGGTTCGCTGGTCGAGGTCGGCACCGCCCTGGACGATGCCGAAGAGGGCCTGATCGTGCGCGCGCCCGTGGGCGTCCTTGCAGCGCTGGAGCCAGCGGACGGTGCGCTCGTTGGCGAGAAGAAGCCGGGCGCGGGGGTCGAGTTGGGCGTCGCGTCGGAGGACGCGGGCGAGACGCGGATCGGCGGCGATCGGGCCGGGCTCGGGCGCGGCGATGCTGGGCGGGCAGTCGTCGAAGGCCATGATGATGTCGGCGCCGAGCGCGTTCTGGGCGGCGATGGCGGATTCGGGGGTGAGGCGGACCTCGCTGCCGTCCACGATGGAGCGGAAGGTGACGCCGTCGTCATCGACGGCGTTGAGGTCGGCCATGGAATAGGCCTGATAACCGCCGGAGTCGGTGAGGATCGGTCCGGGCCAGCCCATGAGGCGGTGGAGCCCACCGAGGGCGGCGACGGTGGACGGGGTGGGTCGGAGGAGGAGGTGGTAGGTGTTGGCGAGGATGATCTGGGCGCCGGTGCGTGCGACGAGTTCGGGGAGGAGGCCCTTGACGGAGCCGCGGGTTCCGACGGGCATGAAGGCCGGGGTGTCGAAGGCGCCGTGGGGGGTCTCGACGCGGCCTGTGCGCGCGCCGGAGGATGTGGAGCGGTGGTGGATAGCGAAGCGAAGCGTCATACCTAGGCGTCGGAGCCGCGGCGGCGCGCGGACTCACGTCGGAGGAGGGATCGCTCGGCCTCGGAGAGGCTGGCGAGCCCGTGGGTGGAGACCTTGTCGAGGAGGCGGTCGATCTCGTCGCGCGACGGGGCGCGGCGGGACGACGAGGACTTGCCAAAGACAACGAAGAAGTCCCGGAGGAGGTGGGCGTTTCGGATGAAGAAGGCACCGGCGATGGCCCCGCCGACGTGTGCGGCGTCCCCACCGGCGTTGTGCCCGCCTCGGAGGAGGTTGAAGGTGGCGAGGGCGACGTAGCCGTAGGCCATGAGTTTGAGACGCATGGGGATGGGCGGGAAGATGAGTTGGACCATGGCGTTGGGAGCGATCTTGGCGCAGGCCATGATGACGCCGAAGACGCCGGCGGAGGCGCCGACGAGCGGGGTCATGGGGCTGTCGGGGAGGACACCCGGCCAGCGGAGGCCGACCTGGGACCCGAGGAAGTTGAGGATGAGGTAGGAGAGGGCGCCGAAGATGCCGCAGGCGAGGTAGAAGGCGGCGTATCGCTTGGCGCCGAGGTACTGCTCGACCATGCCCCCGAACATCCAGAGCCCGAGCATGTTGAAGAGGATGTGGGAGAGGCTGCCGTGGAGGAACTGGAAGGTGACGAATCGCCAGATCTCGGTGTTGGCGCGGACGACGTTGGTGACGGGATCGAAGGCAACGAAGGCGCGGGCGGTGGAGAAGTGCCCGAAGGCCTGGAGCGGGGGCATGACGGCGTAGATCTGACGTCCGACGGCTTGGCCGGTCTCGCGGTCGTAGATGACTCGGGCGTAGGAGGCGCCGGCGGGTGGTCGTTGCAGGGGCTGGCGCTCGATGAGGAGTGCGCGGCCGCGCATGGCGGGGTCGATGTCCTGTCGGACAAGGACGGGCGAGGCGAAGCGTGCGAGGAAGGGGTCGACGACGAAGACGGCGATGTTGAGGAGGATGATCCAACTATTGATGGAGATGAGACCGAGGGACCCGAGGCCTGTGCCGGAGCGGCGGCCGACGCGGACGTACTCGCGGTCATAGATACCCATGCGGGGGCCGCTCCGTGGCGCACGGCGGATCGTGCGGGCGATGGTAGGCGAGGGGTTATTCCCCGCGTTTGCGTTTGGAGGTCTTGTCGAGCCAGGCGCGTTCGGCACGGGTGAGGCTGGCCATGCCGTGGGTGGCGATCTTGTCGAGGAGGCGGTCGAGTTCGGCCTGCTCGCGCTGGGCACGTTCGCGGCGTTTGCGGGCGGCGTTGGCCTGTCGGACGCGCTCGCGCTCGGACTCTTCGGGAGCGGGGGGCATGGGCAAGGCGTCGGAGGTCATGGCGAGGCGGCGTTTTTCCATGTAGCAGGTGAAGCCCCCGAAGATGGCGAGGCCGATGAGCCGGCCGTTGTTGGTGGGCATGGCGATGACGAGGAGAGCGACGGCGACGAAGATCCCGACGCGCGCGGTGATGGCGAGGGCGGGGTCGTGGCCCATGCGTCGCCAGAGGAGGGCGTGGAGGACCCGCCCGCTGTCCATGGGGTACATGGGGAGGAGCATGTTGAAGAGGAAGAGGACGGCGTTCATGTAGTAGGCCCACCAGAGGAGGTGGATGGCGTCGAGGGGGAGGCCGAGGGCGGGCTTGAGGGAGTAGAAGACGATCTGAGGGCTGAAGGGGTTGAAGAGGACGGTGTTCCAGCCTTGGCCGAGGGCGAGGAGGAGGCCGCCGAAGATGGGCCAGAGGGCGAGGTTGACGGCGGGCCCTCCGAGGGTGGTGATGAGGCTGGGTGCCCAGTGGTGCGGGGGGTCGCAGGAGGCGAGGCCGCCGAGGGGCCACATGAGGATGCGGTCGGCGGAGCCCCCGACGCGGCGGCAGGCGAAGCAGTGGCCGTACTCGTGGAGGAGGACGAGGAGGAAGAGGGTGGCCATGCTCATGGCGCGGAGTTTGAGCCCGAAGCCGTCGCGCGGGAGGAAGGAGATGAGTTCGGCGACGATCATGAAGAGGAAGATGAGGCTGAGGCGGACCTGGATCCCCCAGGCGGTGTAGAGGGGGATGGCCCAGTCGAGGGGGTTGTCGCCCTCGCCGAAGATTCGGCGGAGGAGGGCGCGGAAGCCCCCGCCGCGGGAGTGCTCGAGTCCGAAGTTGCGGTCGTCCCAGGCCATGGGTGTCTCGGACGGCGGAGAGGCGGGCCGCCGGGTCAGAAGAATCCTTGCCTTTCGGCGAGGAGAACGGCGGCGATGGACTTGGCGTCGTGGATTTGGCCGCGGTCGATCAGTCGGAGCACATCGTCGATGGTGCGGATTCGTGGGGCGATGAGTTCGTCCTCCTCGGGGCGCTGGCCGACGGGGGTGAGCCCTCGGGCGACGAAGGCCCGCATGAGTTCATCGGACATTCCCGGCGAGGTGTGGAACCGGGCGATGGGGGTGAGGGTTGCGGCGCGGAAGCCGGTTTCCTCGATGAGTTCGCGGGCGGCGCAGCGGATGGGGCGTTCGGCGGGCTCGAGGGTTCCGGCGGGGAGTTCGAGGGACCACCGGGCGAGGGTGATTCGCCAGACGCGGACGAGGACGATTCGGCGGTCGTCGAGGATGGGAAGGACGACGACGGCGCCGGGATGGCGGACGACCTCGCGGGTGAGGGCTGGTCTGCGGGGCGCGGAGGTGCGGACGAGGCGGAGGACTTCGAGGTCGAACTTGCGACCGCGGTGGACGGTTCGTCGGGAGGCGGTGCGGAAGCCGGTCATGTCGGATGCTAGCGGCGCGTGGGTCGCGAGCCAGAAGAGGCATGGCCCCTAGGATCGGCCCGGATGAGCAAGCGAGCGTCGTACATCGTGACGGGCGGAGCGGGGTTCGTGGGGTCGAACCTGGTGGCGGCGCTGCTGGGCCGGTCGCCCAGGCCGCACGTGGTGGTGGTGGACAACTTCCGGACGGGGACGTTTGCGAACCTCGTGGAGGCGTGCGCGAGGCGTGGGGTTGGCGCGTTTGACGGGGAGGTGGTGGCGGCGTCGGCGCGCGAGGTGGAGTTTGAGCGGCTGCTGGAGCGGACGGAGGCCGGGGCGGTGTTCCACCTCGGGGCGATCACGGACACGACGCTGTCGGACGATCGGGAGATGATTCGCGAGAACGTGGGCGGGTTTCGTGGGATGCTGTTGGCGTGCGCGGGACGCGGGGTGCCGCTGGTGTACGCGTCGAGCGCGGCGACGTATGGGAACGCGGGGGCGGGACGGAAGCCGCTGCGACTGGCGGAGGCGGGTCGGCCGAGCAACGTGTACGGGTTCTCGAAGTGGCTGATGGAGAAGGAGCACGAGCGATTGGCGGAGGAGCGGGAGGAGGCGGGGCAGGGGACGCCGTGGATCGTGGGGCTGAGGTACTTCAACGTGTTCGGGCCGGGCGAGGGGTCGAAGGGCGCGATGGCGTCGATGGTGTACCAGTTGGCGGTGCAGATGATGTCTGGGAAGAGGCCGCGGCTGTTCGCGGATGGGACGCAGTCGCGGGACCAGGTGTACGTGGAGGACATCGTGGAGTGCACGTTGTCGGCGGCGGGGCTGGGGAGCAAGCCGGACCCGAGGCCTGGGGTGTACAACGCGGGGTCTGGCGTGGCGACGAGTTTCAATGAGATTGTGGCGGCGCTGCGCGGGCCATTGGAGGCGTCGGAGCGGGGGCTGCCAGTGGAGTATTTCGAGATGCCGGCGCGGGTACGGGCGTTCTATCAGGACTACACGTGCGCGGACCTGGCGGAGACGGCGGCGGGACTGGGCTGGCGCCCGCGGTGGAGGCCTGTGGAGGCGATGGCGGAGTATGCGAGGGTGTTGCGGGGCACAGGCGGGAGCGTTGGGAGCCGATAGAGGAAGGACGGGGCGAGCACGAGCATGTCGAACATCAAGCGGATCCTGGTGACGGGCGGAGCGGGGTTCCTGGGGTCGCACATCTGCGATCGGCTGGTGGAGCAGGGGCATGACGTGATCTGCCTGGACAACTTTTTCACGAGCCAGAAGAGCAACGTGATGCACCTGCTGGGGAGGCCGAACTTCGAGTTGATCCGGCACGACGTGACGCACCCGATCTGGCTGGAGGTGGACGAGATCTACAACGCGGCGTGCCCGGCGGCGCCCGGGCACTACCAGTTCAACCCGATCAAGACGATGAAGACGAGCGTGATGGGGGCGATCAACGTCTTGGGGATGGCGAAGCGATGCCGGGCGAAGGTGCTGCAGTTCTCGACGAGCGAGGTGTACGGGGACCCGGAGGTGCACCCGCAGCCGGAGACGTATAAGGGGTCGGTGAACCCGATCGGCCCGCGGGCGTGCTATGACGAGGGGAAGCGAGCGGCGGAGACGCTGTTCTTCGACTATCACCGCTCGAACCGGGTGAACATCCGGGTGGTTCGGATCTTCAACACGTATGGCCCGCGGATGCACCCGTTCGACGGGCGGGTGGTGTCGAACTTCATCCGGCAGGCGCTGCGGGGCGAGGACATCACGATCTTTGGAGATGGGTCGCAGACGCGGTCGTTCTGTTATGTGGATGACCTGGTGGAGGGGATCATCCGGATGATGAACGGGCCGGACGGGTTCGTGGGGCCTGTGAACCTGGGGAACCCGGGGGAGTTCACGATCCTGCAGTTGGCGGAGGAGGTGCTGTCGCTGACGGGCTCGAAGTCGAGGATCGTGCACAAGGCGGGGTTGCAGGACGACCCGATGCAGCGGCAGCCGGTGATCGAGTTGGCGCGGTCGAAGTTGGGGTGGGAGCCGCGGGTGGCGCTGCGGGAGGGGCTGAAGAAGACGATCGAGTACTTCCGCTCGATCGACATGGAGAGTTTCCGGGCGCCGACGCCGAACTATTGAGGCTCTCGCGGGAGCGGATCAGAGGTCGAGGAGGAGTCGGCGGGGGTCCTCGATGGCTTCCTTGATCTTGACGAGGAAGCGGACGGCCTCGGCGCCGTCGATGAGGCGGTGGTCGTAGGAGAGGGCGAGGTACATCATGGGCCGGATGACGGCCTCGCCGGGCTTGTCGGGGTTCTCGACGGCGCGGTTCTTGATGGCGTGCATGCCGAGAATGGCGGCCTGGGGCGGGTTGAGGATGGGGGTGCTCATGAGGGAGCCGAAGATGCCGCCGTTGGTGATGGTGAAGGTGCCGCCGGTCATTTCATCGAGGGTGAGTTTGCCGTCCTTGGCGCGAGTGGCGAGGTCCTTGACGGCGAGTTCGACCTGGGCGAAGGTGAGAGTCTGGGCGTCGCGGATGACGGGGACGACGAGGCCCTTGGGGCTGGCGACGGCGACGGCGATGTCGCAGAAGTCGTGCTTCTCGATGGCGGGCTTGCCCTGGTCGTCCTCGACGATGGCGGCGTTGACGAGGGGGAAGGCGCGGAGGGCCTGGACGGCGGCGCGGACGAAGAAGGACATGAAGCCGAGGCCGACGCCGTGGCGTTTCTCGAAGTCTTCCTTGTACTTGGCGCGATAGGCCATGACGGCGGACATATCGCACTCGTTGAAGGTGGTGAGCATCGCGGCGGTGTGCTGGGCCTCGACGAGTCGAGCGGCGACGCGCTGGCGGAGGGGTGTCATGCGCTCGCGGACGATGCCGCGGGGCTCGCGTCCCCCGCCGCCGGAGACCTGGCGGATGGCATCAACGGCGGCGATGTTCTTCTCGGCGTCGATGGAGGCCTTGGAGGGCGAGGACTGGGCGCGGGAGAACTGCTCGACATCGCCGGCGCGGACACGGTCGCCGGGCCCGGAGGCGCGGACGCGGGCGAGGTCGACGCCGCGCTCCTCGGCGAGTTTCTTGGCGAGGGGGGTGGCGCGAACGTCGGGGGCGTCGGCGTGGGCGGGCGCGGCGGGGGCGGGTGCCGCCGGAGCGGCGACGGAGGCTGGGGCGGCGGCGGACTCGTCGATGGATCCGACGGTGGCGCCGATGGCGACCTCGTCGCCCTCGTTGGCGGCGGTGGTGAGGGTCCCGGCGGCGGGGGCGCGGACCTCCATGGTGATCTTGTCGGTTTCGAGGTCGAGGAGGATGTCGTCGCGCTGGACGTAGTCGCCGGACTTTTTGCGCCAGGCCGAGATGACGCCGCTGGTGACGGATTCGCCGACGTTGGGGATGACGATGGGGGTGGGCATGGGGAGTGAACCGTGATGGCGGCCGATGGGAAAGGCCGGGCGGGAACGATAGGGCGGGGTTCAACCGATGCGGAAGACCCCGGTACACTAGTCGGCACCCGGAGGCTCCTGGCTTGGCGACGCTGCTGTTGCGCCCGACGAACTGGCAGGGACGGACGATCCGCGTGGAGGCGGAGCCTGTGACGATCGGTCGGCACCCGGACAACGCGGTGTGCCTGCACGACGAGAAACTGAGCCGGTTCCACTGCGTGATCGAGCCGATGGGTGGGGGGTTCCAGGTGCGGGACCTTCAGAGCCGGAACGGGACGCGGCTGAACGAGCAGAAGATCGACGCGAGCCCGATCACGCCTGGGGACACGCTGCGGGTGGGGGACCACGAGTTCATCGCGGAGTTCCTGGAATCGGCACCGGCGCCGAGAAAGGGGAAGGCGGGGACCGGGGCGCGCGGGGCGGCTGCGGTGCCGGCGACGGAGGGGACGTGGGCGGCGGAGTTCGAGCGGCTGCTGTCGGCGCTCCCGCCGAAGGACGCGCGGGAGGAGCCGATCCAGTTGATCGATGCGGGGGGAACGCCGAGCGAGGCGCTGACGGGGGCGGGGGACGGCCCGACGGCGATGCTGCTGCTCTTGCAGATCGCGAGCAAGGCGCACGCGACGGACATCCACCTGGAACCCAAGGGGGAGACGACCAACGCGCGGATGCGGGTGGACGGGCAGATGGTGACGCTGGGGGAGATGCCGCGGCGGGTGGGGGACTTGATCTCGGGGCTGGTGAAGACGGCGTGCCAGATGACGCAGGCGGCGCGGGACGCGGTGCAGGAGGGGCACTTCTCGGCGAAGTTCCCGGATCGGCGGGTGGAGTTCCGGATCAGTTTCACGCCGAGCGTGCACGGGCAGAAGTTGGTGCTGCGGGTTCTGGACGAGCGGGACATCCCGCGGTCGCTGGACGAGTTGGGGCTGGCGGGGTACATGTTCGACCGGTTGCGGCGGACGTGCCAGCAGGACCACGGGCTGCTGCTGGTGTGCGGGCCGACGGGGAGCGGGAAGACGACGACGCTGTATAACGCGCTGCGGCAGATCGACCGGTACAGCCGGAACGTGGTGACGATCGAGGACCCGGTGGAGTACCAACTGGACAACGTGACGCAGATCCCGGTGAACACGGCGGGGACGAAGGAGAACACGTTCGGGTCGCTCTTGCGGAGCGTGCTGAGGCAGGACCCGGACGTGATCCTGGTGGGCGAGATCCGGGACGAGGAGACGGCACGGACGGCGATGCAGGCGGCGATGACGGGGCACCTGGTGTTCTCGACGGTGCACTCGAAGGACACGATCTCGGCGGTGTTCCGGCTGCTGGACCTGAAGGTGGAGCCGTACCTGGTGGCGAACTCGCTGGACCTGGTGCTGGCGCAGCGGCTGGTGCGGGTGCTGTGCGACTCGTGCAAGCGTGCGATCCCGGTGCTCCCGGGAGTGGCGACGCGGCTGGGGAAGTTCCTGGGCGGGAAGACGCAGATGATGGCGGCGACGGGGTGCGGGCGGTGCCTGCGGACGGGGTATCGCGGGAGGCGGGCGATCTTCGAGTTGCTGGACTTCACGGACGACCTGCGGGACGTGATCCTTCGGGACCCGTCGATCCAGGCGATGAAGAAGGTGATCGAGCAGGGGCACTTCACGACGCTGGCGCAGAGCGGGTGGAAACTGGTGGCGGACGGTGTGACGACGCTGGACGAGGTGGACCACGTGGCGGGACAGGGTTGAGGGCGCGGGGGCGAGCGGGGCGGCGGTTGTGATGCCGGGGCGTGGGGTGCGGCGCTAGGATGGCCGCTGCGCTGAAGCGCGACACTTGAGAGGCCACTGTGAGCACGATCCCGCGCGCGATTCGTCCGTCGGTCAACGCCTGGAGCCCCGAGTATCTGGAGGCGGAGTACGCCCGATTCAAGGCGGATCCGTCGTCGGTGCCGGAGGACCTGCGGGCGTTCTTTCTGGGGTTTGATCTGGCCGGGGCGCGGCCCGCGCTCGAGGGTGGCGGTGGCGGGGGTGCGGACGAGGCGCGGTTTGACGTGGCGGTCGAGGCGCTGATCGCGGCGTATCGGACGCACGGGCATCGCTGCGCGAAGATCGATTCGTTCCATCCGGATCGGGCGAGGCCGGGGTCGTTGAGCCTGGCGGCGCACGGGTTGACGGAGGCGGACCTGGGGCGATCGGTGCGGACGGCGACGATCGCGGGGCCCGCGGGCCGGGGGACGCTGCGGGAGTTGGTCGAGCACCTGGAGCGGACGTACTGCGGCCCGATCGCGTTCGAGGTGATGCACGTTCAGGACGATGGGCAGCGGCAGTGGCTGCTCGAGCGGATCGAGCGGGACGCGGGGGTGGCGGCGCTGCCCCGGGGACGGCGGGTGCACATCCTGGAGCAGTTGCTGAAGTCGGAGGAGTTCGAGAAGTTCCTCGGGAATCGGTATCCGGGCGACAAGCGGTTCAGCCTGGAGGGCTCGGAGTCGACGATCCCGTGGCTGGACCACCTGATGGAGGCGGCGACGGAGTTGGGGGTCGAGGAGGTGGTGCTGGGGATGGCGCACCGCGGGCGGCTGAACGTGCTGAACAACATCCTGGGCAAGACCTACGAGCAGATCTTCACGGAGTTTGAGGACAATCTGGACGAGCCGGGGGACGGCGGGGACGTGAAGTACCACCGGGGCTATTCGGGGCAGCGGACGTTTCCCAACGGCAAGACGCTGCACCTGGCGATGGCGAGCAACCCGAGCCATCTGGAGTCGGTGAACGCGGTGGTGGAGGGTCGATGCCGGGCGAAGCAGAGGTTGCGCGGGGACATGGAGCGGACGCGGGTGATCCCGGTGCTGATCCACGGGGACGGGGCGATCGCGGGGCAGGGGGTGATCGCGGAGGTTCTGAACATGGCGTACCTGCCCGGGTATACGACGGGCGGGACGGTGCACCTGGTGATCAACAACCTGGTGGCGTTCACGACGTCGCCGGAGGACGGGCGATCGACGGAGTATTGCACGGACATCGCGAAGGCGATCGACGCGCCGGTGTTCCACGTCAACGGGGACGATCCGGAGGCGGTGGTGGCGACGGCGCAGATCGCGATCGAGTTCCGGCAGCGGTTCAAGCGGGACGTGTTCGTGGACTTGTACTGCTATCGGAAGTACGGGCACAACGAGCAGGACGAGGCGACGTTCACGCAGCCGCTGCTGTACGCGCAGATCAACAAGCGGCAGAGCGTGCTGAAGGTGTACGCGGAGCGGCTGCTGGCCGAGGGCGTGATCACCGAGACGGACATGGGGGCGATCCGCAAGCGGCTGGACGACGCGCTGAACCAGGCGCAGGAGGCGGCGAAGCGGACGCCGCACGATCCGACGATCGACCCCGGGAGCAAGCGCTGGCAGGGGATGGGCGGGGAGTACACGCACGCGCCGGCGGCGACGGCGGTTTCGGGGGAGATGATCGCGGAGGTGTGCGCGGCGATGGGGCGCGTGCCGGCGGGGTTCAACCTGAATCCGAAACTGAAGAAACTGCTCGAGTCACGGGCGGCGCTCCCGCAGACGCGGGCGATCTCGTACGCGGACGCGGAGTCGCTGGCGTACGGGACGCTGCTGTTGGAGGGGACGGCGGTTCGGCTGAGCGGGCAGGATTGTCGCCGCGGGACGTTCAGCCATCGGCACGCGGTGCTGCGGGACACGGAGACGGGCGAGGCGTACATGCCGCTGAACGCGATGCGGGAGGTGGGGCAGCCTGGGACGCCGACGCCCCCGCGGTCGGTGCAGGCGGACGGACGGACGCGGCAGGCGCGGCTGTGCGTGTATGACAGCCCGCTGTCGGAGTACAGCGTGCTGGGGTTTGATTACGGGTACTCGCTGGCGGACCCGGACATGCTGGTGCTGTGGGAGGCGCAGTTCGGCGACTTCAACAACGGCGCGCAGATCATGATCGATCAGTACATCGCGTCGGGCGAGATCAAGTGGGACCGGTGGTCGGGGCTGGTGATGCTGCTCCCGCACGGGTACGAGGGGGCGGGGCCGGAGCACTCGTCGGCGCGGCTGGAGCGGTTCCTGCTCTTGTGCGCCAACGACAACATGCAGGTGGTGAACCCGACGACGGCGGCGCAGACGTTCCATGTTCTGCGGCGGCAGGTGAAGCGGAACTTCCGCAAGCCGCTGATCGTGATGACGCCCAAGAGCCTGCTGCGGACGAACACGAGCGACATCGGGGAGTTGACGACGGGGCGGTTCCACGAGGTGCTGGACGATCCGGCGTTCGACTCGGGGACGCCGTGGCTTGTGGAGCCGAGGCCGGCGGCGTGGGACCGGTCGGGCGTGAAGCGGGTGATCCTGTGCTCGGGGAAGTTGTTCTACGAGTTGTCGGATCGGCGGATGAAACTGGGGCGGAAGGACGTGGCGATCGTGCGGGTGGAGCAGTTGTACCCGCTGCACGGGTCGCTGCTGGCTTCGATCCTGGCGCGGTATCCGAAGGGGGCGGAGGTGTGCTGGGTGCAGGAGGAGCCGCGGAACGCTGGGGCGTTCCTGTACATGGATGACGCGCTGCGGCACTGCGCCGAGCCCGGGCTGCGTGGGGACGCGCGGCTCAAGAGCCTGGTGTATATCGGGCGGGACGCGTGCGCGACGCCGGCGGCGGCGTCGAAGCACGTGCACAAGGAGCAGCAGGAGGCGGTGATCTCGCGGGCGATCGGGCCGATGGCGAAGGGGCACTAGGGCCGCTCGTCGGCGCGGCGGGGCGGGTGATACGATGCGGGATGCCCACCCGAACGGATCGCGCGCGTTGGATCGACGAGTCGCCCTCGCCGACTCCGTCGGCGGAGCGTGCCTCGCGCCAGACGGAGGACGCGGGCCGATCGGGGCTGCTGGCGCAGGTGGCGGAGACGACGACGGACACGGAGTTCTACAGCCCGATGCCCGCGGGGTATCGCAAGGGCTACCACAAGTACGTGATCGTGCTGGGCACCGTGATGTCGGGGCTGGGGAAGGGGATCTTCGCGTCGAGCGTGGCGAAGATGCTCACCGACAAGGGGCTGTGCGTCGCGCCGATCAAGATGGAGGGGTACCTCAACATCGACTCGGGGACGCTGAACCCGTATCGGCACGGCGAGGTGTTCGTGCTCGACGACGGGACCGAGTGCGACATGGATCTGGGGACGTACGAGCGGATGCTGGACCAGGACCTGTCGCGGCTGAACTTCACGACCTCGGGGCAGATTTTCCGCGAGGTGCTGGACCGGGAGCGCGAGGGGCGGTACCTGGGCCGGGACGTGCAGTGGATCCCGCACGTGACGGGCGAGGTGAAGCGGAAGTTGCGGGAACTGGCGGCGCACGGGGACGGGAAGCGGCCGGCGGACGTGGTGATCGTGGAGGTGGGCGGGACGGTCGGGGACTACGAGAACGCGTTCTACATCGAGGCGCTGCGGGAACTGGCGTTCGAGGAGGGCGCGGCCTCGTCGTGCTTCGTGGCGCTGACGTACGTGATCGAGCCCAAGACGCTGGGAGAGCAGAAGTCCAAGGCGGCGCAGTTGGGGATCAAGCGGCTGATGGAGGCGGGGATCCAGCCGCACATCATCGCGTGCCGGGCGAGCAAGCCCGTGAACGCGACGGTCATGCAGAAGATCGCGATGTTCTCGAACGTCCCGCTGCGGCGGATGTTCAGCATGCACGACCGGGAGAGCATCTACACGATCCCCGAGGAGATGCGGCAGGAGGGCCTGGACCGCGAGGTGCTCAGCGTCCTGAACCTGCACGAGCGGATCGACTCGGCCCACGAGGACCGCGCCCGCGAGAAATGGTCGTCGTTCGTGCGCGTGCTGACGGCGCCGCGGCGGCGGTCGATCGCGATCGGCCTCACGGGCAAGTACGCGGGCCTGCGCGACGCCTACGCCTCGATCGACAAGGCGCTGGAGCACTGTGGGGCGCACCTGGGGTGCTCGATCGACCTGCGGTGGATCGACACGTCGAACCTCGACGAGCGGTCGGCGGCGGCGGCGCTCCGCGGGGGCGAGCAGCCGATCGACGCGGTGATCGTCCCCGGCGGTTTCGGCAAGCGCGGGATCGAGGGCAAGATCGCGTGCGCGAGGTTCTGCCGGGAGAACTCGGTCCCGTACCTGGGGATCTGCCTGGGGATGCAGGTGGCGGTGATCGAGTTTGCGAGGAACGTGTGCGGGATGGCGGGGGCGAGCAGCACGGAGTTTGACACGCCCGCGGCGCGGACGCCCTTCCCAGTGATCAGCGAACTGCCGGAGCAGAAGCAGATCGAGGGCTTGGGCGGGACGATGCGGCTGGGGGCGCAGGACGTGCTGCTCAAGCCGCAGTCGCTGGCGCAGTTCCTGTATGGGGGGCGGGCGACGGTCCGCGAGCGGTTCCGGCATCGGTACGAGGTGGACCCGGCGTTCATCGAGCGGCTGGAGTCGGCGGGGATGGTGTTCTCGGGGCGGCATCCGAAGTATCCGATCATGCAGGTGATGGAGTTGCCGCAGGGCGTGGCGGGCGAGGGCGGCGGCCCGACGCATCCGTTCTTCATCGGGGGGCAGTTCCACCCGGAACTGACGAGCCGGCCGCTGCGTCCGCAGCCGCTGTTCATGGGGCTGGTGGCGGCGGCGCTGCGGGCGAAGTACGGGAAGTCGGCGGAGGACGACGCGGCGGTGTCGCGGTGGCTTCGCCCGGGTGCGCGGGTGGCGACGCCGGTGGCGTGAGGCGGGCGGCGGACACGATCTCAATCGGGGCGTGCGCCCGGGCCCGCGGAGGGCGGCGGTGCGCTGCGGCTACGAACAGCCGGCGGCGAAGGCGTTGAGGAAGCAGACGAAGTCCAGGACGTTGAGAATGGGCGGGGTGGTAGAGGCGTCGCAGTTCGCCCAGCTGTCCCCGGCGGCGTAGCGCTCATTGAAGCAGATGAAGTCGTTGACGTTAAGAACGGGCGCGACGGTGCTGCCATCGCAGTTGGTGTAGCACATGAAGGGGCATGGGACGACCGAGAGAAAGGCGTTCGTAGAGAGGATCGAGCCGCAACTGTCCGAGACGATGACATCGAAGGTGCCGGGGTTGAAGCAGGTCGCGGGATTGACGAGGAGGTCCGGGGTGGTGACTCCGGAGAACTCCCCGCCGTCGCTGAGCGGGCGGCTGTTGCGACGCCAGCGGTAGGACAACGGACCGTGGCCGGTGGCGACGACGTGGAAGGAAGCGGGCTGGCCCGGAGCGACGGTCTGCGGCATGGGGTGCTGAGCAATCATGAGCGGGGCGGCGGTCGAGGTTGCGTCGCCGAGCCACTGGTCGGCGTACCGCACGAGGCCGGTGCCGCCGTAGACGAGCAGGGATCCGCGTGCTGGGTCGAACGCCATGGCGTGGTCGTAGCGTGCCGCTGGCCCTGCGGTGGCGCGGAGCGTCCAGACCGAGCCGTCCCAATCCCAGGTGTCGGCAAGGTAGGTGACGCTGAACATGGCACCACCGAAAAGAACAACCTTTGACGCGATGGGATCGAAGGCCATGGCGGGACTGCTGCGGAAGGAGGGGCCCGAGGTGGCTTCCTGCCTCCAGACCAAGCCATCCCATTCCCAGGTGTCCGAAGGGCTCGCCGTGCTGGTCCCCCCGCCGAAGAGGACGGTTCGCCCCCTGGTGGGATCGAACGCCAAGGCGTGGGAAGCGCGAGCGGGCCCCGATGGAGTGGCGAGTGTCCAGGCGGCGCCATCCCACTCCCAGGTTTCTTGCAGACGGGCGGTGGTGCTGCCGCCGCCGTGCAGCACGATCCGCTGTCGGATGGAGTCATAGGCCATGGCGGAGCCGCTGCGGGCCGCTGGGCCCGAGCCGGGCGGACTGACCCATTGGACGCCATCCCAAAGCCAGGTGTCGCCGAAGGTGGTGGGTGACATGGTGCCGCCGAAGAGGACTACCTTCGCACGAGCGGCATCGAAGGCCATGGCATGGTCGAGACGAGGGGCCGGGCCACTCGTTGTTCGCAGGGCCCACTGCTGGCCGTCCCATTCCCAGGTTTCCCCCACGATACCTGACGTGGTGGCCCCGCCGAAGACGACCATGACGCCGCGGACGGAGTCGTAGACCATGGCGTGGCCGTACCTCGCCGGCGGACCGCTGGTGCCGGCGTTTGTCCAGTAGCAGGTTTGCGCGTGGGCTGTCGGAACGACCACCATCGCGGCGAGGAGGGCGCGGACGGATCGGTACATGGCTGATACCTTTCCCCAGGCGGGTCTGGCGTTCTGGCACAGCGTACCTCGGCGAGTGCGGGCGTCAAGCGGAATCTCGCGAGGGGGAAGCGACCTACGCTCTAGGCCCCTCCGAGTGAGCGAGAAAGGCGAGGAACCTCCATGCCGCGTGCCGCACTATTCACGTCCGAGTCCGTTTCGATGGGCCATCCTGACAAGGTGGCGGACCAGATCTCCGACGCGATCCTGGACGCGATGCTGGAGCAGGACCCGTTCAGCCGGGTGGCGTGCGAGACGCTGGTCTCGACGGGGATGGCGGTGATCGCGGGGGAGGTCACGACGAAGGCGTACGTGGAGATCCCGGACCTGGTGCGGAAGGTCATCGAGGAGATCGGGTACACGTCGGCGGACATGAAGTTTGACCACGAGTCGTGCGCGGTGCTGACGAGCATCAAGAAGCAGTCGCCGGACATCGCGATGGGGGTGGATCGGGACGGAGCGGGCGATCAGGGGATGATGTTCGGGTTCGCATGCCGGGAGACGCCGGAGTTGATGCCGCTGCCGATCCAGTTGGCGCACCGGCTGGTGGAGCAGCAGGCGTACGTTCGGCGGGAGGGGATCATCCCGGGGCTGCGACCGGACGCGAAGAGCCAGGTGACGATCGAGTACGACGGGTTCCGCCCGGTGCGGGTGGACACGCTGGTGCTCTCGACGCAGCACGACAAGACGTGGAACAACCGGCAGGACTCGCTGAAGCGGCTGGTGATCGACGAGGTGTTCAAGCCGGTGCTGAAGGAGTGGTGGAACCCGGGGATCAAGGTGCACGTGAACCCGACGGGGCAGTTCGAGATCGGCGGCCCGCACGGGGACACGGGCCTGACGGGCCGGAAGATCATCGTGGACACGTACGGCGGGATGGGTCGGCACGGGGGCGGGGCGTTCTCGGGCAAGGACCCGACGAAGGTGGACCGGTCGGCGGCGTACATGGCACGGCACATCGCGAAGAACGTGGTGGCGGCGGGGCTGGCCGAGCGGTGCGAGGTGCAACTGTCGTACGCGATCGGGGTGGCAGACCCGACGAGCGTGCTGGTGGATTGCCAGGGCACGGCGAAGGCGGACGAGGAGAAGATCAGCAAGGCGATCCGCGAGCACTTCAAACTGACGCCGCGGGGGATCATCGACTCGCTGTCGCTGCGGAAGCCGATCTATCGCCCGACGGCACGGCACGGGCACTTCGGGCGCCCGCCGCAGGGTGACCTGTTCACCTGGGAGAAGACGGACAAGGCGGAGTCGCTGAAGAAGGCGGTGGGGTAGGTCGGGGCGACATTGGGTCCCGCGTGCCACGGTGCCGCCGGGGATTCATGTGAACTGGTGCCCGCGAGTGGTCGATCGCGAGGCGGACGCCGAGCCCGGGCGACGGGAGTCGCGCCGGAACGCGGGGCGACGGCCTTCGCTGCGGTTGGCGCGATGAACTGCGGTGTTCTCGTTGTACTCGGGAAGAGCGCGAGAACCCGCTTGGTTGGACGCTACCTCAGTTCTCCATAGAGACCCCGATCACGCAGAAAGTCCCGGACGGCTCTCGCGGTCAGGCCGCTGACAAGGCTTCCGCGGCGCGCTAACTCGCGTACCGAGGTGGAGGAGTCGCCGCGCGTCGTGCAGGGCACGAGCCGATCGCCCCATCGACCGAGATCCTCCTCGCTCCAAGCGCCCTGCGCGCGGAGGGACGCCAGAAGATGCCGACGCGTGCCCAGCGGCGGCCTGAGCACCACGACCGGTTCCGCGAGCGTCATGAGTTCGCGGAAGTCCTTCCACTTGTGGAACTGCACGGCCTGATCCGCGCCGATGAGGAGCCGGATCGGGACGCTCGCGGGCAGGATCGCGCGGAGGCGGCGGACGGTGTCGATGGTGTAACTCGGGCGCGGCACGGGTGGCGCGGACGCGCGACGCCCATCCCCCCCGCTCCCGGGCGAGCGTGCCGACGATCTCGACGCACGCGCGGCGCGGTCGATCTCGTCGGTCCAGACGCGGACGCGCTTGAGGCGGCGCGTGGCGAGGCGGAGCATGTGGACGCGATCGGCGGCGGGCGCGACGGGCCCCGCCTTCATCGGCGACTGCGCGGCGGGGACGAAGACGAGCCAGCCGTCGCGCGGGAACAGGCGGCGGCGGGCGGCGACGGCGATGCGCGTGTGCCAGAGGTGTGGGGGATCAAAGGAGCCGCCGAAGAGGATGACGCCGCGCGCGCCGCGCGGAATCGACAGCGGGGTGATCGGCCCGAGGTCGTCGGTTGTCGTTGCGGCGTCGGCGTGCGCCCGCCGTCGGGGTTGGGGCTGGGTTCGAGCGGCACCGGCTGCCGATTGCCGCGCGGACGAGCCCGCGATCCGCGCGCGCCGAGCTACCGCGGCCCCGGGCGGAGGTGTCGGAGCGCGCGAGGTCTTGCCGGATGGGGGGCGTCGCGAGGAGCGGCGTGAGAGTCGATTGTCACCGCGCGGCATGCCGATGCTATTGCTCCGCCAACGGACAGGCGGACCGCAGGCGCGCAGACCACCCACGGGCCGACCTCGGGCGGGGCGGCTTCCGAGCCGCGTGGCGACCGGCCCGCTGGATTGACAGTCCGCGCGCCCCGCGCTATGGTGGCGGTAGACTGCGGGGTGGAGCAGCCTGGTAGCTCATCGGGCTCATAACCCGAAGGTCGCTGGTTCAAATCCAGCCCCCGCTATTGCATCAAACCCCGACCCGCCGCGAGGCGGGTCGTGTGGCTTTTGGGCGCTGTGGTCGCGCGGTAGGTTGCCGCCGTTTCCGCCCAGGGCCGCCACGTTCTCGTTCACGACGAGGTACCCGGTCTTGGCCCCCGGATCGATGACCAGTTCGTCCACGTAGGACGCCAGCGCCTGGCGGGCCTTCTCGTCGCGCCGGCCCGCAGCCATGTCGGCCAGCAGGCCGACGCGTTCCCTGGCCCACCGCCGCAGCGCGGCCTCGTCCATGTGCGCCGACGCGGCCTCGGCCGCGCGGATCTGCTCAAGCAGCGCCTCGCGGCGTCGGCGCAACTGTGAGAGCCGGTCGTTCACCAGCGGGAGGTTCGCCGGGTCGAGGCCCGTCAGCAGCGTCTCGACCGTGGCCTCGATCTGGGCCAACTCGCGCTTAGCGGGGCGAACGTCGAGGGCTGCGTCCTGGCGGCCCTGCACGGCCTCCACGAAGCGCTCGACCGCATCGTCAACGCCTTCGGCGTCGGCCAGGACGAGGGCCTGCAACTTCGCCAGCACCCAGGCCTCGAGGTCGTCGGCCTTGACGTGCGCCGAGTGCGGGCAGACGGACTTGCCGAACTTGATGCGGCCGCCGCAGACGTAGTACGAGGTGACTACGTCACGGCGGCCAGGGAGGCGGCCCTTCCGTTTCCGCTCACCCCAGAACCGCTGCCCGCAGCACGAGCACCGCATGACGCCGCTGAGGAGCCAGCGGCCCGACTGGCGCCCGGCCCCGTGGCGGCACTCGGCGCGGACGGCGGCCGCCGCCTGCGCCCGGTCCCAAGTCGCGCGGTCCACGATGGCGGGCACCGCGCCTTCGATGACGATCCAGTCGTTCCGCGCGATGCGCTCGACGCGGCCGGACTTCACCGTCGGCTTCATCCGCTCCGCGCGCCCCTGGCGGACCTCGAAGAACTTGGACTCGGTCCTCCGATTCCACACGATGTCACCGCGATAGACGGGATTCTCGATCAGGGCCTTGATCGTGGTGAACTGCCACAGGCGGCCCTTGGGGCTGATGACGCCGCGTCGGTTGAGTTCGTCGGCGATGCCCTTGAAGCCGACACCTTCGATGCACATGCGAAAGATGTCGCGGACGACCTGCACGCGGGACGGCTCGCTGAGGACCAGGCGGGCCGAGCATTCCTTCCCGGGCTTCCGCAGCGTCTGGCGCTTGCGGTAGACGGCCTGCACGCCGCCGTTGCGGTCGCGGACCTCGCGGTCGCCGCCTTCGAGGAAGCGGACGCGATACAGCGGCATGCCGTCGGGGCCGACGATTTCGCGGTCATAGCCATACGGCGTCATGCGCCCGGGGTCGGACGCTTCGAGCACCGATGAGATCTGCCCCCGCAGCGTGTTCTGCGATAGGCTGATCGAGAACTGCCGGTTCTGGAACTGCTTCACCGCGCGGAGCACATCGCCGTCGATGCCGTCGCGGGCCAGGAAGTCCTCGGTGACGCTGAGAACGGTGACCCCCGCCTGCCGTAGCAGGTAGCGGTAGTGCTCCGTCTCGGTGACATCGCCGCGAGAGAACCGGTCGCTGTTCCAGACGATGACGGCCTCGAACGCGCCCTTCCTGGCGTCGTTGATCATCCGCTGGAACGCCGGCCGCGCCCGGGCCGACGTGCCGGAGATGGCGTCGTCGACGTACTCATGGACGACGCGGTACCCGTTGCGGTCGGCCCAGCGGGCGATCTCCTTCCGTTGGTCGCCGAGGCTCTGTTCCTGGCGGTCGGTCGAGCGGCGCAGGTACGCGACGGCGGGTTTGAGGTCGGTTGCTGTGGCAGTGACCATCATGCGACCTCCGTGGCCTCGAACAGGCCGCGCTCGACCTTGCGGAACCGGGCGTTCTTCCCCTTGGCGGCGATCTCCCGGATGATGGCGGCGTAGAGCGTCGCTTCGGGGGTCTTGCCGTTGGGGCTCGACCACAGGCCCTTGGCGCTGGCGGCCTCGATCATGTCCTTCGCCCGCATCGGCTTGCCCGCGTCGGCCAGCACCTTCGCGGCGGCGCTGAGAGCGCTAAGGCGTTTCGCTGGAACGGGCTTGGCCGCCGCCTCGCGGGCGCGCTTTGTGCGGGCAGCCCCCTCGGCGCGGGCGGCGCTCTTGGACATGCGGGTCTTCTTCGTCTTCGTGCTCATGCTGAATCTCCGAACCACAGGTGCGAAAGGCCGCCGCACGCTGCGGCGGCGAAGCGTGGCCGGCGCGGTTCCCCGCGCCGCCGCGCGCGTTGGCTCACTCGGCGTTGTCCAGGAACTCCTCGACGGTCGCGCGGTCCATGTTGGCCATGAACCCGACCAGGTCGATCAGGTCGCTGCGGACCTTCCCGAGGTCCCCGGCGCGGCCCCAGTCGGTCGGGTCGGCCTTCGCGCCCTCGGCGTGGACCTGCAGGTGCATCTCCAGGACGTCGATGAGGCGGGCGATGTCGTTGGCCCGCGCGGCGTAGGCCTCGGGGGCGGTCCGCTGGGCGTCCGGCGTGGCGGCGTTCTTCGCGTTCATGTTCATGGTCTCCATCGCGAGCGGGCTCTGCGCTCGCGTGGGGCACATGAGGGCGTCATGGGCCGGGAAGTTCAAGTCGAATCCGGGATATCCCTCCGCAGTGGGCAACTTCGGGGCAAACTCGGACAGGTGAAAGAAAGTCTTTCGATGCTTGCGGCTGTTCCCGCGGGGGTAGCCAACCGGCCCCCCGGCGGCAGAGGAACCGCGTCGCTTGAGCGCTTGAGCGCTCAAGCGCGCGCACGAGCGACGGGCGGCGGCGTCGCTTGAGCGCCGCCCCCCGGGGGGGTATGGGGGGTGCGCGCGCGCCCGCGCGCAACCGGCGGCGCTGGGCCCGGGGGGGGCGATACGTCACGAATCCACCCCCCCGGCAGGCGGAGGCGCGC
>JAEUIZ010000009.1 GCA_016793805.1 Phycisphaerae bacterium
CTGAGCAGGTCGTCGGCGACCTCGACCTCCGGGAGTGGCTCGTTCTGGTACTCGGCGAAGAACGCCGCCTCGTTCTGCAGCCGGAGGTTCATCGCGTGCTGCACCGCCGACAGCTCGTCGTGGTTGAACCGCTCGGGCCACGCGATCACCGCGCCGGCATCCATGTCCGCGCGGTGAGCGCCGTAGTAGGCCGTCGCCTCCCCGACTCCTCGATCGGCCTTCAGTCCTTCGGCGCGCAGACGGGCGTACTCGGCCCACAGCCGATCCGCGGCGGGAAAGGCGTAGACCATCTTCGTCCGCTCGCCCTGCCACTGGGGGTGCTTGTCCCGATCGAGAATGCGATCGGCAAGATCGTCAGGACGGACCACGGTGAGCGTCATCAGCCCGGCGATCTTCCGCCCGGGCCCGGCCAGGCCGAGGATCGCCCCGGCGAGGATGCGCTCACGGTTGGCGCACTGGGACGGAGACCGCGCGCTCTCGTCGGTCTGAGGGTCGTCGATCAGCACCAGGGACGGCCGGACGCTCACACCGTCGGAGCGCTTGTGCTTCATGCCACGGATGCGGCCGGTGATTCCCGCGACTCGGATGATCGCGCCCGAGGCTGCCGAGCCGGGGATGGTCGGGAGCACGATCTCCCGCGCCGTCCAGCCGATGTGCGTCTGCTTCCCCTGGTAGAGCTGCCCCGAGGCTCGCTGGTGGATGCCCTCGAGCGAGCGGATGGGGTGGCAGACCTCGGGAAAGTCGGCCCCGAGGAGTTCGCTGTTCTCCAGCTCCGTCTTGATCGATTCGAGCATCCCGGCCGCGTGTTCCTCGTCGGAGCCGATCAACGCGACGAACTCGCGATGACCGAACACCAGCGCCCACAGGCACGCGACCTCACACAGGGACGTCTTCCCCGACCCCCGCGGCATGGCCATCGCAAACAGCCCGCCCTCCAGCACCGCCTGCTCGATCTTGGCGATGACCTTGAGGTGATCGTCGGACCACTTCAGGTGGAACGTCTGCGGGAAGTAGGTTTCGCAGAAGAACCGGAAGTCGCGGGCAGCCTTCGCCCTGCGGGCCGGATCGGTGACGGCCGGAAGGTCCCCGATGTCGCGCCCCGAAAGCGAGAGCATGGCGTTGCGCAGCCGCGCCCGCTCCTTCATCGCTTCGTAGCCGGTCAGCCCCGCAGGCTCGCGAGCGGCCTCCGCGATCACTTCGTGTCGGGTGGTCACCAGCCACGCCACGTAGCGGAACAGATCGACCTTGCCAGCGTCACCGTCGGCGGCGACACGGAAGCCCGCGCGCGTGCGATGGCGGTGGAGCTGTCGCTCGCTGATCACCTCGCCCAGCGGCGTGCTGTTGAGCAGCCGCGCGAGTTCACCCGGCTTGAGTTTGCGCGGGTCAATCGCCACTCGCGGACATCTCCTTCACGAGCCACGCGGCGTAGTGCACGAGGTTGAGTGTGCCATCGCTGTTGACCGGCGCGCCCGCGTCGATGTCGGCGCGGAGCATCACGTCGGTGACCGCCTTGCCGCCTAGGCGCGTGAGCACGCGGGCCGCGTCCGCGATGGGGAGCGCTGCGGGGGTTAGCCGGGATATCCCCTGTCGCTCCGGTGCCGGCCCGGGACTAGGCGCGTGTTCGGGAGTCATCGCGGACCTCCCGCGCAGAGTTGCCCACATGCGGCGCGGATTTGCCCACATGTCGCGGAATGACGGCGAAATCGCTGCGGTTTGCCTTGCCTCGTGGGCGATGTCATGGCTTCATGTGTCACAACGCGGGGCGACCAACCACGAGCCCCGCGATGGAGAACGCGACGATGAACGCCCCCCGGAACGCCACGAAGAGCCTCGACGGAATCAGCAAGCAGAAGGCACTCGACGCCGAGATGGAATGGGCCAAGGTCGAGTTGCTGCTCGAAACGCTCGAGACGCGCAAGAGCGACAGCCTCGACTTCCACGAGATCCCGGTGTGGTCGATCAAGGACCTGGTCCGCCACGCCTTCGAGAGCGGCTACCGCGAGGGGCTGCACACCGGCTACCGCCAAGGCCGAAGCGATGCGGTACGAGAGGCCGCCCGCGAAGAGGCCCCGACAAGCCCTCGCAACCCCGAACTGCCGCCCACCTGAAGCCCGCGAAACGCGGGCTTCGCTGTTTACCAGAGCACCCCATCGCATAGGAGCACATAGATGAACGCACGCAAGAACAACCCGAAGCCCGAGCCGACCGCCGCCGAGATGTACGCCGCCCGGCGGAACGACATCGCCCGCCTCCTCGACGTGCTCCAGATGGAACTGGACAAGCACGCCGATCGCGCCAAGGCCGATGCGCGGAACTGGGGCCTCACCGGAGACCTCGGGAAGGTCCGCGAGGACCTGATCAACCTGGTCGGGTTCATGAGCGGGATGGACCCC
>JAEUIZ010000031.1 GCA_016793805.1 Phycisphaerae bacterium
CCCCCCCCCCCCCCCCCCCCCCCCCCCCCCCCCCCCCCCCCCCCCCCCCCCCCCCCCCCCCCCCCCCAGACTCGCCCATGAAGCCGACCAAGCACGCGTGGGCGGATCTGCCGATGGACGCGCCGATGCCCAATCTTGAGCGTCGCCGCGTGATCGGGGCGCACGCGATGATCTCGCACGTCCGGCTCCAGCGCGGGTTCGTCCTCGGGATGCACCAGCACGACAACGAGCAGTTCGTCTGCGTGCTCAGCGGGCGAATCCGCTTCACGCTCGGCGGGGCCGAGGGCGGGAGAAAGGTGGACGTGGGCCCGGGCGAGGTCCTGCACCTGCCCGGGAACGCGCCCCACGCGGCCGAGGCGCTCGAGGACACCGTGGTCCTCGACATCTTCAGCCCGCCCAGCGCCGAGACCGGGATCGACCGGCGCTAGGGCCGCCCGCGAGCACGCCGCGGCCTCAGGTGCCCCGCCTGTTCCCGAACAGGTCGATGTGCAGCCGCCGGCAGTAGCGCCACCCGCGACGCACGCACGCCTCGACGATCCATCGCTGCGATTCCGCGGTCGGCGGCGACACGCCCTCGGGCATGAGCATGACATCCGCGGCCGCAAGATCGGGGAGTTGCGAGAGGATCGAGTCAATCTCGGGCAGATCGTTGGGCGAGGCGACGACGAACTTCATCTGCCGCTCCGGGTATGCAAGCAGGAGCGCCTGCAGCGTGGGGATGCTCAGTCGCCGGGCCTCATGCCGATCGCGCCACGCGCCGCCGGGGTCGCGCGGGTCGCCCGCTCGCGGGGTCGAGTTCGCGAGTTTCGGGCTGATGCTCATGAGGTCGCCGTGGGGGGCTCGGCTTGGGTCGAACGTCGTGCCCGCCGTCTCGATGGTGACGTGGACGCCCGCCCCGTGCAGCGCCGCGGCAAGGTCGCGCGTGGCGGCAAACAGCATGGGCTCGCCCCCGGTGATGACCGCGTGCCGAGACGACCCGGCCTCGGCCACCAGGTCGTCGATCGTCCGCGTCTCGCCCTCGGGGTTCCAACTCGAGTACGGCGTGTCGCACCACGAGCAGCGCAGGTTGCACCCCGCGACGCGCACGAAGTAGGACGGGACGCCGGTCAGTTTCCCCTCGCCCTGGATCGAGTGGAACGTCTCGGCGATGGGGAGCGGGGGGCTCATCGTGCGTACCGCGTGGGGTCGGGGATGCAGGCGCGGGCGAAGCCGTCGGCACGGATCCGGCACGAGTCGCAGCGCCCGCACGCCAGATCGCCCGCGGGGTCGTAGCAACTCGTCGTGAGCGAGTAATCGACGCCCAGCGACGCGCCGAGGCGGATGATCTCGGGCTTGGCCAGGCGCGCCAGCGGCGCGTGGATGGCGAACCGCCCGCCGCGGGCGCCCGCGCGGGTCCCCGAGTCCACCGCGCCCGCGAAGGCGCGGAGGAACTCCTCGCGGCAGTCCGGGTAGCCCGACCAGTCCACTTGGTTCACGCCCAAGAACAGGTCGAGCGCGTCGATGGTCTCCGCGTACGCCGCGGCGATCGAGAGGAAGATCAGGTTCCGCGCGGGGACGTACGTGGCCGGGATCTCCGCGGGCGTCGCGTCGCCGGGCAACGCCCGGTCCTTGGGCACGGGGATGTCCGCGGTCAGGGCCGAGCCCCCGATCGCGCGGAGGTCCAGCGCGATCGTGCGGTGGTCCGCCGCGCCCAGCGCCCGCGCCACGGCCCGAGCGGCGTCGAGTTCGCGCCGATGCCGCTGCCCGTAGTCGATCGTCAGCGCGTGCGGCGAGAATCCGTCGCGGCGGGCGACGGCGAGCGTGGTGGCGGAATCAAGTCCGCCCGAGAGCAGGACGACGCAGGGACGCACGGGGCAGTCTCGCACGTGCCGCGGGCCGCCGGCACGATCCGATCGTCTCGGGAATCAGGCCTTCGCCTTCTTCTCGCCCTTGGGGGCCTTCTCCGGCTTGGCGGCCTTGTCGTCCTTGGCGGGCTCGGCGGGAGCGGCGTCGCCCTTGCCCCAGCCCGGCTTGCGCGCGGTCGAGGCCTCCGCCAGCGCCATCGACTCCGCCAGCCGATCCGTGCGCGACTTCTTGGCCGGCTTGTCGTCGCGGCGGGGGCGGTCGGCCCGCGACTCGCCGTCCTTGCCCGCCTCGCCCTTGGGCCTCTCGACGAGGTTGCCCTCGTCGTCGATCTCGATCTCTTCCTTCTTGTCCGTGTCGAGTTTCCGGTCCGCGGCCACCGTGACCTTGATCGTCGCCTCCAACTCGGCCTCGAACTTGATGTGCACGTCGTACGAGTCCACCCGCTTGATCGTCTGGTGCAGGCGAACGTCCCGAGGCTTCACGCCCGGGTACCCCGCCTCGCCCAGCGCCGCCGAGATCTCCTGCTGCGTCACCGACCCGTACAGGTGTCCCAGGTCGTTGCAAGGCCGGACCAGATTCAGATGCACGCCGGCGAGTTTCGCGATCAGCGACTCGCGCTCCTTGCGCAGTTCCGCCAACTGCCGCTGCGCCTCGGCACGCTTCGCCTCCACCGCCTTGAGCGCCTCCTCGCTGGGCGTGGTCGCCATCTTGCGAGGCAAAAGATAGTTGCGGGCGAACCCGGTGCGGACGTTCACCACGTCCCCGACGATCCCCAGGGCCTCGACGTTCTCGGTGAGCAGCAGTTTGACGTTCTTCGGCATGACGCTGTCCTTTCGGCCTCAAGGGCCCGGAAGTTAGGAGCCCGGCATGGGCCCCAGCAGGGCGGGAGTTTAGGCCCCACCCGCGCTTGGATCGAGGACGAGGAGCAACACACCTCCGCCCCCGGTCCAGATTCCTGGCCGCCCCTGTCTGCGCATCCCGCCTCTCTTCACGTCCGGGGGGGCTTACCAAAGGAGCAGTCTTGATCAACCCGGCGATGCGGATGGTCCTGCTGTCGGGTTTGGCAATGGCAACCAGCGGCGCGGCACACGCGCAGTGCACGAAGGCGTGGCTGCCCCCGCCGCCGGCCTTCATGCCCACCATCGCCGCCAACCAATGGCCCCTGTGCAGCATCCTCTGGGACCCCGATGGCGCGGGCCCGCTCCGCGAGCAACTCGTCGTCGCCGGGCAGTTCACTTCCATCGGCAACCCTGCCCGCTACCTCGCCCGCCTCGACTGCACCTGCTACGCCAACTGCGACGGCAGCGCCGCCGCCCCGGCCTTCAACATCAACGACTTCGTCTGCTTCCAGAACAAGTTCGCCGCCGGCTGCCCATAGCCCCGGCGATCGCCATGCTTGATCCCCGCGCCCCCGGTCGGAGCGATTCGATCGGGGGCGCTTGCTTTGGCGCTCTCAACGCCGCGCCGACCGCACCGCCCGCGCCAGCGCCCGGCACCTCACCGCGTCCACCGGTCGATCCCACCGCCCCCCGCGCTTGATCGACGACCCCACGATCAGCGCATCCGCGCCCGCGTCAAAGAGCGCCGCGACCTGCTCGGGCGTCACGCCCGACCCGACCGCCACGGGAAGCCGCGTCGCGCCGCGCGCCTCGCGCACGTCCTCGACCGACGCGGGCCGACCCGTCGCCACGCCCGTGACGATCACCCCGTCGGCCAGGAAGAACTCCGCGGCCCTGACCGCCTCGCCCACCGACACGTCCCCGGTGATCGCGTGCGACGCGTGCTTCTTCTTCACGTCGCAGAGCACCCGCACCCGTTCCGCGCCGATGGCGCGCCGGTAGCGCAGCAGCGGGCCCGCCGCCGCGTCGGCCATCAGCCCCTCGTCCCCCACATGTGCGAAAACGAAGCTCTCGCAGCGCACGAACGACGCCCCGACCGCCAGCGCGATCGCCAGCGCCTCGCGCTCCCCGTTCGAGAGGACCTGGACGCCCAGCGTCGCGCGGGGCGCGGCATCGCGCACCGCCTGCGCCGCCACGGTCATCGCCGCCACCGTCTCCGGGCCGTGCGGGGCCCGAACATACGGCCGATCGTGCATGTTCTCGACGATGATCCCTTCAAACCCGCACTCGGCCAGCACCCGCGCCTCGTCCGCGGCCTGTGCCGCGATCCTCGCGACCGAGAGCCTCGCCCCGGGCGAGCCCGGGAGCGCCGCGACGTGCACCATGCCCACCAGCGCCCGAGGGGGAAGCATGGCGCGATGATAACCGGCCCCGACCCGGTCGGATAGGCTTCTGGCATGAGGCACGTTCGACGCGCGATCTGGGCCGGGGCGATGGCTGCAGCCTTCAGCGGCGTGGGGTTGTCCAGAGCCCACGCCAGCAACCCGCCCGCGGTCGAGTACGTCGTCTCGCTCCCCGCTCCGCAGACCCAGATGGTCTCGATCACGATGCGCGTCCGTCGCGTCGAGGGCCCGACGCTCGAACTCTCCCTCCCCGTCTGGCGTCCCGGGCGATACGTCATCCTCGATCCCGCCTCGACCCTCCGCGAACTCTCCGCCGAAACCCCCGATGGGCGAATCCTCGCCTGCGAGAAGACCGAGAAGAGCACGTGGCTGGTCAGCACCGAGGGCCGCGACGAGGTCGTCGTCTCCTACCGCGTCTATGCCAACTCCCTGAACGACCGCACGCGGCACGTGGACGACACCCACGCCTTCCTCAGCCCCTCGACGGTCTTCCTCTACGCGCCCTCGCACCGGGCCGAACCACTCCGCGTCACCATCGACGCGCCCAAGGACTGGCGGATCGCCTGCGGGCTCGACGCCGACCCCGCCGATCCGCGCACGCTCCTGGCCCCGGACTACGACACCCTCGTCGATTCCCCCATCGAGGCCGGCGCCCACGACCTGCTCGAGTTCGAGGTCGATGGCGTCCCGCACCAGATCGTCGTCTGGACCGCCGGCGGGCCGCCCCCGCCCTACGACCGCGCCGCCCTGCCCGCGGACTTCGCCAAGATTGTGCGCGCGCAGAAGGCCATTTTCGGGGACCTCCCCTATCGCCGGTACGTCTACATCATCCACTGCGTTCCCGGCGGCTCGGGCGGGACCGAGCACCTCAACTCGACCGTCATGCAGACCTCGCCCGAGTCCTTCTCGAATCCCGAGCGACGCCAGCGGTTCATGGTCCTCGTGTCCCACGAGATGTTCCACACCTGGAACGTCAAGCAACTCCGGCCCGCGGGCATCAAGCCCTACGAGTACCAGCACGAGAACTACACCGACCTGCTCTGGGTCGTCGAGGGCACAACCAGTTACTACGACGACCTCTGCCTGGTGCGCGCCGGGCTCACCAAGCCCGACGACTTCCTCGCCACCATCGCCTCGTCCATCGACGCCCACCGCCGCCGACCCGGCGCCAACGTCGAGAGCGTGGCCGAGGCCAGTTTCGACGCCTGGATCAAGTTCGGCAGGCCCAACCCCGACGCCATCAACTCCGCCGTCTCCTTCTACGACAAGGGCTCGCTCGTCTCGTTCCTCCTCGACATGGAGGTCCGCCTACGCAGCGGAGGCGCGGCTTCCTTGGACACCGCAATGGCCTCCCTCTACCGCGAGTTCCCGCTGTCCGGCCCGGGGTACACCACCGCCGACGTGCTCCGAACCGTCGAGCGGCTCAGCCAGTCGAGTTTCAAGGTCTTCTTCGCCGACTACGTCTCCGGCGTCCGCCAACTCGACTTCGACCGCGCCCTGGCCGTCGTCGGGCTCGAGTCCTACCTCAAGCCCTCCGAGGGCGACGGGTCACCCGCCTCGATCGCATACCTCGGCATCAACGTCGAGCCCAAGGAGTCCCATCTCCACGCGGCTTCGGTCTTGGCCGATGGGCCCGCCTACACCGCGGGAGTCATCGCGGGGGATCTCATCGTCGGGATCAACGGCGAACGGGCCACGAGCGCCAACTGGACCCGCGTCCTCAAGCACCTCAAGCCCGGCCAGGCCGCCGAACTCACCCTCTTCCGTCACGACCGCCAACGCACGATCACCGTCGTTGCCGCCGATCGGCCCGATGGTGCGTGGAAGGTTCGCCGGGTCAAGTCGCCTACCCCCGAGCAGCAGGCCGCGTACGAGTCCTGGCTCGGACAGCCGTGGCCCGAGAAGGCCGCCGCCTCGGACTCCAAGGACCCCGCGGAGGCCAGGCCATGATCCGCGTCTCGCACGCGTCACGGCTCTGGGCCGCCACGATGCTCGCCGCCCTTGCCGGGTGTGTGAGCGGAGGTAGCCACGCGCCGCCGTCGCCGCGCCTGGCCGGGGCCGCCCTCGACGACTTCCACGATGCCGCCGCGAACGCCGACTTCGACCGCTACATGCGGCGTTGGACCGATCGCTCGGTCTTCCTCGGGACCGATGCCACCGAGCGCTGGACCGGTCAGGAGTTCCGCGACTTTGCCCGCCCGCACTTCGACCAGTCCAAGGGCGGCAAGGGATGGACCTATCACCCCCGCGCTCGCCGGATTACCGCCATCGACCAGGATCACGCGTACTTCGACGAACTCCTCGACCACGCGAAACTCGGCGAGTGCCGCGGGTCGGGCGTCCTCGGCTGGGAGGACGGGCGGTGGAAGGTGCTGCAATACAACCTGAGCATCCCGATCCCCAATGCCCTGGCCGAGGATTTCGCGGGACGGATCAAGCAGCACGCGTCCGAACAACCGGGTCGGTAGCCGCTCTGCCCGCGCGCCCGTGTTCGGGTTTCACTTGGACTTTAGGCTCGGGCTGGACGGTGCCGCGGCAGCGGCGAGTTGATCAGGCCGCGCACAGCACACCACGGGAGTATTCTTTAGTCCTATAACCTTGTTGAAAACGCATCGGTATGGTTTCTTTTGCGGTTGGGGTTGACAATCGTGAAATTCTCATTATGTTGGGGGCGTTCGGAGAGCAAGACACTCCGTTGACGTTGTCCCTGTTTAGGAGGAGAATCAGTATGGTTCGTATTACCGCGTGTGCGGTCGCGTTGGCTCTCGCCGGTGCGGCTCAGGCTCAGTCGTTCTCGGAGGGCTTCGAGCCCGGTCCGAATCCCCCGGTCGTGACCACCGGCCTTCCCGCCGGCTGGGTTTCGGTCAACAACAGCCCCGGCGGCCCCGGCTCCAACCCCAACTGGAACTGGCGCAACGACGGCGCCGTCTTCCCGGCCCACAGCGGGATCGGCTACGCCTACGCCAACTTCAACTCTTCCACCGGCGCGAACAACATCAGCAACTACCTGATGTCCCCGGTGGTCAACTTCTCCGCCGGCGACACGATCAGTTTCTGGACGCGGACCGTCGATTCGCCGTTCTTCCCGGATCGCATGGAACTCGTCGTCTCCTTCAACGGCGCGAGCACCAGCCCCGGCGACTTCACCACCTCGCTGCTGACCATCAACGCGGGCCTCACGGCCGCCGGTTACCCGAACACCTGGACCAACTTCGTCGCCACACTGCCCGCGGGCGGCTCGGGTCGCTTCGCCTTCTGGTACAACCCGCCCAACGGCGGCCCCAGCGGCAGCAACTCTGACTACATCGGCGTCGATTCTGTCGAGTACACGGCGATTCCCGCCCCGGCCTCGCTCGCCCTCCTCGGGCTCGGCGGCTTGGTCGCGGCCCGTCGCCGTCGCGCCTAACTTCGCGTTCGCGGTTTGAGTTGAATCTGTCAGAGGGCCGGGCCTTCCCCGGCCTTCTGCTTTTTTCCCGGGTAGCCTTCTCCCATGCCCGATCCACTCGTCGAGAGTCCGCCGACCCTTCCGGGGGAACCCGTCCGACGGCCGGTGACGCCGACACCCGTGCTTCGCTTCGGGTCAGCGTGGGACTACGCCCCGGCCCCGGAGAGCGTGAAGGTCGCTATCGCCGAGCGATACGGGCACTTCATCGGTGGGCGGTTTGTGGAGCCCAAGGGAGCGAGCGTGGGGAGCCGCGAGAGCAAGGAGGCACGGATCCGGGACGGAGCGAGGCGGGGCGGTGGTCCGCGGCATTTCGCGACGGTGAATCCCGCGACAGAGGCGGTCTTGTCGGAGGTCGCGCAGGGGAGCGACGCGGACGTGGACGCGGCCGTGCGCGCCGCGCGCGAGGCGCTCCCCAAGTGGGCCGCGCTCCCGGGGGTCGAGCGGGCGAAGTACATCTTTCGGATAGCCAGGCGCATCCAGGAGCGGGCGCGGGAGTTGGCGGTGCTGGAGACGATGGACGGGGGCAAGCCGATCCGCGAGAGCCGGGACGTGGACGTGCCCCTGGCCGCGGCCCAGTTCTTCTATTACGCGGGCTGGGCCGACAAACTGGCGTTCGCCTTTCCGGGCGCGCGCGCGCCCCGGCCCGTGGGCGTCTGCGGGCAGATCATCCCGTGGAACTTCCCGCTCCTGATGGCGGCGTGGAAACTCGCGCCCGCGCTGGCCTGCGGGAACACCTGCGTCCTCAAGCCCGCCGAGACCACTCCGCTCACGGCGTTGCGGCTCGCCGAGATCCTGCGCGAGATCGACCTGCCCCCGGGCGTGGTGAACATCGTCACCGGCGACGGCCGCACGGGCGCGGCGATCGCGGCGCACCCGGGCATCGACAAGATCGCGTTCACCGGATCCACCGAGGTCGGGAAGAAGATCGCGATGGCCGTGGCCGGGCGAGAGTCCCCGCCACGGCTGACCCTCGAACTCGGGGGCAAGAGCCCGAACATCATCTTCGAGGACGCGAGCATCGACCAGGCGGTCGAGGGGATCATCGCTGGCATCTACTTCAACCAGGGGCATGTCTGCTGCGCCGGGTCGCGGCTGTTCGTGCAAGAGAGCGTGCTCGACGAGGTGATCGCCAAACTGCGCGTGCGCCTGGCGACGCTGCGGGTGGGCGACCCGCTGGACAAGAACACGGACGTGGGCGCGATCAACTCGAGGGCCCAACTGGGCACGATCGAGAGGTACCTGGCCGCGGGCGAGAAGGAGGGGGCCGAACTCCACCGCGTGAACGGGCACCCGCTCCCGGCCAAGGGGTACTGGTGCCGCCCGTGCTTCTTCACGGGGGTGCAGCCGAGCCATGTCGTGGCGCGGGAGGAGATCTTCGGACCGGTGCTGGCGGTGATGTCGTTCCGCACGCCCGAGGAGGCGATCACGCGGGCGAACAACACGCCGTACGGCCTCGCGGCGGGCGTCTGGACGGACAAGGGCTCCAAGATCTTCGAGATCGCGCGGCATCTCAAGGCCGGGGTCGTCTGGCTCAACACCTACAACCGCTTCGACCCCGCGAGCCCCTTCGGCGGGTTCAAGGAGAGCGGCTTCGGACGCGAGGGCGGGATGCAGGGCCTGCGAGCGTACGTGAACCTCTGAACCGCCGGGCGTGGCCGGCGTAGGTCGGCGATGAGTCCGCGACCCCCACCCGACGATCGACAGTGCCCGCGTGCGGGTCTGGTCGCATCGCAAAGATCGGGTATGGCTTGCCGTTCTTCACGGACGAGCAGAAGCGGGAGATCGCCAGCGGGGAACTGGTCCTTGGCGGGTGCTGCATCGATGACTCTCTCGCCACGCGGCTCTGCCACGCGTGCGGGCACCGGTGGCGCCGGTTCGATGGGAAGCCGGGGCCGGCGTACTAGGCCTCGGAGTTGTGGCCGCTGCTCTACGGCACCCGCGAGCGATCCGGTGAGGCCCGGAGGCCGGATCGTTGAGGCTGGATGGAGCGTCCGGTCAGCGGGTCGGCCGCTAGCATCCCCGCATGCCCGAGCGATTGGACATAGCCAAGACGTACAAACTGTTCATCAACGGTGCGTTCCCGCGCAGCGAGAGCGGCCGGACGATGCCGGTGGAGTTGGGCGGGTCGGTGGCGCATGTGTCGCGGGCCTCGCGCAAGGACCTGCGTGATGCAGTCGAGGCCGCGCGGGCCGCGCTGTCGAAGTGGTCGAGCGCGACGGCGTACAACCGCGGGCAGGTTCTGTATCGCATGGCCGAGATGATGGAGGGGAAGAAGCGCGAACTGGCCGAGGCGATCGGGGAGACAACGAAGCGAGCACGCGACAAGGCGACGAAGGCAAGCACGAAGGGCGCGAGGCCGCGCGGGAACCGGGGCGCGGGCGGCGGCGTCGCCGAGGTCGAGGCGGCGATTGATCGGCTCGTCTGTTTCGCCGGGTGGGCGGACAAGTACGCGCAGGTGCTGGGCTGCAACAACCCGGTGGCCGGGCCGTACTACAACTTCACGGTCCCGGAACCGACGGGGGTGGTGGGTGTGATCGCGCCGAACGACTCGCCGCTGCTGGGGCTGGTGTCGCTTGCGGCGCCCGCGCTGTGCGCCGGCAACTGCGTGGTGGCGCTGGCGAGCGAGGCGAACCCGATCCCCGGCGCGATCCTGGGCGAGGTGGCGGCGACGAGCGACGTGCCCGCGGGCGCGCTGAATCTGCTCACGGGGATGCACGAGGAACTCATCCCGCAGTTCGCCTCGCACCGCGAGATCGGCGCGATCCACGCGGCGGGCCTCACGCCCGAGCACGAGCGGCGGGTGCGCGAGGGCGTGGCCGACAACCTCAAGCGGGTCGCGCTGCATCCGCGCGCGGACTTCGACGGCGATCGCTGGCGCGGGCCGTGGATCATCGAGCCGCTCGTCGAGATGAAGACGATCTGGCACCCCAGCGGGGCGTGAGCCTCAGGCCGCGGCGATGGCGAGGCGCGGCGAGGCCGCGGGCTCGTCCGAGGACCAGGCCACCTCGACCCGCACGCCGAAGAGGTCCATGAGGCTGCACAGGTGCCGCTCGACGCTCACCCGCGCGTCGCGGAGGTAGCGGGCGTCGTTGGCGCGGAAGAGGTCCGCGGCCTCCTGCTGGGCCCGCTTCATGAGTTCTCGCTGCCGCTCCGCGGTCATCGGGATCACGTCGAGCAGGCCCAGCACTCGCGCGTTCTGGATGTCGTAGGGCGTCACGTCGAGCAGGCGCAGTTGCCCCTCGATTGGCGGCAGCACCACGCGGAACCGCCCCGGCCCCAGCGGTGTGATCTCGCGCTCCCCCACGCGCGACAGGTCGACCACGTACTGCTTCTCGAAGTTGAAGATCATCGCCAGCCGCGCCTGGCTGAGGAGGATCGGGGGGAGCCAGTTCCAGCCCGTCGAGGCCGTGGCGATCTCCTTGGCGCAAACCTCGAGCCCGACGAGTTTGCCCACGGCCCGGACGCGCTCAGCGATGACCTCGACGCTGGCCGTGGTTGCCTGGCCGGGGGCCCGGGAGAAGCGTCCCCGCACGAGCCACGCGGCCGCGCCGCCGCCGACGAGCGCGAGCAGGACCAGCACGAGCGTCGAGTCAGGAATGGGCATGCCCCGTTGTTGGGCGGGTGCCGAGGGCGGTTTCAGGGACGGGGCCGCCGACGCCGGCCCCTGCGCCGGGAAGCCAAGGCCCTAGGCAGTCGGCTCGTCGTCGAGGGCGTTCTGGAAGGCCGCGACGAGGATGTGGACGCTGGCCGCGAGCAGGGCGGTGAAGGCGACGAACCCGAACACGGCGACGATGATCATGAGGCCCTGGTTGCTCGGGAGCAGCCCGAGCAACGCTTGACGCGATCGCGAGACGAGCATCGCGCCGAGCACCATGACCGCGGGGAGCCCGATTGCCGTGCCCAGCAGCGCTCGCCGCCACGCGCCGGGCTTGCGGCCGAGCACGGCATGACAGGCGAGAAGTGCGAGCACGCCAGCGCAGGCCGTGCGCAGCAGCAGGAGCGGCAGGAGCGGCCTCCCGAGCAACTGACGGTTGGCGCCCTGCCAGCCCATGGCGGAGGCAAGGAAGATCGTGCCGGCGACGGAGAGCAGCCCGATTGCCAGGCCATGCGACCACTTGCCGCGGGCGAGTTGAATGCCGAGCACCGCGGCGACGATGACGACAATCTCAAAGCCGAACAAAAACCAACTGACAGGAGTGTCCTTGACAAGCACCGGACCAAGGACGGCGAGGATTGCCACAAGCACGGCCGAGGCGAGCGTCAATCCAGTGGAAGCCACGGCCCCGATGCGCGCCAGCGGAGAGAAGGGAGACGGTTGCTGAGTGCTTGGTGGAGCCATGTGGGGAGTATGACTGTATCGGGCCGGAGGTTCGGTGCTGTGGAGCGGGTGCCCCTTTCGTCCGATAACGGAGGTGCGATGCAGCGGAGGGGTTCGGTGGCGTGAAGGGATTGACGATAAAGGGAGACGTGGGGCGAAGTTCGGGAGCGTGGGACTTTGGATCGAGCGGCACCGAGATTGCGGAATAGGCACGGGAGCATGCCGATGGAAGACAGGACCATGGAAGGTCGGGCGCTGGGCATGCCGGGGCGGGATGCTGCGCCGGTTGGCCCCGAGGCGGCGCGGGCGATGTATCGGCACATGCTCACGGGGTGGGTGATGGACGCGTTGGAGTTGCGTCGGCGGGGTTTGGATCGCCCGACGCGGAGAGACGGAGCCGACTTGCCGCTCGGGCCGTCGTCGATGGGCCGACGGGCGGCATGAGGGAGCGTGCATGGGGGGCATCACCACGGGCACGGGGCTCTTCAGCGGGATCGACACCCGAACGCTGATCGAGCAGTTGCTGGCGATCGAGGCGCGCCCGCGGGCGATCTCGCAGCGTCGGGTGCTGCAACTCCAGACGCAGCAGGCGGCGTACCTGGACCTCAACTCGCGGATTTCGACGCTCAAGACGGCGGCGGGCGCGTTCCGGGTCAACCAGTTGTTCGACACGAACAAGGCGACGAGTTCGAACGAGGCGGTGCTTCGCGCGACGGCGTCGCAGGCGGCCTCGCCCGGGTCGTACTCGTTCATCGTCGATCGGCTCGTTTCCAGCCGGCAGGTGCTCTCGCGCGGCTTCGCGAGCGCGACCGCGGGACTCGGGGCGACGAGCCTGACGTTCGAATCGGCGGCGGCGAGGCTGGACGCGGAGACGAAGTTGGCGGACCTGAACGGGGGCGCGGGGGTGGAGCGTGGGAAGATCGTGATCGCGGATGCCGGCGGGCACTCGGCGACGATCGACCTCTCGAAGGCTGCCACGGTGTCGGACGTTCTGGACGCGATCAACAGCGCGACGGGGATCGACGTGACGGCGCGGGTGGACGGCGGGCGGCTCGTGATCAGCAGCGACATCTCGTCGAACCTGACGATCACGAGCGCGGCGGGGTACACCACGGCGGCGAGCCTCGGGATCGAGCGCACGACGGCGAGTTCGGCGACGGTGACGGGCTCGGTCGTGTACGCCCTGGCCGAGGGGACCGCGCTCTCGCTGCTCAACGACGGGAATGGGGTGTTCGTCAACTCGCAGGCGGGGACGGGGCGTTATGACCTGCAGATCAAGGTGACTGGGGGCTCGGGGACGACGACGGTGAGCGTGAACATCGGGCCCAAGTACAACGCGCAGGGCGAGGTGACCGAGGCCGCGCCGACCACGATCGGCGGGGTGCTCACGCGGATCAACGACGCGCTGACGGCGGCGCTGGGGGACTCCGACATGCGGGCCTCGATCGCGTCGAGCGGGACGGGCCTGCAACTGGTGGACTCGCAGGGGCGGACGATCGAGGTGCTGGAGAACACGACGGCGGGATCGACCACGGCCGCGGACCTGGGGCTGCTGACGACCTCGGCGCAGGTGGGGGCGGTGACGGGCACTCGGGTTCTGGCGGCGATGAACTCGACGCTGGGCAAGGGCCTGAACGGGGGCGCGGGGATCGGGGGCACGGGCACGATCACGATCACGGGCCGCGACGGGAACCCGTACAGCGTGAGCATCGACACGTCGTCGTCGATCTCGCAGATCCTAGCGGAGTTCTCGGCGGACACGGGCGGGAAGATCACGGCGCGCCTGAACGACAAGGGGACGGGGATCGTCGTGACGGACGCCACGGGCGGGACGGGCAACCTCATCATCGCGGGGGCGACGGCGGAGTCGCTGGGGATCGCCACCACGGGCGTCGCGTCGTCGACGGTTGACAGCGGGAACCTGCAGCGGCAGTACATCACCGTGGGGACGCGGCTGGCGTCGCTCCGCGGGGGGCTGGGGGTGGGCGAGGGCGTGTTCCGCATCACGGACTCCACGGGCGCGACCGCGACGATCACGGTGGACCAGACCGAGGAGACGCTGGCCGACGTGATCGCGCTGATCAACTCGCGCGGGACGCGAGTCCGGGCGCGGATCAACACGACGGGCGACGGGCTGGAGTTGTACGAGCCGACGGTGGGGGGCTCGACGAAGATCAAGGTCGAGGACACGTCGGGTGCGGTGGCGGCGGGGCTGAACATCAAGGGCGAGGCCGCGGGGACCGGCGCGTCGAACGTCATCAACGGGTCGTTGGAGAGGACCGTCACCCTGTCGGCGACGGACAGCCTCCGGGACATCGCGTCGAAGATCAACGCGGCGGGGGTCTCGGCGAGCGCCGCGGTCGTGAACGACGGGACGGGCGCGACGCCGTTTCGGCTGAGCCTGACGGCCCGGAGCACGGGCTCGGCGGGGCGGTTCATCGTGGACTCGGGCTCGTTCAACCTCGGGGCGTCGACGCTGGACGAGGGCCGGGACGCGCGGGTGTTTTTCGGGTCCACCGATCCGGCCCGCGCGGTGCTGCTCTCGAGTTCGACGAACACGCTGGACAGCGTGATCACTGGCGTTTCCATCGACCTTCAGACGGCGAGCGAGGCCCCGGTGAGTTTGACGGTCGCGCGCGACACGGCGGCGATCGAGGACGGGGTGAACGCGTTCGTGACGGCGTTCAATGATCTCGTCGCGAGGATCGACGCGCAGACGCGCTACGACCAGCAGACCAACACGCGCGGGCCGTTGCTGGGCGATTCGACCGCGATCACCCTGCGATCCGCGTTGTTCACGGCGGTTCAGGGGAAGGCCCGGGGCATCCAGGGCTCGTTCGATGACTTGACGGACATCGGGATCCGGGTGGGCGAGGGCGGGAAGTTGACGCTCGACCGCGATCGGCTGCGGCAGGCGCTGGAGCAGGACGCCGAGGGCGTCGAGCAACTCTTGGCCGCGCGGACCGTCGAGCCCCCGGGCACGACGGTGGTGGCGCCTGGGGTGACGACGCCGGCGACCGGGCAGACGCAGTACTCGGCGCTGGGCGTCGGGACGATCGTGGAGAACCTGGCGGACGCGCTCATCAACTCGACGACAGGCCGGCTCACGAAGCGGCGGAACACGCTGGACGACCAGATCGCGTCTGAGAACAAGCGGATCGGGTCGATCAACGAGCGGCTGGCGGCTCGCCGGACGGTCCTGGAGCGGCAGTTCCTGGCGATGGAGCAGGCGATCGGGCGGTTGCAGCAGCAGCAGGGCGCGCTGGCGCAGATTCGCGGGCTGGCGACATGACCGTCAAGTCGGGCCGCCGGACGCCCGAAAAGTCTGGCGTGGACACGAACCCCGCCAACGCGTACTTGCGCACCCGGGTGCTGACCGCCTCTCCCGCCGAACTGCGGCTGATGCTGCTGGACGGGGCCCTGAAGTTTGCGAGGCAGGGCCGGGAGGGCTTGGCCTCGAAGAACTACGAGGCGATGTTCAACGGGATCAGCCAGTGCCGGAACATCGTGCTCGAACTGCTCACGACGGTTCGTCCGGAGGCGGCGCCGGAGTTGTGCAAGAACGTGAAGGCGGTGTACACGTTCCTGTACACGCGGCTGGTCGAGGCGAGCATGGAGCGGAGCATCGAGAAGTTGGACGAATCGATCCGGCTGCTCGAGTACGAGCGCGAGACGTGGGCGATGCTGATGGAGCAGATGGCGGCGGAGCAGGCCGGACAGCGTCCGGAGCCCGCGCCGGGCCCGGTGACGCCCGCGCGAACGTCGATCTCGGTCGACGCCTGAGTCAGCCCTCGGAGGCCGCGCTCGCGCCGATCGAAGCGAGCCCGGCCGCGAGGTCATCGAGCACGAAGATCGGCTGCACCCCGGCCTCGGCGAAACGCTCGGCTCGCGCGACGCGTTCGATGGCTCGGGCCGATGCCTGCGGCGCGCGACGGGCGCGGGCGCGGTAGTGCTCATGGAGCATCCGGAAGAGCAAGCGTGCCGCCGCCTTGTTCGCGGCGTCCTTGCTCGCCGAGGGGTTCGCTTCGACCCATGCCTCGGACCATCCCGAGAGGAGTTTCACCGCCGAGGCGCCGAAGGAGAGCGGGAACCGCCCGTGGTCGGCCTCGGCGAGCATCGGGGTGAGCGTCGCGTGCCACTGCGTCAGCCCGGAGGAGAGTGCGAGGGCGGCCATCCCCGGCGAACCGCCCGAGAAGGTGAGGAGCCAATCGCGAGCGGCCGCGTCGAGGCCCGAAAGATCCAGGGTCTGGAGCCACCGGCCCATGCTCGGGGGATCGAGCGGGGTGAAGGCGACGCGCTGGCACCGGCTTCGGATCGTGGCGAGAAGCCGATCCGGGCGCGACGTGACGAGCACGATGAGGCTGCCCACCGGGGGCTCCTCGAGCGTCTTGAGCAGCGAGTTCTGCCCCGCGTCCTCGATGAGTTCCGCCTCGTCGATGAGGAACGCGCGCGTCGCCATCGATCCCGGGCGGCCCACGCGGGTCCGGGTCGCGGGCTCGATGAGGAACTCGTCCAGGACCGCTTTGGCGATGTTGCGCTGCTTGCCGTCGCGGACCTTCGCGTCGCGCGAGACCGAGGCGAGTTCCTTGGTGATGACGTGCAGGTCGGCCTCGTCGGCGTCGCCCTCGGCGGGGCGGAGCGCCAGCCGGGCGAACGCGAGCGCCGTGGTGAACTTGCCCACGCCCGCCGTGCCCTCGAAGACCCAGGCGTGGTGGAGCCGGCCCGAGGCCATGGCGCGCCGGAGCGTGGCGATCGCCTCGTCCTGGCCGATGATCGCGTCGAGGCCCAGCGTTGGGAGCCGCGGCAGGGGCTTGGCCTCGATCTGTTGCGGGGCCTTGGTGGTCGCGGCGCCGGTGGGCTTTGCCGACTTGCCCGCACGAGCGGACGGGGTGTTGGCCTTCGCGCTGATGGGCTTGGCGGACTTCTTGGGCGCCGGCTTGTCGGGCTTCTTGGCCACGAGGGAGCGTAGGGCGCGCTAGGGGACGGCCTGATCGAGGATCATGGCCACGGCGCGTCCGGCGTCGTCGTTGCGTGCCAGGGCCAAGTCTCGAGCGGTGCGGCCGTCGGGGGCCTTCAGGCCCGCGGGCGCGCCGGCGTTGAGCAGCAGAAGGACCTTCTCGGTGCTCCCCAGCGCGGCGGCCTTCATGAGGGGGGAGAGCCCGGCCTTGTCGACGACGGCCGCGTCGGCCTTGGCCTGGAGGAGGCGATCGAGAAGGCTCGGCGTCGCGGGCCCGTCCGCCGCGAGCGCGATCGCTGTCCACCCCTGGTCGTCGGCCGCGTTGACGGATGCGCCACCGGCGAGGAGGGCCGCGGCGGCGGCGTCGTGACCGGCGGCGACCGCGAGCATGAGGGCGGTGCGCCCGGAGGCGTCGCGCGCGTCGATTCCCGCATTGGCGCGGAGGATCGCGTCGATGGCCGCGGTGCTCCCGATCGACGCGGCCTCGTGGAGCGCGGTGCGCTCGTTCGGGCCGGCCTGGTCGACCGATGCGCCGGCGGCGAGGAGCATCTCGACGAGGGCCGAGTCGCCGGTCTGGGCGGCCGCAACGAGCACGGGGAGACCGGCCAAGGGTCCTTCGGTCGCTGGACGGGAGAGGTCGGGCTTGGAGGCGAGGGCGGCGCGGACGGCGGCGGCGTCTCGGGCGGCGATGGCGGCGAACACGGCGGCCGCGGGGTTCGGCCCGCTGTCGGCGCTCGGGGGCGGCGTGGGTTGTTTCGCGGGCGGCGTGAGATCGGGGGATGCGGGCTTCGGGGCGCCGCCAGGCCGGCCCTTGTCAGCAGCGCTCGACGGCGAGGGCGACCCGATCATCCCGATGACGTAGAAGAGGATGAGCCCGGCGGCGAGCATGAGGACCGCGATGGTGATGAGGAGCGTGGGCGGGCGCGAGACCGCGCCGCGTCGCGTCGCCGACCGACTGAGGCTGGCCCGCGGCATCACTGGCCCGCCTGCGCCAGAAGGCTGACGCACCGCTCGCCCGCTTCGTCCTTCCCGCGCGAGGCGGCCCAGTCCATCGCGGTGCGTCCGTCGGCATCCTTGAGCCCGGGCCTCGCGCCGGCGTTGAGGAGGGCCACGCACTTGTCGAAGTTGCCGGCCTCGGCGGCCCGCATGAGCGGGGTCACGCCCTCGCGGCTGGCGTGGTTGGGGTCGGCGCCGGCCTCGAGCAGCATCTGCACGACAGCGGTGGGGGACTCGTCGCTGGCGGCGGCCAGGCCCAGGGCCGTGTGCCCGTCCTCGTTGATCGGCGTGAGGGAGGCGCCCGCGGCGAGGAGTGCCCGGACCTTGGATGGGTCGCCCGCGCGGGCGGCGTTCATCAGGGCCGTCTCGCCCCACTTGTTGCGGGCCTCGACGCGGGCCTTGGCCTGGAGGAGTGCGGCGAGGTTGTCGGCGTCGCCGCGGGCGGCGGCGAGCATGACCGGGGTCATCCCCTGGGCATCGGCGGCGTCCGCGTCCGCTCCCTTGGCCAGCAGCGTGCGGACCACGTCGGGCGTGGACTGCATGGCGGCGTAGGCGAGCAGGGTCATCTGGCGGCGGCTGCCGTCGATGAGGTTGAGGTGCGCGTTGATATCCGGGACGCGCTCGAGGGCCTTCTGGAGGGAGGCCGCGTCGCCGGCGTCGAGGGCGGATCGCAGCGCCGCGATGGGCATGGCCTGCCCGGCCGTCCCGGCGGGCGCGCCGCGCACCGGCGCGGGCTGCGCGAGGCTCTTGGTGAGGTCCTGGATGACGTACATCAGGGCCGCGCCGCTGACGAGCAGGGCGATGACGACGAGCCAGAGCGCCAGGGGCTGTCGGCGTGTGAGGGTCTCGGTGCCGGGCATGGTCAATCCTCCTCGGCCTTGGGCTTGTAGGCGGCGACAACGTCCTGCTGGATATGCGGCGGGGTGTGCTCGTCGTGGCTGTAGTCCATGGTGAACGAGGCCTGTCCGCCGGTCATGGACTTGAGTTCGTTGGAGTAGTTGTGGAGTTCGCCCAGGGGCGCGATGGCGCGGACGACGCAGGTGTCGCCGGTGACCTGCGAGTCCTGGACGCGGCCGCGCTTGGTGGACATGTGCCCGGCGAGGTCGCCCATGTATCGGCTGGGCGCGGTGATCTCGACGACGACGTAGGGCTCGAGGAGTTTGGGCCGGGCCTTGGAGACGGCGTCGATGAAGGCGCGCTTTCCGGCGGTGACGAAGGCGATCTCCTTGCTGTCCACGTCGTGGTACTTCCCGTCGTAGAGCGCGACGCGGACGCCGGTCATGGGGTATCCCGCGATGGCGCCGTCGTGCATGACCTGGCGGACGCCCTTCTCGACGGCGGGCCAGAACTGCCTGGGGACGCTCCCTCCGACAACCTCGGAGACGAACTCGAAGCCCTCGGGATGGTCGGGGGGCAGGGGCTGGATGCGGAGGTACACCTCGCCGAACTGTCCCGCGCCGCCGGTCTGCTTCTTGTGGCGGTGGTGCCCGTCGGCCTTGGCGGTGATGGTCTCCTTGTACGCCGTCTTGGGGACGCTGGTGGTCAGTTCGATGTTGTACTGCTGCTTGAGCCGTTCGAGGATGACACGGAGGTGCAACTCCCCCAGCCCGCGGATGACCGTCTGCTTCGTCGCCGCGATGCGATCGACCTTGAAGCAGGGGTCGTCCTCCTGGAGTTTGGCGCAGGCGCCCGCGAACTTGGTCTCGTCGGCGTGGTTCTTGAGTTCCACCGCGAGGCCGAACATGGGCTTGGGCAGGGCCAGCGGCGTGAGGTGCACGCTGTCGTGCTCGTGCGAGTCGTGGAGCACGGCGTTGAAGTGGACTTCCTCGATCTTGGCGACGGCGCCGATCTCGCCCGGGCCGAGTTCCTGGACCTCGGTGTGGTCCTTGCCCTGGAGTTTGAAGAGGTGCCCGATGCGGACGGGCTTCTTGTGGTCGTTGATGAGCAGTTCGCCCTTGGTCTTGACCGTCCCGGAGTGCACGCGGAAGTACGCGAGTTTCCCGACGAAGGGGTCGATCGTGACCTTGAAGACGTGGGCGATGGTCTTGGCCGCGGGGTCGGGCGACGGATTGAACTCGATCTCCGACTCCGCCGCCTCGCCCGAGGGGGCCACCGGGCGATAGAGGAACTCAGGCGGGTTCACCTCCGTCGGCGCGGGACAGAGGTCGGCGAAGACGTGCAGCAGGTCCTCGGCACCCAGCCCGGTCTTGCCCGACACGAAGCAGATCGGGACCAGGTGCGCCTCGCCCAGGCACTTCTCGAACGCGCGGTGCAGGTCCGCGGGGTCGAACGCCTCGCCCTTCTCCAGGTACGTTTCCATCAGGGTCTCTTCGACCTCGACGATCTGCTCGATGATCGCCTTGTGCGCCTCGCGGACGCTGGAGAAGTCCGTCGCGTCGCCCTCGGCGTCGCTCCCGTCGTGGTCAAAGACGTTGATGATCTTCTTCCCGCCGCCCGAGGGCAGGTTGATCGGGAGGCACTCCGGCCCGAACTGCTCGCGGAGGCGCTCGACGAGCCCCTCGAGGTCGGCGTCGGCGGACTCGATCTTGTTCACGATGATGAGCCGCGGGATCTTGCGGTCCTTGGCGATCGCCATGAGCCGGCGCGTCCCGGACTCGACCCCGCGGACCGCGTCCACGACGACGGCGACGGTCTCGACGGCGGGCATGGCCGCGATCGCGTGCCCGATGAAGTCGGAGAGGCCCGGGGAGTCGATCAGGTTGATCGTGTGCCCGTGGAAGTCGAAGTGCATCACCGCCGCCTGGAGCGAATGCTTGTGGTGCTTCTCGGTGTCGAGGTAGTCGCTGACGGTCGTGCCCTCCTCGACCGTGCCCATCTTCTTGAGCGCGCCCGCGGTGAAAAGCAGACGCTCGACCAGGGTTGTCTTGCCCGAGTAACTGTGCCCGCACAGGAGGATGTTGCGGATGTTCTCGGGCTTGGTTGGGTGGGTCGCGGCATGCACGGACATAGGGGCTCTCCTGCGCGTCCCGGGGCGTCCGGGGACGTGGCGTGAACGGACTGGCAGTGTAAGGCCGATCCGCTCGCGTGTCCCGTGCTCAACCGATCGGTTCGGGCCGCGGAGGGGTCGCCCCGTGCCCGCATTCGGGGCACGGGCCGGACAGGCCGCCGAGGTCGTATCGGCACCGCGGGCACTCGCCCGGCTTGGGGCGGCGCCACCGCCAGAAACTCCAGCCAGTCAGCGAGCCCAGCACGAGCGTCGGGATCCAGAGCGGGAGGATGAACACTCGCCAGGAGGTCGCGCCGGCGGCCCAGATCGAGGTGTGCGGGAGCCAGCGGACGCGCAGCGGGCCGTCGCGGCGGGACCACTGCCACTCCGGCGGGACGCGCTCGGGACTCAGCCGGCTCAGCGGATCATCCACCAGCGTCGTAGTCAGCCGCACGACGCCGGCGTCGATGCGCACGATCGCGCCCGAGCGCCAATGGGTCAGGTTGAACCACATCGAGCCGACGAGGAGGACGAGCGTGGCGACGGTGAGCGCCAGCCCGATCCACTTCGCGCTCGCCCGGAGACGTGCCATGGGGCAAGGCTATGAGCGACGGGACCAGGGCGCTCGGGCGCCGCGGTCCGGGGTTGGGGGCGCGACGCGTGCGGTTCCTAGAACGCCCACGCGAGGAGCGCGAAGTACTCGAAGTCGTTGCGGCTCCGGCCCGGGCCGGGCGAGGCGTCGTAGCGGTCCTCGATCCCCAGTTTGAGGGTCATCTTGTTCTTGGGATCGACGAGGTACTCGTACCCCGCCTTGCCCACCACTCGATAGTCGGGCCACTCGATGAGGTCCGGGTAGTAGTCCACGGTGGCGAACACCTTCTGGCGATCATCGAACTTGTGCGAGAAGTCGATCCCGAGGATGCCTTCCGGATGTATCCGGTTGTCGCGCCCCCCGAACTCTCGGAACGCGCCCACGCCGACCCGGCCCACCAGCAGCGTCGAGTCGCTGTCGATGAAGGCGTACCCGATGCCGACCCCGGCGCTCACGCGATGGTCCCAGTCCTGGAAGTCGTCGTACTCGTACACGGCCTGCGCGAACGCGCGCCAGGGGGAGCCCTTCTCGAAGATCCAGTCGTTGCGGCCGCTGGCCTCGAACCGGTTGCTCGTCACGTCGCCCTCGCGCGTCGCGCGGGTGTAGACCGCGCCGAACTTGGTGACCATGAGGTCCGTCTTGCGCTCGGCGCCGACGCCCGCGCGGAAGTTGAAGTTCTCCGAGTTGCCCGAGGCGCCGTTGAGCCCCAGTTCAAAGCCTCCCGCCCATCCCTCCCAGAACGAGTCGGGCTGCGGCGGAGGCGGGGGGGGCGTGGCGGCGTCCTGCGCGCACGCCGCCGAGACGCCGGCGAGGACGGTGACGATCGAGATGAACTGACGCATGGCACGTTCCTTTCGTTGCGTGGGTCGGGGGACGATGGGCGCGAGGGAAGGGCAGAGACCGACAGCAGACGGCAATCGCCGCGGCGTGGACGGACGACTCGGGGACCGGGGCTCGGCGCTATCGCTTCTTCAGCGCGTCGCGGATCTCGGTGAGCAGCAGCACCTCGGCGCTCGGGCCTGGAGGCGGGGCGGCTTCCTTCTCCTTCTCGAAGCGCTTCTTCGCCGTGTTGAGCAGTTTGATCATCACGAAGATGGCGAACGCCAGGATGATGAAGTTGATGACGATGGTGATGAAGTTGCCGTAGTTGAGAAAGTTGTCCGCCGACGCGGGGTCCGCGGGGTCCTTGGCCTTGAGCAGGATCTTCATCGACGAGAAGTCGGCCTTCCCGGCGATGCCCACGATGGGCATGATCACGTCCTTGATGAGCGAGTTGACAATGGTGCCAAACGCGCCGCCGATGATGACGCCCACGGCCATGTCGACGACGTTGCCCTTGAGCGCGAACTCACGGAACTCCCTGAGGATGCCCATGCGAATCTCCTTGCCCGCCCGTGCGGAACCCGTGCGAGCCTGGATCGGCCCGCGCGGCGGCCTCGGCCGCTCAGCCCACTGACCCCCAGGACACGCGACTGGATTGAGCCTCCGTGCCGCGGCGGGCAGAGTCGCCCGCGGACGTACGCCGTCCTCCCGAGGGCTCCTAAGATAGTGGCTGCGAAGTGAATGTCAAGCGCGACACGGGCGGCGCGCGGTGATGAGGCGAAGCCCTCAGATTCGGTTTCTGCGAGATCACGACCTTGGTGCGTCCAACCGCATCGGCTGTCGCCGGCCGTACGCCAGCGTGCGCCAGAGCCACTCGGCGGGGCCGAAGCGGAAGCGAGCGACCCACCAGGGGCTCCATGCGAGTTGCAGGGCCCACACGCCCACGACGAACGCGGCGAGTGTTCCGCGCTCGAACCGTCCGAAGAGCCCGAGGCCCCAGCCGTAGAAGATGAACGTGCAGATGAGCGACTGCGCGAGGTAGTTCGAGAGCGGGATCCGACCGACCGCCGCCAGGCGCGACAGCAGCGGTCGGAGCCAGCCGCGCCGCCAGGCGAGCATGACGAGCGCGACGTACCCGAGCGAGACGAGCACGCTGCCGACGTAGTTGAAGTGCATGCCCATGAGGTAGGCGTGCGGGATGTCGAAGCGCGCGCGAAGGAGGTCGTAGGCGCCGATGGCGACGAGGGGCATGCCCAGGCCCAGCCCGACGAAGGCGAGTCGGCGGTAGAAGCGATCCGAGCGTTCCGCCGAGAAGACCCGGGCCTTCATCAGGGCCATGCCCAGGAGCATGCAGCCGGTGATCCGCCAGCAGGTCATGGTGAGGAAGAGGAAGGTCTGCATGAGGACGGCGTGCTCGGCGTTGAGGCGGAGCGCGGAACCCGCCGAGCCCGACATCGCCTCGACTTCCTTTCGCATCGTGTCCGGCGAGGGCTTGATGTCGGACTCGACCTGAGTCCAGGTGTCGAGCATGTCGCGCTGGAGGTCGGTGGGCGTGCCGCCGGCGGCGAGGACCTCCTGCGCCTGCCTCGCCTGGTCGCGGGCGAATCCGAAGAACGCGCCGAAGCCGCTGCTGAGGACCATGGTGACGGCCATGAGGAGCACGCCGAGCACGATGAGGCGCGACGGGCGGACGTTGCGCAAGGGGTAGAGCACGAGCCCGCAGAGGGCGTACGCGACCAGGATGTCGCCGTACCACAAGAGGTACGCGTGGAGCATGCCGATGGCGAAGAGTACGAGCAGTCGGCGGTAGTAGAGGCTGGCGAAGCCCCCGAGCCGCCCCGACGCCGGGTCGGAGGCGCGCCGACCGATCAGCACCAGGCCGGCGCCAAAGAGCATCGAGAAGATCGTCATCATCTTGAGGTCGAAGAACTGGTGCGTGAACAGCCACCAGGCGAAGTTCCAGCCCGAGAGCGTGCCGGCATAGTCGGTTGCGGCCAGGGGGTCCATGTAGGCGGCCATGGGCAGGGCGAAGGCGCCGATGTTCATGGCGAGGATCCCGAGCACCGCGACTCCGCGCAGCGCGTCGACGGCCCCGAGGCGTTCGTGCGGGGCAACGGGTGAGGCGGTCGTCATGCGAGACCTCCGGGTGCGACACGCCGAATCGGCGAGATGGCGATTGTTGGGGGGATGGAGGGACGGGTTTCGGCGCAGAGCGGCCGTAGACTTCGCCCCATGACCGTCGTCACCCGATTCGCGCCCTCGCCCACCGGCCACCTCCACATCGGGGGCGCCCGCAGCGCCCTGTTCTGCTGGGCCTACGCCAAGAAGCAGGGCGGGCGCTTCATGATCCGCATCGAGGACACCGACCAGGCGAGGTCGTCGGACGAGTCGGCACGCGGGATTCTGGAAGACCTCGCGTGGCTCGGGATCGACTGGGACGACGGGCCGGTGCTGCGGCTGCCCGACCGGACCATCGGCGAGGGCTCCCGCCCGGTTGGGCCGTTTTTCCAGGCCCAGCGTCTGGGGATCTACAACGCCTACATCGAGGACCTCTGCCGACGGGGCGTGGCGTACCCGGCCTTCGAGAACGCCGACGAACTCGATGCCAAGCGCAGAGCGGCGGTGGCGGCGAAGCGGACCTATCGCTACGAGCGACCGGCGGACGTGACGCCCGGGCGCTTCAGTGAGGACCGCTGGCGGCGGGCCACGGGCGGCGAGCCGCACGTCGTCCGGTTCGTCGCGCCGCACGAGGAGATCGTGGTCGCGGACCTGGTGCTGGGGGACGTGCGGATCGCGGCGGGCGAACTCGACGACTTCGTGCTGCGCAAGGCCGACGGGTTCCCGACGTACCACTTCGCGGTGGTGATCGACGACGAACTGATGGGCGTGACGCACGTCATGCGCGCGCAGGAGCACCTGGCGAACACCCCGCGGCACGTGGCGATGCAGCGCTCGTTCGTGCGGCTCGACACGGGCAGGCCCTTCCGCACGCCCGCGTACGCGCACATGCCGCTGATCTTCAACATGGACGGGTCGAAGATGAGCAAGCGCGACAAGGCCAAGGCGGCCCGCAAGGCCGCCAAGGACGCGATCGCGAAGGGCTCGTCGTCGGGAGCGCTCGCGGCGGCGACGGGGCTGAATCCCGCGACGCTGGACCAGTTCCTCGCGGGCGAGAACGACAGTTTGGACGTGGCGCAGGCGCTCGGCGCGCACCTCAAGATCACGCTCCCCGAGGTCGAGATCTGGGACTTCCGCCAGAGCGGGTACGTGCCCGAGGCGATCATCAACTTCGTGTCGCTCCTGGGCTGGAACCCGGGGATGAAGCAGCCCGACGGGAAGGACCTGGAGAAGTTCGATCGGCACTTCCTCGCCGAGCATTTCTCGATCGAGCGGATCGGGCGGACCAACGCGAAGTTCGATCGCGCCAAACTGCTCTCGTTCAACGCCGATGCCATCGCGGGCCTCACGGACGACGAGTTCGCGCGGCGGTGGCTGGCGTGGCTGGCGGAGTATGAGCCGGACGCGCACGCGCGGCTGGCTCGCGCGCTGGGCGCCGGCGTCTCGCCGCGGCTGCTGGCGCTCACGCGGGCGCTCAAGCCCAGGGCCAAGACCTTCCGCGACGCGCTGCGGCCCGCCGCGTTCGCGCTCGTCCGCGACGACGAGTACGCCTTGGACCCCGCCGCGGTGGAGAAGAACCTGCGGGCCAACGGGGGCACGGGCCGGGCGCTGCTGGCCGAGGCTCGCGCGAGGCTCGACGCGCACGCCGACTGGGACGCCGCCGCGCTGAACGGGCTGATCGAGGCGATGGCCAAGGAGCGCGGGCTGCCCAATGCCGGACCGATCGCGCAGGCCCTCCGCGTGGCGCTCACGGGCTCGGCGGTGAGCCCCGGGCTGGGCGAGACGCTGGCGGTGCTGGGCCGCGAGTCGGCGCTGCGGCGGATGGACCGCTGCCTGGCGTCGATCGCGGCACCGTGACGGGCGATGTGGCCGCTCGAGCCGCGCCGCATCGGACCTCCCGGCTAGAGTTGTGCGTTCGTGTAGCCGAGTCCTCGCCCGAAGGCGGGGAACGGGGGACCCAACCACGCCGCGAACCAATCGCGGCAGGGGCGCAGGAGCACCCGCTCCGGGCCACTTTCAGGGCCTAGCCCGTCAGCTAACCCCGTAGGCCGTTGAGAGTGCACGACGTGTGAGCCCCGGCAATGCACCCGGCCCGCTCCCGTCCGTGCGGGTCTGGTGCCGTCGTTGCGCGCCGCGCGACGCTCGGCCGCTGCCGGAGCCTCGCGCATGGAACCCGCGTCCCCCGATCCGTCCCGCTTCGCCGCCAAAGCACGCCGCCTTCGCCGACTCGCGAATAGAGGCATTGGCCTGCTCCGCCGGGGCACCCGCGCCTCCGGGCGCGCCCCGCTCGCATGGTGGGCACGCCGCCGACCGACGCAGCAACTGGCGCTGGGACTGGGGCTGTATGTCGCGCTGGGGTTTGCGGTGCTGTGCCTGCCGTGGTCGCGGGTGGGGCCGGCGCACCCGATCGACCACTTGTTCTCGGCGGTGAGCGCGATCTCGACGACGGGGCTGACGACGGTGAGCGTGGGGGACACGTACACGACGCTGGGCCAGGCGACGCTGCTGGTGCTGTTCCAGATCGGGGGCGTGGGATTCATGACGATCTCGTCGGTGCTGATCCTGGCGCGGGGTAAGTCGCTCTCGGAGGGGCGTCTGGGCGTGCTCCGCGCGGGGTTCTCGCTCCCGCACTACTTCGTGGTGCAGCACTTCCTGGTGCAGGTGGTGGTCTTCACGCTCGCGTGCGAGGCCGCGGGCACGCTGCTGCTCTGGTGGCGGTTTGACGCGGCGGGCCTCCCGGGCGCGCTGTGGTCGGCGATCTTCCACTCCGTGTCCGCGTTCGCGACGGCGGGCTTCAGCCTCTCGAACACGAGCCTCGAGCCCTTCGCCCACGACTGGGTCGTGAACCTGACGATCGGGGGGCTGTGCTACGCGGGGGCGATCGGATTCATCGTGGTTCAGGACGTGTGGTACTCGGTCAAGTTGCGCGAGCGGATGCTCACGTTTACCTCGGCCGTCATCCTCTGGATGACCGCCGCGGTGTTTGTGCTGGGCACGCTCGCGCTCGTGCTGCTCGAGCCGAGCCTGGGGCGCCTGCCGCTTGGGGAGCGCGTGCTCGCAGCGGCCTTCCAGACCATGACCGCCTCGAGCACCGCCGGGTTCAACACGGTCCCGATCGGGGCGCTCTCGCCCGCCGCGCTCTGCGTCCTCATGCTCGCCATGCTCATCGGCGCCTCGCCCAGCGGCACCGGCGGGGGCATCAAGACCACGACCGTTTCGGCGATCCTGGGCAATCTCATGAGCGTCCTCCGCGGGCGATCGGCGATCAGGTGGCTCGGGCACGAGATCCCGCTGGCGCGCGTGCTGTGGGCCTTCGCGTCCACGTCGCTGTACCTCATCGGGCTGGCGCTGGGCGTGCTGCTGCTCGCCGCGACGGAGCATGCTCCCTTCCTCTCCATCGTCTTTGAGGCCGCCAGCGCCATCGGGACCGTCGGGCTCTCGCTCGGGCTGACCTCCGACCTCTCGCTCGCGGGCAAGGTCGTGGTCATCGCGCTGATGTTCGTGGGCCGATGCGGGCCGCTGACCATCGGGCTGGCGCTGCTCCGACCTCTTCCCCAGGCGGGGTCCACACGCTCCGACGATCTGGCGGTCTGAGGCGGGCGGGGGCGCAGGGGGGGAGGCGGGGAGGAGGGGAGTGGGGGGGAGGGGGGGCGCGCGAATCCCGGGCGATGCGGGCCGACTCGCCCGTTCAGGTTCTCCTTCCTCCTTCGCAGTCATGGCGTCGGGACGATCGAGCACGCGGCGTCGCGGGCCCCTCCCCCGAAGTGTGTGACCGAAAGGAGTACTCCGTGCTTCGTACCGCCCTCGCCTCGGCCGTCGTCCTTGCAGCCGCCATTCCGGCCTCCGCCTCCATCATCGGGACCACCGGGAGCGCCCAGCAGATCGCGGCGCCGCCCTCCTGCTTCCCCGGGGCCCTGATCAACCCTCTCGTCCAAGTCTGGGACGAGCAGCAGGGCCGGCCCTCGTCCGCCACCCTCTGCGACATGACCGTCAACGCCAGCATCGTCACCACCGGCGGTGTGGGTGCCACGCCGGGCGTCATCTCCGGCGTCGTCGACAGCCACTTCATCCACTACGACTTCCCGGGCGGGCCCGCCGTGTCTGGCACGGTCACCTTCTCGGGCACCATCGTCGGCGTCGCCTACCAGGACCAGTTCCTCGACCTCTCCGACGGCTTCGGGGCCTTCGGCACGGCCTATCCCACCGGATTCACCACCCGCGGATGGAACCAGGTCGGCAGCATCGCCATCAGCGGCAACACGCTCTCGTTCAACTTTGTGCCCAACGCCGCGGGCCTGATCGATCCCGAGCAGGTCCGTGTGTTCACGCAACCGGTCCCGACGCCGGGCACCGCCGCGCTCGCCGGCTTGGGCGCTCTGGCCCTCATCCGCCGTCACCGCCGCTCGAAGTGAGCGGTCCCGCCATTCCCTCCCTCGTCCCCCGCCTCCAGCACGCCGCATCCCACTGAAAGGAACACTCATGCGTACGCCCGCTCTCGCCTCCGTCTTCGTCCTCGCCGCCGCGCTCCCCGCGTCCGCCTCGATCATCGGGACCACCGGCATGGCGCAGCAGATCGCCGCGCCACCGTCCTGCTTCCCGGGGCTTCTCCAGGCTCCGCAGGTCCTCTGCTGGGACGAGCAGCAGGGCCGGGGAACCACCGCAACCCCCGTGGACATGACCGTCAACCCCAGCGCCGTGGTCTCCGGCGTCGGCGCGACCCCCGGCGTGCTCTCGGGCGTCTTTGACAGCCACTTCATGCACTTCGACTTCCCGGGCATCGCGCCCCTCTTCGGCACCATCACCTTCAGCAACACCATCGTCGGCGTCGCCTACCAGGACACCTTCCTCGACCTCTCCGACGGCTTCGGATCCTTTGGCACCGCCTACCCCACCGGCCTCAACCTCCGCGGATGGAACCAGCAGACAAGCATCTCGATCAACGGCGCCACCCTCACCTTCAACATCGTCGGCAACCCCGCGGGCCAACTCGACATCGAGCAGATCCGCGTCTTCACGGCCCCCGTTCCCGCACCCGGAGCCGTGGCCCTCGCCAGCCTCGGCGGCCTGGCGCTGTTCCGCCGCCGTCGGCGCGCTCTCTAGCCCCGGCGCACCCTCGCCGACTTTGACCCCATCACGCTCTCTCCTCCGCGGCGGACGCTCCCTTCAGCGGGAACGTCCGCCGTTGTTTGTGCGCCGGACGCGGTGGGGGCTCCGCCTCGAGCGAGATCGTTCGATGCTTCGCGTTCAGGTGGGTCGCGCGCCGTCGCAATCAGGTTGAGCCAGGCGTCGTGCCCGGCACGAGCACTCGATCGAAAGGACCTCCCATGCGTCTCCTCCTCCCTGCCGTTGCCGCCCCGCTGCTCCTCGCCGCGTCCGCCCAGGCGTCCATCGTGAGTTGGACCGGCATGACGACCTACCTCGCATCGCCCCCGCCCGCGTGCACGCCGGGCGCGCTCACGGGCCTCACCCTCTATTGCTGGGACGAGGCCATCAACGCGCCCACCGGCGGCGTGCCCATGCAGATGTCCGTCAACCCCTCGGCCGTCGTCAACAACGTCGGCGCCACGCCCGGCGCCCCGCCCGCCTTCGTCGACAGCCACTTCCTCCACCTCGAGGGCCCCGTGCCCGCCATGGTCATCGGCACCATCACCTTCAGCGCGAACATCATCGGCGTCTACTACGACAACATCCCGCTCGACCTCACCGACGCCACGCTCGGGAGTTCGTCCACCGTCTACCCCACGTCCTTCCCCCAGCGAGGCTGGAACGGCTTCCGGACCATCTCCATCAACGGGCCCACCCTGACCTACGAACTGCAGCCTGGCGTCAACAACGGCGGCGTCCTCGAGCAACTCCGCGTCGTCATTCCCGCGACTCCCGCGCCCGGCACGGTCGCGCTCGCCGGCATGGGAGCCCTCTGCTGCCTCCGCCGCGCCCGTCGCCGATAGCAGCGTCCCATCCACGCACGGCGTGCGGCAGGCGAACACCTTCTCTCGCTCCTTTCCCACGGCCGGGTCTGGTCTTCAGACGCGGCCGTGGTTTATTGCGCTCCCCACCCACCACCGGGAGCCCGCCGTGCCGATCCGTTCCGCCTCGCTCGCCGCGGCCGCGCAGTTGGTCCTCGTCGCCGGCGCTGCCGCCCAGTATTCCTCCAACTCCGCCGCCAACCTCTTCATCGCCGACCTCCCCAACGACCAGGTCCAGCCCAAGGTCGTCGCCCATCCCGACGGCGGGTGCTACGTCTTTGGGACCGACACCCGCTCCGCGACCACCCACGTCGTCTTTGGCGGCAAGGTCTCCGGCGCCGGCACCCTCGATTGGTCGAACATCCCCTCGTCCACCGTCGTCACCAAGTCCCGCCTCTGGGTCGCCCTCAGTTCCTGCGGCTACGCCATCCTCGCCTGGCACAACGGCGCCGTCGGATCCGCCGACATCCAGGCCCAGAACGTCAACGCCGACGGGTCGCTCGGGCTCTGCTACGCCAACTGCGACTGCTCGATGGTCGCCCCCATCCTCAACGTCAACGACTTCGTGTGCTTCATCAACCGCTTCGGCGAGGAGAGCCCCTACGCCAACTGCGACGCGAGCACCATCCCGCCCGTGCTCAACGTCAACGACTTCCTGTGCTTCATGAACGCGTTCAGCGCGGGATGTACGTAAGCCTCAGCCCGCCCCGCATCCGCCCTGGCGCTTGCCGCACGCGCACGAGCCGGTGTGGACGTGACCGCCCGCGCCGCCGGCACCCCCGGACGCGAACACCGAGTGCTTCCGCGTGAAGACCCGACCCTTGCCCTCCGGGTCCGGCACGGGCTTGTCCGCGTCCTTCGCCGGACGCAGCAACTCCACCACCGTCCCGTCCTCAGCCTCATACTCGTACAGCGGCATGTGACCTCTCCTGACCCGCGGCATCCAAGGCGTCTCAGCGTTCTGTGCCGTTCCCACGTCGTCCGCGGCCGCGGCCCGTTCGTTCATGCTAGCCCCCCAACAATCCCCCATGAACATCGACTTCCAAGGCCGAACCGTCGTCGTCACCGGGGGCACCGGCGCGCTCGGGTCTGCCGTCGTGGGCCTGCTCCTCGAGTCCGGCGGGTCGTGCGTCGTCCCCGTCCACGCCCGCGAGGAACTCGCCCGCTTCCCGCACACCCAGCACGCCCGTGTCCGCATCGTCGAGGGCGTGGACCTTTCCGACGACGCGGCGGTGTCGCGCTTCTACGCCGCCGCGGGTGGCCTCTGGGCCTCCATCCACATCGCCGGCGGCTTCGCGATGGCCCCGATCGCCGAGACCACCGGCGACCTCCTCCGCCAGCAGTTCGCGACCAACGTGCTGACCTGCGCTAACTGCTGCCGCGAGGCGGTGCGGGCGATGCGGGCGGCCAAGGTCGCGGGCCGGATCGTCAACGTCGCGGCCCGTCCGGGGCTCGAGCCCGAGCAGGGGGCGGGCATGTCGGCGTACACCATCGCCAAGGCCGGCGTTGCGGCGCTGACGCGCTGCCTCGCCGCCGAACTCGCGCCCGAGGGCATCTGGGTGAACGCGGTGGTGCCCTCGATCATGGACACGCCCGCAAACCGCCGCGCCATGCCCGGCGCCAACCACGACGCCTGGCCCAAACTCGCCGACGTGGCGGCCACCATCGCGTTCCTCGCCTCGCCGCAGAACGCCGTCACCCGCGGGGGCCTCGTCCCCGTCTACGGCAGGGTCTAGGCCCGCCCGTACAATCCGGGCATGGCCGACTCCATCTTCACGCGCATCATCCGAGGCGAGATCCCGTCGCACCGGCTCTACGAGGACGACCGCGTCTTCGCGTTCCTCGACATCGGGCCGCTCAGCCAAGGCCATGCGCTGGTGGTGCCCAAGGAGCCCGCCGAGACGATCGACAAACTCAGCGACGAGTCGGCGGCCGCGATCGGGCGGTGCCTCCCGCGGCTGGCCCGCGCGATCCTCAAGGCCACGGGAGCGACCGCGTTCAACATCCTGCAGAACAACGGCCGGGCCGCGCACCAGGCCGTCCCGCACGTCCACTTCCACATCATTCCGCGGTTCGAGAATCGGCCCGACGGCGCGGGGCTCGAGATCACCTGGCGGGCCCAGAAACTGGAATCGGCCGCCGGCGCCGACCTGGCCCGCAAGATCATCGCGAATCTGGCCGGGTGATGTTCGCCTGTTGCCCCTGCCCCGGCCCAACTTGCGTTCCCACCTCAGCGGACCGATAAAGATGGCGTATGCGCCACTATGACCTCTGCGTGATCGGGAGCGGACCGGCGGGCCAGAAGGCCGCGATCCAGGCCGCCAAACTCGGCAAGTCCGTCTGCATCATCGAACGCCGCGAGGTGGTCGGCGGGGCGTCGGTGAACACGGGCACGATCCCATCCAAGGCCCTGCGCGAGGCGATCCTGTCGTTCTGCGGTCGGCAGTCCGCCATGCCGCGCGAGGCCGACCTCCGCGCCGCGCGCGACGCCACCTTCGCGGGGATCATGCAATCGTGCCACAACGTCATCAAGGCCGAGATCGACATCGTCCGCGGGCACCTCGGGTCCAACGGCGTCGATCTGCTGACGGGCACGGCCTCGTTCCGCGACGCGACCACGGTGGACATCCGCGGCGCCCACGCCAGCCAGGCCGTCACCGCCGACAAGTTCGCCATCACCGTGGGCACGGTCCCGGCCAAATCGCCGTCCATCCCGTTCGACGACCACGAGATCATCACCTCCGACGAGATCCACCGGCTCCACCAACTGCCGCGCACGATGATCGTCGTGGGCGGGGGCGTGATCGGGACGGAGTACGCCTCGATGCTCTCGGTGCTGGGGGTGCGCGTCACGCTGCTGGAGGGCCGCAATCGCCTCCTCGACTTCGTTGACGCCGAGGTCATCGAGGCGTTGCAGTACCACCTCCGCCAGGGCGGGATGACGCTGCGCCTGGGCGAGAAGGTCGTGCGGATCGCCAAGGTCGAGCCCCCGCGCGGCGCACGGTCGCTCAACAGCGAACTCGTCGAAGCGACGCTCGAGAGCGGCAAGACCCTCCGCGCCGACTGCCTGCTCTACGCCGTGGGGCGTCAGGGCGCTACCGCGGACCTCAACCTCGCCGCCGCGGGGCTCGAGGCCGACGAGCGCGGACGGATCCCCGTCAACGAGTTCTTCCAGACCAAGGTCCCGCACATCTACGCCTGCGGGGACGTCATCGGGTTCCCGGCCCTCGCCTCCACGAGCATGGAGCAGGGCCGGCTCGCCGCCTGCCACATGTTCGGCGAGCCTCGCGAGATGATCGCCGACCTGTTGCCCTACGGCATCTACGCCGTCCCCGAGATTTCGATGGTCGGATGGACCGAGGAGCGGCTCACCAAGGAGGGCATCCCCTACGAGGCCGGCATCGCCCAGTACAAGGAGATCGCCCGAGGGCAACTCGTCGGCGACGACATCGGGATGCTCAAACTCCTCATCCACCAGGAGTCCCACGCCATCCTCGGGGTCCATGCCATCGGCACCGGCGCGACCGAACTCATCCACATCGGCCAGGCCGTCATGGCCCTCCGCGGCACCGCCGAGTACTTCGTCAACACCGTCTTCAACTATCCCACGCTCGCCGAGTGCTACAAGGTCGCCGCCCTCAACGGGCTCAACAAACTCAAAAACCTGTAGACGCGAACCGCAGCCGCTCGACAAGCACCCGTCGCTCACACGATCTCGACCCGCGCCGGGCTCGCGCACAGGCCCGCCGCCGCCCCGCGCGAGAGCAACGCCTCGATCGCCGACCGCCCCGCCTCGCCCATGTCGCGAGTGCGCGCCGACACGTACATCCGGCAGTAGCGGTCCACCCGCTCCAGCGAGACGCCGCCACCACCTCCGGCCCGCCGGGCGTTGGCCTCCGCGAACGGCAGCGTGTACCGCACCGACTCGTCCCATCGTTCCATCGCGTACGCCACCGACCGCGAGAGCAGCCCCGCCACCTCGGCCAGCGCGCCCGCGCCGAAGCGAGCGTCCAGATCCCGCCGAATCGCGTTGACGCCCAGCGGCAGCGGGCCACCCGTCTCCTCGCGCCACCACTCGCCCAGGTCCACCACCAGCCGGAGCCCCGCGTCGGCGAACGTCAGTTGACCCTCGTGGATCACCAGCCCCGCGTCCGCCTCGCCCCGCGACACCATCGGGATCACCTGCTCGAACGGCACCTCGACGATCCCCGCGTCGCCCGCACTCTCAAGCAGCAAGGACAGCACCAGGAACGCCGTGGTCCGTCGCCCAGGGATCGCCAGACGCAGGCCAGGCTTTCGAAGGCACCCCTCACAGCGAATGGCGGCGTTGTCGGCCCGCGCGACGACCTTTGGCCCGAAGCCCTCCCCGAAACTCGCCCCGCAGCGCGTGATCGCGTACCGACCCGCCACGTCCGCCCACGCGCGCACCGAGAGGGCCGTGATGTCGAGGTCGCCCGCTTCCGCGGCGCGCCGATTCAGGACCTCAATATCCGCCGGCAGTGCCAAGAACCGAAACCGCCCCGTGTCGAGCGCGGGAGCCGCGAGCATCGCGGGCGAGCCGTGGCGGATCGGGCCGTCGCCCGCGCGGGAGGGGTCGAACTTCCCCGTCAGAGGCCACCACATGAACGCGTCGTCGGGATCGGGCGAGTGCGCCAGCACGAGGTCGATCATGGGCGATGGTACCGGCGGGCTAGACTCTGGTCCGCGTGCGTCCGATCCGATCCGGGCCCGGCCGCACGCCCCGCGGAGAAGGAGTCGGCATGCCCATCAAGACCGTGTACAACGCCCAGATCGAGCATCTCCAGATCCTCGACGAGACCGGCAAACTCGACGACAAACTCGCCAAGGACACGCTGACCGACGAGCAGGTCTCGTACCTCTACGAGCAGATGACGGTCTGTCGCCAACTCGACGAGGTCGCGTTCCGTCTGCAGCGCTCCGGGCGCATGGGCACCTATCCGCAGAACAAGGGCCAGGAGGCCGCCGCCGCGGGCTCCGGCTTCGCCGCGAAAAAGGGCGTGGACTTCCTCGTCCCGTGCTATCGCGAGAACCTCGCGCTCTTCCTCCACGGCCTGCCCATGCACTACGTCCTGCTCCACTGGATGGGCGACGAGCGCGGGAACCAGATCCCCGAGGGCGTGAACATCACCCCCATCTCCATCCCCATCGGGACCCAGATGCTCCACGCCACCGGCATCGCCTGGGCCTTCAAACTCCGCAAGGAGCCGCGCGTGGCCGTCACCTACTTCGGCGACGGCGCCACCAGCGAGGGCGACTTCCACGAGGCCATGAACTTCGCCAGCGTGCTCCAGGTCCCGTGCGTCTTCTTCTGCCAGAACAACCACTGGGCCATCTCCGTCCCGCGCGAGATCCAGATGAACTCCGAGACCGTGGCGCAGAAGGCCATCGCCTACGGCATGCCCACGATCCAGGTCGATGGCAACGACCTCTTCGCGGTCTACAAGGCCAGCCGCGACGCGATCGAGCGGGCACGCTCCGGCGGGGGGCCGAGTTTCATCGAGGCCGTCACATATCGCCTCGGCGACCACACGACCGCCGACGACGCGAGGCGGTATCGCGATCAGAAGGAAGTCGAGATGTGGGCCGCGCGCGATCCGCTCGTGCGACTCCGCAAGTACCTCGAGAAGAAGGACCTCTGGAGCGAGGACCGCCAGAAGAGACTCGAGGAGCGGGCCAAGGCGATCGTGCAGGAGGTCGTCAAGACCGCCGAGGGGATCGAGAAGCCAGCGACCGACGACATCTTCGACTACACCTTCGCGGGCGAGTTGCCGGCCGAACTCCAGCGACAGAAGGCGACGATGCGGACGAGCAGCCTCGGGCAGCGCCCCGAGCAAGTCGGCCTCCATGCCGTTCCCGAGAGGGCCTGATCCGCCGGGGCGCGAGATCGCGGATTGTGAGCCGGTGCAACTGAACTGACGGAGTCTGCCATGCCACGTTCGGAAATGATGATCGAAAAAGGCCTCACCCTCGTCGACGCCATCAACGAGGCCCTCTACCAGGAAATGGAACGCGACGACCGCGTCGTCATCCTCGGCGAGGACGTGGGCCTCAACGGCGGCGTCTTCCGCGTCACCGACGGCCTCCAGAAACGCTTCGGCCCCGATCGCGTCGTCGATACCCCCCTCGCCGAGTCCGGGATCATGGGCACCGCCATCGGCCTGGCCATGGCCGGCATGCGGCCCGTCCCCGAGATCCAGTTCGAGGGGTTCCTCGGGCCCGCCTTTGACCAACTCGTCAACCACGCCGCACGCTACCGCACCCGCTCCCGCGGCGCCATCACGGTCCCCATGACCGTCCGCGTCCCCGTCGGCGGAGGCATCCACGCCCCCGAACTCCACTCCGACTCGCCCGAGGCGATCTACGCCCACCAGCCGGGGCTGAAGGTCGTCATGCCGAGCACCCCCTACGACGCCAAGGGCCTCCTCACCTCCGCCATCCGAGACCCGGACCCGGTCATCTTCTTCGAGCCCAAGCGCGTCTACCGCTCCTTCCGCGAGCACATCCCCGAGGAGGAATACACCATCCCCATCGGGCAGGCCAAGGTCGTCTCCGAGGGCTCGGACATCACCATGATCTCCTGGGGCGCCACGGTCTTCCAGTGCCTCGAGGCCCTCGACCAGTTGCCCGAGGACGTCTCCGTCGAACTCATCGACCTCCGCACCATCGACCCGATCGACGAGGACGCGATCTGCCAGTCCGCCGAGAAGACCGGCCGCGTTGTCATCGTCCACGAGGCCCCCAAGACCTGCGGCCTCGGCGCCGAACTCGCCACCATCATCCAGGAACGCTGCTTCCTCCACCTCGAAGCCCCCGTGCAGCGCGTCTGCGGCTTTGACACCGTGATGCCGTATTACAAACTCGAACTCGAATACCTTCCCGACGCCGCACGCATCGTCGAGGCGCTCCAGCAGGTGGCCGCGTACTAGGCTCGGCGGCCTCCCACGCGCGTCATGCTCGCCGCTCTCCGCACATCCCGACTCATCCTCCGCGCCTTCACCCTTGACGACGCCGAGGCCACCGTCCGCATCTGCGGGCAGCGGATCGTCGCCGCCACCACGCTGCGAATCCCGCACCCCTATTCCCTCGCCGACGCCCGCGCCTGGCTCGGCATGCTTCCCGATCTCGCCGCCTCCGATCGCGGCGTCGTCTTCGCCATCACGCTCGACGGGGCCGTCATCGGCTCCATCGGGCTGACCGTCGACCGCCCGCACTCTCGCGCGGAAATCGGATACGTCATCGATCCCTCCCACTGGGGCAAGGGCTACGCCACCGAGGCCGCTCGCGCCGTCGTGGAGCACGCCTTCGGCACGCTCGCCCTCCGCCGACTCTTCGCGTGGCACTTCTCGCGTAATCCTGCCTCCGGGCGAGTGCTCGCCAAGGCCGGCTTCACGCGCGAGGGCTCCCAACGCCGCCAGTTCCTCAAGTGGGGCAGATTCGAGGACGCGGAGGTCTTCGGCATGGTCCGCGGCCCACAACAACCGGGCGAGCCGCGCCACGGCGATCCACTCCCCGCGCCGCCCCCGGGCGCGCCCACAAGCCGTCCCGTCGCGCCGAGCCCGCCCACCCGAACCACGCCGACCTGCACGCTCCGCCCGCTCCGGCCCGAGGATCGCGCCCCCGCGCTCGCCGCCATCGACCGCGCCGGCATCCTCGCCGACGCCCTCCCGTGGACCGGCCCGCTCTCGTCGCCCGCGCCAGCGAACGCGTCCGAGCGAGCCGCTCAAGACCCGCTCGATCTGGCCGCGCTCGCCGAGGCTCACCGCCGCGCCGACGAGGGGCTCCTGCTCGCCATCGACAACGCCCGCGGCTCCCTCGTCGGCCTGGCCGCCCTCCGAACCTCGCGCGCCCACGAGCGCGCCGAGATCGCCTGCCTCCCGATTCCGGGCCTCCCCGATCCCACTCCACTCGCCGCGGCGGGCCTCATCGACATCGCATTCCATGACCTCGGCCTCAAGCGGCTCACCGCCTCCGCCCTCTCGCTCGACGACGCCGCACCGCTCCTGGCGCTCGGCTTTCGCCACGAGACCTCGCTCGCCTCGCACGCTCGCATCGACGGCCGGTTCCGCGATGTGCTCACCTTCGGCCTCCTCCGAGGCGAGCCCCTCGCTCCGCGCTAGCCGGCAACAATCCCGCGATGCCGGAACGCTTCCTCACGATCATCGACTCGCGCCGCGACGCCCTCCTCGACGACCTGCGCCTCCACGTCGGCACGCCCACCGGCGGCTTCCACACCCCGGGCCTCGATCGCACCCGCGCCCTCCTCACCGACCGCCTCCGCCGCCTCGGCGCTTCCATCGACCTCGTCCCGGGCGACCCCAAGCCCGACTGGCTCTTTGGCGTCTCGCCCAACTCGCCCATCCCGCCCACCGCCGTCTGCCGCGGGCCCGCGGGCATCGGCCCACCGATCCTCCTCGCCGGGCACCTCGACACCGTCCACGATCCCGCGGGTCCGTTCCGCGAACTCACCCTCGCGCCCGACGGCGCCACCGCCACCGGCCCAGGATGCGTGGACATGAAGGGCGGCCTGGTCATCCTCGTCGCCGCGCTCGAAGCCCTCGCCGAGGCCGGCGTGATGCCCAACTGGACCGTCGTCTTCAACTCCGACGAGGAGACCGGCTCGTACCACTCCGAGGCCGTCCTCCGCGCCGAGGCCCGGCGAGCCGCCGGCGGCGTGGGCCTCGCCGTCGAGCCCGCGCTCCCCGACGGCTCTCTCGCCGTCGAACGCCTCGGCACCGGGCAGTTCCGCATCGACGCCCGCGGCCGCGCCGCCCACGTCGGACGCGACTTCGCCTCCGGCGTCTCCGCGGTCACCGCGCTCGCCCGTGCCCTCGTCACCATCGGCGACCTCCCAGACCTCACGCGCGACAAGATCATCAACGTCGGGCCCGTCGAGGGCGGCATCGCCACCAATGTCGTCCCCGATCGCGCCAGCGCCTGGGGCAACGTCCGATTCCCCTCGCGACAGATCGCCGATGAACTCCAGCGCGACCTCGTCGCGCTCGAACGCCCGGGCCCGGCCTCGGTCCACGTCCGCACGTCCTTCAACCGCCCCGCCAAGCCACAGACCCCCGAGACCCTCCGCCTTGCAGCCCTCGCCCGACACGCCGCCGAAACCCTCGGACAGCGCCTCCCCTTCGCCAAGACCGGCGGCGTCTGCGACGGCAATATCCTTCAGTCCGAGGGCCTGCCCACCATCGACACGCTCGGCGTCCGCGGCGGTGGGCTCCACACGCCCCAGGAGTGGATCGAGATCCCCAGCCTCGTCGAACGTTGCCAGTTGCTCGCCCTGCTCATGGCGCGGATCGCCGCCGGAGCCTGGACCTAGACCATGACCACCGCCTCGCCCCGTCCCCCCGCGCCCCCGAAGCCCGCCACCACCGTTGGGCACGACCTGCACCACAGCCCCGCGGTCCGCCAGGCCATCGACGCCATCGTCGCGCAGGTCAAGGCCGCCTCCGCACGGATCACCGGTCCCCGCGGGCCGCTGCCCGGGCTCACCGAGTCGTATGACGCCCTCATGGCCCGTGCCGCCGAATCGCGCGGACGCGCTCTCATGTACCCCTACCTCGGCTCGGGCGTCGGGCGCGGCGCCCTCGTCGAACTCGCCGACGGGTCGGTGAAGTGGGACATGCTCTGCGGCATCGGGGTCCACTTCTTCGGCCACTCCGATCCCGACCTCGCCGCCGCCGCCCTCGCCGCCGGGCTCGACAACACCGTCAAGCAGGGCAACCTCATCTCCAACAACGAGGCGTACACCTTTCTCGACACGCTGCTCGCCGAGGCCCGGAAGTCCAGCCGCCTTCGCCACGCCTACCTCGCCACCTCCGGGTGCATGGCCAACGAGAACGCGCTGAAGGTCTGCTTCCAGAAGACCGGCGGCGCGCCCCGCGTCCTGGCCTTCCGCGACTGCTTCATGGGCCGCTCCGTCGTCATGTCCCAGATCGGCGACACCGCCGCCTATCGCCAGGGCGTCCCGCTCTCGGTGCTCGTGGACTACATGCCCTTCTGGGACCCCGCCGCCGCGGCCGCGATGGGCAAGGCCAGGTTCATCGACGCCGCCGTCGCCCGCCTGCGCGAGTACATCGAACGGTACCCCAAGCAGCACGCCTGCTTCATCTTCGAACTCGTCCAGGGCGAGGGCGGCTTCAACGTCGGCGACCGCGACTTCTTCAAGGCCCTCATGGATGTCTGCCGCGCCCACGCCATCCCCATCTGGGACGACGAGATCCAGACCTTCGGCCGCACCACGGCCATGTTCGCCTACGACCTCTTCGACCTCGGCGAGTACGTCGATGTCTTCTGCGTCGGCAAAATGACCCAGGCCTGCGCCACCCTCTGGACCCCGGAGTTCAACCCCCAGCCCGGGCTCCTCTCCGGCACCTTCATCGGCGAGGGCGTCAGTTTCCGCGTCGGGCAGCGAGTCCTCGAACGCCTCCGCGACGGAGACTTCTACGGCCCCACCGGCCGCTTCTCGCGCCATCACGCAGCCTTCGCCGAGCAGGTCAACGCCCTGATCGCACGCCGTCCCGCATGGTTCCCCAACGTCCCCGCACTTACCGAACTCCACGGGGGCATCGGGGGCATGATGCGCTTCACCCCCTTCGGCGGGGACAAGGACAAGGTCCAGAAGGCCGCCCGCGCCTGCTTCGACGAGGGCGTCATCCTCTTCTACGCCGGACACGGACCGTACCACCTCCGAATGCTCCCCCCGCTGCCCGTCTTTGACGAGAAGGACTGGCCCGCGGTCTTCCAGTGCGTGGAGCGCGGCCTGGCCCGCGTGGCGGGCGAATAATCACCCGACGGAGGCCCCCGCCGGCGCGACGACTCCCGTCGCCGCGGCGCACGGCCGCGCACGGAGGCCCGCGTGTTCCTCATCCGACAGGCCAAACTCGACGACGCCGCCACGCTCCTCAAACTGGCGAAGATGGTCCACTTCATCAACCTCCCGGCCGATCGCGAGGTCATCACGTCCAAGATCCTGCGAAGCCGCGAGTGCTTCCGCCGCGCCGCCGGCGTCGCCGACGCCACGCCGGATCAGCCCTCCGCGTCCCGCAACGGCGCGATCCTGGGCCTTTCCGCTTCCCGCTCCGACCTCTTCATGCTCGTCCTCGAGGACGCCGACTCGGGCGCCTGCCTCGGGTCGTCCCAGATCATCTCGCGCATGGGCGGCCCGGGGAACCCCAACTTCTCCATGCGACTCACCCGACGCGACTTCTTCAGCCAGAGCCTCCAGACCGGCACCAGCCACGTCGTCGCCCGCCTCCACGCCGACGAGTCCGGGCCCACCGAGATCGGCGGGCTCATCCTCCAGCCCGCCTCGCGCGGGCACCGCCTCGGGCGATTCCTCAGTTTCGTCCGCTTCCACCTCATCGCCCTTCACCGCCACCTCTTCGCCGACCGCGTCATCGCCGAGATGATGGGCCCGCTCTCCGCCGACGGCCGCAGCCCCCTCTGGGAGTTCTTCGGCCGCCGATTCATCCCCCTCTCCTACACCGAGGCCGATTCCCACTGTCAGCGCTCCCGCGAGTTCATCTCCGCCCTCCTCCCCGCCGAGGACATCTACCTCTCCCTCCTGCCCCCGGAGGCCCGCGACGTGGTTGGACGAGTGGGCGAGGAGACCGTCCCCGCGCGGGCCATGCTCGAGCGCCTGGGGTTCACCTGCAAGGACCTCGTCGATCCCTTCGACGGTGGCCCGCACCTCGAGGCCAGCACCGACGACATCTCGATCGTCCGCAACACCCGCCGCGCCATCCTCGCCGGCCACGCCGCCGAGTTCGACCGCGAGGGCATCGTCAGCCATCTCAGCGACGACGGCGAGTTCCGCGCGATCCAGACGCCCTTCGCTCTCGCGGGCGACCAGATCCGCCTCCCGCGCGACGCCATCGGGCAACTCGAGTGGAAGCCCGGCCTGGCCTTGGGCGTCACGCCCTACGAGGCCGCGCGCAAGCGAGCCCCGCAGAAGACGACCCGCACCGCCGAGCCCAAGCCGCCCGCCAAGCCCGCGACGAAGCGTCCCGCGCGACGCAAGGAGCGCGCGTGATCGTCGGACCAGCCGCCGATCTCGTCGGCGAGCGATGGATCAGTCTGGGCGGCCCGAGTCCGACGCTCGTCTCGCGCTCGCCCGCCGATCCCTCGCGCATCATCTGGGCCGGCTCGCCGCGTGCCGCGCACGTCGATCCGGCCGTCGCCGCCGCCCGCGCCGCGTTCCCAGCATGGTCGGCGTGGCCCCGCGAGCGTCGCTTCGCCGTCCTTCGCCGGTTCGCCGATCTCTGCAAGGCCCGCGCCGACGCCGTCGCCTCAGCCATCACCGACGAGGTCGGCAAGCCGCTCTGGGATTCGGCCACCGAGGCCGCCGCCCTCGCCGCCAAGGTCGAGATCACCCTCGACGAGTCCGGCCCGCTCCGCCGCGTCGCCGACTTCGAGATCGACGCGGGCTCAGGCCGGCGCGGCCTCTGCTGGTTTCGGCCCCACGGCGTCTTGGCCGTCCTCGGGCCCTTCAACTTCCCCGCCCACCTGCCCAACGGGCACATCATCCCCGCCCTCGCCATGGGCAACACCGTCGTCTTCAAACCCAGCGACAAGGCTCCCGCCGTCGGGCAACTGCTCGCCGAACTCCTCCTCGAAGCCCTCGACGCCGAGAGCGCCCCGCCGGGCGTCCTGAACCTCGTCCACGGCGGCGCGGATGTCGCCTCCGCCCTCGTCGGTCACGACGACCTCGACGGCATCCTCTTCACCGGCTCGTTCCCCGTCGGCCGCGCCATCATGCAGGCCAACCTCGACCGCCCAGGCCGAATCCTCGCGCTTGAAATGGGCGGGAACAACGCCGCGATCGTGCTGCCCGACGCCGATCTTCGCCAGGCCGCCGTCGAGTGCGCCCGCTCCGCCTTCATCAGCACGGGCCAGCGTTGCACCTGCACCCGTCGCCTGATCGTCCACGAGGCCGTCGCCGACCGCTTCATCCCGCTGCTCGCCAAGATCACCTCGAACCTGATCGTCGGCGACCCTCGCTCCCCGCACCCCGTATTCATGGGCCCGATCATCAGCGCCGCCGCGCGCGATTCGGTCCTCGCCTTCCAGTCCCGCGCCGTCGCGTCGGGCGCCGAGACCATCGCCGCCGCCCGAGCCCTCGATCGCCCGGGCCACTTCCTCTCTCCCGGCATCCTCCGCGTCGATCGCTTCACGCTCGACGAGTCCGCGCCCGGCGGCGACGCCGAGGTCTTCGGGCCGCTCCTTCGCCTTAGCCTCGCCCCTTCGTTCGACGACGCCCTCGACCAGGCCAACACCACGCGCTTCGGGCTCGCGGCCTCGGTCTTCACGCGCGACCCCGCCGCCATCGACCGCTTCCGAAGGCTCGCCCGCGCCGGGTGCGTCAACATCAACTCCGGCACCGCCGGCGCCAGCAGCAAACTCCCCTTCGGGGGGCTCGGTCGCTCCGGCAATCACCGCCCCGCCGGCGCTTTCTCCATCGACTACTGCGCCTATCCCGTCGCCGGTCTCGTCGAGCCGGGCTCGGCCGCCCAGATCCCGCCCGGCATGCGCGTCGACGACGCCTGGCTCACGTAGCCGGCTTCTGCTCCACCAGCGCCCGCTTCACCGCCGCCACGAAACCCGCCGGCACCTCCGGCCCCGGCGCGTCCTCCGTCGGCTTCAGCGCCGCCTTGCCCAGCGCCACCGTCCGGCGATAACTCTCCAGGTACGCCACGCACGACGGGCACACGCCCAGGTGCCGCTCAAACTCCCGCCGCGCCGACGCCTCCAGCGTCCCGTCGAGGTAGTCCGCGATGAAGTCGATCAACTGCCGACAGGTGATGTAAGGTTGGTTCGTCACTCGCGCCCCCCGGCAAACGTCGGCTCCAGCAGCGTCCGCAGCGCCTGCCTCGCCCGGTGGAGCCGCGTCTTGACTGCCGCGGGCGTGAGCCCCAGCATCTCCGCCGTCTGCTCCGTGTCCAGTTCCTCGATGTCCCGCAGCATCAGCACCTCTCGATACGCCGCCGGCAACTCCTCGATCTTCTCCCGGACGAGGGCCCGCAGTTCCTCCGCTTCGATGCCGGCCGACGCCTCCGGTTTCCACGCCCGCGTCGGCGTCCGCTGGTGCCCGTCTTCCACAAACTGCGGGAGCAGGTCGTCCATCGACCGCTCCGGCCGACGCCGCCGCGTCCGCAATCGCATCAGGCACGCGTTCACACAGATCCGGTGCAGCCACGTCGACATCTGCGACCGCTCGTCGAACCGGTCCAGCGACTTGATCGCGCTCAGGTACGTCTCCTGCACCGCGTCCTGCGCGTCGTCCTCGCCCCCGAGCATCCGACGCGCCACCGCCAGCAGCCGCCCGCCCGTGAGCCGCACCAGTTCCTCGTATGCCGCCTCGTCGCCACGCCGAAGGCGCGCGACAAGTCCCTCCACGGCTCCGTCCGGCGTCGCTTCCACACTCGGCAGCGTACCCGACATCGTCGCTCCCAGTCGCGGCCCAGGGATCGGACGCATCTCTCACGCCCAGCCGCTAACCCCGTGGATGCCCCTCCAGACCTCGGGTTTCACCTCGACGAGGGCGATTCGATTCGCGCCTCCGCAACCCCCGGCTCCACGATCCGCCGCGCCGCCGCCAGCGCGTCGTCCAGGTTCTCGAAGATGTGCTCCAGCCCGATCGCGGTGTCCAGCCCCGCACGCACCATCTCGAACATCGGCTGCGCGTGAACCCCGCCCAGCAGCAAGACGATCCCCTGCCGCTTGCACTTCATCCGAAACTCGTCCAGCGCGTGCAGCCCCGTCGCGTCGATGTGCGGGACGTACCGCATCCGCAGGATGAACACCCGCGGCGGCCGCTCGAACTGGTTCAGCGTGTCCTTCAGCCGATCCGCCACCCCGAAGAAGAACGGGCCGTTGATCTCGAACACCTCCACCCCAGTCGGCACCCGCTTGCTCCTCACCTCGCCCGGGTCCTTGGGGTCCGCCGCCTCCGACTCCTGCCCCTCCGCGATCTCCTCGCGCACCCCCGCGATGTTCGAGACGTCCGCCATGCGCTTCATGAACAGCAGCGACGCCAGCACCATCCCCACGCCCACGCCCATCGTCAGGTCCGCGAACACCGTCAGCCCGAACGTCGTCAGCAGCACCAGCACGTCGTTCCGCGGCGCCCGCAGGAGCGCCCGGAAGTGGTCGATCTCCGAGATGTTCCACGCCACCAGCAGCAGCACCGCCGCCAGCGTCGAGAGCGGGATCAACTTCGCCAGCGGCGCCAGCGCCAGCATGAACGCCAGCAGGATCGCCGCGTGCAGCATCCCCGCGATCGGCGTCCGCCCGCCCGCCTTGATGTTCGCCACCGTCCGCGCGATCGCACCCGTCGCCGGGAGCCCGAAGAAGAACGTGCTCGCCACGTTCGCCACGCCCTGCGCCACCAGTTCCTGGTCCGACTTGTGGCGTTGGCCGGTCATCCCGTCCGCCACCACCGCCGACAGCAGGCTCTCGATCGCGCACAACAGCGCGATCGTCGTCGCCGCCGGGATCAACTCCCGGATCAGTTCCAGGTCGATCCGCGGCAGATGCGGCGGGGGCAGCGAGTGCGGGATGCCCCCGAACCGAGACCCGATCGTCTCCACCATCCCGCCCGCGGCCTTGTCCCACCCCAGCACCCGAATCGCCACCACCGACAGCACCACCGCCACGATCGCCCCGGGAAGCCGCGGCACAAACCGTCGCACCACGATCAGCACCGCCAGCGATCCCACCCCGATCCCCGCCGAGTGCCAGTTGATGGTCCCGATGTGCTCGCCCAGAACCCGCAACTTGGGCACGAAATCCGCCGGGAGCGAGAGGGCCGCCCCGTCCATCGCCGTCAGGCCCAGGAAGTCGCGAATCTGCGAGGCCACGATCGTCACCGCGATCCCCGCCGTGAACCCCGTCGTCACCGGGTACGGGATGAACTTGATCAGTTGCCCGAATCGGAACACCCCCATCAGGATCACGATCACGCCCGCCATCAGCGTCGCCGTCGCGAGACCCTCGTACCCGTGCGTCGCGGCAATCGAGAACACGATCGGGATGAACGCCGCCGTCGGGCCGCCGACCTGCACCCGGCTCCCGCCCAGCGCCGAGATCAGGAACCCCGCCACCACCGCCGTGTACAGCCCCATCGCCGGCGGGCTGAGCCACGGGTGCGCCTGCTTCAGCGCGTCCGCCACCGCGCCCGGCACGCTCGCGATCCCCAGCGCCATCGCCAACGGCAGCGCGATGATCGCCACCGTCAGCCCCGCCGCCGCGTCCGCTGCGAACCGGCGCAGCGAGTAGCCCTCGCGCAACGTCACGATGAGTTTGGGCGTGTACCTCGACACCAGCGGGACTCTGGACAACTCTATCGGCTATCGCCCTCGCGGTCCATGACCCACCGCGACGCGCGGCCGCCGCCCGCCCCGCCCCGCTACTTCGCCGCCTTGTAGAACGGCAGTTTCGTCACCTTCCCCTCGAGTTCGCCCCGCCCCGTATCGATGCGAAGCACGCCCCCCGGCTCGGTCGCCTCGATGTCCACCAGCGCCATCGCGATCGCGTGCCCCAGCGTCGGGCTCAGGCACCCCGACGTCACCTCGCCCACCTTCACGCCGTTGCGCAGCACCGCGTTCCCCTGCCGTGCCGTTCGCTTGCCGTCGATCGCGATTCCCACCAGCCGGCGCTTCGGCCCTCCCGCCTCCATCGTCCGCTTCAGCGCCTCCATCCCCACGAACACCTCGGCCTTCTCGCCCTGGTCCTTGTCCAAACTGATCGCGAAGTCCACCCCGCACTCGAGCGCATTGGTCTCCTCGCCCAACTCGTGCCCATACAGCGGCATCCCCGCCTCCAGCCGCAGCGTGTCCCGCGCCCCCAGCCCCGCCGGCCTGACCAGCGCCCCCTCCTTCCTCATGTCCACGTCCTTGAGCAGCAGCGTCATCGCGATCCCCACCATCCCCGCCGGCAGGATCGCCTCCACCCCGTCCTCGCCCGTGTACCCCGTCCGGCTCACGATCAGTTTCAGCACCATCAGGTTCTTCACCGCGAACCGATACCGCTTGAGCGTCGGGATCTCCTTGCTGAACTTGGAGACCAGCTCCATCACCTTCGGGCCCTGCAGCGCCACCATCGCCGTGCCCGTGGTCTGGTCGTCGATCTTCACGCCCAGGTCCCCGCGAACCTGCTCGAAGTGCCCCAGCAGTTTCTCGCGGTTCGAGGCGTTCACCACCACCAGGAACTCGTCCTCGTCCATCCGGTACACGATCACGTCGTCCCGCACCCCGCCCCGCTCGTTGCACACGAGCGAGTATCGGCACTGCCCCGCCGTCATGTCGCTGATCCGCCGCGTGCACAGCCGCTCCAGGAACCGCCGCGCGTGCCGACCCGTCACCTTCACACGCCCCATGTGCGAGACGTCAAACAACCCGCCCGAGGTCCGCACCTGGTGGTGCTCCTCGTGGATGCCCGTGTACATCATGGGCATCTCCCACCCCGCAAACTCGACCATCTTCGCGCCGGCTTCGACGTGAAACTTGTGCAGGGGCGTGCGCAGCACCGCGGTCCTCCTCAGCGGGCGTCGCGGCCTTCGCCGACTGCCCTGGGCGAACGCAACGCTATCCCCCCCGACCCGCCGGCTCCATCACGTCCACGGGCCATTGTCGATCAGCCGCGTCCCGCCGCTCCACGCCGCCACCAGCGCCCGACCAGGCCGCCCGCTCACCATCGGCCCCAGCGTCTCGGCGTCGCGCACCACCGCGTACTCCACGCGCAACCCCGCCAGTTCCTCCGCCATCGCTCGCTCGGCCTCCTCCACCGCGCTCCCTCCCCGCGCCCGCGCCAGCGCCCGCGGGATCGCCAGCGCCATCCGCCGCGCCTCGGGCGACAGGAATCGGTTCCGGCTCGACATCGCCAGCCCGTCCGCGTCGCGCACCGTCGCGTGCGCCACGATCCGCACCCCCGCCGGCCCGCGCGCCGACTCCATCGCCCGCACCACCTGCAACTGCTGCCAGTCCTTCTCCCCAAACACCGCCGCGCGCGACCCCGTCACCGCGAACAGCCGCGCCACCACCTGGCACACCCCCGCGAAGTGCCCAGGCCGAAACGCGTCCTCCAGCCCCGGCTCCGTCGCCACCTTCGGCAGCGCCGGCACCGCCACCGTCTCCCCCCTCGGATACATCGCCTCCTCGCTCGGCGCGAACACCGCGTCCGCACCCGCCCCGGCACAGATCGCCGCGTCCGCCTCCAGCGTCCTCGGATACCGCGCCAGGTCCCCGGGGTCGTTGAACTGCGTCGGGTTCACGAACACGCTCACCACGCACCCGCCCCAGCCGCCCGCACGCGACTCTTCCGCCCCGCGCGCGACCAGCGCCGCGTGCCCCGCGTGCAGCGCCCCCATCGTCGGGACCAGCACCGTCGGCGCGCGACGCGACGCCGTCCACTTCGCCAACTCTGCCACGTCTCGGATCACTTCCACGACCAAGGGTCCGGCCCGCGCCGCGCCGCGTCAAGTCCCCCCGCGTCCGCGCTCCCTCGTCGCCGCTCGACCGCCCGCGCCGCCCCGGCTCGACAGCCACGCCGAAACCTCCGCTCGCTCGGGCACTCGCAGCAACTCCAACTCCACCCGGTACTGCCCCTCCCCGTCGTACTCGCACGCCGCCACCTGCCCAAACAGCGGCAGCGGCGTGTCGTCGATCAGGTGCACCGCCACCAGCACGCGCCGACCCTGGTAGCACATCCGCCGCGAGCGGAACACCAGGTGCGACCGCCCCAACTCCCGCCCGCGCGCCGCCCACGCCGGGCCAGGCCTGTCCCGATCATCCAACTCGCACACGTCCAACTCCGCGTCAAACTTCGATGCCGACGGCTCCTGCTTCCGCTCCACAGCCCGCGGGGGAGGCGGCGGCTCCATCGGCTCGTCCTCACCAAGGAACGACACCGAAGGCGGAGGCGGCGACCAACGCGACGATTTCGGACGTGCTTCCATGGTCCGGCCCGAGAACAACGCGCCCATTCCCACTGCCCCCTTCCCGCGCCCGTCTCTCTCCCCCGACTCCTCCCATCGGCTCACACGACCCCGCTCCCCGTGACCAGAACCCTTGCACCGTCCCGGCCTACCGCACGCCCCCGCACAGGCCGCGCGCGCCAACCGGCTCGACCCGCCACCCCGTGTATGGGACCTCCACGCCCCGCTCTACCATCCCGCGTGATCGACCTCGACCACAACGCCACCACGCGCCCAAGCCCCGCCGTTGTCGCCGCCGTCACCGCCTCCCTCTCCACGTACTGGCACAACCCCTCCAGCATCCATCGCGCCGGCCAGGACGCCCGAAACCAGGTCGAACTCGCCCGCGCCGCACTCGCCTCGCTCGTCGCCGCCGATCCCAAGGAGATCATCTTCACCGCCAGCGGCACCGAGGCCATCGACCTCGCCATCCGCGGCTCCCTCGCCTCGCTCCCGCACGCGCCCACGCCCCCCGTCGTCGTCTCCACCGCCGTCGAGCACGCCGCCGTCCGCGACCTCCTCGGCCATCTCGCCACGCGAGGCCAGATCGACCTCCGCCTCGCGCCCGTCTCGCGCGATGGGATCGTCGCTCCCGACTCCCTCGCGCCGCTCCTCGACGCCGCCTCCCTCTGCTCCATCCAGTGGGCCAACAACGAGACCGGCATCATCCAGCCCGTCGCCCACATCGCCCGCCTCTGCCGCGAGAAGCGCGTCACCTTCCACACCGACGCCACCCAATGGATCGGCAAGGAACCCATCGACTCGTCGTCGCCCGTCCCCGACCTCCTCTCCTTCGCCCCGCACAAGTTCCACGGCCCAAAGGGCGTCGGCGTCCTCCGCGTCCGCCGAGGCGTCCCGCTCGCGCCCACCCTCCTCGGCTCGCAGGAACTCGGCCGCCGCGGGGGCACCGAGAACGTCCCTGGCATCGTCGGTGCGGGCGTCGCCGCGCGCGAGGCCGTCGCCTTTCTCGCCGATCCCTCGCTCCGCACGCAACAGGCCGCGCTCCGCGACCGCTTCGAGGCCGCCATCCTCGCCGCCATCCCCGACGCCGTCGTCCACGGGCGCGCCGCCCCGCGGCTCTGGAACACCTCCAACATCGCCTTCCCTCGCCTCCAGGCCGAGGCCATCCTCCTCATGCTCAGCGAGCGCGGCGTCTGCGCTTCCGCCGGCGCCGCGTGCTCCTCCGGCTCCCTCGATCCTTCCCCCGTCCTCCTCGCCATGGGCATCCCCCCCGAACTCGCCATCGGTTCCGTCCGCTTCAGCCTCGGCCGAGACACCACCGTCGCCGAGATCCACGCCGCCGCCGCCATCGTCATCGAGTGCGCCAATCGCCTCCGCGCGTCGTTCGAGTGCTCCGCCCCGAATCCCGCGAGCCGCACTTCCCAATCACCCATCGCGTCGCCACACCCTTCGCACCGCCAATCGGATAGTCTTTCACCATGAGCCGAAACCCCTACGCCCACCCCGAGCCCGAGCCCATCGTCCACGCCCGCGTCTCCGCGCTCGCCGTCTCCTCCATCGTCTTCTCCCTCCTCTGCTGCATCCCGGGCTTCGGCCTCATCGGCGCGATCCTCGGCGGCGCCGGCATCGTCAGGATCTCCGGCTCACGCGGCCGACTCTCCGGACGAACCCTCGCCTTCTTCGGCCTCGTCCTCGGGCTCCTCGGCACCGTCCTCTGGCTCGCCCTCGCCATCGGCGCCCAGCGCGCCGGCAACGCCTACATGCGCGAGGTCGTCCAGCCCGCCCTCGCCGCCACCCGCGCCGTCGAGGCCAAGGACTTCTCTCCCGTCCGCCAACTCCTCGACCCCAAGGTCGCCGAGACCCTCACCGACCAGGACATCGCCGCCTTCCGCGACGCCCTCCTCGCCGAGGCCGGCGCCATCAAGGGCATGCCCTCCAAACTCAACTTCGAACAAATCTTCAACCAGCCCAAGGGTCGAACCACGCCCAGCGGCAACGCCGTCATCGCCCTCCCGCTCCCCGTCGAGTTCGACAAGTCCCAGGGCATGATCATCCTCGAAACCAAGCGCCCAGAGGCCTTCTGGGAGGTCATCACCTCCGGCGGCACCCTCAAGGGCGCCCTCCAGAACTTCGGTGTCGCCATCAAAGGCAAGGAGTTCTGGCTCGTTCCTCAGCCCGCGCCCTCCTCTCCAGCCCCGCCCAAGCCCCCGCCCACCTAGCCGCTCACCTCCCCCCCCCCCCCGAGCGTTCACCTTCGCTTCCCTCCGCTCTTCATTTGCTGCTTTGCCTCTTTGCTGCTTTGAGCCTCGCTCCCATGTCCCCCGCCCCCATCATCTCCTGCCAGAACGTCGTCAAGCGCTTCGACGGCCGCGCCGTCCTCGACGGCATCAACCTCGACATCCTCCCCGGTGAGACCATGGTCATCATGGGCGGCTCCGGCTCCGGCAAGTCCACCCTCCTCCGCCTCATCATCGGGTCCTTCAAGCCCGACGACGGTCGCATCCTCATGTTCGGCCAGGACCTCACCGCCCTCGACGACGACGGGCTCAACCAGGTCCGCAAGCGCTTCGGCATCCTCTTCCAGTCCGGCGCCCTCTTCAACTCCATGACCCTCCGCGAGAACGTCGCCCTCCCCCTCATCGAGCACACCGCGCTCGGCCGCGAGATCATCGACATCCAGGTCAAGATCAAACTCGAACTCGTCGGGCTCCGCGAGCACGCCGACAAGTACCCCGCCCAGATCTCCGGCGGCATGAAAAAACGCGCCGGCCTCGCCCGCGCCCTCGCCCTCGACCCGCGCATCCTCTTCTACGACGAGCCCTCCGCCGGCCTCGACCCCGTCACCTCCGCCGAGATCGACCGCCTCATCATCGACCTCTCCAAAAAACTCGGCGTCACCAGCGTCGTCGTCACCCACGAGATGGATTCCGCCTTCGCCATCGCCGACCGCATGGCCATGCTCGACAAGGGCCGGATGCTCACCGTCCAGCCTCGCCAGTGGTTCGATGACCTCCGCAAGACCTCCGCCGCCGACGCCGCGACGCTCCCCGAGGACCAGCGCCTCATCCGCCAGTTCCTGCGCGGCGACGCCGAGGGCCCGATCACCAAGCGCCGCGCCGCCACCAACTACGCCGACGACCTCCTCGGCGGCGTCGCCGTCGAGGTCGTCGCCCCAAGCGTCGAGGCCACCCGCTCCGCGTAGCCCGCCCTAGAACGCGAACAGCGCCTCCAGCACGCGCGGCACCAGCCCCTTCTTCGCCGTCTCGTTCACCTGCCCCTCGTTCCGAGTCACCAGGTTCAGGCTCGCCAGTTGGCTCGACAGCACCGTGTTGTTCTCCGTCACGTCCTGCTGCCGACACACCCCCGTCAGCACCGTCGCCTGCGTCTCCTTGTTCTTGTCGATCGTCTTCCGCGCCTCGAGCACCAGCGTCCCGTTCGGCTTCACGTCGATGATCTCCGCCTGGATCTTCATCGACAGCCGATCGTTCCGCTGGAACGAGCCCTTCCCGGCGAACTTCTGGTTCGACACCGCGTCGATCAGTTTCAGGTTCGTCAGGTCCCCGGCACGCAACTGCAACTCCAGCAACTTCCACGGGTCGATCACCCCGTTGAGGCTCGACTCCAGGTCGTACTTCTTGTCCGTCTTGAGCGACTGGTCCGCCGTCTGCTGGCTCGACTCCTCCACCAGGATCGTCACCAGGTCGTGGATCTTGAACTCCCGCGGCTTCGGGGGCCGAACCGTGAACAGGCTCACCCCTTGCAACGGCGACACGTACTCCGCCTCCAGCGGCTCCACCACCGGACGCTCCGGCAACAACTGGCTCTGACCCAGCGCCGGAAGCGCCGCCACGGCCGCCGCCAACGCCCCATGCACCGCCGACGCCGCTCGTCTCATCTCACGCCCTCCGACGACACGATCCCTCGACCCGGCGAGTCCATCCGCGCCAGGAACGTCGGGCCGCCCTCCAGACCCTCGCACGGCGTCAGTTCGCCCACCCGCGCCGCCGCCAGCGCCCTCGCCTTCGTCGTCACCACCACGCTCCCCGCCACGCTCCGAACCTGGATGATCTCGCCCTTCCGCGCCGCCATCGGCTGCACCAACGACTCCGCGTCGATCGCCTCGCCCGCCGCCAGCGCCCGTCGGGCCGTCCGCCCCGCCACATCCGCGCGAGTCAATGCCATTCCCTCCCGCCCGTCCCACGCCGCCCATCGCGCCTCGAGCGCCACATCGCCCTCCGTCAGCACGTGCCCGCGACGGATCGCCCCTCGCGCCGTCAAGACCTCGCGCCGCACCTCCACGCCCACTCGAATCGTCCGCTCCGCCACCACGCGATCCCGGTCGTACAGCGCCACCGCCAGCGGCAGCCGCTCCGACACGCTCCCCACACGCACCTCCAGCGTCCGGCCGTCCGCCGACAGCCCCAGGATGTCCTCGTCCCCCGGCGAGAAGGTCACGCGAATGTCCCCGGCCTCGACGCCCGCCATCGAGCGCAGCCGCGACTCAATCCCCGCGCGAACCGTCCCCGCACGCGGCACCTCCAACGCCGGCGGCTTCGGTGCCGCCTCCTTCGCTCCAGCCCTCCCCGATTCCACGCGGATCAGCCGGCAACTCGCGCCGCGGAGCACCACGCGACCCCAGTTCACGCGCCCCCCTCCGCCCCCAGCCCCACCCTGCTCCAGGATCTCGCGCACCTGCTCCACGCCCAGCGTCGTCGCCGTCGCCCCGGCCCCCAGCACCACCGTTCCCGCCAGCGCCCGCGCCTCCGGCCCGGTCAGCACCGCCACCCGCTCCAGCGTCACCGGCGCCGACGCCTCCACCCGCGCCGCCGCACGCAACTCGATCGTGCTCTGGCCCGCCGCCGCCGACGCCAGCGCCAGCCCGACGATCCCCGCGATCCACCCTCTCGCTCGCCGCATCGCCGACCCCTTCCGCTCACGCCTCGCCCGGAGCGCCGCCCGGCGCGCCGACTACCGCCGCAACTGCGCGATCGCCCGCAGCGTGTCGTCCGCCGCTCGGATCGTGTTGCTGTTCATCTCGAACGCCCGCTGCGTCCGGATCATCTCGATCAACTCGTACGTCGGGTCCACGTTCGACGCCTCGACGAAGTTCTGCCGGATCCGACCCCGGTTCTCCGACGCCGGGCTCCCCTCGATCGCCGGGCCCGACGCCACCGTCTCCACGAACAGGTTCTCGCCCACCTGCTTCAGACCCGCCGGGTTCACGAACGTGGTCAACTGGATCTGCCCCTGCTCCGTCGGCTCCGTCGAGCCCGGCTGCAGCACCTGCACCTTCCCGTCCGACGTGATCTTCACGCTGATCGCGTCCGCCGGAATGGTGATCGGCGGGTCCAGCCGCCGCCCCTGGTCGTTCGCCAGCACCAGCTCCCCGTCCGCGTTCAGCGAGAAGCCGCCCGCCCGCGTGTACGCCGTCCCGTTCCCCAGCGCGTCCTCCACCACCACCTTGAAAAACCCGTCCCCCTCGATCGCCAGGTCGTACGGCCGGTTCGTGTTGATCAGCGACCCCTGCTCGAAACTCACCTGCGTCCCCGACACCTTCACCCCGAGCCCCACGTACAACCCCGTCGGGCTCTGGTCCCCCTGCGCGTTCTCCACCCCGGGCTGCGCACGCTCCATGTAGAGCAGGTCCTGGAAGTTCGCCCGGCTCGCCTTGAACCCGTTCGTGTTCACGTTCGCCAGGTTGTTCGCGATCACGTCCAGTTTCGTGTTCAGCGCCGACAGCCCCGTGGCCGCCGATTGCAACGCGATGTTCGCCATGCCAACGTCCTCCAACCCGCCCCACACGCCCCGGGCCTGTCCCCAACAAGCCCATCAAGTCTCGTGCTCACTCGGCCCCGCGCCCACGCCGCCCTGCGCTACGTCCCAACCCTGCCAAGCCCGTTGATCGCCCGATCCATCAGCCGATCATGCGTCTGCACCATCGTCATGTTCGATTCCGCCGCCCGCCCCGCGTCCGTCACCGCCATCAGCGCCGCCACCGGGTCCACCGCCGACTGCTCGATCATCTGCTGCCGAACTCTCGACGCGCCGCGCGGCCCCATCGCCTCCTCCGGCACCGCGAACAGCCCGTGCCCGGCCTTCCGCAGCACCCCCGCGTCCTCCACCGTCGCCACACGCAGCCGACCGATCGCCGCCCCGTTCTGCCGGATCGTCCCGCTCGCGTCCACCGTCACCTTCGCCCCGCTCGAGATCACGATCGGCCCGTTCGACTCATCCAGCACCGGCAGCCCGCTCGCCGCCTGCACCAGCCGACCGTTCCCGTCGCGCGTCAGCCGTCCGTCACGGGTCAGCCGAATCCCCTCGCCCTCCGCCGCACGCACCACGAAGTACCCCGCGCCCTCGATCGCCAGGTCCAGCGGATTCGCCGTCGCCGACAACGCCCCCTGCGCCTGCCCCGTCCGCGTCGCCGCCGCGAACACCCCGCCCCCAAGCCGCTCCATCAACTCGTTACCCGCCACGCGCTCCAGCCCCCGCTCGACCCGCTCGCAGTCCCGTTGCCGCACGTCCGCAAAGTCCGGCTTGAACCCCACCGTCCCGACGTTCGCAAGGTTGTTTGCCGCGACGTCCATCCGGTACAGGCTCGTCAGAACCCCCGACGCCGAGATCTGCATCCCGTAGTTCATGCGCTCTTCCTCGCGCCGTCGCTGCGCGAGTCGCGCCCGCCCTGCGCCGACCCTAACCCGCGCACCGCCTCGCCCCGATGCACCGCCGCCGCCACCCGTGCTACCCGCACTAACTCACCTCCCAGACGCCCAGACGCCAGCGCAGCGGCCAACTCCGCGTTCAGCGACCGCGCCTCGACTCCTCCGGGCACCCGCTCCGCCCCACTCGCACTCGGCTCGGCACGCATCGGCTGGCTCCTGGTCCAGTCCCGACCATCTCAACCAGCGTGCCAAGCCGTGCCGACCCGCCGCCGCCGACGTTGGACCCTCCCGGCGACCGGTGCGGAAGGCCTTGAGTTAGTCCGATAATGTTTTCCGGCTTAGGCCGCTCGACTTTTCAAACGAGCGTTCTAAACTCGCATTTGAAACGAGCGCTTGATGTCCGCGATTTCCCCCAACGACTTCGGCTTGCCGGCACCCGGGACGACCCTGGAGGAGTCGACGCGGGCGAAGTTGATCACGGCCGCCGGTGAGGTGTTCGCGGAGGTGGGGTTCCGCGATGCGACGGTGCGCGAGATTTGTGCGCGCGCGGGGGCGAACCTGGCAGCGGTCAACTACCACTTCCGGGACAAACTCGGGTTGTACCGCGAGGTGCTGGCGTGCGCGGGGCGAGAGGCCGTGACGAAGTATCCGCCGGGGGCGGGGGTGACGGAGTCGTCGCCGGTGGCGGATCGGCTCGGGGCGTTCGTCTCGAACTATCTCAAGCGGCTGTTCGATCAGGGCCGCCCGGCGTGGCACGGGAAGTTGATGTGCCGGGAGATGATCGACCCGACGGAGGTGCTCGACGACCTGACGGAATCGTTCATTCGCCCGCAGTACCAGCGGTTGTGCGGGATCGTGCGCGAGGTGCTGGGCTCGTCGGCGACGGAGGAGCGGGTTCGGCTGGGGGCCGCGAGCGTGGTGGGGCAGTGCCTGTTCTACAAGCACGCGGCGGCGGTGCTGGCGCGGCTTGAGCCGGGATGGGACCCGACGGGCGAGGGGCGTGATCGGTTGGCGGAGCACATCACGGGGTTTGCGCTGGCTGGGCTGGAAGGGATGAGAGGCCGGGAGGGGTCGGTGGCGGTGCGCCCCGAGGCGTCGGGGCCGAGGGTGGATCTGTCACCGGCGGAGCGTTCGCCGGGCGTGGTCCGGGACGGGGGGATGCCATGAACCGGATCGCGCTGCGGATGCTGGTGGGGGACCGGGCGAAGTACCTGGCGATCATCATGGGGGTGGCGTTCGCGTCGCTGCTCATCACGCAGCAGGCGTCGATCTTTGTTGGGCTGATGACACGGACGTTCGGGTTCATCACGGACACGTCTCGGCCGGACGTGTGGGTGATGGATCCGAAGGTGCAGTACGTGGACGACATCAAGCCGGTGCAGGACACGATGCTGTATCGGGTGCGCGGTGTGGCCGGGGTGGAGTGGGCGACGCCGCTGTACAAGGGGTTGCTCAAGGCGCGGCTGTCGAACGGGAACTTCCAGACGTGCATCGTGGTGGGGCTGGACGACGCGACGCTGACGGGGGGTCCGCCGGTGATGCTGGAGGGGACGCTGGCGGATCTTCGGCGGTCGGAGGGGGTGATCGTGGACGAGGAGGGGGCGAAGGGCCGGCTGGCGCGGATGCCGATGGACGAGCAGGGGAGGCCGATCAAGGGCGCGAAGCCGATCCCGATCGGGATCGGTGACACGCTGGAGTTGAACGATCGTCGTGCGGTGGTGGTTGGGGTGTGCCGGGTGTCTCGGACGTTCCAGAGCCAGCCGGTGATCTACACGACGTACACGCGGGCGACGCAGTTTGCGCCGCGGGAGCGGAAGTTGCTGTCGTTCGTGACGGCGGGCGCGGCGGAGGGGGTGTCGCCCCGGGAGTTGTGCGAGCGGATCCAGTCGCAGACGGGGCTGGCGGCGTTCACGCGGGACGAGTTCTCGTGGAAGACGGTGCTGTACTTCATGAAGTACACGGGGATCCCGATCAACTTCGGGATCGCGGTGGCGCTGGGGTTCCTGGTGGGGACGGCGATCGCGGGGCAGACGTTCTACCAGTTCACGCTGGACAACCTCCGGCACTTCGGGACGCTCAAGGCGATGGGCGCGGGGAACCTGCGGCTGCTGCGGATGGTGCTGCTGCAGGCGCTGGTGGTGGGGGTGGTGGGGTACGGGCTCGGGGTGGGGGCGGCGTCGATGTTCGGGCGGCTGGCGGGCCCGACGCAACTGAGTTTCCGGCTGCTGTGGCAGACCTTGGCGGGGACGGGGGCGGCGGTGGCGCTGATCTGCGTGATCGCGTCGCTGATCAGTGTCCAGCGGGTGATGCGGCTGGAGCCGGGGGTGGTGTTCAAATGACGCGGGTGGCGCTGAAGATGCTGATGGGGGATCGGCTGAAGTACGCGGGGCTGATCGCGGGGATCCTGTTCGCGGTGACGCTGATCGCGCAGCAGGCGTCGATCATGACGGGGTTCATCCAGCGGATGGGGTCGTTCGTGCGGGACACGGGGTCGGTGGACCTGTGGGTGATGGACCCGCAGCGGCGGTTCAGCGACGACCAGAAGCCTCTGAGCGAGACGGCGCTGCCTCGGGTTCGCGGGGTGGAGGGCGTGTCGTGGGCGGTGCCGATGTACCGGAGTTGGCTGCGGTGCCGATTGCCGGACGGGACGCTGGTGCAGGCGATCGTGACGGGGCTGGACGACGCGACGCTGCTGGGCGGGCCTCCGGAGATCGTGGAGGGGAGCCTGGAGGACCTTCGGCGGAGCGGCGGGGTGCTGGTGGATGCGGACGAACTGGGCGGGAAGATGCGGATGGTCCGCGGGGGCGAGGGCCCGCTGCGGGTGGGTGATCGGCTGGCGTTCAACGACGAGGACGCGGTGATCGTGGGGACGTTCCGGGCGTCGAAGGGGTTCTTCTGGGAGCCGGTGGTGTACACGACCTATAGCCGGGCGGTGCGGTTCGCGCCCCCGGAGCGGAAGGTGAACGGGTTCGTGCTGGTGGGGGTGCGCGAGGGCGAGGACGCGGCGGCGGTGGGGCGGAGGATCGAGGCGGCCACGGGGCTGCGGGCGCTGACGCGGGACCAGTTCGAGGCGCACAGCACGAACTTCCTGCTGACCTCGACGGGGATCCTGGCAAACTTCGGGCTGGCGATCGGGCTGGGGTTCGTGATCGGGGTGCTGGTGTGCGGTCAGACGCTGTACCAGTTCACGCTGGACAACCTGCGGCACTTTGCGGCGCTGAAGGCGATGGGCGCGGGCAACTGGTTGCTCGTGCGGATGGTCGGGGCGCAGGTGGTGACGGTGGGGGCGATCGGGTATGGGATCGGGCTGGGGGCGGCGGTGCTGCTGGGACGGGTGATCGTGAAGGCGGGGCTGGCGTTCTATATGCCGTGGCAGGTGCCGGTGCTGTCGGGCGTGGCGATCGGCGCGATCGGGCTGCTGGCGGGCTCGCTGAGCCTGGCGCGGGTGATCCGGGCGGAGCCGGGGATGGTCTTCAAGGGGTGAGCATGACGGAAGCGTCGTCCATCGCGATCGAGTGCAAGGGCGTGGTGAAGCACTACGGGCAGGGAGCGGCGCGGGTGACGGCGCTGCGCGGGGTGGACCTGACGGTGCGGAAGGGCGAGTTGCTGATGCTCGTGGGCCCGTCGGGGTGCGGGAAGACGACGCTGATCTCGGTGATCGCGGGGGTGCTGGATCGGAACGAGGGGGCGTGCACGGTGTTCGGGGAGGACTTTGCGCGGATGAGCGCGCGGGCGCGGACGCGCTGGCGCGGGGAGAACGTCGGGTTCGTGTTCCAGGCGTTCAACCTGATTCCGACGATCACGGCGGCGGAGAACGTGGCGGTGCCGCTGATGATCCTGGGCGAGGGGCATGGTGCGGCGATCCGGCGGGCGCGGGAGGTGCTGGAGATGGTGGGGCTTGGGGATCGGTGGCGAGCGCTGCCGGCGCAACTCTCGGGCGGGCAGCAGCAGCGCGTGGCGATCGCGCGGTCGCTGATCCACGGCCCGCGGCTGATCGTGTGCGATGAGCCGACGAGCGCGCTGGACCACCAGACGGGGCACGTGATCATGCGGCTGCTGAAAAACGTGGCGCTCCGCGAGGACCGGGCGCTGGTGATCGTGACGCACGACGCCCGCATCTTCGGGTTCGCGGACCGCATCGCGGAGATGGACGACGGACGGATCGAGCGGATCGTGACGGATCCGAGGGAACTGATGGCGGGCACGGCGCCCGGGAGGTGACGCATGTACGTTCGGACAGTGGTGATCCCGCTCATCGCGCTGGCGGGGATCGTGCTGGCGGTGCAGACGGTGCGCTCGGAGAATAAGCAGCCGACCGGGGCCGCGCCCGTGGCGGCGCCGGCGAAGTCCCCGTTCGCGGCGTCGGTCGCCGGCGCGGGGCTCGTCGAGGCGAGCACGCAGAACATCGCGCTGGGCTCGGCGGTGCCGGGGCTGGTCGTGGAGGTGCCGGTGGTGGTCGGCGCGCAGGTGAAGGCGGGCGATCCGCTCTTCCGCATCGACGACCGGACGGCGCGGGCGGAGGTCGAGGTGCGACGGGCGGCGGTCTGGGCGGCAGAGGCGGAACTGGCGCAACTCGTCGCGCAGCCCCGGTCCGAGGACCTTCCTCCGGCCCGGGCGCGGGTGGACGAGGCGAGGGCGATCCTCGACGACCTGCGGGCGCAACTGGCGAACTGGGAGGCGGTCCCGGACAAGCGGGCCGTGGCGCAGGACGCGCTGAACTCGAAGCGGTACGCGGTGAAGACGGCCGAGGCGCGGCTGGCGCAGGCCGAGGCGCAACTGGCGCTGCTCGAGGCGGGGGCGTGGGCCCCCCAGCGGAAGGTGGCGGAGGCGAAGGTGGCGTCGGCGCGGGCGGGGCTGCTGGCGGCGGAGACGGAACTGGACCGGCTCACGGTGCGGGCGCCGGTGGCGGGACAGGTGCTGCAGGTGAACATCCGCGTGGGCGAGTTTGCGCCGGCCAACGCGGGCACCCCGCTGGTGCTGCTGGGCGAGACGGGCACGCTGCACGTGCGTGTGGACGTGGACGAGAACGACGCGTGGCGGCTCAAGCCCGGGGCGCCGGCGAAGGCGTCGCTGCGCGGGAACAGTTCGCTCAAGACGGAGTTGAGGTTCGTGCGGATCGAGCCGTACGTGGTCCCGAAGCGGTCGCTGACGGGGGACAGTTCGGAGCGCGTGGACACGCGGGTGCTCCAGGTGATCTATGCGTTCCCCGGGGATGCGCTGCCGGTGTATCCGGGGCAGCAGATGGACGTGTTCATCGACGCGCCGTCGTCGGGGAGCGTGACGCCATGACGAGCGAGCGGTTTGGAATCGGGCGGCGCTCGGGTTGGGCGGCGCGTGGCGTGGGGCTGCTGTCGCTGGCGGCGGTGGCGGGGTGTGCCGTGGGGCCGGACTACGCGCGTCCCAAGACGGGCGAGCCGGGGGCGTGGACGGCGGCGATGGAGGGCGGGGTGAGCGCCGAGGCGGCGGATGCTGGCGCGTGGTGGCGGGCGCTGGGCGATCCGGCGCTGGACGCGCTGGTGGAACGGGCGATCGAGGGGAACCACGACCTGCGCGAGGCCGCGGCGAGGGTGCGGGAGGCGCGGGCGCAGCGGACGGCGGCGGGTGCGGCGCGGGTCCCGAGCGTGGACGCGGGCGCGGGGTACACGCGCTCGCGGTCGAGCCCCAACAGCCGCTTCGGGCGCTTCGCGGCGGGCTCGGACACCGACGGGGTGGACCTCTACCAGGCCGGGTTTGACGCGTCGTGGGAGGTGGACCTGTTCGGGCGGGTTCGCCGGACGATCGAGGCGGCGGAGGCGGACGCGCAGGTCGCGGAGGAGTCGCGGCGGTCGGTGCTCGTGTCGCTCTCGGCGGAGGTCGTGCGGAACTTCGTCGAGTTGCGGGCGTTGCAGTCGCGCGAGGCACTCGCGGCGGAATCGGTGCGGGTGCAGAGCGACTCGGCGTCGCTGGCGCGGGCGCGGTTCGAGGGCGGGATCGCCAGCGAACTGGACGCGGCGCGGGCCGAGGCGCAGGTGAGCGCGACGCGGGCGCGGATCCCGGCGCTGCGCGAGGAGATCGCGCGGACGATCCATCGGCTGGGCGTGCTGACGGGGCAGGAGCCCGGGGCGCTGCGCGAGTCGCTCTCGGCGGCGGGTCCGATCCCCTCGACGCCCACATCGATCGGGATGGGCCTGCCCGCGGACCTCGTTCGGCGGCGCCCCGACATCCGGGTCGCGGAGCGTGAACTCGCTGCGGCGACGGCGCGGATCGGGGTGGCGACGGCGGACCTGTATCCGCGTCTCTCGCTCGCGGGCTCGTTCGGGCTCGAGAGCACCACCTTCGGGACGCTGCCCGAGGGCGACAGCATCTTCTGGTCGATCGGCCCGAGCGTGCGGGTTCCGATCTTCAATGCGGGTCGATTGCGGGCGCTGGTGCGGGTCGCGGACGCGCGGGCCGAGCGGGCGCTGGTGCGGCACGAGCGGGCGGTGCTGGTGGGGCTGGAGGAGGCGCAGAACGCGGCGGTGGGTCTGGCGCGGGAGCAGGAGCGGCGGGCGCTGCTGGAGGCCGCGGTGGCCTCGGACGAGCGGGCGACGGACCTGGCGACGCACTTGTACACGCAGGGGCTGACGGACTACCTGAGCGTGCTGGACGCGCAGCGGCAGTTGTTGGAGCAGCGGGACGCGCTGGTTCAGAGCCGGGCCGCGGTGGTGCAGGCGATGGTGGCGCTGAGCAAGGCGATCGGCGGGGGCTGGGAGGGCGTGGAGGCCCCGGTGGCGTCGCGGGACTGAGGGCGGGGTGCGCGGGGCGAGCGGTCGCGGGGATCAGGCGTGGTCGAGTCCGTGTCCCTTGGCCGGGCCGTGGGGCTTGGGCGTGAGGAGGAGGGACGCGGCGACGCCCGCGATGAGGATGCCGAGGATCACGAGCAACGAGACGGTGGTGGGGACCTTGTACGGGGAGTGGACGAGGAGCATCTTGACGCCCACGAAGAAGAGGACGGCCACGAGCGCGGGCTTGAGGAACCGGAACTTGTCGATCGCGCCCGCGAGGCAGAAGTAGAGCGCCCGCAGCCCGAGGATGGCGAAGACGTTGGACGTGAAGACGATGAAGGGGTCGGCGGTGATCGCGAAGATCGCGGGGATCGAGTCGACCGCGAAGATGAGGTCGGTAAACTCGACGAGGACGAGGGCGAGCAGGAGCGGGGTGGCGTGGCGCACGCCGTTGATTCGCGTGAGGAACTTCTGCCCGTGGTACTCGGTGGTGACGGGGACGAGCCGGCGGACGAGGCGGACGACGGGGTTCTTCTCGGGCGAGACCCCGCCGTGCTTGGAGAGGGCCATCTTGATCGAGGTGAGGATGAGGAACCCGCCAAAGACGTAGATGATCCAGTCGAATCGGCGGATGAGGGCGGCGCCGACGGCGATCATGATGCCGCGCATGAGGAGGGCGCCGAGGATGCCCCAGAAGAGCACGCGGTGCTGGTACTTGGCGGGGACGGCGAAGTACGAGAAGATGATGGCGATGACAAAGACGTTGTCCATCGAGAGGGACTTCTCGACGACGTAGCCGGTGAAGAAGAGTTTGGCGGCCTCGAGCCCGTGGACGTCGCGTGCCGGGCCGTCGAGTTGGGGGACGTTGAGCCCGACACCGAGCCAGTGGTTCTGGTAGGCGAAGTAGATCCAGACGTTGAAGGCCAGGGCGCAGGTGATCCAGATGACGGACCAGACGGCGGCCTCGCGGATGCCGACGACATGGGCCTCGCGGTGGAAGACGCCCAGATCAAGGGCGAGGAAGACGATGACCAGGCCCACGAAGCCGGCGTAGAGCCAGTAGACCTGCGACGACTCGGGGACCGGGGGCGCGGCGAGCGTGGCCAGCAGGGTTTGGAGCGTCAATCGAGCGGACTCCGAAGGTGGCCGCGATCCCGCGCGGGGCCGATGGTAGGGCGGCCGGCGCGAGGCGGCGGGGCCACGAGCGGGCGGCCGCGAAAAGCAATAAGCCCCGGCCAAACGAACAGCCGGGGCTCGGGTGGATAGAACCCGGATTGGGAGGCGTCACCCCGCCTCGAGGGATCAGGCTCGGCGTCGGCGGCGAGCCGCGAGCATTCCCGCGGCGGCCAGGAGGCCGGCTGTGCCGGGGGCTGGCACGGCGCTGACGGTGAGGGCGTCGTAGAGGTTAACCCAGGCGCCCAGCGGCGAGAGCCCGCTCCGCCCGCGGTGGGAGATGATGATCGAGTCGCCGGTGCCCAGCGGGATGTTGGGGAGGTTGATGGGGATAAGGACGGTGTCGCCGACGGAGGGGAAGGGGTTGGGCTTGGAGTTGGTGGACTGGTAGAGCATCGTGGTGTTGCCGAGGCTGTCCTGCTTGGCGATGACGACATCGACGTCGACGGGTCGACCGATGCCGTTGAGCCCGTTCCAGTTGAGGACGAGTTGCCCGGTGATGTTGACGGGGATGTTGTTGCCGGCGGGGTTGAGCCAGCGGACGATGGGGGCGTGGTCGGAAACGGAGGAGTGGGCGTTGTAGATGAGTCGGCCGGGCATGATGGGGGGATTGCCGTTGTCCCCGCGGGACCAGACGCCCAGGCCGGTGGAGTACCAGAACCCGTCCCAGGTCATGAGTTGGGAGGGCTCCTTGTACCAGGGATTGGCCGAACCGATGCCCGAACCGGTGGAGGTGTACTCATACCTCCAGGCGGGCACGCCACCGACATTGCTGGGGTTGTTCTGGGTGGAGCCCTGGAGTCCTCCGGGCACCCAGTCGGTGGAGCGGCGCCACGTCATGCCCGCGTCGGCGGGGCTTACCAAGCCACCGGCCAACGCGCAGACCAACACCGCACTCAGTCGTCCGTTCTTCATAAACCCTCCGCGACTGCCTCAGCCTCAAATAGACCACAGGAATCGCGACATGCCAGAAGTTGGCGCAGAAATGTTGATGTGGATGGCTTGTGACGGCCGATCGGGGCCACGGGCGGCCATCTCGGGTTCCAGATTCCCGTGGGCCATGCCCCGCGCACGGGTGGCGTTTGGTCATGAGCGACACGCTGGCGAGCCTGGTGATCTCGGACGGTGCCGTGGGCGGCCTTGTGGCACTGTCGGCACACTTTGCGCTACCGGACAGGGACCGCTCGCCGATCGGGGTCGTGGCATGGGGATTCGAGCCGGAGGAGGCGGACGCGCGGGCCCGAGCGGTGGCGGAACAGGCGCGAGCGATGGGCGCGACGATCGTGGACGTGACCGCGGCGAGGCCGGCCGATGGGGAGACTGTCGGGAACCGGGTGACGCGCCGTCTCGTCGAGGTCGCGCTGGCGGCCCGGGCGATGGGCGTTCGGCGGGTCGTCTGGCCCGCGCACGCTGGCGCGGATCATGCCGACGGGGGAGGCGGGGGGGTGCTGGACCGAGTGGCGGCGATCATCGACCGGGCGGCGCTGGTCTCGCGGCTCGTGTCGCTCGACGACGAGCGAGCGGGAAACGTGGGAGTGGAGGCGAGAGATGCGGGGGAGGTGGTTGGTGTGGGGAGTGGCGGGGGAGTGGAGATCACGACGCCGTACGCCGACCTGAGCGACCGCGAGATGGCGGAACTGATGCTGGATCTGGATGCGCCGGTGTGGACGTGCTGGTGGGCGCGCGGCGGCGGGGCCAAGGCGGCCCTGGAACGCGAGCACTGGCGCGAGGTCCTGCGCGAGTTGGGGTGGAGCGCACCGCTGCCGCGAGCGCCGGCGGGGGTGTAGGGCGGGCGTGAGGGCGATCGAGAGGCAGGCGTGCCCGCCGCGGCGAGCGGAGACCCGGGCTGCGACACAGAAAGGAACCGACCGGCGCGGGGCCGGTCGGCGTGGATCGGTGCCGGGATTCGCGGGCGTCGAGTGACGCCTGAGGCGACTACGGGTTGGAGCACCCGACGGCGAAGGAGTTGAGGAAGCAGGTGAAGTCGTTGATGTTGAGGACGGGAGCGACGGTGCTCTTGTCGCAGTTGGCGGCGCAGTCGCTCGCGGCGAAGAGGTTGAGGAACGAGGTGAAGTCGTTGACGTTGAGGAAGGGGTTGATGGTGGAGGAGTCGAGGTTGATCCCGCAGCGCGGGACGATCTTGTAGAGTTCGCCGCCGCCCTGGTCGACGATGTACAACTCGCCGTTGGCGTCCTCGCCGAAGGAGACGATGGCGTTGATGGTGAATCCGGCGACGGCGAGTTCGGCGGTGCGGTTGGTGAGTTGGGTGACGCCGACGCCGGGGGCGTAGCGGAACGACGTGATCTGGGCGCTGCAGTAGTCGGCGAAGAAGTAGGTCCCGCGGAGGCTGGGGATGGCGCACCCGCGATAGACGTAGCCGCCGGTGACGGAGCAGGCGGTGCCGTGCGTGTAGGTGTAGATGGGGAACTGCATGGTGGCGGCGGGAGCGCAGCCGGTGGTATTGAAGGCGTTGTTGCCCTCGTAGCAGCGCCAGCCGTAGTTGATGGCGGTGGCGGAGGAGGCGGGCTGGAAGTTGATCTCCTCGATGAGGTCCTGGCCGACGTCGGCGATGTAGAAGTCGCCGGTGAGGCGATCGAACGAGGAGCGCCACGGGTTGCGGAGCCCATAGGCCCAGATCTCCTGTCGCATGGAGGTGGACCCGAAGAAGGGGTTGGTGGGTGGGATGGTGTAGGTGGCGCCCGTGACGTCGATCCGGAGCATCTTGCCCAGGAGGGTGTTGGTGTTCTGGCCGTTGTTCTGGGGGTCGTTGGCGCTCCCGCCGTCGCCGAAGGAGATGTAGAGGTAGCCGTCGTTGGGCCCGAATCCCATCCAGCCGCCGTTGTGGTTGGCGAAGGGCTGGGCCTGGGTGAGGATGGTGGTGGCGGAGGCGGGGTCGGCGGTGTTGGAGGCGGGGTTGCCGCCGGTGGCGGTGTAGCGGGCGATGACGGTGGTGCCGGCGGAGTTGGTGTAGTTGACGAAGAACCGCCCGTTGGTGGCGTAGTTCGGGTCGAAGGCGAGGCCCAGGAGCCCCTGCTCGCTGCCGATGGAGACGTTGTTGATGGTGAGGAAGGGAGTGGCGAGCATGGTGTTGGTCGCCAGGTTGAGGATTCGGATATCGGCCCGCGTGGCGACGCCCGCGCTCCCACGCTGCTCGACGACGAAGAGGCGCGAGGTGTCGCCCGGGGGAGCGGTTACGAACACGGGACGGGTGAGCCCGGTTTGCACGCGGACCGTGGTGAGGCCCACCTGGGCGTGGGCGGACGTGGCGAGCCCGGCGGCGAGCAGCAGGGCGAGCGAGGAACAACGATTCGACATCTCGGATCTCCTTCCGGCAGACGATGCGTTCACAACGCGGACTGTGACGGCCAACACCCCTCCCCCGGCCCCCCCCCCTCCCTCTGCGGGGCACTCTAGGTACGCACGGGCTGGATCATCAGGTGCATCCCGCCGCGAACCTGTTGAGGAAACAGGTAAAGTCGTTGACGTTGAGGATGGGGGCGACGGTGCTCTGGTCGCAGTTGGCGTAGGAGTCACCTGCAGCGAACTTGTTGAGGAAGCAGGTGAAGTCGTTGACGTTGAGGATGGGGGCGACGGTGCTCTGGTCGCAGTTGGGGTAGCAGGGCGAGGCGCAGACGCCGGCGCCGCAGGTGGTGAGGGGGCCTTGCCAGACGCTCCCGGAGATGAGCCCGCAGTTGGCACTGGTGAGGGTGAGGCAGTTGCCGTTGGCGAGGCAGCAGGCGCCGGTGGGCTGGGGGCACGAGACCCCGCCGCAGGTGGAGCCGACGCCCTGGAAGATGCCGCCCTGGGCGGTGCAGGCGACGGAGGAGATGCCGCCGGTGCAGGTCCCGATGGGGAGGCAGCAGGCACCGATGGGGCAGGAGGATCCGGCGCAGGCGGTTCCCGCGCCGAGCCAGGAACTGCCGGTGATGGCGCCGCAGTCGTTCTGGGAGAGGGTGATGCACCCGCCGGTGAAGCAGCAGGCGCCGGTGGGCTGGGGGCAGTTGGCGGTGGCGCAGGACGACCCGTCGCCCTGGTAGGTCCCGCCGATCTGCTGGCAGTTGGCGGCGAGGAGGACCTCGCACGTCCCGTCGGGCTTGCAGCAGGCGCCCAGGCCGGGCGTGCAGCCCTGGACGCTGGACCAGGTGGCGCGCATGACCCAGTCGCCGCGCGGGCGGCATCCGGTGATGCAGAACCCCCCGATGCTGCTGTCGGGCTGGAGGTTGGCGAAGGCGGTCCAACCCCCTGGGCACGCGAGCGGACAAGTGTTGGCGTAGAGCCAGTTTTGGGAAGGGAACTGGAGTTGGGTGTATCCGGTGCCGCAGCCGGCGACGGTGTTGTCGGTGGCCATGAAGGCGTTGGTGGATTGGGAGGGTGCGCCGCAGGTGGGGTTGGAGGCGGGCTGGTTGAACTGGTCGATGCGGAAGGCGATGGAGAACTGGTGCGAGCCGTCGTCGGGGATGTCGATCTGCTCCGGGTCGCCCGGGTCGATGCTGAACTGGAGGACGGTGCCGACGGTGCCCGCGGCCATGCGGATGTGGGGGAGCACGACGTCGTCGGACGAATAGGAGGCGACGAGCGTGCCGGTGCTGGGCGTGCCGCTGTAGAAGAGCACGGACCACTGGGTGGTGGTGGGGACGGAGGACTGCTGCCCGACGAGGACTTCCATGAGATTGATGCGGATGGGGAACTCGGCGGCGGGGACGGTGTAGGTGGCGGCGCCCGCCTCGCCGTTGGCCATGCCGGCCTGGAGGGTGTAGGTCCCCGGGCCGAAGGTGGAACTCGTCAGGCTCGCGGCGACGTTGCACGAATCGGTGACGATCAGCGGCGGCCTGGGCGTAGCGGGCCCGCGTGGGCCGACCCGCATGACCTGGGTGATGGGGAGCGCGACGGTGGTTTCGTGGGCCGGGAGGCTGCGGGGCGATTCCTTCTGAGCCATCGCGGCGGTGGGCAGGCCGGCACTCGCAATGATCACCGCGGCCCGCAGGGCAGCACTCGACACGACTCGACGCATATCGGACTCTCCTGACCGATCCAGACACGGGCCGACGACACGATGCCAGCCCGACACCAGTCTACACCAAGGTGGATGGTGTCAAGGGCTGTCCGGCAAGATTGAGGCGTCGGTTCCACCCGCCGACCGTGGTTCTGGGTCGTACACTCGGTCCATGTCAATCGTCGGATCGTCCAAATCGGAAGTTCCCGCGAGTGCCGGTCGGGTGATGGCCGGGGCGGTGCTGCTCTCGGTCGCGGCGGCGTCGTGCGGGATGCTGGTGGTCGCACATCTGGCCAAGTTCAGTCTGCCCGGGTGCGGGTTCGGGGGCGGGTGCGACAAGGCGGCCTCGAGCGTGTGGGGCAAGGTCCCCGGGATCGGGTGGCCGGTGTCGTTCATCGGCGCGGCGTACTTCGCGTCGATGGCGGTGGCGTGGGCGGCGACGCGCGGGACGCTGGGCACGATCGCCGCATGGGCCGCGCGGCTCGGAGCGGCGGTGTCGCTGCTGTACCTGGGAATCATGGCGGGCGAGAAGGTCTTTTGTCTGTATTGTGCCATCGCGCACGCGTGCAATCTGGCGTTCGTGGTGCTGTGCTTTGGGGGGAGCGTGCCGAGAGGGATGACGCCGAACCTCCGCGGTCTGGCGGCCCTGGCGGGGTGCTTCGTGCTCATCTCGGCAGTACTGGGAGTGGTCGAGCAGAGCACGAGCGCCGCGGCCCAGAAGAAGGCGAACGAGGACCTGGCGAACTCGACGCAACAGATCCTGAACCGATCCGGCGTGCCGGGCGCAACTGGTCCCGCCGCCGCCACCGGGCCGACGGGACCCGCGGCCGCAACGGGACCGCTCGCCGCGACGGGGCCGGCGGGCGCGACGGGGGCCGCGGGCGCGACGGGGGCCGCGGCGTCGACGCCTCCCGCGCAGCCCAAGCCGGCGACTCGGCCCAGGGTATTCACGGGCCGCCATCGCATGGGCCCGGAACAGGCGGCGATTCGCGTGGTGATGTTCTTCGGGTACCAGTGCTCCGACTGCAAGATCATCGAGACGCAGGCCCAGGACCTGCTCAAGAAGTATCCGCAGATGTCGCTCTCGTTCAAGCACTTCCCGCTCTCGTCGGACTGCAATCCCTACATGCCGCAGAAGATGCACCCGAACGCCTGCTGGGCGGCGCGGGCGGCAGAGGCGGCGGCGATGCTCGGGGGCCAGGCGGGTTTCGAGCGGATGCACACCTGGCTCTTCTCGCGGTCGGGGGCGTTCACCGACGCGGAGTTGAACGCGGCGCTCCCGGGGCTGGGGTTCGACATCGCGCGGTTCAACAGCCTGATGCTCAGCCCCGACACGCTCGCGCCGGTCTCGGCGGATGTCGAGGAGGCGATGCTCTACGGGCTGCGGCAGACGCCGATGGTGTTCATCAACGGGGTCGAACTCAAGGGCTGGCAGGCCAAGCCCGATGCGCTGGTCAAGACCGTGGACGCGCTGGCACTGACGAACCCGCCGGTGTCGGGCCCGGAGAACGACCGCCCGCCCTCGGCCGGGGACAAGAACGTCGCGGATTGGCGCGACCTTCCGAACATGGCGTGGCGTTCGCGCGAGCCGGCGTACGCGATCGGGCCGAAGGACGCGCCGGCGCAGGTGCAGTTGTGGGGCGACTTGCAGGACGCCAACACGTTCCAGGCCGACCGCATGATCCGCGACTACATCCTGGGCCGCGACGACGTGCGGTACGAGTACCGGTACTACCCGGTGGACAAGGCGTGCAACGCGAACGTCCCGCAGACGGCGTTCCCGCGCGGGTGCAGGGCCGCCCGCGCCGCCGAGGCCGCGGGGCAACTCGGTGGGGACGAGGGGTATTGGCGGATGATGGACTGGCTGGCGGCGAACCGGCAGTCGTTCAGCGACGAGACGCTCAAGGCCGCGGCTCCGGGGCTCGGGTTTGACCCCGCCGCGCTGCTGGCAGCGCTCGACTCGTCGAAGGTCACCGAGGCGATCAACGGGGACATCGACATCGGACGGCGGCTGGTGATCCCCGAGATCCCGCGGCTGTACGTCAACGGGCGCGTGGTGAACGGGTGGCGGATCCCCGGGGCGTTCGTCTTTGAGCGCGTGCTCGAGGAGGCCGTGACCCCCAAGCCCCCGCCCACGCCGCGACTTCCGAACATCAACCCCCCAACGGGTCGATAAGCGGGGCATGGCCGGGATCGTGCTCATCGGTGGCGGGGGACACGCGCTGGTGGTCGCCGAGGCGGCGCGGCTGGCGCGGCTTGAACTCGTGGGCTTTCTCGACGATGACGAGCATCCCGCGCTGGCGCGGCTGGAGCCGGGGCTGCGACGGCTCGGGCCGATCCGCGACGCGGCGCCCTCTGGCCTGTGGCTCTTGGCGCTGGGCGACCTGTCGCGTCGGCGGGCGTGGCTCGACACGGCGCTGCCGCCAGCCGGTCCGTCGGTGGTGCATCCGCGTGCGATCGTCTCGCCGACCGCAACGCTGGGGCCCGGGACGTACGTGGGCCCCGGGGCGATCGTCCACGCGCACGCCCGCGTGGGCGCGCACGCGATCATCAACTCCGGCGCGATCGTGGAGCATGAGTGCGAGGTGGGCGAGAACACGCACGTGGCGCCCGGGGCGGTGCTGGGCGGGCGCGTCCGCGTCGGCCCGGATGCGCTCGTGGGTCTGGGCTCGCGCGTGCTGCCCAACCTCTCGATCGGGCGCGGGTGCGTCGTCGCCGCGGGCGCGGCCGTGGTGCGCGACGTGGGCGACGGGCGGACGGTCCGGGGCGTTCCGGCACGCTGAGCCCCTACCATCGTCGCCATGCCCGAGCCGGCCTCGTTCGATCCCGTCGCGGTCCTTGCGGAACGATTCCGCGCGGCGATCGCCCGCGCGTTCCCCGAGGCGGCGGACGCCGACCCGATGATCACGGCGTCGCGGCAGGCCAACCTGGGCGACTTCCAGTCCAACGCCGCGATGCCGCTGGCGAAGCGGCTGGGCAAGAAGCCGCGGGAGATCGCCGAGGCCATCGTGCGCAACGCCGACCTGGGCGACGTGGCCGAGCCGCTCACGAAGGACTCGATCGCGGGCCCGGGGTTCATCAACCTGCGGCTGCGCGCGGACACGCTCGGGGCGCTCCTGTCGCGGCTGGATTCGCCGGACCTGGGCCTCCCGCCGGTGGAGCACCCGCAGACGGTGGTCGTGGACCTGATGGGTGTGAACCTGGCGAAGCAGATGCACGTCGGGCACCTGCGTTCGCCGATCATCGGGGACGCGCTGGCCCGCACGCTCGAGCGGTTGGGGCATCGCGTGATCCGCCAGAACCACGTGGGCGACTGGGGCCTCCCGATCGCGATGGTGACGGCGCGGCTCCGCCGGCTGGCCGCCGCGGGCACGATCGACCTGTCTCGGATCACGCTCGACGACCTCGACAGGGCTTATGCCGCCGCGCAGGCCGAGTGCAAGCGCGACCTGGAGGGCCTGGCGGCGGCGCGTCGGTTCGGGCAGGGGCCCAAGGCGCTGGCGGAACTGGAGGAGCAGGTCATGGGCGCGGAGGCGGCCTTCGCCGAGGCGCGCCAGACGCTGGTGAAACTCCAGGCCCACGACCCCGAGACGTTCGCGGTCTGGCAGCGGATCGCCGACGTGACGATGCAGGTCTGCCTGGCGACGTGCGAGCGGCTGCACGTGAACGTGACGGCGGAGCACTCGGCGGGCGAGTCGTCGTACGCTGCCGAACTCGCGCCGATGGTCGCGGACCTGGTGTCGCGCGGGATCGCCGAGGAGTCCGAGGGCGCGCTGGTGGTCCGCCTCGAGGACCCGGCGTACGGGGGCATCAAGGAGCCGTGCATCGTCCGCAAGACCGACGGCGGGTTCCTCTACGCGACGACGGACGTGGCGGCGATCCGTCGGCGGGTGCAGAAACTCGGGGCCGATCGGCTGATCTACGTGATCGACGCGAGGCAGAACCTGCACCTCCGGCAGGTGTACGGCGCGTCGCTCCGCGCGGGGTACGCGATCAACCCTCGCAGCGGGAAGCCCGCGGAGTTCCAGCACGCGGCGTTCGGGATGATCCTGGGCGACGACGGGCGACCGTTCAAGACGCGCACGGGCGACAACGTGAAACTCGCGGACCTGCTGGAGGAGACGGTCGAGCGGGCCGAGCGGGCGGTGGCCCAGCGGGCGGGCGAGCGGGAGATCCCGGCGTCGGAGCGGCGGGCGATCGCCGAGGCGGTGGGCATCGCCGCGATCAAGCACGCGGACCTGTGCAACGACCGGATCAAGGACTACGTGTTCTCGTTCGATCGGATGCTGGCGTTCGAGGGGAACACGGGACCGTACCTGCTCTATGCGCTGGTGCGGATCCGCAGCATCTTCCGGAACGCGGACGCGGCATCGCAGGCCGCCGCCCCGGCCGCGACGCTGGCGCTGCGCGAGGCGGGCGAGAAGTCGCTGGGCCTGGCGCTGCTGCGGTATCCGGCGGTGGTGCGGTCGGTGGGCGAGTCGCTCGAGCCGCACCGCCTCGTGCAGTACCTCTTCGACCTGGCGAGCGCGTTCAGCGCGTTCTATGACGCGTGCCCGGTGCTCAAGGCCGAGACCGAGGCGCTGCGACAGTCGCGGCTTCGGCTGTGCCACCTGACGGCCCGGGTGCTCGCCGACGGGCTGGGGATCCTGGGAATCCCGACGCTCGAACGCATGTAGCCGAAGCGGGCCGCGTGCGTCGAACGCGATCGGGCGGTGCGTTCGGGCATGCGCGCGATGCCAACGACAAAGCGGCCGGCGAGTGCCGACCGCTTCGTGGTTGGTGTGGTTGTCGCGGGGACGGCGGGGCTTATGGAGCCGAGCAGCCGGCGGCAAACTTGTTGAGGAAGCAGGTGAAGTCGTTGACGTTGAGCACCGGGGGCGTCGTGCTGCCGTCGCAGTTGGCGTAGGTGTCGTTGGCGGCAAACTTGTTGAGGAAGCACGTGAAGTCGTTGACGTTCAGGAAGGGCACGATCGTCGAGAGGTCGCAGTTGGGATAGCAGGTCGGCCCGGTCGCGCCGCAGGTCGGGGCGAAGTCCACGCCCATCCACCAGGTGTTGGGTCCGGAGGTGGCGATCGTCGAGAACGCCGACGCGGCGCCGGTGTCGGTGACGGTGACGAGGGCGTTGCCGTTGGTCGCGTTGGCGGTGGCGGTGGTGGCGTAGAGGACGGGCGTGCCCGCGACGACCATTCCGCAGAAGGCGCGGACGCCGACGGTGATGCCGGTGTTCAGGGTGTACGCGAGGCTCCAGGTCCCGGCGCTGAGGGTCCACTTCTGGATCCCGCCGCCGTTGGCGATCGAGCGATCGTCGGCGACGTAGAGCGTGTTCGCGTCGGCGAACCAGAAGTCGTAACTGCTCGGGGTCGGCGTGACAGGGGGCACCGGGAAGCCCGGGAGCAGCGTGACCGTCTGGCCTGAGGTCGTCGGCAGGCCGGTGCCGACCTGGCTCACGCCGAGGAAGTTGCCCGACGCCGAGGAGACGAACAGGTTCCCGTTGTCGATGTTGATGTAGCGGAGGTTGACCGGGAGGGTGGGGGCATTGAGGGCGACCGTGGTGGTGCCTCCGCGGACGACGTAGCGAGCGCCGCCGCCCGAGCCCGTGGCGTTGCCGGCCGTCCAGATGTCGGTCCCATCGCTCGAGGTCGCCGAGCGGATGTTGTTGGCGTCATACCCGTCGCCGAAGGCGGTCGTCGTGTCGATGACGGCGTTGCAGTCGATGAGACCAACGACACGGTTGACGGTCGCGGCCGTGGTGCTCACGACGGCCGTCGTCCCCGCGTCGGCGTTGTACCCGACGCAGACGAGGTAGCGACCGTCGGCCGAGAGCGTCAGGGCGCCCTCCGAAGTCGCCGACCCGCTGGTGTTGATCGCGCGGTTCCCGCTCGTGGCCGCCATGAAGGGCAGGTCGATGGTCTGGACGACCGTCCCGCCGGTGGTGATCTCCTTGAGGAAGGTCCGGGTGGCGGCGTTGTTCAGGGCCGTGCCCCCGCCGTCAACGCCGATCTGTCGAACAACGATGTTTCCCGCGGTGAAGGCCGCGGGCTGACCCGAGGCCGAGGCGATCGCGAACGCCGACAAGGCCGCGCCGAGAATCACAGACTTCTTCATACATCCCTCTCTGTTTCTGGTGTGATGATCCGCCGACAGGGCCCGCTCCAGGCCCCGCAAAGCGAAGGATAGAGCCGGGGCGCGGGGTTCTCCCGCCGCACCGGCGTTCTTTGCGCAACTCTCGCGCGGATCGTCCGATAACGCGGCGCTTCCGCAGTCGCTCGACGGGACGAGCAAGGTACGCGCTAGCGACCGCGCACAAGCGCCTCGCGCGCCGCGACCGCGAGTTGGTCGCACCGCTCGTTCTCGGGGTGCTCGTTGTGCCCGCGGACCCAATGGGTGCGGACGACGTGGCGGGACGCGACTTCGTCGAGGCGCTGCCAGAGGTCGAGGTTCAGGACGGGCTTCTTGTCCGCGGTGCGCCATCCGCGGGCCTTCCATGACTTCAGCCAGGAGTCCAGCCCTTTGACGACGTACTGGGAGTCGGCGAAGAGATCGACGCGGCTGCGTTTCTTGATCGCGAGCAATCCCTCGATCGCGCCCATGAGTTCCATGCGGTTGTTGGTGGTCATGGGCTCGGCGCCGGAGCCCTCGACGCTCTTGCCCGAGGCCGGATGGCGGAGGATGAACGCCCACCCGCCGGGCCCGGGGTTGCCCGAGCACGCGCCGTCGGTGAAGAGTTCGAGGAGCGGCAACTCGGAGGCGTCGGTGCTCGTCGCGGCACGGGTGGGCATGCGGGCGATGGTACCGCGAGCGGGTCGGCGGCGGCGCGTGGTCGTACGCTTGCGGATGCGAAGTCATTGGCTGGAGAGTGCCGCGTTCTTCGTGTGTGCCGCGTTGTCGGGGTGCGCCGCGTCGGAGCCGAGTGCGGGTGGGCCGCAACCGTCGCCTCGCGCGTCCGCGCCGCAGCCCGCGCCCGCGGGCGACCGCCCCGCGGCACTGCTGAACGGGCGGCCGATTACGTACGACGCGCTCCGCCCGGCCTTGCTCGAGTCTGCCGGTGGGCTCGCGCTCCGCGACGCCGCGCTCGACATGCTGCTCGATGCGGAACTGGCGCGCCGGGGCCAGACGATCACGGACGACGACGTGGCCGCGGAGGGGCGGTACCTGGCCGAGTCGATGCTGCGCGAGGCGGAGATCGGGATGGCGGACGCGGACCGGGTGCTGGCGTCGCTGCGGCGTTCGCGCGGGCTCGGCGAGCATCGCTACGCGGCGCTGCTGACGCGGACTGCAATGCTCCGGCGGCTCGTCGCGGGGAGCGTCACCGTCAGCGACGAGGAGGTCGCGGAGGCGCACCGGATCAACCACGGCCCGAGGTCGCGGGTTCGGCTCATCACCACGGGACTGGCGGCGGATGCGGCGGAGATCCGGGCCCGCGTGCTGGCCGATCCCGCTCTGGCCCGCGTCCGGTTCATCGAGGCCGCGGCGAACGAATCGACGGACCCATCCGCGGCCCGCGGCGGGCTGCTGGCGCCGATCAGCCACGCCGACCCGGAGTATCCCGTGGCGTTCCGCGAGGCGCTGGCGGCGCTCGCGCCGGGCGAGGTGTCGAGCGTCCTGGCGCTGGACCGCGGGTTTGCGCTGGTGCTGTGCGAGGAGGTGTGGCCCGCGGACGGGACCACGCCCGAGGAGGACGCGCCGCGCGCCCGGGCCGCGATCCGGCTGCGCAAGGAGCGTCTGGCGATGGAGCGCGAGGCGCAGCGGCTGCTCGACGCCGCGGAACTGACGATCCTCGACCGATCGCTGGAGTGGAGCCACACGGCGCTTCGAGCGTCGAGTCCGAAGTAAGCGGGCCTGCGGCGAGGGCTATTCCAAGAACTTCCAGATCGCGGCCGAGTCCGCCAGGTTCGGGAGGGCGACGTCCGCGCCGGCGTCGCGCAGTTCGTCCAGGCCGAAGCGTCCTGTGGCGACGGCGATGCAGCGGCAGCCGTTGGCGCGCGCACAGGAAACATCGTGGGGGGTGTCCCCGATGATGACGACCTCGTGGCCCTGGATCGCGCGCCCGTGTCGGGCCGCGTGGCGGGACATGGCGACGGGCGGGAGGTGCTCGCGTGCCGGGGGATCGTGCGGGGACTCGTCACCCCAGACGCGGACGGGGAACCACTCGGGCTCGACGCCGCAGGTGCGGAGTTTCATCGAGCCGGTGCGCTCGAAGTTCCCGGTGAGCAGCCCGAGGGTGTAGCGTGGTCGCTGGCGCAGGGCCGCGAGGAGTTGGTCCACGCCGGGAAGGGTTCGGCCGACGCCTGGGCACGAGAGCGCCCGCGCGAGGTTCTGCTCGTATCCCGCGCGGAGGCGCCCCGCGTCCTCGGGCGTGGGCGCGCGTCCGTTCCTGGTCAAGAGGTCGCGGATGATGAGCGGATCGAGGCGACCTGCGACGGGGACGCCCTCGCCGGTGAAGGACGGGCCGAAGAGTTCGCGGCCGGCGTCGAGCATGGCGGCGATTCCGACGCCGCTGGTGCTGATGAGCGTCGCGTCGATGTCAAAGAGGATGAGCATGGGGTGGGGGAGGCTCGGCACGGTCAGCGTTCGATGCGGAAGCCGGACTCGCCGGGGACGGTAGCCGTGACGGCGGTCGTCGCCGAGGTGATGTTGGAGCGCATTCGCTGCGCCAGGGCGGCGAGGAAGCGATCGAGTTCGTCTGGTGGTCCTTGCGCTTCGAGAACGACGGTGCCATCGGGCTCGTTGCGTACCCAGCCGGTGAGGGCGAAGCCCGAGGCGACGTGGCGGGCGGTGGCGCGGAAGCCGACGCCCTGGACGCGCCCGACATATCGGACCTGTCGTCGGATCACGGGCGGAGTGTAGATGGCGCGCGTGGGGGCGTGGGGCGCGCGGGGGAGGGCGGTGGCAGGTCGCGTGTTTCTGGACCAGGAGAGTCCGGCAATCGGCGCGGGGTCGTTCTTTTCTGGGAATATGGTGGAATCGGGCGCGGGTGGTGCTATGGTTGAGTGGGTCGGACGTCGCTCGACTTTCTGGATCCGGTGCACGGTCAGCGGCTTGGGCGCTGCACCAAAGCGAACCGCGATCACGCCAACGGCGAGCGATCGGGCCGAGATTCGTCTCCGCGGCTGCAAGGATCGTGGTTATTCGTGCGGGAGCGAGTCGGCGCTCGAATGGTGGGCGTGGTGACCATTTCGTGGAGAGTCGTGGGCGGCGTGCGCCGCGGGGCGAAAGGCTCGGGGCTGTAGGCATGGACGCGATGCGTCAGGCCGGGCAGGAGGAGAAGGAGCGCGTCCGGGACGCGTCGGACATCGTGCGCGTGGTGGGGGAGCACGTCTCGCTGAAGGCCAAGGGCCGGGAGTTCATGGGGCTGTGCCCGTTCCACGACGACCACGACCCGTCGATGCACGTGGTCCCGAGCAAGCAGATTTTCCACTGTTTCGTGTGCGGGGCGGGTGGGGATGTGTTCGCGTTCGTGCAGCGGTTCCACCACCTGGAGTTCCGCGAGGCGTTGGAGTACCTGGCGCAAAGGGCGAACATCACGCTCGTGCCGCGGACGCGCGGGTCGGCAGTCGAGTCGCCGGCGGAAGCGGGGCCGACGCGGGCGGACTTGGTCTGGGCCAGCGGGGTGGCGGCGAGTTTCTTCCAGGCGATCCTCCGGCACGAGTCGCACGGGCGCGTGGCGCGCGAGGCGATCGCGGCCCGCGGGATCTCGCCCGAGATGGTCGAGGCGTTCGCGCTGGGCGCGAGCCCGGATCGGTGGGACGGGCTGGCGGCGACGGTGCGGTCCAAGGGACTTCCGACGGCGGCGTTCGTGGGCGCGGGGCTGCTGCGCCCGCGCGAGTCCGACGGGTCGCACTATGACGGGTTCCGCAACCGGCTGATGTTCCCGATCCACGACCAGTTGGGGCGGGTGATCGCGTTCGGCGCGAGGAAGTTGAACCCCGAGGACGAGCCGAAGTACCTGAACTCCCCGGAGAGCGCGATCTTCGAGAAGTCCGGGACGCTCTACGGGCTGCAGCTGGCGGCTCGGGCGATCCAGTCGGAGCGCGTGGCGGTGGTGACCGAGGGGTACACCGACACGATCGCGTGCCACCAGGCGGGGCTGTCGAACGTCGTGGCGACGCTGGGCACGGCGCTCACGTCGCGGCACGCGCGGGTGCTCCGCCGGCTGTGCGACACGGTGATCCTGCTCTTTGACGGGGACCAGGCGGGGATGAGGGCGGCGGATCGCGCGGTCGAGGTCTTCTTCGCCGAGGACCTGGACGTGCGGATCGCCACGCTCTCGTCGGCCACGGACGCGAAGGATCCGGACGAACTGCTGAAGCGTCCGGGCGGGGTCGAGGTGCTTCGGCGGGTGCTGGCGTCGGCGCGGGACCTCTTGGAGTTCCGGTGCGCGCGGCTGGCGGAGCGGGTCGAGGGGGCGGGGCCCGCGGTGGCGTCGCGGCGGATCGGGGAGGAACTCGAGCGGCTGGTCGAGATCGGGTTCAACCGGCTCCCGATGCTGCGTCGCCGGCTCATCACGCGGCGGATCGCGGAGGTCGTCGGGCTCGACGAGGCGACCGTCTGGAAGTCGATTCCCGCGGGGCGTTCGGCGGCAGGCGGCGGGACCGCGGGGAACGCCGACGCCAGCGCTCCAGTTGTGGCGATGCCCTCGGCCCGCGAACTCGCGCTCGGGTGCCTGCTCGCGTTCCCCGACCTCTGGACGACGCTGACGGATCGGCACCGCGAGGCGCTCGACCCGGCGACGTGGGAGCAGCCCGAGCAGCGGGCGGTGGTCGAGGCGCTCTTTGACGCGGCGTCGGCGGGCGCGGGGGTCGAGTTGGAGGCCGTGCGTGCGCGGCTGGATGATCCGGGCTCGCAGGCGCTGGCCACGGGCTGGTACATGCGGGTGGTCGCGATGACCGAGGGGAGCGCCCAGCGCGGGGCCGAGTGTTTGCGGGATTGCGTGTCGCGGCTGGTGGAGGAGGGGTCGGCGGACGTGGTCCGCGATCGGCGTTCGACGGGATCGGTGAACCGGCGGTCGCTCCCGCGGCCGATCCGGGCGGTGTAGGGTTTGGCGGACATGAGGAGCCCAGACGTGATGTTGGAACTGCACCCTGCCGTGGCCGAACTCCTCGAACTCGGGAAGCAGCGCGGGTGGCTGAGTTACGAGGAACTCAACAACACGCTCCCGGACGAGATGGTCGACCCGGAGCGGCTCGACGAGTTGCTCGCGGTGATCGACCACATGGGCATCGGGATGCTCGACGAGTTGGAGTACCGGGCGCGGCTGTACCGCGAGAGCAAGGCCGCGGGCCTGGCGCCCGCCGCGGCGCTGGGGGCGACGACGCGGGCGATGAGCGTGGCGGGTGGGGAGCGGGCGGAGGAGTCGGCGCGGCTGGCACGGAACCTTCGCGGGACGCTCAAGAAGGCGATGGGGCAGGCGGACCGCGACGTGGCCGAGGCCGCGGCGATGGACGAGAAGGTGTTGCAGCGGGAGATCGACGAGGCGATCGCGGCGGAGGAGACGGCGGGGAAGCGGATCGACGACCCGGTGCGGATGTACCTGACGCAGATGGGGAGCATCCCTCTCCTGACGCGGGACGAGGAGATCCGCCTGGCCAAGAAGATCGAGACGACGCGGATGATCTTCCGCCGGCGGGCGCTCGAGAGCGACTACATCGTCCAGCAGGCGGTCGAGACGCTGCGGCTGGTGCACTCGGGCGATCTCCCGTTCGATCGGACGATGCGGATCTCGACGGCGGAGACGAACGCGAAGGACAAGATCGCGCGGCGGATCCCGGGGAACCTGGAGACGATCGAGAAGTTGCTGGGGCTGAATCGGCGGGACTGGGAGCAGGCGGAGGAGGCCCGCAAGGCCGGGGACGCGGCCCGCGCCGGGACGCTGCTGGAGCGGATCCGCACGCGGCGTCGGCGGATGGCGGCGCTGACGGAGGAACTGTGCCTCCGCACGGGCCGGATCATCCCGATGATGCGGAAACTCCGCAGCATCTCGAAGAAGATGCAGGACCTCATCAACGAGTTGCGGCGGGCGGAGAAGTACCCGCGCCGGTTCGAGGCCGACGACCTGGACGTGATCCGCGAGGAACTGTCGGGCCTGCGGGCGCTGGTGCTCGAGGAGCCCGAGGACCTCCAGCGTCGGATGAAGGACATCTCGACGGTGTTCTGGGAGTACGAGCAGGCCAAGCGAGACCTCTCGGGCGGGAACCTGCGGCTGGTGGTCTCGATCGCGAAGAAGTACCGCAACCGGGGGCTGTCGTTCCTGGACGTGATCCAGGAGGGGAACACGGGCCTGATGCGGGCGGTGGACAAGTACGAGTACAAGCGCGGGTACAAGTTCAGCACGTACGCGACGTGGTGGATCCGCCAGGCGATCACGCGGGCGATCGCCGACCACGCGCGGACGATCCGGATCCCGGTCCACATGATCGAGACGATGTCGCGGCTTCGGAACCTGCAGAAGGAGATCCTTCAGGCCACGGGCGTCGAGCCCACGATGGACGAACTGGGCGAGCGGGCCGGGATGACCGTCGCCGAGGTGCGCCGGGTCATGAAGATCAGCCGGCACCCGGTGTCGCTGGATCGGCCCGTGGGCGAGACCGAGGACTCGTACTTCGGGGACTTCATCGAGGACGAGCGGCAGGACCTGCCCAGCGAGACTGCGGCCCAGGACATGCTCAAGAACCGCATCGAGCAGGTGCTCCGCACGCTGACGTACCGCGAGCGCGAGATCATCAAACTGCGCTACGGGATCGGGGACGGGTACACCTACACGCTCGAGGAGGTCGGTCGCATCTTCAAGGTCACGCGCGAGCGGGTGCGACAGGTCGAGGCCAAGGCGATCCGCAAACTCCAGCACCCGGTTCGAGCGAGGAAGTTGCAAGGCTTCGTCGATGGGACCGTCTACAAGGAGTTGCACGGTCAGGCCGCCGCGACCGTCGCGGGCCAGCCGACGCCGGAGGCGATGGCGATGCTCCCCGCGGGCCCCGTGGAATCGGTCGAGCCGGACTTCGAGGCGTCGGTCGAGATCGACGAGTTCGCCGACGACGAGCCGCTGGGCTGATCAGTCGTCCTCGTCGAGGCGGAGCGAGGCGAGCAACGTGCCGCGGAGCGTGTCGGGGTCGAGGTCGATCTCCGCGGCCTCGCCGGTGCGCAACTCCACGCCCCGCTTCCCGATGAGGGCGCCGACCAGCACGGACAGCGTCGGGTTGTGTCCAACGAGGGCGAGCGAGCCGGCCGGGGCGTGCTCGCGGATCGCCTCGACCGCCTCCGACAGCGGACGATCGCACTCGAGCCTGGCTTCGGCCCGCAGGGGCACGCCCAAGGCCCGTTGGACGATCTCTGCCGTCGCCCACGCTCGGGCGTAGGGACTGCTCAGGATGAGTGCCGGGGCGCGATCGTGGAGGGCTGTGCCCAGATGCTCGGCCTGGTGCACGCCGCGCGGCATGAGCACGCGGTCGCGGTCCCGTCCCGACGCGGACTGCCGCTCGGCCTTGCCGTGTCGGATGACGAGCAGGCGCATCGGGAGCGCCTATCGGACCGGGCGGACGGGCCGGCCGAATGTCGGACGGGCGTCGGGGGCTTGCGGCTCGGCGCGGGCGGGCTCGGGCTTGACCTCGACGCGCGGTGTCTCGGCGTCGGCTTTGGCGAAGGACCACTCGAGGCGGCCCGCGAGTCGAAGCCCCAGTCGGCCCTCGACCAGGGCCCGAAGGCCGGCGACGTGGGCCTCGGTCCATCCGGGCTGCTCGGCGGCGATGGTCTTGAGCACCTGCCGCCAGACGGACTCGGTGAGCGAGCGGTCGATGGCCTGGACGGCGCGCTCGACCCGAGGGCGAAGCAGCGAGTTGAGGTACTCGTCAAGATAGGGAAGATCGTCTAGAGAAGGGGGCGGGGGATTCCGGTTCTCGGCGGACATGGAGGCCTCCTTGGTGCGTCCGACCAAGGGTATCGTGGAACCGGGCTTGGAGACTTCAACGAACCGTGGTACTCTGACCCCTCTCGGGACGGTGAGGAGCCGGATGACCATGGAACGGGCAGGTATTGCGTATCTCGGTCTCGTGTCGCTCATGGCCGCCTCGGCCGGGATGGCCGTCAGCGCCCTCTCGCCGCTGACCCGCGCCCGCCCCGCGCCGCTCGCGCCGGTCGAGTCCGGGCCGCCGCCGACGTTCGTCAACTGGGAGAACCCCCACGTTCACCCGATCGACATGACTCCCGACGGCACGCGGCTGCTGGTCTGCAACACCGCCGACGCGAGGCTCGAGGTCTTTGACGTCACGACCGGCACGCCGATCCGCGTGGGGAGCGTCCCGGTCGGGGTGGATCCGGTGTCGGTGCGGGCGCGGACGAACACGCAGGCGTGGGTCGTGAACCACATCTCGGACAGTGTGAGCGTGGTGGACCTCTCGACGATGAACGTGGTGGCGTCGCTGCGCACGCTGGATGAGCCGTGCGACGTGGTCTTTGCCGGGACGCCGCAGCGGGCCTTCGTCTCGTGCTCGCAGGCCAACGCGGTGCTGGTGTTCGATCCGTCGAATCTGTCGGCGACGGCGACGACGGTGCCGATCAACGCCGAGGATCCGCGTGCGCTGGCGGTAAGCCCCGACGGGCAGACGGTCTATGCCGCGATCTTTGAGAGCGGGAACAAGACGACGATCCTGGGCGGGGGAATCGACCTCCCGCAGGGGATCCTGAACTTTCCGCCGAACGTGGTGAGCCTGGCGAGCACGCCGTACGGCGGTCAGAACCCTCCGCCCAACAGTGGGACGAGTTTCTCGCCCCCGATCGCCGCGGGAAACAACCCGCCGGTGAAGGTCGGGCTGATCGTCCGCCAGAACGCGGCGGGGCAGTGGATGGACGACAACAACCGCGACTGGACCGCGTTCGTCTCCGGCGCGTCGGCGACGCAGTCCGGTCGGCGGGTCGGGTGGAGCCTGCCGGACCGCGACCTGGCGATGATCAACGCCTCCAATCTGGGCGTGACGTACGCCACGGGGCTGATGAACCTGTGTATGGCGGTGGGCGTGAACCCGGCAACCGGGAACGTCGCGGTGGTCGGGACCGAGGCGCTCAACCACATCCGCTTCGAGCCCAACGTGAACGGGCGGTTCCTGCGGGTGAACGTGGCGCTGGTGAACCCCGCGGCCCCGACGACGCCGACGATCAAGGACCTCAACGCGCACCTGACGTACGCGACGCCGACGCTCCCGCTGCAAGCGGATCGGGACAAGGGGCTGGGCGATCCGCGGGCGATCGCCTTCAATGCCGCGGGGAGCAAGGGGTATGTCGCGGGGATGGGCTCGAATAACCTCGTCGTGATCGACGCGGCAGGGAACCGGGCGGGGCTGACGAGCACGATCGAGGTCGGCGAGGGCCCGACGGGGATCGTGGTGGATGACGCGCGGAGTCGGCTCTACGTCCTGAACCGCTTCGCCTCGACGATCTCGGTCGTCAGCACGAACACCGAGACGGTGCTGGCGACGGTTCCGTTCTTCGATCCGTCGCCCGCGGCGATCAAGGTCGGGCGCAAGCACCTCTACGACACGCACAAGACCTCCGGGCTGGGGATCGTCTCGTGCGCCTCGTGCCACGCCGACGCGAGGATGGATCGGCTCGCATGGGACCTGGGTGACCCGCGCGCGGCGATCCGGCCGCTGACGGGCCAGAACCTGGGCGGGAACATCCCGGGCCTCTCGCCGCAGACGAGCATCCCGCCCTTCCAGCCCTTCCACCCGATGAAGGGCCCGATGGTGACGCAGACGTTGCAGGACATCATCGGGCACGAGCCTTTCCACTGGCGCGGGGACCGCAACGGTCTGGAGGAGTTCAACGCCGCGTTCACCGACCTGCTGGGCGACGACGTGCAACTGAGCGTGCAGGAGATGCAGGAGTTCGAGGACTTCCTGGCGACGATCGCGTTCCCGCCCAACCCGTTCCGCAACTTCGACAACACGCTCCCGACGAGCCTGCCGCTGACGGGGATGTTCACCACGGGCCGATTCGGGGCGTCGGGCGCGGCCATGCCCAACGGGAACGCGGTGAACGGGCTCTCGCTGTTCCGGTCGTTCTTCCGCCGATTGGACAACGGGAACTTCGCGTGCTCGACGTGCCACACGATGCCCACGGGCCTGGGGACCGACTCGACGTTCAACATCCACACGCTGCAGATGGAGCCGTTCCCCGTGGGCCCGATGGGCGAGCGGCACGTGGCGCTGGTGCCCACCGACGGCTCGACGAACATCGCGATGAAGGTCCCGCAACTGCGGAACCTCTACGACAAACTCGGGTTCGACATGACGCAACTGGAGAACCGGGCCGGCTTCGGGTTTATCCACGACGGGAGCGTGGACTCGCTGGTGCGGTTCATCTCGGAGCCCACGTTCGCGGTCTTCAACAACCAGGAGATCGCGGACCTGGTGGCGCTGATGATGGCGTGGAGCGGCTCGGACCTCCCGACGCCCGCGGGCACGACCGAGGAGCCCCCGGGCGTTCCGGGCAAGGACTCGCACGCCGCGGTGGGGTGGCAGACGACGCTGGTGAGCGAGGGCTCGGCCGCGCCGGCCCAACTGACGCTCATCTCGAACATGATCGCCCTGGCGCAGGCGAACAAGGTGGGGCTGATCGTCAAGGGCCGGGTCGGAGGCGAGTCGCGCGGGTATGTGTATCGCAGCGACACGTCGCTCTTCCAGTCCGACCGCGCGGGCCAGAGTCTGACGCCCTCGGCGCTGCGGGCGCTGGCGGCCGCCGGGTCCGAACTCACGTACACCGTCGTGCCGTTCGGGACGCAGACGCGCATGGGGATCGACCGCGACCTCGACGGGATCCTCGACGGGGACGTGGGCGACCCGACGTGCTACGCCAACTGCGACGGGAGCACGATCCCGCCGGTGCTGAACGTCAACGACTTCTCGTGCTTCCTCAACAAGTTCGGCGCGGGCGACCCCGGGGCCAACTGCGACGGGAGCGTGGTCCCGCCCGTTCTCAACATCAACGACTTCGTGTGTTTCGTGAACAAGTTCTCGACGGGCTGCCCGTAGCCGGGCGAGCGGGGACGCGATCGACGCACGGCATGGCGATGCCGGCGCGCAAGAAAGCGGGCGACGGGCCGTCGCCCATCGCCCGAGGAAGGTCTGTGCGAGGTCGAGCGTCTGGCGCGATCAGTTCTTGGCGCCGAGGATCACGATCTCGACCCGTCGGCTGTCCTTCTTCGAGTTCTTGGGCCGCGACGACCCGAACCCGGCGTAGTAGACCTTGTCCTTGCCCAGGCCCTTGCTGACGAGGTACTGCTCGACGGCCATGGCGCGCTCGCCGCTGAGTCGCTCGTTGGTCTTCCACCCGCTCTTCTTGATGGGGTCGCTGTCGGTGTAGCCCTCGACGCGGACCTCGTTGCCGGCGTAGCGCGAGCGGATGACCTCCGCGACGCGGTCGAGCGACTTCTTGGCGGTCGCCTTGAGGTTCGCCGACCCAGAGTCGAAGAGCACGTCTCCGGCGATGTCGACGACGACCTCGCTCCCGCTGCGATAGGTGTTGGTCCCGCTGATGCCCTCGAAGCCGGTGTCGCCCCCGCCGCCGGTCCTGCCGGTCCCGGTCTTGTCGAGCCGGGCCGCGAGGTCGCGGTTCTCCTGCTCGAGCGAGGCGTTGCGCGTCTCGGCCTCTTGGCGGGCGGCCTGCTCGGCGCTCTTGCTCTCGCGCAGCGCCGAGTTCTCCTTCATGACGGCGTCATACTCGGCCCGAGAGACGCGCTGGCACGCGCCCAGGCCCATCGACGCCGCCGCCAAGCCAACCACGCACAGAATCTTCCCCTTGCCGTTCATCCCTGGTGTCTCCGTTTGGTGCGCCACGATTCCATCCGGCGTCTCCACGCCGGGGGCCTCTAGGGTATCGGCACGACCCCATGCCCCGCCACACCCCGGCGAGACCTTTCGGCGCGATACCTGCGGGCGGACCTACGGCAGGTTGATCGGGCGGTGCAAGAGCCGGGAGAGGCCCAGTTCCGCCAGGGGCTTGGCGAAGAAGACCAGGAGCGTCGCCACCGCCAGGAACGGGCCGTAGGGCATCGCCTTCTTGAAGACTCCAGACCCCAATCGGCCCAGAACGGCCCAGGCCAGCGCCACGAACGCGGCGGCAAAGAACGCCAGCGTGGCGTCGATCCAGCCCAGGCACGCGCCGACCGCGGCCATGAGATGGGCGTCGCCCAGGCCCATCGCCTCCTTGCCAAAGGCCATGGACCCGAAGATCCGCACGCCCCAGACGACCCCGCCCCCGACGAGATAACCGATCAGGACCCCGGACATCACCGAGAGCCACAGCGGCACGCGGGCCGAGGCCACGATCGCGCCGGTAGAGGTCTGGGTGACGCCCGCGAGCGACGGGGCCAGGTACCAGCCTGCCAACGCGAGCAGGACGCACGGCGCGAGAAAGGCCAGTTCCTTGACCATCTCCCGGCGGGCGTGCGGATACTGGACCCAGAGGTCGGTAGGGGGAGGGTCGTGCGGTGCCGGGCCGGCGGGTGCGGCGTCCGGGGTGTCGTTCGCGGGCGACACGGGCGTCCCGTCTCCGCTGTGGTCCGCTGGCCCAGGCGAGGCGGCAGCGGAGGCATCGGGGAGTCGCTCGCCCTCTCCGTTCTGAGCGATCGTGACGGACTTCTCCCACTCGGCGTAGTCGGCGAAACTGCGGGTGATGAGTCCGAGCCGGAGCAAGAGCAGGCCGACGCCCAGGCCGAGCGTGCCGCCGAGGGCGGCTCCGACGGCGTTCCATGCCATCGGTCCCGGGACGGGCATCGACCAGAGTTCGCCCGGGGCGGTGAGCGGGAGCCGGGGATATCGCTGCTCCAGCCACGCGGCGGCGCCGGTATGCCCGACGAGCGCGATCCCCGCGGGCACCCAAGTCAGGACCAGCGGGATCGTGAACGTGCGGGCGTCGATGATCGTCATGGCCACCAGCGACGCGACCAGGAAGAGCAGCACGACGAAGATCGGCCAGGTGAGCATCGCGTCGTTCTGGGCCCATTCCGGCCTGATCGCGCCGAGGTGGATCCCCTCGATCGAGAACCGCGGGTCGATCCCGTAGCACGCGAGGTAGCACGCGACGAACAGGAGCCCGACGATCGCCTCGACGATGGGGTACTCGGGCGAGATCGGGGCCTTGCAGAATCGGCACTTGCCCCGCAGCAGGAGCCAGCCCAGGACCGGGATGTTCTCGCGCCAGGTGAGTCGAGTCTGGCAGGCCGGGCAGCGCGACGGTGGCGAGACGACGCTGATCCCCCTCGGCAGGCGGTAGACCAGGACGTTGATGAGCGAGCCCAGGCACGCGCCGTAGGCGAAGATGAAGAGCGCCCAGATCGACTTGAGCGCGAGGAAAAGGGCCTCGTGACGGGGCATCAGCGGGTCGGCTCCGGGCGCTTCAGTTGGGCCGTCAGGTCCTGCACCCGCTGCTCGGCCCGCTCCAGCGCCTCGCGGCAACGCTTGATGAGGGCCACGCCCTTCTCGTACTCGGCGATCGAGCCCTCCAGCCCGACCTCGCCCCCCTCGATCCGCTCCACGATCGCCTCGATCTCGGCGACCGCGGCCTCGAAGTCGAGCGCGGCCTCGGGCTGGGCCTCGGGCTTGGATGGCTGTCGCGGGGTGCTCACGTCCCCACCTTATCGCCTCCCGCCGAACAGGTCCAACTGATCTCTCGCCGGAGTTCCGCCGTCCTCGGTGGTTGTGCGACCTCGTGCGCCCGAGCGAGCGGGGCGTGAGGCCGGCGGACGCGCGTCCGGCGGCGGATCGGGCCGCGGGGAGGAGGGGGAGGCGTCGGCGGATGTATATAGAGGATCGGTGACGATCGACCGCACCTCGCCCGATGCGAGCGTGGTGCGGATGGCCTCGCCCGTGCGCACGTCCGTGACCGAGCGGATGAGCCGGCCGTCATCGTGGCGGGTGTAGGAGAACCCGCGCTCGAGCACGGCGATCGGCCCGAGGGCGTGGAGTTGGCGGGCGAGGGCGTCGATGTGCGCGCGCCGGCGGTCGAGCAGCGCGGGCGCGGCTCGGGCGAGTCGATCGGCCAGCGGGGCGGTGTCGGCGGCGCGGACGCGGGCGGCGACGGCGGCGGCGAGGGCGGACTCGGCGCGGGTGAGGCGTTGGGCGCGGGCCGCGAGCACACGTGCCGGGCGGACCGCGTCCAATCGCGACGAGAGCCGCTCGACGCGCTGGCCGGTCCCGCGGAGGTGGGCGAGGGCGACGGAGGCGAGGCGCGAGGCTACAAGGCGGAGGCGATCGGCGCGGGCGGCGACGAGGGTGCGCGGGTCGAGAAAGGCGGGTCGGCGGGCGAGGCGGGCGAGTCGATCGCGGGCGCGGGCCGTGCGTCCTCGGGCGGCGGCCCCGAGGCGCGAGCCGAGCGCGTCGAGTTGGTCGAGCATGGCGGCGCGGTCGGGGGAGAGGCGCATGGCGGCCTGGGTGGGCGTGGCGGCGCGCACGTCCGCGACCATCTCGGCCAGGGTCGTGTCGGTCTCGTGCCCAATGGCGGCGACGACGGGGATGGGGCAGGCGACGATGGCCTCGGCGACGACGCGCTGGTTGAAGGCGTCGAGGTCGTCGGCCGAGCCCCCGCCGCGGGTCAGGAGGAGGGCGTCAAGGTTGAGGGAGTGTGCGGCCGCGCCGGCGGCGGCGATGGCGCGGGCGATCTCGGCGGGCGCCTCCTCCCCCTGCACGCGAACGTCCACGATCGCGACCTCGACGAACGGCGCCCTTCGGCGGAGGGTGTCCAGGACATCCTGGAGCGCGGCGCCGGAGCGGCTGGTGAGGACCGCGACGCGGCGTGGAAACGACGGGAGCGGTCGCTTCCGTGCGGGATCGAGCCAGCCGAGCGCGCGGAGTTCCTCGACGAGCCGGCGGAAGGCGAGTTCCTTGGCGCTGGCGCCGACGGGCTCGATCGACTCGACGACGAGGGTGAGCCGACCCTGCTTGGCGTAGTAGTCGGGTCGTGCGGAGACGATGACCTCTTGGCCGTCGGCGGGCTGGTGCCCGACCTTGCGTCGCTGGGATGCAAAGACGACGCAGGAGATGGAGGCGTCGGGGTCGCCCAGGTCGAAGTACCAGTGCGTGCGCTCGCGGAAGCCCGAGACGTGGCCGCGGACGCGGACGCGCGGGGGGAGGGAGGCCGAGAGGGCGCGGGCGACGCGCGCGGCGAGTTCGGCGACGGACCAGGGGTCGTCGGGACGGGCGGATGGGCCGAGGGCGAGGGAGGGGTCGAAGGGCATGGGCGATTGCGGCGGGGCCGCGGGGGGATCGGCGGGCTAGGGCGGGGTCTCAGCGGGAGTCTTGAGTCGCGCGACAAGGAGGCCCTGGCGGTTGGCGATGAGGGCGGTGTCGACGGAGGGGTCGGAGGCGAGGTCGGCGTTGAGCCGCGCGAGGGCGTCGCGGCTGGCGCTGCTGCCGGGCGGGTCGGTGATCCACCAGTCGGAACCAAGGGCGTTGTCGGCGAGGAAGAGGCCCCCGGGGCGGAGGAGTGGTCGGCCCAGGCGCCAGTAGTCGGGGTACTCGGCCTTGATGGCGTCGACGAAGAGGAGATCGACGGAGGAGGGTCCGAGGTCGCGGAGGAGTTGCGGGAGTGCGTCGAGGGCGGTGGAGCGGAGGATGGAGACTCGATCGGCGAGGCCGGCGCGGCGGAGGTGGTCGAGCGCAAAGTCCGCGTGCCTGGGGTTGGGCTCGACCGAGATGAGGCGGCCCGAGGTCGGGAGCCCGCGGGCAATCCAGGAGGCGGAGTACCCGCCGAGGGTGCCGAGTTCGATGGCGAGGCCGGGGCGATTGATGGTGGCGAGGCGAGCGAAGAGGAGGAGGAGCCGGCCGACGTCCGGGGAGACGGCGATGTCAGGCAGGCCGGCGGCGCGGGCCCGCGCGGGGTAGGAGGCGAGGGCGTCGTCCGGCGGGGCGAGCAGGGAAGCGAGGTAGTCAGAGGTGGGGGGGTCGAGGGGCATGGGGCGATCCGGCGGGCTGAGGCGCGGGAAATGTAGCGGGTGGATGGGTGGGGGCGTTGGGGCAGCGGGGGGGGGGCGCGAGCGTGGAAGGGCGAGGCACGGCGATTGCGAGAAGTCATCGGACGCGCCAGGAGTGCGCGTCGTGTTGGAGGTTGCGCATGCGTATCGGCGGGCGAGGCAGGGCACGTGGAGCGGGGGGCGAGCGCGGCTCGCGTGCCGCGCGCGTGGCGGCGTGCGTGGTGGCGTGGTGGATCGGGCTCTTGGGATCGGCGGCGCGGGCGGACGACACGACGGTGGGGGCGGTGGCGCGGCTGGAGGGGCAAGGGGAGTTTCTCGCGCAGGGGATCGGGCTGGTGGTGGGGCTGAACCGGACGGGGGACTCGGGGAAGGACCTGCTGGTGGCTCGGCCGCTGCTGGCGATGCACCACAACCTGGGGAATCCGCTGGGGAGCGTGGAGGAGTTGAAGAACACGCGGGCGGTGGCGCTGGTGATGGTGCAGTGCCGGGTGCCCGAGGCGGGCGGTCGGGTGGACGATCGGTTCGACGTGACGGTGTCGGCGTTGCACGGGGCGAAGAGCCTGGAGGGCGGGATGCTGATGGTGTCCCCGCTGACGGGCCCGTACCAGGGGGCGCCGATCTTCGCGATGGCGGAGGGCCCGCTGGTGATCGAGGACGCGGGGACGCCGACGCGGGGGCGGGTGCGTGGGGGCGCGCGGCTGGTTCGGGACGTTCGGCGGGGGACGGTGGGGGAGAGTTTCAACCTGATCCTCCGGCCGGCGTTCGCGTACCACGCGGTGGCGACGGAGGTGGCGAGCAAGATCACGCAGAACATCTATGGGCGGACGGATGCGACGTCGGCGGGCCTGAGGCCGGTGGCGACGGTGCTGGATGAGCGGACGATCCGGATCGACGTGCCGGCGGCGGAGCGAGGGAACGTGGCGGCGTTCGTGGGCGACGTGATGAGCACGGGTCTGACGGTGTCGCTGCTGGGACTGCCGCCGACGGTGATCTACAACGCGAAGGCGGGTGCGATCCTGGTGGCGGGGGACGTGGAGATCAGCCCGGTGGCGATCACGCAGAAGGACCTGTCGATCACGACGGCGACGCCCCCGCGGGTCGGGACGCCGACGAACCCGGTGATCGAGACGCGGCGGTGGGCGGGGCTGGCGCCGGGGGCCAAGCCCGGCGACCGGGCGAAGTTGCAGGACCTCCTGGACGCACTGAACCAGTTGAAGATCCCGGTGGCGGACCAGATCGGGATCCTGAACATGCTGGAAAAGACGGGGAAGTTGCACGCGCGGCTGGTGGTGGAGTAGGGCATGGACACGGTGCGGAACGAGTTGGGCGTCGGGGTGCCGATCGGGGCGCGGGCCGCGGCGCGCGCCAGCGGCGTGATCGGGTCGAATCGGCGGGACTTTGAGTTGGCGCTGGGTCGGGCGCGGCACGAAGGGATGGACGGGCCGGCGCGGGTGCGCGAGTTGGCGGAGCAGATGGTGTCGGCGGCGCTGGTGATGCCGCTGCTGAAGGAGTTGCGACAGTCCAACCGGGCGGCGCCGCCGTTCGGACCGACGGGCGCGGAGAAGACGCTGGGCCCGCTGGCGGACGCGGCGCTGGCGCAGCGGATGGTGCGGGCGGAGGGGTGGGGGATCGTGGAGCGGCTGGAGCGGGTGTTTGGCGAGCGAGCGGGCGAGGCGGAGGCGGCGCGTCGGGCGCTGGGAGAGGGGGGGGCGAGGCCATGAGCGTGCGCACGATGCCGGAGGTGCGGGCGAGGGACGCGGCGGCGGCGGACCGGCTCGAGGCGTCGCTGGCGGGGCTGGTGGCGGCGCACGAGGAGTTGCTGGACGCGACGCGGGCTCACCGGGAGGCACTCTCGCGGGCGGATCGGGTGGCGCTGGCGCGGTGCGTGGAGCGTGAGACGGAGATCCTGCAGCGGATCGCGGGGCACGAAGAGTCGCGGCGGTTGGCGCTGGCGGAACTGGGCGTGCCGGGGGCGATGCTGGAGCGGGTGGCGACCGCGGTGCCGGAGGAGAGGCGGGAACGGGTTCGGGCGCTGGGGGAGCGGCTTCGGGGATTGCTCGGGACGCTGGGGCGCGAGGCGCGGGTGGTTCGAACGGCGTCGGCGGCGCTGCTGCGGCACATGGACGGGATGGTGCAGCAGGTGGCGCGGGCGCTGGACGCGACGGGGGTGTACGGGCGGCAGGGGCGGGTGTCGGCAACGCCGATCCGCAGCGGGCTGGACGTGGTGATGTGAACGGAGGCGGACCGTGGGACTGACCAGCGCGATGAACATCGGGGCGTCGGGGCTGACGGCGAGCCAACTGGCGATCCAGGTGACGGGGAACAACCTGGCGAACGCGGCGACGCCCGGCTATTCGCGGCAGGTGGCGATTCTTGCGCCCTCGCGGACGCAGATGATCGGGTGCCTGTCGCTGGGGACGGGGGTGACGCTGGAGCAGGTCCGTCGGCAGGTGGACGAGGCGCTGCAGTCGCGGGTTCGGGACGGGATCTCGAACGAGGCCGGGGCGGGGCAGGAGTTCGCCACGCTCGCGGGGATCGAGGGCGTGCTGGGCGAGATGGGGAACGGGGACCTGTCGAGCGAGTTGACGGCGTTCTTCAACTCGTGGTCGGAGCGGGCGAACCAGACGAAGTCGTCGGCGGTGGTGGTGCAGCAGGGCGTGCGGCTCGCGCAATACCTGCAACGGCTTCGCGGGGACGTGCTCAACCAGCGCGAGCAGATCGACCGGCAACTCTCGGCGCAGGCGGCGGCGGCGGACGGGCTGCTCGAGAAGATCGCGGGGTTGAACCGGTCGATCGCGGAGGCCGGGATGGGCGGAGGGGGAACGCTGCGGGACCAGCGGGACGTGGCGCTGGCGGAACTGGCGTCGCTGATGGACGTGACGGCGGTGGAGCAGTCGAACGGGACGGTGAACGTGCTGTCGGGCTCGACGCCGCTGGTCTTGGGGGGCAGGTCGCGGGGGCTGGAACTGACGACGCGGGCGGGGTCCAAGGGGCTGGAGGTCGGGCTGTCGGTTCGGGAGGACGGGGAGACGCTGGCGGTGTCGTCGGGGAGCCTGGGGGCGCTGGTGTCGCAGCGGTCGGGGACGATCGACGGGCTGGTGACGACGCTGGACCGCGTGGCGGCGGCGCTGATCCACGAGGTGAACGCGATCCACTCGACGGGGACGAACGCGGGCGGGCTCGTGCGGGCGACGGGGACGGTGGGCGTGCCGACGGGGGACCGGACGCTGGCGATGAACGACCCGAGGAACGGGACGTGCGCCGGGCTGCGGTATCCGCCGCGGGACGGGGGGTTCACGGTGGAGGTGCGCGGGCCCGGTGGCGCGCGGCAGACGGTGCGGATCGACATGGACTGCGACGGGCGAGACGCGGGCGGGGCGGTGGGGTATGGGGACGACACGTCGATCGAGGACATCCGGGCGGCCCTGGACGCGATCGACGGGGTGTCGGCGACGTTCACGGCGGACGGGCGGCTGGACATCCGGGCGGACGCGGGGTTCTCGTTCTCGTTCGCGGATGATTCATCGGGGGTGCTGGCGGCGCTGGGGGTGAACTCGTACTTCACGGGGCAGGACGCGTCGGACATCGGGGTGCGCGCGGACCTGACGGAGACGCCGGAGTTGCTGGTGGTGGGGCGGATGGTGAACGGGGTGCTGGACGAGGGGGCCGGGGCGCGTGCGGTGGCGGGGTTGCGGGACGCGGGGATCGGGTCGCTGGGGGGTCGGTCGATCACGGCGTCGTGGACGGACGCGGTGCAGGGTCTTGGGGTTCGGACGGACGCGGCGGCCTCGAACGCGGAGGCGGCGCGGGCGGTTCGCGAGGCGCTGGAGGCGCAGCGGCAGTCGGTGAGCGGGGTGAACATCGACGAGGAGACGGTGAACCTGCTGACGTACCAGCGGCAGTATCAGGCGTCGGCGCGGCTGATCACGGTCGTGGACCAGTTGACGCAGGAACTGCTGTCGATCGTGTGAGGATGAAGCCATGAGCGGGATGCCGATCGGACGCGTGACGAACCTCCTGACAGCCGGGGCGGCGCTGTCGAACCTGGGGCGGACGAACCTGGCGCTGTACCGGTTGCAGCAGCAGATGGCGTCCGGGGTGGCGGTGGGGCGGTTCAGCGACGACGCGGTGAAGGCTGCGGTGATCTCGGTGCTGGACGAGCGGCTGGAGCGGTCGGCGCAGACGAGGCGGAACCTGGACCACGCGGAGGCGTCGCTCAATGTGCTGGACGCGGCGCTGGGCGAGGCGAACGAGACGATGCTGGAGGCCAAGAGCATCGCGAGCGCGCAGGTGGGTCTGGGGTCGTCGGCGGAGGAGCGTCGGAGCCAGGCGGAGGTGGTGAACTCGCTGATCCAGGGGATGCTGGGGATCGCGAATCGGCAGGGCGTGGCGGGATCGGTGTTCGGGGGGAGCACGCCGGGGCGTCCGGCGGTGGAGGCGCTCTACAGCGGGTATCGGTACGTGGGGCAGGGGTCGGGGCTGGTGACGGACACGGGGCTGGGGGTGCCGATCACGATCGGTGGGGCGAACCCGGTCGGGCGGGTGTCGGCGCGGGTTCGTGGGGACGTGGACCTGAATCCGGCGCTGACGCTGGACACGCGGATCGCGGACCTCGGCGGGGCGCGGGGGGTGGGGGTGACGCTGGGTCAGGTGGAGTTCTCGTTCGATGGCGGGCCGCGGACGGCGGTGGACCTGTCGGGGGCGGACACCGTGGGGGACGTGGTGCTGGCGTTGACGCACGCGATCCGGGACTACGAGACAGCCCAGCAGGTGACGATCCTGGGCGCGGGCGGGGTTTCGATCGATGGCGGGGCGATCTCGATCGACGTGGCGCCGGCGGATTCGGGGCCGAACCCGGAGTTGCGGTTCTTTGATGTGACCGGGGCGACGACGGCGGCGGACCTTGGGCTGGCGGGCGATCCGCCGATGATGTTCGAGGACGGGGTGAGTGCGGGGTTGGAGTTGGACGCGCGGGTGACGTGGCGGACGCCGGTGTCGGCGTTGCGGGGCGTGACGGGGCCGCTGGGGAAGATCCGCGTGTCGAGCCTGGGGCAGACGCGGGAGGTGGATCTGTCGGGTGCGGCGACGCTGGGGGACGTGCGGAACCTGATCGAGGGGACGGGTCTGGGGTTGCGGGTCGGGCTGACGCGGACGGGGATCGAGGTGATCAACGAGGTGGCGGCCGGTCGCGGGCAGGGGCTGTCGATCTCGGAGGTGAGCGGGGAGAATCTGACGGCGACGCGGCTGGGGATTCGGACGCTGTCGGGCACGACGCGGATCGCGGAATTCAACGATGGTCGCGGGGTGTCGATCGCCACGGGCGGGACGAACCCGACCTCGGGGCTCCCGGACCCGGCTCTGGACACGGACTTTGAGGTGCGGTTGGGGGACGGGCGGACGTTCACGGTGGACCTTCGGCCTCAGGACATGGCGACGGTGCGGACGGTGCTGGACCGGATCAACGCGGAGGCCGCGGCGGCGGGGATCACGGTGCCCGGGGACTTCGAGGCGGGCCTGTCGGACGGGTCGAATGGGATCGAGTTGAGGCAGAACTCGGGGTTCGCGGGGGCGATCACCGTGGGGGTGAAGAACAACTCGCCGGCGGCGGAGCAGTTGGGGTTGCTCGGCGGGAGTTACGCGAGCGGCAGATTCCGCGCGGAGGATCGCGCAACGGTGCGCGTGGACAACGTGTTCACGCGGCTGATCGATCTCCGTGATGCGCTCCTGGGGAACGACACGGTTGGCATCACGGTTGCGGGAGAGCGGCTGGAAGAGTCGGTGGACGGGCTCGCGCAGACGCGGGCGCTGGTCGGCGGGTATGGGAAGCGCGTCGAGGACGCGCAGCGGCGTCAGGAGGACCTGGACGTGTTGGACGAGACGACGCGGAGCCAGTTGCGGGACGTGGACTACACGGAGGCGGCGGTGACGTTGAGTTTGCTGCAGACGCAGTTGCAGGCGGGATTGGCGACGACGGCGCAGTCGTTGTCGCGGAGTTTGCTGGACTTCCTGGGCTAGCGCCCGGCGGGTCTGATTGAACGGCACCGACGCTCTCCACGGCCTGGGGAGCGGAAGGACAGGAGGTCGCCCGGCGAAGGAGCCGGGACGCATCCGGTGTGAGGAAGGCCGCGTGGATCGGAGTGCGCCGATGGACGTTCGGACGACACGATTCGGGGTGATCCAGATCGCGGAGGACCGCGTGATCACCTTCCCGAAGGGGCTTCTTGGGTTTCCGCAGGCGACGCGGTACTGCCTGCTGGAGCCGGGCGACGACTCGGCGTTTTTCTGGCTGCAGTCCCTGGACCAGCCATCGCTGGCGTTCGTCGTGACGGACCCGACGTTCTTCGTGAAGGACTACTCGGTGCCGATCCGGACGGAGCAGATGGGGGACCTGGGCCTGGAGCGTCTGGACGACGCGCAGGTGTTCGTGATCGTGAACAAGGTGGACGGGCACCTGACGGGGAACCTGCAGGGCCCGCTGGTGGTGAACACCTTGAGCCGACAGGGCGAGCAGATGGTGCTGGCGGAGAAGCGGTGGACGACGCGGCACGTGCTGATGCGGGTGACGGAGCCGGCGCGGGCGGCATCGGCGTAGGGGGGGATCGAGGGACGGGAGCGACCCGGAGGGTCGCGGTCGGGGCGGACGGCCCCGAGTCTGGCGGCGTAGCGGCGGACAGCCCGCGCCCCGGCAGCAAGGAAGGAGCCGACGGATGCTGGTGCTCTCACGTCAGCGCGACGAGACGATCATGATCGGGGACGAGATCGAGATCACGGTCGTCGACATCCGGGGCGACAAGGTTCGCCTGGGGATCACGGCGCCGACGCGGATCGCCGTTCACCGCAAGGAGGTCTACGAGGCCATCAAGCGGGAGAACGAGCAGGCGGCGCAGTTGGACGGGCGGACCCCGCTCTCGGGCGGGGACCTGGACGTGATCCGGCGGACGATCGCGCCCGGGCCCGCGCGGAACAAGCCCGGCCGGGCGGCGGAACTGGCGGCGGCGCCGGTGCCCAAGCCCAACGGGGTGGCGGGCGGGCCGGGGGCCAAGGGGGCCACGGGCCCGACGACGAGCGAAGGACGAGTGACGGCGTAGGGACACTGGATCGAGGACGCCCCCGCGAGGGGCAGCAGACGCCGACGGGGTCGGCGGGCGGGCGCAATCACGGAGGATTGCCGACATGGGCCGGATCAACACGAACATCCCGAGTTTGGTTGCCCGAGCGAACCTGAACCGCAGCAGCAACGAGTTGGAGATGCGACTGAACCGCCTCTCCACCGGGCTGCGGATCGTGCGCGGGGCGGACGACCCGGCGGGCCTGATCATCTCGGAGCGGTTGCGCTCGGACATCAAGGGCACGGACCAGGGCGTGAAGAACTCGGAGCGGGCGTCGTCGGTGATCGCGACGGCCGAGGGGGCGCTGGCGGAGGTGAGCGACCTCCTGAACTCGATCCGGGCGCTGATCGTCGAGGCGGCCAACACGGGCGCGAACTCGGCGGAGGAGCGGGCCGCGAACCAGTTGCAGATCGACTCGGCGATCGACTCGATCACGCGGATCTCGAACACGGCGAGTTTCGGCGGGCTCAAACTGCTCAACGGGTCGCTGGACTACAACCTCTCGGGGCTGGCGACGTCGGCGATCTCCAAGGCGCAGGTCTTCGGCGCGAGTTTCATCGGGACGACGCGGCTTCAGGTGGACGTGGACGTGCTGGGGTCGGCGCAGACTGGGGCGCTCTACCTCCGCGGGGACTACTCGTACGCGCCGGCGGGGAACGGGACGTTCCTGTCGAGCATGACGCTGCGGGTGGCCGGGCCGCGGGGCGTGACGGAGGTGGTGGTGCAGTCGGGCGCGTCGCTGGCGTCGCTGGTGACGGCGATCAACCGGGTGGCGTCGCTGACGGGCGTGCGGGCGGAGCAACTCAACGGCGCGGACATCACGTCGGGCCTGGTGTTCCGATCGGAGGGGTACGGGTCGAACGCGTTCGTGTCGGTCGAGCGCATCGGGGGCCCGTCGAACCCGGCGAACAGTTCGTTCCACACGTTCCAACTGGCGAACAACGGGCAGGTGCCGTCGTACCCCCCATTCGCGTGGGCGACGATGATCACGGCGGGGCTGCTGACGGAGGCGAACCGGGACGCCGGGCGGGACGTGTCGGCGCTGGTGAACGGGACGCTGGCGACGGGCGACGGGCTGACGGTCTCGATCAACTCGCCCGCGCTCTCGCTGAAGATGCTGCTGAACACGGACTTTGCGACGGACCCGACGGCGACGCCGACGAGTTTCACGATCACCGGGGGCGGGGCGCTCTTCCAACTCGGCCCGGTGGTGACGGCGCAGCAGCAGACGAACGTCGGGGTGCAGTCGGTGGCGGCGTCGAACCTGGGCGGGACGCTGATCAACGGGGCGCTGGAGTTCCTCAGTTCGCTCAAGAGCGGTCAGGCGAACAGCATCCAGGAGAGTTTCAAGCGGAACGACTACACCGCGGCGAGTTCGATCCTCGAGTCGGCGATCGACGAGGTCTCGATCGTCCGCGGGCGGCTCGGGGCGTTCGAGCGGAACGTGCTGCAGACCAACGTGCGGTCGCTGCAGGCGGCCTTCGAGAACCTGTCGGCGAGCGAGAGCAAGATCCGCGACTCGGACTTCGCGGCCGAGACCAGCGCGCTGACACGGGCGCAGATCCTGCAGTCGGCGGGCACGAGCGTGCTGGCGCTGGCGAACCAGGCGTCGCAGACGGTGCTGCAGTTGCTCGGGTAGCCCGCAGCGGCGGACGGCGCGCCCGCGGCTCGGGACCGATGAGGAGTCCGAGAGCCGGTAGGGCCTAGAACACGGGACCATCCACAGCCCGCCTTGACGCGAGAGCGCGTCGGGGCGGGCGTTCTGCTGCGCGCGCGGCGCGTGGGAGGCCGGGGCGCGGCGCCGGGCCGTCCGAGTACCACGAGCGCGAGTCGTTACCGGAGCGGGCGGACGGCGCAGACGCTACGGGCGGCCTGCGTGCCGGGTGCGGGCGCCGGGGCGTGCTGAATCGAGCGTTGGGGGGGTCCGATCGAACGTGCGACCCGCCGGTACGGATGCCGGCCACGCGTGGGCGTGGATGGGGTAGGGGGCGTGCCCCGAGCGGCGCGCAGGCGAAACGGAGGTCGGCATGAGCCGGATCAACACGAACGTGCAGTCGATGATCGCCCAGCGCGTGCTTGGGCAGAACGGTTTGCAACTCGGTCGCTCGCTGGAGCGTCTGAGCACGGGTCTTCGGGTGAACCGGGGGAAGGACGATCCGGCGGGTCTGATCGCGTCGGAGAACCTGCGCTCGGAACTCAAGTCGCTGAACGCGGCGATCGGGAACTCGGAGCGTGCGGACCAGGTGGTGAACATCGCCGAGGGCGGGTTGCAGGAGGTGAGCACGCTGCTCACGGAGTTGCAGGGCCTGGTGACGGCGTCGGCGAGCGACGCGGGGCTCTCGGAGTCCGAGAAGGCCGCGAACCAGTTGCAGATCGACTCGATCCTGCAGACGATCGACCGGATCGCGAGCGCCACGAGTTTCCAGGGGACGAAGCTGCTCAACGGCAACTTTGACTACCGGGTCTCGGGCGTGGCGGCGGGCGTGACGGATTATCGGATCAACGGCGCGAAGTTCACGGGCACGACGCTGGACGTGGACGTGCTGGTCACGCAGTCCGCGCAGCAGGCGGGCCTGTACATGTCGATGGGCGGGACGGCGATCGACCTGGCGGCGGCGACCTCGACGTTCACGATCGAGGTGTCGGGCGCGCTGGGCACCCGCGAGTTGACGTTCACCTCGGGCACGACGATGACGAGCATCGCCGCGGCGATCAACTCGTTCAAGAGCGTCACGGGTGTGGAGGCGTCGGTGGTGGCCTCGGGCTCGAGCAACGGGATCAAACTGGCGACGACGGAGTACGGGTCGTCGGAGTTCGTGACCGTCAAGGTGACGAAGGACGGCGGGATCTCGACGACGAACCTGGGTATCTACAACATGCAGGCGGGCGACTTCGACCTCATCAACACGACTCGGGTGAGCACGTTCGCCGGCGCGTCCAACGGCGTGACGGACAAGGGCCAGAACGTCGGGGCGACGATCAACGGGATGACGGCGGTGTCGTCGGGCAACAAGATCAAGGTGAGCACGGACACGCTGGACGTGGAGTTGACGCTCGCCACGAGCGAGTCGCAGGCGCTGGGGGCCGTGGGCTCCTCGCACGCCCTGTCGATCTCGGGCGGGGGGGCCAACTTCCAGTTGGGCGGTCAGGTGGACCTGGGCGGGAAGGTGAGCATCGGGATCGGGGACATCAACAGCCGCAAACTGGGGAGTTTCGCCGAGGGCTACCTGAACTCGCTGGCGTCGGGCCGCGGGAACAACGTGGTGGACGGGGACACGTCGCAGGCGCAGAAGATCGTGAACGCGGCGGTGGAGCAGGTGTCGTCGCTGCGTGGTCGGCTGGGCGCGTTCCAGAAGAACACGATCGGGGCGACGATCCGCAGCCTGGGCGTGGCGGTCGAGAACACCTCGGCGGCCGAGAGCGCGATCCGCGACGCGGACTTCGCGGCCGAGACCGCGGGCCTGACGCGGGCGCAGATCCTGGTGGCGGCGTCGACGAACGTGCTGTCGCTGGCGAACTCCAGCCCGCAGAGCGCCCTGCAACTCCTCGGCTAAGCCGTCCGAGAACTCCGGTTTCGCACGCCCCGGTCATCTGGCCGGGGCGTTTCTCGTTTTGGTGTGCGGGCCGGGTCCCGGGGCGCGTCGGGGCGGGTGTGGGAGTGCGGGTCGTAGCGGTTGTGCGCCCGCACAGACGGCACACTCGACCCGGGCGTCACGGGCGGAACGCTGGGGCGCAAAGAGCGTGTGTCGGCCTTGACAGGAGGAGGGGCACTTCCGATAGAACGGGCGTCGGCGAGGGAGTCGCCGGCGCGCGGGCCGCGCCAACGTGGCGGGGCAATCACGGACGACCCCATCTGAAGAGGCAGTATGAGCCGCATCAACACGAACGTTCAATCGCTGATTGCGCAGCGGGTTCTCGGGAGCAACACGGCGGGGCTGTCGCGCTCACTGGAGCGGCTCAGCACGGGGCTCCGGATCAACCGCGGCAAGGACGACCCGGCGGGCCTGATCGCGTCTGAGAACCTGCGGTCGGAACTCAAGTCGCTGAACGCGGCGATCGGGAACTCCGAGCGGGCGGACCAGGTGGTCAACATCGCCGAGGGCGGGTTGCAGGAGATCAGCAACCTGCTGACGGAACTGCAGGGCCTGGTGACGGCGACGGCCAACGACGCGGGCCTCTCGTCGAGCGAGAAGGCCGCGAATCAGTTGCAGGTGGACTCGATCCTGCAGACGATCGACCGGATCGCGAGCGCCACGAGTTTCCAGGGCACGAAGTTGCTCAACGGGAACTTCAACTACAAGGTCTCGGGCGTGGACGGCGGGATCACGGACTACCGGATCAACGGGGCGAAGTTCACGACCAACGCGCTGGACGTGGACGTGCTGGTGACGCAGTCGGCGCAGCAGGCGGGCCTGTACCTCTCGATGGGCGGCGCGGCGCTGGACCTCGGGGCGGCGACGAGCGCGTTCACGTTCGAGGTCTCGGGCGCCCTGGGGAGCCGCGAACTGACGTTCGCCTCGGGCACGGCGCTGACGAACATCGCCGCGGCGATCAACTCGTTCAAGAGCGTGACGGGCGTGGAGGCGCAGGTGATCGCGTCGGGCACGAGCAACGGGATCAAGTTGTCCTCGACGAAGTTCGGGTCCGCGCAGTTCGTCGGGGTGAAGGTGATCGACGACGGCGGGATCTCGACGACAAACCTGGGCGTGTACAACCTCCAGGCCGGGGACTTCGACCTCATCAACACGACCCGGGTGGCGGACTTCGCGAGTTCGACGGCGTCGAACGGTGTCCGCGACATCGGGCAGGACGTGGGCGCGACGATCAACGGGATCACGGCCACGAGCAACGGACGGACCGCGCGGATCAACACCGACTTCCTCGACGTGGAGTTGTCGCTGGCGACGAGCGACGCGCAGACGCTGGGGAACGTGGGCACGAGCCACGCGCTGACGATCACGGGCGGCGGCGCCAACTTCCAACTCGCGGGCCAGGTGGACATCGCCGGGAAGGTGAGCCTGGGCGTGGCGGACGTGGCGGTGCGGAAGTTGGGCGGGACCGACGTGGGGTACGTCAGCGACCTCGGGTCCGGGCGAGGGTTCAACCTGGTCGACGGGGACCTGACCTCGGCGCAGTTGGCGATCGGGAAGGCGATCGAGCAGGTCTCGGCTCTTCGCGGGCGGCTGGGCGCCTTCCAGAAGAACACGATCGGCGCGACAATCCGCAGCCTGGGCGTGGCGGTGGAGAACACGACCGCGGCCGAGAGCGTGATCCGCGACGCCGACTTCGCCGGGGAGACGGCGAGCCTGACGCGGTCGCAGATCCTGGTGGCGGCCTCGACGAACGTGCTCTCACTGGCGAACACGGCCCCGCAGAGCGCGCTGCAGTTGCTCGGCTAAGCCGAGGCGTCCGCGGGCGACATGAAGTACGGATCGGCGCCCCGGGGCAACCTGGGGCGCTTTCGTTATCGGGCCGAGCGGCGCGGCAGTGGCGGTGGGGCGCCGGTGCGGGCCGCGCGGATTCCCTGAAGCGGAAGTTCAGGAGGTCCCGGTTATCCCCGATAGAGGACACCGAAGGCAAAGGCGGCACAGGCGGAACAGACGCGCGGGCCGACGCCCGCACCGCCCGATGCCGGACGAGGTTCTATTCGGAGCCCGATCCATGAGCCGGATCAACACGAACGTCCAGTCGATGATCGCCCAGCGGGTGCTGGGCCTCAACAACGTGTCGCTGAACTCGTCGCTGGAGCGGCTGAGCACGGGTCTGCGGATCAACCGGGGCAAGGACGATCCGGCGGGGCTGATCGCGTCGGAGAACCTGCGGTCGGAGATCCGGGCGCTCAACGCTGCGGTGAGCAACTCCGAGCGTGCGGACCAGGTGGTGAACATCGCCGAGGGCGGGCTGCAGGAGATCAGCAACCTGCTGACGGAACTGCAGGGCCTGGTGACGGCGACGGCGAACGACGCGGGGCTCTCGGCGTCGGAGAAGACGGCGAACCAGTTGCAGGTGGACTCGATCCTGCAGACGATCGACCGGATCGCGAGCGCGACGAGTTTCCAGGGGACCAAACTGCTCAACGGTCGTCTCGACTACCGGGTGTCGGGCGTGGACGCGGGGGTGACGGACTATCGGATCAACGGCGCGAAGTTCACGACCAACGCGCTGGACGTGGACGTGCTGGTGACGCAGTCGGCGCAGCAGGCGGGCCTGTACCTCTCGATGGGCGGGCCGGCGCTGGACCTGGGGTCGGCGACGAGCGCGTTCACGTTCGAGGTTTCGGGGCTGCTGGGGAGCCGGGAGTTGACGTTCGCATCGGGGACGGCGCTGACGAACATCGCGGCGGCGATCAACTCGTTCAAGACGGTCACGGGGGTGGAGGCGCAGGTGATCGCGTCGGGCACGAGCAACGGGATCAAGTTGTTCACGACGGGGTTCGGGTCGTCGGAGTTTGTCGGGGTGAAGGTGATCAAGGACGGGGGCATCTCGACGACGAACCTGGGGTTGTACAACCTCCAGGCCGGGGACTTCGACCTGATCAACACGACCCGGGTGGCGGACTTCGCGAGTTCGACGGCGTTCAACGGGGTGCGGGACCTGGGGCAGGACATCGGGGCGACGATCAACGGGATCAGTTCGGTGACGCGCGGAAAGACCGCGCGGATCGCGACGGACTTCCTGGACATCGAGGTGACGCTCTCGACGAGCGAGGCGCAGGGCTTGGGGCCGGTGGGCAGCACGCACGCGCTGACGATCACCGGCGGCGGGGCGGACTTCCAGTTGGCGTCGCGCGTGGACGTGGCGGGCAAGGTGAGCCTGGGGATCGCGGACGTGGCGGTGCGGAAGTTGGGCGACTCGGCCGTGGGCTACCTCAGCGAGATCGGGTCGGGCAAGGGCTTCAACGTCGTGGACGGGGACACGACGGCGGCGCAACTCACGATCGCGCGGGCGATCGAGCAGGTGTCGTCGCTCCGCGGTCGGCTGGGCGCGTTCCAGAAGAACACGATCGGGGCGACGATCCGCAGCCTGGGCGTGGCGGTGGAGAACACGTCGGCGGCCGAGAGCGTGATCCGCGACGCGGACTTCGCGGCCGAGACCGCGGGCCTGACGCGGTCGCAGATCCTGGTCGCGTCGTCGACGCAGGTCTTGGCGCTCGCGAACACGGCCCCGCAGAGCGCGCTGCAGTTGCTCGGCTAGGGCCGGCGGTCGAGGTTGGAACGTATCGGCCGATCGCACGTCCAGCGGTCGGCCGGTTTCGCGCGCGGTCCGCGAACTCGACGTGACGGGGCTACGCCTCGGGCGCGAGAGTGGCGTGCAGTTGGGCGAGGCGCGAGAGGCAGGCGGGGCTGGGCGCGAGCCCTCGGCGGGCCATGACGGCGCGGGCGACCTCCTCGAACTTTGCCAGCCGGAAGCGGCGCTGGCCCTCGTCGGTGCGCCACGCGAAGGGTTCGACGCAGCCGGAAACCGGGCCGGAGGCGGCGAGCATGGCGGCGGTGTGGACGACGACGCCGGTCATGAGGCGGGTGCCGATGGCGGTCTTGACGTGGTCCCCGAGCGTGGCGCCGAGGAACTGGAGCCCGGTGCGTTCGTTGGAGGCATCCGGGGCGGCGCGGGCGATGACCTCGGCGTAGGTGTTGAGGAGGTTCGAGTTGGTCGTGCCCGCGCCGAGGTTGACCCACTCGCCGACGTAGGAGTCGCCGAGGAAGCCGTCGTGGGCCTTGTTGGAGTAGCCCTGGAAGATGGAGCCCGAGACCTCGCCGGCGACCTTGCACCACGGGCCGATGGCGGTGTTCTGGCGGATGACGGCCCGCTCGAGCACGGTGGCGTGCTCGCCGATGGCGCACGGGCCGAGGAGGATCGCCCCGGGGCGGACGACGGCGTGGGCGGCAATGAGGATGGGCCCGGCCTCGGCGTCGAGGATGGCGGAGGAGTGGACGCGGGCGGTGGGGGCGATGGCCAGCATCGCCGTGCCGCCGGTGAGGTGCTGAAGATCGGAGGCGATGGCGGCGTCGCGGTGTCGGCGGACATCCCATGGCCGCGCGAGCACCCCGCCGACCTCCGCGGGCGAGAGTTTCACGAGTCGGAAGGGCGCGGTGTCCCCGGCCAGCACGGGCGCGAGGTCGTCGAATCGGCATCGGGCGGCGAGGATGTGCCCGGACTGCTCATCGACGAGCGCGACGCCGGGCTCGGTGAGGCGATCGAGGAGGCCGAGGCGAGGAAGGACCCATCGGCCGCTGACGGCGAGGAAGTCGGTGCCGCGCGGTGGGGGGACGTTGACGGGGATTCGATGCCGCTCACGGGTGAGGTCGGCGAGCGCGTCGGGGACGTAGAGGCCCAGGGGCTGGAAGGGCCCGGCGAGGGTGAGGCGGTCGAGGGTGGAGAGGGCGCCGGTGCGGACATCGAAGGCGGGGCGGAGGTGGGTGAGCGGCCCAAGGACGCCCAGGCCGTCGTCGAAGACATAGCCGGTGTGCATGGGGTGGAGTGTACGGATGTCGCACTCGCCGACGTGTGCCTCTGGGGCTGGTGTCGAGCGCGGGTGATGTTGGCCAAGGGTAGAGCCCGCCGCCGAGGTGCTGGCGTCGGCGCTCCTACTCCCGCAGGTGCTCGACGGTGTAGTTGGGGCTTTCCTTGGTGATGCGGATGTTGTGGGGGTGGCTCTCGACCATGCTGGCGCCGGTGATGCGGCAGAAGCGAGCGTCGCGGTGGAGGTCGGGGATGGTGCGGCAGCCGCAGTAGCCCATCGCCGAGCGAACGCCCCCGACCATCTGGTAGACGAACTCGGCGAGTTGCCCGCGATAGGGGACGAGGCCCTCGACGCCCTCGGGGACGAACTTGAGCGTGGGCTTGTCGGGCTGGCGCGAGGCCTGGGCGTAGCGGTCGGCGCTCCCGGCGTTCATGGCGCCCTCGGAGCCCATCCCGCGGTACGACTTGTAGCGCCGGCCGTGGGAGATCACGAGTTCGCCGGGCGACTCGTCGAGCCCTGCGAAGAGAGAGCCCATCATCACGCAGTCGGCCCCTGCGACGATGGCCTTGGCGATGTCGCCGGAGTGGCGGATGCCCCCGTCGGCGATGACGGGGACGGCGGGGTCGGCGGCGTCGCGGCCCTCGACGGCGCCCATGATCGCGGTGATCTGGGGGACGCCCACGCCGGTGACGATGCGGGTGGTGCAGATCGAGCCCGGGCCGATGCCGACCTTGATCGAGTCGGCGCCGGCAAGGATGAGGTCGCGGGCGGCCTCGGCGGTCGCGATGTTGCCCGCGATCACCTCGATGGCGAAGCGTTCCTTGACGGTGCGGACGGTGCGGAGGACGTTCTCGGTGTGCCCGTGGGCGGTATCGACGACGAGGACATCGACGCCGGCCTCGATGAGGGCGGCGGCGCGGTCGTACTGGTCGACGCCGACGGCGGCGCCGCAGCGGAGCCGCCCGCGCGCGTCGGTGAGCGCCCGCGGGAACTGGCTGAGGCGCTCGATGTCGCGCATCGTGATGAGCCCGGCGAGGCGGCCCTGCGCGTCGGTGAGCAGGAGTTTCTCGACCTTGTTCTTGTTGAGGATGACCTCGGCCTGCTCGAGCGTCGTGCCCGCGGGCGCGGTGATCAGGTTCCGGCTCGTCATGATCTGCGCGACGGGCGTGGACTCGTCCTCGACGAACTTGAGGTCGCGGCGGGTGAGGATGCCCAGCACCTTGCCCTTGCTGCGGAGGATCTGGTGTCCGTCGTCGGTCACGGGGAACCCGGAGACGTTGTGCTGGCGCATCAGTTCGCGGGCGCGGCGGACGGTGTCGGTCGGTCCGAGCGTGATCGGATCGGCGATGATCCCGTTGGCGGAGCGTTTGACCTTGGCGACCTCGCGGGCCTGGGCCTCGACGGGCAGGTTCTTGTGGATGATCCCGATGCCGCCTTCTTGCGCGAGCGCGATGGCGAGGGAGGACTCGGTGACGGTGTCCATCGGGGCGGAGACGAGTGGGATCTTGAGGCGGATGGAGCGGGTGAGGCGTGTCTCGGTGTTGGCGTCGGCGGGCATGATGCCGCTGCGGCGCGGGAGGATGAGCACGTCGTCGAAGGTGATGCCCTCGGTGACGATCTTTGGGGTGAGGGGCATGTTCGCCGGTTCGAGGGTTCGGCGTGGGGCGGGGGAAACCGTGTCAGTCGCCATTGACCAGTGTTGGGGCCTTCGCCCCGGCGGTCAAGCGACGGAGGCGGCCCGTCCGCGCGTCTCTTGGAGTGGGAACAATCGGGGACCTGGGGGTTCCAAGCGTGGGTCAGGAACGCGGAGTGAAACATGAAGAGGACGTGGACCCGTTCGGTCGCGGTGGGGATGGTGTGGGCGTTGGGGCTGACGACGCCGGTGTGGTCGCAGAAGTCCGACGCGGGGGTGCAGGAGGACCTTCGGCACGCGCGGGCGCTGTCGCGGACGTTCAACCGTGCGGCGACGGTGGTGGGGCCTTCGGTGGTGCACATCACCCCGATCAGCCGGGTGGCGTTCCGTCGGGGGTGGTTCGAGCCGGTGGAGACGGAGATGCGTCCGACCGGGGCCGGGTCGGGCGTGGTGGTGAGCGCCGAGGGCTACATCGTCACGAACAACCACGTGATCGAGAGCGCGGAGCGGGTGCAGGTGAAGTTCGCCGATGGCCGGATGATGGAGGGGACGATCGTGGGGCGCGACCCGGCGACGGACCTCGGCGTGGTGCGGGTCAAGGGCGAGGGACTCAAGCCGGCAACGTGGGGGGACTCGGACGCGTTGGAGGTGGGCGACTGGGTGATCGCGGTGGGCAGCCCGTTCGGGCAGTTTGACAACACCGTGACGGCGGGGATCGTGAGCGCGAAGAACCGCACCGGGCTGGCGTCGGCGTCGGACGAGCGGTTCGAGGACTTCATCCAGACCGATGCGGCGATCAACCCGGGGAACTCGGGCGGCCCGCTGGTGGACCTCGAGGGCAAGGTGGTGGGGATCAACAGCCAGATCGCGACGCGCGGCGGTGGGTCGGTGGGGATCGGGTTCTCGATCCCGGCGTCGATCGCGCGGGCGGTGGCGGACTCGATCATCCGCACGGGACGGGCGCAGCGGGGGTGGCTGGGCGTGCAGATGGCGGGCCCGGCGCAGGCGGCGCCGGGCGAGGGGGTCGCGATCGCCGACGTGGTGCGTGGGGGTCCGGCAGAGGAGGCGGGGATCAGGCCGGGGGACGTGGTGGTGCGCTACAACGGGCGCGAGGTGGGCAACGGGACGCGGCTGCGCAACGCGATCGCGTTCACCACGCCCGGCTCGGAGGCCACGCTGGACCTGGTGCGCGACGGGAAGGCCCGCACGGTGCGCGTGAGCGTGCTCGATCGGGACGAGGCGATCACGCTGAGCCCCGGGGGCGCGGCGTACAGGCGGTTCGGGTTCATCGTGTCGGACCTGACGCCGCAGGTGCTGGCGCAGTTGGGGTACCGCGGCGAACTCGAGGGCGTGGTCGTGGCGAGGATCGACCCGCTCGGCCCGGCGAGCGGCGCGAACGGGTTGCAGGCGGGCGACATCATCGTGCAGGCGAATCGCACCCCGACTCCCGGCACAGAGGCCTTTGACAGCGTGGTCAAGGGGTTTGGCGGGCAGCGTCTGCGGCTGGGCGTGATCCGCGGGCCGCAGCAGGGGTACATCGAGATTTCGGCGAGAAAGTAGCCGGGCGAGAGCGGGGGCGCGGGCCGAAGCGGCTAGAGTTTGCAGTCACGTACCGGGTTCGTCGCCACGCTCTTTGTGGGGTCTTGGTTCGCTCTCCAAGGAGGATGCCGATGTCGCGTCTGCGTGATCGTCGCCGGGTCGAGTCCGTGGTGCGTCGGGCCGCGTGGGAGGGGCTGGAGGGCCTGGAGCCGCGGCAGCACCTGGCGCTGGTGATGTGGACGGGCGGGGCGGCGACGAACGAGTGGAACGACGCGGGCAACTGGAGCGGGAACGCGGTCCCCGGGGCGTCGGCGGACGTGGTGATCCCCGCGAACGCGTCGGCGGCGGAGATCCTGGTCAACGCGGGAATCCCCGCGATCGCGTCGCTCGTCTCGCACAAGCCGATCAGGATCGACGCCTGGACGTTGCAGGTGGCCGGGACTTCGACGCTGGAGGTGGGGGCGGAGTTGCGGCTCTCGGGCGGGACATTCCGGGGCGGCGGGACGACGCAACTCAACGGCGGGGCGGTGTGGGAAGGAGGGACGCTCACCTCGGCCGCGGGCGGGAGCGTCGAGATCCCCGTCGGGCAGAGCATGTCGATCGTCGTCGGATCCAACCACCACCTCTCGACCACGCTCAAGAACTACGGGACGCTCAACTGGACCGGCGGGACGATCATCCTCGACAACGCCGGCGTGCTCCGCAACGAGCCGGGCGGAACCTTCACGATCACCGCGCTCAACGGCGACGTGCTCGACTCCGGCGTCGGCACGAGCATCCTCAACCTCGGGCAGATGACCGTCAACGTCCCCAACGGGTCCGCGATCGACGTGAACCCGAAGTTCTACCACCGCACGGCCCCCGGCGCGGCGGGCCTGAGCGTCGCCAGCGGGGACCTCATCCTGCGCGGAGACGGTGAGAACAACCAGACGATCGATGTCGCGGCGGGCGCGCGGATGGTGCTGCACAACGCCAACTCCAACGGCACGTTCGTGCACAAGAACGCGACGTACACCGGCGCCGGGGAGTTGGTCTTCTCGCGCGGGATCCAGCAGATCAACGGCTTCGCCAACTTCGCGGCGACGACGACCGCGGCGCTCGGGACGATCACGGCCGCGACGGGAACCAACCCGAGGATCCTCGGGTCGCTCACGATCGCCGGGGCCACGCTCAGCAACGCGGAGAAGTTGATCGTCTATGGCACGCTGACGTTCAACGCCGGGACGATCAACGGGACGGGCGAGTTGTCGATCTTCAACGCGCCGGGGCAGCCGGTGGCGCGGTTCATCTGGAACGACGGGGACATCACGGGCACGGGGCTGCTGAAGGTCTATTCGACGGGCAAGATGCAGATCCTCACGAGCGCCGGGCGGAACCTCACGCGGACGCTCGAAAACCGCGGCTCGCTCGTCTGGGGCGCGGGGACTGTCTTCCTCCAGTCCTCCGGGAAGATCAACAACTTCGGGACCTTCGACGCCAAGGCCCCGGGATTCTCCATCAACGGGAGCGCGGGCTCGTGGGTGCGGAACCACGCGGCCCTGAACACGACGATCCCCGCGGGCCAGGCGATCTACTTCAACTGCGAGGTCATCAACGACGCGGATGCGCCGGCGATGGCGACGCTCACGGTCACGGGCGGGACGCCCTGGTTCAACACGCAGGGGCTGATGAGCGATCGGATCCTGCTGAACTCCGGGGCGGAGGTGGTGTTCTCGGGGAACGCCTCGCCCGGGTTCACGTTCCGCGACCTTGTGACGGGGAGCGTGAACACCTCGGGCGTGCCCGGGACGCAGGGCAAGCGGGTGCGCGTGGACGCCGGGACGGTGACGCTGCTCGGGACGAGCACGTTCGGCGTGCCCGTGGCCGGTCAGGGCGCGGCGACGATCAAGGCGGGCGCGAACGCGGGCGGGGTCCCGTCGCGCGTGCTCGGGACGATGACGCTCGAGGGCGCCACGCTGAACACCGACAAGCCGCTGACGATCGCGGGGAGCCTCTTTGTCACCGCGTTCATCACGGGCACGGACGTGCTCCGCATCGACAGCGGATCGGCGCAGAACCCGGCGCGCCTGTCGTGGCTGGGCGGGTCGATCGGCGGCGCGGGCGACCTCATCATCGCCGCGGGGCAGCGGCTCGAGATCACCGGGAACCTCGCGCACACCCTCGCCCGCGACCTCTTCAACCTCGGGACGATCATCTGGAACGGCGGGAGCATCTTCCTCGACGATGGGGGCGTCCTGAACAACGAGGTCGGCGGGGTCTTCAACGCCAGGCTCAACAACGGCAGCATCAACGACGCCTCGATCGGCACGCCGCTCGCGTTCGTCAACCGCGGGACGTTCTCCGTGCACGTGACGCCGGGCACGTCCACGTTCATCAACGTCGGATTTGTGTTCTCGAACCTGGGCCACGTCATCGTCACGCAGGGCACGCTCCAGATTCTCAGCGACATCACGCAACTCACCGGCTCGTTCCAGGCCGGGTACACGCTCGGGGGCGGGCGCTGGACGGCCTCGGGTAATGCGGCGATCGACCTGGGCATCGGGTTCCGCACCGTCGTCGCGGTCGCGCAGGCGCAGACGGGCCTTCCGGCCAATCCGACGGTCATCAGTTTGGCCGGGGCGGCGCTCTTCAACAACCTCGCCTCGGTGCGGAGCAACGCGGGTCGGATCTTCCTGGGCACGGGCGCGACGCTGACGGTGAGCGTCGCGGGGTTCACGTTCGAGAACTCGGGCCGGATCGACGTGATGCAGGGCGCGACGCTCGTCGTGGCGCTGGGGAACTACCGCCAGACGGCCGCGGGGATGACGGTGATCGGCATCGCCTCGTCCCAGAGCCACGGGCGGATCAACGTGCTCGCCGGCACGACCCAGATCGCGGGCGTGCTGCTGACGCAATACGTCGGGGGCTACTCGCCGATCGTGAACCAATCGTTCATCATCCTGACGTACACCGCCGGGCTCGTGGGCCAGTTCGTGCTCCAGCCCGCCTCGGCGTCGATGCTGGCGTACGTCCTGGGCCAGGTGCGGCTGATCATGCTCTGACGCGCGCGATCCGCGGCAACCCAGGCCGCAGTGCTCAACCACCCCCCCGGTATGTGCCGATAACTCCCTCGAAGGAGCCAATCGGCATGACCACCGTTGCGCGCACGCTGGCGACCACTCCCGCTTCCGCGGCCCCGTTGGCGGGCGCCCGCGTCGTGCTCATCGGCACGCCCGAGACCGTGCGCGCGGCCCGCGACCTGCTCGCGACCGTCCCCGGCGGGCCCGAGCCGCTTGGGTGCATTCTGACCGATCCGGCCCAACGCCGGGCCGGGGGCGGGCTGCCTGTCTTCGGCGGGATCGAGGACCTCTCGCGAGCAGCGCGGCGGCAGCACCTCACGCACGCGGTGGTGAGCCTCCCGACGGCGATGGCGGAGACGATCGTGGCCGTGCGCCGGGCGGTGCTCGAAGCGGGCTTGCAGGAGCGGTTCCTCCCGCCGGTGGCGGAGATGCTGACGCAGCCGCCTCCATTCATGGTGGGCCTGGCGACGCCCGCGGGCGTGACGCCGACGGCGAGGTTCGACCTCGCGACGCTGATCGGGCGTGCGCCGGCGGCCGCGGATCGTGAGGCGTTGGCACGGCTGCTGGCGGGCAAGCGGGTGATGATCACGGGGGCCGGCGGGTCCATCGGGTCGGAACTGGCGCGGATCGCGGCGGAGTTCGGGCCCTCGGAGTTGCACCTGGTCGAGCGCGCGGAGAACCCGCTGTTCGAGATCGATCGGCAGATCGGGCGGCGGTTCACGGGCGTGCGGCGGCGGGCGGTGCTGCACGACGTGGTGGACGCCGAGCAGACGCTGCGGATCATGGTGGACCTGTCGCCGCACGTGGTGTTCCACGCCGCGGCGCACAAGCACGTCCCGCTGATGGAGGACCATCCGTCGCACGCGGTGACGAACAACCTGTTCGGCACGAAGTCGATCGCGGACGCGAGCGTGGCGGTCGGGGTCGAACGCTTCGTGATGGTCTCGACGGACAAGGCGGTGAACCCGTCGTCGGTCATGGGCGCGACCAAGCGGCTGGCGGAGTTGTACGTGCAGTGGCTCGACGGGGCGACGCGGCGGATGTCGGGCGCGGGCGGGGGCACGCGCTTCGGGATGGTGCGGTTCGGGAACGTGCTGGGGTCGTCGGCGAGCGTGCTGACGATCTGGTCGGCGCAACTCGCCGAGGGCGGGCCGCTCACGGTCACGCACCCCGAGATGACGCGGTACTTCATGACGATCCACGAGGCCGCGACGCTGGTGCTGCTCTCGGCGGCGATCGAGGCGGAGGGTCCGGCGGCGGTGCATGTGCTCGACATGGGCGAGCCGGTCGGAATCCTCGGGCTGGCGCGGCGTTTCGCGCGGGCGCACGGGTTCGCGGCCTGCGTCGCGGGCGAGTCGCCCGACCCGGGCGATGCGGGATTGCCGACCGTCGAGGTCGCGATCACGGGGGTCCGTCCCGGCGAGAAACTGCACGAGGAACTCAGCCACGCGCACGAGCAACTCGCGCCGACGCCGTACGAGCGGATCCGTCGCTGGACCGCGGAAGTCCCGGGCCCGGCGGTGGGGGCGGCGATGATCGCGGACCTCTCGGCGGTGCGGTCGAGCACGGACCGATCGGCGGTGCTCGCCGCGATCCGCAAGTACGTCCCCACGCTCCCCCCGGCCTGAGTACGCCATCGGGGGCGAGGCGCCCGAGTCGGAACCGGGTGAACCCGAGAGCCCGTCGTGCCGAATAAGGGTTGGCATGACGACCCGGCACGACATCCTGTCCGAGACAGAGGCGACGCGGCACTCGGCCGAGCAACTCCTGCGGAGCCTGCTCGACTATCGCACGCAGTCGGAGCGCAACCTGGCGGAACTTCGGCAGGGCGACCTCTTCAAGTCGGTCACGGGCAAGTCGGCGCTCGACAACGCGATCACGTCCACGCAGCGGATGATCGAGGCCCTCAATCGCGTGCTGGCAAGGACGAAGCGCGAACTCACGGACGAGGACCTGGCGGCGATGGACGGGGAGCGCGGCGCCTGAGCGAGCCGGGGAGCGACCGTGAAGCCGGGCGGCAGGGACGAGGGGACGGGTCCGCGTCGTGGGCGCGTACGCTTCGACCATGACGACCACGCTCCGCGTTCGACGGCTCGATTCCCGCGCGACGCTCCCGACGTACCAGTCGGAGGGCGCGGCGGGCCTGGACCTCTCGGCGTTCCTGCCCGAGGGCCCGGTGACGATCGAGCCGGGACGGATCGCGACAATCCCGACGGGCCTGGCGGTGGCGATCCCTGCGGGGTTCGAGATGCAGGTGCGCCCGCGTTCCGGGCTGGCGACGAGGCACGGGGTGACGCTCCCGAACGCGCCGGGAACGATCGACGCGGACTATCGCGGCCCGCTGCTGGTGCCGCTGATCAACCTGGGACGCGAGGCGTTCGTCGTGACCCACGGCATGCGGATCGCGCAGGGCGTGATCGCGGCGGTGGCGCGGGTAGAGGTGGTCGAGTCGCACTCGTTGGACGAGACGGCCCGGGGCGCGGGCGGATTCGGCTCGACGGGCCTGTAACGGAGGTCGATCATGGACCCGGACGATCACGTGTGCCTGTGCTTCCGGGTGTCGCTGCGAAAGATCCGCACGTACCTGGCGGTCGAGAACCCGCCGGTGGCGTCGCTGATCTCGGAGTGCCTGTCGGCGGGGACGGGGTGCCGATGGTGCGTGCCGTTCCTGGAGCACCTGCACGCGCAGCACCAGCGCGGGGAGACGCCGGACCTGCGGGTGTCGCCGCAGCGGTACGCCGAGGCGCGCCTGGGGTATCACAAGAGCGGGGAGCGCGACGAGGCGGTGGTGCGCGAGGCGGAGGGGAGTGGAGAGGGACGAGCGGACGCCTGAGCCTGCGCCGGGACTCGCGGTGCGGCGGCGCTAGGCGTCGGTGCTCGCGGGCACGAGCCAATCCGGCAGCGGGCGCACCTTGCCATCCGATCCAACGCACACGAGGGTGGTGGCGGCGGTGGTGACGACCTCGCCGGGCGTGCGCGGCGCGCGGTTCTTGGCGTGATTGCCGTCCTGCGCGACCACGATCTCGTAGTCGTGCTCGATCTTGACCTTGCTGCCCCCGAGGACTCGGGTTCGGACCTCGATCACGTCGTCGTAGAAGATGGGTCGGCGGTAGCGGCACTCGAGCCGCGTGATGACGAGGAAGATGCCGGCGCGCTCGAGGTCGGCGTAGGTCACGTCGGTGTCGCGGAGGAGTTCGGTGCGGGCGATCTCCAGCCACGGGGCGTAGGCGGCGTGGTGGGCCACGCCCATCGGATCGCACTCGCTGTATCGGACGCGAACGCGGGTCGTGCCGCGCGTGGCGGCGGGACGAGTGGGAAGAAGAGAGGGCTCGGACGTGGACACGCGTGGAGGGTAGGGCGGCGTCAGAGCGGTGCGCGGGCTCGCGTGCGCTCAGGCGAGGAGGTCGGCGAGGAACTCGACGGGGTGGCACGCGTGGCGGCCCGTGCCGTCGTGGATCTGGTGCCGACACGACGTGCCCGGGGCGAGGATGGCGTCGGCGGGATCGGCGCGACGCACGGCGGGGAAGACCGAGAGCGCGCCGATGCGCATCGAGAGGTCGTAGCGGTCGCGGGTGTACCCGAACGAGCCGGCCATCCCGCAGCACCCGGTGTCGGGCGTCGCGAGCCGAGAGCCGAGGAATCGGCGGATCACCGTCGCCGAGGACTCGGCGCCCCACAGGGCCTTCTGGTGGCAATGCGCGTGGAGGACGGCGCCGGGGCCGGCGTGCGGACCGATCTCCGTGCGAGGCGAGGGCCGGCGCGGGTGATCGTCCCAGTGGCGTTCGAGGAACTCCTCGACGAGGAACGAGCGGGCCGCGAGCGTGCGGCGCTGGTCGATCGGCGTCGCGACCTTCAGCGAGAGCCAGTCGTCCTTGATCGCCGAGAGGCACGAGGGCTCGAGAACCAGGAGGCCGCGGAAGTTGGGACGCGAGGCGAGCGGCGCGATGCGGGCAAGGGTGCTGTCGATCGTGGCGATGGCGTCGGCGAGCAGGCCGGTGGAGATGAGGGCCCGCCCGCAGCAGCCGGCGGAGACGAGCACGGGCTCGTAGCCGAAGGCGCGGAGGAGCCGCCGCGTGGCCAGCCCGATCCGCGGCTCGTTGAAGAGCGTGAAGCAATCAGCAAACACGGCCAGGAGCGGGAGGCCGGGGTCGTGGGGGCTCGCCTCGGTCCACGCGGGCCAGTCGCGTGTGAGCGGGCGTGCAAAGGGCGGGAGGGTCCGTTCCGCCGAAAGTCCGAGTGCGCGGTTGAGGATGGCTCGGATCGGGCGGGCGCGCCCCAGCGCGTTGGCGATGCCGGGCGCGATCGCGCCGAGGCGGTTGAGCGTGCGGACGTGCCCGAAGGCGCGGGCCGCGAGCGGGACTCGGCCGACGGCGCGATACCGCTGCGCCGTGAACTCCGCCTTGAGCCGAGCGATATCGACGTTGCTCGGGCACTCGGCCTTGCACGCCTTGCACGAGAGGCACAGGTCCAGCGTCCTCATCGTCTCGGGATCGGACCAGAGCACCGGCGAGGGCGCTGTGGTGGCCGGCTCGCCCGTGGCGCTCTCGCGGGCGGCGGCCTCGAACTGACCCGAGATCGCGAGGCGCAGCGCGTTGCCCCGTCCGCGCGTGGAGTGGCGCTCGTCGAGCGTGGCCATGTAGGACGGGCACATGGTGCCGCCGGATTTCTTGCGACAGACGCCCGCGCCGTTGCACATCTCGACGGCGCCGCGGAACCCGTGCTGGTCGTCGTAGTCGAAGAAGGTGTCGATGGCCGGCGTGCCGAGCGGTTCGCCTCGGGGGGGCGGGAGCGCGCGGAGGTTGACGGTGATCGAGTCGATGGGACCAGGCTCGACGATCATGCCCGGATTCAGCAGGTTCAGCGGGTCGAAGATGGCCTTGATCTCGCGGAACGCGGCGAGGAGTTCGGGACCAAAGAACCGTTCGAGGAGCGGCCCGCGCACCCGCCCGTCGCCGTGCTCGCCGGACATCACGCCCCCGAGCGATCGGGCGAGGTCGGCGACCTCGACGGCGATGGCGCGGAGCCGTTCGCGGTCGCCGGAGTCGCGAAGGCTCAGGAACGGGCGGACGTGGAGGACGCCGACGGAGGCGTGGGCCCAGAACGCGGCCCGCGTGCCGTGACGCTCGACGATGGCGCGGAACTCGCGGACGAACCGCGGAAGGCTCTCGACGGGGACGGCGTTGTCCTCGACAAAGGTGATGGGCTTGCGCTCGCCGGGCATCCCGTGCAGGAGCGGCTCGCCGGCCTTGCGGAGTTTCCACGCGGCGGCGGCGTCGGCGGACGGGACCATCGCGCGAACGCCCGCGCCGGGGGCGTGCTGCCCGACGATCGCACGCAGTTGGTCGGCGTGCGCGGCGAGTTCGTTGGCGTCCCGCTCGGCGGAGTGCTCGACATACAGCACGGCCTCGCGCCGGCCGCTCGCGGGCATCGGCATCGCCTCGACATATCGGCGGTACTCCGCGTTCGCCGAGGCCAGGCCCAGGATCGTGTCGTCGATGAGTTCCACCGCGGTGGGCCCCGAGGCGAGGATCGGCGCCACGAGTTCGATGGCGGCATCGAGGCTGTCGAGCGCGACGAGCGAGAGCCCGCGGGCCGCGGGGACGGGATGGAGTCGCAGGTCGGCCCCGAGCGTGACGGCCAGGGTGCCCTCGCTCCCGCAGAGGAACGGGGCGAGGTTGATGGCGCGGAGGATCGCGTCGGAGTCGGCGCGCGGGCCGGCCGCGTCGATCTGCGCAAGGACCAGGTCGAGCCCGTAGCCGGCGTTCCGGCGGATGGTCTTGGGGAAGCGCTCGCGGATGAGCCCCTCGTGTCGGGTCACGACCTCGGCGACGCGGCGCGTGATCGTGCGCACCAGCGGATCCCCGCCCAGCCCCGCGCCGGCCTCGAATCGGACGAGCCTCGCCCCGGCCTCGGGCGGCCCTCCCCCGGCCTCGGCGAGGCTTCGCACCGGCACCGCCGCGTCGATCGCGAGCACGTTCTCTGACGTCCGCCCGTAGCGGATCGAGCGTGCGCCCGCCGCGTTGTTCCCGATGCACCCCCCGACGTTGGCATGACGCGACGTAGCCGGATCGGGCGCGAAGAAGAGCCCCGTCCCGCGCGCCGCCAGGTCCGCGTTGAGGTCGTCGATCGTGATTCCCGGCTCAACCCGGCACGCGCGCGCCGCGGCATCGACAGCGAGGATCGAGCGACAGTTCGGCGAGAAGTCAACGACGACGGCGCGATTCGTGCACTGGCCCGCCAGGCTTGTCCCGCCCCCGCGCGGGAGGATCGGCAGCCGCGAGCGGACGCAGAACTCGACGGCTCGCACGGCATCGGGGATCGAGGACGGGATCACCACCCCGATCGGCTCGACCTGGTAGAGCGAGGCGTCGGTGGCGTAGAGCATCCGGTCGTGCAGCCCGAAGCGGACCTCGCCCTCGACGGCGCCCGCAAGCCGGCGCGCGATCTCGGCGCGATCGGGCTCGGCGGGCAGGACGGGAAGGGCGGACATGAACGCGATTCTATCGGGGCCTCGCCGTGTCACAGGATTGTCACGGACGGGCACGCGAGGAACCGACGAAGAGGGCGGGCGTCTGGACAGGGGTACAGTGTGCTGGGGCACGGGCGGGGCGCCCGCGAGGCCCAAGCCAGCGCGGCGCACAGGCGGGACGCCGGCGTCGCCGAGACGACAACGCGAAGGAGCATCCGATGACACGTCGCCGATTGATTCCCGGCCTGATGATGGTGGTGTGCGGCACAGTCGCCCCGGTGTGGACGGCGGGCGTGGGTCCATCGGCCCTCGCACAAGCCGCCAAGCCCGAGCAGGCCGCGGGCGTCGAGTCGCTCCCGATCAAGAGCATCACGCTCTATCGCTCCGGCGTGGGCTACTTCGAGCGGCGGGGGCTCGTCGAGGGCGATCGCACCGTCCAACTCCGCTTCGCGACCGATCAGATCAACGACATCCTCAAGTCGATGGTGATCCTGATCGACCCCGACGGCGGCCGGGTCGCGTCGGTGGGCTATGGGTCCAAGGAGCCGCTGGACCGCCGGCTCGCGAGTTTCGGCGTCAACATCGGGGACAACCCGACCGCGGGAGAGATCCTCAATCGGCTCCGCGGGTCGCCGGTGAAACTGATGACCGAGGAGGGCGAGATCAGCGGGACGATCATGAACGTCGAGAAGCGTCCGACGGTGCTCGCGGGATCCGACAAGGGCGGCGGAGGGGCGCAGACGGTGGCCGATCTGCCGTGGATCAACCTCGTGACGCCCAAGGGAGTGCAGTCGGTGAACCTGACGCGGGTGCGCGGGTTCGAGATCCTCGACAAGGCCCTGGCGGGCGAACTGAACAAGGCGTTGGCGGCACTGGCCGAGCACCGGGCGGAGCGGGTCAAGAGCGTGGACGTGGCGTTCGCGAACCAGGGGGCCAAGCCCGTGGTGGTGGCCTACGTCCACGAGATGCCGGTGTGGAAGACGAGTTACCGGCTGGTGCTCCCCGAGGCCGCCGAGGGGAAGAAGGACGCGGGCACGCCGACCATCCAGGGTTGGGCGATGGTGGAGAACACGACGGACGAGGACTGGCAGGACGTTCGGCTCTCGCTGGTCGCGGGGAGGCCCGTGAGTTTCCAGATGGACCTGTACGAGCCGTTGCACGTCGCGCGGCCGCAGGTGCCCGTGCCGACGGTCCCGGGCGTTATGCCGCGGATCTATGCCGGGGGCGCGGACTTCGAGCGGGCGAAAGAACTGGCGGTGATTTCGGACGCGGCAGCGAAAAGGGGCGAGGCGATGACGCGCGGCCGAGCGCCGGGCGCGCCTCCCGCCCGCGCCCAGGCCCCGACCGAGAGCGGCGCGGCGTTCGAGGACCGCGACGGCTTCGGGCTCGGGCAACTCGGGAACTACGCCGCGCAGGCCCAGGCCCAGGCCGGCGAGATCGGGGAGGTCTTTCAGTACCAACTCAAGTCGCCGGTCTCGATCGCGCGGCAGAGGTCGGCGATGCTCCCGATCCTCTCGGCCCCGATCGAGGGCAAGCGCGTGAGCATCTACAGCCGCGCCGACGGGTCGGCGCACCCGATGCGCGGCGTCCACCTGACCAATACGTCAGGGCTGCAACTCATGCCCGGCCCGATCAGCGTCTTTGACGGCTCGGCCTACGCGGGCGACGCGCAGATCGGGCACGTCTCGACGGGCGACAAGCGGCTGCTCGCCTACGCCGTCGATCTCGACGTGCAGGCGCTGGTGAAGGAGGACGGCACATCGGCGATCCGCAAGGTGCGGATCGTCAACGGGCTGATCGAGCAGACGTTCAAGCAGGAGGCCACGACGCAGTACGCGTTCGCCAACAAGGACCAGAAGCGCCCGCGGACGGTGCTCGTGGAGCACGCGAAGTTGCCGGGGTGGACGCTGGCGGCGCCGAAGAAGGCGACGGAAGAGACCGAACAGGTGTATCGCTTCGAGGTCGAACTGGGGGCGAAGGAGAGCGGGACGCTCGAGGTCACGCTCGAGCGGATCGAGCAGCAATGGGTCGAGGTCGTGACCTATGACATGCGGACGCTGGTCTCGTACGCTCGCGAGGGGAAGGTCTCGCAGAAGGTCGTCGATGCCGTGAAGAAGGCGGCGGACTTGCAGGCGGCGATCAGCGCGACCCAGAAGCGGATCGCCCAACTCGACGAGGAGCGGCGGACGATCGAGCAGGACCAGGCCCGCATCCGCCAGAACATGGGCACCGTCTCGCGCGACACCGACCTCTACAAGCGGTACGCGACCAAACTCAACGAGCAGGAGACGCGGCTGGAGGCGATGCGCGAGCAGCGCGACAAGGAGCAGCAGACGCTGACCACGCAGATCGCCGAGCGAGACGCCTACGTCGGCGGGCTGAACGTGGAGTGAGGCCGGGGCGACAGAGTGCCGAGCGCGCTCAGCGGGTCACGTCCGACAGCACGTCCACCTGATGGTCGGCGTGGTAACTGCTGCGGACCAGCGGTCCGGACTCGACGACCTTGAACCCGAGTCGCAGCCCCTCGGCCTTGAACGCCGCGAACTGCTCGGGCGTCACCCAGCGGTCGATCGGGAGGTGGTTCCGCGTCGGCTGCAGGTACTGCCCGATCGTGAGAATATCGCACGAGCCGAGGCGCTCCGGCACAGCGGCGCGAGGGCGCGTCGCCTCCTGCACGTTCGCCATCAGGTCCACCACCTCGTCGTCGCGTTCGCCGATCCCGACCATGATGCCGGTCTTGGCGACAAGCCCCTGCTCCTTCACCCGGCGGAGGAGTTCGAGCGAACGGTCGAACTTGGCGCTGGGGCGTACGGCGGGGTACATCCGGCGGACGGTCTCGAGGTTGTGGTTGATGATCTGCGGGCGGGCATCGATGACCATCTGCAACGCGGCCCAGTTGCCCTCGAAGTCGGGGATCAGCACCTCGATGGACAGGTCAGGGCACGAGTCGCGGGTGCGGTGGATCGTCTCGGCCCAGATCGCCGCCCCGCCGTCGGGCAGTTCGTCGCGGTTGACGCTCGTGATGACCAGGTGCCGAAGGTGCGTCCCCTCGCTCATCAGGCGGATGGACTCGGCGACGCGACGCGGCTCGTCCCGGTCGAGGGTGGGGGGGCGGCCGGTCTTGACGTTGCAGAACCCGCAGGCACGGGTGCAGGTGTCGCCCAGGATCATGATGGTGGCGACCCCTCGCGCCCAGCACTCGCCCATGTTGGGGCACGAGGCCTCCTGGCAGACGGTGTGGAGGCGGTGCTGGTCGACGATGGCCTTGAGCCGGTGGTAGGCCTCGCCTCCGGGGACGCGGGCCTTGAGCCAAGGGGGCTTGCGCTTGATGGCCAACTGCTGTGCCGACGGCTGGTTGTTGAGGATGAGGCCCGAGAGGCTGACGACGGGCTTGGGCTCGGAGCGAAGGGGATCTCCGCCGAGGGGCCGGGGGTGGCGTGTGGGGGGCGAGGGTGGGGCGTCGGGCACGTTGGAGTGTAGGGACGTGCCGATCCGGTCAAAAACGTGCGCGCGCCGGCGAACCATCGCTCGCCGCGGAGCGTGGAGGCAGCGGAGCGTTCACGCCGCACCACCGGTTCGGCGTGGGCGGAGCGCCCGGCACCGGACACGTCCCTATCGTGATTGCCGCATGGCGGACGGGTGGATGACCGATCTTTGAAGGGGGTCTACCGAGAGTGCCCGATTTGACAGGGCCGGTGCCGGTGATAACTTTGGAGCCCCGGCTTCACGGGGTCAGGTCGAGCAAGGAGCGAAGCGGTGAAGAAACACGGACTCGATGCGAAGGGCGGCCGCGGGGTGCTGGCGCTGCTAGCGTCGGCGGGCGCGGCGATGGGGCTCTTCGGGTGCGTCGAGGCAGACTCGTACCTGCTCGACCCTTCGGTCGTCGGGCGGTGGGAGCGCACGCCCACGACCGTCCCCATCCTCAACCGGATCGGGAGCATCGAAGGGACCGAGGACGAGTTCGTGACGCCGGGGGACGTGACCGAGGCCGACCTGGTCCCGGATGTGTCCGAGTATCGCCTTGGCCCGGGTGACCGGCTCCAGGTCATTCTGTACGACATTCCCGACGAGGGACGCGCGGTGCCCTACGAGCGGTTCATCGACCCGCGCGGGATCGTGGAACTCCCGCAACTCGGACAGGTGCGGATCAGCGGCCTGACCTCCGCCGAGGCCGAGGAGGCGATCAAGGAGGCCATGAAGGCCCTGATCGCCAATCCGCTGGCCTACGTGGAGGTGATGGCACCGCGGCAGAAGCGGTACAGCGTGCTCGGGGCGGTGCAGGCATCCGGGCCGTACCTCCTCCCGACGGCGGACTTCCGGCTGCTGGAGGCGATGACGGTCGCCGGGGGCGTTTCGGAGGCGCCGGAGTATATCTACATCATCCGGCAGGTCCCGCTGAGCGAAGCGGTGCGCGCCACGCCGCCGACGGGCGCGACGACGCCGCCCGCGCCCAAGCCGGGCGAGTCGCTGCTGGATGTCCTCAAGGACCTCGGGAAGCCGCCCGAGGGCGCACCTGCCGACGACAAGCCGCACGATCCGGAGATGCCTCGGCCCGATGCGCCCAAGCCTTCGGAAGCGCCCAAGCCCAGCGCCTCGCGCGGGGCGCCCGCCGGGACTCGCGCCGGGGCGTCGCCCGCGGTCTTTCAGCCCGCCGGCGGCCAGCCGCCCGCGAGGGCGCCCATCGACCTGATCGAGCCGGGTCGGCCGGCAACCCAGCCCGCGCAGCCCGAGCGTGCCGCGGAGCGTCCGACGGACGATGCCGACTCGAGTTGGGTGTATCTCGACGGGCGGTGGGTGAAGGTTCGTCGCCCCGGGGGCGGGCGGACGCCCGCGGAGGCGATGTCCTCGCCCGGCAAGGCCGCGAGCGAACTGGTCACGCAGCGAGTGATCCGCGTGCCGGTGAAGCGACTGTTGCAGGGCGATGCGCGAGTGAACGTCGTGATCCGTCCGGGCGATGTGATCCGCGTGCCCCCCGGACCGACGGGGTTCATCTACGTGGGCGGGCAGGTCGCCCGGGGCGGGTCGTACCAGATGGCCGACGGGATGACGCTGATGCGGCTGATCGTGTCGGCGGGCGGGTTCGGGCAACTCTCGGTGCCGGAAAAGATCGACCTGACGCGCATGCTGGGGAACGATCGCCAGGCGACGATCCGGCTCAATGGGCGCGCGATCTTCGAGGGCACCAACCCGGACGTCTACCTCAAGTCCAACGACATCATCAACGTGGGGTCGAGTTTCTGGGCCACGCCGCTGGCGGTCATCCGCAACGGGTTCCGGTTCTCGTACGGGTTCGGATTCATCGCGGACCGGAACTTCGGCAACGACTTGTTCGGCGCGCCGCCGGTCAACGCGTTCGGCCAATAATGTCTGAGGTCGGTCTGGGCGGAGGCCGAAGGCCGACGGGACCAACGAGAGGGTGATGGGGCGAACCGGAGCCGACCGGGGCCGTAGATGCCCCGGGGGTGTGGCAGTCCCTGGAGATCGCGACGGTGACGACGATGGGAGCGGACAACCCGGCTCGAAGCCTCGCCGACGCGGCGGGCTCGCGGCGTGCGCTCGTCTGGGTGTCGTTCGTGGTGCTCGGGTTCGTCGCCCTGTTCTTCCGCTGGTTCTACGTCCAGCACCTCAACAGCAGCACGCACGTCCAAGATTGGGGCCATGCGTACCTCGTCCTGCCGTTCAGCGGGTACCTGGTCTGGCAGAAGCGAGACGCGATCGCCCGGACGGCGGTGGAGACATTCTGGCCCGGGCTGGCGCCGACGCTGCTGGGCATCGCCAGTTACTTCTTCTGCGTGGTGGGGATCAAGAACCACATGCTCCAGGGCCTGTCGATCGTGCTGACGATCTTCGGGCTGTGCCTGCTGCTGCTGGGCCCGAGGATGATGCGGCTTCTCTTCGTGCCCATCGCGTTCCTGTGCCTGGGCATCACGGTCAGCGAGATCATCATGATCACGCTGACGTTCCCGCTCCAACTGCTGGCCTCGCAGGGCGGGTACGTGGGGCTGGCGCTGATCGGGGCGCTCGGGGGCTTCACCGCCGACGTCTCCGGGAACACGATCACGGTGATCGGGTCGTCGGGGTTCACGTTCCCGCTGAACATCGCCGAGGCGTGCTCGGGGATGCGGATGGTGGTGGCGTTCGCGGCGCTGGGGGCCGCGACCGCGGTGCTCTCGACGACGATCTGGTGGCAACGCGTGGTGCTCGTGCTCCTGGCGCCCGTGGTCGCGATCTTCCTCAACATCCTGCGCGTGATCGCGCTGGGCCTGCTCTCGTTCATCGATACCAAACTCGCCTCGGGCGAGGCGCACACGTTCATCGGGACCGTCCTTCTGATCCCGGGACTGTTCATCTATCTCGGGATCGTGTGGCTCCTGCACAAGGCGCAGGCCCCGCCGGCGGATCGGCTCCCGCGCCCGACGCGCTCCGCGGTCCCCTGGACTCCGGGCGGGGCGGCATGGATCGTCGTGGTGCTGGTGCTCGCCGGCTCGGCCGCGGGCATGAAGGCGGGCCTGCACTACTCGAAGGTGTACCTCCAGAAAAAGCCGATCTACGCCGAGGACAACCGCGCGCTGCGGGCGATCCCGACGGAGACCGAGCGCTGGATCCGCGTGGGACAGGACCACATCGAGTCGGCGGACAACCTGGAAGTGCTCGGGACCGACAACTACCTCACGCGGACGTACCGGGAGAAGTCGCCGGGCAAGGGCAACGAGCGCCGCGCGGTGATCCTCCACATCGCGTACTACACGGGCATGATCGACACCGTCCCGCACGTCCCGGATCGCTGCATGGTGGCGGCAGGCATGGACCTGGTGGGCGGCCCGTGGACGGTGCGCATCCCGATGGACACGTCGGGCATGCTCCCCGCCCAAGGGGTGCCCGAGCGCCTCGCGGGCAAGGTGTTCACGACGCGGCTCTCGAACCAGTGGTCGACCGCGGGCGGGGGCCGGCGTGTGAACCTGCCGTTCGAGTTCACCCCGAGCGATCCCCTGGCACTCCGCGTGAGCAAGTTTGCGGGCAAGCAGATGGGCGAGCGGTACGCGGGGTACTTCTTCATCGCCAACGGGGGCTGGCGCTCGAGCGCGGAGGACATCCGTCTGCTGGCGTTCGACCTGCAGAACGTGTACGCGTACTACCTCAAGGTGCAGGTGGACAGCATGGACGCGACCTCGCCCGAGGAACTGGGCGAACTGGCCGGGAGCCTGCTGGACGACCTGTTGGGCGAGATCATGACGTGCCTGCCGGACTGGGTGAAGGTCGAGAACGGGACATGGCCGCCGGACAACCCGCGCCGGCCCAAGGACGCGAAGTAGGCGCCAAGACCGAGGAAGATGCCGATGGCCTCAAAGGTGAACGTGAAGTTCGTGGTGATCCTGGCGGCGGGCCTGATGCTGCTGGCCGGGGGCGTGGGCGGCGCGTACATGTACGTCCGCTTCAAGTCCGGGGACCGCTACATCCGCAAGGGTGACGCGGCGTTCGCCAAGGGGGACTACACCGCGGCGGACGTGTTCTACTCCCGCGCGGTCGCCAAGGACCAGACGAACCTCGACTGGCTCGTGAAGTGGCGCGACGCACGGATGCGCATGATCCCCGAGACCCAGAGCAAGTACCAGGAGGCGTACATGATGTACGCCCACGGGATCCTCAAGAGCCTGGCGACCTCCAAAAAGACGGACATCGCCGCCCACGTCGACTACCTCGAGCAGGTCTATACCGAGCGGAGCGCGGGCATGTACTCCGTCGGCGCCTGGCAGGTGCTCGTGGACGAGGCCGAGAACGCGATGCGGTTCTTCGAGCCGGATCGCCCCGCGAAACTGCGGCGCTATCGCGGCCTGGCGCTCTCGGCGCTGCTCTCGATCGACCCGAACCTCAAGGACGAGCAGCGCACGCTCTGCCGCGAGGACCTCGAGGCCGCACTCGCCGACAACCCCGCGGACACGATGGTGGTCAACGAGTTGTCGTTCTGGCACCGGTCGGCGGGGATGAAGGCCAAGGCCGCGGGCGACAGCGCCAAGGCGAGGGAGTCGCTGGCACGTTCGGTGGAGATCGTCGAGACCGCGCTGAAGGCCAACCCGCGCGATCCGTTCCTGAACGTCTCGAAACTGCTGCTGGAAGTGATGGAAGCGAGCCAGATCGGTGAGGAGGGCACGGCGAGCGCCGACGACATGCGGCGGCGTGCGGCGGCGTTCGCGGCGCTCAAGCCGCGCCTGCAGGAAGTCGCCCGCGTGCTCAAGGAGTCCGACCCCAAGGCGCTGACGTCGCTGACGCTTCGCCGGTTCATGATGGCCGTGCCCCAGGTGGACGCGAAGGACGGCCCGGTGCTGGCGAGGGAGATCACGGACCGGGCGCTGGAGGGCCGCAAGGACGACGCCGACCTGCTCCTCTGTCGGGCCGAGGCGATGTACATGGCCGGGGACCTCGAGGGCACGATCAAGCAGTACGAGCACGTAGCGGCGCTGCCCGACCTGCCGGTGAGTTTCGAGGGGTTCCGCCTCTTCGAGACGCGGCGCGCGTCGTGGTTCGCCATGACGAACGCGGCGCTGGCGATGGTGTCCCGCGCCACCGACGACGAGGGCCGCAAGGCCGCGATGGCCCGCGCCAAGGCGCTCCGCGAGAAACTCGCGACCCAGGTCGCGCCCGGCGCGCCGGAACTCCTCTTCGTCGACGGGAAGACGGCGTTCCTCTCCGGGGACCTTCGGCAGGCGCAGGCCCTGCTCGTGGAGTTCACGAAGGCGGGCGCGGGAATGGGCGGGCAACTCGTCGAGGCGTACCTCGTCCTCGCGGACGCCGCGGCCAGACTGGGGCAGCCCGGCGAGGCGCGGATGTACCTCGCGCGGGCGGGCGAGTTGCGTCCGGGCTCGCTGGAACTCAAACTCGTGCTCGCCGGGCTCGAGACCAACCTGCAGAACCGGGTCCGCGCCGCGGAGTTGTACCGGCAGGTGCTCGCCGCCGACCCGGACAACGCCACCGCCAAGCGCGAGTTGGCGATCCTGATGGGCGCCGAGGGCGGCGCGATCGACGACCCGGTGCTGAAGGTCCTCGTCGAGGCCGACCGGCTCCTGCGCGGGGATGCCAAGTCGATCGGCGACGACGACGCGGCGATCCGCGTGATCGAGAGGGCGCTCGAGGCCAACAAGCACGACCCGCGGCTCATCGTCGCGATCGCGCGGATCCGCGTGACCAAGGAGGATTACGACGGCGCCAACGCGATCGTCGCGCTCGGGGTGGAGAAGAACCCCGACAACGCCGACCTCAAGGCCTTCCAGGCGCAGGTCGCCGCCGCCAACTCGCTCGAGGGCTCGCTCCGCGTCGTCGCCGCGTCGAACGCCTCGGACCTCGAGAAGCGGCTCTCGGAGCAGCGCATCTACGAGCGGTACGGGCAGCGTGAGAAGGCCGACGCGGCCTTCGACGAGGCGGCGCGGCTGGCGCCCGATGACGCCCGCGTGATCGAGGGCCGGTTCATCCGCGCGATCCGCAAGGACGACCTCGCCGAGGCGGGCAGGCTGGCGCAGATCGCCACGGAGCGGAACCTCGACGCGGCCCAGGGTGACACGTTCCGGGCGAGGCTGCAACTCGCCTCGCGCAACTACCGCGATGCCGCGCTCACGCTCGAGCGGGCCGTGGGGCGCGGGAACGCGCCGATCATCGTCCACCGGATGCTCGCCGCGGTGCTGGTGCAACTCGGACGCGGCGCCGATGCCGTTGCCGTCCTCCGCCGCGCCAACGAGATCGACCCCACCGACGTGACGACGATCCGGCAGTACATCGAGACGCTCGTGCAACTGGGGCGCACCGCCGAGGCCCTGGGCGTGGCGCGGCTGTCGGAGGTGCACGCCCGGCGCGACCCCATCTTCATCAACCAGTGGCTCACGCTCGAGGCCCTCGAGGGCAACAAGGCGTTCGCCCGCGAGCGCCGCGAGCAATACCTCGCCCGCAATCCCAACGACGGCGACAACGCCGCGGCCCTGGCCGACCTCCAGATCGACGCCAAGGAGTGGGGCCAGGCCCGCGCGCTCCTCGATCGCCTCCGCGCCCAGAAGGACTCGCTCCGCCTTGCCGCCACCGACGCCCGCTGGCACGCGGATCGCGGCGACGTCGCGCGGGCGCGGCAGGTGTTCGTCGACTTCATCTCGGCCCGCGCCAGCGCCGGGGAGAGCACCGGGGATGCCTACGTCGCGCTGGGGCAGTTCCTGCTGCAGCGCGGGGAGCAGGCCACGGGCATCGCGGCCCTCAAGCAGGCCGAACGCTCGCAGGACACCGCCACCATGCCCGTCTCCATCTTGCTGGGGGACGTGCAACTGACCTCCGGCGCGTTCGAGGGCGCGGAACAGGCGTACCGCAAGGTCCTCGAGGCCAAGGTGCCCGACCCGCAGAACCGCATCCGCAAGCGGATGATCGAGTGCCTCATCCAGTTGCAGCGGGCCGACGACGCCGAGAAGGAGTTCACCGCGCTGGGCGCGGCCGCCGACGACGACTCGGAACTCCTGGTCCAGCACGCGCAGGTCGTCCGACTCCGGGGCGACTCGCGGCGCGCCCGCGAACTCCTCGACCGGGCCGTCGCCAAGTTCCCCGAGGACCCGGTTCCCTACCTTCGCCGGGCCAGGCTTCTCATGACCAACCCGGAGTTCGCCCGCGATGCGCTCGACGACCTGGCGACCGCGATCCGGCTCCGCCCGGGGATGTGGCAGGCGCTGCGCACGCGGGCAATGCTCCACGCCGCGATGGGCAGGGCCTCGGACGCGCTCAAGGACTGGCGAGCCGCCGTCGCGCAGAACCCGGGCAACGACGGGCTCCGCGTCGAGTGCATCGAGGAGTTGCTGCGTCAGGGCGAAGAGGCCGAGGCGATGGACCTGGCCGAGGCGGGCGTGAAGCAGCGGCCCAACGACCTTCGGCTGCAGACGGCGATGGCGCAGGTGTTCGCCGGCGCGGGCCGATGGGCCCGGGCGTCGAAGTTCTACAAGGCGATCTGGGAGCAGGTGGGCGACGAACCATCCGCGACGCGCTACGTCAACGCGCTGCTGAGTTCAACCCCGCCCGCGATCAACGAGGCCCGGGCCGTGCTCGCCACGCCCAAACTCCAGATCGACAAGTCCCCCGGGCTGCTCATGTCCGCCGCGTCCATCCTCAAAAAGCAGAACAACGAGCGTGAGGCCCGAGTGGTCTGCCTCCAGGCCTTCGACCTCATCGGGAAGGACACCACCGCGCTGATGCAGTGGTACGACCGCCTCCGGCAGGTGTTCCCCGATGTCGCGGGCGCGCTGGCGGTGCTCAACGCCGCCAAGCCGTCGCCCTCGGTGGCCGAGTGGGTGGACTACCTCCGGGCCGCCACGATCGTGGACGATCCCGGTCGCCGCCTCGAGGGGCTGGATCTGATGCGGGCGATGCTCGCCAAGACGCAGGAGCGGTCGATCAAGATCGCGTTGTGGCGTGCGATCTCGTCCACGCTTGCCAAGGACGAGAAGTGGGCCGATGCCTACGAGGCCACGAAGGAGGGCCTCGCGCTGGAGCCGCAGGACGCGATGCTCAGCAACAACGCGGCGTACTTCCTCGCCGAGAAACTCGGGCGCCCCGCCGAGGCCATTCCCTTCGCCGAGCGGGCCGTCAACCTCGCGCCCGGCACCTGGGAAGTCGTGGACACGCTGGCCACGGCGTACTGGATGAGTGGGAGCAAGCCCCGCGCGATCGAGATGCTCGAATCAACGGTTCGACTGGCCCGAACCGACGCCGACCGGGCGACGACGCTGCTGAAACTCGGACGTTGGAAACTCGATCATGGCGAGAAGGCCGGCGCCGCCGCCGCGCTCGACCTCATCCGCGAGATGATCTCGGACGACCCCCGCCTTGCGGAGCCGATCAAGAAAGACATGGACAAACTCGCGAAGGACATCGAGGCGGCCAGATAGCGCCCGAGGCCGGAGACCCGAATGACCACCATGCCCCCCGTTCGCACCCCCCAGGCCCCAGGCCGCACGCCCGCGCCCAGCGCCGGCCAGTCGCCCGGCGCGCCGGCGTCGGCCTCGGCCCTTCCCACGCTCGATCCCATCAAACTGGTCAAGAAGTACAAGTGGCTGCTGCTGGCCACCACGGTCGTCGGGATGGTCCTGGGCGTCGTCTCCCACTTCGTCCTTCTCCGCGTCTACCCCATCTACACCGCGTTCATTGTCTATGAGTGCGCGCCGCAGGAAGAGAGCGTCGGGACCATGACGCTCACCCCCAACTTCCGCGACGAACTCGATAAGTTCATGGCCACCCAGGTCCAGATCCTCACCTCCGACCGCATCGCACGCCGCGCGGCCGAGGACCCGGAGATGGACAAGAACGCCAAGGCCTGGACCGATCGCTTCAAGCGTGGGAACACGCTGGACACCGCCAAGGCCGTCAAGGCCCTGAAGCGTCGGCTCAGCGCCTCGATCCTCGGCGAGTCCAAGTTCGTCCGCCTCTCGCTCTGGGACACCGACCCGGACGTGGCCAAGGCCGCCGTCGAGGTCGTCGGCGCGGTCTACCTCCGGGATCGGCGGAGCGACTCGATGGGCGAACTCGCCGAGCGAAAGAAACTCATCGGGGACTCCATCAGCGAGATCAACGACTCCGTGAGCCGGCTCCAGAACAGCCGGTCCCGACTCCTCGTCGACCAGACCGTCGAGTCCCTCGACGATCGCGCCAACCAGGCGATCCGCCAGATGACGGCCATCGACGAGAAACTCGTCGAGATCCGCGCGGCGAAAGAAGCCTACATCGTCCGTCGCGACCAACTCCGACGCGAGCAGGAACGCCCCATCCGCAACTACAGCGAGACGATCCGCCAGCAGGTGGATCAGAACCCCACCATCCAGAACCTCACCAACACCATCAACACGCTCAAGGGCGAACTGACCGCGATGAAGCAGCGCCTCGGGGACAAGCACCGCGACGTCGTCCAACTCGGCACCCGCATCAACGGGCTCGAGTTGCAGTCCCAATCCGAGCGCGAGAAACTCCTCGCGCAGGAGTTCGACTCCCAACTCGACGGGTACACCACGGCCGTCACCTCCGCGGAGGCCCAAGAGTCGGACATGATCAAGAAGTTCGACGAGGCCAAGGCCCGTGCCGCCGAACTCACCCAGACTCTCGCCAAGGTCAAGGACATCGACCGCGAGATCGAACGCGCGACCGAGTCCAAGGCCCGCCTGCAGCAGGACCTCAAGAGCATCGACATCATGGGCGGCATGCGCGGGCAGTCCCGCGTCGTGCTCTTCCAGCCCGCCGAGAAGCCCAAGGTCGTGACCTTCCCCAAGCTCTACGTGATGCTCCCCGCAGGCGTGGCCCTGCTCCTCGGGCTCGTCGGGGGTGTCGTGGTCGTCCGCGAGATCGTCGATCAGCGAGTCAAGAGTCCGGCCGACGTCGCCCTCATCCCGCGAACCCGCGTCCTGGGCATCGTCCCCCACGCGCAAGAAGACCCCGCGGGGGCCGAACGCATCGAGACCGTCTTCCGCGATCGACCGACCAGCGTCCTGAGCGAGAGTTTCCGCCAACTCCGCGTCGCGCTCCTCAAACGCATGCACAACGCCGGGCACAAGTCCCTCGTCGTGATGTCCGGGATGCCCGACTCCGGCGCGACCACGGTCGTCACAAACCTTGCCTACGCCTTTGCCGCGGCCGACCAGTCCGTCCTCGTCGTCGACGCCAACTTCCGCCGGCCCGCCATCCACAAGTACCTCGGCCTCGCCGAGGCCCCGGGCCTGGCCGACGTGCTCGCGGGCGCCACGACCCTCGACGCCGCCGCCCAGTCCACCGACAACGCCAACGTCAAGGTGCTGACGGCGGGCTCGGCGGGCGCTCGAGCCTTCGAGCGGCTCTCCACCCGCACCATGTCCGAGTTGCTCCGCGAGGCATCCTCTCGATTCGACCTCGTCCTCATCGACGTGGCGCCAGCCATGGTCGCCGGAGACGCCCTCGCCATCGCCGCCCGGTGCGACGCCTCCATGCTCGTCGTCCGTGCCATGGCCGAGAAACGCGGCATGGTCGCTCGCCTCCGCAACGAACTCTCCGACGCCCGCGCCGAGTTCACCGGCGTCCTCGTCAACGCCGTCCGCTCCGCCGCGGGCGGGTACCTCCGCGGCAACATCCTCGCCTCGCACAACTACCAGAACAACGGCACCGAGCCCGGCGCGAAGGAATAGGTCGAATCGTGCCCACGATCGCCCAGACCGATCGGCCCACGCGCCACGCCCTCGTCACCGGGGGCGCGGGCTTCATCGGGTCTCACCTCACCGACGCCCTCCTCGCCCGCGGCGACCACGTCACCGTCGTGGACAACCTCTGGACCGGACGACGTGCCAACCTTCCCGCCGAGCACCCCAGGCTCCGCTTCATCGAGGCCAACCTCCGCGACGCACTCGCCGCCTTTGGCGCGGGCGAGTCCTTCGACGAGGTCTACCACCTCGCCGCCGCCGTCGGCGTCGGGCTCGTCATGGCCCAGCCCATCCGCGCCATCGAGACCAACGTCGAAGAGACCGCGGCCCTCCTCCGCTTCGTCGCCGCTCGACCCCGCCGCGACGGGCAGCGAGGGATCCCCACGCTCATCGCCTCCAGTTCCGAGGTCTATGGCAAGTCCGCCAAGTCCCCCTTCAGCGAGGAGGACGACGCGGTCTACGGCCCGACCACTGTCGGTCGATGGTCCTATGCCTGTTCCAAGGCCATCGACGAGTACCTGGCCCTCGCCTATGCCCAGCGCGATGCCCTCCCCGTCGTCGTCGTCCGGTTCTTCAACACCGTCGGGCCGCGACAGGTCGGGGAATACGGCATGGTCCTGCCACGGTTCGTCCACGCCGCCCGCGCCGACGAGCCCCTGACCGTCTACGGCGATGGCTCGGCGTCCCGCTGCTTCTGCGACGTCCGCGATGTCGTCCAGGCCCTCCCTCGACTGCTCGAGGCCCGCGCGTGCCACGGGCGGGTCTTCAACCTGGGGTCCGATCGTCCCATCACCATCGCCACGCTGGCCGACCTCGTGGTCCGAACGCTGGGCTCGCGTTCGACCATCCGCCGCGTGCCCTACTCCGAGGCGTTCCCGGCAGGCTTTGAGGACCTCAAGCAGCGCCAGCCCGACCTCGCGCGCATCCGTGCCGCCATCGGCTTTGCGCCCGCGATCCCCCTCGAGCGCACGATCCAGGATGTCGCCAGCGCGATGGAGGCCGTCCGCGCATGACCGGCCTGCTCGCCCAAGCCGTCAAGGAGATGCCGCCCGGACTGCCCGAGCGCATCGCCGGCCTGATCAAGGACCGCGAGCACGACCTCGAGCAGGCCCGCGAACTCGGCCGCCTCGTCGGCATCAACCCCGACCACGCCGTCACGCGCCTCTCCATCTTCCACGGCTACTTCAGCATCTTCATCATCGCCTTCCTCGTCACCCTCCTCACCACCCCGATCATGCGGCGGCTCGCGCTCTCCCACGGGATCATCGACCGTCCCAGCGAGGCCCGCAAGGTCCACCGCGTTCCCGTCGCGTATCTCGGGGGGGTCGCCGTCTACCTCGGGCTCCTCGCCGCCATCCTCTACAGTTACTTCGCCACCGAGATCCCCGGCCTGCTCGGGTTCCACCCCACCCAGTACCTTCTCGATACCACGCCCTACCCAGTGCCCGTCTCGGTCCTCATCGGGCTCACCGCGATCATGCTCGTCGGGCTGCTCGACGACGTGGTGGGCGTGCGTCCGCGCGTCAAGATCGGGGGCCAACTCGTCGCCGCCGCCGCACTTGCCGCCAACGACGTGGGCGTCAAGGTCGCCGAGGGCATGCTCGGGCCCGTCGGGCAGGCCCTCTTCAACAACCCCAAACTCGTTTTCATGATCCCCCTCCCCTTCACCATCCCCATCTTCGGCGAGTCGATCAGCGCCATCCCCCTCGACCTCATCTACTGGGCCGGCACCGCCGTCATCGCGGTCTTCGTCCTCGGCGCCTGCAACGCGTCGAACCTCATCGACGGGCTTGACGGGCTCCTCTCCGGCGTGACCGCCATTGTCGCCGGGGGGCTCACCGTCATCGCGCTCACCCTCGCCCTCCAGGACGACGGCCCGCGCGACGCCTCCCGCGTCATCCTCTGCCTCGCGCTCCTGGGCGCCTGCCTCGGGTTCCTCCCCCACAACTTCAACCCCGCCTCCATCTTCCTCGGCGACTGCGGGTCCCTCCTCCTCGGGTTCTGCACCATCGTCATCATCCTCACCCTCGGCGACCGCGGACAGACCCACCTCGTCTTCGCCGGGCTCATCATCTACGCCATCCCCATCATCGACACCGTCCTCGCCATCGTCCGCCGAAAGATGGCCGGGAAGCGCATCTCCGATCCCGACGACCAGCACCTCCACCACATGCTCAAGCGGGCCCTGGGCGTCAAGGGCGCCGTCTTCGCGCTCTATGGCCTGGGCGCGGGCTTCGCCACCCTCGGCATCGCGCTGAGCCTCGGTCGCGCCCGCGTCGTCTACGCCATCACCCTCGTCTTCGCCGCCTTCATCGTCGTCATCGCCATCAAGATCGCTCGGCGGAAGCGCATCGAGGAGGACGCCGTCCGCTATGCCGCCGGCCTCCCGCGCGTCGTCCCCGACGAGCCCGCTTCCAAGTCCGCCGGATAAACCCTCGGGCGTTCGATATACTCCGCCCATGTCCGAGCACGGAAGCCCGGCCCGAGTTCTCGCCTTCATCAACCAGAAGGGCGGCGTCGGGAAAACCACCTCCTGCGTCAACGTCGCCGCCGCGCTCGCGCTGCGCGGGCGCCGCACCCTCCTCATCGACCTCGACTCCCAGGCCCACGCCACGCTCCACCTCGGCGCCGAGCCCGGCGGACCGTCCAGCATCTATCCCACCCTCGTCGAAGGCCAGCCCCTTGCGCCCACGCCCGTCGCGCCGAATCTCGACCTTGTCTCCGCCGAGACCGACCTCGCCGCCGCCGAGGCCGACCTGGCCTCCGCCGACGACCGCCAGCACCGCCTCGCCCGTGCGCTCGACGCCGTCCGTCACCGCTACGACGCGATCCTGATCGACTGTCCGCCGTCGCTGGGCCTGCTGACGATCTCGGCCCTGACCGCCGCCCAGCAGGTCGTCATCCCCATGCAGGCGCACTTCCTCGCCCTCCAGGGCGTGGGCAAACTGCTCGAGACGATCTCGCTCGTGGCCTCGACGCTCAACCCGTCGCTGCGGGTGCTGGGCGTGGTCGTCTGTGCGCACGACGCCAGCGCCGCGCACACGGGTGAGGTCGTCGCCGATCTCGAGCGGTTCTTCGACGCCGCCCGCGCCGAGGCCTCGCCCTGGTCCGCCGCGGTCGTCTTCCGGCCCTTTGTCCGCCGCAACATCAAACTCGCCGAGGCCCCGAGTTTCGGCAAGACGATCTTCGACTACGCCCCGCTGGCGCCCGGCGCCGCGGACTATCGCGCCGTTGCCGACGCCATCGCCGCCGTCTCCGACGCCCTGCCCCGCGTCGTCGTCGCGCCCCGCGCGGCGGAGTTGGTCCGGTGACCTTCTCGACCCGCGCTCGGCGGGCCTGCTTCCTCGCCTACGCCCTGCTCCTGTTCATCGGGACGCACTGGCCCAAACTCACCATCCCCGGCGGGGGGAGGCCCGACCTCTTCGTCCACGCCGCCATCTTCGCTCTCTGGACCGCGCTCCTGATCGCCTCGGGCTTCTTCGGCCCGCCCCTCTCCAGGCGCAACATCGCCCTCGCCGCCCTCGTCGCGGTCGCCTACGCCGCCGTCGATGAGGCGCTCCAGGCCATCCCGTGGGTGCGACGCCACGCGGCATGGGACGACTGGGCCCTCGACTGCGCCGGCGTCGCGCTGGCCGCTGCCGTCGCCTTCGCCATCCGTCCTTTCGTCCCGCACCTCCGCGCGTCCGCCGCAGGATTCTCACCATGACCACGCCTCACCACGGCTTCTCCGGGCCCAAGTGCTGGGCCGTCTCCGCCGCCGTCGGGCTCGCCCTCGGGCTGCTGCTGTCCTTCCTCATCCCCGCGCACGTCGAGCACGGGCACCCCGTCGTCCCGCTCTGGCTCGTCGCGCCCTTCGCGCTGCTCCTGGGCTCCATCGCCCTCATGCCCTTCATCGCCCCGCGGTTCTGGCACGCCCATTACCCCGACTTCGCCTTCCTGCTGGGCGGCGTCACCGCCGGGTACTACCTCTTCGCGTTCACCATGCCCCACGGCGCGCCCGCCGGTGGTGGTGGGGGGGGCTCCTATGGCGCGCACGCCATGCTCCACGCCCTCATCGAGTACTACTCCTTCATCGCCCTGGTCGGGGGGCTCTTCGTCGTCTCGGGCACCATCCTCATCGAGACCCGCGCCCGCGGCCACGTCGTGAGCAACTGCTTCATCCTCATCGCCGGCGCGATCCTGGCGAACGTCGTCGGGACCACCGGCGCCTCGATGCTCCTGATCCGCCCCTACATGCGCATCAACCGCGGCCGCCTCTTCAGCGTCCACATCATCATGTTCATCCTCGTCGTCTCCAACTGCGGGGGGTGCCTCACGCCCATCGGCGATCCCCCGCTCTACCTCGGCTACCTCAAGGGCGTCCCCTTCTCCTGGACCTTCACGCACCTCTGGCCCGAGTGGCTCTTCGTCTGCGGATGCCTCGTCGCCATCCTCGCCGTGCTCGACACCATCATCGAGCGCAACATCCGTGCCGCGGGCCACGTCGACCGCCATCCCGAGCCGCGCACCGGCCCGCTCATCCGCATCAGCGGGACGCCCGGGCTCGTCTGCCTCCCCCTCATGGTGCTCGGCGTGTTCATCGACCCCATGCTCAAGAAGTTCGCCGGGATCGAGGGCATCCCCATCGGCGCGACCTTCCAGATCGCCGTCGCCGTCGTCGCCTACCGCCTCGCCTCCGACCGCATCCTCGCCGCCAACAACTTCACCTTCGGGCCCGTGATCGAGGTCGGCTGCCTCTTCGCCGGCATCTTCGCCTCCATGGTCCCGGCGCTCGCCTACCTCGCCGAGCACGGGAAGCAACTCGGGATCGACACGCCCACCGCGTTCCACTTCGGCACCGGCGCCCTCTCGGCCGTCCTCGACAATGCCCCCACCTACCTCAACTTCCTCCAGGTCGCCATCGGGCCCACCGAGATCACGCCCGCCTCGATCGCGACCCTCATCGCCGACCCCGCCGGGAACACCCTGCTCTGCGCCATCTCCACGGGCGCGGTCTTCTTCGGCGCGATGACCTACATCGGGAACGGCCCCAACTTCATGGTCAAGGCCATCGCCGACAACGCCGGCGTGCGCATGCCGTCCTTCTTCGGATACCTCGCCCGCGCCAGCCTCATCCTCCTGCCCGTCCTGATCCTCAACTGGGCCCTCTTCATCCGCTAGCGATCCCGCCGCCGATACTTGGGCCGGCCGCCCGCGAAGACGCCCATGCCCGACGCCTCGCCGCCACAGCCTGATCGTGCCGCGCACCCCGCGGGCCGCCTCGCCGCCGACGCCCGCACCGTCTCCCTCGTCACCCTCCTCTCCCGGTTTGCCGGGCTCGCCCGCGAGGTCCTCACCGCTCGCGTCTTTGGCGACACCGCCATCGGCTCCGCCTTCGCCGCCGGCTTCCAGGCCCCCAACCTCTTCCGCCGCCTCTTCGGCGAGGGCGCCCTCTCCGCCGCCTTCATCCCCGAGTACACCACCCTCGACAAGTCCGACCCCCGCGTCGCCACGCGCTTCGCGCTCCGCATCCTCTCCTGGCTCCTGCTCGTCACGCTCGCGATCACAGTCATCGCCGAGATCGGCTTGCTCGTCGCGCTCCTCGTCCTTCCCGCGGATCCCTCGCGCGACCTCTCCCTCAAACTCATCATGCTCATGCTCCCCTACATGCCCCTGGTCTGCGCCGCCGCCGTCCTGGGCGGGATGCTCCAGGTCCACGGGAAGTTCGCCGCCTCGTCGTCGGGGCCTGTCTTGATGAACGCGATGGTCGTCGCCGTCGGGCTCTACTTCCTCCTGACGGGCCGCCTCGGCGACGCCCGCGTCGCCTACCTCCTCGGGGCCGTCATCGTCCTCTCGGGAGTTACACAGGTCTGGTGGTTCGCTCGCCTGCTCCGCCCGCACCTCCGCCCCGGCGGCGCCGACCAGCCCGCGCTCGCCGCGGGCCGACGGACCATGACCCGTTTCGTCCCTGCCGCCCTAGGCCTGGGCACGCTCCAAATAAACACCTTCCTCGACACCCTCCTGGCCATGTGGCCCATCTGGGTCGGGCCGACCCACCTCGGCCTCGAGTACCCCATGGACGCCTCCTCCAACGTCCTCCTGGCGGCCGCCCAGAGGCTCTACCAGTTCCCCTTGGGCGTCTTCGGCATCGCCGTCGCCACCGCCATCTTCCCGCTCCTGGCCCGCCACAATGCCGAGCCTGTGGCCTTCCTGCACACCCTCCGCCGGGGCATCCGGCTCTCGCTGTTTATCGGACTTCCCGCCAGCGCTGGGCTCTTTCTTGTGCGCCTGCCCGCCATCGCCGTGCCGTACTCGGGCGGTGCCGCCGGGTTCTCCGGCATCGGCGTCATCCGGTCCGCAGAAGTGCTCGGCGGGTTCGCGCTGGCGGTGTGGGCCTACTCGCTCAACCACGTCCTGACGCGGGCCTTCTACGCCCGCGGCGACACACGCACCCCCATGCGGCTGGCGATCCGCATGGTCGCCCTGAACTTCCTGCTCAACATCCTGCTGATCTGGCGCCTGCGCGAGGCGGGCCTGGCGTACTCGACCGCGATCACCGCTGCCGTGCAGGCCCTGGTGCTGCTCGCCTGGGCCCGGCGGTTCGCGCCCCCGGGCGAACGGCTCCTCGATCGGCGCGCCGCGGTCGCGATCGTGCGCACGCTCGCGGCCACCGCCGCCATGGCCCTGGGCGTCTGGGTCGTGCTCTGCATCCCCAACTGGAGCCCCTCCTGGCTCGGTCGGCTCGGGATGCTCGCGGCGGGGGTCGTGGTCGGGGGGGTTGTCTTCGTGTCGGCGGCGGTCGTGCTGGGGTGCGAGGAACTCCGCTGGCTCGGGCACCGGCGTGCGAGGGCCGCCGGCGTGCGCACGGAACCGTCCGAACTGGAATAGGGAACTACGGCTTGGGCGTGCTCGCCGCCGGGGACGCCTCGGGCCTTGGGGCGCGGGTCGCCTGTCGCTCCTTGCGTTCCTCGTCCATCGCCTTGCCATAGGCGAAGAAGACCATGACCGCGGGGATGAAGGCCTTCTCGCCGGCGACCTGGGCGAGTTCGTCCATGCGTCGGACCTTCTTTGTGCGCACGTCCTTGGTCAGATCGACGAGCATGTTGTTCATGGTTTTCATGAGGCTGCCGAGGATCTTCCACCCGTCCTCGGACTTGGGGATGATCTGGCCTACGCCGGGGGCGCCGGTGGGGAGGACGATGTACCACTTCCCGCCTTCGAGTTGCATGGTGAGCCCGACGCCGAGGACGGGCTTGCCGTCCCAGAGGAGTGCGGCGCGGTCGTCGGCGACCTGCTGGACGGTGAGCCTCTGCTTCTCGCGGGAGAGCCACCCGTAGGGATCGGCGAAGAGGTCCTTCATGGCGAGGTTGAACTGCTCGCTCATCTCGTCGGGGTTGGGAGCCGGAGTGCGCGGGTTGCGCTGGCCGCGCACGGCGCGCATCCCCCCCGGCCCACCCGCGCCCTGCTGCGCCATGCCCGCCATCCGGGAGACGAAACTGGACGCCTCGCCCTTGGCGGCGGCGGCCTCGGCCTCGGTCCTGAGTTTCTCGATCTCCTTCGGGAACGCCTTGGTGACCTCTTCACCGAGCGTCTGGAGCGAGCCCATGACCACGCCCATCTGCTTCAGGAACCGCCGGAGTTCGGGCGTGTCGGCGTAGATCAGGTCGGTCAGCCGGGCCGCGTTCCCGTCGGCGACCATGCGCTGCGCGGTCTCGAGGACCTTCTCCGGCGTCTCCTGGCTGTAGCGCTTCTCGCACCCGGCGACCAGCGAGGCCAGCAACCCCAGGCCCCCCAGCACGATCGCCCACCAGTGTGTCTTTGCTTGCATGGCGGCTCCGCTACGTGGTTTCACCTTTGTACGGCGGTTCGAGACGTTCGTTACGGCGGATGCAGCGACTCGCCACCATCCTACGATTCCGCATGAAGGTTATGGTCAACGGCGAGCCGCGCGACGTGCCGAAGGGGGCGACGATCGCGGAGTTGATTCGCGAGGCTGGGCTGGGCAAGTCGGCGTGTGCGGCGGAGGTGAACGGAACGCTGGTGCCTCGCCGAGAGCACGAACAGACCCCGCTCGCCGAGGGGGACCGGGTGGAACTTGTGACGCTGGTGGGTGGCGGATGAGCGGGGTGATTCCACACGCACGGGACGGCGCGGGGGTCGGGGGCGCTGCGGGACTCGGAGATCCGCCCCTGGTCATCGGGACGCGCCGGTTCGCGTCGCGGCTCATCGTCGGGACGGGGAAGTACGCGGACCTGGAGACGATGCGGCGGGCGCTGGACGCCAGCGGGGCGGAGGTCATCACCGTGGCGGTGCGCCGCGAGCGGCTCTACAACGAGCGCGGGCAGAGTTTGCTCGAGTTCATCGACACGTCGCGCTACACGATCCTCCCGAACACCGCGGGGTGTTTCACGGCGGAGGACGCGGTGCGCGTGGCGAGGCTCGGGCGCGACCTGCTCGAGCAACTCGGCAACCCCGGCGCGAGTTGGGTGAAACTGGAGGTGCTGGGCGATCGCACGACACTGCTGCCGGACCCGATGGGGACGGTCGAGGCCTGCCGCGAGTTGGTGAAGGACGGGTTCGAGGTGCTGGCGTACACGAGCGACGACCCGATCGCGGCGGCGCGGATCCGCGAGGCCGGGGCGACGAGCGTGATGCCCGCGGGCTCGCCGATCGGGAGCGGCCAGGGCGTGCTGAATCGGAACAACATCGTGCTGTGCCTGGAGGCGCTGAAGCGCGAGGCCCGCGACTTCCCGGTGATCGTGGACGCCGGGGTGGGCGCGGCGAGCGACGTCTCGATCGCGATGGAACTGGGGGCGGACGGGGTGCTGCTGAACACGGCGGTGGCGCACGCCAAGGAGCCGGTGCGGATGGCGCGGGCGATGCGGCTGGCGTGCCAGGCGGGTCGGGACAGTTACCTCGCGGGGCGGATCCCGAAGAAGTTGTACGCGAGCGCGTCGAGCCCGTGGGAGGGCGTGATCGCGCCGATTCCGGGGGAGTGAGCCGATATCGAGGAGGTGGGGAGTGGGCGGAGTGATCAGACTCGCGCGCGGGCCCAGCCGCCGTGGAGGAAGCGTGCGGTGAAGAGGACGCCGCGGATGGCGACCTCGATCGAGAGCCCGACCCACAAGCCCATGAGCCCGGGTTTCCAGGGGAGATAGGGCGTGAAGGGGTTGGCGAGCACGCCGCCGCCGGCCCATTCCGGGAGCGGGAGGTCGACGCCGGAGCAGGCGTAGACGAGGGGAAGCCGCAGCGCGTAGGTGGCGACCCAGGTGATGACCATGACGACCTTGACGTCGCCGGCGCCGCGCATCGCCTGGCGGAGGACGATCCCGACGCAGAAGGGAACCTGGACGATCCCGGCGACGAGGAGCGCGGGCGGGACCGAGGCGAGGTGCGTGGGCTGGGAGGTGAGGAGCCCGACGATGGTGCGGGGCGCGAGGATAAAGACCACGCCCATCGAGCCCATGATGAGGACGGCGAGGGCGAGGCAGCGCAGCACGGCTCGGCGGGCGAGCGCGGGACTGCCCGCGCCGAGGAACTGCCCCGCGAGCGTGGCCGCCGCCACGCCCATCGCGAACCCCGGTTGGAAACTGAAGGACTCGACGCGGATGGCGACCATGTGGGCGCCGACGATGCCCGCGCCGAGGCACCCGACGATGAGGAGCACGAGGAAGTTCCCGAACCACATCCCGAGCATCTCGAAGAAGTTGGGGAGCCCGACGCGGGCGATTCGGCGGAGGGTGATCCAGTGCGGGGCGAGGCGTCGGGCGCGGAGCCGGATGCCGTGCGATCCGCGGAGGAGGGCGGCGACGACGAGGACCATGCCCGCGGCGTGGCCGAGGGCCGTGCCCAGCGCGATCCCCGCGACGCCGAGGTCGAAGGGGAAGGGGTTGGCGAGGACGGTGCGCGTGACGGGTTGCCCGTGGGTAAAGGTCGTGGTCGTGAGGTCGACGCCCGACAGCGCCCACGAGGAGACGAGGTTGACGAGGTTCACGACGATCATCGCGCGGAGAGGCCGGAGGGTGTCGCCCGCGCCGCGGAGGCACGCGACGCCCGCGAGGAGGAGCGCCATGAAGGGGATGTTCAGGGCGATGATGAGCATGTAGACGCGGAACGCCTGCCCGGCCTCGCCGACGAGCCGCATCGTCGTCGCCAGCGGACCGATGAGGAGCAGGATGATGACGGTGAGCGCCAGGCTGGTGGCGGCGGCGAGGAGGAAGGTCTGCCCAACCCCGGCGTTGGCGGTCGCGAGGCGCCGGCCCCCGACGGCGCGGGCGATGAGCGCGGTGGCCCCGATGTCGAGCGCGACGAACGAGAGCCCGATGAACCAGAGGATGTAGGACGCGCTCCCGATGGCGTCCGTGGCGGGCTCGCTGATTGCGGCCGCGAGCACGGTGTCCGTCAGGCCCACGAGCGAACTCAGGAGCGAGTCCACGAGCACGGGCCAGGCGACGACCCAGATCGCGCGGTTCATGGGCAGGCCGGCGAGGCGGCCGGAACGGAGGCGGCCGTCGGGGGTCAGCCGCGCGCGCGCGTCCGCGGCGGGCGGGGGCGCGTCGAGACCTTCGGGCGAGTCGTTCACGGTGGCGATCGGGGTGCGGCGGCGTCTGGTGGGCAGCGCGCGACGCGCTCGACGCGATGCTAGGACGTATCGTTGCCCCCGGGCCGACGCGCCCGGCCTGGAGCCGCCCATGCCCACCAACGACACGCACGATCCGACGCTGCGCAGTTGGGTCGAGTCCGCGAACGATCCCGCGGGCGACTTTCCGGTGCAGAATCTCCCGCTCTGCGCGTTCGAGGCCGAGCACGACGGGCACACGCACGCGCACCTGGGCGTGCGGATCGGGGAGAGCGTGCTGGACGTGGCGATGTTGGCCGAGGCGGGGTGGTTCGATTTCGAGCAGGACGAGGAGGGGATCGTTCCCTCGCTGCTGCACGCCGAGGACTGGTCGATGATCGGCGCGGTGCCGCAACTGATGGGCGTGGTTCGTGCGCGCGTTCAGGAGTTCCTGCTGCACGATGCTCCGCCGGGCGGGCAGCAGGGTCGTCGGCTGCGTCAGAAGGCGCTGCGGCCCGCGAGCGAGACGGTGTTCCTGCATCCGGCCCGGATGGCGGACTACACGGACTTCTACGCCTCGATCCACCACGCCTCGACGGTGGGGTCGATGTTCCGGCCGGACAATCCGCTGCTCCCGAACTACAAGCACGTCCCGATCGGGTACCACGGGCGGTCGTCGTCGATCGTCGTGAGCGGAGAGCCGGTGCGGCGTCCGCGCGGGCAGCAGGGCCCTCCGGACGACAAGCCGGGCCAGCCGCCGACGTTCGGGCCTTGCACGATGCTGGATTATGAGTTGGAGGTCGGCGCGGTGATCGGCCGAGGGAACAACCAGGGCGAGCCGGTCGGGATCGCGGAGGCGGGGCAGCACCTGCTGGGGCTGTGCCTGGTGAACGACTGGTCGGCGCGGGACATCCAGAAGTGGGAGTACCAGCCGCTGGGTCCGTTCCTGGCGAAGAACTTCGCGACGACGATCTCGCCGTACATCGTGACCGCGGACGCGCTGGGGCCGTTCCGCTGCCCTGCGTTCGCGCGCTCGGCGGGCGATCCCACGCCGCTGCCGTACCTGCTTGATGAGGCGGACCAGCGCGAGGGCGGGTTCGACATCACGCTGGAGGCGTGGCTGCAGACGGCACAGATGCGAGAGCGCGGGATGGTTCCGGCGCTGCTCTCGCGGTCGCGTGCGTTCCGCGAGATGTACTGGACGATCGCGCAACTGATCGCGCACCACACGAGCAACGGGTGCAACCTGATGCCGGGGGACCTGCTGGCGAGCGGGACGGTCTCGGGGCCGGGTGCCGGGGAGCGCGGTTGCCTGCTGGAGTTGACGTGGGCGGGTCGCGGGCCGGACGGGAAGCCGCTCCCGCGGAAGCCGATCGAGTTGCCCAGCGGGGAGACTCGGCTGTTCCTTCAGGACGGGGACGAGGTGATCCTGCGCGGGCACTGTGAGCGCGAGGGCTTCGCGCGGATCGGGTTCGGCGAGTGCCGGGGTCGCGTCGAGCCGGCGGCGGCGGAGTAGCGACGGCACGGCCGCTAGGGGTGGGGGGGGGTGGGGGCGGGGTCGAGTCGCTACTGCGCGAGCGATCGGGCCCGCGCGAGCAGGTCGGGGCGGTCCTTGCGCACCATGACGCGGTTGTACGAGAGCCACATCGCGTGCTCGTACCCGCGGGCGGCCAGGTAGTCGTGCAGCGCCAGGTCCCGGCCCATGGACTGGTCCTCGACCATGAACACGGCGGGCTTGAAGCGGTCCAGGTCGAACCCGTCGAGCAGGGCCAGTTCGTGACCCTCGACATCGAGCACGACGAAGTCGATCGGGCCGGCATGGTCCGCGAGGAGGTCGTCCATCGTCGTGAGCGGGACCGTGACGGTGCGCACGTCGCCCTTGGGCGGTCGCATGGGTCGGCGGCGCTGGGTCCCCGCGTCGAGGTACGAACTCGCCTCGTAGTGGGCCTTGCTGGAGGCGATGTGATGGAAGGTGGCGGTGCCGGTGGAGCCGCGGGTGGAGAGGGCGGCGTTGACGACCCGGCTCCGCGGCCGGCGCGACCGGCAGGCCTCGAAGCGCTCCGGGAGCGGCTCGACGAGCAGCCCCGTCCAGCCCGCCTGCTCGAAGGCGTGCGAAACGGAATAGGTGTACCCGTCGTAGGCGCCGACCTCGATGAAAAAGCCGCTGCGTCGCCCCGCGAAGAGGTGCCAGAGGACCAGGTCCTCGCCGAACTGGGAGCGGAACTCGATCGGGATGCCGGCCTGGGCGGCGACCAGGGGCTTCATGAGTTGCAGCAGTTCGTGCTCAGCGGCTTCGAGCCGGGCGAGCCGGCGCATGACGCGGCGATGCCGGCCTTGAGCCACCCCGGTGGAGACGGCGACTGCGACCGCGATGGCGAGGATGACTGCGAGTTCCATGCCGACTCCGGGCGCCGAGGGGGGAAGGGGGCGCGAGGCCGGGAGTGTACATCCGTCGGCTTGGGCAGAGTGGAGGTCGGGGGCGCGGTATCCTCGGGGCATGGACTATTACGAGATCTGGGTGAACCTGGTGGACTCGCGCAAGGACCTGGAGTTCGTGCGCGCGGTGGACGCGTACCTGGGGCACCTGCGGTCCCAGGGCCGGCTGGAGTCGTGGCGTCTGACGCGGCGGAAGTTCGGCTTTGGGCCGCCCGGGCTGGGCGAGTTCCACCTGACGATCGCGTTCAAGGAGTTGGCGCAGATGGACGCCGCGTTCGGCGTCGTGGCGACGCGCGCGGGCGAGGTCGAGCGGCTGCACCACCCGGTCTACTCGATGGTCAAGGACTTCACGTCGGCGCTGTACCGCGACTTCCCCGACCCGCAGCGCACGGGCGTGTAGTCGTGCCGCAGGCGCGCCGGCGCCTCGGGAGGCCGACGCGGCGCGGGACCGGCGGATCCGCCCCGTTCGATCAGGCCGCCGCGCCCGAGGGCTTCTTCAGCCGATCCATCGTCTGCTTGATCCGCTCGGCGAGGATCTCGGGCGTGAAGGGCTTGACGAGGTAGTTGTTCACGCCGGCCTTGATGGCCTCGATCACGCGGGATTTCTCGGCCTCGGTCGTGACCATGATGACCGGCGTCTTGTTGCCCTGCTTCCGCAGCGTAGTGAGGAACGACATTCCGTCCATCACGGGCATGTTCCAGTCGAGCAGGATCAGTTCGGGCTCGTAGGACGCGACCTTGGCCAGGCCCTCCTGCCCGTCTCCGGCCTCGTCGATCTGCGTGTAGCCCAACTGCCCCAGCACCGACCGCTGGATGTTCCGCATCGTCCGTGAATCGTCGATCAAGAGCACCTTCATGGCTTCCTCCTTAGAGGCTGTTTCAGAACGGCAGTTGCCTGGACTTGATCCGTGAGCAGACGAGCAGGGCGGCGGCGAGGTCGTGGAGGGCCTGGAAGTGTGTGCCCCAGCGTTCGTAGCAGAGCCGGAGGCGTCGGAAGTGGCTGAAG
>JAEUIZ010000047.1 GCA_016793805.1 Phycisphaerae bacterium
CGGCCGGGCGATGGCGGGCGACGCCATCGAGCACGCCACCGCCGCGGTGCTGGAGGAACTCGTGTCTTTCTGCCCGAGCCCGAGGGACCGGGCCAACCTCGGGCGGGTGCTCCAGGCCACGCGGGAGGTGATGGACAAGGCGCGGGACCTGGCGACGCGGCGGATCGATCACCTGATCCAGAGCGGGGAACTCGAGCGCCTGGCGGAGAACGCGCTGGAGGAGGCTGTGGGGGTGGACCCACCGCCGCCGACGCCTGGCGACTCGTCTGGCACTGCGCCGGAGCCGTCGGCGTCGATCCCGGTCCCCTGACGCTGCGGGAACTGGTGGAGATGCTCGAAGGGCGGCAGCGTCACGACTGGTCCATCGCCTCCTCGTGCCTCTCGGTCATCGCCAACCTGCACCGCGACCCCAAGCGATCCCGCCGACTCAAACCCAGCGACTTCGACCCGTTCGCGCAGCGCTCCCACGCACAACGCCGCATCACGGTCCCCGTCTCGGTCCTGAAGGACGTGTTCATCGACGGCAAGGTCCCCGACCTGCCCATGGAGGTTCACGGATGAAGTACCTCGGTTCGCTCTCCACCCGTCATGTCGTCTACCTCGTCGGCCTGGTTCTCCTGGCGCTCGTGCTCGCCTCGTGCGCCGGGATCGACCTGGGCGACATCGTCAAGGTCAAGACGCCCAATGCGATCCAGCAGACCACGGGCCTGCGCTCGGCCCTCTCGCTGAACGAGGCGGAGGTCGAGTACCAGAACTGGTTCAACCAGGTGCAGGCCACCGGCGCGCAGTGGAAGGGCAACATTCAGCGCGCCGGCGAGGTCCGCGGGCTGCTGGGACAACTGACGCTCTCGGCCCTCGACACCGTCGGCCCGACGGTCGCCGGCGTGCCCGTGCTCGGGCCGGCCCTGCCGGCGCTTACGGGCATCGTCGGGCTGTTTATCGGCAGCGGACGGCTCCGCAAGGAGAAGGAGGCGTCGTTCAACAAGGGCCTGGAGACCGGCCGTGACATGGCCGGTGAGGCCTGATCCGCGCCACACATGCAAGGAGGCTGTCCAATGAAGATCGTTCCCCCACGACCCGGCAGGTTCGTTCGCGTCCCCAACAAGCCGCCGTACCAGCACCCCGCTGCAAGCCCGGACTACTTCGCCACGCGCGGCGAGGTGGTCTGTGGCGGGCGGCGCGCGGAGCTCGACCTGCTCTTCACGCCCACCGAACTGCGCCGGGCCGCGCACAGCGCGCAGAAGAACCGCGAGGACATCCCGCCGGCGAAGCGGCAGTCGCTCCTGGCCCTCATCCGGCGCGTGCTGGGTGGTGGTGAGCGGTGATCACCATGCGCATCAAGGACATGTTCTTCGACCGGCACGCCGTCATGCGGGCGATGGACTCGGCCAAGCGGAAGGTGCTCAGCCAGGCCGGTGCGTTCATCCGCACGGCGGCCAGGACCAGCATCCGCAAGCGCAAGGGGACCGCCCCGCCGGGAAAGCCGCCGCACTCGCACGAGGGGGGCCTGCGGAAGTTGATCCTCTTCGGGTACGACCGCGCCAGCGACTCGGTCGTTGTCGGGCCGGTGGGGTTCGCCAAGAGCACCGCGCCCAAGGCGCTGGAGCACGGAGGCGAGACAGTCGTTCATCAACGGCGGCGGGGACGGCTGGTGTCGCGGAAGGTCAAGATCGCCGCGCGGCCCTTCATGGCCCCGGCGCTGGAGAAGGAGCGGCCGAAGCTGCCGCTCTTGTGGCGGAACTCGATTCGCAAGGGAGGTTGATCGGTGGCCGACACGCGGGGCATCCGGGCCGGACGGGCGTTCGTCGAACTCGGCGTGAGCGACAAGCTCAGCGCCGGGCTCCGCCGCGCCCAGAAGCGTCTGGAGGCCTTCGGCCAGGGGCTGCGCAGCGCCGGCACGCGCCTGGCGGGCATCGGCGCGGCGGCGGTCACGGCGCTGCTCGGCAGCGTGAAGGTCTTTGCGAGCATGGGCGACGCGCTCGACAAGATGAGCCTGCGCACGGGCGTCAGCGCCGAGGCCCTGAGCGAGCTGGGCTTCGCCGCCGAGCAGTCGGGTGCGGACCTGGAGACGCTGGAGAATGGCTTGAAGTTCATGCAGCGCTCGCTGGTGGACGCGGCCAAGGGCTCGGCCTCGGCCCAGCAGTCTCTTTCGCTGCTCGGGCTCTCGGTTGAGGACCTCGCGGGCCTCTCGCCCGATCAGCAGTTCAAGCGTCTGGCCGACCGGCTGTCGCAGGTCACCGACCCGGCCCTGCGCACCGCGCTGGCGATGGAGATCTTCGGCAGGGCCGGGACGAAGTTGCTGCCCCTGCTCTCCTCCGGCGCGGCAGGGATCGAAGAGTTGCAGGCGCAGGCCCGCAGCCTCGGCCTGACGGTGAGCACGCAGACGGCCAGGGACGCCGCGGAACTCAACGACACGCTCAACATCCTCTGGCGGGTCGTCAAGCAGGGCGTCTTCGCCATCGGCGGGGCGCTCGCGCCCACGATCAAGGAACTCTCGCAGCGCATCACCCGCGTCATCGTCGCCGCCACCGACTGGATCAAGCGGAACAAGGACCTCGTCGTGTGGGCGCTGAAAGTCGCGGCGGGCGTGGTCGTCGTCGGGGCGGCGCTCATCGCCCTTGGCGTGGTCATCTCCGGCGTGGGTGCGGCGCTGGGGGTGCTGGCGAGCGTCATCACCGGCATCGGCGCGGTGTTCGGCCTCGTCGGTGCCGCCGTCGGGGCGCTGCTCTCGCCGATCGGACTGGTCGTCGCCGCCGTCGTGGGCCTCGGCGGGGCCTTGCTCGTCACCAGCGGCGCGGGCGGGGCGGCTCTGGAGTGGCTCGGCAAGCAGTTCACCCGCCTGCGCGACTGGGCCACCAAGGTCATTGGTGGCATCTCCGATGCACTGGCTGCCGGGGACATCGCCCTCGCCGCCGAGGTGCTGTGGTTGTCGCTCAAGGTCATCTGGCAGCAGGGCGTCTCGGCGCTGAACAAGGCGTGGCTCGGGGCGAAGCAGTTCTTCGTGAGCACGGCCCAGTCGATGTGGCACGGGGCTTTCGCCGCCGCGGAGATCGGCTTCCACGCCATCGAGGTCGCGTGGATCGAGACGACCGCATTCCTCTCCAAGACCTGGACGAACTTCACCACCGGCTTCCAGCAGGTCTGGGAATCCGCATCGTCGTGGGTCGCCAAGCGGATGCTGGAGATCCAGGGGCTGTTCGACTCCGGCCTCGACGTGGACGCCGCGAAGAAGGCGGTGGACCAGCAACTCGAATCCAGGCTTGTCGAACTCGAGGACGCCGCCCAACGCGACGTGGCCGCGCGTGAACGCCAGCGATCTGCCGAGCGTGAGCAGGCGGCGGCCATCCACGAAGCCACGCTCGCCGCGATCGGCCAGGACTTCGAGAACGCGCAGGAGGCCCTCCGCAAGGACACGGAGGCAGGCCTGGCTGAGTCGCGCGCGGCTCTGGACGCCGCGAAGGAACGCCTGGCCGCCGCGATCGAGGAGGCCCGTCGCAAGCGCGAGGCGGCGGACGCTGAACGCGGCCCGTCCCGGTCACCACGTGACCTGATGGCCGAGTTCGACGAGCGCATCGCGGGCATGGGCGACCTGCTGGCCAAGGGGATCAGCGTGCGCGGCACGTTCAACGCCAAGGCCGCGCAGGGATTGGCCGCGGGCAGCGACGCCGCCGAGCGCACGGCCCGGGCCACGGAGCAGACGGCCCGGCACACCAAGCGCCTGGCCGACGCGGCGGGCACGGGCGGATTGACGTTCGGCTAATCGGAGTGACGGATGCCCATCGAGGTGCGAGAGAAGTTTGAGTCCCGCCGCCTGGTGAAGGCCGCCAACGGCACCAACTCCTCGGCGGAGCTGGCGTACATCGTGCTCGGCACGGACAACGACATCGCCGCACGCGATGCGCTCGAGGCCGAAGCCCCGGCCAACTACGCCAACCTGCCTCGTCAGAGCGTGCAGATCGAGCCCCTCGGCCCGGGCCTGTGGGACGGGCTGGCCCGCTATGCCCCCACGAGCGGCGGTGGTGGCGGGCCGCCGACCGGCGAGTCCTCGTTCCAGTTCGACACCGGCGGCGGCACGCAGCACATCACCCAGTCGCGGGCGACCGTGCAGCGAGTCCCCGCGCCGGGCATGGTTGCGCCCGACTTCCAGGGGGCCATCGGCGTGAGCGCCGACGGTGTCGAGGGGATCGACATTACCATCCCCGTCTACCACTTCGCGGAGACGCACTACAAGCCCGATGCCCAGATCACCGGCGCGTACAAGGGCGTGCTGTTCAACCTCACCGGCAAGGTCAACGGCGACAGCTTCCGGGGCTTCGCGCCCGGCGAGGTGCTGTTCTTGGGCGCGAGCGGCGCGAAGCGCGGCAGCGGCGCTGAGGCCGACTGGGAGATCACGTATCGATTCGCCGCCAGCCCCAACGTGACGGGCCTGTCGATCGGCCCGATCAACGGCATCAACAAAAAGGGGTGGGAGTACCTGTGGGTGCGGTACAGCGACCAGGAGGACACCGCCGCCAAGGCGCTGGTGAAGCGCCCCATCGCGGCCTACGTCGAGCGCGTGTACGAGAGCGGGAGTTTCGCGGCGCTGCAGTTGGGATGACGAATGGGTGACGACCTCCGCAAAGTCCGGCCCGGCGATCCGCTCCGCATTCCTGCGCGGGCGTACAACGCCTTCGTCGATGCGGCGCTGGAGACCAAGCGCCGCCGGCAGGACCGCCGCGCCGGTGAACTGTGGGACGGCGGGCGCTCCTTCATCGGCGGGGGCGTCGTCGCCGTGCGCAACGACAGCGGCGAGGACCTCGAACGCTACCACGTCCTCGCCATCGACGGGCCGCTGTTCCTGCCCGACGACGACGGCCCCGAGAAATCCTTCCAGAACCGCCTGGCCTTCAAGGGCATCAAGCCCACCGACACGACCCGCCCGGGCTCGTTCGCCATTGCGCGCGAGCCGATCCCGCAGGGCGAGGTCGGCCTGTGCGTCGTCCACGGCGTCACGCCCGCGCGGGTGCTCATCGAGGACGAAGAGCACGCCTTCGCCGAGGTCGCCCCCGACGAGACGGTGCTCACATCCGCGGGCTCCGGCAGCGCCGCCATCCTGTGGAAGGAGGAGGGAGTCGGCGAAAAGTGGGCGCTGGTCGAGGTGGGCCGCCCGCGCGGGGGTCGCATCGTCGCCATCCTCGGTGAGGCCCGCGAGATCGAGGGCGAGCGCTTCCGCTGGCGCTACCCGTGGTCCGAGGCCGCGATCGACGGCGACCCCGGCAGCGACACCTTTGGACGCTACATCGCGCTGGAGGAAGGCCTGTCGTCCAAGGGCGCGGGCGGCGAGGAGGACCCAGCGCGCTGGGCGGTCAACAGGTTCGAGAGCCATCACAGCGACGTTCCC
>JAEUIZ010000058.1 GCA_016793805.1 Phycisphaerae bacterium
CGGGCTGATGTAATCACCCTTGACACCCCCCGGCATTGTGGTAGGCTGTTCCTGCACGGAGGGGGGCGTTCGCGTCGGACCATGGCCGCCGGCGATGCCGGCAAGGAGGTCGCGATGAGGCGTTCACTCACTCACTCACTCACTCACTCACTCACTCACTCACTCACTCACTCACTCACTCACTCACTCACTCACTCACTCACTCACTCACTCTCTCGAGTGCTCGCGGTGGGGTTCATGCTCGCCGGGGCTAGCGGGGCGAGGGGCCAGCAAGCGCAAACTGCGGGGCCGATCGAAGCTTGGGGTTACGACGTCTCCGGCTCGGGCCTTCCTCCGAACGATCCAGTGCCCAATAGCCTGTACACCCAGGTTTCGTCTGGGTGGGAGCATAGCCTTGCGATCCGGTCTGATGCGACGCTGATTGCTTGGGGAAGCAACCAGTTTGGACAGACGACAATTCCTGCCGCGCTACAAGGCAAGAAAGTGCGAGCAATCTCGGCGGGATACTACCACAGCCTGGTCATTATCCATCACCTTGGCCACTCGGATGACGGTACAGTTGTGGCGTGGGGGCGCAATCAGTTCGGCGAGTGCATCATCCCATCCGGCCTGGTGGGACAGGCCGTGGTCTCAATCGCGGCTGCAGAACTCTGGAGTGTGGCGGTTCGTGCGTCGGATGGCAAGATCTTCGCATGGGGACAGTCCGCGACATGCGGCGACAATGAGCCACCGTGTCCAAACGTGGCGCCATGCGTCGCAACGAACCCTCCTCCCTGGGGTCCAACCAACCTTCGGCTCTCGGATAGCGAGAACCTTGGCTTTGTCCGCGTTTCAGCCACGGGGCACTTCGGTATGGCACAGCGTGCAACGGGCGGCCTTCACGTCTGGGGGGCTGACGATCAATGCCAAGTTACGCACGCCTACCTTGACGACGTACTTTGGTTCAGCGCTGGGCACCGGCACGCGCTGGTCATTAGGCCAGGTTCGGGCGGCGGTGCGGAGTACTTCCACTGGGGCCACAACGGCTGGGGCCAGCGAACCCCGACGCCGATTGCTTGCCCAACGAACTGTGAGCCGTGCTTCGGCACTTCGTGCTATAAGCCACCGCCGTCACCGTTCCCCCAGCCACCATCGCTCTCGTTGATCAAGGGCGGATACTACCACTCCATCGGGCAACTCGCCGATGGCTCGTTGTTTGCGTGGGGAAAGAACTACGCAACCTCCGTGTGCGATGTGCCAGCAGGCACTTTCTATGATTACTCATCGAACTACGACACCGGTCTGGCGATTGAACGCTTGAACGAGACCGACTCCTTTGCCAACGCCGATCGCGACGCCGTTTCGCCGCGATTCTCGCTTGCGGACATCATGGCCTTTCAGCAGCGATACGGTCGCGGAGAGGAAGCGACCGACTGCAATGGCGATGAGGTCCTTGACTATCGCGACATCCTTTGCTTCCTGCGGAGGCATTCTCGAGCTCGCCTCCTCGTCGAACACGGAACCGTCACGCCATGAACACCATCCGCACAACCGCTCGAACGCTCGCCGTCGTCGCGGTGGCGGCGACGCCGATCGCCGCGCAACCCGGTTCACTCGTTGCCTGGGGCGATAACTTCTTCGGACAGTGCTCACCCCTTCCGGCAGGTCAGTTCCGCGCTGTTGCGTCCGGCTGGCATCATTCCGTCGCCATTCGGACAGACGGGACTCTTGCCGCGTGGGGCGATCCCAAGGGCGGCGCGACGCTCGTCCCCCAGGGCACATTTACCTATGTCGCCGCCGGCTCGAAGTGGAACGCCGCCATCCGCACGGATGGAACGCTTGTAGCCTGGGGGAACAACACATGGGGCCAACTCAACGTGCCTCCGGGTGCGTTTGTCGCCGTGTCGGTCGGACGCGAGCACGGGCTGGCGCTCCGGGCCGATGGAACTGCGGCCGGCTGGGGCACCAATGCCAACGGCGAGGCGACCCCTCCGCCAGGAACCTATCGCGCGATTGCCGCGGGCCAGGGGTTCAGCATCGCCATTCGCACCGACGGCACGCTCGCAGGCTGGGGCTACAACCAGTCAGGGCAGGCAACCGTGCCGAGCGGCGAGTTCTCGTCCATTGCGGCCGGCAATGGCTGGGCCGCTGGCGTGCGCGCGGATGGAACTCTTGCGGCCTGGGGATACAGCGGCCAAGGCCAGCTCGTCGTGCCTCCCGGAGTCTTTAGGGCCGTATCCATCGACGCCGAAGGGCAGTTCGGGCTCGCACTTGGATACGACGATCGACCCGTTGGCTGGGGGCTCAATGGCAGCGGGCAGGCATCGCCACCGCCAATCGCGATCGCTCGCGTCGATGCAGGCGGGTTGCACGCCATCGCCATCCGCAAGGAGTGCTACGCCAACTGCGACGCCTCGTCCGCCCCGCCAACGCTCACCGTCAACGACTTCATCTGCTTCCTCAACACGTTCGCGACCGGCGACACCTACGCCAACTGCGACGGCAGCGTCGCGCCGCCGGTGCTCAACGTCAACGACTTCATCTGCTACATCAACGCCTACGCCGCCGGCTGTCCGTGACCCCGCCGCGCCAGCCGCCGAAGCAGCATCGCACCCTCGACGAACACCCA
>JAEUIZ010000059.1 GCA_016793805.1 Phycisphaerae bacterium
CGGGCTGATGTAATCACCCTTGACACCCCCCGGCATTGTGGTAGGCTGTTCCTGCACGGAGGGGGGCGTTCGCGTCGGACCATGGCCGCCGGCGATGCCGGCAAGGAGGTCGCGATGAGGCGTTCACTCACTCACTCACTCGAGTGCTCGCGGTGGGGCTGATGCTCGCCGGGATTGAGGGAGGGGGGGCGAGGGGGCAGCAGGTGGGGCCGATAGTGGGGTGGGGCAATAACAGCAACGGCCAGTCGGAGCCACCGCCGGAACTCGACAGGGAGTATCGCGCGGTTTCGGCTGGGCACCAACACAGCGTCGCGATTCGCGCCGATGGTTCGCTGGTGGCGTGGGGCGATACGTTTTTCGGCCAGTCTCCAGTCCCCGAGAACCTCCGCTATTCGAAGTACAAGGCAATCTCCGCCGGCTACATTCACAGTTTGGCGGTCATCGACCATCCAGGCTTCCCTGACCACGAGACCGTCGTGGCGTGGGGCTACAACTTCTTCGGAGCTTGCGACATCCCGGTCGAGTTGCAGGGCCAAGCGGTACTGGCGATCGCCGCAGGCGAGAATGTCAGCTTTGCCATCCGCAAGTCCGATGGCAAGCTTTTCGCGTGGGGCCAAGGCGCAACGTGCGGGGATTCCGTGCCGACGTGCCAGTGCCCGCCCGGACAGTGGAATCCGACTGACATCGGCCTCTCGCCCGAGCTCAACGTGGGCTTCGCGGCGATCGCGGCAACCGGTCATTACGCCATTGCGCAGCGGAATGACAAGACTCTCCACGTGTGGGGAGCCAACGACGCATGCCAAGTCACTACTGCGCCACTTGGCGTGTGCGACTCCTTCACCGCAGGCCACAAGCATGGCATCGTAATCCGACCCACGGTCTCGAGCAGTGCCGAGTTCTTCGGCTGGGGACACAGCCTCTACGGTCAAGAGCGTACTGTCGCAATCCCGTGCCCACCGAACTGTGGCGTGTGCTTCGGGACCACCTGCTACAAGCCGCCGCCGTCGCCGTTTCCGAGCGTCTTGACGTTCGCTCGATTCAAGGGTGGCTACTACCACACCACGGGACAGCGCAGCAACGGCTGGCTGGTTGCCTGGGGAAACAACGAGTACAACCAGTGCAACGTGCCCGCCGGGGCTTTCTTTGACTTCTCTGCAAACTACTACGCGTGCCTAGCGATCGAGACGCTGTCAGATACCGACGCATACGCGAATGCTGACGGTGGTTCGGGAAGTCCTCGATTCAGTCTCTCGGACATCGCCGCGTTCAATGGGCGTCTCGGTGCTGGCGATTCGCGAGCAGACTGCAACGGGGACGGGCAGCTCACTGTGAGCGACCTCACATGCTTCCTGTGGCGGTTTGAGCGTGCGCGTCGCATGCATCCCAACTAGATCGGGAGAGTAACATGCTCGCGACCTCGAACACGTTGCGTGCCGCTGCGACTCTGGTTGTGAGTGCGGCGGCAGCCCGTGCGCAACTCGGCGCGGTGGCTGGCTGGGGCGACAACACGCACTCCCAGATCGCGCCCATGCCTACCGGTCCCTTCCGCGCCGTGACTGGAGGCTGGCTTTGCTCCGCCGGCTTGCGTCATGACGGCACGATCGTGGTTTGGGGCGATCCAAAGGGCGGCGTCTTCAACGCTCCTTCAGGGACGTTCTTGCAGATCGGGTGCGGACGGAAGTGGTGTGCGGCGCTGCGCGCTGACGGCACCTTGGTTGCCTGGGGGAACAACGACTTTCAACAACTCAGCGTTCCGAGCGGTCAGTTCACGTCCCTTGCCGTGGGGTCCACGCACGGGGCCGCGCTACGGTCCGACGGGAGCGTTGCTGTCTGGGGATTCGGCGCATCACCGATCGCCGGTCAGTATTCTCAAGTGGCAGCTGGATACGGTTTCACGATCGCCCGTCGAGTCGATGGCACACTCGTTGGATGGGGTAACAACCAGTTTGGTACAACCAACGTACCATCGGGTACGTTTCTTTCGATCGCCGCCGGCATCAACTTCGCCGCTGCAATTCGCTCCGACGGGACACTCGCGGCGTGGGGCAGAAACGACCTGGGCCAGAGCACGCCTCCACCGGGACTATTCAAGGCCATCGACATCGACGCCGACGGACAGTTCGCCGCGGCGTTGACAACCGACAACCGCATCATCGCCTGGGGCTTCAACGTCGGTGGCCAAACCAACCCGCCCACTGGTGAGTATTCATCGATCAGCGTCGGTGCACTGCACGGCCTTGCGATCCGCAAGGAGTGCTACGCCAACTGCGACGCCTCTTCAACCCCTCCCACGCTCACCGTCAACGACTTCATCTGCTTCCTCAACACGTTCGCGGCCGGCGACACCTCCGCCAACTGCGACGGCAGCGTCGCGCCGCCGGTGCTCAACGTCAACGACTTCATCTGCTACATCAACGCCTACGCCGCCGGCTGTCCGTGACCCCGCCGCGCCAGCCGCCGAAGCAGCATCGCACCCTCGACGAACACCCA
>JAEUIZ010000022.1 GCA_016793805.1 Phycisphaerae bacterium
GGTCGACTGCGTCGTGGTCTACAAGGTGGACCGCCTCAGCCGCTCGCTCATGGACTTCGCCCGCATCATGGAGACGTTCGACCGCAAAGGCGTCTCGTTCGTCTCGGTGACACAGCAGTTCAACACCACGAGCTCGATGGGACGGCTGACGCTCAACATCCTGCTCTCGTTCGCCCAGTTCGAGCGCGAGATCATCGGCGAGCGAATCCGCGACAAGATTGCCGCTCAGAAGCGCCGGGGCAAGTGGGCGGGCGGCGTGCCGATCCTGGGCTACGACGTCGACCGGTCCAGCGGCAGTCCCCGCTTGGTCGTCAATCCCCGCGAGGCAGCCAAGGTCCGCGAGATCTTCAAGATCTACCTCGACAAGGGGTCGCTCCAGCGTGCCGTCACCGAACTCAGGCATCGGGAGTGGAAGAACAAGCGCCGGGTGACCAAGAAGGGGGTCAGCGTCGGCGGCCAGCCCTTCAACACGGGCACCCTCCACGTTCTTCTGACCAACCCGCTTCTGACGGGCAAGATCGTCCACCGGGGCAACACCTACGACGGCGAGCACGAGGCGATCGTCGATCCCGCGTTGTTCGAGCGCGTCCGCCAGCAGCTCCTCGAGAACGGTCGGACCGGTGGTATCGAGATGCGCAACAAGTACGGGGCACTCCTGCGTGGGCTCCTGCGCTGCAAGAAGTGCGATTGCGCGATGATCCACACCTTCTACGGCAAGCGGAACAAGCAGTACCGCTACTACCGCTGCCTGGAAGCCATCAAGAACGGGGCGCACACCTGCGAGGCGTCGTCGCTGCCAGGGCTGGAGATCGAGAAGCTCGTGGTCGACGAGATCCGGACGCTCGGCAACGACCGGACGTTGCTGGACCGCATCCTTGCAGAAGCCCAGGTCAACGTAGACGAGGAACTGACGGCGCTGAAGTCGGAGCGGGCGTCAATCCACGCCTCGCTCGGCCGCTTGGAGAAGGAGTTGCGGGAACTGGTAGCGGACCGGAGCGGGAGCACCGCTACCACCGCGCGGCTGGCCGCCGCTCACGAACGGGTCAGCGGGGCACGCACCCGTCTTGCCGAGGTCGAGACACGGCTGGACCTGATCGGAGCCAAGGCCATCACCCGTGAGGAGGCCCGCAAGGCACTGAGAGAGTTCGACGGGGTCTGGGCGCAACTCTCGCCCCGCGAGCAGTGCCGGGTGTTGAAGTTGCTCTTCTCGAAGATCGAGTACGACGCGGAGAACGCCACCGTCGCGGTGACGTTCCGAGCGAGCGGGATCGCCGCCCTGTGCGCCCGCCGATTGGAGGAAGCAGCGTGACCACCGTCGTGAGAACCATCCACATCACCCGAAAGGCCCGCCGCAAGCGCGTCGTTCTTGGCCCCGAGGCCCCGAAGGCCGAACTGCCGGGCCGTGTGCCCCGCGTGGCCCGCCTGATGGCTTTGGCGATCAAGTACGACCGGCTTCTCCGCAAGGGCGTCGTCGCCGACCTGTCGGAGCTCGCACGGTTGTGCCAGGTCACGCAGCCGCGGATGACGCAGATCATGAACCTGCTGCACCTTGCGCCGGACATTCAGGAGGAGATCTTGCTGCTCCCTCGGGTCGAACGGGGCCACGACCCAATTCACGAGCGGTCACTTCGTCAACTCACCCGCAAAGTCGCGTGGAGCGAGCAGCAAAGGCTGTGGGCGCGGCTTCGTTCGCGCTGATGCCATAAAGGTCTGGAACCGTTCGGTTGCTACAGCAGCCCGGACGGCGTTGACCCAAGCCGACGCTTGAAAAGCAGCCGTGCGTCATCATCATCCGACAGATGCACGCGAATCACCCCGTTGCATTCCGGAGGTGGCGGGGTTGTCGTCGTCATGATGTACTGGAACGGCGCTTGGTTTTCACCGCCGAGGGTGTTGTGGCTTTCCAGCATGAACGAGATGAATCGGTGGTAAAGGGCCGAACCAAGATCCGCCTCACGCGGGCTGTCATGGACGACGAAACCGGGATGGTTGGCGGCACCCTCGACGGACGCGAGCAGGCCGCATGCGTCAGCAAGCACGACGGCCAGCGACTCGACGGCCTCACCGCCAATCGCCGCCTTTCGCCTGATCTCGAACTCGATCTCGTCGTCGGTCACGACAATCTCGCCCGAGTAGTCCGGCGAAAGTGCCGCGGCGATGACCGCTGAGTACAGACGTCGTACGCGATCGAACTGCTCGGTTGTGCGGGATCGCACGCCCTGCACCTTGACGGCGAGACCGGCTTGGGTCGCCTCCTCGAGCCGCAGCGTCTCTCGGAGCCGCGCGAGCTCGGCGTCTTGCTCGGTTCCGGCGATCAGACCCGCATATCGGTCCAGCTCCCGGCCCAGGCGCTCTATGGCTTCAATGCGGCGTTCGGACGAGCGCTGCTTCGCAGAAACTTCCGCAACCCGCTTCTCGAGCGCAATCGCCCTCGCTCTCGGTTCGACCAGCTCCTTGTCAATCGCCTCGATATCCGCAGCGAAACTCGCTGCTGCCTGGTCAGATTGAGCAATGACCGGAAGAGCCACATCCCGCGAGCCCTCGAGCCGCCCCAGATGGTCATCGATGTGCCCGCAGTCCCGGAACGGAACACCGCCGTAGTTGCACGTCTGGAGCCCCGCCTGACCTTTCCCCGGTTGACGTACCAGAGTCTATGAGAGTCCGAGCACTGCCGCACCCCGCTGCTGGGCCGACCGGAGCGAAGCGGAGGGTGGCGTTCAGCCGCGCGAGTTCCGTCTGGAGCGTGAACCGCTCCGCGGCGGGGGCTGCTCCGGGCCGCGAAGGCTTCGCGTGGCCCGTGCGAAGAGTCGCTGGGCGACGGGGTGCATGACGCGGCGGCGCACGGCGATGGCGTAGTAGGTCTCGCGCACGCCGCGAACCCACCCGACGCGCTCGACGCCGAACTGTCGGCGGACCTCGCTCTCGATCGTGGCGGCGGCCGGGAACGCGGCCAGCCCGCCTCCACCGAAGGTCTTGAGCAGTTCCCGATCCTCGAACTCCGCGAGGACGACGGGCTCGATCTTGTTGGCCTCGAACCATCGGTCGAGCGAGTGGCGGAGCGTGGTGGTGCGATCGGGCAGGTAGAGCGGCGCGCCGTGGAGCGAACGCGGGAAGTGGCGACGGAGGGTCCTGGCGAGGGAAGGATGGGCGAAGATTGCCATGGCCGTCTCGCAGACGGGATGGCTGACGGCTCGCACCCGCGAGGAGTCGGGGTGCGGACGATCCGCGATCACCAGGTCCAGATGGAAGAGCGCGAGTTCGGCAAGGAGTTCGTCGATGCGCCACTCTCGGCACACGAGCCGCACGTCCGGGTCCTCCGTGAGGAGTGGCTCCAGCAGCGAGCGGATGACGGGCTTGGGCACGAAGTCCGAGGTGCCCACACGGAGCACGCGGGGCTGGCCGGTGTATCGCCCGGCGAGCGCGTCGGGGATCTCGGACGAGATTCGGAACATCTCGTCGGCGTGCCGGAAGACGATCTGGCCCGCCTCGGTGAGGTCGATCGTCCTCCCGCGGCGAGTGAGCAACGCCGCGCCCAGTTGTTCTTCGAGCGAACGGATCTGGGCGCTGACGGTGGGCTGCGCGAGGCCGAGTTCTGCGGCGGCCCGCGTGAGGTTGCGGTGCTTCGCGGCGAGCCAGAAGTAGTACAGGTGGTTGTGGTTCAGCGGGCTCGCCATGATCGAGTATAACGGGCCCGGGAAAGCACCCCGTCTTGTGTCACCCAAGGTTTGGTCTATTGGTCTGGTTCTGCGAGTCCGACTAGGACTCTTGCTCCAAGTCCTGTGCGCTCGGTACAACCTCGGGCCGGATGTGGATCGCCCACCCGTGCGGTGCTCTGGCGTGCTGGCGACACGGAATCGGCCCAAGGCCACGGCGTTCGGAACTCGCGACCATGACCCACCCGCACTCGGACATCGTGAGGCACGTCGCATCGACGCCGATCCTGCTGGTGGCGAGCGACTTCGATGGCACGTTGGCGCCCCTGATCGCGCCGCACGACCGGGCCGCACCCGACCGCGCCGCGATGGTGGCGCTGACGCGGCTGAGCCGGATCCCGCACACCCATGTCGGGATCGTCTCGGGTCGGGGGCTCGCCGATCTTCGCGCGCGGCTGGGGGCGCCGGCCCGATGGGAACTCTCGGGAAGCCACGGCGCGGAGGTCGCGGGCGAGGCGGATCGTCCGATGCCCGGCGAGGCTCGCGCGCAACTCCGCGAACTGGCGGCGGTGCTGGGGTCGATCGCCGCGAAGGCGCCGGGCTGCATGGTCGAGGCCAAGCCTCGCGGCGTGGCGTTCCACTATCGCGAGGTCGCCGACGAGCACGCGGGGAGCGTGGTGGGCGAGGTCACGGCTCTCGCGGCGCGATTCCCGGCGCTCGTCATGCGCTTCGGGTCGATGGTCGTCGAGTTCCTGGCCGACCGGATCACCAAGGCCGATGGGCTTCGCACGCTGAGGCATCGCACGGGAGCAACCGCGACCATCTTCATCGGCGACGACCTGACCGATGAGCACGCGTTCGCGTCGCTCAGCCCCAGCGACGCCGGGGTAAAGGTCGGCCAGGGCGACTCGCGGGCTCAGTTCCGCGTGGGGGGCGTGGAGGACGTCGCCCGGCTCCTGGCGCTGCTGGCCGAGGAGCGCGAGGCCTGGGCTCTGGGTCGTTCGCTCACTCCGATCACGGCCCATGCCGTGCTCTCCGACCAGCGCACCCTGGCGCTGGTCACACCCGCGGGACGAGTCACCTGGCTGTGCGTCCCGCGAATCGACTCGCCGCCGATCTTTGCCGAACTTCTCGGCGGCCCCGGGGCCGGCTACTTCGAGGTCGCACCGGTCGATCCCGCGGGTGAGCCCGCGCGGGAGTACGACAGCGACTCGCTGGTGCTCCGAACGCGATGGGGAACCTGCTGCGTGACGGACTATCTGGACTGCGGCGGAGGACGGGCGTTCCAGCGGGCGGGTCGGACGGACCTCATCCGCGTGATCGAGGGGACGGGCACCTGCCGCGTGCGCTTCGCGCCGCGGCTTGACTTCGGCCGAGTCGCGACGCGCCTCGCGGTGCGGGAGCACGGGCTGGAGGTCCAGGGGAGTTCGGACCCGATCCTTCTGTACGCGCCGGGTGTCCGGTGGCGGATCGGTGAGGAGGGTCCGCACCAGAGCGCCGAAGCCGAGGTCGATCCGAGTGGTGGCCCGATCGTGCTCGAGTTGCGCGCGGGGTCGGCGAACGACCGGCCGCACTTCCACGCGGAGTCGCAGAGGCGGCAGGCCACGCAGCGTTTCTGGAGCACGTGGGCGGGCTCGCTGCGGCTGCCGAAGGTGGCGACGGAGCAGGTCCGTCGGAGCGCGCTCATGCTGCGGGCGTTGGTGTATGGTCCGACGGGCGCGATCGCGGCCGCGGGGACCACGAGCCTCCCGGAGCAACTCGGAGGCCAGCGGAACTGGGACTACCGGTACTGCTGGCCGCGCGATGCGGCGATGACCGCCGCTGCCCTGGTGAGGCTCGGGAACACGGGCACGGCGATGCGGCTGTTGGATTGGCTCGCCCGTGTGCTCGAGCGGTGCGAGTCACCGGGGCGGCTGCGCCCGATCTACACGGTCGAGGGGCGGGACCTGGGCCCCGAGGCCGAGATCGGCGGGCTGAGTGGTTATGGCGGAAGCCGACCGGTGCGCGTGGGCAACGCGGCGGCGCTGCAGGTCCAACTTGACGTGTTCGGCCCGATCACCGACCTCATCGCGCTGCTGGCCGAGAGCGGCGCGCCCATCTCTCCCGACCACTGGCGTCTGACCCGGGCGATGGTGGAGGCCGTCGAGGCCCGCTGGCAGGAGCCGGATCACGGGATCTGGGAGATCCGCGGCGAGCGGCAGCACCACGTCCATTCCAAGGTCATGTGCTTCCACACCGTCGATCGCGCGCTGGTGGTCCACGACTGCGTGATCGGTCGCCCCAACCCTGCCTGGGAGGTGCTCCGAGACACCATCCGGGCCGACACCATCACACGGGGGTACAACGGCGAACTGAACACGTTCACCGGAACCTACCACCAGTCGCACCTGGATGCCGCCGCCCTGTCGGTCGGGCTCACGGGGCTTCTCGACGTGCGCGACCCGCGCTTCGTCGCCACCGTGGACGCCGTGGACACGCACCTGCGTTCCGACGCGACCGTCTACCGCTATCGGCACGACGACGGGCTACCCGGGCGGGAGGGCGGCTTCCACCTCTGCACGGGCTGGCTGATCGAGGCCCTGGCGCTCACGGGTCGGCTCGACCGGGCGTGCGAGTTGTTCGCGGGGCTTGCGCGTTCGATCGGTCCCACGGGAGTGATGTCCGAGCAGGTGGACGCGGAACTTGACATGCCGCTGGGCAACGTGCCGCAGGCGTACTCGCACCTGGCGCTCATCAACGCGGCCCTCACGCTCGAGCGTCTGGGCGCCGTCGGCGACTCGCACGCCGAGGCATCGGTACGCCGCCAGAACGGAGCGCGCTCATGACGCCGCCTCAGGCTCGCTTCCGATTGCCGCGCTCCGTCCGATTTGGGCTGATCGTGGCCTTCCTCGCGGCGCTGGGCACCGGGGCGATCGTCTGGTACCAGGTCCAAGAGGAGTACCGCACGAGCGTCGAGGACCTCGATCGGCGTGCCGGCGTGCTCCTCCATCGCAACACGCCCGCCGCACGGGCGGCGCTGCTGATGCCCGACCAGCAGGCCGGGGCGGCCATGGGCGATCGGCTCGAAGGACACTCGCGGTTGCTCGGCTTTGCGCTCCTTCGCCCCGATGGACGGCTGGTGGCCGCGGGCCAGGCCGTGACCGACCTGGAGCCCACCCTGGCGCCGATCGTGATGCGACTTGGGCCGGTCCAGTCCGAGGTCCGAGAGGTCGTCAGGAACGGGGCTGGAACAACGCACATCCTCGCGTCGACGATCGCGGGCGCAGACGGGCAGCCGATCGGATCGCTGGCCATCCTCCACGACGCGCTGTACCTCGAGAACCGGCTGACGCGCGGGATGGTCCGAGGGCTGGTGCTGGCGCTGATCGTTGCCGGGGTGCTCTTTGTGCTGACCTCCGGGCTGGCGTGGGCGGTCTTCGAGCGGCCGATGCACGCGCTGGCCGAGTGGATGCGCAAACTCCGCTTCGGCGGCGCCCCGGAGTTGCCCCCACGGGGGCTCCCGGTCAGCCGACTCCAGGACGAGAGCGTCCATCTGGCCGCGTCCTTCCGTGCCGCCCGCAGCACGGAGCGAGAATCCGCCCAGACCGCGACCCGCTCCGACAAGACGTGGACGCGGGAGCGGCTCCGCGCGCACGCGCTGGCGGCGCTGGGGAACGACACGCTCGTGGTTGTCAGCAATCGCGAGCCCTACATGCACCAACTCCAGGACGGCAAGCCGCGCCTCGTGCGTCCGGCCAGCGGGCTCGTGACGGGCCTGGACCCGGTGCTCAAGGCGTGCGGGGGGCTGTGGGTCGCCCACGGCGCGGGCGACGCCGACCGGATGATGGCCGATGCGAAGGGGTGCGTCTCCGTCCCACCGGACGACCCGCGCTACACGCTCCGCCGCGTCTGGATCACCAAGGAAGAGGATGAGGGCTACTACTACGGATTCTCGAACGAGGGCCTGTGGCCTTTGTGCCACCTGACGCACGAGCGGCCGCTGTTCCGCGCGGCGGACTGGGAGCAGTACGTGAAGGCGAACCAGCGTTTCGCCGACGCCGTGCTCGACGAGGTCGGCAAGGAATCCGCGGTCGTCATGGTGCAGGACTACCAACTCGCGCTCGTGCCGGCGATAATCAAGCAGCGCCGCCCCGACCTGAAGGTCGGGCTCTTCTGGCACATCCCCTGGCCCAATCCCGAGGCGTTCCGCATCTGCCCGTTCCGCGTCGAGGTGCTCCACGGGATGCTCGGCGCCGACCTCGTGGGGTTCCACCTCCAGCAGCACTGCAACAACTTCCTGGACACGGTCGATCGCATGGTCGAGGCCCGGCTCGACTGGGACCAGTTCTCCGCGGAACTCCGCGGGCACACGACCCTCGTCCGTCCCTTCCCGATCAGCGTGCAGGTGTGGTCGGAGAAGCACGCCGCGCAGGGCTCGGACCTCGCCGCGCAGTGCCGCGAACTCCGCCACAGGTTCGCCATCGGCGACGTGCCCATCGGCGTGGGCGTGGACCGCATCGACTACACCAAGGGCATCGCCGAGCGGTTCCGCGCGATCGAGCGGTTCTTCGAGCGGAACCCGTCCCACCGCGGCAGGTTCTCGTTCGTCCAACTCGGGGCCCCGAGCCGCACGCACATCCCGCGCTACCGCGACCTTGTCACCGAGTTGGAGGCCCTCGCGGACGCGATCAACTGGAAGTTCAAGGCCGACAACGCGGGCTGGAAGCCCATCCACTTCCTGGTCGCGCACCACGACGGACCGACTGTCTATGCGTTCCTCACAATGGCCTCGGTCTGCATCGTCAGTTCGCTGCACGACGGGATGAACCTGGTCGCGAAGGAGTTCGTCGCCGCCCAGGGCGAGCCCGACGCCTCCGGCGCGACCGGGGATGGGGTGCTCATCCTGTCGGAGTTCGCCGGCGCGGCCCGGGACCTCTCCGACGCGATCATCGTGAATCCCTATGACACGGAGGAGTTCGCCGAGGCGATCCGCCGAGCCGTCGAGATGCCCCCCGAGCAGCGCCGCGAGCGGATGGCGAAGATGTATCAGCAGGTGACGGAGAACAACATCTATCGGTGGGCCGCCGACTTCCTGACGGCGCTCACGCAGGCCAAGGCGTCCGCGGAATCGGGCACGGTCGTCGTGCCACCCGCGGGCCGAGCCGCCGCCGCGCCATAGGCTCGCCGTGCTCGGCGCGGACCGGAACCCCGAGACCAGGGCCGGTGCGCGAAGGGAGCGCCGGAAGGGGGCGCGTGGGGGGGGGGGGGGCACGATGCTTGGGGGCGTGCAACCTCGCGCCGCGGTCGCGGTAGGATCGATGGCCCGACATCGGCCCCCGAGAGAGCACCATGACACACCGTCTCGATCTCTATCACCGATGCACCGCGGCGTTCCTTGCCGTCATGTCGCTGGCTGCGCTCGGCTCGTGTGCGACGCGGGATGCTGGCGGGCCCATGCCCACGTCGGCACGGGTTCGCGCCCTGACGCCGATCGCGATACCCGAGCCGAGCGAGACCTCCCCGCGCGAGTACGCGGGGATCCACAACGCGGTTGCGTATCACCCCGGCTTTGTGTCGGGGAGCGTTCCCGAGGGCGATGCGGGCCTCGACACGCTCGCGGCGATGGGCGTCAGGACCATCATCAGCGTGGACGGCGCCGAGCCGGAGGTCGAGAAAGCCCGAGCGCGCGGGATGCGGTACATCCATCTGCCGATCGGGTACAACGGGTTCGACGAGAGGCGTCGGCTCGAACTGACCCGCGCCACACGCGACGCGATGGCCCACGGGCCGGTCTACATCCACTGCCACCACGGGAAGCACCGCAGCGCCGGCGCCGCTGCCGCGATCGGCGTCGGGCTCGGGTGGCTGAGCCCCGAGGAGGGCGTGGCGCGGATGAAGGTCAGCGGGACGGCGGCGAACTACACGGGTCTGTACGCCTGTGCCGCGAGCGCGACGCCGCTCGACGCGAGCACGATCGACGGGGTGCCGCCCGAGTTCCCGTCTGTCAGCAAGCCCTCGGGAATCGTGCGGGGGATGGTCGAGATCGACGAGGCGTTCGAGCACCTCAAGTCGATCGAGAAGGCCGGTTGGGCCGTGCCCAGCGACCACCCGGATCTCGTGCCCGCGGCCGAGGCAGGCCGGCTCGCCGACCTGTACCGGTCGCTGCTCGACCTGCCCAACACCAAGCGACGGCCGGCGGACTTCGCGGCGCTGATGAACCGCGCCCACAGCGAGGCGCAAACGCTCGAAGGCCTCCTGGTCTCCGGCGAGAAGGACACGGCGAAGTTGTCGGCGGCGATGAAGTTTGTCGCCGCATCGTGCAAGGACTGCCACGCGAAGCACCGCGACTGAGCGGGAGTTCGTGGCCCGTCTGGGGGCGATGGCTTCTGCCCGCGTGGGACCCTCGCTCGGCCGATGCGCGCCGCGAACAGCGGTCCACCGTCCGCCCCTACCATCCAATATGCCTGCGCGAACGGTCTATCTCGAAACCTTCGGCTGCCAGATGAACGAGTTGGACTCCGAACTCGTCGCGGGGCAGTTGCGATCGCTGGGCTACGCGTTCGCCCCTGACCCCGAGGCCGCGGACGTGGTGCTCTACAACACCTGCTCGGTGCGGGAGCACGCGGAGCAGAAGGTGTGGTCGCGTCTGGGGGAGTTGGCGGCCCGCAAACGCCGCGAGCCCGGGCTCGTCGTCGGCGTGCTGGGCTGCCTCGCGGAGCGTGACGGGACGGACCTCGCGAGACGGATGCCGGTGGTGGACATCCTCTGCGGCCCGGGCGAACTGGACAAGTTGCCGGCGTTGCTGGACAACGCCGTGCGGACGCGCGAGGCACTGGCCGCGGATGAGACACCGGGGCCGCGCCTCGTCTCGGCGCAGCAGTTCGCGTTGCAGGGCAACGCCTCGCGGCGATCGGCGACGCTCGCGGCCGCCGAGGACAACCTCGAGATGCTCGACCTCTCGCGGGCGATCTCGCCGATCGACCGGAACGGGTCGGCGTACGTGCGGATCACGCGCGGGTGCAACAAGTTCTGCACGTATTGCGTCGTCCCGTTCACGCGCGGAGCCGAGGTCCACCGCCCGCCGCGGCACATCATCGACGAGTGCAAGCGCCTCGCCGACGCGGGGGTGATCGAGGTCACGCTGCTGGGCCAGACGGTGAACCACTACCGCTTCGAGCACGGGTCGGCGGTGACGGTCGGGGGCGTGGTCCAACCACAGAAGGGCCGGAGTTACGCCGGCGGGCACGCGCGCGACCCCTTCGCGGGCGCGCACACGACCACCTTCGCCGACCTCCTGGCGCGGATCCACGACGAGGTCCCCGCGATCGAGCGATTGCGATTCGTCACGAGTTACCCGCGCGACTTCGGCGACGACGTGCTCGAGGCGATCCGCGATCATCCGCGGATCTGCCGATACCTCCACGTCCCGGCCCAATCGGGCTCGGACCGCATCCTCAAGGCCATGAACCGCGGGTACTCGGCCTCGGAGTACCTCGAGTTCCTCGATCGCGCCCGCGCCCACCTCGACACCCCCGATCGGCCGCTCATGGTCTCGGGCGACTTCATCGTCGGGTTTCCGACCGAGACCGACGACGACTTCGCCGCCACGACCCGCCTCGTCGAGCGGGCCCGCTACAAGAGCGCGTTCATCTTCAAGTACAGCCCGCGGCCCGGCACGGTCGCGTTCGACAAACTGCCCGACGACGTGCCCGAGGACACGAAGCGCCGGCGGAACAACGACCTGCTCGCGCTGCAGTCGCGGATCAGCGACGAGATCGCCCGGGCCCAGGTCGGGCGCACGGCACGGGTCATGGTCGAGGGCGTCAGCCGGCGCGAGATGAAGCGATCCGGGCTCACCAAGTCCGAGATCCGCCGGCGCGAGTCCGTGACATTGACCGTCGGCGGGCGCGAGCCGATCGCCGATCCGCCCCGCGCCGAGGAGGCCCCGCCGGCGATCTCCGTGCAACTCACGGCCCGGACCGACGGCGACCTCATCGTGCTCTTCGACGCGCCGCCCGGCCGCGCCCCCGCCGACCTCATCGGGCGCATCGTCCCCGTGCGGATCGACTCGGCGGACCGGCTGAGCCTGCACGCGACGATGCTCTAGCCGTTACGCCTTGGCGAACGTGAACGACCCGCCCACGTAGTCGGCACGTATGCGATCGCCCGGCCCGAACTCGCCCGAGAGCACCCGCGACGCCAGCGCGTTCTCGATGCGGCTCTGGATCGCTCGCTTCAGCGGACGCGCCCCGAACGCCGGGTCCCAGCCCTCGGCGGCGATCTGGGCCGCCGCGGCGTCGGTGAGTTCGAGCGTCATCTCGCGTTCCGCCAGCCGCTCCCGCAGCCGCGCGAGTTGGATCTCGACGATCCGCCCGAGGCTCTCCCGCTTGAGTTGATGGAAGACGACGACCTCGTCGATGCGGTTCAGGAGTTCGGGACGGAAGAACGCCCCCGCCGCAGCCGCCATCGCATCGCGGACCTTCGTCGGGACGCCCGCGGCCTTGCCCATCTCCTCCATCGCCACTCCCGCCGGCCCGCGACGCAGGATCTCGCGCACCGCGGCCTCGATCTCCCAGTCCTCGGCGCCATGCTCCGCGAGTTCCTGGATCTGCTGGCTCCCGATGTTGCTCGTCATCACCACGATCGTGTTCTTGAAGTCCACGGTGCGGCCCTGCCCGTCGGTCAGCCGCCCGTCGTCGAGCACCTGGAGCAGCACGTTGAAGACCTCCGGGTGCGCCTTCTCGATCTCGTCGAGGAGCACCACGCAGTACGGCCGGCGTCGAACGGCCTCGGTCAGCGCCCCGCCTTCCTCGTAGCCGACGTACCCGGGGGGCGCGCCGATCATGCGGGCGACGGAGTGCTTCTCGCCGTACTCGGACATGTCGATGCGGACCATCGCCTCTTCGGTGTCAAAGAGGAACTCGGCCAGCGCCTTGCACGTCTCGGTCTTGCCCACGCCGGTGGGCCCCAGGAACAGGAACGAGCCGATCGGACGGTTCGGATCGCCCAGCCCCGCCCGCGAACGTCGCACGGCGTCGGCGACCGCCCGCAGCGCGTGGTCCTGGCCCACGACGCGCTTGGCCAGCCCCTCCTCCATCCGCGTCAGCTTCTGCCGCTCGCTCTCGACCAGCCGCGACACGGGGATCCCCGTCCACGCGGCGACCACCTCGGCGATCTGCTCGGCGTCCACCTCTTCCTTCACCAGCGCGTCGCCACGGTCCTTCTGGGCCGCCAACTCGTGCTCCGCGTCGCGCAGACGGGCCTCCAACTCGCGCAGTTCGCCATAGCGGATGCGGGCGGCTCGCTCGAGGTCCCCGCGGCGCTGGGCCTGCTCGAGTTCCGTCTGCTTCGCGTCCATCTGCGACTTGATCGCCTTGACCGCGTCGAGTTCCTTCTTCTCCGACTCCCACCGCGCCGTCAGGGCCCGGTTCTTCTCCTGGAGTTCCGAGATCTCCCGCTCGATGCGGTCCAACTCGCGGCTGGGCGCGTCGGCCTTGCGCGCCGCGCGCTTGTCCTCCCCTGACTCGCGCTCGATCCGCACGGCCTCGCGCTCGATCTCCAGTTGCGTGATCCGCCGTCGGAGTTCGTCGATCTCGCTGGGCATCGAGTCGTTCTCGATCCGCAGCCTCGCCGCGGCCTCGTCCACCAGGTCGATCGCCTTGTCGGGCAGGAAGCGGTCGGCGATGTAGCGGTGCGAGAGTTGCGCCGCCGCCAGGATCGCCTCGTCGCGGATCCGCACCCCGTGGTGCGCCTCGTAGCGCGGCTTGAGGCCCCGCAGGATCGCCACCGTCTCCTCGACGCTCGGCTGATCCACGAAGATGGGCTGGAAACGCCGCTCGAACGCCGGGTCCTTCTCGACGTGCTTGCGGTACTCGTCGAGCGTGGTCGCCCCGATGCACCGCAACTCGCCGCGGGCCAGCGCGGGCTTGAGCAGGTTCCCCGCCGAGACCGCGCCCTCCGCGGCCCCCGCGCCGATGATCGTGTGCAACTCGTCGATGAACAGGATCACGTCCCCGCCGGAGGCCTGCACCTCACGCAGCACGCCCTTGAGCCGCTCCTCGAACTCGCCGCGGTACTTCGCGCCCGCGAGCAACTGCCCCACGTCCAGCGCCATGATCCGCTTGTCGCGCATGGACTCCGGGCAGTCGCCGTTGACGATCCGCAGCGCCAGGCCCTCGGCGATCGCCGTCTTCCCCACGCCGGGCTCCCCGATCAGCACCGGGTTGTTCTTCGTCCGCCGGCTGAGCACCTGCATGCACCGGCGGATCTCCTCGTCGCGCCCGATCACCGGGTCCAGTTTCCCGGACTGCGCCTTCTCCGTCAGGTCGATCGCGAACTTCTTGAGCGCCTCGTACCCCGAGTCCGCGGACTGATCCGTCACGTTCTTCACCCCCGACGACGCCCGGATCGCCTTGATCGCCTGCTCGACCGCCTTGGCGTCCACGCCATTGATCGAGAGCACCTCCCGCGCCGAGCCCGGCCCGCTGACGTGCGTCAACGCCAGGAGCAGGTGCTCCGACGAGATGTACGCGTCCCCAAGCCGACGCGCCTCCGCGTCCGCCCGGTGGAACACGTCCATCATGGTGCGACCAAACTGTGCCGCCGCCCCAGAGACCGACGGCAGGCGCGAGACCTCCCCCACCGCGATCGACGCGACACGCGACGCATCCGCGCCAACCTTGGTCAGCAACGACCACCCCGGGCCGGTCCGGTCCGCGAGGAGCGCGGCCAAGACGTGCAGGCCGGTGACTTCCGGGTTCGACCGCCCCGCGGCGTCGGCGTGCGCCGCCTCGATGACCTGCTGTGCTGCCGTTGTCAGCCGTTCCGGTCGCATGCCGTTCCTCCCTTGGGACCTTCGGACTAGGAGCGGTGCAAGCGGCGCGCCGCGGCTTGATGGCATGCCGGATGCCTAGTACCGCCAGATCAGGGCCGCAGCGAGCGCACGCTGCCGAACTGACATGCTCGCCCGGCACCGTCGCCCCTGTGCAGCCCGCTGAGGCCGAATAACGGACTGGCATGTCCTTTGTAGGGATCCCCTGGCGGGTTCGCGTCGTGAAGCACGGGTCGCGTGTGGGGGCTCCTATGGGGGGGGATGCGCGCCAAACCCGAGAAGCGGGCGGGTCTGGTGATGTCACTCTTGAAATGGTCCGACATCAAAGGACGTAGCGGCAGGAGCGCAAAGATGAGAGTGTCCATCAAGGCGTCGACGGGCCGGGAACTGGATCTCACGCACGCCCTGGTGTCGGCCGTCGCCCACGAGTTGTGGAAGCACGCCGGGGGGAACGAGGTGGTGAACTGGCTCGAGGCCGAGCGGATCGTGGCCGGGCTGATCGCCCAGCGACCTCCGGAGAGTCAGGCTTTGGATCGGCCCGCGGACGCGCGTGCCAAGCGAGGTCGTGCGGCGCTGGAACGAGCGGCCGACGATCGGCGCACGCGGGCGTGGGACGATCCGCAGCCGCTGCGTCGGCGCGAGCGGGACGAGGACCTCGTGACCGGCCCGATCCCCTATCGCTAGGGCTTCTCTTTCTCCACGCCGGCGGCGAGTTGGCGGCGGACGTTCTCGGCGTCGTTCTTGAGCCCGGCGGCGTCCAGAGCCGTCGCATACCGCTCGCCCACGCGGTAGAAGTTGCTGCTGCGAAAGGCGCCGGGGCTGAGGGAGCCGGGGCGAGAGATCTTCCGCCAGGCGTCCTTGTACATGTCGGGGATGGCGGCCTGCCGCTTGCCGTCCCTCAGCAACCGCTCGGCGCGAAGGAGCGCATCGACGACCTTGGCGCTCTCGTTGGCGTATCGCTGCAGGGGCGCGAGGTAGGCGTCGTACGCGCGGGCCGGGTCGCCCTTGGCCTTCCACAGGTCGCCCTGCCGGATGCGGACCTCGCAGGCCAGGTCCGGGAGTTGCCCGAAGCGGTCGGCCGCCCAGTCCCACGCACGAGACTGCTCCTTTGCGTCGGCGACGCCCGCGATCATGCTGGTGACGATACCGAAGGAGAAGTCGGGGAAGCGGGTGCCGGCGTGCCGCATGATCGCATCGAACCACTGATCGCGCGAGGCGGCGTCGAGCCCACCCTTCTCCGCCAGGGATGCCACCGCATGCCAGGGAGCGGGTGCGCCGGGGCAGCGTTCCACGGCGGCGCGGAGCAGTTCGACCTCGGCAGCGGGCTCCGTCGTCCGCGGCGCCGCGATCGGATTGCCGCCAAGGTCCCACGCGGCGCTCAGCGGATTCTTCGCGTCGCGCAGGGCGCGGAGCCGGGCGGCGGCGTCGACGAGCGCCACGCACGCGAGCCGGTCGCTGGGCGTCGCGGCGAGCAGCCCGGCGGAGAGGCCCAGTTCGCCGTCGGAGACGATGCGGCCGGTCTGCGGGTCGAGCGTGCTCCCGCGGAGTTTCTCGTACTCGTCGTAGTGCCCCTCGTCGCAGTTCCAGACCAGCCCGCCGCCCCGCTCCTGCACGAAGCCGACCCAGGCGTGCGAGACATCCGGCCCCTGGCCCGTGATCTGCGCCGAGGGGACGCCGATGGCCTTCGCGACGTGGGCCGCGTAGTACGCCTGCTCCTCGCAGACGCCCCCGACGCGGCGCAGGTTCTGGAGGGTGTAGTCGAGGGGCTCGATCTTCTTGGGCTTGCCTCGCTTGAAGGCGTCGGTGTCGTAGGTGAGGTCGGTATAGCGTTGCCCGACGTTGCGGTCGCCCGCGTGGCGGGCGAGGGCCCAGGCCATCTCGTCGATGGACGCGGTGGAATCCACGACGCGGACGAGGCCCTCGGGCGCCATCGAGCGCATGTCAAAGGCCATCCGCGGCTGATTCTCGGTGTAGTAGGCAAAGAGAGCGACGGGATCGACGGCGATGGGCGCGGGCTTGCCCCGATTGGCCGCGAGGTAGCGTGTCGAGTCGTGCACGACGCAGATCGCAGCGGCGAGGGGGGCGAGGCGTTCGACCTTGTCCCCGTGCGCCGCGTCGAGCCGGGCGAGGATCGCATAGGCGCGGGCCGTGTCGTCACGGGGCGAGAGCAGCATGGCCAAGGCCCGCGACGCCCCCGGCCGCTTCTTCGCCAGCGCGAGCGCGGGGCGCTGCGCGTCCTTGGGGAGCGCCGCGACTTGGGAGGTGAGCCGCGCGATCCACGCTGCTTCGATCCACGATTCTCCGTCGCGGAGCGGCGCGCGGGCGATGACCTGGTCGAACAGCGCCGAGCCCGCTGCGGCCGCCTTGGCGAGGTTCCCGTCGTCCTCCGCCTGTCGCAGGATCGAGGCGGCGCGATCGCGGACCGACGCGGGCAGCGACTGTGTCTTGGCCGGTGGATCGAGCGCTGCGACGAGCGCCGGGGTGCCGAGCGACAGGGCAGCGACGAGCAGGAGCGTCCGCATGCGGGTCCTCCTTCCCCGGAGTGTACGGGCGACATGGCGGGGTTGGGGTGAAGGGCGTGGCGATCGCTACGCCGGCGTCGCCGCGCGCATGTAGAGATGGATCGCCATCCCGTGATAGACGTGGGTTTCCGGACCCTTGGCATTGGGCAGCGCGAGGCTCACCTCGAGCCTCTCTGGCTTGGGCGGCCCGGCCGCGGGCGCGGCCGGCTCCGCGATCTCATCAATCTCCTCGTCCTCGGTCATGTCGGGCGCGATGTGCTCGCGGCGGCGGTCCCGATGTCGCTCCTTGCGGCGACGCTCGCGGCGGCGTGGAGGCTCGGGCGTCGCCGCGTCCGCGGCAGACTCGACCCACATGGGCCATGGCGTGCGGAGCACCGCGAAGCCGTCGTCGGTGAGCCGATCGATCACCGCCGCGAGTTGCACCATGACCCTTCTGAAGCCCAGAGGCTCGCGCACGAGGGGGTACGGCGGATCAAAGAAAGCGAGGCGCACGGGCCTGGGGCAACGCGCCAGGGCGCCCGGCCCCAGCGCGTCACCCACGACGACCTCGCAACGGTCGCCCACGCCCAGCGTGTCGATGTTGCGCTGCAGGAGCGACGCGGCATGGCGGTCACGCTCGACAAACACGCATCGCGCGGCGCCCCGGCTGATCGCCTCGAGCCCCAGCGTGCCCGTGCCGCTGAAGGCGTCAAAGACCGCGGCGCCCTCGCAGTGCCCTCGGAGCAGCCCGAAGAGCGACTCCTTGACGCGGTCGGGCATGGGGCGGACGGTCTCGGCGTCGCCGGGGGTCAGGAGGAGCCTGGAGCGGAACTCGCCGGCGATGATGCGCATGCGGGAGCAAAGGCCGGGCGGAGGGGCGCGTCAAATCCGCAGGCGGGCCTCGTCGTCAGTGCGCCGGCGCGTAGTGCAGCGGCCCGCGCGGGCCCAGGTCCAACCCCAGGAAGTACCAGAGCAGCAGGAACCCGGTCCACGCGACGAAGTAGACCGCGGAGTAGGGCACCATGAGCGCGATCTGTGTCCCCAGGCCCGCGCCCGGCTTGTACTTCTGCAGCAGCGCCAGCACGATGAGCGCGTAACTGTTCAATGGGGTGATGACGTTGACCACGCTGTCGCCGATGCGATAACTGGCCATCATCAGTTCCGGGCTGATCCCGACGAACATGAACATCGGAACGAAGATCGGCGCCATCACCGCGAACTTGCTCATCAGCCCGCTCATCGCGAAGTCGCCCAGCACCACGATGGCCACGAACAGCACGACCAGCAGCGGGATCGGGAGGCTCGCCTCCACGAGCAACTGGCCGCCCGCGTACGCGAGCATCCTGTCGAGTTGCGTGTACTTGAAATACTCGACGAACTGCCCGAGGAAGAAGGCGATCACCAGCACGGGGACGACGCTCCGCACCCCGGCGTACAGGCCCTCGATGAAGTCCTTCTGCGAACGCAGCGTCCCGACGACCGCGCCGTAGGCCATCCCGGGTAGCAGAAACACGCAGAACATCATCGGGACGATGACGTGCGACCAGCGCGGCCCGGCCCGCTCGACCGCCCGTAACGCTCCTTGAGCCGAGGCCGCCGACGCCGGGCCCTCGTACAGCATCGAGCCGTTGGCCAGCGTGGGCTGGCCCGTGCCGTGCAGAGGCCACCCGGGCACGAAGATCATCGCCGCAAAGAGGCCCGTGACCGCGAGCATCACGACCCCCGCAAGGACCAGGCCCTTGGTCTCGCGGCGCGTGAGCGCCAGCGACCCCGCCGACGGCGCCGACGACGACGCGCCGGCCTCGCGCAGCAGCCGCGGCTCGACGATGTGGTCCGTCACGAACCAGCCCGCGAGCATCAGCACGACCACGGACGCGGCCTTGAAGTACCAGTTCGCCGTCGGGACCACGTCGCGCGCGGCGTCGAGGATGTGGGCGGCCTGCGTCGCCTGCCCGGCCATGAACGTGTCGCTGGCGTTGAGGCTGAACCCGGCGCAGAACCCCCCCGCAACCCCGCTGAACGCCGCCGCCAGGCCCGCGATGGGCGATCGGCCCATCGCCGCGTAGAGCGCCGCGGCCAGCGGGGGAAGGATGATGTACCCGGCGTCCGAGGCGATCGACGAGTTCGCCCCCACCATCACGATGATCGGCGTGAGCAGCGGGCGCGGCGAGATGAGCGCCAGGAACCGCATCGCGGCCCCGAACAGACCGAACTTCTCCGCCGCCCCGATCCCCAGGATGCTCACGAAGATCAGTCCCAGGGCCGGGAGGTGCGTGAAGTTGCGGATCATCGAGGAGAGCATCCAGTACACGCCCTCGGAGGTGAGCAGCGTGCGCGGCGCGATGGGATCACCCGAGGGCTGCAGCACGATCTCCGGCCGGCCGTTGGCGTTGCGCGCGGGCGCCATCTCGGGCTTGCCCGCGGCGTCTCGCACTATCTGCCCCGAGGCGTCCACCCGCTCGACCATCTTGAGCGCCGGCCGCAGCGGCTGCACCCGCCAGCCCGCCGAGTCACCGATCGCAGCCAGGACGATCACCAGCCCGGCGAACATCGCGAAGAGCACCGCCGGCTCGGGGATCCGGTTCCCGACCCACTCGATCGCATCCAAGACCCTCGAACCGGGGCCCCTGGAGAGTGGAGACTCCGCACCCATGCACCAACCTCCTTCGCGGCAAGCACTCACCCCGATCCCGCGGGGAGGCGGGAGTGGTCGCTAGCCCACTTCGCCTTTGAGCCGGCGCGCCATCAAGCGACCGATCGCGACGATCGGATCGACGTCCTCAAAGAGTACCGCGTGGACCGCCGCCGTGATCGGCATGTCCACCTTGTACCGCCGCGAGAGCCCCATGACCGAGCGGGTCGTCGCCACGCCCTCGACCACGGAGGTCAATCGCTTGAGGTAATCGGCGAGTTTGACGCCGCGGCCGAGCGCCTCCCCGCACGAGCGGTTGCGTCCCTCCGGACTGAAGCAGGAGGTGGCGAGGTCGCCCACGCCCGCGATGCCATAAAAAGTGTCGCGGGCCGCCCCCATCGCCTCGCCGAGCCTTGCGATCTCGACGAGCCCGCGGGCCAGGAGCGCCGACTTGGCGTTCACGCCGACCCGAAGCCCGTCGAGGATCCCCGCGGCGATCGCGATGACGTTCTTGGTCGCGCCGGCGATCTCGACCCCGAGCACGTCGCTGTTGGTATAGATGCGCAGCCAACTGGTCGAGAACAGCCGTTGCAGGTACGCCGCGAAGTCAGCGTCGTCGCTCGCGGCCACCATCGTCGCGGGAAGGCACCGCACCAGTTCCGCCGCGATCGTCGGGCCCGAGAGCACCGCGAGCCGGCGTGGGCGGCCGTCCGGATCGTCGCCCATGCACTCCGCCAGCACCTGCGTCGGGCGCAGCAGGGTCTGGTTCTCGATGCCCTTGGCGACCGAGACCACCGCGGTCGAAGGCGGGACCAGCGGGCCCAGGTGCCGCCATACCGCCCGCGAGTACTGCACCGGGATCGCCGAGATGATGAGCGCCGCGTGCGCCACCGCGTCGTGGTCCGAGTGCGCCACGCGCACCGTCTCAGGCAATCGAAACCCCGGCAGACGCGGGCTCGTCCGGGCCTGGCTCAGGTGGTCCGCCTCGTCCTGATTGTGCCCCCACAGCACCACGTCGAAACTCCCGGGTTCCAGCGGGAGGTCCGGCTCGTGGCTGTCCCTCGCCTCCCCACTTCCGCCTCCCAACCCGTTCGTCCCGCCGTTGGGGCCTCGGTCCAGCGTCGCGAGGATCGTCGAGCACACCAGCCCCATCTGCCCGATCCCGAGCACGGCCACCACGGGCCGGCGCGCGGGCTTGCGTCGAGATCGAGCGACAGACGGCTTGGAGGGGGGCTTGTGTGTCATGGCGAACCGTGCGGAGCCCAAGAGCGTACACCCCCAACGCCCCGGCACGGGCGGCTACCATAACGCCGCGCCGACCGCGGCGCTGGTCGGGAGTTGTTCTGCTCCCCTGCCCCCCTGCTTCCCGCGAGGACCTGGAGTCGCGATGGCCATGCACACCCACGCCGGTAGCCACGATCACCACCACGAGCACCGCCGCGACGCCGACAGCGGGATGGTCACCTGCTGCGGGCACGACGACGAACTGATCGAGCGCTACCTCGTCGTCTACCTCATCGGCGGATTGCTCGTCTTTATCACTTCCATCACCCACTGGTTCAACCTCGCCGACCCCTCCGTGGCCGCGATCCCCGCGGTGATCGGCGCGATCATGCTGTCGATCCCGCTCTTCGCGGCCGCGTGGAACGAGATCAAGACCCTCCGGCCCTCCAGTTCCACCCTCGCCGCCATGGCGATCCTGGCAGCCCTGGGCTCTGAGGAGTACGAGACCGCCGGGTGGCTCGCCTTCATCCTGCTCGTCGCGGACCAGTTCGTCCGCCGGACCGCCTCGGGCGCCCAGCGCGCCATCGAGCAACTCGTCGGGCTCACCCCGGACACCGCCCGCCTGGTCGACGCGGGCCTCGAGCGAGAGGTCTCCCTCGCCGATGTCAAGGTCGGACAGGTCGTCCGCGTCCGCCCCGGCGAGAACCTCCCGGTCGACGGCAAGGTCCTCACTGGGCGATCCACGATCAACCAGGCCTCCCTCACCGGCGAGGCCGTGCCCGTCGAGGTCGAGACGGGGGACCAGGTCTACGCCGGGACCACGAACCTCACGGGCGGGATCGACGTGACGGTCACGCAGGTCGGTGCCGAGACGACGATCGGCAAGGTGACGCGCCTCATCCGCGAGGCCGAGAGCACCAAGACCCCGCGCCAACTCCTGATCCAGCAGGTCTCCGGGTTCTTCGTGCCCATCGCGCTGGCCGTCGCGGGCGTGGTCTGGTTCTACATGAGCCAGAGTCCCGACGCGAAGATCCGCGACGACGCGGCCCGAACCGCGATCACCGTGCTGATCGTCACGTGCCCCGCGGCCTTGTTGCTCGCCAGCCCAAGCGCCATGGTCGCGGCCTTCGCCGCCGCCGCTCGGCTCGGCATCCTCATCAAGCAGACCAGTTACCTCGAGGCCTCCGCCAATATTGACGCGGTCGTGATGGATAAGACCGGCACGATCACCACGGGGAACTTCGAGGTCTCGCGCCTGGCCCCCGCGGCGGGCGTGGATGCCGCCGAACTGCTCAAGGCCGCCGCCAACGGAGAGCAGCACTCGAACCACCCCCTGGCGCAGTCGATCCTGACCACTGCCAAGGCCGCCCGCATCGATCCCGATGGAACGAGCGATTACCAGGAGATCCATGGCCGGGGCGTCCGCGCGAAGACGAGCATGGGCGAGGTCTGCGTCGGTCGTGCGAGTTGGATCCTCGAGCTCGCGCCCGGCGCCAAGGCCGACGTGGCCGCGGTCGAAGCCAAGATCGAGGGCATGACGGGAGTACACGTTCTCCGCGACGGGAGGTACCTCGGGGCCGTGGGCCTCGAGGACAAGATCCGCCCCAACACGCGGACGGTGATCCAGCGCCTCCGCGACCTCGGGGCCCGGCACGTCGCGATTTTCACAGGCGACCGGCTGAGCGTCGCCAAGCGGGTCGGGACCGCCGTGGGCGTGGACACGATCGAGGCCGAGTGCCTCCCCGAGGAGAAGCACGAACTCATCCGCGGGCTCGTCGGCTCGGGCTATCGCGTGATGATGGTGGGCGACGGGATCAACGACGGCCCGTCGCTGGCGCAGGCGGACGTGGGCATCGCCATGGGACTCGGGGGATCGGACATCGCGGCCAACTCCGCGGGTGTCGCGCTCATGAACGACGACCTCTCGCGCGTCCCGTTCCTCATCGAACTCGCGCGCCGCACCCGCACCATCATCGCCCAGAACATCGCCGCGGCCATTTTCATTGTGCTGATCGGGCTCGTGCTCGCCGCCACGGGCAAACTCGCCGTCCCCGTGGCTGCCCTCTACCACTTCGTGGGCGAGGTCTTCGTGCTGGGAAACAGTTTCCGCCTCTTCCGCTTCGGCGAGGGCTTCGTCGAGGCCGAGCAGGCCAACGCCCCGGCCCTGAAGCGCCGCGCCGCCAGCATCCGCGGGCTGTCCTCGCAACCCGCCTGAGAGCGACGAACCGCAAGAAACGAGGGAGGGCCCCGCGAAGGACCCTCCGACGACGAGCATCCAGCAGCCAGCGTCACGTGCGCCGGCGACGCGCCGAGAGCAGTCCACCGAACACCACCAGCGCGACGGTGCCGGGCTCGGGCAGGTACACCACGTTGTCGATGTAGGCGTTACTCCCGAACTCGCCGCCGCGGAAGACGAGATCGTTGAACGAGCCTGTCAGCCCCGCGATGGCCGCGGCGTCGAAGAACAACTCGTAGGTCTTGAACATGCCCATGTTCGTGCCGATCGTCGGGAGGATCCCGCTGGCATACCCCGCGGCTGCGGTCAGGTCGATCCCACCGAGGAGGGCGTAGATCGGCGTGGTCGCCGAGCCGTCGAAGGCGGCGTCGAAGCGGAGGTAGAACCCGCCCGACGGCGTGACCAGTTCCTGCGCCATCCCCCCGCCGCCGCCGTACGGCGTCGCGCCGACCAGCGTCATCGCCCAACTGGCATCGGAGTCCTGATTCGTGAAGTAGGGCCGAGTCACCGAGGACGAACCCGCCAAGGACGCGTCGAACCACCCGTTGTCGCAGAGCGCGCCACGATCGCCAGAGAAGTCGCCGTTGAACTCGCGGGTCGTCGTGGGCGAGGCATAACTGTGCCAGGCGAGCCCGTACTTCTCGTTGGCGTTCGTGCCGGCCTTGTTCATGACCTGGACGTAGTACTGGTCCTTCTCGGGCACCTTGAACACGATGTGCTCGGTGCTGTTGACGGTGCTCTTGGACTCCTTCAGAGGCGTCCCGATCGCCCCCAACTTGGCGACTCGCATGTCGAGGTTCTGGAGCTCGGGCCCGTAGTCGAACGCGTTGGTCACCGCCGCCGGCGTCCCCCCCGGGCCAGCGGGCCGATCACGCTCGACGTGGCGATTCCACGCCAGCGTTGAGGTGAGATACGAGCCCTTTCGAAGGTTCGTGTTGATTCGGTAACTGTTCTGAAGGCCAACCGCGTCGGCAGTGCCAAGGTCCCAGCCGACGGTCGGCACCTCGGCGTTTGTGCCACCATTCCCCAAGGTCGGCGAGGCCTTCCCAGCGTCGTACTGCTTGTACGCCTGGTAGGCGTCGAGCATTCCAGCGCCAAGATCGTTGGAGAGAGGGTTGGTGGGGGACAGATTCGGGTCTTCCTCCCACCTCTTCCAGGTGCCCCCGCCGAAGTTGTTGGACGTCACGCTCTTGTCTGCTGAGTTCATGATGACGGCCTTCATGACCCTGGGATCGGTGGTGTAGCCCTTGTTCACGCTGTGCTGGTTGAGGAGCGAGACGGTCCCGGTGGTGATGGGCGTGGCAAAGCTGCACCCGGAGACGTACTTCAGGTTCGCGGGCTGGCCCACACCGACCGGAAAGTCGTCGTCGCCCCAGAGGTCCCGCTTGCCGGTGACGCCGTTCAGTTCCTCTCGAGGCGAATAGATGCGGGAGCCCGGAGCGACGATGTCGGGCTTGTTGCGGCCGTCGGCGGTCCCGCCCCGACCCGAGTAGTTCCCCAGGCGGCGGTAGTTCTGGAGTTCGCGCTTCTCGCCCGTCGCGCCGACCGTCAGGACGTTGTAGCCGCCGTCCGGCGCACCCATGCCGGTCGCGCCGGGGCCGCTGTTGGGCGCCGCAACCACGATCAGCGAGCCCTTGGTGTCAACGGCCCAGTCGGCGATCCTGTTCACCTTGGCGCCCTCGGCGTTCAGAGGCGGGTCGTAGCCCCAACTGACGTTGATTGCCCGCGGCGCCGGGTTGATGAAGAACCAGTCCATCGCCTCGTAGAACTCCTGCGACGACGATCCCCACGCCGTCTGGAGTTTCGCGGACGGGGCCACCCCCTGGCTCTTGATGCCGCCGCCGAAGTTCCGTTCCTTGGCGATCATGATGCCGGCAACGTGGGTGGCGTGCTTGACGCCAACCGCCGTCGCCGCGGGACCGCCGCCGCGTCGGAACTCGGTGGTGAAGTCCTCGTGATTGTCGATCGTCATGTCGCCGCCCTCGATCTGCCCGATCCGCACGCCCGCCCCGGTGAGCGTGTTGGGCAGTTGGTCCAGCCGGACCACCGACCGCCACTGGTTGCTCTGCGCCATCGCAGGCACGGCCGCTGCAAGCCCCGCCATCAGACAGACCGACATCGCACGCCGCTCGTTCATGGCTCGCTCTCTTCCTAGAACCTGGTTCGGTTTGGGGCAACGCCTGCCCCGCCATATGAACGCACGCCGCCGCGACCACTCACGCGCCCCGCGACGATTCCCGCCGCCCGAAGGCCGCCCACGCCTCGGCCTCGGTGATCGCCTGACCCGCCCCGATCCTCGGCCCGCCCGCGCGACCCCGCCGAACCGCCGCCTGGACGCTGTCCGCCGGGTCCGGACGCACGATCGGCGTGTCGGACCCGAACCACAGCCCCTCCCCCGGCACGCACCCCGAGTCCACCAACTCCCAGAGTGGCAGCACCCGATCCAGCCGGTCCGGCAACCCACGCTCGAGCGCCTCGATGTCGTACAGCAAATGGCACGGCTGCACCGACGCCACCACCCCAAGCCTCGCGAACCGAGGTACGTCCGCCGCGTCGATCAACTCCGCGTGCTCGATCCGCATCGCCGGGAGCGACGGCTCGGTCGCCGGCCGGCCGGTCGCGTGCGAGGACTCGAAGGCGTCCAGGCACGCCCGCACGGCCGCGTCCCCGATCGCGTGAACCGCCAGCCCCAGGCCCAGCCCGTGCGCACGCTCCAGCGCCCGCTGGATCGTCCCCGCGTCGGCCATGCACTGCCCCCGCGGCATGTCGGGGATCGGATCGGCGTAGGGGTGCAGCATCCACGCCGTCCGGCTGTTGAGCGTCCCGTCGGCGAACAACTTGCCCCCTGCCAGCCTAACGCCCGGACGCTCCCACTCGCGCCGCGTCCGCGCCACCGCCTCCAGTGTGTCGATCGGGGGATAGAGCCACACGCGCGCCCGCAACTCGCCGGCGTCGTGCAGCGCAGCCAGCGTCGGCCCCAGCCACGGCTGGCTCAAGAGGTCATGGACCTCCTCGAACCCATGCCGGGCGAGGTCGTCGAGCGCACGCCGAACGACCTCCAGCCGCTCCGCCCCCTCGGGCTCCGGGACCGCCGAATAGACCTGCTTCGCCGCGGCCTCGAGGGCCAGGCCCGTGAATCTGCCGCCAGGCGCGCGCACGAATCGCCCGTTGGGAGGGTCTGGGTCGCCCGGCCGAACGCCCGTGGCCGCGAGTGCGGCCGAGTTGGCCACCAGCGCGTGGTGGTCGAACGACCAGAGGCAGCAGGGGCGCGGGCCGAGGATCGAGTCGAGTTCGTCGAGCGTGGGATAGGTGGGATCGGGCCATGCCTGGGCGCGCACCCCGACGCCGAGGAGCCAGTTCGTGGGGGGCGTGTCGTGCGCGCTGGCCGCCGCCATCGCCACGCGTTGGAGACAATCGTCCCGGTCGAGGCAGTCGTCCAGGCGGAGCATCCCCATGGCCCGGCCGTGTTGGACGATGTGGGCGTGTGCCTCGCGGAGCATGGGAGGAGCATAGTCGGAGGTGGACCCCTGATGGGCCATCGGAGCGCCTGGTGCGCGGGGAGCGCGATGGCGGGCTCTGATGGCGCGATGGTCGATCCGTAAAACGACCGCGGGGCCGGCTGGGCCGGCCCCGGGCGATCGGTGGCGTTGATTCGGAATGCGGCCCGATCAGTGCGTCAGGCCGCGACGATGAATGCTCTCTGCGTTGCTGTCAGTTGTTCCTTGGCGTCCGTTACTTCTTGCGGGAGGCCTTCTTCGCAGCCTTCTTCTTGGCCTTCTTCTTCGCCTTCTTTGCCATGACAGTTCTCCTAAATGGCTTGAGTCCAGAAACACCCAGCGACGTGCCGCGCCACTGCGACGCGCCGCGGAATGGCCTTCGGCTGTACTATCGGACTGCGTCCGGGCTTGCCTTGAGTGAAGCGCAAGCCATGCCGAGGCGCGCCCATCTGAACACAAAGGAAGCGCCGTGTCAACTCGACCCCCCGTGCGACTCGTCCTCGTCGGCGCCGAAGGTCGCATGGGCTCGCGCGTCCGCGCGCTCGCGGACGACGATCGCGGCGTGCTCGTCGTGGGCGCGCTGACTCGGGGTGAGCGCGGGCGCGAACGCTCCACCGCGGGCGAGCCCGATCGCACGGCGCCCCGCGTTTCGCACGAAATCGCCGCGTTTTCGCTGGGTTTCGCCGATGTCGTCGTCGACTTCTCTTCGCCCGAGGGCACGCTCCGCGCGCTCGACCTCGCCCGCCAGATCGGTTCGACGCTCCTCGTCGGCACCACCGGGCTTCCCCCCGCGACTCTCGCCGCACTCCGCGACGAGTCCGCTCGCCGCGCGGTTCTCCACGCGCCCAACACGTCGCTCGGAGTCGCCGTGATCGCCGAGGCCGTGCGTCGCGTCGCCTCGCGCCTCGTCGATTTCGATGCGTCGATCGTCGAGTCGCACCACTCGGCCAAGCGCGACGCGCCCTCGGGCACGGCTCTCCGCCTCGCTCGGGCCGCACGCGATGGCGGCGCTCGACTTCCAGACCAGCAGGTCGTTTCGATTCGCGGGGGTGACGTGGTGGGCGAGCACACCGTCCGATTCGCCGGCCCGGGCGAGTACGTCGAACTCACGCACCGCGCGACCTCTCGCGACGTGTTCGTGGTGGGCGCTCTGCGCGCCGCCGTGTGGCTCGCCGCTCAACAACCGGGCTGGTGGACGATCGAGGACATGCTCGGCATCGACGCCTGATCGCGCGCGATCCCTCCGCGTTCGGCGCGGATCCATGCACGTTCTCTGCTCAGCGGCCGCCTCTGACACGCGAGAGCAACTCGCTCCATCGAGGTTCGCGTCGCAGGGATTCGAGATCCTCATCGTGCTCGAGCAACTCGAGACTGCCGAACCCCGCGTCAACTGCCTGCCGCAGCGACTCGAGCGCGGGCTCGAGCCGACTTGCCAGCGCCCGGTAGCACGCGAGGTTGTAGAGCGACGTGGGGTCGCCGGGCACCAGCGTCGACTCGGCCTCGAGCACGGCGCGCGTCCACGCCCCATGGGCCCCCGCCTCGTCGCCCGAGCGCTTTCGGCACCACCCCAGGCGATGCCACGCCCACGCGAGCCTCGCGTACTCCGGGTCCGCCAGGCGGCGCTCATAGATCGCGGCCGCGGCGACGAACAACGGCGTGGCCTCCGTCGAGAGCCCGAGTTCATCCAGCGCGCTCGCGCGAACAAACACCGGATCGGGGGCTTCGACTCGGCCTGAGCCAGGACGTGCCGACAGTTCCGACGCGCGACGGAACGCCTCTGCCGCGCCCGTCTCGTCGCCTTGCCACCGGCGAACGCGACCGAGCCGCAGCCACGCCTGGAAGTTGCGCGGCTCGACCTGCACGAAGGCCTCCAGCCCGTCGCGATCCTGCGGGATCTGGGCGTCCCCTGACGTGAGCATTCGGAACGACCGAGGCGAACCGGCCGCCGCATCGAACGTCCCGACCGTTGGCTGGCTTGCCGAGGGTCGTCGAGCCACCCAAACCGCCGTCGCAATTCCGCACGCCAGAGCAACGGCAAGGATGACTCGCGTAGCCCGCGTCATCGCCGGCGCTCCATCGCTTCGCGGAGCCCGGCCTCGAAGCCGGCGACGAACCGCGTCGCGTCGCACAGCGGCGAGCGAGCCACCTGCGCGCGCAGTTCGGCCCGCCACCGCGACAACCGATCCGGTGCGTTCGTCAGTTCCACGGCGACGGCCTCGTACCGCGCCCACGAGTCCGCCACTAGTTCACCCAGCCCCACCGCGCGCAACAGGCTCGCGCCGACCCGCGCCGCGTGCCGATCGCCCGCCAGCGTGACCACCGGCACGCCCATCCACAGCGCCTCGCAGGTCGTGGTCGTCCCGTGGTAAGGGAACGAGTCCAGAGCGATATCGACGCCCGCGTACGCCGCCAGGTGCTCCGCCTTGGACACCGGCGGCTCGAGCACCTCGACTCGAGCGGGATCGACCCCGGCGGCCGACAGCCGATCCACGATCGTCCGTCGCACCATCGCCGAGGTGAACTGCCGCGACTTCAGCGCCAGCACGCTCCCCGGCACCGTCCGCAGCACCCGCGCCCATGCCGCGAGCGTCGCGGGCGTGAGTTTCGCGGCGTTGTTGAACGAGCCGAAGCGGATCGGCCCCGCGCTCGGTCGCGGCGCGGGCACCGGGGCGTCCGTCGGCGGCCTGTAGCACAGGAACGGCGCCGGCAGCCGCACCAGCCGCTCCGTCGCCAGATCCTCGGCCCCGGGCGGGTCCGTGGTCTCGTCCACCAGGCGAACGTCCATCGCTGGGATGCCCGTGGTGTTCGGATACCCGAGGTACGTCACCTGCGTCGGAGCGAGGCGCGAGGCCATGGCCAGCAGGAGCGTGCAGCCCGTGTAGCCCGCGAGATCGACCACGACATCGAGCCCCAGCGCGTGGACCCTCCGGGCGATCGCCTCGGGATCGTCGCGCCCGAGGTCGTGCCACGCGTGACAGAGCGAACGAAGGCGGCCCGTGACCGCGTCGGCGGTCTGGCTCGAACGGGCCGAGAGCGCGTGCACCTCGAACGCGTCGCGGTCGTGGTGGGCCAGGATCGGCTCCAGAAACGCCGCCACCGAGTGGTCGTACAGGTCGCCCGAGAGGTAGCCCACACGCACGCGCCGGCCAGCGAGGGGCGTCCGCACCGGGGCGGGCAGAGGAATCGCCCGGGACGCCAGCGCCGCGCCGGCACGCCGATGCGCCTCAAGAACCTCCTCCCGCGTCACGTCCGCGTAGTTCAGCGTCGAAGCCAGTGACGAGAGCAGCCACGGATCCTCCGGCATCGCCTCCAGCCCCTCGCGAAGGATCGCGATGGCTCGCTCGGCCCGGCAGACGTTGAGCAGGACGCTGGCGAGCGACGCTCGGGCCGACGCGGGGTCGAGCGAGTACGCACGCTCCGCCGAGGCCAGGGCCGTCTCGTGGTCACCCTGATCCCACGCGAGCGGCACGAGCGCGAGGTGCCGGGCCGCGCGATCGGGCTCGACCTCGATCGCCCGGCGGGCCGCGTCGATGGCGTCGTCCCTGCGCCCCAGCACCGCGAGCATCGTGCTGAGCGTCGCGTGGAAGTCGCCGACGGCGGGCCGAACGCTCGCCGCCCGCTGCTCGAAGTACACCGCCTGCTCCGTTTGCCCGCTCTCAAAGAGCAGCACGGCCAGCGTGTGCAACGCCTCGGCGTCGCCCGGCGACTTCTGCACCTGCCGCCGAAGCCGGGCGATCGTGGCGGGGTCCGCCCTCATCCCGCCCCCCCACTCCCCGACCCGCTGCTCGGCGCGTCTCCCCCGCTCGCGTGTCCCTCGCACCAGCGCACCCACATCTGGCGGTACGCGGCCTCGACGGCACGGGCGTGCGAGACGCCGTCGCACAGCCGCGACGCCGCCACCATCGCGCGCAGCCCAGTCCGCAGCGTTCGCCGGCGCGGCGCGTCGCCCGCGAGAGCCGTGGCCGTGCGAACAAACTCGTCCGCGCTGCCCGCCGCGAGATCCGGGAGTCCCACGGCCGACAGGAGCGAGAGCCCCACGCGCGAGGCGTGAACCTCGCCCACGAGCGACACCACCGGCACGCCCATCCACATGGCCTCACATGTCGTCGTCGTCCCGTGGTAGGGGAACGGATCGAGGGCGATGTCGGCGTGTGCGTAGGCCTCCAGGTGCTCGCGCGTCGAGGGCGTGTGTCCCGCGAGCCGAACGCGATCCGCCGCGATGCCCCCGGCGGCGAGCCGAGACAGAATCCGCCCCGAGACGAGCGCATCGTTCAGGCCCTTGCCCTTCAGGAGCAGCCGCGAGCCCGGGACGGCCGCGAGCACCCGCGCCCACAGGTCGATCGTCACCCCGGAGAGTTTCGCCAGGTTGTTGAAACTTGCGAACGTCACCACGCCCGTCGCGTCGGCGGGCGGGGGAGCGGGCTCGGGGGCCGAGGGCGGCGGGCGATAGCACAGGAAGCACCCGGGCAACCAAACCAGTTGCTCGGTCGCATAACGCTCGGCCCCGGGCGGGTCGGTCAGCGCGTCCACAAGCCGGTAGTGGATCGCGGGCACGCCCGTGGTGTTCGGATACCCGATGTACGACACCCCGATCGGCGCGGGACCGACGGCGGCGATGGGCAGGCGACTGCTCGACGTGTGCCCGCCCAACTCCACGAGGATGTCGATCGCGTCGGATCGGATCACCTCGATCACCTGCGTGTCGGTCGCGGGGAACAGTTGCCGGAAGTGGTCCGCGAGGGCCGCGAGCCGTGGCGTGCCCGTCTGGTCCGCGACGCCAACGTGATAGCAGAAGACCTCGACCGCCGCCCGATCATGGTGCGTCAGCAGCGGCTCGAGGTAGTACGCGACCGAGTGCTCGCGCAGATCCGCCGAGAGGTACCCCACGCGCAGCCGACGCCCCTGATCGCGGTCGCGGTCGTCGAAGCGGAACGCCGGCCGCGGCGCGAGTTGCCCGTAGCGCCGGTGCTCGCGAAGGTGCTCGGCCGGGTCCACCCCGGGCAGGTAGTTCAGCAGCATGCACAACTTGTCCTGCAAGAGCAGGTCGGCCGGCGTCTGCCGCTGCGCCCGGCGGATGGTCTCGACGGCCTCGTCGGCGCGCCCCGTCTCGGCGAGCAGCCGCACCAGTGGATAGACCACCGAGGCGCTCGCCGGCGCCAGGTCCGCGGCCCGACGCAGCACGGGCTCGGCCTCCGTCATCCGCTGCTGGTTGGACATCAGCACGCCCAGGCACGCCAGCGCATCCGCGAAGTCGGGCTTGATCTCCACCGCGCGACGCAGCGCCGCCTCGGAACCGGGAAGGTCGCCCGCCGCCGAGCACATCATCCCCAGGTTCGCGTGCAGCCCGGGGTCGCCCGGCCGCTGCTCCGCCGCCACGCGCAGGTGCTCGACGGCCTCGGCGTACCGCCCCGCCTGCGCCGCGATCGCGCCGGCCCATTGCCGCGCGTCCGCGTGCCGAGGGTCCTGGTCCAGCGCCGCCCGGAGCAGGCTCGCGGCCTGATCAAGGCGCCCCGCGGCCCGGGCCGAAGCCGCCTCGCGGATGAGTTGATCGGGCGTGGGCATCGCCCAAGGCTATCGCGCCGGGCGGGCCGCAGACGCGATCCCGAACACCCTCGGACCGATAGAATACTCGGGTGGATTTGCACGGAGGATGCCCATGCGTCCCGACATCAGGTACAACAACATCATCGCCAACGACGAGGCCCGCGCCGCCCAGGCCGCGGCCGACAGGGCCCCGGAGCAGCACGCCGACGAGATCGACGCCGACCGCTTCTACATCACCCAGCACTACCACCTTTATACCCCCGAGAACCACGACGTGTGGCGCGACCTCTTCGACCGCCGATGGCAGGTGCTCGAGGGCCAGGTCTCGCGGCAGTTCATCGAGGGGCTGAAGATCCTGAAACTGACCCGGGACCGTCTGCCGCTGCTGGACGATCTCGTGCTCGACCGCGACATCACCATCGCCGGCGGAGTGCAGGTCAAGAGGGGCACGAGGCTCGACGGGATCAACAAGTTCCTCCAGGCCCAGAGCAACTGGGCGAGTTACGGCGTGCCGGGCTACCTGCCCGCGAAAGCGTTCTTTGCGTGCCTGGCGCAGCGCGAGTTCCCGACGACGGTGCTGATCCGCCCGCGCGAGGTGATGGACTACCTCCCCGAGCCGGACATCTTCCACGACGTGTTCGGGCACGTGCCGCTGCACACGCTGCGGGTCTTTGCCGACTTCCTCCAGACCTATGGCCGGGCGGCCCTCCAGTGCGACGACGACACGCACGTCACGCGGCTGGCGCGGCTGTTCTGGTTCACCGTCGAGTTCGGACTCATCAAGGAGGACGGGAAGGTCAAGGTCTATGGCAGCGGGCTCGTCAGCAGCCACGCCGAGAGCGCGTACTCGCTCACGGGCGAGTGGGAGAAGCGCGGGCAGAACGTCCCGGACTGCACGCCGCGGCCCGTGCCGATCTATCGCCCGTTCGACCTCGAACGCGTGTGCAACACGGAGTTCGAGATCGACCACTTCCAGCCGATCTACTACGTGCTCGAGAGTTTCGAGCAGTTGCGCGACGCGATGAACCGGTACGCGGAAGAAGTGATCGGCCAGTCCGGGCTGGCGAAGGCGGGGATGTGAGTGTGACGCCGGGAAGGAAGCAACGGCAAACTGCGGCCGGACACGAAACACTTCATGAGCGCTACTTCCTGTCTGGAACGTTGACCGAGTTTCTTCGTGGGATGAATCCGTGGTGGTCTGACCGTCCAGGCGCCGTGCTGCCAACGTTCCGCCGTTGGGCCTTTGAACGCCTGCTGAGTTCCGTGCGCACGGGTCTGACGCCGATCACTGTTGTTCGCGGTCCCCGCCAGGTTGGAAAGTCGACGCTTCAGGATCAGGTGATCGCGAAGTTGCTCGATGACGGGGTCCACCCCACCCGGATCTTGAAGGTCCAGTTCGATGAGATTGCACCTCTTCTCAAGCAACACACCCCCATCCTTGCGATCTGCTGGTGGTTTGAGAGTCAGGTACTCAAGCGTACGCTCAACGAGGCGGCCCACGCCGGCGAGCCCGCCTATCTGTTCTTGGATGAAGTCCAGAACCTCACCGACTGGGCCGCCGAGTTGAAGAGCCTCGTGGACAATCGCACGGTCCGGGTGCTCGTCACCGGCTCCTCCGCACTTCGCATCGAGTCGGGCAGAGACAGCCTCGCGGGACGAATCAGCACGATCGAACTTGGGCCGCTGCTGCTTCGTGAGGTCTCGGAGCTCGGGCTCGGTACGCCGCTGCCGCCCGTGCTCGCGGACAACGGCCTCGAGCGACTCGTGACGAAGGACCTGTGGTCCGAGATCGCAAGGCACGGCAGGCAGCACGTCCACCCCAGGGACGAAGCCTTCAAACGCTGGTCAGCCCGAGGCGGGTATCCTCGAGCCCAGGAACGGTTCGATGCCCCTTGGGAAGATGTGGCGAGCAATCTTGTCGAGACGGTGGTGGACCGCGCCATCCAGCACGACCTGCGGCAGGGCGAGCGCGGACGCAAGCGCGACGAGTCGCTGTTGCGGGAAGTGTTCAAGCTGGCGTGCCGCTACACAGGCCAATCGCCCACGCAGTCGGTCTTCATTGAAGACATTCGGTCCTCGCTTGGCGGCAACGTGGGCTGGCAGCGCGTCCAGAACTACCTGCGCTTTCTCGAAGGAGCGATGCTGTTGCGGCTGATCGAGCCGCTCGAACTTCGATTGAAGCGGAAGCGCGGTGCACCAAAGGTGTGCGTGTGCGACCACGCGCTTCGCGCCGCCTGGCTGCACGAGGTCGTCCCGCTCGATCCCGATGGCCTCGAGCGAATGCCCCATCTCGCCGACCTGGCGGGTCGGCTGGCAGAGTCCGTCGCGGGCTACTTCCTGTCCTCGATCCCTCACTTGGGCGTCAACCACTTTCCCGCGCGCGGCGCGGAGCCCGAGGTTGACTTCGTGCTCACAGTCGGCGAGAGACGAGTGCCCGTTGAGATCAAGTACCGTCGCCGCATCGACCCGCACGAAGACACGCGGGGCATTCGGGCGTTCGTCGAGAAAGCGGCCTACAACGCGCCATTCGGTGTGCTTGTGACACTGCTCGACGATGTTGTCGTCGATGATCCGAGAGTGGTCCCTGTGTCGTTGCGTTCGCTCCTGCTGTTGCGATAGCCCCTTACCCCTTGAACACCGTCGCGATGTCGAGTTTCAGCACCCGCATCGCGCTCAGCACCGCCGAGATCACGCACACCATCAGCACCACCACCCCCGCGAAGAGCATGGTCCACGGCGTCAGGGCGTACGGCATCGCTTCGGCCTGCACGCTCGTGCCCAGCAGCGACGACGCGCCGATGCCCATCCCGAATCCCATCAGACCTGAGAACAGCGCCTGGGCCGCGACGATCCGCAGGATCATCGGCGTCGACGCGCCCAACGCCTTGAACGTCACGTAGTACCGCGCGTTGTCGACCGTGAACAGGTACAGGAGCAGCGAACTGACCGAGACCCCGACGATGACCGCGATCCCGATCATCAGCGCGATCCGCGCCACGACGCCCGTGGTGCGGACGTAGTACCAGTAGGTGTCCGAGGCGAACTCGGCGGACGTTCTCGCCCGCAGGCCCGTTCGGGCCTCGATCTGCCGCGCCACCGCCGCTGCGTCCTGTCCGTCGGTCGGAGCGGCCAGCACAAAGGACATGAGGTTCCGCTGGCGAGGCGTGACGAACAGCGCCCGGCTGTACGTGGTGTAGACGACGGGCTTGGAGAGGAACCGGGGCGTCAGCCGCGCCACGCCGACGACGACGAGCCGGTGGTCGTTGGCGAGCATCTCGTCGCCGGCGCGCATGGGGCGCGTGGGCGCGTCGAGGTGCGGGATGTTCCAGCCCTCGTGCCGCTCCGGCGCCGCGTCCACCGTCCGCAACAGCCCCGCCGAGGACGAGAGGTCGATGATGACCGCGTCCGAACCCTTGAGCGCGTCGAGGCTCCCGGAGACGAGGTCCCGCGGCGCGCCGATGAGCGTCGCGTCGTCCACCCCGATGAGCAGGATGGGCTTGAGCGCGCCGCTGGGAAGCCGCACGCGCGTGCTCCCGGTGTAGAGCGGGACGGCCCACGCCACGCCGGAGACCCCACGGACCCGAGTGAGCGCGGTGGACGGCATGCCGGCGGGCTCGTCAACGTACTCCACCGCCGGATCCATGACCCAGATGCGCGCCTCGGGGATGTCCGAGACGAGCGCGTAACTGCGGCGCATCATCCCGTTGAACATCGAGAGCATGTGCGTGATCAGGAACGTGCAGAGGAGCACCCCCAGGACCACGCCCAGCCATCGCGCGGTCTGCCCGATCAGCATGCGCAGGCCAAGCCGGATCACGCGCGCATCCTAGCCCGCGGGGCCATCGCTCCGTCGCGCTCGTGCGTCACCTCGGCCGCGGTTCCATGCGCACCACCTCGCCCCCGCGCATCACGAATGTCACTCTCTCCAACACGGTCACGTCCGTGAGCGGATCGCCGCGCACCGCGATCATGTCCGCCTGCTTGCCCGGCTCGAGCGTCCCAATCTGATCCTGCACGCCGCAGAGCGTCGCCGCGTGGATCGTTGCCGCTACCAGGCAGTCCGTCGGGCTCATGCCGGCCTGCGCCATCAGCCCGAACTCCCTCGCGTTCTGCCCATGCGGCGAGACGCCCGAGTCCGTCCCAAACGCGACCCTCACCCCCGCGCCGATCGCCCGCGTGAAGTTCGACATCCGGGCCGGGCCGGCCTCCAGCGCCTTCCTGGCGACCACGTCGATGTAGTACCCCGGCTTCTTCGCGTTCTCGGTCACCGTCGCGCTCGCCAGCAGCGTCGGAACCATCCAGGCGCCCCTCTCCTTGAACAGCCGGAGCGACTCGTCGTCCGTGAACGTCGCGTGCTCGATCGAGTCCACCCCCGCGCGCAGGGCCGCGTTGATCCCGTCCGTCCCGTGCGCGTGGGCCGCGACTCGCCGTCCCATCGCGTGCGCCGCCTGCACGATCGCGCGCAACTCCTCGTCGGTGAAGTGCTGCGCCAGCCCGGCGCCCGAGCGCGAGAGCACCCCGCCCGTGGCCGTGATCTTGATCACGTCCGCGCCACGCTTGATCTGCGCTCGCACGGCCTTCATGCAGGCGTCCGCGCCATCCGCCACGCCCTCCTCCGGCCCCGGCGCCGCGAACACGTCCGCGCGATACCCGTTCGTCGGGTCCGCGTGCCCCCCGGTGATCGAGACCGCCTTGCCCGCCGCGATGATCCGCGGACCCACCGCGTCCCCTCGCGCGATCGCGTCGCGCAGCGCAAAGACGGCCTCCGCCTCGCCCCCCAGGTCCCGAACCGTCGTGAACCCCGCCTCCACCGTCCGCTTCGCATAGACCAGCCCGCGCATCGCCTTGTCGCTCGCCGAGTCCGTCACGTTCCGCATCGCGATGTCCGACGTGAACTCCATCGTCAGGTGCACGTGGCAATCGATGAGCCCCGGCATCACGAACGCCTCGCGCAGGTCCACCTCGCGCACTTCCGCCCCCCCTTCTCGCTCCCGCGACAGGTCCGGGCCGCGCAGGCCATCCACCACGCGCTCCACTCGCTCATTACGCACCACCAGCGTCGCACCCTCGCGCGGCGGCTTCCCCGGCACGTCGAGCAGACGCCCGCACCGCACCAACACATAGCGCTCCGGCCGCGGCGACTCCTGCGCAGCGCTCGGCGCCGTCACCAATGCCATCAGCCCCGCGACGCACGCGATGATTCGCTTCATGCGCGCAGCATACCGCCCCCGGCCCCGCGTCGTGCCGGGGTCCGGCGACGCGACCGACCGCGTCACTCCCCGGGCTTCGGGGCGCGCTTGCCCTTCCGCGCTTGCCGCACCGCCGACGGCTCGACCCGGCTTCCCTTGTGCGACGTGCTGGTGGGCGAGCGCTGCTTGCGGCCCGTCCCCGAGCCCGTGTTCGTCCGCTGCGATCCGCGATTCCCGATGCGTCCCATGCGATCCCCCTTCTCCGTGAACGCGACAACCCGCCGCGTTGGTTGGGACCCATGCTAGCGCCCGCCGGGAAGCCCCGGGACGCTCGCGTCGGGCCCACACTCCGGCGCAACGAAAGACCCGCCCGGACGGCCGGGCGGGTCTTGGACTCAACACTCACGGGCTCGCTGGGGCAGTCCCCAGAAAGACGTGCCCCGGGTTACGGAGCCGAGCAGCCGGCCGCGAACTTGTTGTTGAAGCAGATGAAGTCGTTGACGTTCAGAATCGGGATGGTCGTGGACGCGTCGCAGTTGGTGTAATCGGTGATCTGCTGCGCGACCGGGAGCGACTGGGCCGCCGCGAACCTGTTGTTGAAGCAGACGAAGTCGTTGACGTTGAGGAACGGCACCGTCGTCGAGAGATCGCAGTTGGGGTAGCAGGTCGGGCCGGTCGTGCAGCCGGGGCCGCTGCCCGACTTGCTGCCGCTGAGAACGAAGGGGAAGTCAACTCGCTCGAAGCCGGAGCCGCAGCCCAGCGGCGCGCCGGCGGCGGCGGTCTCCTCCGGGAACGTCCAGTCGTTGCCGAGCGTCACCGGGACGTTCTGCTGCCCGTTGCGTCCGGGCATGCCGCGGAACGCCCGCGTGGTCACGGGCGGAGCGAAGTGCGCCGCGTTCGCGTTCGCCTGCGTCTGCCAGTCAACGTAGTACGTGCCGGCCGTGAGGACCGCGGGCGGGGTCAGAGTTGCCGTGACCTTCCACACCGGCCGGGTCGTGCCCGCCGCGTTGTTGAAGATGCGATAGATGTTCGTGAACGACGAGCCCGAGAGCCGGTTCGTCGTCGTGTCGCCATACACCACCGACGACGTGGTCAGGCCCGGGGCGCCGTTCCAGATCTGGAGGTTCAGTGCGCCCGCCGAGAACGGCGACGCGGTCGTCGCGGCGCCGGTCTGGTAGGCGAAGACGTCGACCGTGTTGATCGTCCATGTCTCGCCCGCGGGAACCGTGAAGTTGTCGGCGAGACGGAAGGGCCCGTTCGCACCGCCGGCGAACCCGGCGATGTTGTTGGAGCAGGCGACGACGCCCGCGGCCTCGGACCACTGCGAACCCGCCGGAGCGACGCCGCCGCCGACCGTCGTGGTGCCCGTCGCGAGCGGGCCGTTGTTCCACAGGATCACGGGGCCCGAGCAGACCGCGTCGGCGCAGGTCGTGTTGTCGCCCTTGTAGACGCCGGCGAGCGAGGTGCACTGCGCCGAGTTGGCGAGGATGCACGAGCCGTCGGAGAGGACGCAGGCGCCGGGCTGGATGCAGGTCGCCGTCGCGCACGTCGAGTTGTCCCCGCCGTACACGCCGCCGTAGCGGGTGGCGCAGTTCAGCGCGTTGGCCAGGATGCACGTCCCGTCCGGGAGGCAGCACGAGCCGGAGTCCACGTTCGCGTCCATCGACAGGACGATCGAAGCCCGCGGACGGAAGGTGCCCGTCGGGTTCGAGGTGGCGATGAAGCCCTCGGTCGTCTCGAAGATGCCGTTCTGGTTGTTGTCGAACCAGAAGGCGTACTGGCTGTTCCCGATCGTGTTCCCGTCGCCGTAGAACCCGACGTCAAACTCGGGGCTCAACGCCGTCCCCGGCGGCGGCGCGGTGTAGATCGACACCACCGCCGCGCCGTTCTCGTTGGCCGCCACGAACGTCGAGAGCGGGGCCATCGTCAGGTCCACATCGATGAAGTAGATCGTGTTGATCGCCCAGCCGCCCATCGGGGGCGCCAGCGAGATGCGGAACCCGCCCGCCAGGCCCGAGTTGATCGGCGTCGGCGCGGCCAGCGTGGAGTTGAACGAGTTGAACCACTGGAACTCCAGGTCCGGCGTCGCCGTCGGCGTCGTGGTCGCGTTCGTCGCGATCGCCAGCGTCACCTTCTTGATCGTGCGGTTCACGCCCGCCGTGCCCGGGCCGGCGCCGGCGCCGGGGCTCTTGTTCAGCACGATGTCGTCGAGCACGCGGGGCGTGTTCCCGAACGAGAAGTACCCGCCCAGCGGGAGCGGGGTGAGGTCGCCGTTGTTGTACACATTCTGGTCGAACGCGTCGCCCGACGAGCCGGTCGGGTTCAGCCGCTCCGACGCCGGACGAGCCTGCACGATCACCCGACCCTGGGCGTTGATGACCTGGTCCTGGGCCATGCTCAACGAGCACGCGCACCCGGCCGCCACGACGATAAGCGTACCGCGAACACTCTTCTTCATTTTCACAACTCCATGATGACGAATCCGCCCCCACACTCCTCGGCGGTACACGCACCCCGCCGACCGATCACAAGTATACTGCGTCCCGCCTCCCCGTCAATGGAATTCCACGCGTCCGAATAGCCGCCTCCGACTCCCCTGCCGTCTGGGAGACATGGGCAAGGTGCCCGCCACGCCGGTGTCGGCTTCGATCGACCTAATCGGTCGAGAATCTCCGGATTGCGACGTCCCGAATCAACCGATCGAGCACCCGTCACCCGCAGCCCGACCGCAACCGGATCTCCAGCCCGACACCGCCCGCCACGGTCCACAAGCCACCCCCGTGGCCGGTCGACGCCGCCAGGGGCTTCCCGGGCTCGGGCCCATGGGCTCGCGATGGGCCGAGAGCCTCGCTGACGAGACGAACAAGCCGCCTTGCTTACTTGGCCTGCTTCCCGAGCACCTTGGCGATGTCAAAGTCGATGAAGTCCGCGTGGTGGAAGATCCAACTCTCGATCGTCCTCTCCACCTTGTCGCCCTCGTGGCTGTGCGTGGCGACGATGTGCATGACTTCCGCAGGGATGCCGTGCTTGTAGCAGAGCGCCACCCCGCTGAACGGGTGCCGGAGCATGTCACCAAAGAAGCCCTTGACGGGCACGGGCCTCCCATCCGCCCCCGGCTTCTTGTCGAACTCCAGCATCTTCCCCACGTCCGCCAGCAGGCTCCCCGCGATCAGATAATCCAGATTCACCGGGATCCGACTGCCAAAGACCTCCTTCAGCACGCCCGCGATCGCGACGCACTGCTTGCAGCACGAGTTCAGGTGCTCGACAAACCGCAGGTCGATCTTCCCCGCCAGCAGCGTGAACGGGATCGCCCGGATCTCGTCGAACGTCCACCCCTTGCCCCCGCAGCCCGTTGTCAGCGCCTCGTCCCACACCGCCGCCACCTTCTCTCTCAACCCGGCGTCCTTGATGTCCATGAGGTTCGGGAACAGCGTCGCGATGTCCGAGACCGTGTGCTTGGCCATGTCGGCAATATAGCCGCGGTCTACCCTCGACCATGTCCTCGCCCCTGCCCACACGCGACGGCTACGACCGCTGGGCCGAGATCTATGACGACGACGGCAATCCGCTCGTCGCGCTCGAAGAACCACTCACGCGGCACCATCTCGGCAAGGTCGCGGGCCTCCGCGTGCTCGACGCCGGCTGCGGGACCGGGCGCCACGCGCTCCCCCTTGCCCGGGCCGGCGCGTCCGTCAGCGCCGTCGACTTCTCCGAGGGCATGCTCGCCCGGGCTCGTGCCAAGCCCGATGCCGACCGCGTCACCTGGCTCGTCCACGACCTGAGTCGGCCCCTTCCTTTCGCCGACGCCGCGTTCGATCGAGTGCTCGGCGCGCTCGTGCTCGACCACATCGCCGACCCGCCCGCGTTCTTCGGCGAACTGGCCCGCGTCTGCGACCCGCGCGGACGGATCGTCCTCGCCGCCATGCACCCCGCGATGCTCCTCAAGAGCGTCCAGGCCCGGTTCACCGACCCCGCGACCGGCATCAAGACGCCGATCCAGAGCGTGCCCAACCAGATCAGCGGGTTCGTCATGGCCGCGGAACGCGCGAACCTCCGCTTCGCGCACATGTCCGAGCACGCGCCCGACGCTTCGCTCGCCGAGCGCCTGCCCCGGGCCCATCCCTACCTCGGGTGGCCCATGCTGCTCGTGATGGTGCTCGAGCCGTGCGATCGGTAGTCGAACCGCCCGGCGTCGCGCGCATCCCTCGCCACCGAAACGCGCCGGCCGCCCTCTCGGACGGCCGACGCAGCACTCGATTCACGGGCTCGGGCCCGGTTCAGCATCCCCGCCCAAATGCCTTGAGGAACAGGATCAGGTCCTTCTCGTTCACCGTGCCGTCGTCGTTGAAGTCCGCCCACAGCGACTGCGCCTGGTACGCGGCGAGGAACTCGATGTAGTCGCGGCTGTCGACCCGCCCGTCGTCGTTGAAGTCCGCCGGACATTCCGGCGACGACGCCAGTTCCTCGTCCTCGATGTTCTTGGTCTCCGGGCCCGTCGGCACCGAGACGCCCATGCCGTCTCGGCTCGTGGCCAGCGAGAGCGTGTGCCCGAACTCGTGGTCGGTCCACAGGCCCCGCACGACGCTCCAGCCGCGCCGATCGGTCTTGCCCTGGGCCACTTCCAGCGCCTTGCCGCGGCTCGTGACCACGATCGAGCCGGTATCGGTCACCTGCGGGTTGCGCGGCTCCGAGCCCGCCGGCAGCGGGATCGTCTCAACGATCGCCATCGCACCATTCGGGGTCTGCCGGGCGATGCGGATGACCGGAGCAGAGGAGTCGCAGATGATCACGACGCCATCGAGCCTGGGATGGGCCATGATCGTCGTCACGCCGGTGTCGGTGTTCGCGCCCGAGAACGCGTGCGTCGAGACCGGACCGCCCGAGAGGTCCGGGTCGAAGCGGTGGAGCACCGGCCCGTTGGGGGCCTGCGCGAGCACGACCAGTTGATTCGCGCGGTCGTCGAAGGACGTCGCCAGCACGGGCCCGGGCGTGGTCGTCGCGCGAAGCATCCGCACGCTCCCGTCCACGAAGGCGTAGGAGTAGACCCCCGTCGAAGTCCCGACGTACAGCCGGCCGACCGGGCTGGTGCATGTATCCACGGCCGGCCCCGGCAGGTCCGCGGCCCCCATCACCGTTGTCCCGGAGAGGTCGTGGAACACGACCTTCCCGGCACCGCTTCCGCCGCCAGAACCCGCCCGCGTCACCACCGCCGCCGTCGTGAAGTTCGGCATGAGTTCCACCGAGGCGATCGACCCCAGGCCCGACGGGAGCCGCAGCGGCTCGACGTGCGTCGTCGGCATCCCCGGCCCGCGCAGGAGCGTCGGACGCACGATGTTCACGCCCGCTTCCTCCCCGTTCACAACCTCGCCGGTGAGCGCGATCGTCGGCATGATGTTCAGGATCCCGTCCAGGATCTTGGTCTTGGACGGGCCGTAGTCGTTGACGAACTTCCAGTACACGCGTTGTTGCGTGGAACCGTTCTGGAGCCGATACGTCGCCAGCGCCTGGCGGAGCCCCTCCCGATACACGCCCCACGGCGAGTTGACGAACTTGCTGTCGCTCGAGTTCGGGTCGCGGGCGCCGATCGTCGGGAAGGGCGAGCAGGCGTTGTAGACGTTCCGCATGGCGAGGATATGCCCACCGGTGCGGTGCCAGACCCCGGGGTTCTCCGCCTCCGGCTCATACGTCCCGCGCACCATGAGCGGGAACCCGCCCAGCGCGATCGTGTTGTGCATGTCCACAGGGCTGGGCGGAACGCCGTCGGCCCAGGCCTGCGTGGAGACCACGAACTGCCCCGGCGCCCGCTCGTTGAAGAACGCGAGCATCCCATTGACGAAGCCGGTGCTTCCTGTCCCGCCCGCGTCGGTGTTCATCAGCGCGCCCAGGTAGGTCAGCAGCACGCTCACCCCGTTGTAGTTCGCCGGGTCCGCCCAGTCGTACTCGTGCCCGAACATCAGTTGCGGCGCGCCGTGATTCGCCATGGACGCCACCACGTCCAGCGCGCTCGCGGGGATGCAGTGCCCCGATCCATTGTTCGGCACGCCCCAGACCAGCGGCATGTTCGGCTGCCGACGCTGGCCAAGGTCGGGGATCCCCGGGCGATGCACGTCGCACTGCGCGTGCGCCGTCCCACCCCTTCCCATCCCCCTCCCGTGTGCCGCCCCGCGCGATATCCTCCACTCGTGTCCTGAATCACGCCGTGGAGCCCGCCATGCGCCCCCTTGCCGCTCTGCTGCTCTCCGCCTCCGTCGCGCTGCTTGCCGCCTGCTCGCGCGACGCCACCACACCACGCACCGACGCTTCGGCCCACGCCGCGCGACCGTCCGAGCCCACCGTCGGCCCGACCGACCCCGCACGCCGCAACGCCTACTACCTCAGCACCTGCGCCCTCTGCAACCGCCCGCTCGGTTACATCGGCCCGGCCATCGACCACACCCACGCCGGCCGCCCGCTCCGCTTCTGCGCCACGTCTTGCGTCGATCGCTTCCTTGCCGATCCTGCCGCGGGCCTTGCGCACGCCGACGCCGTGATGATCGCCGACCAGCGCCCGCACTACCCGCCCGGGCCTTCGATCGTCAGCGGGCGTGCCCTCGGCCCCGCGCCCGTCGAGATCATCTGGAACAACCGCCTGGTCCGCCTCGCCGACGATGACGACCGCCGCGCCTTCCTTGCCGACCCGGATCGCCACCTCCGGGCCCTCGACGACGCCGTCCTCGCCGCCCAGGCCCCCACCTACGGCATGCCGACCCGCTGCCCCGTGCAGGGCGACATCCTCGACGACGACGTGCCCATCGACATCGTCATCGCCTCTCGCATGGTCCGCGTCTGCTGCCAGCGCTGCGTCCGCGTCGTCCGCGCTCGACCATACCAATACCTCGCCATGGTGGACTACGCCAACAAGGAAGCCGCCCAGCGCGCCGCCAAGTAGCCGCCCCTCCCTACGGGTACTCCTGCCGCGTCGGGCGGATCATCACGTCGTTGACGTGGACGCCCGCGGGCTGCGAGACGACAAACAGCACCAGGCGCGCGATGTCCGCGGGCGCGAGCACCGGCCCGATCGAGTCCATGAACTTGCCGAACGACTCGGGATCGTAGTTGGCCACGCTCTGGAACTCGCTGCGGACGATCCCCGGCTCGATGAGCGTCACGCGCACCCCGCGCGGCGCCATGAGCCGGCGGAGCGACTCGGCCAGCATGTGGACCCCCGCCTTGGCGCTGCCATAGAGCGACGAGAACGGCGAGAGGTGCCGACCCACCGTCGAGCCGAGCACCACGATGTCGCGCGGGCGATCGAGCCAGTCCGCGGGCGGCGCGGGGGAAGAGGGGGGCGCGCCCCGCACCACGGGCACGGGCCCGGCCATGCGCTCCGCCGCCGCACGCATCAGCCGCGCCGCCGCGACCAGGTTGATCCGAAAGACCTCCTCCCACTGCGACACGTCCGAGTCGTAGACGCTCCCGCGCAGCCCGCGGCCAGCATTCACCACCACCAGGTCCGCCTCGCGCGTCCCGCCGCCCAGCCGATCCCTCGCGGCGTCGAGCATCCGCCCGATCACGCCCTCGTCCGCGGCGTCGCCCGCGACCACGGCCGTGCGCGCCCCACTTGCCCCCCCTGCTGCCGCTCCCCCGCCGGGTTCCAGGTCTCGCGCGAGCGCCTCGAGCCGATCCGCTCGTCGCGCGTTGAGCACCACCCGCGCCCCGCCCGCCGACAGCGAGCGCGCGATCGCCTCCCCGATCCCCGCGCTCGCCCCCGTCACCACAGCGATCCGATCGTTGACCATGGCCGCAGTCTATCGGGCCGGCCTGCGGCCCATCCGCTTCGGACACTCCTGTGCGCGCGCCGACGGCCCGCGCGTCACGCACGCACGGGCCATCGGCCTCGGTACCCCACCTCTCGCCCCCCCCCCCCCTCCACCTCCACCCCACCCACTACCACCACCGCCTCTTCGTGTGGTGTGCCGCGCGAGCCCGCCGGTGCGCACGTGCGAGGCTCGATCGCGTTGGATCACGGAACCGACCCGCGCGACGCCTACGGACGCCGCGCGGGTCGGCGGTCAGGAGTTCAACCCTTCCCGCGGATGCGGGCCGCGATCTGTGCCTTGGTCGCGGCCTCGGGCGTCGGGCGGATCACCCTCTTCGCCGCCGATGCGGCCTGGGCGTCCGCGTCGCGGGCGGGTGCGTTCGCGCCGGCGCGGCGCTGGACGGTCGCGTCCGTGCGCTCGACACCATTCGTGCGCGCGCCCGCGTCAGTTCGAGCCGACGGCTCGGCCCCGCGGCCCGCGGGCTCTCTCCCGCGATCCTCGCCGCGGCGCACGTCGGCGTCCGAACCCCGCTGGCGTTCGCCATCGCCCCAGCGTCGCTCGCCATCGCCCCAGCGGTGGTCGCGCCGGTGCTGGTCTCCCCAGCCGCAACGGCCGTCGCAGTGATGCCGACAGGGATTCTCGCAGGGGTCGATCGGCACGAGGATGATCCGGCAGACGCGCTCATAGGTAGTGCGCTCGTGGCGGCGTCCGCAGGCGTCGTACCAGACATGGGTCCGCGGGACGGTTTCCCAGACGGTCTGCTCGCGGTAGCGGACGACATGACAGGAGTCGTCGCAGGCGGGCCGACACGCCACGGGCGGGCAGGGCGGGGGAGCGCAGTGGACGACCGGCGGGTGCCCGATGCGGATGCCGATCCCACCGATCGAGATTCGGACGCCGCCGTCGGCGTTGGCCGATCCCGTCGAGGCAAGAAGGAGTCCACAGGCGGACAACAGACTGAAGGTGGTCTTCATGACCGGTCTCCCAAGGCGGCTACGGATGCGCTTGTCGGGCCGACGCGGCCCGTTGGGCATGAGTTAGCCGTCACTAAGTTAGACGCGCAGCCCTGGATGGAGTTCCCGGGTTCGATCGAGCGTTGCGCGGCCGTGACCGAGTCGTTCGGCGGAGGTCAGAGGCCCGGTCGGGTGTAGACTCGGGCGATGCAGGAGTTGAAGAACCTCATCGGCGGTCGCGCGGTGGCGGCTCAGAGCGGACGCACGATCGCGAGCATCGAGCCGGCGACGGGGACGGCGTGGGCGACGGTCCCGGACTCGGACGAGGCGGACGTGGGCGCGGCGGTCGAGGCGGCGCGCACGGCGTTTGGCGCGTGGTCGTCGGCAGCGGCGCAGGAGCGATCGGCGGTGCTGCTGCGACTGGCCGACCTTGTGGATCGGGACGCGGCGAGGCTGGCGGAGGCGGAGTCGCGCGACACGGGGAAGCCGATCGCGCTGGCGCGGAGCGTGGACATCCCTCGTGCCGCGGAGAACCTGCGATTCTTCGCGACGGCGATCCTGCACAGCGAGGCGGGGTTCTACGAGACGACGAGGCCGGCGCCGGGGGCGGGCGGAGGGGCCGCGGGCGGGCTGCGGGCGCTCAACTACACGCTGCGGCGGCCGCGGGGCGTGGCGGGATGCATCAGCCCGTGGAATCTGCCGCTGTACCTGTTCACATGGAAGATCGCGCCGGCGCTGGCGACCGGGAACACGGTGGTGGGGAAACCCAGCGAGGTGACGCCGGTGAGCGCGGCGATGCTCGGGGAGTTGGCGACCGAGGCGGGGATGCCGCCGGGGGTGCTGAACATCGTGCACGGGCGCGGCGCGACGGCGGGGGCGGCGATTGTCTCGCACCCGGAGGTCCCGACGATCACGTTCACGGGCTCGACCGCGGTGGGACGATGGATCGGACAGACCGCGGGGCAGATGCTCAAGCGGGTGAGTTTGGAACTGGGCGGGAAAAACGCGCTGGTGGTCTTTGCGGACGCGGCGATGCCGGAGGCGATCGAGACGGCGTCGCGGGCGGCGTTCACGAATCAGGGGCAGATTTGCCTGTGCGGGTCGCGGGTGCTGGTGGAGCGCCCGGCGTACGAGCGGGTGGTTGAGGGGTTGGTCTCGGCGGCGCGGGCGCTGCGCGTGGGCGACCCGATGGACGCGGCAACGACGTTTGGCGCGCTCACGAGCGAGGCGCACCTGGAGAAGGTGGACTCGTACGTGCGGCAGGCGCGGGATCTGGGCGGGGAGGTGCGTTGCGGGGGGGCGCGAGTAGAGGCCGCGGCGCTGCCCGCGCGATGCCGGGGCGGTTCGTTCTATGCGCCGACGGTCATCACGGGCCTCGAGCCGTCGTGCCGAGTGGAACGGGAGGAGATTTTCGGGCCGGTGGTGACGGTGACGCCATTTGACAGCGAGGAAGAAGCGCTGCGGCTGGCGAACGGGACGGAGTACGGCCTGGCGGCGTCGGTGTGGACGCGGGACGTGGGGCGGGCGCACCGGGTGGCGGCGGGGCTGGAGGCGGGGATCGTGTGGGTGAACTGCTGGATGGTGCGCGACCTGCGGACGCCATTTGGAGGCATGAAGCAGAGCGGAGTAGGCCGCGAGGGCGGGAGCGAGGCGCTGCGATTCTTCACGGAGCCGACGAGCGTGACGGTGCGGGTGTAGCGAGTCGCAACCCGGTGCTCGGGGCGACACGATCGTGCTCGGCGTGAACGCAAAGCACCTCCCCGGCGGCGGGGAGGTGTTGGGTGCGATTCGGCAGGCTGGCGAGGTGTCGGGCGAAGTGCTCGGCCTCTCACGGCAGGACGCCGTGCCACCTTCGAGGTTTACGCCTTGGTGCTCTCGGCGTTCTTGCGAGCGCCGCGGCGAATGGCGAGGAGCGCGAGGATCGGGGCGCCGATCAAGGCGATGCCCAAGCCCATGCCCGCGCCGACGGGCTTGAGGAGGCGGGCGACGCCGCTCTCGACGCTGGTGAGGCGGGCCTCGATGGCGGCCTGGCTCGCCTGCAACGCGGCCAGTTTGGCGTCGCGGTCCTTGAGTTCGGCCTCGAGTTTGGCGTTGAGGGCCTGGACGGAGGCGAGGAGCACGCCGTCCATGTCGCCGGAGCCGATCTGCGTGTTGTTGGAGCCATTGAAGCCGAAGGCGGCGTGGAAGTCCTGGGCCATGGTGCCCAGGTGCCGCATGTCGGTGGAGTCGCCCTTGAAGTTCCAGGTGGTGATGGGGAGCGAGAGGGCCTTGGTGAGGACCTCGCGGGTGTCGATCTGGGAGAAGTTCTCCTTCTTGGTGCGGTCGGAGGTGAGGTTGAAGGAGTTGGCGAACATCTGGGCGTTGCTGTTGATGCCGGCGGCGCCGTTGTTCTGGCACCAGGCGATGAGGGAGTCGGTGCCGCTGGTCTGCGACCCGCCGCCGGAGGTGTTCTCGATGACGAGCCGCCCAAGGAAGTACCCGGCGTTGCCGTTGGTGTTCGAGGTGTAGCCGTAGACCCCGCCCGCACCGACGCGGCCGCTGCTGAGGGAGCCGTTGGTGAGGACGCCCGAGACGCCCATCACGCCGGAGGCGTTGGTGGCCGTGCCGTAGACGCCCGCGGCGCCCGCGGCCTGACTGGCGGTGCCGGTGCCGCTGGTGATGCCAAAGACGCCGTAGACGCCGCCCGTGGCGCTGTTGCTGGAGTTACTGCCGTAGACGCCGTAGCCGCTGGCGTTGGCGGCGATGCCGCGCACTCCGGCGACGTTGGCGGCGGTTGACGTGAGGGCGTTGCCGAAGACGCCGGCGGCCGAGGCAGCGGTGACGTTGCCACCGATCTCGCCGCGCACGCCGAAGACCGCGTTGGTGCTATTGGTGGCGGTGACCTGCCCGAAGACGCCAGCGGCGTTGGCGCCCGTCGATGAGGAGATGCCCTGGACGCCGTAGGTGGCGTTGGTGGATGCGCCGGAAGCGATGCCGTAGACGCCGGTGGCGCCGGCGCCGGTTGCGGAGTTCTCGCCACGAACGCCGAAGCCCGCGGCGAGCGCGGAGGACCCGCGAACGCCCACATTTCCCTGCCCAAGCACGCCGGTAGCGTCGACATTGGTGCCGACGGTGGAGCCGGCGACGCCAACATTCCAGTTCGTCCCGCCGGTGCTCGAGTTGTGACCCCAGACGCCAACCGAGTTCTGGGCGCCGACCATCCCCAGAATGCCGACGTTGCCAGCGTTCGCGTTGCCGAAGACGCCCATGGTGAAGTTGGCGGTCAGACCGACGCCGGCGGGCAGCGTCGTGCCGAGGGGGTATGAACCCGAGAGTCCGCCCGCGGCTTGGCCGAGCACGCCGACCGATCGAACGGTCGCGCTCGTGCTCGCGCCGCTCGAGCGGAAGGCGTAGCCGGTCGTTCCCGTTGTGGAACCTGAGAGCAGGCCGCCGAAGGTGAGCGAGCCGCCCGCGCCGCCGCCGGCTGCGATGAGCGCCCAACTGCCGGGGCTGGTGTCGGGCTGGTTGCCGAGATTGCCCGAGGACTGGCTTCGATAGGACGACCCGAGGTAGTAGACGGCATCGTTCACGCCATAGGTAGCCAGGTTGTCCCAGTCGCCAGTCCAATAGACATTGTCCAGACCTGGCGCACCCTGCGGTCCGGCGTCGCCGGTGGCACCCTGCGGGCCGGTGTCGCCAGGAGCGCCCTGCGGGCCCGTGCCACCCGTCGCTCCGGCTGCACCCTGCGGACCCATTGCGCCACTGGCGCCCTGTGGCCCGGTGCCGCCTGTCGCGCCTTGGGGGCCGGTGTCGCCGGTGGCGCCGACAGCGCCTTGCGGCCCTGTGTCGCCAGTAGCGCCCGCTGCGCCTTGGGGGCCGGTGTCACCGGTGGCGCCTGTTGCGCCTTGGGGGCCGGTGTCGCCGGTGGCACCTGTCGCGCCCTGTGGCCCTGTGTCACCGGTGGCACCCGTCGCACCTTGGGGGCCGGTGTCACCGGTGGCACCTGTCGCGCCCTGTGGCCCGGTGTCGCCGGTGGCGCCGACAGCGCCTTGCGGCCCTGTGTCGCCAGTAGCGCCCGTTGCGCCCTGAGGCCCGGTGTCGCCCGTGGCGCCCGTCGCGCCCTGCGGCCCGGTGTCGCCCGTGGCGCCCGTCGCGCCTTGAGGCCCGGTGTCGCCCGTGACGCCCGTCGCGCCTTGAGGCCCGGTGTCGCCCGTGGCGCCCGTCGCGCCCTGCGGCCCGGTGTCGCCAGTGGCACCCGCAGCGCCCTGCGGGCCAGTGTCGCCCGTTGCGCCTTGCGGGCCGGTGTTGCCGGTGGCGCCCGTCGCGCCTTGTGGACCCGCCGCGCCGGCCGCGCCCTGCGGGCCGGAGGGCCCGGACCCGGGCAGGAGGGTGGCGCACGCGGGCATGCTCTGGAACGGAAGGGTGTAGGTCAACTGGGTGTAGTACAGGCCGCCGAGGCAGTTGCTCGTGGCGACGGGACCTCCGACCAACGTGTTGAACCCGGTGTCGGCGAGGAGCACGTCGCCGGTGGTGTTGTCGAGCACGACGGGCTGGTTGCCGGAGCGGATCTGGGAGTTGGCGATCGAGAAGGCGGCGTTGCCGGCGAGATCGACCTGGCCGAAGACGTCGGCGGACTGGAGGTACGCCGCGCCCCCGCTGAGGCTGATCGCGGGTGTCGTGGGCGAGGTGGGCCAGAACGTGCCGCCGGTGCCCTGGAGCGTGCCGGCGGAGACGACCACCGGCGTGCCCGAGCCCGCGGAGACGATGCGGAAGTTCACGCCGTCGATGGTCACGCCCGACGACGACCCGCCCGTGGCATTGATGACAAGTGCGCGTCCCGTGCCCGAGGTGTAGGCGACCGAGTCGCTGAGGAAGAGTTGGGTGATCGCGCCGCCGGAGACGGTGATCGCGTCCGTATTGGCCGGGGCGTAGACGTCGATCCCGTTCATCGAGACGACGCCCACCGAGGCGAAGGAAACCGTGCCTGCGACCGACGTGGCAAAGGACTTGCCCGCGGAGGCGGACTGAAGGTTGATCCCGCCGACGAGCGTGAGGTTCTCGGCGTAGGTCCCGTTGCGGACGAGGATGGTGACGGGGTTGGCGGCGTTGTACCCGTCGATGACGGCCTGGTTGATCGCGGCCTGGATCGAGGTGTGCGTGCCGTATCCGCCCGCGTCCACGATGTAGCGCGAGGCGTCGAGGCCCATCGCGCCTTGCGGCCCGGTGTCGCCGGTCGCGCCCTGTGGGCCGGTGTCGCCGTTTGCGCCGGCAACGCCTTGCGGGCCGGTATCGCCGGTTGCACCCATCGCGCCTTGCGGCCCGGTGTCGCCGGTAGCGCCCGCAGCGCCCTGAGGCCCGGTGTCGCCGGTAGCGCCCTGCGGGCCTGCAGCGCCTTGGGGGCCAGTCGTGCCGGTGGCACCCTGGGGGCCGGCAGCGCCCGTGGCGCCCTGAGGGCCGACGGATCCCTGGGGACCTTGCGGCCCGGCGTTGCCGTTGAGCGCGTAGAGGGCGTATGGCGTGGGGAGGATCGGCTGGCGCGGGGAGAGGACGGTGTAGGAGCCCGCGCCGGCGGGGTTGCGGACGGAGATCTGGAGCCAGCGGCCGTCGCCGTTGAAGGTGCCCGCGCCGAAGTCGAGGTCGACGGTGAGCAGGCCGTTGACGAGGCTCTGGTTGAGGAGTTGGAGCGTGATGCCCACCTGCGACCCGCCGACGGAGGAGTCGTAGAGGCGGAACTGGAAGTCGGTGAGCCCGGAGATGGGCGAGCCGAACTGTTTGAGTTGACCCTGGTAGGTGAAGGCCTGGTCGGAGGGGCCCGGGCCGCCCGGACGGGCGAAGGAGGGGGCCAGGACGGAGAGCGCGGCGACGGTGCCGGCGGCGACAACGAGGCGGGCGGTGCTGGTGCGGTTCATGGAGACTCCAACTTCGGATGCACGGGCGGAACGACGGATGGTGGCGGGGACGGCGAGCGAGTTACGCTCGGCGTGAGACGGCGAGTTGCGGGTTCAGGAGCAGCCGGCAGCGAAGGCGTTCTGGAAGCAGATGAAGTCGAGGACGTTGAGCACCGGGATCGACGTGCTCAGGTCGCAGTTGGCGTATGGATCGTTCATGGCGTACTTGTTCTGGAAGCAGATGAAGTCGAGGATGTTGAGGATGGGCGGGGTCGTGGAGTTGTCGCAGTTGGCGTAGCAGGCGGCGCCCCCGACGCCGTACCAGAACCCGCCGCCGAGGAGGAAGTCGCCCCCGGCCATGAGCCCGGCGTCGGGCTGGCCGGTGGTGCCACCGAGCGAGTAGCCGTTGGCGCCGACGAGGTAGGTCGCGCCCCCGCCGTCGATGGTGTACCAGTTCATGTCGTAGCCCGGGCCGGTGGGGCTGTCGGGGGCCTCGAGCATGGCGAGCAGGGGATCTTCAGCCGCGGGCTCGATGGGGACCGCGCGAGGATTGGGCGCTTGGGCCAGGCAAGGGACGGAAGCCCAGGCCGCCGCGGCCACGGCGAGCATCAGGCGCGAACGGTGCGTCATCTTCGTTCTCCGATCCGGGCGGGACAGTAAGAGAGTCATCGTCTGGTTTCTCTTGGACATGATGGATGAAAGCGAGGGCTAGCGGGCGGCGCGTTCCCCGTGCGTCGGCACGAGCAACCCGTCCGCATTTGGGGCGTTTGTCGGCGAGGGAAGGCGCTGCTTGAGGTGATCGGCGGGCGCCGGCGAGATCGGCTCGCCCTTGGGCGAGACGCCGCGCGTCGCCTCGCGAGCCTTCGCCTCCGCCCGCTCCTGGCGGTATCGCTCGATCGACGCGGCGAGCGCGTCGGCGGCGGGACTGTTCGGGACATAGCCGATCGCCGAGATCGGGTCCTTGCCGAAGGCTCGTGGATGCATATAGAGGTCGATCTCGCTGATCGACTTGGGCCGACGGGTGGCAATCGGGTTCGCGCGGGCGTGGGCGTCCTTGCGGACGCCGGTAACCTGCCACGAGACCCGGAGGCCCGAGACGCCGCCGGCGATCGTGAAGCGATTGTCCGCGACCTCGGAGGCGACATAGACCGGCGCGAAGCCGCCGACGCAGGTCAGTTGGTAGCGGAAGTCCGTGTTCAGATTCGCGACGTAGTCCGGGAGCGTCACGATGGCCCGGCCCGCGGAGTCGAGCGTCGCCGTGCCGTCGTAGACGTTCTTGAGTTCCGGCGATGCGAGCGCGGCATGGGTCAGGACCGAGCGCGCGGGATCGGTTGGATCGTCGATCCGCATGGCCACCCCGAGGTTCTCTTCGAGGCGCTGCGCGAGGCCCTGGATCGCGGCCAGCGCGACGCCCGAGGCGTCGAGCGTGGTGATGCTCCGGTTGTCGTAGCCCAGACCGAAACGACCAAAGAAGTCCTGGGCCATCGGCCCGATGTGCTGGATCGCGGCCCCCTCCTCGATGTAGTTCCACTGCGTGATCGGCATGGAGACGACCCGATTCAGAATGTCCTGGGCGTCGAGCGTCTTGAAGTTCTCCTTCAGCGCGCGGTCCGAGGCGTTGGTCCAGGTCGTCGCGGTGACGAACGCGCCGCTGGCGCTCGAGACTCGGATGAAGTTGCCCGCGCCGGCGGTGAACGCGCCCGCGACCGACGTGCCGACGGTCAGCCCGCCGGAGGACCCGACGGCCATGTAGATGCGCGAGGCAGTCTGGTTGGCGACCGTGAGACGGAGGTTGTCGTCGAGGTCCTCGTCAATGGCGACGCGCGGCGACGTGCCGCCGGGCCCATCGCCGAAGCCAATGCGGCCGAAATGTCCGAACGTCGCACCGCCGCCCCGCACCCACAGCGAGACGCCCGAGGCGGAAGCGACGGCGTGCTCGGCCCGGACCCCGGCGCCGGTCATGGCCGCCGACGTGGTCGTGCTCGACCCCCACAGACCGAAGCCGGACGTCGACGAGGAGGTGCCTCGGACGCCCGCGCCGGCGAGCCAGTTGTTGACGCCGGAGACGCCGTAGCCGTTGTCGGCGAACGACTCGCCGTAGACGCCTGGGCTGCCGTTGGCGCCCGCGGTGCTGGGGTTGCTGTTCCACCCGTAGACGCCGGCGGCGACGGTGCCGCTGGCGGTCCCAAGGACGCCGGCCGAGCCGAGGCTGCTGCTGCCCGAGAAGAAGTTGCCGTTGGTCTGGCCGTAGACACCGAAGGAACTGGCAGTGGTGCTGGTCCCCAGCGCAAAGCCGGAGACGCCGGAGTTGCCGCCGGTTGTGCTGGAGTTCTGGCCCTGGACGCCGGAGTTGTTGCCGGTCGTGGCGGTGGCGAGCCCGAGGACGCCGACCGCCGCGTTCTGCGTGCTCCCGTTGGTCGAGCCGAGGACGCCCGTGCCGGTGGACGTGGTGCCGGAAGCAAGCCCGACCACGCCGCGGCCCGTGGGACTGAGGCTCTGGCCGACGACGCCTGTGCCCGTGCCGCTGGTCGCGGAGTTGACGCCCCCGACGCCGAAGCCGGAGGCGTTGGAGTTCTGCCCAAAGACGCCATAGTTCGTGCCGGTGCCCGACGCGCTGCCCAGGAGCGCGACGCCAGCGGCAGCCGAGTTGGATGAGGCGAGGGTATTGGTGGTGGCGCCGACCAGGGTCATGGTGTCGTTGGCGCCCGGAGATGCGGTGCCGACGCTGACCTTGCCGACGGTGTAGAAGGTGTCGTTCCCGCTGAGCCCCCACGGCGAAGCGCCCGCCGGGCCCGTGTCGCCGGTCGCGCCTTGAGGCCCCGTGTCGCCGGTTGCACCCGTCGCGCCCTGCGGCCCTGAAGCGCCTTGTGGGCCTGTATCGCCGGTCGCGCCCATAGCGCCCTGTGGCCCAGTGTCTCCGGGCGCGCCCATCGCGCCTTGTGGCCCCGTGTTGCCAGTTACACCCGTCGCGCCTTGTGGCCCCGTGTCGCCAGTTGCGCCCGTCGCGCCCTGCGGCCCCGTGTCGCCGGTTGCACCCGCCGCGCCCTGCGGCCCGGTGTCACCAGTTGCGCCCGTCGCGCCCTGCGGCCCAGTGTCGCCAGTTGCGCCCGTCGCACCCTGCGGCCCGGTGTCGCCAGTTGCGCCCGTCGCACCTTGTGGCCCGGTGTCACCAGTCGCGCCCGCCGCGCCCTGCGGCCCAGTGTCGCCAGTTGCACCCGTCGCACCTTGTGGCCCGGTGTCACCAGTCGCGCCCGCCGCGCCCTGCGGCCCGGTGTCGCCGGTCGCACCCGTCGCGCCCTGCGGCCCAGTGTCGCCAGTTGCGCCCGTCGCGCCCTGCGGCCCCGTGTCGCCGGTTGCACCCGTCGCGCCCTGCGGCCCCGTGTCGCCGGTTGCACCCGTCGCGCCCTGGGGGCCCGTGTCGCCCGTCGCGCCCGTCGCGCCCTGCGGCCCGGTGTCGCCAGTTGCGCCCGTCGCACCTTGTGGCCCGGTGTCGCCAGTTGCGCCCGTCGCGCCCTGCGGCCCAGTGTCGCCAGTTGCACCCGTCGCACCTTGTGGCCCGGTGTCACCAGTCGCGCCCGCTGCGCCCTGCGGCCCGGTGTCGCCAGTTGCGCCCGTCGCGCCCTGGGGGCCCGTGTCGCCCGTCGCTCCCGTCGCACCTTGCGGCCCTGTGTCGCCGGTCGCACCCGTCGCGCCCTGGGGGCCCGTGTCGCCGGGCGCGCCCATCGCGCCTTGCGGGCCTGTATCGCCGGTCGCGCCCGTCGCGCCTTGCGGGCCCGCGGCACCTTGTGGGCCGGCCGCGCCCTGCGGACCTTGGGGGCCCGGGTTTCCGTTGAGCGCATAGAGGGCATACGGCGTGGGCAGGATCGGCTGCCGGGGCGAGAGCGTCGTGTACGAGCCCGCGCCGGCCGGGTTGCGCACCGCGATCTGTAGCCACCTCGCGTCGCCGTTAAACGTCCCGGGCCCAAAGTCGAGGTCCACCGTCAGCAGGCCGTTCGTCAGGTTCGCGTTCAGCGCCGTGAGCGACGCGCCAATCGTCGAGCCTCCGATGCTCGAATCCCAGAGCGTGAAGACCACGTCCGCGGTGCCATTCAGCGGAACGCCGAGTTTCTTCAACTGGCCTTGATAGGTGAACGCGGTGTCCGTCGGCGGACGGGCGCTGACCGCCGTGGCCAGAGCCAGCCCAGCCAGAGCAACCATCAGCGCGCAGCGACGACGATTGGCAGACCGACGATGGCGCATCGACATGAAAGCCTCCTCGCGTGGTCTCGTGCTCGATAGACGCCACGCGCTCCGCGCGGTGAAACGTACCACACGTGCACCAATGTTGCAAACACTGATCCACCTCGCGGCCGTTCCGTCGCTCCATCCCATAGCACCCAACTTGCCCAGGCCAACCAATCCACGACGGCGTCTAAGCGACCGCGCCAGAGTGCTTTATCGCAAGCGGGCGTACCGGCGACTGGGCGCTGGCCAGCGGTCGGACACGGGGCCGCGCCCGGCACGGATGCGCTGGAAGAGGCTTCATGGCACTTCTTTGCAACGCCGGATGCGGACCCTGGTGCGGTTGCTACGTGCCGCCGACCTGCCAGCGGTTGCCATTGCGGGTCACAGTGCGGTACAGCGTGTCGCGTTCGACGGGCAAGAAGCCGGCCTCTCGGATCGCCTTCTGCAGCGTGGCCACGGTGACTTCCTGGTGCGTGGCCGCCTCGGCGCTGCCCTGTGGGACCTTGGTGATGTCATACCAGACAATGGTGCCGTCAATGTCGTCGGCCCCGCACTGGAGCATGAGTTGGGCCATGGGCAGCGTCTGCATGATCCAGAACGCCTTGACGTGCGGGACGTTGTCGAGCATCAGGCGTGCCACGGCCAACGTTCGGAGGTTCTCCAACCCCGCTGGCCCGGGCAGGTGCTCCAGGTCGCTGCCGTCGGGGAAGAACGGGAGCGGGATGATGGCCTGGAACGACCCGCGAGGCGCGGCCGCTCCATCACAATCGGCTGCACGCCCCGCCAAGGCCTCGTCCTGCGCCCGACGCAGCATGTCCATGTGGACCAATCGCTCGCGGCGGTCCTCGACGTGCCCATAGAGGATCGTCGCGTTCGAGTGCAGGCCCATCGAGTGCGCGACCCGATGCACGTCGAGCCACACGTCGGATCGGATCTTGCCCTTGAACGCCTCGTCGTGCACGCGATCGTCAAAGACCTCGGCCCCGCCGCCCGGAAGCGAACCAAGCCCCGCTTCCTTGAGGCGCTCGAGCACCCAGCGGATGCCCTCCATCCGCGCGGCCCGGCCCTCGGGCGTCGGGTCGTTGGCGCCCTTGTAGACCTTCGCGATGCGCGCCAGATGCACGATCTCGACGGCCGTGAACGCCTTGACGTGCAGGTCGCTGCCCATCGCCCGGGCGGTCTCCTTGATCGTGCGCACGAGGTTCGGGTAGTAGTCCCACGGGAGGTACGGGTGCAGCCCGCCGACGGAGTGGATCTCCGTCGCGCCCGCCTCGACGGCCTTTCGAGCCTCCTCACGGACGTAGTCCATGTCACGCGTGTACGCGCCGGGCTCGTCCCGCTTGCGATAAAACTCGCAGAACTTGCACGAGAGGGCGCAGACATTCGAGTAGTTCAGGTGCCGGTTGATGTTGTAGTACGCCACGTCCCCGTGCCAGCGCCAGCGGACCTCGTTGGCCAGTTCGCACACGCCCCAGATGTCCGGGGTGGAATAGAGCACGTCGCCCTCCGCCAGCGACAGGCGGGCGCCGTCGCGCACCTTCGCTCGGATCTCGGCAAGGGACGCGGCATGGGGCTTGGAATCGAGCGTCAAGGTCATGGGTACTACTCGTTGCACCGCACAAGTGCGGTTCGCCGCAAGCGTAGAGCGGGATTCGGGCGTTGGAATCGATGGGTCGCGGCTTCGTGAGACATGCAACGGAGCCCGAACGGGGCCCGGGTGATGCGGGCGAGAATCCCGTCGCCGCGCCCGCTCGGATCACGCTTGGTGGGCCGTAGTGGCAAATCGGCTCGGCATGGCCCCGATCAAGGAGACCTTATCTATGCGCGGAACAATCGGACTCGCGGCGGCGCTGCTTTCTGGCCTCCTGAACGTATCGGCATCGGCGCAGGAGGTCCACCGCGGCGCGCACGCGGGCAACTGCTGCTTCGAGGGGTTTCCCCCGCGGGCCGTCCCGGTGCCGGGCCTTCCTGGCGCGAGGACGCACCCGGACGTGCCGGAGGGCTACGTGCTCATCGAGGGCGACATCCAGGTTCCGCTGGACGAGTATCGCGCCTTTCGCGCCGGGGCCGACAGCGCGTTCGGCACGGTGAACTACTGGCCCGCGACGATCCCCTACTCCTTCGATTCGGGCGTGAGCGTGACGAACCAGCAGCGTGCCGTGGACGCGATGAACGCCATCAGCGCCCGCGTCGGCGTCGTGTTCGTGCCGATCACCACCTTCCCGCTCCCGCCGAATCGAATCCTGTTTCGCAACAGCGATGGCAACAGTTCGCCCATCGGGATGCAGCCGATCTTCAACGTGATCAACATCTTCAACTGGGACTTCGAGTTCGTCATCATCCACGAGATCTATCACTCGCTGGGCTTCTGGCACGAGCAGGTCCGGCCCGACCGCGACACCTTTGTGACCATCCACTGGGCGAACATCCAGTCCGGGGAGGGCCACAACTTCGAGATGGTCAGCGGCGCCAGCACGTATGGGCCGTACGACTTCGACTCGTTCATGCACTATCCGCGCTGGGCCTTCAGTGCCAACGGCATGGACACCATCACCGTCAACCCGCCCTGGAACGCCCAGTGGCAGAACCGGATCGGGCAGCGCGACCACTTCAGCGTCTTGGACGAGATCACCGGGCGCGGGATCTACAGGTTCCCCACCGACCGCTGGTGGAAGCCCAACGCCGGCGGCAACGGATTCGGCAATCTGGTCAATCCCTTGCCGCACGCCACGTTCGTTGCCGCGTACACCGCCGTGCCCGCGGGCTCGACGCTCTTCATCCGCGACGCGGGGACCTATCCGGTTGGCGGCGTGCTCTCCAAGGCCATGACGATCCGCGCGCCGCTGGGCGCGCGACTCGGGAACTGAGCCGTGGTTCCGCCTCCCACGCCAACATCCACGCCGGAGGAGCGAGCCGGAGGGGCGCGGACGCCGATCGGGTCGGCTGGCCCCCCGCTCCCGCCCCGGATTCCTGGCCGCCGCCACGCCCACCGTCCGCCTGTTGGGGTCAGAGGGCCTGCCGTTCTGGCACGACCCCACAAGGGAGACCTCACAATGCGTAACAAGAGTCGGATCGCGGCGGCGTTTGTGGTCGGCCTGTGCGGGCTCGCAGCGGGGGCCAGCGCCCAGACGGCGTTCACCTATCAGGCGCGGATGACCGACGCCGGCGCCGCGGCCAACGGGCCGTATGACTTCCAGTTCAAACTCTTCAATGCGGCGACGGCAGGGGTGCAAGTCGGCGCGACCGTCGTCGTGAACGACCTTGCCGTCGCGGGCGGGCTCTTCACCACCAAACTCGACTTCGGCGACCAGTTCGACGGGTCGGCCCGGTTCCTCCAGATCGAGATCCGTCCCGGCGCGAGCACGGGCGCCTTCACGGTCATGGGGACCCGCACCGAGATCACCGCGGCCCCGTACGCGTCGCAGGCCAAGGCCGCGTTCGCGCTCGACGCGGCCGACGGCTCGCCCACCAACGCCGTCTTCGTCGACAACGGGGGGCTCGTCGGCATCGGGACGATGACGCCGGGCGCACCCCTCCACGTCATCGGGAACCCCTCCGGCGGCCTCCTGGGCGAGGGCATCCGCATCACCGGACCCCTCGGGACGCCCGCCAATCTCGCGTACCTGTCATTCTACAACGGCGCGGGCACCGCGATCGGTTATGTCGGCGACGGCAGTTCCACCGACAACAACGTCTTTCTCGGCTCCTATGTCGGCGATGTCACCCTCGTGACCACCGGCGGGGGACGAGTCCTCACCGCCGGGAACGACGGCAGCCTCCGACTCGGCACGAGTTCGGGCGACTACCGGCGGTTCGTGCTGGGTGGAGGCAACTCCGACGGCTTCATCTACGGGTCGTTCCCGCACTTCGCCGACGGCATCCACATGGGGTACAACTACTACGCCAACAACGCCGGCGCGAACGTCATCCCGCACCCCGACGGCGGGACATCACGTATCACGATGGGCTATGGCTTCGTGACCATCGCGACGGCGCCGGCCTTTGGCGGCGAGCCGATCAACCGCGTCACGGTCGATGAGGCCGGCAACATGACCGTGCAGCGGGACATCAGCGTGCGGGCGCTGACGATCCGTGGGGGCGCGGACCTGGCCGAGCCGTTCGACGTGGCCGCAAGCCACGGCACCGAGCCGGCCCCGGGCATGCTCGTCGTGATCGACCCGGCGAACCCCGGAAAACTGATGGTCTCGACGACCGCGTATGACGCGAAGATTGCCGGTGCGGTGAGCGGCGCGAACGGACTCTCGCCGGGCATGGTGATGTCCGCCGACGATCACGAGCACGCCCGCGGGGAGCACCCGATCGCGATGACCGGGCGCGTCTGGGTCTGGTGCGACGCCTCGTTCGGGGCGATCACGCCGGGCGATCGGCTCACGACCTCGACGACGCCGGGGCACGCGATGCGCGCCACGGACGCCGCCCGAGCCGACGGGGCCGTCGTCGGAAAGGCCATGACCGAACTCAGGGAGGGCACGGGCCTGGTGCTCGTGCTCGTCAACCTCCAGTAACCCTCGCACCACGAAGGCTCCACGAAAGGACATTGACCATGCAACGGCTTCTGACAATCGCGGCGATGGGACTGGTGGCGGGGTGCCCTGTGGCGGCGCTGGCCCAGGCCCAGCCGCACGAGCACAACGGCGTCTGCTGCCACGAGACCTTCCCGCCCGACTCGATCGCGGTCGCGGGCGTGCCCGGGGCGGCGATCCATCCCGACGTGCCCGAGGGTTACGTGCTCATCGAGGGCGACATCCAGGTGCGCCTCGCGGACTACCTCGCCTACGTGAACGGCGCGGACGCGACCTTCGGGACCGTGACCTTCTGGCCCGTCGCGCCGATCGCGTTCGACTTCGCGGCCAACGTGAACGCGACGAACCAGCAGCGCGCCATCGACGCGATGAACGCCATCGCGGCCCGCGTGGGCGTCACGTTCGTCGCGCGGACCAGCCAGTCGAACTGGATCCGCTTCAACGACAGCACCGGGAACAACTCGCCCGTGGGCATGCAGGGCGGGCAGCAGACGATCAACATCGTCAGTTGGGGCTCCCAGTTCGTCATCATCCACGAGTTGTACCACTCCCTCGGCTTCTGGCACGAGCAGAGCCGCCCCGACCGCAACACCTTCGTCACGATCAACCTCGCCAACGTCTGCCAGAACTGCTGCAGCGGCTCGTCGTGCAACCACAACTTCAACATCGTCAGCGGCGCCACCACCTATGGCGCGTACGACTTCGACTCGTTCATGCACTACGACCGCCTCGCCTTCAGCGTCAACGGGCAGAACACCATCATCGTCAACCAGCCCTTCACCTCGCAATGGCAGAACGCCATCGGGCAGCGCAACCACTTCTCCTACTTCGACGAGATCACCGCCCGCGGGATCTATCGCTTCAGTTTCGACCGCTGGTGGAAGCCCGGCGCCGCCGGCAACACCTCGGGCAACCTCCTGAACCCGATGAACAACCCGACCTTCGCCGCCGCCTACAACGCGGCCCCGGCGGGCGTGTTCATGTTCATCAAGGACAACGCCAACTACCCCGCCGTCGGCACGTACTCCAAGGCCATGACCATCCAGGCGCCCAACGGCGCGACCCTCGGCAACTGAGTCCTCGCGGGCCGGCCCGCACGCCGGCTCGCCGGCGATTTCCGGAGTTCCATCATGCACGCCAGTTCCTTTCTTGGGATCCTCGGCGCCGCCTGCATCGCGCAGGCCTCCGCGTCCGCCCAGTTCAGCATCACCTGGTCCTCGATCGACGGCGGGGGGACCACCACCGCCGCCACCGGGGGCACGTTCTCCATCGTCGGCACGATCGGCCAACCCGACGCGGGCACGGCCTCGGGCGGCGCGTTCGCATGCGTCGGCGGCTTCTGGGCGGGCGTCGTCGTGTCGTGCTACGCCAACTGCGACGGATCGACGATCGCGCCCGTCCTCAACGTCAACGACTTCACTTGTTTCCTGAATCTCTTTGCCGCGGGCAGCCCTGCCGCCAACTGCGACGCGAGCACGAATCCGCCCGTGCTCAACATCAACGACTTCACGTGCTTCCTCAACCGCTTCGCGATCGGCTGCCCGTAGCCCTCGCCGCGGCCGGGCTCGCGGGCGGCACCAACCCGCTCCGCACGTCGCCCGACGTCCCACCCCCTTCGACGCCACTCGCGCACGCACGCGGGTGGCGTCTTTCGCATCGTCGCGGCGCATCGAGCCCGGCACGGGCGGGGCCGCTGCGCGCGCAAGAACGCCCCCCCGAGGTACGCTCCGTCGGGGGAGCGGTGTCAAGGCCGAGTTGATCCCCACGCGTTACGGCGCCGAGCAGCCCGCCGCGAACGCGTTGTTGAAGCAGATGAAGTCGTTCACGTTGAGCACCGGCGGATTCGTGCTCGCGTCGCAGTTCGCCCGCGTGTCGCCGGCGGCAAAGAGGTTATTGAAGCACACGAAGTCGTTGACGTTCAGGAACGGGACCGAGGTCGAGCCGTCGCAGTTGGCGTAGCAGGTGCTCGTGGCGGGGGGGATTCCCGCGGCCACGTCCATCCCGCTGAACGACGCCGGGATCGGCGAGGTCGTCACCACCACCGACGAGTTGTCCACCAGGCCCGCCGGGTTGGTGACGTTCGCGAGTTTCTGGAGCGTCGCGATGATGGTCGCGTTACCCACTGTGGTGAAGTAGAGGTCGCCCGCGGTGGAGAGCCCGATCTCGCGCATCGTGTTGGCCGAGGTCGAGAGGTCCACCTCCTTGACCACGACCCACGGGCTGACGCGCGGATCGACGACGTACAACTTGTTCGTGGTGGTCTGCGTCGCCGAGGCGAAGTTGCTGTACTGGCAGTAGAGGTACGGGGCGATGGTCGGGTTGTAGACGAGCGACGTGAACTCGGACTGCCCGAGCCCCGCGCCCACGTCGATCTGGGCCGTCTCGGCCATCGTGGTCGCGTTGATCGTCCACAGTTGTCCGCTGCTGGAGAACGCGACGACCGTGTCGTCGTCGAGCCATGCCGTGCCCGACGAGTCGAGCGTCGTGAGCACGCCCCCGAGCGTCAGAGTCTGCCGCGCGCCGGTGATCGCGCCCGTGCCCGTGTCGTAGTCAAAGACGATGACCTGTCCCGAGTCATACCCCGCGATCGCGATCCGCTGGTTGTTGGGGCTGACCGAGAGCCCCGCCGCCCGCGTGATCGTCAGGTTGATGTACGTCCCGAATCCCGGCGCGATCGACGCGGCGTCGTTGAAGAACGGCTGCGCCGCCCAGCCCGTGGCCGACTCATACCGATAGATCCGGCACCCCGTGCCCGCCGCCCCGAAGTCCATCCCGAACAGGTGGCCGTTGGGGTTGTGACGGATCCCGCCCGTGTTGTCCCACTCCACGCTCTGCACGAACGCGTACTGGTTCCACGAGTCGGGCTTCTGCACGCCGGCCTGCGTGAAGAGTTGGATCGTGTCCTCCAGTTGCTGCGGGGTGGGCGTGGCCGAGCCGCGGCTCCACCCGATCACGATGTCGCCCGGGCCCACGAAGGGCTGGGCCAGGGCCTGTCCCGCCGTCGCTGCGAGGAGCGCCGGCACGAAGATGCGCGTCAGGTTCATGATTCTCTCCCGAGGGCTGTTCGCCGATGGACGCCGCTCCCCGGCGTCCGACCCCCAAGCATTGGCGCGCCGCCCGCGCGGGGCGCTCAGACCGCGTGAAGTTGGGGAACCGGCCCGAGCCGCCTCACGCGCGCTCGCCAACACACACCCCCATGTCCACTCCCTCACCGCAGCGGTCGTCGGCACTCCCGCTCTACGGGCACCCGGCGGCGTACTTGGCCATGAAGCAGGCGAAGTCCGTTGGATCGACGACCGCCCCGACATCGCAGTTCGCATAGGGATCCTGCTGCGCGTACTTCGTCATGAAGCACACGAAGTCGTTCACGTCCAGGCGATGGTTGTTGTCGCAGTCGGCGTAGCAGTTCGGACAGCCGACGAGTTGGATCAGCCCGGGGCCGGGATTGCCGCCGCAGCACACGTCGCCAGGGCCCGAGAGGAACAGGCTCGGCCCGCGCCCATCGTCGAACACCGCCATGGGTCCCATCCGCTTCGGCCCCGGCTCGACCGCGTGCCACGATGTGCCGTCGAACTTGCCAAGGTAAACCGCGGGGACGGACCCGATGCTGAAAAAGAGCCCCGAGACGTACAGCGCCGGACCAGAGCCGTCGTCGAACACCGCGAGGTAGCGCATGTCCTCGTCGTTCTGCCCCGGCACGCGCGACCACGCCTTTCCGTTCCATCGGGCCAGGCCACGCACCTGTACACTTCCGGCCTCGGCGAGGTAGCCCGCGACGTACAACTCCTTACCCTGGCCTGAGTCGAAAACCTCCATGTCAAAGACCGTTCCCGAGAGAATGCCGTCACCGAACGCCTGCCACGACTGCCCGTCCCACATCGCGATCCCGCGGAGGCTCCGCCCGTCGATCCCGCTGAACTGCCCCGCCACCACCAGCCGCGGCCCCAGGCCCCAGTCCAGCGTCTCCATGTGATAGGACAGGCATTGCTCAAGATGCCCGATCGCCGTCCACGACTGGCCATCCCAGCGGCCGACCCTGGTCTGCGAGAACACGCCCGTTGTGCCATAGATCACCGCGCCGTTTCCGTCGTCGAATGAAACGAGCGGCCTGGCCGAGTTCTGCGGATTCGATTCGTTGAAGTAATACAGCCCGGCACGAGCCGGCTTCCATCGAGTTCCATCCCACTCGAAGTCACGAGTCCGTTGCGGGTTCGAAGCCCACCGAAACAGGAGGGATGGATGTAACCCGACGTTGGCGTAAAGCCAAGAGCCCGACGCATCGGACAGCGGCAGCAGGTACCAGATATTGCCGAGCTGGCCGATCCCAGCGACCAGAGGCTCCCAGCCCTGCCCTCGCCATCGGCGCACTTGAATCATGTAGTTTGGGTTGCTTTCAACATATCCGTTCGACGCGCGAGCGTAGAGCGCAGGTCCGCTCCCATCGTCGTAGACGAAAGGACTGTAGTAACTCCACCCATCGAACTGGCCAGGCTTGGTCCAATACGGATTGCACGGCTGCGCAACCGCGGTCGCCGAGGCAACGCTCGTGGCGTACGCCGCGCACCATGAACGCAGGTGAATCATGGCAGGTCCTCCACATCCGCCTATGGCCTTGTTTCGATGATGAACTGCGTCGCCCAGTCGTCCGCTGAACTGCCTCCGGCGGAGGTGCCCGTATGGATCAGGAACCGGGACTGCCCCTGACCGAGCGCCTGGCTGTGCTGGGCGAAGAGGCGGATCGGGATGTCATTCCCATTGACCGTGGCGTTGTTGTAGAACGGCGTCTGTGCGAAGGTCCATGCAGTGCCCTTGTTTGCACCCGTCCCGATGGCATCATACTTCAGGTAGACATAGTCCGCACCGACGCCGGCTTTGGTGCTCCGGCCCGTGACATACAGATTGCACGCACTGTTCGCGATCTCGTTCGAGGCCTCGATGAACTGCAATCTCACCCCGCGATCGTCACCGCTGCCGTCCTGGCGGTCCCAGATCGCGCCGATGTCCCAGATGCGACCGTGCGAAATCCCGTTGTACATCATCGTCGCGATCTTGTAGGTCGAGCCGACGCGGCTCCACCCCGTCATCGCGGCAAACGTGCCGCCGCCCGTGAAGATCACGTCCAGATCCGTCACGACGTCCTCGCCGAGCACATTCCCCGCGTCCCACGTGTCGAAGGACGCCGGTGGAAAGGTTGTCGGGCTCGTCGGCAGGTACACCCAGTAGACCATGTCGCGCGACGCCGTGATGTCAAACCCGATCGGCAACGCCGAGCCGGCCAGATAGAGCATGCCCTTCACGTACTTCATTCTCGCGGGGAGGCACTCGACGCCCACGTAGTTTGGGGGCAGGTTCGTTGTGTCCGCGCCGCGGAACAGCCTCGGCCAGTGGAGTGCCACGTTCCCCTGCCCCGCTGTCAGGCACTCGGTTGAAGGGATCGTGTACGCGGTCGTGTAGAACCAGGGGAGCGTGCCGTTGCCCGCGGCGGGCAGCGCGCCGGTAACGAAGATCGACGGCACGCCCTGCTGCGAGATCGGGTCGGTCGCGATGCCGACCACGACGTCGACCGGCACGTCGTCGTGGTCCCCGTTTGAACTGAGCCGCTTCGCGGGCATGAGCGGGCACCCGTCCGAACTCCGATAGCACAGGGTCACGAAGTCTTTCCCTGTGTCAAGGCCCTTGGACGACCCGAGTACCGCCACGAAGGAGTACTCGATGCCCTCGTAGTTGGGATCGCCGGTCTGGTCGGTGGTGATGGCGACGGGCACGTCGTCGCCGTAGAAGATCGGGTTGGGGCTGTAGTCGTACGTCCGCATCCACTTGAGATTGAGGTTGAAGTCGTAGCAGAGCACGACGATGTCCGTCGTCGCGAGCCCGGCCTCAGCGGTCCCGGCGACGTAGATCCTCCCGTTGTCTGCCGTCGTCTGCTGTGGCACGACGGGAACGACCATCGCCTTGGCCTCGTTGAGCGTTCCGACGTACTCGTCGTTGGTCGGCGTTGGCGGCCACGTCACAGAGACCTCGGCCGCACCGCCGGCGAGAGCGTATCGCGTCAGTGTGATGTACGTGCCCGTGTCGTTGCGGGTCGTCCCGAGCACGAACGTCCTTTTCGGCTCGAGGATCCCACTACCGACCTGCTCTTGCCAGACGCCCATGTCCACGGCTTTGTCCGAGAAACCGGCCGGCGGCGAGGCCGGGAAGCGCGACACCGAACTTGAAGTGGGCGCGGGCTGTGCCTGGGCTTTGTTATCCCCCCCCCCCCCCGAACGCACAGATCGCGAACGCCGCGAGCGCGGCACGCCAGATCGTCTTCGCCATGTCGTGGCTCCTTGCATGTCCCACCTTCGGCTCGTGGGCAGGCCTCGATCCGCTCGCCAACGTCATCACGCCGCGACGCTGGCAATCTCATGTCGACAATCCAATATACACCCGCTGTCAAGCCCGAGTTGCACCCACACTCGGGAATCTCACTCCGGCGCCGTGCGACCATCCCCCCCCACACCTCCGCCACCACCCCGCCGAGCGCCGCCTACGGCATCGGCCTCCCGCCCGCGAGCGACAGTTCCGCTTGCAGAGAGCGCTCCTCCCCGCCGAGCGAATCGGGCGTGAAGACCGCACGCAGCCGTGCCGTGGGCGCGTCGCCCGCCGCCGGCGTGCCGACCCATTCCGGGACGGAGTCGAGCACAAGCCGATACAGCCGCGTCGCACGGTCGTAGAGGTCGCGCTGGCGATCCGCTATGCGAAGGTCGGCGTCCCAGACCAACTCCTGCACCCCCAGCCCAGACGCGCGGCCGCCGCGACCATCCACCGGACGATACAACTGCACCTGCAACTGCCCCACGGCCTTGCACGAGTCGCTCCACTGATCCAGGAACTCGATGTAACAAATGATGACGGTTCGCCCGCGCGCGTCGCGATCGACTCGTGTGAGCGGATGGATCCGCACCCGATCCGGCGCGAGCAGGCCGGTCGCCGAGGCGTCCGCGCCGTGCGCTCCCGGCGCCTTCGGGCGGATCGCGCACCCCGGACCGGCGCCCAGCACGATCCCCGCGCAGAGCGCCGCGCCGATCGCCGCGCCGGCTGCTCGCGGATTCGAGTTGGCTCGCGCCTCACGTCGCACGCCGCGATCGTACATCGGACGAGGCATGGACGCACCGTGTCAGAGGCTCTGCGTCCGTCCGCCGTCCACCGGCAGGTTGATCCCGTTGATGTAACCCGCCGCGGGCGAGGCCAGGAACGCGACCGCCGCGGCGATCTCCTCCGGCCTGCCCAGCCGCCCCGCCGGGATCGTCGCGATCGCCTCGTCCACGACCTGCTGGTAGGGCTTGCCGGTCTTGGCCGCGCGGGCCTTGAAGAGTTCCGCCAGCCGTGCCGTGTCGGTGAACCCGGGCAGGATGTTGTTGACCGTGATCCCGAAGGGCCCGAGTTCGTGCGCGAGCGTCTTGCCCCAGTTCGCCACGGCCGCGCGGATCGTGTTCGAGACGCCCAGGTTCGGGATCGGCGCCTTCACGCTCGTCGAGATGATGTTGATGATCCGCCCATATCCGGCGGAGCGCATCCCCGGGATCAGCGCCTTGACCAGCACCTGGAACGAGACCAGGTGCGTCTTGAACGCGACGACGAACGCATCCGGGGCGGCATCGTGGGCCGGGCCTCCGGGCGGGCCGCCCGTGTTGTTCACGAGGACATGGAACGGCCTGCTCGGGTCGATCTCGGCCCGAATCGCCGTCCCCACCGCCTCGGGGTTGGCAAAGTCCGCGACAACGATCCCGTGCGCCTGCCCCACGGGCCTGGGCAACTCCGCCGCCACCGCCGACAGGGCCTCGGCGTTCCGCGCGATCAGCGTGACCGTCGCCCCCAGCGAGGCCAGTTCGACCGCGGCAGCCCGCCCGATGCCCTGGGTCGATCCGCCGACGAGCGCCCGCTTGCCAGAGAGGTTCATGTCCATTCGGGCCGAGCCTAGCCGATCGGGCCGATTCGTTCCACCTCGCCGCGGTCGGTGAAACCGAACGCCCCCCATCCTTCATATAGTCTGGACATGAAGCGACCCTTGACGACCGCAATGGCCGTGCTCATGGGGATGGTCACCGGGGGACTGGCGGGGGAATCGGCGATGCAGGCAGGAACCGGCCAGGCCGCGCGCCCCGCCGATCCGCCCACGACCGACCCCGCCGCCGCCTTCCAGGGCGAGCGTGGCGTCACGCGCCCGAGCCGCGACTCGACGCTGGGCTTCACCATCCCCTCCGAGATCGCACAGGTGCTGGTCAAGGGCGGCGCGATGGTCAAGAAGGGCGAGGTCCTGGTGCGGGCCCGCGACGAGGAACTCCGCCTGCAGCGCGACCTCCAGCGGATGCTCGCCGAGTCGGACCTTCCGGTGCAGCGCGCCGCCGCCGCGGTCGAGCAGGCCCAGGTCGAGTTCGACGCGCAGGAGGCGCTGGTCGAGAAGAACAAGGGCACCTCGCGGATCGAACTCGACCGATCCCGCGCCCAACTCAAGGCCCGGAAGGTGGATTGGGAGATCGCCAAGCACGAACTGGCCCAGCAGCAGGTGCAACTCGCCTTCCGCGAGGAACAACTCAAGCGCATGACGATCCTCGCTCCCTTTGACGGGCGCGTGGACCGCGTGACGGCCGAGGTCGGGGAGGTGAAGCGCGACACCGATCCGGTGATCCGCGTCGTCTCGATCGACCCGCTCTGGATCGACGTGAAGGTCCCCACGACGCGCACGCTCACGACCGGGCTGCGGGTGGGCGACCGCGCCTGGGTCCTCCTCGACACCCCCGGCGAGCCCGAGGTCTCGCAGGGCACCATCATCGAACTCGCCGCGGAGGCCGACTTCGGCAGCGGGACCCGTCGCGTTCGCGTCGAGGTCCCGAATCCGAAGCAATGGCCCGCCGGCCTGGCGGGTTGGGTCCGCTTCGCCGAGCCCCCCGCCGGATTCCGCGTCGCGCAGGGGGCCAAGCCTTGATCGACCTCTCCAGCGTCAAGACGCCCGGCTGGCAGCGCGTCGTCGCCGAACTCCACGCCCCCGCGCCCGACGACGGCGCCTTCCTCGGCAAACTCGCCAGTGTCCTCGCGCAGGTCTCCGGGGCGCGCCAGGCGATCGTCTTTGGCGTCGATCGCGCCGAGGGCGACCAGGCCGGACTCGCCGAGCCGCGGGCCCTGGGCGCCTGGCCCCCGCAGCAAGGACCGGTGCAGGCCAGCGCCGAGGCCAAGGCCGCCGCTCGCGGCGCCGCCGAAGCCGCCCAGGCCCGCCTCTTCGGGCAGGAGCGACCCGACTCGTTCTATGGAGAGGGCGAGCGCGGCACCTTCGCCGCCGTCCCCATCACCATCGGCGAGCCGCCCGAGCCCCGCCACGTCATCACCCTCGACCTCGAACCCCGCTCCCGCCAAGCGCTCCAAACCACGATGGCGATGGTCGAGGTGATCGCCGGGTACGCGCTGCTCCACTCGACCCGGCAGCAACTCGAGCGCACCAAGTCGGCCTCCGCCGCCCTCGACCTGGCGGGCCGGCTCATCGCCGCGATCAACGCCGCACCCTCGTTCCGCGGCGCGGCCCTCCAACTCGTCAACGACCTGGCACGCCAGGCCAAGGCCGATCGCGCCGCGATGGGATGGGTTCGCGCCGTCGGGCCCTCGGGCGTCGTGCGCGTCGTCGCGCTGAGCGACACCGAGCACGTGGATCGCCGCATGGCCATGGTCCAGAAGATCGAGGCCGCGATGGACGAGTGCCTCGACCAGGAGCAGCCGGTTCTCTACCCGCCCCCCTCGGGCGCCGAGGCCGACGTGTTGCTCGCCCAGGCCATCACCCACGCCCATCGCGACCTCGCCTCCGCCGACGCGAGGCTCTCGGTCGTCTCGCTCCCGCTCCGCGACGGCGACGACGTTGTCGGCGTCGTCACAACCGAGTCCACCTCCGGTCCGTTCGACCTCGACGACCTCGAACTGATCCAGGCCGCGCTCGACCTCGTCGCCCCCGTGCTCGTGCTCCGCCGCTCCGACGATCGCCTCGTCGTCACCCGCGCCTGGTTCGCCTCGCTCAAGGGCGCCCGCTGGCTCGTGGGCCCCCGGCACACGGGCTGGAAACTCGCCGGCGTCGTCCTCGTCGTGGCCACGGCACTCGCCGCCCTCGTGCGCCTTCCGTTCCGCGTCGATGCGCCGATGGAGATCCAGCCCCGCAACCGCTGGATCCTCGCCGCACCGTTCGAAGGCGTCATCGGCGCGCTGGGCGAGGGCGTCGCCCCGGGCCGATCCGTCACCAAGGGCCAGGTGCTGTTCCGCATGGCGACCGAGGAGCAGGCGCTGCGTGCGGCGGACTTCCGCGCGCGCAAGATCCAGGCCCAGACCGAGGCCGATGCCGCCCTCAAAGCCGGGGACAAGGACGCCGAGGCTCAGCAGGCCCTCGCCCGCGTCGCGCAGGCCGAGGCCGGCCTCGCCCTCGCCCAGTACAACCTCCAGCGCGCCGAGGTCCGCGCCCCGGTTGATGGCGTCATCATCACCGGCGACCCCTCCGACAAGATCGGCGCCGCCGTCAAGATCGGCGACCCCATCTTCCAGGTCGCCTCGTTGGACGACATCGTGATCCTCGCGCGCGTGAGCGACCGCGACATCTCGCTCCTGCGCGGGAAGGAGATCCGGGGCCAGATCGCCACCAAGGGCGACCCGGGCCTGGCCCTCCCCTTCGTCGTCGAGCACGTCGTCCCGCTCGCGCAGGCCAAGGACGGGAAGAACACCTTTGAGGTGCGCGCGCGGCTGGACGCCTCGGACCCCGCCGTGCGCGCGCGGGCCGCCGAGGTCCTCCGCCCCGGGATGGAGGGCGTGGCCAAGTTCGACGTGGATCGCCGATCGCTCCTGCGCATCGCCACCCGCCGGTTCCGCGACCAACTCCGCCTCTGGTTGTGGTGGTGAGCATGAACGAGCGTCCCACCTTCTCCCCGCTCTGGCACCGCGTCCGCGCCCTCAAGCCCCGCCTGAGGCCCCACGTCCAGATCACCCGCCAGCACTACCGCGGACGCCGCTGGCACGTCGTCCACGACCCGTCCTCCAACCAGTTCTACCGCCTCAGCCCCGTCGCCCACGAGTTCGTCGGGCTCCTCGACGGCAATCGCTCCGTCGAGGAGGTCTGGAACATCTCGCTGGGCACCCACGGCGACCACGCCCCCACCCAGCACGAGGTCATCGAACTCCTCGGGCAACTCTACAACTCCAACCTCCTCGCCCTTGACGCCTCGCCCGAGACCGAGCAACTCCTCTCGCGCGGACGCGAACGCGTCAAGAGGCGCATCACCCAGCAGGCCATCGGCATCATGTACTTCAAGATCCGGCTCTTCAATCCGGATCGAATCCTCGCGTGGATCGAGCCCATCCTCCGGCCCCTCATCAACCGCTGGGGGCTGCTGCTCTGGGTGCTCTGGGTCGGCTATGGCATCGCCAGCGTCGTCCCCCACTGGGACAGCCTCATGGCGTCCTACCGCGACGTGATGGCCCCCGCCAACTGGCTCGCCCTCGCCGTCTCCTTTGTCGTCGTGAAAGCGATCCACGAGTTGGGCCACGGCGTGATCTGCCGCCGCTTCGGGGGCCACGTCCCCGAGTTCGGGTTCATGCTCCTGGTGATGTTCCCCTCGCCCTACGTGGACGCCTCGGCAACGTGGGCCTTCCCCAGCAAGTACCGCCGCATGGCCGTCGGCGCGGGCGGGATGCTCTTCGAACTCGCCGTGGCCGCTGCCGCCGCCCTCGTCTGGATCGACTCGCTCTCGGGCGGGTCGGCGCTGGTCCGGCAACTCGCGTTCAACGCGATGTTCACCGCCAGCGTCTCGACCATCCTCTTCAACGCCAACCCGCTCATGCGCTTCGACGGCTATTACATCCTCTCCGACCTCATCGAGGTCCCCAACCTCATGCAGCGCTCGGGCAAGATGCTCCAGCACCTCGTCCAGCGCTTCGTGCTCCGGCTCGAGTCCTCCCGCTCGCCCTCCAACTCGCCGGCCGAGCGCGCCATCCTCATCGTCTACGGCATCGCGTCCATGGCCTACCGCATCTTCCTCTTCTTCGCGATCACGCTCTACGTCATGGGTCAGTTCTTCGGGCTCGGGGTGTTCCTCGCCGCCTGGACCGCCGCCGCCTGGTTCATCCTGCCCGCGGGCAAACTGGTGCACTGGCTGGCGACGAGCCCGCAACTGGGCGAGAAGCGGAAGCGCTCGATCGCCCTGCTCGGGTCCTCCGTGCTCGCGTCCGCGCTGCTCCTGGGCGCCGTGCCCTTCCCGGATCACCGCCGCGCCTCGGGCGTGGTCGAGAGCCTGTCGCGCACGGGCGTGGCCTTCGGGACCGACGGCTTCATCGTCGCGGCCCACGTGCGACCGGGCGACGCCGTCAGGGCCGGCGATCCGCTCGTCACCCTCGAGAGCGCCGACCTGACGGCCCGACTGCGCGAGGCCCAGGGCCAACTCGTCGAGTACGAGAGCCGCGAGCGCCAGTACTCCGCCCTCCCCGACACCGAGGGCATCGCGATCTCGCTCCGCCAGCACGTCGGGAGCCTGCGCGGGCTCATCGACGAGGTCAACCGCCGCATCGCCGAACTCGTCGTCCGCGCCCCGCACGACGGCGTGGTCGTCGTCGGCGTCGCCGGATCCGATCCCCAGACTCTGGTGGGCATGTTCGTCCGCCGCGGGCAGTTGCTCTGCGAGGTCGTGGACACCACGCGGGTCCGCGTCGCCGCACCGCTCGACTCGGCCAAGGCCCAGGCCCTTCTGCTCGCCGGTCCGGGCCGCACGGGCGTCCGCCTCCGTCCGCTCTCCGAGCCCGACACCCTCCTGACCGCTGCCGCCTTCCGCCTTCGTCCCGCGGGCGACCGCCTCCTCCCCCACCCCTCCCTCGGCTTTGCCGGTGGGGGTGCCATCGAAACCGAACCCGCCGACCGCCTCGGCCTGGCCTCCAAGACCCCCCGTTTCACGCTCGAGGCCGAGGACGTGCATCCCGTCGATGCCCCGAAGTCCCCCTGGGCCGCACTCCCCGGCGAGCGCGTCGCCCTCCGCTTCACCCTCCCGGCCCGACCGCTCCTCGACCAGTGGATCCAGCGCCTCCGCCAGATCATCCAGGAACGCGTCCACCTATAACGCCGAGGCCCCCCGGCTCCGGCCCACCTTTCACCCTCCGAGCGTTCAGACCTACCCCCCTCCATCGAAGTCATGGTGTTCCCTTACCCCGGAGGATCACCATGAACCGAACCGCTCTGCTCGCGTCCCTCGCCCTTGCCGCCGGCAACGCCCTTGCCGGGCCCTCCTTCTACAACCTCGGCGTCATGCCCATGGGCGGGACTTTCACCCGCGCCGGGCAGGTCAGCGCCGACGGCTGGGTCGTCAGCGGATTGGGCGACATCAACGGCGACGAGCAGTGGGGCAACCGCGCCTTCCGTTGGACCCTCCAAGGCGGCTTCCAGAACCTCGGCGTGCCCATCGGCTCGTCCTGGTCCGCCGGCAACTCCATCTCCGCCGACGGCTCCACCGTCGCCGGCAACCTCGGCGTCCGCCCCTTCCGCTGGTCCAGCCAGACCGGGCCCCAGAACCTCGGCACCCTTCCCAGCGGCACCGTTTCTATCGCCTATGGCGTCAGCGGCGACGGCTCCATCGTCGTCGGCGACAGCAACGACGGCTTCACCTACCTCGCCTTCCGATGGACCGCCCAGGGCGGCATGCAGAGCATCGGCACCCTCCCCGGCGGCTACACGAGCGGCGGCTCCGGCGCCCACGGCATCAGCGCCGACGGAACCACCATCGTCGGCGTCAGCGCCTGGACCGGCGCCAACGGCCGCGCCTTCCGTTGGACCCAGGCCGGAGGAATGCAGAACCTCGGCGTCCTCCTCGGCGGGGACCACTCCTACGCCTATTCCTGCAGCGCCAACGGCTCGGCCGTCACGGGCTTCAGCCGATGGGTCGGCGACGAGTCCATGGGCGACCGCGCCTTCCGTTGGACCCAGGCCGGAGGCATGCAGAACCTCGGCGTCATTCCGGGCATGCTCCACTCCTACGGCAACGTCATCAGCGGTGACGGGCTCGTCGTCGCGGGTCGTTGCAAGTTCAACGCCAGTAACACTCCCGGCCGCGCCTTCATCTGGCGCGCCCAGACCGGCATGGTCGACCTCAACACCTGGCTCCCCACCCAGGGCGTCGACCTCGCCGGATGGGTCCTCACCGACGCTACAGGGCTTTCCTACGACGGCTCCGCCCTCTGCGGGACGGGCTTCTACAACGGGCAGGAGCGCGCCTTCCTCATCCGCGGGCTCTTCGGCGTCGCCACCTGCTACGCCAACTGCGACGGCTCCACCGTCGCCCCGGCCCTCAACGTCAACGACTTCCAGTGCTTCCTCAACAAGTTCGCCGCCGGCGACCCCTTCGCCAACTGCGACGGCTCCACCGTCCCGCCCGTCCTGAACGTCAACGACTTCCAGTGCTTCCTCAACAAGTTCGCCGCGGGTTGCCCGTAACACGCGATCGCCGCGGGCGGGTGCTCCCTCACGCCTTCGCAGCCGCTGCTACGGCATCAGCATCACCATGATCGTCACCAGGATCGCCATCTTCACGCCCCAGCACAGCAGCCCCATGATCACCGCGTCCACCATCTCCAAGTCCAGCGACTCCATCATCATCCCGACATACACGAACACCAGCACCGCCATGACCGCGAACCCCGGCAATGGCGTCATCCCAAGCACCGCCCGCACCAGGTCCGTCACCGCGTAGATCCCCGCCAGCCGCAGCCCCGTCAGGTGGAACGGCGCATCGAACCCGAGCCACAACAGGCACGCCACAAAGAACACCACCACGCCGATCGGGATCGAAACGCCCCAATAGATGAGGTAGAACAGGAACTGCTTCATCTCGCCCTGGCCGAGGTAGACCGCCGCCAGGCCGCCCAGACCGATCGCGATGTGGATCAGCGGCTTGAGGTACTCCATCCGCCGGATCGCCGCCGAGTCTGCCGCATACTTCTCCGCCTTGCGCTCGGGCCGCAGCGGCGACCCGCACTCCGGACACCGCATCGCCTTCAGCCCTTTGAGGCTGTACCCGCACTTGCCGCACTTCCCGCCCTTCACCCGCGTCGGCTCGATCGGATCGTCCTCGCCCACGGCCGTCCGCACCACGCCCCCGCTCAGAAGGTTCCGGCCGCACTGCACGCACAGCCTCGAGCCATGCGGGACCGAACTCTGGCACCCCGGACAGATCGTCGGCGCCGCCACGGGCTGCGCCGGCCCGTCCTCCAGGCCGATGATCCCCGCCAGATCCTCCACCGGCGCGGGAGCCTTCGGTCCGCTCGCCTTCGGTGCCGCCTTCTTCGCCGACGCGTCGAGGCACGACCTGCAGGTGTAGCGCCCGTTGGGGTCGCGCATCCGCGGCCGGTTCGAGCAGTCCTGCCCGCAGACGACGCACACCTTCGCCGACGGCGCCTGGCTCATGGCGGCACCTCCTCGGCGACCAATCTAACACAACACCCCCGAACCAACAAACCCCGCGCCGCACGAGGGCACAGGCGTCAGAGGCCCGACCCCCGCGCCTCCGCTACCACTTCCAGAGCGACATCCCGACCTCGAACGCGATGAGCAGGATGATGATCCACTCGAGCAGTTCCATCCGCCGATTCGCCCGCTGGTCCATGAGCCGCTGGTAGATCCCGTCGAGCGTCTCGAGTTTCCGCAGGATGCTCGCGTCCCACTCGGGCAGGTGGAGCCGGTGCGCCGCGAGGCGGTACAGCCGCGCCAGGTACTGATCGCCCAGCAACTTGACCGCGTTGTTCACACCCTCAAAGAGCAGCGCGCTGTCCATCTGCATCCGCGCCAGCCGCCGGGCCTCTCGCCCCGTCGCCATCGCCAACCGCCTGAGCCACGACCGCCGCGTGAGCATGTGGTACGCCCGGTCGAGCACCCCGTCGAGCTGGTCGTCGAGCGTCCGCATCTCCAGCAGTTCGACGTTGGCGTACTCGAGCACCGCCATGGCGTCCTCGGCCTGCCGCTGGATCAGGATCGCCGCGTTCCAGTCGATCAGCACCACCTCCCCGCGCGCATACGCGATCCGGCACGCCAGCGCGTCCGCCTCCTCGTCCGCCGAGAGCATCCCGCGCTCCGACCGCAGCACCCGTGCCAAGAGCGACCGCTCACGCTCCACCAGCGCCTCGGCGTCCTCCGTCGGATCCAGGCGGAAGATCACATAGTCCTCGACCGGCGCCGCCAGTTCCGGCTTGACCACCGCGGGCCGGATCGCCTCCAGCAGCCTCTCGACCCGCCGCCGCGCGTCGGCCATCAACTCCTTGTTCTCATACAGCCCCTCGCTCAGGTCGAGCAGGTCCCCCAGCCCACCCCTGATCGCAAACCGATACGCCACCGACGCCGCCCCGAAGTCGAACAGCAGGCACTCGACCCGGTCCTCGCACGCCCGCCCCGCGACCCGCGGCACCTCGCCCTGCGCCGATTCCACCACCCGCAGCGGCGCGGGGCGATACTCGAACGCCTCGGGAGTCTGCCGGCCGTGACGGATCGTCTCGCGCTCCGTCCGTCGGCCCGCCAGCGTCTGGGCACGGTCCAGGTCGATCGCGAACCCCGCGTCGAACGCGAACAGCGCCACACACTCGCCCACGACCCGCGGCTCCATGCGCCCAGCATACGGCCCCGCTACCGCCCGCGCAGCCGCTCGTACACCTCCGCCGCCAACCCCGTCAGTTGTGGCCTTGATCCCAGCCGGTGCAATGCCTCCTCCCGCTTCCCGCGCTGCACCAGCACCACCGCCACCAGCGCGTCATGGTCCGGGTATCGAATCCAATACGCCTCGGTCTGCCACCGCGCCGGCCCGGCGAGCATCAGCGACTCGGCCTCCTCCAGCCGACCGTTCGACACCGCCTCGTCCGCCGACCGGAACGCCAGCCGACCCATCTTCATCCAGAACAGTTCCAACTCCCCGCTGGTCGGCAGTTTCGCCGAGACCATCGAGGCCGCATCGAGCACGCCCCCGGCCAGCGCGGTCGCCGCCTGGCTCGTCGCCGCGCCGCCCGGCTTGGCTTCCTCAGCCTCCAGCCGCGTCGCCGCCAGGTCGATCATGTCCCCGATCGTCACGCGCTTGGCGTCGAACGCCTCGGCCACCACCTTCGCCACCGCCGCCCGACCGCCCGCTCCCGCCGCCGCGGCCTGCGCGTCCTTCATCGGCCGTGCCTTCGAGTCGCACCCCCACACCGCCAACACGCTCACCAGCGCGACCACCCACGTGCGCACCATCGCGGCTCCTCCACGCCCCGCCGATCCTCCTACAGCCCGCGCCCCGCGGGGTTGCACCCCGACGCCGCCCTACGCCCGCGCCGCGCCGGTGAGCAACTCGCCGATGAACGCCGCGTGCGACCGCTGCCCGAGCCAGAAGCAGTCCAACTCGAACTTCTCGTTGGGCGAGTGCACCCGATCGTCGTCGAGCCCGAAGCCCATGAAGATCGTCTCCATCCCCAACTCCGCCTTCAGCAGCCCCGCCACCGGGATCGAGCCCCCGCTCTTGATGAGCGCCGGGCGCTTCCCCGACGCCCGCTTGATCGCCCGCTCCGCCGCCGCGAGCAACGGCGAGTCCGTGCGCACCGTCGCGCCCCAGCCCCCGTGATGGTCCGTGAGTTCCCATCGACACCCGGGCGGCGTCCGATCCCGCAGCCACTTGAAAAACATCTTCGTGATCCTCGCCGGGTCCTGGTCCGCCACCAGTCGGAAACTCACCTTCGCGCTCGCCTTCGCGGGGATCACCGTCTTGGCCCCGGCCCCCGTGTACCCGCCCCAGATCCCGTTGATCTCCGCCGTCGGCCTCCCCCACTCCCGCTCCAGCGCCGTGTACCCCGCCTCCCCGATGTCCGCGGCCCTGGGTAGCCCGATCTTCTTCAACGCCGCTGCCGCGTTGAACTTCAGCCGCTTCCACGCCTCGCGCTCGCTCCGCGCCAGCGGCCGAACCGCGTCATAGAACCCCGGGATCGTCACCCGCCGCTCCTTGTCCCAGAGTTGCGCCAGCACCTTCGCCAGTTCGTTGTTCGGGTTCGGCGCCCGCCCGCCCCACAGGCCCGAGTGCAGATCCTGGTTCGCCGCGTGCAGCGTGACCTCGGTGTACGCCAGCCCGCGCACCCCGTACGTGATCGCCGGCTTCCCGCGCCCGAGTTGCCCCGTGTCCGAGATGAGGCAGATGTCGCACCCGCCGAGCCGCTCCCGGTGCGCGCGCACGAACGCCGGCAGCGACACCGACCCGCACTCCTCCTCGCCCTCGAGCAGCACCGTGAACCTCGCCCCGCCCGCGGGAAGCCCGCTCACCTTCTTCCACGCCCGCAGCGCCTCGAGGAACGTCATCACCTGGCCCTTGTCGTCCACCGCCCCGCGGGCCACGACTCGCTCCCCGATTGCGCCCTCCGCCGGCTTCCGCACCGGCTCGAACGGCGGGCTCTCCCAGAGGTCCAACGGATCGGCCGGCTGCACGTCGTAGTGCCCATAGAACAGGACGTGCGGGCCCTTGTACCCCGGGCCACCGCCGCACTCCGCGAGCACGATCGGATGCCCCGGCTTGCCGCCCGGCGCCGTCGTCTCGTGGATCTCGACTGCGAACCCCAGATCGCGGAGTTGGTCCGCCGCCCATGTCGCCGCCTGCCGCGTCTGCCCCGCGTACGCCGGATCCGTGCTGATGCTCGGGATCCGCAGCCAGTCCATCCACCGCCCGATCGCGCCCTCCTCGTCGGCATTGAGTTGCGCCAGCACCGCGTCCAGCATCACATCGGACATGGCCCTTCTCCCAGTGGCGGCGGGTCGGCCCGCCGCGCCGGGAGGATAGCGGGCGCGGTCAGTCCGAGGGCGGCTCGCTTGGCGCGCCCGCCAGGGGCGGCTCCCCGCGCACCCGCCGCGCGATGTCCACGGCGATCAGCCCGTCCAGCGAGATCGTCTGGTGTGCCAGCACGATCGGCCCGGGCTTCCAGATGAGGGGCCACCCCGGCGGGGCGCAGTTCCTCGCCCCCACCCACGAATCCCGGAGCCTCGCGTAGCAGACCAACTCGTACCCCGCCCCGCTCAGGCCCTCGTCGAGCCGGGCCAGCAGCGCCGACCCGGGCCGCATGGCGCGCACCGCCGCGTCCACCGGGAACCACCGCGCCAGCCTCGCCCCGCGATGCGGAGTGCCGAGGGTGAACAGCCGCGCGATCGCCAGCCCCTGGATCGCCGCCAGACGTGCCGCGAGCCCGCCCATCGAGACGGCCACGATGTCGATGGGCGTCTCGCCCCAGCGCGCGCGCGCCGCCGTCCGCACCCGGTCCCCCGCCGACTCGAGGCTCCAGCACGGCGCGATCCCACATCCGGCGAACTCGCCCCCTCCCACCAGCCGCGCCAGACGAGACGCCAGCCCCCGCGCCGCCAGCGCCGGCGCCCGCCACCCTCCGACCACCAGCACCGGACGCGCCGCGGACACCGGCGCGCGCACCATCCTGTCCATCTCCCGCCTCAGCCCGCCCTCGGGCGGCCTCAGCGGAGGCACGATCTCACCCGGCAGGACGGGACCCGGCGTGGTCGGGCTCGTGGGTGCAGGGGCGGTCACGGCAGGCAGCGTATCGGGGTATGCTGACGGGTCCACTTGGAGCGCTCCCATGCCCTCTGTGTTCCCGTTCTCGGCCGTTCAGTTTCGCCAGGGCCGCGGCGACGTGAGCCCCCTGATCGCCCCGCCGTACGACGTGCTCGACGCCGCCGGCAAGGCCGCACTCCTCGCCAAAGACCCGCGGAACGTGGTGGCCATCGACCTCCCGCACACCCCGGCGAAGGAACTCGGTCCCCCGTCGGCCTACGAGTCGGCGGCAACCACCTACCAAGCGTGGCTCAAGGACGGGACGTTGACCCGTCGGTCGACGCCGGCGATGTTCGCGTATCGCCAGACGTTCACCCAGCCCGACGGAACGCGGGTGCAGCGCTGCGGGATGGCCGCCACGGTCGAGGTCGTCCCGTTCGGTCCGCGCGCCGGGGGCGGGATCCTCCCGCACGAGGAGACGTTCTCCGGCCCCAAGGAAGACCGCTTCGCGCTGATGAAGGCGACCAAGGCCCAACTCTCCCCGATCTTCGGGCTCTTCGCCGACGACTCGGGGCGGGCGACCGCGATCGTGCGCACGATCATGGCCTCCCGCGGGCCGGACATGACCGCGACCAGCGGCGAGGGCGTGGTACATGAGGTGTGGACGGTCGCGGACGAGCCGACGATCAAGGCGTACCAGGACGCGCTGGCGACCGAGGACATCTTCATCGCCGACGGGCACCACCGGTACACGACCGGGCTGAACTACCTCAAGTCGCTCGAATCAGCCGGGCCCGTGCCGGCGGACCACCCCGCGCGGCGGTCGATGATGGTCCTGGTTGGCATGTCGGACCCGGGGCTGGTCATCTGGCCGACGCACCGCGTCCTGGGCGGGATGGCGTCGTACACGTTCGACAAGTTCCTGGCGTCGGCGGGGTCGCACCTGCGCGTCGAGCCGATCGCGGGCGATCTGCGGGCGCTCGGCGCCGCCCTCGATCGCGCCGGCGCGATGGGCGAGCAGCGGTTCGCGCTCTGGGACTTCCAGACTTGCCGCGGCGTGCTGGCGACTCCCGCGAACGCGGACGCGCTGGCCTCGCGGTTCCCCGAGAAGCCCAAGTCATGGCGGGAGTTGACGGTCGCGTTCTGCCAGTACGTGATCGTCGAGGGCGTGTGCCAGCCCGCGCTCAACGGGGGCCAGCCCGTGAAGTGGGCGTTCCCGCACACGATCGCCGAGGTCGAAGAGATCGGGAAGGGGGCCGAGACGGGCGCCGGCGGGGGCAAGGGATTCTTGCCGCAACTGGCGGTGATCGTTCGGCCCACGCCGCTCGCGGCGGTGCGGGCGGTGAGCAAGGCGGGCCAACTCATGCCGCAGAAGAGCACGTTCTTCTACCCGAAACTGGCGACGGGGCTGTGGATCAACCCGCTGGCGTAGGGGCCTTGGCGCTCTTGTCGAGCCACGCGAGGAGGTCCTTGGCGCGGACGGCGCCGGTGAGCCTCGCGACGACCTGCTTCTGCCGCATGAGGATGAGGTCCGGGTAGGCGGTGGTGCCGAGGCGCAGCAGGAGCAGGCTGGTGTCGTCGCCGTCGCGGACAGACGTGGCATCGACGTAGACCGCGACCGCGTTCTCGCGCACCCACTTCTCGACGCGGCGATCGGCCAGCGCGCCGCCCTTGAGCGTCTGGCACGGGGGGCACCAGTCCGCGCCGACGTACACGAGCACGGGCTTGCCCAGGGCCGCGGCCGAATCGACGGTGAGCGTGCGGTCGAAGTACGCGGGGAGTGGATGCTTGGCGCCCCCGCAACTCCGCGTGAGCATGGCAAGGAAGGCGATGCCGATGACGGCGATGACGGCGAAAAGGAAGTTGATGTTCGAGTTCATCGCGCGGGTCCCTCGCGGGCGGGGTCGAGTTGCTCGATCAGGCGTTCGAGATATCGCCAGGCGTTGAGGCGCGTGCGCACGTCGCGCAAGGCCTCTGGCGAGGGCTCGGCGACGGCACGCGCGAGCAGGACGGCGACGCGCTCGATCGTCGCACGCCGCTCGGCGTCCGCCCACGCGGACCATCGCGCGCGGGCCGCGTCGCCTCGGGCCGAGCCCATCTCCTCCTCGATCCGCTCCCGGAGCTCGAGGGTCTCGGCGAGGAAGCCCTCGGGGAGCGAGCGGTCCTGCTCCTTGGTCGGCCCGCCGAGCCGCAGAAGCAGGGCCTCCGCCCGCTTCTCGGGGTCTTCCAGGATGAACTTCGCCTGGTTGAGCCGCGCCATCGCGCGGGCGCTCTCGTTGTCGCTGCCTGCGATATCGGGATGCGCAAGGGCGGCCCGCGCGAGATAGGCCGCACGGATCGCGGGCGCATCGAGCGCGAACGTCGGGGGCAGGCCCAGCGTGTCGAAGGGGTCGTCGCGCACGAGGGACTGTAGCGTGACTACCTGATGAGCCCGATGGTGCGCACCGACGCGGTTCCCTCGGCCTCGAAGCGCACCTCGAGGACCTCAAGGTCGGAAGGAAGCGGGATGACCGCCGCGCCGAGTTTGGCGACCGATTCGAGCCGGGCCTTGTGGACGCCGTTGATCGTGATCGAGACCTTGTCGCTGGGGTTGAGCCCGCGGAAGTAGATGCCGGAGCCCTTGACGGGCTCGGCGAGGCGGAGCAGCACGACCTCGCCGTTGCGCCAGAGGTACTGCCCGCGGCCCTTGAGGTCGCCGGCGAACATGGGATTGACCCGGGCATCGACGCGGTTGCGATAGACGACGGTGCCGGTGAGCGGCGCGAGTTGAAGGTTGGCCTCGCGGGCGGTGGCGGCCGCAGGGTCGAGGACCTCGGGCGCGATCGAGGCCGGAGCGGCCGAACCAAGGCGCTTGCCCAGCGCGATGGTCGCGTCGAACTTCGCGCGATCCTCCGGGGAGAGGGGCGAGAGGACCAGGCCCGCGCCGGAGAGGGTGCCGTTGGCGCCCGCGCGGAGCGCCGCCGGATCCTTGGACGCGGGCGAGGCGAGGTTGAGCAGCCCGCGATCGTCGGGCGTGCCGGTGAACGAGAACTCCTTGAACGGCATCTCGCGCAGGTCGATGCCCGTGCCCTTGACCGTGAACTTCTCGTCGTCGGCCTCTGCGGCGAGCAGGACGAGCGGGAGCGTCGGCCCGAGGTCCGCGGGCAGGAGCAGGCCCGAAGCGCTCTTGAACGGGGCGATGAGCGGACGAAGCCGGGCCTGGCGCGCCTCCTCGGCGCGACGGGCGGCATCCTCCTGGGCCTTCTTCTGGGCCGCCTCGTACGCCTCCCGTTGTTGGCGCTGCCGTTCCTCGTACTCGGCCTGCTGCTGCCGCTGACGCTCGGCCTGCTCCTCCATGCGCCGCTTCTGCTCGGCCTCGGCGGCCTTGCGTCGCGCCTCGGCGGCGGCCTGGGCCGCCTCCATCGCCTTGCGCTGCCGCTCCTGCTCGTCGGCGATCATCTTCTTGTGCTCGGGCGACCCGGCAACGACGCACGGCTTGAGTTTGCTCAAGGGCACGAAGGTGGTGTTGCGGAACGCGACGTTCATCCCCCCGCGCGAGTCGTAGACCTTGTAGCCCATCGTGATCGGCCCGGTCTTCTCGAAGGTCTCCTTCCATGCCTCGCCCTTGGCAAAGGCGTGGACCTCCCACTTGCCGTCCGCCTTCATGCCCGAGATCACTCCCTCGAACGGGATCTCGGCGCCCTTCTCGAGCGCGACGCCGGCGATGGTGGTCCCGTCGAAGACCTCGATGATCACCCCGAGTTGCTCCTTGGTGCGAAGTTTCGCCTTCCACGTCGACTCGTACATCGTCGGGAGCCCGGCGTCGGCACGCCCCATGCGCTCCGCCTTCTTCCACGGGCCGACCTGAATCCCAACGACCTCCGCGCCCACGTCGCCATGGCTGTACATCTGGGAGTTGGCGGTCAAGACCCCCTCGACGATGGCCTTGTTCGCGTCGGCCGAGGGCACGCCCCCGCCGCCGCAGCCCGCCACCACGATCACCGTCGCTGCCGTGAACAGCCCAAGGGCGCTTCGCATGTTGTCCTCCTTCGTCTGGAAGAGCATACCACGCCGATCGAGCGCCTCACCCGTTGGATACTCTTGGGACCATGACTACGCCCGAACCCGGCACGCCCGCGATCCCGCCCGAGCAACTCAAAGCAGCGTTCACGGTTTTCAAAAAGCGATTCAAGTTGACGCGGCTCGACGACGAGTCGCGGCTGGGCGGCGGGCGGCCCACGACCACGGGCCGATCGTCGCAGATCGCGGGGATCGTGCCACCCAATGACTTCCCCCCGGCGGTCTGGAAGGAACTGGCGCGTCAGGGACGGATCAAGGATCTGGGAGGCGGGTTCTACGGGATGCCGTAGAACGCCCTGACCTTCGCACGCGAGCGTCGCCGACGGGGCCCTATGGGATCTTTCGGCTGATGCCGGGCTGGCTGTAATAGGCGATGGACTCGGGCGTGGCGCCCCCGCCGTTGAACACGCTCCCGCCGGGGTACCAAGGCGAGGCATCGCGATAGGCCTCTTCCGCCTTCATGCGGCTGGCGTGTCCATCAAAGTAGACCACGTCGATGGCCTGCCCGGTGTGACGGAACGAGAGGAGGTGCCGCCCCTGGGCCGCGCCGGAACTGGCGCCGCGCCCGTAGGCCGTCCCGCCGTGGAAGATCGGGCCGGAGTCGGTGAAGGAACTGAAGTAGCGCGGGGTGCAGTCGATATCGAAGTCGAGGAGCGCGCCCGAGCCCTGCGTGGCGAGATATCGCGTGCCGTCGGCGGCAAGGACCTTCTTGGCGGCGTTCTGCCCGATCATGTCGAGCCGCGGCTTGTAGGTTCCCGGGACGCTGACCGGGGTGTCAAAGCCAATGGTGGCGTTATTGTTGCAGAGGGCGTTGAGTTGGGTCTGGAGTTGCTGGGGCAATCGCGCGGGCCAGTCGTGGAAACTGGCGGGAGCGAGGAAACTGACCTGGCGGATGCCGTCGCGGTTGAGGATGGTGTCGAACTGGGCGGCGTCTCCCATGCCGGCGGCGTTGAAAATCTTGGCGTTGAAGTTGCGGGCCGAGGGGCACCCGAACTGGTTGAAGATCTGGGCGGTGCGCTGGGCGCGGTTGGCCGAGAGCCCGAGGCTCTCCCCGAGCGTGGGGCTGATCCAATCAAAGGTGGTGGTCGGGGTCTCCGGGCTCTTGTCGAACGTGTAGAGCGTGTCGCCCGCCTGCCCGACCTGCCCGCGATACCCGGACGTCGTCGGGCCGGCAAAGAAGTCCTTGTGCTGGCTGGCGTAGATCGACTGCCCCTGGCCCGCGCCGCGCAGATTCCCGGAGCAGACCACGGCGCGAGCGGCCTCGCGCGCCTGCCCGAGCGTCGGGAGGAGCAGGGAGATGAGGATCGCGATGATCGCGATCACCACCAGCAACTCGATCAGCGTGAACGCCGACTTGGTCTTCATGCCCGTTCCTTCCGCCTATTTCATCCGCTTCGGTTGCTCGCTCGACACCCGTACCTCGCCGGTCCTGCGGTCCACGAGCGCCTTGGGTTCGCCCTCGATCTGCTTGAGCGCCGGCAGATCGCGCGGCCCGACGATCCACTTGCCCTCCGGTGACTTGTCGACCGAGAGCAGCGCGACCTTCCCGGTCTCCGGGTTCTTGGCGGGGATCATGATCCCGCGCTTCCCGCCGACGGGGTAGGAGAAGAGGTCTCCGGTGGTCACGTCGACGAGGAGCACCTCGCCGGCGAAGTTGACCTGCTCGCGCGACCCGAACATGTAGTAGGCCGAGGCGCCCCCGACCACAAGGGCTGCGACCAGGACCACGATCTGCCAGGGCTTGACCGTCGAACTCGCCACGCGTGACTCCATCACGGGCCGCGAAGGGGCCCCGTCCACCCTCCGGGCGGCCGACCAGAGTATACCTCGCGGGTGCGCTCGATCGGAGTTCGCGAATCTCTTTGTCAACACTTCATGTTGTCGGACGCTCGCGGGCTTCGGCCGATCGGAGCGCGGGGGGCGGCGTGCGTCGAAATCGGACCTCGCGGAGGTCTGGAGCGCACCCGCCGGACGTTCGGCCGTACCATCGAGCATGCGGGTCGTTCTGACGAATCCACGCGGGTTCTGTGCGGGCGTGCGGATGGCGATCGAGGTCGTCGATCGGGCCGTCGGGCTCTTTCCGGACCGTGCGTTCCATGTCTACCACGAGATCGTGCACAATCGGCACGTGGTCGGGCGGTTCCGGGATCGGGGCGTGGTCTTTGTGGATAACCTGGCGGATGTCCCGCGCGGGGGGATCGTCGTGTTTTCGGCCCACGGCGTCAGCCCGGCGATCCGTCGGCAGGCCACCGACCTCGGCCTCATCGCCATCGACGCGACCTGCCCGCTGGTCACCAAGGTTCACTCGGAAGCGGTGCGGTACGCGCGGCAGGGGTACCAGATCCTGCTGATCGGGCACGCGGACCACCAGGAGGTCGTCGGGACGCGCGGCGAGGCGCCCGACGCGATCCAGGTCGTCGAGCGCGTCGAGGACATCCCACGGCTGGTGATCCGCGACCCCGCGCGGCTCGTGTACCTGACGCAGACAACGCTCTCGACCGACGACGCGGCCGTCATCATCGACGCGCTGCGTGCGGCGTTCCCCGGGATCAAAGCACCGCCCACCGAGGACATCTGCTACGCGACGACGAACCGCCAGCACGCGGTGCGGCAGTTGGCGCCCCAGTGCGACCTGGTGCTGGTCGTCGGGTCGCGCAACTCGTCGAACTCGGTTCGGCTCACGGAGATCTCGCGGAACGTCGGGACGCCGGCGTTCCTGCTCGACGACGTGACGGAACTGCGCGAGGAGTGGTTCGTGCCTCGAGCGGATGGGCGACGCGGCGAGGGCGATCGCTCGGACGAGTTGGTGGTCCTGCTGACGGCCGGCGCGTCGGCGCCGGAGGACCTGGTGGCGGGCATCTGCCGGCAACTTCTGGCGACGCACGGCGGGACGGTGGAGCAGTGGGACGTGTTCGACGAGGACGTGGAGTTCGCGCTGCCGGTGGCGCTGCGTCGGCTGATGACGGAGCGCGGGGTGGAGCCGCCGGCGGGCGGGATCCGGGTGGGCAAGCCGGTGGTAACGGAGGCGGCGTACGGGGGCGTGCCGCTGACGGTGAGCGCGGGGCGGCGGGCGTAGGGCCGCTCTACTTGGCCTTGCGGACCTCGTCGGGCGGGTCGATGTTGGGCATCGTGAGGACGTTGGCGTTGATGTCCGTGATCGTCGTGACGGTCTCGGAGCGGGTGTCCTTCTGCGTGATCTTGGTCGCGTGCGTGACGGCGCCGAACTGCTTGTAGTCGGTGAGGATCATGGTGCGCTCGTTGGCGGGGTCGGCCGAGGGCCCGGGCGACTTGACCCCGATGAGAAAGCCCTTCTCGGCGTCGAAGTAGAGCGTGCGCTCGGCGCCCTCGGTGGTCGTGGCCTTGACGGCGTACACGGGTCGATCGGCGAACGTGGACTTCTCCTGCGTTGTGAGGCTGGAATAGCGAGCGCGGAAGTTGGCCTCGCCGAGGAAGTCGGCCGAGCGTCGGATCTCGACGAGCCCCTCGCCGGAGAGTTTGCGTGTGCCGGCGTTGGAGTCGCGGAGCCACGCGGACTCACCGTCGAACCAGGTTTCGAGGGTGGCGATGCCGGGAAACTCGACGAGCGAGTACATCCGGTTCGGCGCGACGCGCCAGGTCGTCAGAAGGCCGTCGGCGGATCGGCCCATCATCGAGATCTTTCCGCGGACGACGCGGTTCTTCTCGGCCTTCATCGCCTCCTCGCCCCCGATGGCCTGGACGTGCTTGGCGAAGAGGGCCTCGCCCGTGGGCAGGGCCGCGGCATCCTGGCTCCACGCCGGAGCGACAAAGGAAGCCAATCCAAGCGAGGCGACGAGGGCGAATCGAGTCATCGAACGGGCTCCAGATGGGCGGAAAGGAAAGCGGCGAGAGGGCATCGGGGGGAGACGCCCGGCCCTTGATACGCCGGGCGAACGTTCCGTGTGCGGTTTGACGTGCGGCGGGCCATGTCGTTCCCCCACCCCTGGCCCCCTTCTCCCGCGTCCGAATATCCCCGCCGCGAGTCGAACGCGGAACCTCTGCCTTCGGAGGGCAGCGCTCTATCCAATTGAGCTACAGGGACGATCGGTGGATGCTACGATGGCTGGCCCCGGATGGCAACGCCGCTCCGTGGCGTTCCCGCCGTGCCCACTCCAACCGCCACCCAAGTGCCGACGCCCCGCGCCGCGGGCGATCGTGCCGTGCCCCTGGGCACGGTGTTGGCGCTGGCGTTCCTCGGGAGTCTCGGGACTGGGATCGTTACGACGGGGATTTATTTCCTGACCAAGGAGTCATTCCGGTTCTCGCGCGACGCGAACTTCGGGCTGGGTTTGTTGCAGGGATTCACGTACGTCGTCGGGGCGATCGCGGCGGGTCCGGCGGTTCGGGCGGCGCGGCGGGCGCTGGGCGTCTCGACGCGGACGGTGCTCGCGTTCATCCTGATCCTATTGGGGGCGTTGTGCGCGCTGCCTTGGATCGGCGGGACGCTGAGCCCGGGTCGGACATGGCCGGTGTGGGTGATGATCGGGCTGTACAGCCCGATCACGGGGACGCTCTGGCCTGTGGTCGAGGGGTATCTGTCCGGCGGACGCAGCGGGGCCTCGCTGCGGACCGCACTCGGGGCGTTCAACGTGACCTGGGCCGGGGCGATCGTGGTCGGGCTGGCGTCGATCGGCGGGCTGGTGGAGCGCCACGCGGTGGAGTTGCTGCTGGGGCTGGGCGTGCTGCATCTGGCGACGCTGGTCGTCGTGGCGTGCCTGCCGCGAGAGCCGGGCCGACACCCGGAAGAGCACCACGACCCGCATCCGCCGGTTTACTTTGGCCTGCTGACGACGTTCCGGGTGCTGCTGCCGACGAGTTACGTGGTCTCGACGGCGCTGGGGCCGTACCTGCCGACGGCGCTCTCGAACCTGGGCGTGTCGAAGGAGTGGCACACGCCGATCGCGTCGTCGTGGTCGGCGGCACGGGTCGTGGTCTTCCTGGCGCTGCTGCGCTGGCACGGGTGGCACGGGCGCTGGTATCCGGCGGTGCTCGCGATGCTGCTGCTGCTGGGTGGGTTCGGAACGGCAATCCTCTCGCCCGTGCTGCTGGGGGGCACGGTGGGCGTGGCCGCGACGATCGCGGGGCTGGTGATGTTCGGGACGGGCATGGCCGCGGTCTACACGGCGGCGCTGTACTACGCGATGGAAGTCGGCAAGGCCGAGGTCGATGCCGGCGGGACGCACGAGGCGCTCATCGGCGTGGGATACACGATCGGGCCGGTGTGCGGGCTGGTCTCGGGCGGGTTCGTGGCGTCGGCGGGGCTGTCGGGGGGCGCGTTCGAGCCGACGATGGTGGTGTTCGTGGCGGTGGTGGCGCTGGTCGGCGCGGGGGTGGCGTGGCGCAAGGCGAAGGCCGCGATCGCCGAGGCGTAGGGCTGCTAGGCGTGCGCCGGCGCGGGCTTGGGCTCGACGACCGTGGCCGAGGGCGTCGCGGGCAGGACGCTGATGCCGGTGACGAGCATGGCCAGGGGGCGCGGGCCGTCGGCCTTCCAGCGCCAGAAGTGCAGGTCGAGCGTGGCCGGGCCGCGGGGGAGCGCGGCCTCGAACACGAGAACCTGGTCCGAAGTCCCGGCGTGCGGAGCAACCTCTCGCTCGCCGAGCGATTGCCCGGCGTGGACGAGTCGGACACGCTGCCCGGTCTCGTGGTTGCGTCCGGCGATGAGGATTCGCACGGGGCCGCCGGGGGCCTCGATGGCGATTCGAGCGATCGGCCCGCGCGCCCATCGGCATCGTCCGAGCCCGCGATCGGGATAGGGGCCTTCCCACCAGTCGAAGCCATCGACGGCGCGCCACGCGGGGGCGCCCGGCGCGGCCAGCACCGGCTCGGGCGCGCGGGGGTCGTCGAAGGCGAGGCCGAGTTTCGGCCCGATCCCGGCGCGAGCGGCGAACCCCTGCTTGCGGAGGACGACGGCAAGCCGGCGGGCCGATGCGGACATCGACCAGTGGTTCTCCGCCCAGGCTCGCGCCCAGCCGCCCATCGCCCGGCGGAGATCGGCGTGGACGTACAACTCGCGGATCGCCTCGGCAAGGGCGGCGGGATCGACGCTCGACGCGAGCCGGCCGCTGATCCCGTCGGCGATGGCCTCAACCTTGCCGTCCACGGCGTACCCGACGCTCGGCGTGCCGCACGCGGCGGCCTCGACATAGACCTGGCCGAAGGCCTCTTCGAGACTGGGGCCGACGAAGAGGTCGGAGGCGGCGTAAAGGTCGGCGAGGCGCGCGGGGTCGTCGATGTAGCCCATGGCGCGCATGCCGGGGATCGGGGGCTGCTGCCCGTCGGCGAACCACCCGACGCAGACGACCTGCGCATCGGGCAAATCAAGGAGCCGCATCGCCTCGGCGAGATGGGCCAGGCCCTTGCGCGGATCGGCGAGCGAGGACGACGACGACATGATGAGGAACGCGTCGCGCGGGAGCCCGAGCCGCTCGCGGGCGTCGGCCTTGTCGCGCGGGCGGAACGTGTCGAGTTCGACGCCGAAACTGATCCAGTCGATCGGGGGCGTTCGCCCGGCATGGGCGGCGGCGGTCAGGGCCTGGCGCGCCTTGCCCATCGCCCATCGGCTGTTGGCCCACAGGTGCACGTTCGGGAGCGAGAGCACGCGGCGCTTGGCGTCCCACGCCTGCGCGACGAGCCCGCGATCCATCGCCGGGTACTCGGCCTGGCAGGCGCACTGGGCGTCGCATCGGCGGAGGTACTGGTCGCACCCGCCCGGATACGCGCAGCGCCCGGTGAGCCACCAGAGGTCGTGGAGGAGGATGGCCGTGGGCCAGCGGGCGGCGATCGCGCCGACGACCTCGGGATCGACATTGGCGCCGTGCAGGTTGCCCACCACGACCAGATCGGGATTGCCCTCGGCGAGACGATCCACGACGGCCTGCGCGGTGCAGCGCGGGGCGGCGGAGTGGATCTCGGCGCCCGAGGCGGCGATGGCGCGCACCTCGTGCCCGCAGAGCCGGAGCGCCGCGGCGATCCGGCGGTGCGCGATGCCCGCGCCATACGCATAGCCCAGGTCGTTGAAGAGCGCGACGCGCAGGCGGTCTCGCGTGGCCGCGGGAGCCGAAGGGGGCACCGCGCGCCCCAGCGCGGCGGCGGCCTCGTCGCGGGCCTTGGGGAGTTCGACGCGGAAACCCCCGCCGTGGTTGTTCGCGGTCTTTTGTTCCTGGTGGGCGCGGAAGAGCGCGAGTGGCCGACCCACGACCCGCAGGCGCGCGCCCTGGGCGGCCATGCGGATCCAGAGGTCGTAGTCCATGCTGAAGTAGAGGTCCTCGCGGACGCTCGCGCCGGCCTTGTCCCACGCCTCGCGCGAGAAGAAGACCTCGGGCTGGTAGAAGAACTGGCCCTGAAGCCAGCGCGAGTCCACGTCCATGAGATCGTCGAGCGGGAGCGGACCGTCGTCGCAACTGGTGAGGTGCCGCTGCCAGGGCGTGCCGTCGCGATGGACGTGGCACTCCCCCACGACGAGGTCGGCGCCGCCCATGTGGAAGGCGAGGGCCACGGCGGCCAGCGCGCCCGGGGCGAGCATGTCGTCGCTGTTGAGCCAAGCCATGATCTCGCCGGTGGCGAGGCGCATCCCCTTGTTGATCGCGTCGGACTGCCCGCGATCGGGCTCGGACACGACCGCGGCGAGGGCGTCGCGGTGACGCTCGAGGATGGCGAGCGTCTCGTCGGTCGAGCCGCCGTCGATGACGATGTGCTCGACGTTGGGGTAGTCCTGGTGGCGGACGGAGAGGAGGGTCTCCTCGATGAAGGGGCCCTGGTTGAATGTGGGCGTGACGATCGAGATTCGGGGCCACGGGAGCCCGCCGGGCAGGGTGGGCGGCAGGGGGGGCGTCGAGGGGCGGGCGTAGGGCCAGCGGCCGCGAGCGCTGGCAACGTGCGCATCGCGAGGCCCGCGGAGGTCCGCGGTCGCCTCGGCGGTCAGGTCGCGGACGGGCGTGTAGTGCGCGTCGCGCCGAAGCGTCGGAGGCGTGGGGCTGGTGTATCGCGCGCGGAGGGCGTCGCGGAGGGCAGCAAAGCGAGGCGGCGCGAGCCCGCGGGCCACGCGGGGCACGTCGCGGCCCGGACGATCGGCGACTCGCAGGAGGATCGAGCCGGCGAATCGGCCCATGCGAACGAATCGGCCCGTGGCGATCCACTCATCGACCGCACGCCGCACGCCCGGGATTCCGCCGTAGTCGTGGCACAGGACGGGCGTGCCCGGGGCGAGGGCGTCGGCGAGTCGGGCGAGGTCGGACCAGCATCCGGGGTAGCGGTGGTCGCCGTCGACAAAGACCATCGTGGGAACGATGGGAAACTCGTCGAGGAATCGGCCCAGGTCGCCGTGGAAGAGGGCGGCGTGGCCGGCGAGGCCCGCGGCATCGATCGAGGGATAGGAGCGCTCGAGGTAGAAGGGATCGACGTCGACGCCGAAGAACTGCGGCGCAGGCCCCCCGCGAGCCGCGGCGCCGGCGAGGGCGCCCCGCAACTCGACGACGGCGGAGCGGCCGCCGAAGACGCCGACCTCGAGGATGACGCTCCCGGCGTGGAAGCCCATCTCGTAGAGTTTGAAGGAGTCGGGCGGGTCCTGCCAGCCCGGGAGATGCTTGGTCGCTTCGAAGATGCCGCGGTGCTCGTCGCCGAGGAAGTCGGCGTCGGCGGGCCAACTGGGGGCGTGGGCGAGGTCCGGGCGATCCGGGACGAAGAGGGTGGGTGGGTGGATGGGGATGGGCATGGCGGTGCTAGTGCTGGCCGTTGCGGGCCTCGCGCTCCCAGGGGAGTGTCATGACGATCCCGAGGCGCTGCCCGTACTTCCGCCAGCGTGAAGCCATCAGGTCGGCCACCCGCACGCGGAGGGTCTCGGTCTCGGTCTCACGCTGTCGGCAGAGCGAGGCGAGAACGGCGAGGTCGGCCTCGGCCTTGGCGAGCCGCACGCGAAGATCCGCGGCCTGGTTGCGGGCGTCGGTGAGTTGCTGCTGGGCGGGGGTGAGGGACTCGTGCGCGCGAGCCAGCCGCGCCTCGAGGTCGGCGATCTGGCGCTGGTGCTCGGCGGCGGCGGCGGCGAGGCGCTGCTCCGCCGCGGCGACCAGGGCGCTGGACGCCGTTGCCGATTTGGCCTCGGCTTCGAGGGCCGCGATGCGTGCTTCGAGTTCGGCCTCGCGCGCGCGCAACAGGGCCTCGGCCGCGGCGATCCGCTGTCGGAGCACGGACTCCCGCCGCGAGGCTTCGGCACGGGCGGACTCCAGGTCGGCGGCCAGGATCTCGGCGCGTGCGGCGTCCTTGATCGCACGCTCGAGGCTGGCGGTGAGTGTGGCGGTGGTTTCCATCGCGTTCCTCCGCGAGAGCGAGAGCGAGACGAGGCGCTCGCGTGCGGCCGACGTGCTCTCACGTCCGATGCGCGCGAGCAGGGCCGGATCGGGCGCGAGTTGGCGGACCTCGCCGGCCGGCACGCGCCCGGATTCCAGATCGTCGGCGGCAGCGAGAACCTCGGACGCGGGCACCGACTTGATGCAGTACGAGTCGGGAAGGTGGCACGTCCACCCGCAACCCGCGCACGGCACGCCCACGGTGATCGCGACGCTCGGCGCGCGGCCGGCGGGGATGAATCGGGGCCAGGTGCCCCCGCCGAAGACGGCAAGGACGGGCTTCCCGATGGCGGCGGCCAGGTGCATCGGGCCCGTGTCGCGTCCGACGTATCCGAGGGAGAGTTCGATGAGCCCGAGCAGGGTGTCGAGGTCGCCCTCGGCGTGCCCGGTCCAGGTCGCGCAGCGCGAGCCAGACTCGCCCATGAGGGCGCGAACCCGCTCGCAGGACTCGGCCTCTTCGTCGCTGCCGATGAACAGGAATCGGCGGCCGTGGCGCCGCGACCAGCCGGCAAGGGTCTCGGCCCAGGCCTCGGGCCGCCAGTTGCGGACATGGGTGAATGGTCCGCTGCCGACGCAGGCGACCCAGTAGTCGCCGGGCTCGAGGCCCAGGCGCGCGAGCGCGGCCCGTGCTGCGGCGCGCTGCGGATCGCTCACGCCGAGCGCGGGCGCGGGAAGCGCGACGGCCCGGCCGAGGATCTCGCCGGCGAGGAGTTCGTTCTTGCGGGTCTCGGGCGCGTCCTCGGCCACGGAGACGGCCCGCGGGGGCGACCAGGACGGGTCGGCGGTCGGCCCGCGGTCGAGGGCGACGAACCGGCGGCCGGTCATGCCCACGGTGGACACGCCCGGAAGCGAGCGGGCGAGACGTTCCTCGAGGGCGGTCCACTGGAAGGGCGCCACGACGAACAGATCGGGGCGTTCGGCGGCGGCGAGGGCGGCGATGTCGTCGAGGGCCGGGGAGTCGGCGCGAAGGTCGGGGTCGTAGACGTTGGCCGAAAGCGGAATCACCCGCGCGCCGGGAGCGAGGATCGAGACCAGGGGCGTCACGAGCGGGCGGACGATCAGAGCGAGGTCGTGGCCTGCGTCGCGCAGGGCAGCGAGGAGCGGCTGGCGGAGCACCACATCGCCGATCGTGTCCGGGTTGGAAAGGAGGATCCGCATGGTCCCGCGAGGATTGTATTCGACGGGGTCAACGGACCGCGGCCTGCGTGGCGGGGACGGGCTCGTAGGCCATGGTGATCGGGGCGTTGCGGCGCGTGGGATCGACCTCGAGGGTGGTGATGGAGACGGTTCGAGCGTCGGCCCGCGCCATGAGGACGCTGATCTCGGGCCGATCGGGCCACTGGTGTCGGTGGAACTCGTCCTGGCGGTCGGGCGTTGGGCCGGGAGAGGCGACCATCTCGTCGAAGAGGTCGAGGCGCGGGGCGGCGAGGGAGTCGCCTAACCCGGAACTGACGAAGCATGCCGCGGCCCCGGAACGCCAGGCCACGTTGAGCGTCGAGCGGTCCCAGCGGAGTTCGGCGACGTCGGCGCCGGCGCGGGAGCCGAGCATGGCCAGCAGCCGGAACGGGGCGAATCGCTTCAGAGAGGTCTGGGTGAGCCGGCGGACAACGGCCTGCGGACTCCGGAGCCCGATGAGGGAGGGGATGACCAGCCCGCGCGACTCGAGGCCCGAGCGCGGGAGCCGGGGCGGGGGTTCGGGGTTCACGTTGAGGAGGCAGAGGACGAGGCCGGAGTCTGCGGCGGCGATCCAGGTCCCCCCGGCTTCGAGGTCCATGGGCCAGATGGCGCGAGCCCCGGGGCTGCCCTCGATCTCACGCCACTTGGGTGGCATCGCCGGGGGACGTGATCGGGACTCGTCGCGGTTGCAGACCACGCGCACGACGCCCGACTGGCCTGCGCCCCCCGAGATGATGGTCACCGTACACATACGGTCGGTTGCTTCCTATTGGCCCGACCGATCGAAGTTGATCGTGGACGGCGCCTTGCCGAACTCGGGATGGGTGCGCACGCCGAACTCGGCGGCGATCGCGCCCATCATGGCGTGGTGGTGGACGGCGTGGTGGGCCGCGAAGGCCAGTTCGCGCCCGAGGGTGGATCCCAGGGCGGCCTCGGCGCCGTCGCCGGTGATCATCACGCGGACGCGAACGGGACGATCGACCATCGCGGGCGTGACAGCCGCGAGGCGGTCGCGGAGTTCGCGGATCGAGTCGAGCGCGGCAGCGCGGTCGGTCTCCATCGGGACGTTGCGCTCCCGATGGTCATAGTCGATCTCGACCGACGGATCGTCCGCGGCATCCAATGCGGCGCGGAAGTGATCCAGAACGTGGCGGACGTGCTTGCCCAGGGTGCCCCCGCGGATCGTGGCCGACTCGCCGCAGTAGCAGCGGGCGTCGGCGGACTGGATGAGCGACGCGCATTGGTCCAGCAGGGCTGCAGCGGCCAGCGCGACTGGGGCGATGATCTCGGAAGCGGGGGGAGCCGAACGCGGGCTGGCTGTTGGGAAGGTCATGCGTGATCCGCGGGATGCGGGCGGGATGGTACCGCGCTTGAGCCATCGACGCCCGGCTGTCGTTCCGGGACCTCCGAGGTCGGTTTCATGGGGTAAGTCCCCCGTTCGCCGACCTAACCACGGCATCGAGGATCTCTCGGCCGTTGGCGCACCGAGGGCACTTGTGCTGTCCGCCGAGTTTGCCCTTGGATTCCATCCAGCGGTGGAAGGTTCCCAGTGGCAGGGGGGTGACGGTGGGCGGGGCCATCCCGAGGTCGTCGGTGCGTTTGACGCCGTAGTCCACGCATTGGGCCTTCAGGGCGAGGTCGAAGCGATCCCGGAAGGCGTGGAGGGCGGCGTCCGCGGGCTCGGCCTCGACCTCGACCGCGAGTTCGACGGCGCCGCGCTGGCCCTCCCTGGGGTAGAGCGGGGCAGCGGTGAACTCGCCGACGACGAGGCCGGTCTCGCGCGCGGCCTGGGCGACGGCGTTCTCGATGTGCTCGACAATAAGGTTCTCGCCGAAGGCGTTCATGAAGTGGCGGTGCCTCCCGACGATGCGAAGCCGGGCGGGGCCGTCGCCGGTGCGGGTGGGTCCGCTCGGGACGGTGTCGAACTCGACCACGTCGCCCAGCACGTAGCGCCAGAGGCCGGCGCACGTGGAGAGGACGACCACGTACCGCTGGCCCTTCTCGACCTCGTCGAGAGCGTGGGCGCGCGGGGCGGATGTGTTGATCTCGTCGAGGGGGACGAACTCGAGGAAGTTGCCGATGTCCACGAGCGCCCGGAGGCCGGGGTCGCCCGGGGTGTCCTGCATCGCGACGAACCCCTCCGAGGCGGGATAGAGCTCGATGCGGACGGGCACGTCGGGTCCCTGCGCGTCGCCGGAATAGAAGCGGCGGACGCGGGCGTCGAAGGGCGTGTATTTCACGCCGCCGTGGACGAAGACCTGGAAGTTGGGCCAGAGGTCGCGAATGGTCGTGGCGTCTCGGCCCTGCTCGCGCGCGAGGGCGAGGACACGCTCGAACAGGACGATGGCCCAACTCGGCATGCCGCTGACCATGCGGATGTCCTGGTCGATGCAGGCGCGGGCCATGGCGTCAATCTTCGAGGGCCAGTGGCTCATCAGGGCGATCTTCGGGCCGGGGGAGTAGATCTCGGTGATGGGCCAGCGGATGAGCGGCGTGACGATCCCCGAGAGGTCCCCGGTGCGGATGCCCTTGTCGCTCTGGGCAAGGTCGGAGGATCCCCCGAGGAACAGGATCCGGCCCGCGGTGATGCGGCTGAGCGGGACGCCAAAGCGTACGAGGTTGGCGAAAATGTCGAGCGAGGCGCGGAAGTTGGATCGGAGCATCGCCTTGGAGACGGGGATGAACTTGTCGCCGGCGGTCGTGCCGCTGGTCTGCGCGAAATCGCGCACGAGCCCGGGCCAGAGGACATCGGGCTCGGCCCCCTCGCGCATGCGGGCGATCTGGTCGCGGAAGGCGTACCAATCGGCGACGGGGACGGCGTCGCGGTAGGCGGCAACAAGTTGGTCATCGGGGAGCGAGGCGAGGCGCGCAAAGCCGTGCTCACGCCCGAAGACCGTGCCGGCGGCGCGGCGGACCAGGGCGCGAAGTTGGCGGCGTTGGATCGCGCCGGTATCGCGGATCCAGGCGCGGGTGTCGGAGAGGCGCGGGACGCGACGCGCGAGCCGGACGCGCAGGCCGGAGCCGACGATGGAGGTCCAGCGACCGCGGCCCGACGACACGGCGACGGTTGGCGCCACGCCCCCGCGGGATGTCAACGCGCCCGCTCCCGCCGATCGAGTTCATCGGCGAAGTCCATGATGGCCTGCGCAAACTCCTCCGGCTTCTCGATCATCGGAGCGTGCCCGCAGCGATCGAACCACACGATGCGAGCGTCCGGGAGCAGGGACATGAACTGGTCCGCGGCCTCGGGCGGCGTCACGATGTCGTTGCGGCCCCAGATGAGGAGCACGGGGGACGTGATCCCGGGGATGCGGCTGCCGAGGTGGTTGCGGCGGGCGGACCGGGACAACTTGATCATCGCGCGCGCACCGGAGCGCTCAGAGAGTTCGCGATGGGCGCGGTCGAGATCGGCCTCGCGCATGTGCGTCGCGGGATCAAAGAAGAGTTCGCCGATCTTGCGGCGGAGCCACTCGCGGCTCGGCCTGATCTGCACGTCCGCGACCATGGTTTTTTCGATCAGCCCCGAAGCCCCCGCCAGCACGAGCGCGCCCACGAGGTCGGGGCGGTTCAACGCGAGGCGCAGCGCGACGTGCCCGCCGAAGGAGTTGCCGACCAGGACGGGCGGGGGCGTGCCCGGCGCGAGGGCATTGGCCAGGAACCGCTCGGTCAGGACCTCGACGCCCTGGATGGAGCAGTCGTCCCCGCGTAGCCGCAGGAGCGGGAGTTCGAGCATGATGCAGCGGACGCGATGGCGGGCCCGCTGGACGACCTCGTCCCAGTGGTCGTTGAGGCCGACGAGGCCATGAAGGAAGATCACGGGGCGTCCCTCGCCCACGTCCACAACCTTGGCCACCACCTCTTCTTCCGCGAGTCCGCGGAGCATGACAGTCTGCGGAACGATGTCCGTCGCGGCGGAGCCCGAACTCGTCGGCATGGATGTCAGGGCACGCTCCATTCGGTTCGGTGGGCATCCGGCCCAACCCTCTGGCTCATCGTGGCATGATACGCCAATCCCGCGCGACGCGACGGGTTATCCGCCCACCACCCGCCCGTCCTCCAAACGAACGACCCGATCGGCCCGGGCCGCGACCTCGGGATCGTGGGTGACCATCACGATCGTCTGTCCCCCCTTGGCCCGCCAGGCCGAGACGGCGTCGAGGATCCTCTGCCCCGTGGCACGGTCCAGGTTGCCCGTCGGCTCGTCGGCCAGAAGCGCCATGGGCTCGTTGACCAGAGCACGGGCGATGGCGACTCGCTGGCGTTCGCCCCCGGAGAGTTCGGCGGGCCGGTGCGCAAGCCGATGCTCGAGCCCGAAGGCGGCCAGGAGGGCGCGGGCACGATCGCCCACTCGCTCGGCCCGGAATCGACCGCGACGGCGGTGCAGCACCATCCCCGCGATACCGACGTTCTCAAGCACCGTCAGTTCGGGCAGGAGGTGGTAAAACTGAAAGACAAATCCGACGCTCTTGGCGCGGAAGCGATCGAGGTCTCGCGGCGAACGATCGGCAAGAGACCGGCCTTCGAACACGATCTCGCCCCCAGCGCCGCCGCTCCCGCGCTGGCGATCGGGGCGGTCGAGCCCGCCCATGAGGTGCAGGAGCGTGGACTTGCCCGAGCCGGAGGCCCCGAGGACGGCGACCCACTCACCCGGCGCGATCGAGAGGTCCACCCCGCGAAGCACGGGCACGTCGACCCGCCCAAGGCGGTAGGTCTTTTTCAGGCCGGTGATGGTGATGAGCGGCACGGGTCGGTTACTCGAATCGGAGGGCACGGATCGGGTCCATCCGGGCGGCCTTGACGGCGGGGACCAGCGCGCCCGCCACGCTCGCGAGCACGCCGCCCGCGAGCACGATCGCGGCCTTGAGCGGCTCGAAGCGGCTTGGGATCTCGTTGAAGTAATACACGCGGGGATCCCAGACCGTGACGTGGAGGTTGCGCCCGAGCCACTCGTGGATGGGATTGATGTTGGCGATGATGAGCAGGGCGGTCGCGCCCCCCAGCGCCGAGCCGACGACGCCGATCGCCAGCCCGTAACGAAGCCAGAGCCAGGCGACCCCCAGGCGCCCCGCGCCGATAGCGCGGAGGATGCCGATGTCCTTGGTCTTCTCGCTCACCATCGCCCAGAAGATCGCCAGGACGAGGAACACCGCGGTCAGCGAGATGATCCCGAAGATGAACAGGACGAGATAGATTTCCTTCTCCACCGCCGCGATCAGCGTCATGTTGCGGTCGCGCCAAGTCAGGATGCGCACCCCTCCGCCCTCGGGCGGGGGCGGGTCGAAGTCGGCCGCGTGGGCGCGCTGAAACTCGCGATACACGGCCTTGCACCGGTCGCGGAGCGTGTCGGCATCAATCCCGGACTTGGCCCGGACGAGGACGTGCGTGATGCGGGCGGGGGCGAGCCGCGTTGCCGCGGGCTGGTTGAATGACTCTCGGCCCGTGGCGGGATCGCGCGAAGTGACCGAGGCGGCCCGGGTGGACGGGTCGATCGCCGCCGTCGCCTCCATCTTCAGGAGTTTCTGGAGCACGTCGAGCCGCACGAGCACCGTGTTCGCGTCGATGTCGTACAGGCCCGATCGAAAGTGGTTGGCGATCGGGAGCACCTTGGTCGCCTGGTCCGGGATCACGCGCCCCCGGCGGTCCAGCGGGAGCACGCTGAGCGTCGCGGTGTCGCCCGGGAGAAAGACCACCGGCGAGTACCAGCCCTCGACCTGCCGGGCGTTGTAGCCCCCCACCTCGACGCCCAGGACCATCGCGCCGACGGGGTCGCCGGCGCGAGAGCGAGCCGTGAGCGTCGAGCCCTCGGCGAAGAATCGCGCGAACTCCTCGCGGCGATCGGGCGAGAGGCGCGGGTCCTGACGCTTGGCGTCCTTCGGCAGCGGCTTGTCGAGCGGCCGCCACCAGAGCGTCGACGCGTACGAGGTGACGCGCTCGAAACTCGGACCGTCGACGCCCTTGATGACGACCGTCTCTGGGCCGCTGGAGGCCGGGAGTTGCAGGAGCCCGTAGCCCTCGATCATCGGGGTCGCGGCGTCGACGGCGGGATCGGCCTCGAGACGCTTGATGAGGTCGTCGTAGTACGCGAACCCGGTGCCGGGGCTGCTGATGGACACGTCGCCGATGAGCGTCCGCCCCGATTCCATGAGCATGACCAGGAACCCTCCCATGACGGACCAGACGATGAGCACCATCGCGGTGCAGAGCATGACCGCAAGGGCCGCGAGCAGCGGCATCACCTTGCTCGTCAGGTATCGTCGGGTCAGCAGGGCCTGGTACATCGGCCAAGAATAGTCGGCGCGACAGCGCTTCCGCCCCCAGCATTTGCCGCAGGATCACGCCGACCCATGCTCACCAACCAGATGTTCCGCGATTCCTTCGCCCGCGCCCTGCCCTACGACCCCTACCTCGCGACGGGGAAGCCCCACCACCGCGAGGCATGGGCCCGCGCCGACGCGGCGGTCTCGCTCCACACGGCCCAGCGCGACCTGCTCGCCTCGTTCGTCCGCCCGATCCGTGTGCTCGTGATCAGCGGAACGTGGTGCGGGGACTGCGCGGCCCAATGCCCGATCCTGCGACACATCGCTTCGGCCAATCCGCGCGCGATTGACCTGCGGTTCGTCGACCGTGACCGCGAGCCAGCGCTGGCCGAGGCCGTGCGGATCTGCGGCGGGCTGCGGGTGCCCACGGCGATCTTTGCCAACGAGGACGACGACTTCGTGGCGATCCTGGGAGACGGGACGCTCGCTCGCTATCGCGCCAAGGCCGCCGCCCACCTCGGGTCGGCGTGCCCGTTGCCCGGCGCCACGGTGCCGACGGCGGAGTTGGCAGCGACCATCCAAGACTGGGTGGACGAGTTCGAGAGGGTGCACCTGCTCCTGCGGCTGAGCCCGAAACTGCGCGAGCGGTACGCGGACTAGACCCCGTCGCCCTCCCCGGCCCGCGGCCCGTTCCCGGCTAGGATTCCGCCGATGCCCGACTCGACCTTGACGCCGCCGTCCTCACCCTTGTTGCTGCTCTGCCCCGGCCAGGGGGCGCAGGCTGTGGGCATGGGCAAGGCTTGGCTGGAGCGATCGCCAGAAGCCCGCGCGACCTTTGAGGCCGCCGATCGGCTGCTGGGCTCGCGGCTGCCCATGCCGCTCTCGCAGGCGTGCTTCGCTGGCCCGGCGGAGACGCTCAACCGGACGGACATCTCGCAGCCGGCGATCTACGTCACATCCGTGGCCTGCTGGCGGGCCCTGAACGCGCAGTGGGGCTTCGGCACGGGCGAGGCGAACGTCGCAGCCGCCGCGGGCCTTTCGCTCGGGGAATACACCGCGCTGCACCTGTCGGGCGCGTTCTCGTTCGAGGACGGGCTTGAACTCGTGACCCTCCGCGGGCGCGCGATGCAGGACGCCGCCGAGAGCCAGTCAGGCGGGATGCTGGCGCTGATCGGCGCGGACGACGCGCAGGCCGAGGAGGTCTGCACCGCCGCCCGGGAGTCCGAGGTGCTCGTGTGCGCCAACTTCAACGCGCCGGGACAGGTCGTGCTCTCGGGCCGCAAGTCCGCGTGCGAGCGCGCGGCAAAGGTCGCCTCCGAGCGCGGGCTGCGATCGTCGATGCTCGCGGTCGCGGGCGCGTTCCACTCGCCGCTCATGGCGCCCGCGGCGGATCGGCTCCGCGAGGCGCTCGCCAAGACCCCGATCCGCGAGCCGCGGTGCCCGGTCGTCTCCAACGTGACGGCACGCCCGCACGCCGCCGATGGCTCGAGGGCGATCGACGCGACGATCCGCGACCTCCTGGCGCGGCAGTTGACCAGCCCGGTGCGCTGGGCGGCGTCATGCCAATGGCTGCTCGCGAGCGTCAAGGCCGAGCCCCACGAACTCGCCCCGGGCACGACCCTCGCCGGGCTGATGCGCCGGATTGACCGTTCCGCCAAGGTGATCTCCCATGACCAACCCCAATAGGCCGTCGCTGATTCGCTCCGTCCTTCTGGTTGCCGCGTGCGCGGGCGTGACGCTCGGCGGGTGCGAGAAGAAAAAGAAGCCCGCGCCGCCTCCGCCGCCCCCGCCCAAGCCCGTGGCGGTGATCCCGGACCCGGTCGACATCAGCGCCGTGTTGCAGCAGGCGAAGGCGGACGCCCGCGTGCAGTTCCCGCAGTCGCAGGCGCCCGCGGACCGATCGCTCGCCGAGGGCGTCATCCGGCTGGCCAGCGCGCTGGCGGCCGGCGACGCCGCGGCCATGCGCGGGATGCTCGCCCCCGGCGCGCGGGACGTCCTCGAACAACTCGTCGCCAGCGGCGGATGGGAGGAGGGAACCAAGGAGATCGGGCAGGTCCGCGTGGTGTCGCTGAGCAACGCGACCGAGGCCGAGCCGACCGCCTCGCTCGTGGGCTTTGCGATCCAGGAGCCGGGCCGGGCCCGGCTGCTCGCGTGGACGGCGACGCGCGCGGGCGACCGGTGGGTGTTCGCGAATGAACTCTGCCAGGCCGACACCAAGCCACGGGCGTCGGACTTCGACGGGGTGTCGCTCGACACGTCGATCGGGGCCTCCGAGTCGGACATCCGCGAACTGCTCAACCCAGAGCGGACGCAGGCGCCCCGTCCGACGACGCCCGCGCCCTCCGGCGGCGGTGGCGGCGGCAGCCCGCAACCGGGCCGCGGAAACACGCCGGGGTCCGGCTCGTGAACGCTCCGTGCCTCTCGCCTCTTCCGTAACGGACGCGGCAAACCCGAGCCGATCGTCGGCATCCGCCCTCTCCCCCACCCTCGAAGGAACCACCTTTGCCCACCTCTGATCGTCGCGTCGCTCTCGTCACCGGCGCCAGCCGGGGCATCGGCAAGTCCATCGCCCTCCGCCTCGCGCGCGACGGACGCCACGTCGTCCTCGCCAGCCGCAGCGCCCCGCCCCTGAACGACCTGAAGTCGCAGATCGAGTCGAGCGGGGGCTCGGCGTCGGTGCTCGCGGTCGACGTCGCCGACGCGCCGGCCTGGGGCAAGGCCGTCGAGTCCGTCGCCGACCAGTTCGGCCGCCTCGACATCCTCGTCAACAACGCGGGCATCACCAAGGACGGGCTGGTGCTGCGCATGTCCGACGAGGACTGGAACCAGGTCATCCAGACCAACCTCACCTCCGCGTTTGTGGCGATCCGCGCCGCGGCCCGCGCCATGATGAAGGGCCGCTTCGGACGCATCGTCAACATCGGATCAACCAGCGGCGTCGTCGGGAACGCGGGCCAGGCCAACTACGCCGCCGCCAAGGCCGGGCTCATCGGGCTCACCAAGACCATCGCCCGCGAACTGGGCTCCAAGGGCGTGACGTGCAACCTCGTCGCGCCAGGCTTCATCGAGACCGACATGACCGCCAACCTCCCGCAGCCGATCAAGGACGGGGTGCTCCAACTCATGGCCGTCAAGCGGCTGGGACAGGCCGACGACATCGCCGCGGCGGTCGCCTACGTCTCCAGCGACGAGGCCGGATTCCTCACCGGGCAGGTGCTGTGCGTCGACGGCGGGATGACGATGTGCTAGCGGCTCCTTCGCCGCGCCGGATGCCCTGAGCGCACTCGAGCGGGATGGTCGCCGATCTCAAACCATGCCCAGCCGCCGCTCCCACGCCGCGAGCGAGGAGGCCACCGCCCGCGGAGCCGTGCCCCCGAGCACCTCGCGCCGCGAGAGCACCGAGTCCAGCGTCAGCCACCCGCCCACGTCCTCGCCGATCGCCGGCGCGACGGCCCGGAGTTCGTCGATGGGCATCTCCTCGAGCCGCCGGCCCAGTTCGATCGCGCGCCGCACGATCCGCCCCGTCGCGTCGTGCGCGTCGCGGAAGGGCACGCCCTTGCTCACCAGGTAGTCCGCCAGTTCGGTCGCGTTGGAATACCCGCCCAGCGCCGCCTCGCGGCACCTCGCCCGATCCACGCGCAGCCCCTCGCACACGCGCGGGACGATCCGCAGGCACAACGACAGCGACCCCATCGCGTCGAACAGCGGCTCCTTGTCCTCCTGCATGTCCTTGTTGTACGCCAGCGGCAGCCCCTTGAGCGTCGTCGCCAGCGACACCCACGACCCGAGCACGCGCCCGCACTTGCCCCGCACCAACTCCAGCGCGTCGGGGTTCTTCTTCTGCGGCATCAGCGACGACCCGCTCGTGACCGAATCATCCAGCGCCACGAACGCGAACTCCGACGAACACCACAGGACCAACTCCTCGGCGAAGCGCGAGAGGTGGACCGCCGTCGTGCCCGCCGCGGCGAGCGTCTCGAGCACAAAGTCGCGGTCGCCCACCGCGTCGAGGCTGTTGGCCGTCGGCGCGTCGAAGCCCAGGTCCTTCGCCAGCGCCTCGCGGTCGATCGCGTAGGCCGTGCCCGCCAGCGCGCCCGAGCCCAGCGGGCACCGATTCACCCGCCGCCGCGCGTCGGCGAGCCGCTCCGCGTCGCGCTCGAGCATCTCGACATAGGCCAGGGCCCAGTGCGACAGCAGCACGGGCTGCCCGCGCTGCAAGTGCGTGTACCCGGGCATGGCGGTGGCGAGTTCCCGCCGCGCCAGCGACACCAGCGACCGCTGGGCCACGCGGACCTCCCCGAGGCGCACGTCGATCGCCCCGCGGCACCACAGCCGCAGATCGGTGGCGACCTGGTCGTTGCGGCTCCGCCCCGTGTGCAACTTCTTGCCCAGCGCCCCGACGCGGGCGACGAGTTCCGCCTCGACCCACGAGTGGATGTCCTCGTGGCCCGTGCCCCCAGGAGCCGACGGATCCCGTGCGATGATCCCGGCAAGGTCCCCAAGGGCCGACTCGAGCCGCGCGAGTTCCCCCGCGTCGATCACCCCGGCGCGATGGATCGCGCGGGCCCAGGCCGCCGAGCCCGCGATGTCCTGCGTCGCGAGGCGAACGTCGAACGCCAGCGAGTCGTTGATCTCGCGGAAGAGTGGATCGGCGTCCTTCTCGAATCTGCCCTGGGCGAGTCCTCGTGCCATGCCTGATCGTTGGCCTACCGCACCTTCAGCGACGCCAGCCCGACGACCGCGAGGATGATCGACACGATCCACGCCCGGGCCACGACCTGCTGCTCGGTCCAGCCCCCGAGATGGAGGTGGTGGTGGAACGGCGCGACGCGGAAGATCCGCTTGCCACCGCTCAGCCTGAAGTACCCGACCTGCAACGCCACCGACCCGATCTCGATGAGGAACACCCCGGACATCAGCAGGACCACGGCCTCCTGACGGATCACCACCGCGATGTAGCCCAGCAGTCCGCCCAGACACAGCGCCCCGGTGTCGCCCATGAACACCTGCGCCGGCGAGCAGTTCCACCACAGGAACCCCAGGCACGACCCCGCCATCGCGCCCGCCACCACCGCCAACTCGTCCGCCGCCGGAACATGCGGGACCAGGAGGTACTGCGCGGCCTTGAGCGAGCCGGCGATCAGCGCCAGCACGCACACCGCCAGCGAGACCGCGACCGTCACCCCGCTCGCCAGACCGTCCATCCCGTCGGTCAGGTTCACCGCGTTGCTCATCCCCGCCACCATGAGCACCGCGAACACGATGAACGCCCAGCGCGGAAGGAAGAAGAGCGAGGGGTTCGCCTGCCCCGTCCCCACGTACGTCTTCTGGAACGGGAGGTTCAGGACGTGCGCCATGTCGGCGGGGGCGGACGTGTCCCCGTGGCGATACGCGAAGAGCGCCACGAGCAGCCCGATCCCGAGTTGGAAGACGAGTTTCTCCCAGGCGTGCAAGCCCTGCCGCCCCCCCCCGCGGCGGGCCCCGGTGAGTTTGAGCCAGTCGTCCACGCCCCCCAGCGCCGCGAGCCACGCCAGCACCACCAACGCCGCGACCACGTAGAACTCGCGCACATCCGCCAGGAGCACGACGCTCACCGCGATCGCCCCGGCGATCAGCACCCCGCCCATCGTCGGGGTGTTGGCCTTCGAGACCGCGGCCTTCTCCAGCGCCCTCGCGTCGGTCAGGCCCGTGTCCCCGATCTTCAGCCGCGTCAGCACCCGGATCGCTCGCTTGCCCAGCAGCAGCACGATCGCGAACGAGAGCCCGGCCGCCGCCAGCGCCCGGAACTGCACCTGGTAGAAGATCGTGAACGCCCAGTCGAGGTTGTTCTCGACGAGCCACCCGCTCGCGGACCGTGCGAAGAAGTAGAGCATCTAGCGCGCTCGCAGCGCCGCCTCCACGCGTTCGAGCCGCATCCGCCGAGACCCCTTGAGCAGCACCACGTCCCCGGGTTCGAGCATCGCCGCCACGCGCGACGCCCCCTCGCCCTCCAGGTCCGCCACGCGGCGGGCACGCCCATCCAGCGTCTCCCCGGCCAGTTGCATCGATTCCCCGACCAGCACCACGACATCCACCTCGCGCATCTGGGCGAGCACGGCCCCGATCTCGCGATGCACCGCCTCGCGGTGCGCGCCCATCTCCAGCATGTCGCCCAGCACCGCCACACGACGCCGCGCCCCCGCGCCGACTTCCACGAGCGTCGCCAGCGCCGCCCGCATCGAGTCCGGGTTCGCGTTGTACGCGTCGTTGATCACGCGGACCCCCGCGATCTCGTGCGCCTGGAGCCGCATCTCCGCCCCGCGCACCCCCAGCAGACCGCGCGCGATCGCGCCCTCTGGCACACCCAATCGCCGACCGACCGCCACCGCCGCCGCCGCGTTGAGCGCGTTGTGCCGACCCAGCAGCGGGACCTCCCACTCGCTGCGGTCGTTGAGGCGGAACCGCTGCCCGCGAGCGGTTGCTTCGACCCCCACAACACGCACGTCGGCACCGGGGCCCGCGCCAAAGCGGATGATCGTGCCCGGGCGGCGTTCCAGACCCGCGATCGCCTCGTCCAGGTGCGGCGCCTCGGCGTGAACCACGCCCGCGCCCCCGGGACGCACCGGCTCGAGCAGACTCGCCTCCTCCTGCGCCACCTCGCGCACGCTCCCCAAACGCTCCAGATGCTCGCGCCCGATCGACACAACCACCGCGATGTCGGGCATCAGCAGCGACGCCAGAGGCCCGATCTCCCCGCGCGCGTTCGTCCCGACCTCCGCCACCAGGTACTGGTCCCCGGGGCGGGCGGCCAGCACCGTCAGCGGGACGCCGATGCTGTTGTTGAAACTCTTGACCGACGCCGACCCGCGCAGGCTCTGCCCCAGCACCGCGTCGATCAATCGCACCGTCGTCGTCTTCCCGTTCGATCCGCCCACCGCGATCACACGCGTCGCGTCCAGCACGGTCCGCCGATAGCCCTCCGCCAGCCGCAGCAGCGCCCGCCGAGTGTCGCCCACCCGGAGCAGCCCCAGCCCCTCGGGCACGTCGCGCACCGCGGCCGGATTGTCGATGATCGCCAGCGGGCTCCCGCGGTGGGCCGCGTCCGCCAGCATCGCGTGCCCGTCGAATCGCTCCCCCGCCAGCGCCACGAACGCCTGCCCCGCGCCAATCTCGCGCGTGTCCGTCGAGACCCCGCTCACCTCCGTGCGCGCCGGCGGCGACACCCACGTCCCGCCCAGCAGCGCACGCAGCGACTCCGGGTGCCAGAAGTTCATCCGCGTCGCTCCTGCAGCGCCGCCCGCGCGGCCTCCCGATCGTCGAACCGCAGCCGACGGAGCCCGCCCGACCCGTCCGACACGATCTGCTCCGCCTCGTGACCCTTTCCCGCGATCAGCAACAAGTCCCCCGGCCCAAGCCCGCGGATCGCCCGCGCGATCGCCGCCGCCCGGTCCACCTCGACCTCCACCGCACCACGTCGCTCGTACGGAACGCCCGCGACGATCTCGCGGATGATCGACGACGGGTCCTCCGAGCGCGGATTGTCCGAGGTCACCACCACCCGATCCGCCAACTCCGACGCCACCGCCCCCATCCGCGGCCGCTTTGTCCGGTCCCGGTCCCCGCCGCACCCGAACACGACCACCAGCCGGCCCCCCGGCCCGCGCAGCGGCGAGAGCGCCGTCAGCACCTTCCCCAGCGCGTCGTCCGTGTGCGCATAGTCCACCAGCACCTGGAACGGCGAGCGCCGAGACGTCACCGGCTCCAGCCGACCGGGCGGTGCCGACGCCCGCGACAGCCGTTCCGCCGCCTCCCCCATCGGCACGCCCAGCGCCCAGCACGCGCCCGCGGCCTGCAACGCGTTCATCGCGTTGTGCGCCCCGATCAGCCCCACCTCCGCCCGCACCTCGCCCCAGGGCCCGATCAGCCCCAGCGTCATCCCCGACATCGACGCCCGCTCGATCGTCGCCCGCGCTCCGCCCGCCGGCGCGTCCGTCCCGACCGTGCAGCGCAGCACGCGCGCCCGGCAATCGCGGATCATCCGGCCGTGCCACGGGTCCTCGGCGTTGACGATCGCCCATCCGTCCTCGGGCAGCATCGCGAACAGCCGCGCCTTGGCCTCCGCGTACGCCGACATCGTCTTGTGGTAGTCCAGGTGGTCCCCGGTCAGGTTCGTGAAAATCCCCACGTCGTACCGCAACGCCGAGACCCGACCCTGATCCAGCGCGTGGCTCGACGCCTCCATCACCGCCGCCTCGCACCCGTTCTCCACCATCGTCGCCAGCGTCCGGCTCAGTTCCCACGCGGGCGGCGTCGTCAGCGTCGCCGCCGCGACCTCCCGCCCGTCGTCGATCTCGACCGTCCCGATCAAACCGCACCGCCGACCCGATGCATTCAGCAGTTGGTGAATCAGGTGGGCCGTGGTCGTCTTGCCGTTGGTCCCCGTCACCCCAACCAGGTCGAGCCTCGAACTCGGCTCGCCATAGAACCGCTCCGCGATCGCGGCCCCCACCCTCGCCACGTCCGCCGTCACCAGCACCGTCGCGCCCGCAGGACCCACGCCGCCCCCGCTCCCGTCCCCCTCGCCCGACAGCACCGCCACCGCGCCCGCTCGGATCGCCTCGCCCACGAACTGCCGCCCGTCGGTCTTCGTCCCCGATCGTGCGACGAACAGCGACCCCGGCACCACCGTTCGGCTGTCGTCGGTGACATCGCAGACCCGAACCCCGCGCGGCCCGGGACCGCCCGTCGCGCGAACCTCCAGCCCCGCGATCAACTCCGACAGGTCCATCGCTGCCCCGTTCCCCTCCCGATCGACGGGCAAGTATCGGTGCGACGACCGCGACGCCTTCACACGATCAGCATCGCGTCGCCATAACTGTAGAATCGGTACCCCTGCGCCACGCCTTCCGCATACAGCGCCCGCAGCCGCGCCACCCCGCCCCCTCCTTCCAGGAACGCCCCCACCATCGCCATCAGCGTCGATCGCGGCAGGTGGAAGTTGGTCAGCAGCCCGTCCACGAACCGAAACCGCCACCCGGGCGCGATCAGAAGCCGCGTCTGCCGCCACCCCGTCTCGCCCTCCATCGACTCCACGCTCTCCAACGCCCGCACCGTCGTCGTCCCGACCGCGATCACCCGCCGACCCTCGGCCCGCGCCCGCGCGATCGCCCCTCGCGTCGCCGCGGGCACCTCGAACCACTCCGCGTGCATCGCGTGCTCCTGCACCGTCGCCGTCTCCACAGGCCGAATCGTCCCCATCCCGACCCGCAGCACCACCTCCCGCCGCTCCACCCCCATGGCATCCAATCGCGCCAGCAGGCCCTCCGTGAAATGCAACCCGGCCGTCGGAGCCGCCACCGAACCCCCGGCCTCGGGCTCGCATCCCGCGTACACCGTCTGGTACCGCGCCCGATCCGCCACCTCTTCCTCCGACTCGCCCCGATGCTTGCGAGCCCGGCGTATGTACGGCGGGAGCGGCACGCGCCCCATCGCTTCGAGGATCGCCTCGCTCGACCTCCCCCCCGCACCAGCAACCTCCACCTCCCACCCCTCCGGCTCACGCTCGCTCCGACCCAGCACCCGCAACCGAACGCCCGCCCCAACATCCACCTCCGCGCCCGCGCGAAGGTGCCCGCCCTTGAGCATCACGACCCACCTCACTCCCCCACCTTCGCCGCGCGAAGTCATCCTCGCTTCGCTCCCGGCCTCGCCCCGCTCCGCGTCGTGCAGGTACAAGCCCTCGACGCGGCCCCCGGTGCCCACGCGCGTTCCCTGGAACCGCGCCGCGACCACTCGCGTGCGGTTGAAGACCAGCACGTCCCCCGCGCGCAGATGCTCGGGCAGGTCACGGACGACGCCGTGCCGAACCCCACTCCCCCCGCGCTCGACCACCATCAGGCGCGCCGCGTCGCGCGGCTCGGCCGGCCGCGTCGCGATCGCCGACTCCGGCAGGTCATAGTCGAGTTCCTCGATGCGCAGCGGCTCGCCCACGCTCCCATTGTCGCCTCCCCGGCCCGACCCCGCTCGTACACTCCGTCCATGCCACCTCCCTTGAAACTCGGGATGGTCGGCGGGGGCCGCGACGCGTTCATCGGCGCCGTCCACCGCCGCGCCGCCTCGCTCGACTCCCGCTTCGTCCTCGTCGCCGGCGCCCTCTCCTCAAACCCCGACAAGGCCCTGGCCTCCGCCCGCGATCTGGGCCTCCCCCGCGCCTACCCAACCTGGAAGCACATGCTCGAAGCCGAGCGAGCCCGGCCCGTGGGCGATGCCCCCGAGTCCCGCATCGACGCCGTCTCGATCGTGACCCCCAACCACGAGCACCATCCCGTCGCGCGGGCCTTCACCGAGGCCGGCCTCCATGTCATCTGCGACAAGCCCCTCTGCCTCGACTCGGCCCAGGCCGATGACCTCGTGCGCGCCGTCGATCGCGCGGGCACCGTCTTTGCCGTCACCTACAACTACACCGGCTACCCCCTCGTCAAGCAGGCCCGCGCGATGGTCCGCCGCGGCGACCTCGGCCCCATCCGCAAGGTCGTCGTCGAATACAACCAGGGCTGGCTCGCCACCGCGCTCGAACGCTCCGGGCAAAAACAGGCCGACTGGCGCACCGACCCGGCCCGCTCCGGCGCGGGCGGCGCGATCGGCGACATCGGATCCCACGCCGAGAACCTCCTCCACGCCATCACCGGGCTCCACGTCCGCGCCGTCTGCGCCGATCTCGCACGCTTCATCGCCGGACGCCGACTCGACGACGACGCCAACGTCCTGCTCCGGCTCGCGCCCGCCGCCGGCGCCGCCCCCGATGCCGAGCCGCGCGGCGTGCTCATTGCCTCCCAGGTCGAGGTCGGGCACGAGAACGACCTCCGCATCCGAATCCACGGCGAGCGCGCCTCCCTCGACTGGCGACAGGAAGATCCCGACTCCCTCTGGTTCCGGCCCCTCGACGGCCCCGCGTCCCTGCTCCGTCGCGGCCACCCCTACCTCCACGAGGACGCGGCCCAAGCCTCACGCCTCCCCCCGGGGCACCCCGAGGCGTTCATCGAAGCCTTCGCCAACGTCTACGCCGCTGCTGCCGACGCCATCGTCGCCCTTCGCGCCGCAACGCCGCTCGCCGCGCCGGACTTCCCGACCGTTCGCGACGGCGCCCGCGGCATCCGCTTCATCGAGGCCGTCGTCCGCAGCGCCGACTCCGACGCTAAGTGGACTTCCGTCGAGTAGCGCCCACCGCCAGTTCGTGCCCCGCTACGGTCGCTCCAGTTCCGCTCGAACCTTCGCGATCGCTTCCTTCGCCGATGCCTCCATCGTCGCGCGCGACTTCCGCATCGCCCCGCGCCACACCCACGGGATCGGCACCACCGTCAGCGGCAGATACCACCACCACGTCGGGATCCAGCCCCACTCGCCAGGGATCAGTTGATCCGTGAAATACACCCCAGGCCAGACCGTCGCCGCCAGAACCACTGCGAAGATCACCGGCAGCCGGCGCTTCATCCGCAGCGCAAACCGCAACCGCCCGCCCGACGCATCGCCCTGCCATCTCGCCTCAACGACCCCATCAAACGGCGAGCCGAACGCATCGACCACAAACAGCACCTCGCCGCCCGGCCTCTCAAAGCCCGCCAGCCGACCGCGCCTCGACGCCGTCGTCAACCGCTCCACGATCGCCTCGGAACCCAGTGATGTCGCGATCTCGTCCACGCGGGCACTGTATCGGCCCGACGCGCCGAGCGCATGATCCGTTCGGGCCCGGTTCGCCGTCCATCGCGCGGCACGCCGCGTGCTCATACGCTTGGTCGTATGCCTGGTGGGAGGCAGAGCGGTCCCGTGTTGCGTCTGGTCAGCGCCGATGATGCCGGCGAGGGCGGGACGTTGCCGCGCGACCACGGCGGCCCCATCGCCCGCGTCCGCCAGGCCAACCTCGACGCCGCCTCCTTGCCCGCGCTCGACGCCCGCTGGGTGCTCGCTTCTCGGGCGTCGCGCCTCATCGAGGGCGGCCGGGCCGCGGTCCTCTCGCCCGAACGCCGCGAGCGTCTCCGCCGACTCGCCACCGACCTCGGGCTCCGCCCCTTCGACGCCGGGCTCATCATCGCCATCGTCCAGGACGCCGCCCGCGCCGGCGAGGACCCGCTCGGGCGCGACGCCGAATCACGCCTGCGACTCGTCCGCCCCGCCGAGGTCAACGCCGACTCGCCCCAACGCCTCGCGCGCCTGCTCCTGCTCTCCGCGCTCCTCGGCGCCGCCGCCTTCCTCGCACTCGTCCTCTGGCTCCGCTAGGCCTGCACCGGCTCGCGGCTCGGGTCCAGAAACTCCTCCGCCATGCGCTCGAACTCCGCATGCCGGCGGAGGTCCGCCAGCCCCCCGTCAAAGTGCCCGTAGCGCGTGACGAAGCGCCACTTCAGGCCCGGATCCGTGCCCAGCGCGTTGTAGACCGCCGCCGCCGCCGGCGCGGGCACCGCGTCGTCACGAAGCGCCAACTTGCACAGCACCGGGCACCGCACGCGCCGCGCCGCCACCGCCGAGTCAAACGCCCGGAGCAGCGCCACGATCGCGTCCTCGCGCTCGCGATGGTCGGTGATGAACCGCCGAACCACGCGCCCCGTCCCGCCGCACCGATCACCCTGCTGCGCCAGCCGCCACGCCCAGTCCCCGAGGCTCGGGAGCCCGATGGCGAGCCGATCCGGGCCCGCCCCTCGATCGGCCAGCGCCCCCGCCGCCAGCACCGCCAGTCCACCGCCGAACGACTCGCCGCGCACGAACACCGGCGGACGCTCCACCCCGTGGCGGACCAGATAGTCCCGCAGCGCGCGCACGGCATTGGTCGCGTCCGCCACCGCACCCGCCAGCGCCCACGCGCACCCCAGCCCTCGATCCGACGCCGGCTCCTCCAACCCATCCACGATCCACTCGCCCCCGCCCCCGGGCCCCGTGCGGGCCGCCAGCCGCGGACAATCCGCCTGCGAACCCGGAAAACCGCGCACCCGCACCGCCAGCACCGCCGCGCCCCGCTCCACCAGCCCCTGTTGCTCCTCCAGCGTCCGCGCCAGCGCCGGCACGCCCTCGTAGCCGTGCAGCACCACCACTCCCGCCCGCGGCTGCCTGGGCATCGCCAGCCCGCACCCGATCCGCACGCTCAGCGCCGATTCGAACTGGTGCGTCGCCGATGGGTCGCTCGGGTCCGACTCCGCCGGCGACCGCGGCGCGAGCCTCGGCGTGCCCGAGAACACCGCCGCCTGCCACGCCTTCCAGACCGTCCCGTGCTGCGAGGAACGAGCCCCGTCGGCCACGTGCGCCAGCGTCGCCACCTCGCCCAGGCCGAAGTCCTCCGGCTCGATCATGGCCAAAGTCTACGGGCTCCCGAGCGGACGCCTACGCCACGCCCAGGTACGCCTTCCGCACCTCGTCCGACGCCGCCAGGTCCGCCGCGGGGCCCTCCATCTCGATCTTGCCCACCTCCAGCACGTACGCCCGGTGCGCCACCTTCAGCGCCATGTGCGCGTTCTGCTCCACCAGCAGGATCGTGGTCCCTGCCGCGTTGATCTCCCGGATGATCTGGAAGATCGTCCGCACCACCTGCGGCGCCAGCCCCAGCGACGGCTCATCCAGCAGCAGCAGCCGCGGACGCGTCAGGATCGCACGCCCGATCGCCAGCATCTGCTGCTCCCCGCCCGAGAGCGTCCCCGCGCTCTGCCGAAGCCGCTCGCGCAACCGCGGGAAGAGCGTCAGCGCCCGCTCGTGGTCCGCCGCGATGCCCTCCGCGTCGTCTCGCGTGAACGCCCCCAGCCGCAGGTTCTCCTCCACCGTCATGTTCGCGAAGATCCCACGCCCCTCCGGGCAGTGCGCCATCCCCAGACGCACGATCTCGTGCGGCTTCATCCGCGCGATCGACCGGCCCTCGAACTCGATCGTCCCCGACGCCGGCCGCACCATCCCCGACACCGCCCGCAGCGTCGTGCTCTTGCCCGCGCCGTTGCACCCGATCAGCGTCACGATCTCGCCTCGCTCCACGCGCAGCGACACCCCGTGCAGCGCCCGCACCGCACCGTACGACACCACCAGGTCGCGAATCTCCAGCACGCTCGGCCCTCCGTCGCCGATCCTAGTGCGCCCGCGTCGCAGACGGCACCCGCCCGCGCGTCACCTCTCCGCCCCCCGCCTCCGATCTCGCTGCCATCGCCCGGACCCATACCCTCGATCGTGATCCTCGCCATCGAGACCAGCAACCCCTCCGCCCGCCCGGACGCCGCGGGCGTCGCGATCCTCAGCCCCGACGGCGGCGTGCGCGCGCTCGAGCCCCTCCGCCCCATCGACCACCACGACGACGCCCTCCTCGCCTCGATCGACCGCGCCGCCCGCGCCGCCGCAATCTCGCCCCGCGACCTCTCGCTCGTCGCCGTCTCGATCGGCCCGGGGGGCTACACCGCCCTCCGCATCGCCGTCGCCACCGCCAAACTCATCGCCGAGGCCACGGGCGCACGATGCGTCGGCGTCCCGACGGCACGTGTCGTCGCCCGCCGCGCTGCGTGCCCTGCGCCCTTCGCCGTCGCCCTCGCCTCCAAGGCCGACACCACCCACCTGACCCGCTTCTCCGGACCGGGCGACACCACGGGCACAACCGTCGGCATCTCGCGCGCCCACGACCTCGCGGGTCTTGGCATCGCCGCCCTCGTCGCCGATCGCTTCCTGCCCGCGCCCTTCGCCGACGAGTGCCGCCGACTCGCGCTCGAACTCCATCCGCCGCGGTTCGACCCCATCGCCTGCGCCGAGATCGCCCGCGCCTCCGAGCCGATCGACCCCGCCGCCCTCCTCCCGATCTACCCGCGCGAGCCCGAGGCCGTCGCCCTCTGGCGCGCCCGCGGCGGGGCGACCTGACTACTCGTCCGCCCGACCCCGAGATTCTCCGGCCTCCGCCCCTCCCCTGATCGCTCCTTGCCTTGGGGCCGGGTTGCGGATTCGCGTCCGTCGCTTCCACGCAATGGAGGGAGTGCGCGGCCTGCGGCAGCCCGGTCCCCTGACATCCGTGGCGCCCCCCCCCCCGTGCGCCGCCCACACCCAAGCCCGCTGCCGCACCAGCGGGTGATCGCGACCCCCATCCGCTGGGGAATCGCGTACGACCCCCGGGAGCGCACGACTCCCGGGGGTCTCTTCTTTCCACCCCGATCCCGCAAGTCCGCCACTTCCGCTCGCACGCCCCTACTTCTTGGGCGGGTCCTGCTTGGGCTGGTCCTTCGCCGGGGGCTTGTCCTTCCCGGGCAACAGGTTCCCCAGCCCGCCCTTGAGTTTGTCCCCCACCTTCTCCTCCAGCACCTTCGTCGCCTTGTCGGTCGCCTTCTGCGCGGCCTTCTCGGCCTCGCCCCGCGCCCGCGCCGCCAACTCGTTCGCACCCGCCTTCGCCAGCGCGTCCGCGAACGCCTTCCCGTCAAACTCGATCCGCGGGTCGTCCAGCCGCCCTTTCACCCCGATCGGGAACGCCAGTTCCTTCACCGCCGCCGACCCGGCCCCGGCCAGCGTCACCGTCGTGTCCCGCACCACCACCGCCAGCGGCAGGTCCACCGCGCCGGTGTCCCCCAGCACGCCCGACAGCGTCGCGTCGATCGTCCCGCCCTTGATCGGCGCCCCCCCTCCCTGCATCGCCAGCGCGCTCCCGATCAGGTCCGCCGGCAGCCCGCGATACGCCAGCCGCAGCGTGCTCGCCCCCCCGCCCGCCGAGACGCCCGCCAGCGCCGCGTCGAAGTCCAGCGCGGTATCGCGCGACTTCACCGTCACCCGCGGGCCGCCCGCCACCAGCCACGGCTGCGTCGACACGTTCTCCAGCCGCACGTCGATCTCGCCCGGCCCAGCCTGCCCGGGAAGCGGGTCCGTCTTCAGCCCCTTCACCTCGACCACCTTCACCAGCACCGTCGGCGAGCCCTCAACCAAATGCGTCGCCACCACCTTCGCCCAGCCCTTCTCTCTCGCCTCCCGCGCCAGCCGCTGCCGCAGCGTCTCCTTCGGCTTCCCCGAGGGGGGGGGCTCCGTCCCCGTTGTCCGCCGACGGTTGATCTCGTCCAGCCAGCGCTTCGCCTGCGCCAGCCGATCCTTCCACGCCTTCGCGTCCTTCAGGTAATCGTCCAGCGTCTTCTCGTCCGGCTGCTTCGGCGGCGGCGCGGGGGCGGCCCGCAGCAGTCTCCCCGGGATCAGCCGCTTCTGCCCCGTTGACGCCGAGTCCGACGCCACCCGGTCCAGCGTGATCCGCTTCCGCAACAGGTCGCGACCGCTCACGTCCGCCGTCAGTTCCTCCGCCCGGAAAATGTCCGTGTCGAGTCTCGACGGGTCCGCCATCGCCAGCCCGGCGATCGTCAGCCGCCCCGCGCGCACGTCCAGCGACGACTTCCGCACGTCCACCGTCGCCCCGTTGGCCTCCTCCAGACCCCGCCGCAGCGCCGAGGTCACCAGCGCGTCGCCGAAGAACTGCACCACGACGTAGCACAGCCCCGCCAGCAGCACCGCAAAGACCACCCCGATCGGGCGGATCGGGTTCCCGAAGCGACGGTTGATGAGGTCGGCGTACTTCGCCTTGCCCTTGCCCGGGCCGACGAGCAGCCACGACAGCGCCCGCACCCAGCCCTTGGACGCGAACTTCTTGTACCGCTCCGAGCCGTCCTCGAGCCCGGACATGATCCGCCGGAACCGCCCCACGATCGCGATGACCACCACCGACCACGCCAGCCCCGCCGCCACCCCGACCACCAGCCCGCCCGTGGTCGCGTAGTGCTCCAGGCCCAGCAGCGCCGTCCCCGGGCCGTTGATCGCCTTCTTGAACGTCGCCTGCGCCGGCCCCTCCAGGACCTCGACGCCAACCCGGAACGTCACCGGCATCAGCGCCAGCGCCGCCAGCCGCGCCAGCCCCGCCGTCACCGCGAACACCGCCAGGTTCGCGTTGAGCACCGCCACCAGCATGAACAGAACCACCACCAGCCCCGGGCCCGCCCAGAACTCCGGCACGAACCCCAGCGCCGACCCCAGCACGCACGCCATCCCCAGCTGCAACGGCGTCGCCCGGCCTCGAATCGCCTTCCCGATCGATCGAATCAGCATCGCCGTCTCCTTGCCCCCCCCCCCCTCCCCTGCCCCCTCCCTGCCCCCTCCCTGCCCCCTCCCTGCCCCCTCCTTGCCCCCGCGTTCACAATCCTAGAACAACCTCCGTCCTGCCGTGACACGGGCGCCCCGCCTGCGCGACCGGCCCAAGCCTCGGAGAACGCAGATGACGCCGAGGAAACGGAGGAGCGCGGAGGGGAGGGGGGGGGTGGGGGGGTGGGGGGGTGGGGGGGTGGGTCGGGGGGTCGGGGGGTGGGGTGGGGGGTGGGGTGGGGGGTGGGGTGGGGCGAAGCCACGTTCCTCGGGCCAGCAACCATGTATTCAGTGTCCCGCCACTCCTTGCCCCCGCATCCAAGCGGCTCCAATCTGGCACCTGTTAGCGCCGATCAAGCCCCCGCCAACGACGGTTCGGCTCCCGCTCGCTCCAATCCGGCTCCCTTTTCCTCCAATCCGGCTCCCTTTTCCTCTAATCCGGCTCCCTTTTCCTCTAATCCGGCTCCCTTTTCCTCCAATCCGGCTCCCTTTTCCTCTAATCCGGCTCCCTTTTCCTCTAATCCCGTCCCCGATCGCTCCGATGTGGCTCCCGAGAACGACCATCCGGCTCCGGGCTGACCCGCCTTGCCGCTCTGCTCTCTTGCTTCTTTGCTGCCTTTCCGCCTTGCTGCTTTGCCCCCCTCCCCCCCCCTCCCCCTCCCTCCACCCCTCCGCGTTCCTCTGCTCCCTCCGAGCCCTCTGCGTTCTCTTCGCCGGTCCTAGGCTTCCCCGCGCGCCGGGTTGCGCACACCCCCCCCCCCCAAAGGAGACTCCTGTCATGCGTCGATTCGTCCCCGTTGCCGGCCTGTCCGCCCTTGTCGCCCTGGCCGCCCTCTCGGGCGCCGCCCCCGCCCCCGCCCCGACCGCCGCGCCCAGCCAGAGCGCCGACACCTACACCATCGACCCGGTCCACTCGACCGTGCTCTTCCGCTGCAAGCACCTGAACACGTCGTACTCCTATGGCCGGTTCGACGAGGTGAGCGGGACGATCGACTTTGACGACGCCAACCCCGCCTCGTCGTCGCTGACCGTCACGGTGAGCACCAAGAGCGTGAGCACGGCGAACGCGAAGCGCGACGGGCACCTCCGCTCGGCGGACTTCTTCAGCGCGAGCGAGTTCCCGACCGCGACCTTCAAGAGCAAGTCGTTCGCCAAGGCCGACGGGAACAACTTCGACGTGACCGGCGACCTGACGATCAAGGGCGTGACCAGGCCGGTGTCGTTCAAACTCGAGAAGACCGGCGCGGGCAAGGGCCCGGGCGGCCCGATCATCGGGTTTGAGGGCACGGTCGCGATCCAGCGGGCCGACTTCGGGATCAACTACATGCCCGACGGCCTGGGGGCCGAGGTGCGGCTGACGTTCTCGTTCGAGGCCGGGAAGAAGTAGCCCGCGCCCATGCCGATCCTGACCGCCCTCGCCGGCGTCGTCCCCCCGCTGCTGGTTTCGGCCCTGCTGGTGCTGGCGGCGTGGCGGCCGTGGCGCGCGTCCGCGCCGACCGCCGGCGCGCGCGCCGGGGGGGGGGGAGGGGGGTGGGCGGCGTCGGGTGCGGTCGGGCTGTCGCTGGCCGTCGCGTTCCCGCTGATCACCGGCGAACTGTCGCTGCCGCCGCGGACGGCGACGGGGTACCTGCCGTTCATCGGCGCGGCGGCGTGGGTGATCGGTGCGGGATGTTCCACGTGGAACAAGTCCACGCTCGTGCGCGCGCTGGTGGCCCTGGTCGCGTGCGGTCTGGTGGCGTTCGTGGTGCTGAGGCCGATGCTTCGGCACGCGTGGCCCGGCGCGGGCGGGTGGTTGCGGGTGGGCGGGCTGGGCGCGGCGGCGGCGGCGGTGTGGGTGGTGCTGGCGCCGCTGGAGGGCGTGGGCGGAAGCGGGAAAGGAGGAGGGATGGGAGGGGGGTCGGGAGGGGGGTCGGGCGGGGGGACAGGAGGGGGGGCGCGTGTGAGCCTGGCGCTGTGGGCGGGGTCGGTGGCGGGAGCGGTGATGCTGCTGCTGGCCGAGTCGGCGTCCTTGGCGCAGGCGGCGGGGTCGGTGGCGGTGGGGCTTGGGGTGCTGGTGGTGGTGTCGTGGTGGAGGCCGGTGCTGGCGGTGGGGGCAGGGGCGGCGGGGGCGTGGTCGATGGCGATGGGCGGGGTGCTGCTGGCGGGGCACGCGTACGCGGGGACGCCGCCGGGGGTGGCGTCGGTGGTGCTGGTGCTGGTGTCGCCGCTGGCGGCGTGGGCGGGGCGCGTGGGGTTGGTGTCGCGTCGTCCCGGGTGGCAGGGGACGCTGGCGACGACGGCGCTGGCGGGGGCGGTCGGCGGTGCGGGGGCGGCGCTGGCGGCGGCTTGACATGAGTATTCACTGATCGAATACTCATGCGATGACGACGCGGTCGCACAGGCACGAGCGGATCCGCCGGGAGATCGTGGCGGGCGGGGTGGCGAGCCAGGAGGACCTGGCGCGGCGTCTGCGGGCGGCGGGGATCCGCGCGACGCAGGCGACGCTCTCGCGTGACCTTCGGACGCTGGGGGCGGTGAAGGGCCCGCGGGGCTACGCGCTGCCGGGCGAGGAGTCGGCGCCGGAGCCGGCGCGGAGCGGGGCGTTGGCGGAGGCGTTGCGGTCGTTCCTGGTCTCGGCGGAGGCCGGGGGGAACCTCGCGGTGCTTCGGACGGGACCGGGGCGGGCGCAGGCGCTCGCGCTGGAGATTGATCGGGCGTCGCTGGCGGGTGTGGTGGGGACGGTGGCCGGGGACGACACGGTGTTCGTGGCGTCGCGCACGGCGCGGGAGGCGGAGCGGTTGTGCCGACGGTTCCGGTCGTTGGGGGGGATTCATCGATGAGCGTGCCGGTTGTGGTGGTGGGCGCGACGGGGTATAGCGGCGCGGAACTGGTCGAGGTGATCCTCGGGCATCCGTCGGCGCACCTGGTCGGACTGTTCGGCTCGTCGCGTCGGGCCGAGGGCGAGGCGTCGATGGGGGAGATGTTCCCGCGGCTTCGAGGCCGGGTGGAGTTGCCGATCCGGCCCGCGGAGGTGGGGGCGATCCTGGAGTTGGGCCCGCGGGCGGTGTTCCTGGCGACGCCGCACGAGGCGAGCATCGAGTTGGCGGCGGGGCTGCTGCGTTCATCGGGGAGCGGCGCGACCCGTGGCGGCGCGGTGGTGTTCGATCTGTCGGGGGCGTTCCGGCTGCGGCCGGCGTCGCTGTACCCGAGGTATTACGGGTTCGAGCACGAGCATCCGGAGTTGCTGGAGTGGGCGGTGTACGGGCTGCCGGAGGCGAACCGGGCGGCGATCGCGGGGGCGGAACTGGTGGCGGTGCCCGGGTGCTATCCGACGTCGGCGATCATCCCCTTGCGGGCGCTGTCGCGGGCGGGGGTGCTGTCGGGCGCGGGGCGTGTGGTGGTGGATTCGATCAGCGGGGTGAGCGGGGCGGGGCGCACGGCGGCGGTGAAGTCGCTGTTCTGCGAGGTGAGCGTGCAGGCGTACAACGTGATGCGGCATCGGCACAACCCGGAGATCGACCTGCAGAGCGGGGTGCGGACGGTGTTCACGCCGCACCTGGGGCCGTATGACCGCGGGATCGTCTCGACGATGCACGCGGAGGTGGGGGCGGAATGGACGTGGGAGCGAGTGGGCGCGGTGCTGCGCGAGGCGTACGGGCGTGAGCCGTTCGTGCGCTTGATGCCGAGCGGGACGTGGCCGAGCGTGGCGGGAGTGCGAGGGACGAACTACTGCGACATCGGGTGGGCGGTGGAGGAGGTGGCGGAAGGGCCGAGGCACCTGGTGGTGAGCAGCGCGATCGACAACCTGCTCAAAGGGGCGGCGGGGCAGGCGGTGCAGTGCATGAATATTCGGTTCGGGCTGGGGGAGACATCGGGCCTGCTCGGGCGGGGCGTGCCGGGAGGAGGGGCGTGAGCGGGATGGTGGTGAAGATCGGTGGCGCCGGGGTGGACTCGCCGCACGAGTCCGGGGCGCTGTGGCGTGCGCTGGAGCGGGCGCATGCGGCGAGCGCGGGGCGGCTGGTGCTGGTGCATGGGGGCGGGCGGGCGGTGGACGAGCACCTCGCACGGCTGGGGATCGTCAGCGAACGTCGCGAGGGGATTCGGATCACGTCGGAGGCGGAGATCGGCGAGGTCGTGGCGGTGCTGGCGGGACGGGTGAACAAGGCGGTGGTGGGCGCGATCCACGCGACGACGACGCTGCGGGCGGTGGGCCTGTGCCTGGGCGACGGGCGGATGCTGGAGTCGGTGAAGCACGACGGGTTCGGATTCGATCCCGGGCGCGTGGGGCGGGTGGTGGGCGGCGACGCGGCGGTGGTGTCGCTGCTGATGCGAGAGGGCTACCTGCCGGTGCTCTCGACGATCGGGATGGACGCGGGCGGGCGGGCGCTGAACATCAACGGGGACGAGGGGGCGGCGGGACTGGCGCGGGCGCTGGGCGCGCGGTCTCTGGTGCTGTTGACGGACGTGCCGGGGGTGAGGGACGAGGCGGGCCGCGTGATGCCGATGCTGCGTGCGGGGGAGATCGCGGGGCTGGTGGAGCGTGGGGTGATCCACGGCGGGATGATCCCGAAGGTTCGAGCGGCGGCGGAGGCGGCGCGGGCGGCGGGAGTGCCGGCGACGATCGCGGGCTGGAACGACCCGGAGGACCTGGTTCGGCTTGCGCAAGGCGAGGCGGTGGGGACGCGGGTGGTGGCGGAGTGAGGCGAGCGACTCGCAAGGGGCGTGAGCCTCCTCGAGCGCGGATCGGAACGGACATGGGAACGAGGACGAAGATGGCCACGCTGACGGAATCGCTGTTGGGGTCGGACCTGTTGACGCTGGCGGCGCTGGACGCGCGGGGGATCGGGGCGCTGTATGAGACGGCGGCGGCGACGAAGGCCGAGCCGGAGCGGTTTCGCGAGTCGCTGCGCGGGCGGTCGATCATCCTGCTGTTCGAGAAGCCGTCGCTGCGGACGCGGGTGACGTTCGAGGTTGGCCCCGCGCGGATGGGGGCGCACGCGTTCTATTTCGATCACTCGAAGGAGCGGATCGGGGCGCGCGAGGCGGTGAAGGACTATGGGCGGAACCTGGAGCGGTGGGTGGACTGCGTGGTGGCGCGGGTGTTCTCGCACGGGGTGCTGGAGGACCTCGCGGCGTCGGCGGCGATCCCCGTCGTGAACGCGCTGTCGGACCGGTTCCATCCGTGCCAGGCGCTGGCCGACTATTTCACGCTCGCGGAGCGGCTGGGCGGGGAGGACGGACCGTCGGCGGGGCTCGATCGGCTCGCGGGGTTCCGGCTCGCGTACATCGGGGACGGGAACAACGTGTGCGCGTCGCTCATGCACGGGGCGGCGATCCTGGGCGTCGAGATGACGGTGATCGTGCCCGAGGGCTACGAGCCGGATCCGGGGGTGCTCGAGGAGTGCCGGGGGCTGGCGCGACGCGGAGGGGTGAGGCGCGGGGCGATCCGGGTGACGCACGACCCGGCGGAGGTTCGCGGGGCGCAGGCGGTCTATACGGACACGTGGGTCTCGATGGGCGACGAGGCGGAGAAGGTCGCGCGGATGGCGGCATTCGCGGCGTATCGGGTGGACCAGCGGCTGATGTCGCTGGCGGGCCGCGCGGCGGTGTTCATGCACTGCCTCCCGGCGCACCGGGGGGCCGAGGTGACGGACGGGGTGATCGACTCGAAGCGGTCGGTGGTGTACGACCAGGCCGAGAACCGGATGCACGTCCAGAACGCGCTGCTGCTGCACGTGCTCGGGTCGGCGTGAGCGCGGCGGGGAGGGCGCAACGAGCCGCCGCGCGGGCGGAGCCTTGACAGGCCCGATAGGCTGAGGGGCGGAGGTGCGCGATGAGCACGGCACGATGGCTGGCAATGGCGGCGGGTGCGGCGGTGGCGGCGAGCGCGGGCGGGGCGGACAACTGGTCCAACAGCGGGGGCAATGCGGGCCGAAACGGGCTGACCGCTGAGATCGGCCCGGACGCGGCGACGGTGCTGTGGTCGGCGGGCCGGCCCTCGATCATCGCGTGGCAGCCGGTGATCGACGGGGGCCGGGTGTTCAGCGTTCGGCAGAGCGGATTCCCGCCCGAGCCGGGGTCGAATCTGTCGCCGGTGGTGGGGCAGAACCTGGACACGGGTGCGGAGTTGTGGCCGCCGATCCATGTGCCGTTCAACACGGGGGACTGGACGACGTTCGTGGCCGGGGCGCGCGACGGGCGTGTGTACGCGTCGCGGTCCGGCGGCGGGGGCAACGTGTCGCCGTTCCCCAACGGGCAGGCGAAGATGCACGCGTATGACGCGACGACGGGGATGGTGTCGTGGTCGTCGGTGGCGACGACGTGCGCCGGGCCGTATGACGGGGTGGTCTTTGCGGGCAACGGGGACCTCATCGTCGGGGACTTCCTGAACGTCACGCGGATCCGCGCGGGGGACGGGACGACGGCTTGGCGTGTGAATCGCGTCGGGTCGGTGAGCGGGACGTGCGGGGCGGCGGTGAACAACGCGGCGAACGCGGTGTACGTGGCGGACGCGGCCGCTGGGGGGACGGTCATCAAGCGGTTCGACCTCGACACCGGGGCGTTCCGCTACCAGTCCCCGGTGATGACGGGGTTCACGATCCAGAACACGCCGTTCGTGACGCCGGATGGGTCGGTGTGCCTCTCGCGGACGCAGAACAACGCGGGGACGGACTTTTTCTACGTGTTTGACGACACGGGCGCGGCGCTGACTCAGCGGTGGTTCGCGCCGGCGGCGTGGACGACGACGAGCGAGTTCGCGGCGGACGCGGGGTCGGTGGTGATGGTCGCTCCGGGGTATCTGATCGAGCGGCGGCGACTCTCGGACGGCATGGTCCTGGCGACCTCGGCGGTGGTCGTCAACGATTACTCGCAGCGGATGGCGGTGGACGCGCTGGGTCGGCTGTTCTATTCGAACGGCGAGTTCGGGGTGAGCCGGTTCCACTCGTTCAACGCGGACCTGACGGAGCGGTGGAGCGTGCCGATCCCGAACGTGAACATCGGAGCGCCGGCGATCGGTCGGGACGGGACGCTGGTGATCGCGGGGACGGACGTGCTGCGGGCGTATCGCACGCCTCGGCCGGCGTGCGATGCGAACTGCGACCAGAGCACGACGCCGCCGGTGCTGAACGTGAACGACTTTGTGTGCTTCAACATTCTGTTCGCGGCGGGCGACGCGCGGGCGAACTGCGACGCGAGCACGTCGCCGCCGGTGCTGAACGTCAACGATTTCACGTGCTTCCTGAACGCGTTCGCGGCGGGATGCACGTGAGAGGAAACCGGGTTCGAGCCCGCGAGAGCCCGACCCGGGCAGTGATCGGATCAGGCGTGGCGTCGGCGCCGCGGCGCCAGGAGGACCCCGAGCAGGGCGAGGGACGCGACGCCGGGTGCGGGCACGAGGTTGTCCCGGACCCACTGGACGGCTGCCTCGTGCTCGGGCTCGGGCATGTCGTAGTTGAGGACGACCCAGAACGGGAGTGAGGCGGCCACGCCCGGGGCGTCGGTCCAGAGTTCGAGTTCGAGGAGGTAGACGCCCGGGGTGCTGTCGCTGAGGGTGTGGTCGAAGTGGAAGTCGAGGCCGGCGGCGGGGACGAGGACGGAGAGTCCCGGGATGGGGGCGGGCGGATCGACGACGGGCGTGGTGATCATCCCGACGAGGGGTGCGGAGATGGTGATGGTTTGGGTGGGCGGACCGGTCATGGATTGGGAGGGCACGTCCCAGGCGCGGAGCGCCCGACGGACATTGAACCCGAGGCGTTGGCCGGCGAGGGTGCCGGGCTCGCCGAAGTATCCGGGCTCGTCGCCCGTGATGACGCCGCCGAGGTCGAGGAGTTCACCCTCAAAGACGCGCTCGGGATCGAGGAACTGACCCGAGAGGTCGTCGGCGATCCAGGTGGTGATGGAGTTGCTCTCGACGCGAAAGCCGATGTCGCCGTGGCGGGCGAGTGCGGGGGTGACGACGACAAGTGCGGACAGAACAGAGGCGAGGGAACGCATGGGAAGGTCGCTTTCTGCGCGGCCGATCGCCGCGCGCTGGGTGTCTGCGGGGCCGGTCATGGGCAACCGGCGGCGAAACGGTTCTGGAAACAGACGAAGTCGTTGACGTTGAGGACCGGGGGCGTGGTGCTGGCGTCGCAGTTGGCGTCGCACGAGGTGGCGGCGAAGAGATTGAGGAAGCAGACGAAGTCGTTGACGTTGAGGACGGGCGTCGAGGTGCTGCGGTCGCAGTTGGCAGGGCACGCGGGCGCGGGGAGGTTGTCCTCGGCCCACACGAGGGCCGCGTCGAACGTGGCGGCGGGCTCGTTCTGGTTGAAGAGGATGAAGGTGGGCGGAGACGCGCCCAGCCCGGGCGAGCCCATCCAGACCTCGATCTCGGCGAGGTAGACGCCCGTGCCGGCGGGTGCGAGGAGTTCGTAGGCGGGATGCTGGTGGATGCGCCCGGTCGAAGTCGTCACGCCCATGAGGAGCGAATCGCCGGCGCGGCAGTGGTCGGGATCGCTGGCGGGCGAGGTGATGGTCGAGGTGTTCTTGGTGATGGCGAGTCGCTCGGGGGGCACGAGGGTGAAGCCAGCGCCGTCCCAGCGTCGCAGGGCGCGGCGGAGGGAGATCCCGATGGGCGTGGATGGGGCGAAGGCGCCGTTGTCGGAATCGAGCCCTGGATCGAAGGAGGCGTTGGGGATGCCGAGGGTGCCGAGGGAGGCGCCGAAGACGGCGCGTGGGAAGACGGCGACGCCGGACTCGACTCGGCCGACGGCGACGCGCCCGCTCTCGGCCTTGAGGATGATGTCGGAGGCGTGTGGCTGCGCGATCGCCGCGGAGGTTGCGGTGAGGGCGCAGAGCATGGTCAGTTTCATGGGAGACTCCATGGAGTTGGTGAACGGGTGAACACGATGCCGGATTCGCGGGGGGATCAGCGTGCAAAGTCGGGGAAGAAGGCGTTGTCAAACTGGGCGCGATAGACCTGGCGGAACTTGAGCGTGGCGGCATGCCCGTCGAGGAAGCCGTAGGTGGCCATCGCCGCGGGTCCGGGCTTGGTCCCGCCGTGGGCGGTGATCTGGACCTGAGCGGCGGCGGCGGCGGGAGCGTTGGTTGGCCCGAGGAGGCCCCAGTCCTCGGGGTGGGCGTGGTCCGAGGTGGCGAAGCCGCCCGGGTCCCCGCTTTCGCCGAAGGTCATCATGAGGAAGTGGACGGTGGCGTAGGGCCGGGCGATGAGGTCGATGCGGTCCCAGGGCCCGAGGACTCGGCCACCGGCGGGTCCAGTAACGGAGGGTTGGGCGAAGCGGGTGGTGAAACTGTTGAGGCCGTAACTCGTCCAGCGTGCGAGTTGCCCGTTGATGCTCTGCCCAGCGGCAAGGGCATCGATGGCCTGTTGGAAGGAGAGGCCCGTGCTCATCCCGCCCTCGGCGATGGGCCAGGCTGGGCTTCGATCGACGGGGGATCGGATCACGAGCGAGCCCTGGGCGTAGTCGGCGAGGGCGACGGGCCAGGCGTCGCGCGGGGAGGTGACGCCGCCGTGACCGAGGCCGGCGTCGATGAAGGCGCCCTTGTGATCGTCGAAGTAGAGGGTGTGTGCGAGTTCGAGTTGGCGGACGTTGGAGAGGCAGCGCGCGGCGCGGGCGGCGCGGCGTGCGGCCCCGAGCGCGGGAAGCAGGACCGAGATCAGAATGGCGATGATGGCGATGACAACGAGCAGTTCGATGAGCGTGAACGCGCGGGCGCGCATGGACATGAGTTTGCCCCGATTGTGACCGACCTCAGATATAGAGAACCTCGAATGAACGGCGCGGAATCGCGACGTGTCGCGGCGGAAGCCGGCGTCAGGCCGCGATGCTCAGGTTCAGCCGAGGGGTGCCGGCGGCCCGGTGGCGGGGAGCTGGTCGGGCCTTGAGGTGGAGACCGGACGATGCACGGCCGCTCGAACGAGCGGGACGACGATGGCCGGGGTTGAAACGGGGGCGATGGGCGGCGTCGGAGCCGCGCCGACGCGAGCGGACTGAAGGGCGTGGCAGAGGTCGCAGTTGTCGTGGCGGGCTGGCGCGGCGGGCGTCTGAGAATCGGACGGTGGACAGCCTTGAGAATGGGAGGTGGCGACCGCGTCGTGGTGATGTGCCGAACATTCGTGCGCGACGCGGTAGACGGGGAGCCAGGCGAGGACCGCCGCGACGATGACCACGCACGCGACGTTCGATCGCAGGGCTCGCGGGAAGAGGGATGACACGAAGCGGCCCATGGATTATCTTGAAGTATACCATGCGGCCGCTGCGACGCAACCACCCTCGCTGCGAGTGGGCGGCGCTCGTTCGAGGGGACAGGCCATGAGGCGGGCGTTCACACTACTCGAGTTGCTGGTCGTGATCGCGGTGATCGCGCTGCTGATCGGGATCCTGCTTCCGGCGCTGGGACACGCTCGGGCGTCGGGCCGCGTGGCGCGGTGCCTGGCCAACGTGCGATCGCAGGGGATGCTGGTAGGGCAGTATGCGGACTCGTACAAGGAGGCGTTGCCGCCGCGGAACGTGGTGTGGACGGAGCGTGACGGAGCCGGGGGGTTCACGCAGGCGACGTGGCTCATGAACACGTTCGTCGCGCGGTTCGCGGGCGAGGATGTCGAGCACCCGGCCATGGGGTGGTACGAGCCCAAGGGCGCGTGGCGTTGCCCGGACGTGCGGGACGAATCGGAGCGGAAGACGCACTGGGGCTATCTGCACCACGCGCCGAACCAGTGGCTCTTCAACTACGCGGTGTGGAACGAGGAGTACGGCGTCGCCAACTTCTGGGCGGACGTCTATCCGGGCTGGGAGGTGAAGTTCGGCAGGAAGTGGCGTCGGCTCTCGGATGTCTGGAAGTCGGACGAGATCGTGGAGATCATGTGCAACGTGACGTACTTTGAAACGTCGCACAACCACCACGACGCGCGCGAGTCGATCGGGATGAGCCACGAGTTGGTTCCTGGGCAGCCGTATGTGTACCAGGACATCCGGTCCAGCCACCGCGGGCCGAAGCGGTTGCCCGCGGTGTTTGTCGATGGGCACGCGAGCGCGCTGCCTCTCACGCATGGGTATTGGATGAACGGACAGACCACCTACACGACGCCCGGCGGGCTGACACCCTCGCTCTATGACCGGGAGGTCCAACGCTTCATGTGGTTTGTCGGAGCGGGGGAGCGGCAGATTGGGAACTGAGCGAGGGTGGCGGGTTTGAGGTCCCGCTCCGCGGCGGCTGGTGGACGCCGAGTTGGACGTAGTCGCGTCGGAAGAGGAGTTCGAGGGTCCAGTCGATGGCGACGCGGAGTTTGCGCGCGACACCGGGCATTTTCAGGAGGTAGACGGTGCGCCAGAGCCACCAGGCGGCGAAGCCGGAGAGTTTGATGCCGAAGACGTTGGCGACGCCGGTGCGGCACCCGAGGGCGGCGAGGGAGCCCTGGGAGACGATGTCGCAGGGCGTGGTGGGTTGGCCTCGGCTCACGGCGGCGATGTTGCGGGCGGCGTGGACGCCCTCGCGGATCGCGTGCTGCGCGGTGGCCGGATAGGCCACGCCGGCGGCGTCGGTGTTGACGGCGGCGTCCCCGATGCCCCAGACGTTGGGCCTTCCCTGCACGCGAAGGTCGCGGTCGCAGACGAGGTACCCGCGGGCGTCGAGCGGGAGGCCCAGGTGCGCGAGCATGGGCGGGGGCGCGATGCCGGCGGCCCACACGACCGTCTCGGCGTGCAGCGCCTCGCCCGAGGCGAGCGTGACGCGGCGCGGCTCGATGCGGGTCACGGAGTCGTTGAGTCGCACGTCGATCCCGCGGGCGCGCATCTTCCGCTCGGCGTACCGGCTCAGGTTCTCGTCCAGCGCGCCGAGGATCCGCCCCGAGCGCTCCACGAGCGTGACGCGAAGGTCGTGCGGGCGGATGGTGCGGTATCGGCGGATGGCGGCCCGGAGGAACGCTTCGAGTTCGCCGGCGACCTCGGCGCCGGTGAAGTTCGCCCCCACCACCACGAAGTGGAGCAGCGAGCACTTGCGCTCCGGCTGGGGCGCCGACTCCGCGGCTTCGAGCATGCGGATCGCGCGGTCGCGGAGGCCCACCGCGTCGGCGAGCGACTTCATCTCGAGCCCGTGCTCGCGCAGGCCCGGCACCTCCGGCAGCCGCGTCACGCTCCCCAGCGCGATCACGAGATGATCGAACGGCACGCGGATCGTCTCGGACGACTCGGCGGGGAGGACTTCGGCCTGGCTCGCCGCCCAATCGACGCCCACGGCCTCGCCCATGATGAACCGTCCTCGGCGGATGAAGGAGCGGATGGGCACGACCGCGTGGCGGGGCTCGAGGCTGCCCGTGCCCGCCTCGATCAGCAGCGGGTGGAAGATGAAGTAGTTCTGGCGATCGACGAGGACGACGGAGGCGGCCGCCGGCCCGAGGCGGCGCTCGAGTTCCTGGGCGCAGTACGCGCCCGCGAATCCCCCGCCGAGGATCAGGATGGTGGGCGGGTGCTCTGGCATGGGCGCAAGGCTAGGGGGATGGCGCGAGCGCAGAGTTGATCGCGGGCGGATCGGGCGAGGCGTGGCCAACGGCGGAATGGACGCGCGGCGCGCGCGCCGCACTGGCCCGGCGTCGGCCCGCGGTCGGGATGCGGAGCCTGTGATCGGGGTCGCATGGTGGTGGCACGGGGGTTGCTCTCTGGCGGATGTCCCCCGCGAGGCTCGGCGCCGGGCATCGGGGCGGGACGGTACTGGCGCGTGCGCGCCGGGATGTTTCACCCCCCGCTGTAGGAGAGATCCAATGTTGAAGAGTGTTGTTGTGGCGATCGTGGGCGCGATGTTCCTGTTCCTGACGACCGGCCGGGCCGAGGCGGCGTCGACGCTGCGCTTGCAGGCGAACCTGCGGAGCACGGGGACGACGGCGACGAAGTCGGTGGCGAAGTACGAGGAGAAGCCGCGCGGGAGCCTGGTCGAGCAGAGGTTCAAGGTCGAGGTTCAGAACGCGACGCCGGGCGCGCAGATGGACGTGTTCGTGAACACGACACAACTGGGCACGATCACGATCAACCAGTTTGGCCGCGGCTCGCTGGACCTTCGCGTCAATGGGAACGACCCGGGGACGAGCGTGCCGTCGCTGCCGTTCATGAAGGCGGGCGACAAGGTGCGTGTGGGGACGATGTCGGGCGTGTTCGTGACGCGCAACTGACCCTCCGCCGCCACGCCCTCCCCTCCCCGCGTGACTCCAGAGCGGATCGCCGGGAGCACGGGCCAGGGTGTGGGGCGGGAGAGGACTCCTCTTTCTTTGGTCCCGCGTCGGCACAGGTCGGCGCGGGGCTTTGCGTTGGCGGGATCAGGGAGTGAGGGGGGCGAAGGCTGCGGCACGGTCGGGCTTGCCCCAGGCGGTGTAGAACGAGGCGACGCGGGCGCGCATGGTGGCGAGGGCGTGGGCCGGGACCTCGCGGCGGGCCTGCATGCCCTCGACGGCCTGGAGGAGGAGGGGCTCGGCGATGTCGAAGCGTTGCTGGGCGGCGTGGGCGGCGCCCTCGACGCCGCGGGCCAGGAGCGGCCACCAGCCGGCGGGACCCTGGATCGACTTGGCGATGCGTTGGGCCTCGCGGGCGAGTTCGAGGGCACGCGCGGTCTGGCCGGCGTCGAGGGCCGCGTCGGCGGCGGCGGCGACGGACATCCCGCGCTTGACGCTGTCACGGATGGACGGGTTGCCCGTGGCGGCGCGATCGAAGGCCGCGAGCGTCTCGTCGAACGCCCGTACCGATTCCTCGAACTTGCGCTGGCCCGCGAGCGCCTGGGCGAGGTTGGAGAGCGTGACGGCGTAGTCGACGTGCGACTCGCCGAGCGTCGTGCGGGCGATGGCGATGGCCTCGCGCGCCAGGGCCTCGGCCTGGTCGAACTTGCCCGCCGCGCGGAGCAACGCCCCGAGGTTGTTCACGCTCTCGGCGACGTCCTGGTGGCTCGGGTCCAGCGTCCGGCGGCGGATGTCCAGGGCCTTGCGGAGCGCGTCCTCGGCGGCGAGCAGGTCGCCCTGCATGAGGTACATCACGCCCATCGAACTCAGCGTCTGCGCGACGAGCGGGTCGTTCTCGCCGAGGACCTCGCGGCGGATTTCGAGGGCTCGCCGGAAGGAGGGCTCGGCGTGCTCGAAGTCGTAGGCGTCGCGGGCCGCGACGGCCGCGTTGTGGAGGTTCGCCGCGGACTCGGGGTCCTTCTCGGGCCAGATCTGGCGGTAGATCGCGGCGGCCTGCGCGAGCAAGTCGTTGGCGCGTCGCGTGTCGCCCTTGCTTTGAAGGATGGCTCCGAGTTTCGCGTAGGTGCCGGCCAGGTCGGGGTCCTTGGGGTCCAGCACTCGCTTGCGGATCTCGAGGGCGGCGTTGATCTGCCTCTCGGCGGCGTCGTAGAGCCCCAGGCCCGCGTAGGCGACGCCGAACTTGAAGCGCATGCGTGCCTCGGTCCTGGGAACCTGGGCGAACTGGCCGCCGTCGAGGTCTCGGGTCGCGCGGTCGAGGACCTCGCGCACGGTCACGTTGGGGCCGGCGACGCGGGTATCGACCGCGGCGAAGAGGTCGGTGAGGAACTCGGTGGCGTCGATCTCGGTCTGGGTGGCGCGCTCGGCGACGGCGGTGGCTCGTTTCGCGTCGAGGGCGGCCTGGCGGGCGGCGTCTCGCTCGCTCCGCGCCTGCAGGAGCCCGAAGATCGCGAGCGAGAGGCCCACGACGATCGCGGCGGCGGAGAGGCCCAGCGCGGGGAGCAATCCCCGGTGCCGGCGCACGGCCTTTCGGATCACGTACCACGTGCTGTCGGCGCGGGCGGCGATCGGTCGGCCCTCGACGTAGGCGATGAGGTCGTCGCGCAGCGCGCCCGCCGACTGGTACCGGCGTTCGGGATCCTTCGCCAGCGACTTGAGCGTGAGTGCGTCGAGTTCCGAGCCCAAGGCCGGGAGCGAGCGCGAGAGCGGCACGGGCTCGGTCCGCGAGATCGCCTGCACCACGTCGGAGATCGAGCCGGTGACGGAGTACGGCGGGCGTCCGACGAGCATCTCGTAGAGCATCATGCCCAGGGAGTAGACGTCGGTCCGCGCGTCGATGCGCTCCGGGTCGCCCTTGACCTGCTCGGGCGAGGCGTACCCGAGCGTCCCGGCGAACTCGTGCGTGAGGGTGGGCATCGGCCCGCGGGCGAGCGTGAGCGAGCGGGCCAGCCCGAAGTCCACGACTCTGGGCTCACCCGTCGAGTCGATGAGGATGTTCGCGGGTTTGAGGTCGCGGTGGATCACCCCGCGCGAGTGGGCGTGGTGGACGGCCGCGGCAATGGTCGCCATGATCCGGAGTCGCGCCAGCGTGCCCTCGGACCGGGCCCCCGTCACCGGGGGCAGCCGCTCCTTGACGTGCTGGTCCAGCGGCAGGCCGTGGATGTACTCCATGGCGACGAAGGCGCGGCCGTCAGCGGCGACGCCCGAATCAAAGAGGGTGACGATGTTGGGGTGGCGGAGGGCCGCGACGATCTCGATCTCGCGCTCGAAGCGGTAGCGTTGCCGCTCGGTGGAGAGCGCGCCCTGCAGCGGGAGTTTGATCGCGACCTTGCGCTTGGTCGCGAGGTGGATCGCCTTGTAGACCACGCCCTGCCCGCCGCGATGGATCTCCTCGACGAGTTGGTAGCCCGGGACGTCCGGGAGCGCTCGGCGGAGCGACGGCTCGCCCGCGATGATCGACTCGCTTCGCCCGGTCCCGGGCACCCCGCCGCCCCCCGCCCCGCCGAGCCCTCCCCCGGCGCCCGCCGCCGCAGCCAGGTTCGCGAGGAACGCATCGTCGCCACGAAGTTCCTCCATCGCGGCCCGGCAGGCCGGGCACGCCTTCACGTGCGCCATGGCGGCGGGATCGGCCTCGGGCTCGCTGACCAGCCGCGCCAGCACCGCCTCGGACGGGCAGGCGCTTGGCATCACTCGTCCTCCTGGTAGGCGCCGGTGATCTCCTCGACGACGGCGCGGAGGCGCTTGGTGATGCGCGCCTTGGCGCTGTAGACATCGTCGAGGGTCATGTCGAGGTCGCGGGCGACGGTCTCGGCGGGGACCTGTCGGAGCGCGACGAGTTCGAAGGCGCGGAGCGCCTTCTCGCCGAGTTTGCTCGTCCGGCGGAGGTGCTCCATGGCCTGGTCGAGGATCGCCCGCTGCTGGGCGACATCCCAGGTCTGTTCGAGCCGCGCGCGGTCGGAGACGTCCACCATCGCGGACTCCCCGCGCCAGTCGCGCTTGCGACTCACGACCCGCATGAGGTCGATGGCGCGGTGGTGGGCGATGCCCACGAGCCACGAGCGCAGCCGACCCTTGCCTCGGACGTACTTGCCCGCGCGGAAGTCGCGGAGGAACTCGACCAGCGTCTGCTGCGCGACTTCCTGCGCGTCCTGCTCGCGCAGGCCCAGCGAGGAGCAGAACGCCTCGATCACCCGGCGGTAGCGGGCGTCGAACTGCGACCAGACCGCGTCCTGCTGCACGTCCTTGAGCGAGTCGAGCAGGAGCGTCGTCGTGTGCGTCATCGGGCCGGTCACGAGTGGCCTCCTCGGAAGTGATTATACAGGATGGTGCTCGCGGTTATCGGGCCACGGTTCGACGGCGTCAGCGAGAGCGGGGGCTCAGACGGCGGGAGTCCGCCCGCGGCGACGCCAAGTGCTGATCGAGAGTGCCACGCCAGCGATCGCGCCTCCCCGGTACGACGCGTTGTGGATCAGCCAGCACGTCGCGAGCAGCCCGTGGCGCTGTTCAGGCAGCCGATCGAAGGCTGGATCGGGAAGCACGAGCCCGCGCGTGGCGAAGTAGCCCGCGAAGCCGACCGCCGCGGCGATGCCCGCGACCGTCAGCATGGTGCTCGCGAGCGGGCGGACGAGTTGCCGGGGCGCCAGCCGTGGCCGGCGCCCGGCTCGCGCGCTCACGGCCAGCAGCAGGCCCAGGGGCAGGCCAACCCACCACGTCGCGATGATGCCCCAGCCCAGCGCCAGGAGCGTCAGATTCGCCGTGGCAAACACGCGCGGGTGATACTCCGTGAAGTACTCATGGCAGATGCGGACGTCACCTGGTCGTGCGCGATGCCGTAGAGAACCGCCGCGAGGACGGCGAGTCCGACGATCTCGATCCACCGATGCGGACCGTCGCTCACGCCTATCCCTTCGCCCCGGCCCCCACGGTCACTCGCACCGCCACGTAGGTGGGTTTCACTCGCTTCTCGAACTCGGGGCGGTACTTGTTGATGATCGTGCGCACGGCCCAGTTGTTGCCGTCGGCCAGGCCGCAGATCGTGGTGCCGGGCATCGTGCCCATGCTCGTGGCGATCTCCAGGGCCAGGTCGAGGTCCTTGGTCTTGGCGTTCCCCTCCTCGATCCGGCAGAGCAACTGGTAGAGCCACCCGCTTCCCTCGCGGCACGGGGTGCATTGGCCGCAGGACTCGTGCTTGAAGAACCGCGCGATGTTGCGTGCGACGGCCACCATGTCGGTGTCCTCGTCGAAGACGGTCGGGCAGGCCGTCCCCAGACCCAGGACGTTGTACTTGCGTCCGATGTCGAAGTCGAGTTCGGCGTCAAACTGGTCGGGCCCGAGCACGCCCATCGAGACGCCGCCCGCGATCGCGCCCTTGAACTTCTTGCCCCCGCGCATGCCGAGGCAGTAGTGGTTGACGAGGTCCGACAGTTTGATGCCCAGGTCGCACTCGTAGACGCCCGGGCGATTGACGTGGCCTGAGACGCCCATGAGTTTCGTGCCCCACGACGGCGGGCCGCCCACCGTCGAGTTGCACCCCTGCTTGCTGAACCACTCCCACCCGTGCTCCACGATGCTGGGGACGTGGCAGAGCGTCTCGGAGTTGTTGATGATCGTGGGTTTACCGAAGAGTCCCTTGGCCGCGGGGAACGGGGGCTTGATCCGGGGCCAGCCGCGCTTGCCCTCGAGCGCCTCGAGCAGGCCCGTCTCCTCGCCGCAGATGTAGGCCCCCGCGCCGCGATGGACGTGGCAGTCCACGACCCAGGGCTCGCCCGTGGCGGTCTTCATCCCCGACAACAGCCCCGAACCACCGAAGATGCCGTGGGCATAGGCGTCCTTGATGGCCTGCTCGGAGACCTTGGCCTGGTGGTGGTACTCGCCGCGGATGAAGATGAACGCCGTCCGCAGCCGGCAGGCGTAGCACGCGATGGCGATGCCCTCGAGTTGCAGGTGCGGGTCGAAGTCGAGCAGCAGGCGATCCTTGAACGTGCCCGGCTCGGACTCGTCGGCGTTGACGGCGAGGTACCGCTGCCCGGGGTCGCCCGGCTTGCCGTCGGGTCCGGCCGCGACCTTGGGCAGGAACGTCCATTTCAGCCCGGTCGGGAAGCCCGCGCCCCCGCGCCCGCGGAGTTGCGACTTTTTGACCTCCTCGACGACGTCCTCGGGCTTCATCGAGAGGGCCTTGCGCAGGGCCGCGTAGCCGCCGGTCTTGACGTACTCGTCGTACGAGACGACGTGACGGTCGGACTCCTTGCCGTGCGGGAAGGTGGGGATGCGCTTGGTCAGGACGGGGAACGAGGTCGTCGGGATGAAGGGCATAGGGGCGGATTGTAGAGGGCACAAGGCAGGGGTCGAACAGGAGGCGTACCAACGGCGAAGGCCCGGCTTGGCGCACACGATCGTTTACGCTCCGCCCCATATTTATGGAGACCCGGCAGGTCTCTTGCGTTTTTTGGCGGATGTGGCATAATCGGCGCGGAGATCCGCGAAGCCCGCGAGCGGGCTTCCGGCTTGCCGGAAGAGCAAGGAATGAACCCATGCGATACGTCGCCCAGATTGCGTTAGCGTCATGCCAATTGGCGGTGTCTGCGGTCGCACAAGACCGTACCTACGACGGCTCGGGAAACAACCTGCTGCATCCATCCTGGGGACAGACTGGCGAGGTGCTGCGTCGCTCGGCCAGCGGCGCGCGATACGCGGACGGGATCGGCGCGATGGTCGCGGGGCCGAGCCCGCGCGCCATCAGCAACGCCGTCGCGGCGCAGACCCTGCCTCAGAACCTCAACGCCCGCGCGCTGACGAGCATGTTCTGGCAGTGGGGCCAGTTCATCGACCACGACTTCGCGCTGGTGGAAGAGGGTACCGAGTCGGCGCCAATCGGCATCCCGATGGGGGATCCGATATTCGATCCGACGGGGACGGGGACCCAGACGATGCCGTTCTCGCGTTCCCAGTTTGTGGACGGGGTCGCCTCGCCGCGGCAGCACCGCAACGCGCTGACCCATTGGATCGACGGTTCCATGGTCTATGGCAGCGACGCGATCCGCGCCACCGCGCTGCGCGAGGGCTCGGGCGGGCGGTTGCTCATGGGCGGAGACGGGTTCCTTCCTCGCAACACGATGGGGCTCCCCAACGGCGGCGGGCCGGACCCGACGCTCTTTGTCGGGGGCGACGTCCGCGTGAACGAGCAGGTTGGGCTCATCACGATGCACACCGTCTTCGCCAAGGAGCACAACTATTGGGCCAACCGCATCGCCGCGGAGAACCCGATGTGGACCGACGAGCAGGTCTACCAGAGGGCGCGGAAGGTTGTCGGGGCGGAGGTCCAGGCGATCACGTACAACGAATGGCTGCCCTCGCTTCTGGGCCCGAACGGGCTCTCGGCGTATTCGGGCTACGACTCGTCGATCAATCCCAACATCGACACCGCCTTCTCGACCGCCGCGTTCCGCATCGGACACACTCTGCTCAACGGGCAGCTGCTGCGATTCAACGAGGACGGCTCGGTTCACGCGGGCGGGCACCTCAACCTCGCCCAGTCCTTCTTCAACATCGCGAACTTCCTCCAGCCCGGGAGTTACGACGCGCTCATCCGCGGGCTTGCCTTTCAGCAGGCCAACGAGATCGACCTTCAGGTCATCGACGAGGTTCGGAACCTTCTTTTCGGGCCGCCCGGCTCGCCGGGGCGCGACCTGGTCGCCCTCAACATCCAGCGCGGACGGGACCACGGCATCCCGCATTACAACCAGCTCCGCGCCGACTACGGCCTGACCCCGCTCTCGAGTTTCAGTGAGGTCACCTCCGACCCGGCAATCGCCGCCCAACTCCAGGCGCTCTTCGGGGACATCAACAGCGTCGATGCCTTCGTCGGTCTCCTGGCCGAGGACCACCTCCCCGGCGCCAGCGTCGGGCAGACCATGGCCGCCATCTTCCGCGACCAGTTCTTCCGCCTCCGCGAGGGCGACCGGTACTTCTACCTCAATGACCCCACGCTCGCCGGCCTCTGGAGCGAGATCGAGGACACGCAGCTCTCGGACATCCTGCGGCGGAACTCCGGCGTCATCCTCTTGCAGGGCAACGTATTCATGATCCCAGCGCCGGGCGCCGCGGGCGTGCTGGCGTTCGCCGGCCTGGTCGCGTCCCGCCGCCGACGCCGACGCTGAGACGTCTCCGAGCGGGCCCCGAGCGCGCCAAAGCGACGGCAACCTGCCTATTTCACGCCGAGCAGTTCGATCTCGAAGACCAGCGTGGAGCGCGCGGGGATCAGCACCTTGTGCCCGTCTCGCACGGGCCGATCGCCGTAGCCCAGTTCCGGCGGGATCGTCAGTTTGCGCTTCCCCCCCACCTTCATTCCGGGGATGCCTTGCTGCCACCCGGCGATGAGGCTGCGAAGCGGGAACGTGGCGGGCTCGCCCCGCTTGTGGCTCGAGTCAAACTCGGTGCCGTCTGTCAGCGTCCCGCGGTAGTGGATCGTGACGGTGGCGCCGGCGGGGCAATCGGCCCCGGTCCCGGTCACGAGGTCTTCGATGATGAGGCCGGAGGGGGAGGTCATCGCCACAGGAATACTCCTGAATCGGGGTTGAATGGGGAACCTGGGGGCGATGGTAGAACCGAGAGCGCGGCGGCAATCGAGGGAACCCGGCGGCGATCCGCGGGTATAACCCGGAGCCGCGGAGATCTAACCATGAAGCGACGCGCCTTCACCGCTGTCGAACTCGTCATCGTGATCGGGGTGCTGGCGGCCCTCTTGGCCATCCTCCTCCCTGTCGCTCGGCGGACGCGGCTCGCCAGCGGGCTGGAGGCCTCGCTCTCGAACGTGCGCACGATCATGGCCGCCACCTCGGCGTACATGATCGACACCGGCCTACCCCCGATGCGTGGCTCTCGATACAGCAGCGGCACGATGAGCGGGTGGGACACCTGGTGCCTGGGCGGGAAGAACTCCAGCACCTACTGGAACACGGCGATCGGCGGGCTCTTCACCGAATCCGCGTACTCCCGGCCGCTCAACGCCTACCTCGACGGCTCGAGGATCCCCCGGCCCCCGGGCTACGTCAACGCCGGCAGCGGCGCCAACTGGCCCGGGCACCCCGGCACCTGGACGCTCCAGACCGGCACCCCGACCGCCGCCCAGCAGGCCCTGCAGATCCCGGTGTTCAAGTCGCCGGGCGACGTGGCCACGCGCCAGCGGAACTGGCCCAATGTGACGCCTGGGGTGACGTGCTACGACGACGTGGGCACCAGTTACCTGGTGAACATGAAGTGGTGGGACCAGCCTGGGATCCCCACCAACTTCACCCAGCGCTACACCCAGGGCTGCGAGCGCATCGCGCTGCCCACCATCAGCCCCCGCTACGTGCTTGTCCACGATCAGACGGGGGACATGGTCGCCAATGGGATCGCCACCGTCGGGGAGTTTGGGAAGCAGAACGCCTCGGTTTGCGGGTTCATCGACGGTCGCGCGGCGTACATGGAGATGGTCCCCGGCGGGTTCTCGGGGCCCGGGTACACGCTCGTGCCGTAGTGCTGTCCGAGAAGCGTGAGGACGGGTACGGGGTGAGCGATCGGCGGAGAATCGCTACGCTCTGGGCATGATCCGAGCCCTTCTCGCCGCGCTCCTGCTCGCCTCCGTCGGTCACGCCCAGCCGCCGGCGACGGTGGCCGAGTCATCGAAGTTCACGGCCACCTCGTCGCAGGAGGACGTGCAGGCGTTTCTCCAATCGCTCACGAAGCAGTCCAAGCGTGTGCGGATGGGGGAGATGGGGGCATCGGACCAGAAGCGCCCGATTCTGGTGGCGTGGCTCGCGGACCCGCCCGTGGCGACGCCCGAAGAGGCCGCCAAGTCGGGCAAGGTCGTCGTGGTGCTGCTGGGCGGCATCCACGCGGGCGAGTGCGACGGGAAGGAAGCGCTGCTGGCGATCGTGCGCGACCTGTCGCTGGCGGACCCGGCGCCGGCGATGTTCGAGTCGCTCGTGCTCGCGTTTGTTCCGAACTACAACCCCGACGGGAACGCGAAGGTGGGCGAGGGCAACCGGCCGGGACAGGCCGGGCCGGCGCGCACGGGGGTGCGAGAGAACGCCGGCGGGCTGGACCTCAATCGCGACTTTGTGAAGGTGGAGGCCCCGGAGACGCAGGCGCTGCTGCGGCTGATCAACCGCGCCGACGCGGCGGCGCTCATCGACACGCACACGACCAACGGGTCGTACCACCGCTACGCGTTGACGTTCGACGGCCCGCGGCACCCGCTGACCGACCCCGGGCTGGCGGCGCTGAACCGGGCGATGCTGCTGGACGCCGCCGGCGCGGCCCAGAAGGCCACGCAGCGCGAGTTCTACTGGTACGGGAACTTCGAGGGCGATCACACGCGCTGGGAGACGTACCCCGCCGAGCCGCGGTACGGGGTGCAGTACATGGGGCTGCGGAACCGGTTGGGGTTCCTGACGGAGTCGTACTCGTACGCGCCGTACCGGGAGCGGGTGGAGTCGCAGGTCGCGTTCGTGCGCGCGCTGCTGGACCAACTCGCGGCCCGGGCGTCGGACGTGCGCGAGGCGATCCGCAAGGCCGACCGTGCGGCGGAGCGCGGCGAGGGGAAGGTCCCGCTGCGTGCGCGCGCCGCCGCGCTTCCCGAGCCGGCGGAGGTCAAGGGTTGGGTCGAGGAAGCGCGCGACGGGCGCCCAAGGCCGACCGATCGTCCCAAGGACTACACGTGCCGGGTGCTCATCGACGCCGAGGTGGAGTTGGAGGTGGATCGGCCCAAGGCGTACCTGATCCCGCTGGTCGAGAGCGTCGAGGCGGACGAGACCGCGCGCGCACTGGGAGCGCTGCAGCGGCACGGGATTCGAGTGGAGGAACTGCGCGAGGACATCGAACTGGACGTGGAGGAATGGGTGGTGGCGGAGCGCACGCTGGCGGAGCGCCCGTTCCAGGGGCATCGGCTCGCGACGCTGCGCACGGCCGAGGGCGGGCCGAGGGCGGGGAGTCGGCGCGTGCCCGCGGGGTCGCTGCTGGTGCGCACGGATCAGCGGCTCGGGGGGCTGGGGGCGTACTTGCTGGAGCCGATGGCGGCGGACGGGCTCGCGACGTGGAACTTCTTTGATAGCGGGACGATGGTGGGCGCGCCGTTCCCCGTGCTGCGGCTGGCGGAGGTCCCGACGATCCTGACGATCCCGGCGGCGGCGGTGGCCGAGCCGAGGACGCCCCCGAAGGTTCTGACGTTCGAGGAGGCGTTCGAGTCGGAGCGTGGGCCGAACTTCGTGGGGTCGCCCGCGGGCGGGTTCTCGTGGTTGGACGCGACGCACTGGGTGCAGGCGCGGGAGGGGAGGCTGGTGAAGGTCGAGGCGGCGACGGGCCGCGCCCAGACGATGCTGGATTCGTCGAGGATGGCCGAGGCGCTGGCGGACCTGCCGACGGTGGGCGATCGGGCGGCGGAGGGGCTGGCGCGGCGGGCGCTGGGCCGGCTCGACAAGGGGCGGACCGGGGCGGTCGTCGAGCACCAGGGCGACCTGTACTACGTGAAGGCCGATGGGAGCGAGGCGCGGCGGTTGACGGCATCGCCCGCGCGCGAGGAGATGCCGACGATGAGCCCGGATGGGCGTTTCGTCGCGTTCGTGCGGGAGAACGACCTGTGGGTCGCGGACGTGGCCACGGGCACGGAGCGGGCGCTGACCACGGGCGGGACAGACCTTCGGCGGAACGGGAAGAACGATTGGGTGTACTTCGAGGAGGTGTTCAACCGCTCGTGGCAGGCGTATTGGTGGAGCCCGGACTCGACGCGGATCGCGTATCTGTCGATCGACAGCACGCCGGTGCCGACGTTCACGATCGCCAACGACGCGCGGTTCGAGCAGGCGGTGGAGCGTTCGCCGTACCCGAAGCCGGGGCAGGCGAACCCGGTGGTGGGGCTGCGGGTGGTGACGGTGGGCGGGGGCGAGCCGACGGCGGTGGACCTCTCGGGGTATGACCCGGCGTCGACGCTGATCCTGGGCGTGGGGTGGTGGCCGGACTCGTCGGCGGGCGTGGCGCTCGTCTCGAATCGGACGCAGACGTGGGTGGACGTGTCGCGGTTCGGACCGGATGGGGGCGAGCCGACGGTGCTCTTCCGTGAGACGACGGAGGCGTGGGTCGATGCGAGCCTGCCCAAGTTTCTCGGCGACGGGTCGTTCCTGTTCCTGAGCGAGCGATCGGGCCACAGGCACATCTACCGGTACGCGCGCGACGGGAAACTCAAGGGTCAAGTCACGGACGGGGACTGGGAGGTTCGGTCGATCGGGGTGGTGGACGAGAAGGCGGGGCGGGTGTTCTTCTCGGGGTGCAAGGACAGCCCGATCGCGGAGAACCTGTACCGCGTGGGGCTCGACGGCTCGGGGCTGACGCGGATCACCTCGGGCGTCGGGTCGCACCGGGCGGAGGTGAGCCCCGACGGCGCGATGTACGTGGACTCGTGGTCATCGGCGATGAGCCCGACGCGCGTGGCGCTGCGCTCGACGGCGGACAACTCGCTCATCCGAACGCTCGACACGAATCCGGTGCGCGACCTGGCGCGGTATCGGCTCGGGCGGCTCGAGATGGTGACGATCCCGGCGGGCGACGGGTTCGTGATGAACGGGAGCATCCTGACGCCGCCGGACTTTGACCCGGGGAAGCGGTACCCGGTGTGGTTCATGACGTATGCCGGGCCGCAGTCGCCCACCGTGTTCGACAGTTGGAGCGCTCGGACGTGGGACCAGGTGCTGGCGGCCTCGGGGATCGTGGTCTTTCGGGCGGACCCGCGCTCCGCGACGTGGCAGGGCGCCAAGCACGCGTGGAGGGCGTACAAGCAACTGGGGGTGCAGGAACTGGCGGACATCGAGTCGGCGGTCCGCTGGCTGGCGGGCAAGCCGTGGGTGGACGCGGCGAGGATCGGGATGGCCGGGCACAGTTACGGGGGGTTCATGACCTCGTACGCGCTCACGCACAGCACGCTGTTCGCGGCGGGGATCGCGGGGGCGCCGGTGACGGACTGGGCCGATTATGACTCGATCTACACGGAGCGGTTCATGCTGACGCCGCAGGAGAACGCGGAGGGGTATCGTCGGACGAGCGTGACGCGGGCGGCGAAGGACCTTCGGGGTCGGCTGCTGCTGGTGCACGGGATGCTCGACGACAACGTGCACCTGCAGAACTCGACCCGATTCGTGCGGGCGCTGCAGCAGGCGAACAAGCCGTTCGAGATGATGCTGTATCCCGAGTCGCGGCACGGGATCGGGGGCCGGCACTATCAGCGGCTGCAGTACGACTTCATCCGCCGGAACCTGGGCGGACCCGAGAGCGGCACGACGGGGGAGTCCGGCGCGGCGCCGTGAGCGACTAGTTGAGGCGGCGCGGGGTGGTGGAAGCGATGAGTCGGAGGACCTGGCCCGGGAGGCTGGTGCCGATGGCGGTGACGTTGGTAGAGGCGTCGTCGGGCTGGATGGTGAGGTCAACGGTGGCGCGCCGGAGGACGGGCCCGATGTCGTATTCGAGAGTGAACTTGGCGTCGCGGAGGTTTCGGATGAGGGGGTAGGAGAACTGGGCGGTCTGGGTGCCGTTGACGTAATCGGTGCGCGTGAACTGGAGTTGGTAGATGGTGGCGCCGGCGCTGACGGGCTGGCGTTCGAGGCGTGTGACCTGCCGCTGCCCGGTGTTCGGGTCGTCGAGGGAGACGAACTCGACGGAGGTGGAGTCGATCTTGGTGGGGACGAGGACGCCGACGGGGTAGGGCCCGAACTCCTCGCCCTGACGGATCATGGCGAGGACGCGGTGCATGACGAGGCGGGAGACGACGTGGGTGGAGGCGGACTCGGTGGTGGCCTCATAGGACTTGAAGGAGCGATCGAGGGCGACAAGGCAGGCGGTCATGAGGAGCGCGCTGACGGTGAGCGCGATGAGCAACTCGACCATGCTGAAGGCGTGCCGGGCTGTGCGGGATGTGCGCGGTGTCACTTGGCGGTCTCCCGGTAGGAGGTGGCGTCGGTATCGACCTGGAGCGGCAGGAGGATGCCGTCGGGCATGAGCATGGAGGGATCGAAGCGGAGGGTGAAGGAGCCGTAGCCGTGGAAGGGGACGGTGACGGCACCGTTGGCGACCTGCTGGGAGGTCGGCACCTGGGTGGGCCCGAGGTCGGGGAGCCCATCGCCGTCGAGGTCCCACCCGACGATCTTCACGCCGCCCACGATGGGAAGCGACTCGGGATCGAGGGACTCGTCGTCGCCGTCGGCGGGCCCGAAGTACCCGAGGGTGGCGTTGAAGGTGGAGGGATTGCCGACGGGGTTGCCGAGGGCGTCGCGGAGCGGGATCTGCCCGAGGACGGGCTTGAAGGTGAGGAGGAGGGCGCCGTCGATGGAGGCGTTGCCGCGGACGTCGAGGACGCCGGCGACGATGGCGCCCTTGAGGCGGACGTCCTGGGTCGGCGGGCTGTTGAACTGCCCGATGTCCACGGAGTAGTTGGGGAGCATGAGGGAGGACTTTTTGATCTCGGGGAGGTCGCCCGGGTCGGGGTTCTTGGTGGGGTCGTTGGGGAAGTCGGGGTTCTGCTCGACGAAGCGGGTGGCGCCGGTGAACTGGAGTTTGTTGCGGGCGTTGGTGTACTCCTGGGGCGCGTCACCGACGACGGACCCGACGAAGAGGCACCCGTGGAAGCGGACGTTGTTGGAGAACTTCTTGGAGTCGATGCAGCGGAAGCCGTCGATGATGAGGGGATCGGGGAGGTTGGCGTAGCCCTGGGTGTTGGCGACCTGGTTGGCGGGGATGTCGGCCTTGTCGAGCGGGGGGTTGGCCATGAGGACGGGCCGATCGTTGCCGGCGAGCATGGTGGGGAAACTGGACCCGGTGTAGGTGGTGCGAGGCGGGTCAAGGACGGGCTTGCCGGTGGCGGCGTCGAGTTTGAGTTTGCCGTAGATGGTCCAGTTGATGTGGCTGTTGGTCGTGCGGCTGCGGACGTAGGTGACGCCGGCGAAGGTGCAGTTCTTGAAGAGCCCGTTGTTCCCGATGGGGACCTGGACGTTTTTGAAGGTCATGTTCTCGTAGACGGGGCGGTAGTAGAGGTCGCTGTAACTGGGGCTGTTGAAGGGCATCTTCTCGAAGTAGGCGGTGGTGTTCCAGTTGTCGGGGAGCCCGTCGGCGTTGGCGTCCGGGCTGAGGGGGTAGTACTTGGGATCGGCGGGGTTGGTGGAGTTGTTGGCGGCGGTCCAGGCCGCGAGTTGCGCGACGCTGATCCCGAGATTCGCGGCGACCTGCTCCTCGAACGAGGCGCCGTCGGCGGCGGTGCGGAGCGCGGTCTGCGAGTTCGTGAAGTTCGCCGACGACAGGTCGGGGAGTTCCTGGGTCGAGACGCCGAAGGTCATGGGGGACTCGCCCTCGTCGGGGTCGATGGGCCCGCGGAGGCGCTGCATGTAGTCTCCCTGTGCGGTGGCCCAGGCGGACTCGGTGACACGGAACATGAGGCGGCCGGAGACCTTGGCGTACTGGTCGCGGGCGTCGATGACGCCGTCGCGGTACCCGAGGACCTGGTCGCGGAAGACATAACTGAACCCACCGATGGCGTGGACGTAGTTCTGATAGGCCGGCGGGACCGACGCGGGAGAGACCTGCTCGCGGTCGTCGAGGTAGTCGGTGCCCGGATCGAACTTCCCGTTGCCATTGTTGTCGGTGAAGGAGTAGACCTTGTTGCGGTTTCGGTCGGGGAGGCTGGAGTCGATGAGGAAAGCGAGGTCGGCGTCGGTGGCGTTCCCGCTCCCGTCCACCATTTCGGGGGCGAGCCCGGCGTTGGGAGTTCCGGCGGAGAGCGAGGCGGGCAGGGCGACCCTGCCGTCGCCGTTCTTGTCGTAATAGAGCATGAAGACGTCGAACTCATCGACGTACCCGTCCTTGGTGACGTCGGCCGAGCCCTGGTAGCCCGGAAGGTTGCTGAAGTCCGGGATTCCTGGGCCCTCGGTGGGGTGCCCGACGCGGAGGCGGTTGTCCTGGTTCTGGTCGTAGACCTTGAGGGCGTTGAAGAGGGCGGTGAGTTGGGTGTTGAGGCCGGTCTCGATGCCCCAGAAGTCGCTCTTGATGATGAGCGGGTCGCCATACTGGCTGGCCACGTCGGTGAAGGAGGCGCCGAGGTCGCCCTCGATGGTGACGTTCTTCCCGATCATGATCTTGGACGGGCTGACGATGGCGGCGTCCACGCGCTTGACGATCGTGAAGTCCTGGATGATCCGCCGGCGAACGGGCTGCCCCCGCGGGGTGTAGTCGAAGTCATAGCCGGTGACCATGACGCGGACCTGCGTGCCGTTGGCGAGCGGGGCGTAGTCGATCTGGAAGGCGGTGTTGGTGGTGACGCCCGCGGTCTGGGCGGTCAGCGCGACGGCGGGGGTGCGGAGCCAGTTGGTGAGCAGGTAGACGCTGGGATCGGTGCCGACGGGCGCGGGGCCGATGGTCGGAGCGGAGATCCCGTTGACAACGACCGTGTTGCTGTCCTGCTGGTGGATCTGGGCGACGGCCTCGGCGAGCCCGGCGGGATTGCCGAGGTTCGAGGCGTACGACTTCGGAGGGGCGACGTTCACCGTCCCGTCGGAGACGAGGAAGTTGCCCGACCAGAGGCGCTGCCCGAAGCCGGCGTCGACCTCGCCTCGCTCGACGATGAAGCGGGAAGCGGCCTCTTCGAGGCGGCGCCGCGCCACGCCCAGGCCCGTCTCCGCCGCGCCCTGGGCGCGGTTGACATGGAGATGGGTGGCGGCGGTGGTGATGTTGCCTCGGCTCATGATGGCCATGGCGGCGGCCAGCGAGCCGAAGAGGATCATGAACATCATCGAGAGGACAGAGACGACGCCTCGGCGTCGCGTCCAGATTCGAGTCGTCCAGGTCGGTCGGTTCCGGGTTCGCATCGCTCAGACTCCACCGCCTCGCACCAATCCCCTCGCAACAATCCGACGTGCCCCCCCCCCCACTGACACGACGGTCAGGGCGGAACGATCCATGAGATGGTGGTGACGTCCTGGGGCGCGATCTGGTCGGGCGCCTGGTAGCGAACGGTCACGGTGACGCGGAGCGGGAAGCGGTCGACCGCGCGGCCCGGGAAGGCTCCCTGGGCCGGGTCGGTATCGGTCCACCCGCGCGTCGTGGCAAAGTCGTAGGCGCTGACCTTGGTGACGGCGACTGATTGGGACCACCCGCGCAAGGCCATGGGCTGCCCGGTCTGGGGGTTGTTCACGACGGCGCCGTTGAGGTCGATCTCTGGGATGACCCGCCCGAAGGCGTCGATGGGTCCGTCGAAGTTGCCCCCGCCGCCGAAGGTGATGCCGTTGTAGTCGTCGACGTCGTCGAAGTCGTCGATGGTGACCTCGCCGGCCTCCAGCCCGACGCCCTGGGCCTGGGGCTGCCCGCCCGGGCCGGTGACGACGCTCAGGCCGGTGACGGGATCGTGCCGGGGAAGGGTTCGGATGCGTTCGCGGATCTCGTTGGCGAGGTAGGTGGCGGTGGCCTCCTGGCTGGACCACCCGTTGGAGATGATGAACCCTCGCTGGGCCTCGACCATGGCGAGGACCCCGACGACGACGATGACCATCGCGAGCGCGGTCTCCAGGAGCGTGAAACCTCGAGCGGGCACGGGTCCCTCCCGCCGGTCGTTCCGGCTGGGAGCGGGTTCTCGGGCGCTGCGCCCGGTCCCCCCTCCAGTGGCCCCATCGGCTATTTCACGATCTGGCTCATCTTGAAGATGGGCAGGATGATGGCCATGGCGATGAACCCGACCACACCACCCATACAGATGATCATGATGGGCTCGATCATGGACGTGACGGCCTTGATATGGTCCTTCAACTGCTTGGCGTAGAAGCCCGAGATCTCGTCGAGGACCTCGCCGAGTTTACCGGACTCCTCGCCCGCGGCGATCATCTGGGAGACGGCGCGAGGGAGGAGGCGCGTCTTCTGGAGCGGGGCGGTGATCTTCTTGCCCTGCTTGACGCTGGCGTAGACGGTCCGCCACATGGACTGGTAGAGGCGGTTGCCCGAGATGTCGCCGGTGATGGCGAGGGTGTCGAGCATGGGGACGCCGGCGTTGATGAGTTGGCCCATGGTCTGGAGCGAGCGGCTGATGTAGAGCGAGCGGAACATGGTCTTGACGACGGGGACGGTGAGTTTGAGTTTGTCGACCGCGAGGGCGCCGATCTCGGTCTTGACGAACGCGACGACCGCGATGAGGAGCCCGAACGCGCCGCCCGCGATGTAGGGCCAGTTGGCGACCATGACGCGGCTGGTGCTCATGAGGAAGGTCGTGGCCCAGGGGAGGACCTCCTCCTTGCCCTCGAAGACCTTGTAGAACTTGGGGAGGACGAAGGTGAGGAGGAAGACGGTGACGGCGATGGCCATGGTGCCGATGACGGCGGGATAGATCGAGGCCCCGACGACCATCTTGCGGGTCTCGATCTGTTGGGCGATGTAGGCGGCGATGCGCTCGAGCATGCGGGCGAAGGAGCCGGCCATCTCGGAGGCGCGGACCATGTTGACGTAGAGGGGGCCGAAGAGTTTGGGGTGGCGTGCGATGGCCTCGGAGAACTGCTTGCCCGACTCGACGTCGCTCTTGAGCCCGGTGATGATCTTGCGGAAGGCGGGGTGCTGGGTCTGCTCGGCGATGCCGTCGAGGGCGGCGCGGAGGTTGATGCCGGCCTTGATCATGACGGCGAGTTGGCTGGTGAACTCGAGGACGTGCTTCTGCTTGGGCTTGCCCGCGTTGAGCTCGCGGAGGCGGGCCATGAGCGCCCCGCCGTCGAGCCCGGCGATGATCGGGGTGAGCGAGAGAACGTGGACGCCCTGGTTTCGCAGGATGGCGGCGGCGGTGGTCACGCTGTCGGCGGAAACCACGCCCACCTGCACCTGGTTGTTGGGCGTTCGGACCTGGTAACGATAGTTGGGCACGGTTCAGATTCCCACAGGTCAGGCGACCCCAGCGCCACACTCCCCATCGAACGCCGCGGCGCCCGGGCTTGGTGGCCCGGGGCGCCGTGGCCCTCTGCCCTACGCGACCAGTTGCCGCTCCAGTTTGTCGGGATACGCGGCCTGTGCGATCGCGTCCTCCTTGGAGATCATGCCGTTGAAGTAGAGCTCGGCGATGGAACTGTCCAGGCTGCTCATGCCGATGGCACGGTTGGTCTCGATGACGTTGGGGATCTCGAACGTGCGGGCCTCGCGGATGAGGTTGCGCACGGCGGGCGTGCAGAGGAGCGTCTCGACGGCGGGGCACATCCCGGGCTTGTCGATGCGGCTGAAGAGGGTCTGCGAGACGACCGCCTGGAGCGTGTTCGCGAGCATCGAGCGGATCTGGTTCTGCTGTCCGGCGGGGTACATGTCGATGATGCGCTCGACGGTCTGCGAGGCGTTGACGGTGTGGAGGGTGCTGAGCACGAGGTGCCCGGTCTCGGCGGCGGAGATCGCCAGGGCCGTGGTCTCGAGGTCGCGCATTTCGCCGACGAGGATGATGTCGGGGTCCTGGCGGAGGGCGTGCTTGAGGCCGGAGGCGAAACTGGGCATGTCCTGGCCCAGTTCGCGCTGCTCGATGAGGCACTTCTCGCTCTTGAAGGTGTACTCGACGGGGTCCTCGAGGGTGATGATGTGCTTGCGGTAGCGCTGGTTCATGGCGTCGATCATCGCGGCGAGGGTGGTGGACTTGCCCGAGCCGGTGTCGCCGGTCACGAGGACAAGCCCGCGCGGGAGGTAGGTGAGTCGCGCGATGACCTCGGGGAGGTTGAGGTTCGCCAGGGGCGGGACCTTGCTCTTGATCATTCGCATCGCGAGCCCGACGGCGCCGCGCTGCATGTGCGCGTTGACGCGGTAACGGGCGAGCCCGTCGACCTGGTAGGAGAAGTCCGAGTCCTTCTGGCGATCGAAGATGTCCTGGGACTCCTTCGAGGCCATGTGCTCGAACATCTGCCGGGTCGTCGGGGGCGTCAGGACGGGGTAGTCCATCGGGGTCATGACCTGGTGGATGCGCACCACCGGGGGCTGCCCCGCGATGAGGTGGATGTCGGACGCGTCCGCGTCGTACGCCGCTTTCAAGATCTGTTGCAGGCTCACGCAAGGCCCTCCATCGGCGGACCTCCCGCCGGGGGCTCTATCGACCCGTCGCCTCGCGGCGCTCACGCCCTCCCTCGCGCCCGCCCCGTTCCCCGGACCGCCCCGCCCTTCCCGACCCGATCGGACGACCCAGCCGTCACAACCGGACGCGTCCGCGGCGGAGGCCGGATGGGGCGACGCCGGTTCTTGCCGTCGCGCCCCCGCGGATGCGACCCGCTACGCTCCCGGCGCGTTCCCGGACCTAGGCCGCGGGAAGGGCCGCCGGAACGCCGAAGGGAGACGCCGTGCATTGGTGGGTCGCAGACCTCTGGCAGACGAACCCGGTGCTGCTGGCGTCGTGGGTGGTCTGGGTGATCGGGGCGATCGTGCTGCACGAACTGGCGCACGGATGGGCCGCGCTGGCCTGTGGCGATGACACGCCGCGAACAAGCGGGCACCTGACGCTCAACCCGCTGGTTCACATGGGGCAGATGAGCCTGATCATGTTCGCGATCGTCGGGATCGCGTGGGGCGCGATGCCCGTGAACCCGTCGAAGTTTCGCCCGCGCTTCGGCGAGAGCATCGTCGCCTTCGCCGGCCCGCTCATGAACCTCGCGCTCGGGTTCCTGTCGCTGGTCGGATTGGTCGTGTGGCTGGGGCTGGCGGCCGGAGGCTGGACAGGGACTCGCGCGGTCGATGATCCGCTGCTGACCAACGTCGCTACGTTCCTCGACACGGGCGTGATGCTCAACCTCGTCCTCGCGGCGTTCAACCTCTTGCCCGTGCCCCCGCTCGACGGCTCGCGCATCCTCGCCGATTTCGTGCCGGCGTACCGACGGCTGTGGCAGTCGGAGCGCGGGCAGGTGCTGGCGCTGATCGCGTTCGTCGGGCTGTTCATGTTCGGGTCGGAGGTGATCTTCCGCCACGCCGCCGACGCGGCCAGTTGGCTCGAGGGACAGGCGATCCGCGCGTTCCTCCCGCATCGGCCCTGAACTATGGGCATCCCGCGGCGAACGCGGTCTGGAAACAGATGAAGTCCGCGACGTTCAGGACCGGCATGATGGTCGAGCGGTCGCAGTTCGCGAGGTCCGTCACCTGCTGCGCGGGCGGGAGCGACTGGGCCGCGGCGTAGCGGGACAGGAAGCACACGAAGTCGGCAACGTTCAGGACCGGGGCCGCGGTTGAGCCGTCGCAGTTGGCGGGCGAGGCGGCGGTGAGTTCCCAGGTGTCGGCCAGGTACGACGTGCCGTTGAACCCGCCGACGAGCACCACCGATCCGCCGACGAACGCGAGCCCGTGCCCATAGCGGACTTCGGGCCCGAGGATCGAGTTCCAGATCCAACTCCCGGTGGACCCCAGCGACGGATCCCACTCCCAGGTGTCGCTCAGGTAGGCCTCGCCCAGCCCGCCGAAGAGCACGATGCGCCCGCGCGAGGGGTCGAAGGCCATGCAGTGGTACGCCCGGCCCGGGGGCGTGATGATCGGGTGCCGCTCCGTCCAATCGACGCCGTCCCATTCCCAGGTGTCGGCGAGTCGTTCGCCGTTGAACCCCGCGAAGAGCATCGAGCGTCCGGTGGTGGGGTCGAACTCCATCGAGGACCAGTGCCGGGCGGGCGGGGTGGTGTTCGGCGAGCGCTCCGACCAGACACCCGAGGCCGAGTCGAACTCCCACGTGTCGTCGAACGACGACGCGACCAGGCCACCGAAGACCACGGCCTTGCCGCGCGCCGAGTCGTACGCCATCGCGTGCGAGTAGCGCGGCGAAGGCCCCGGCCCGGGGAGCGGGGTCCACTGGCCCGTCGCGCCATCCCATTCCCAGGTGTCGCCCTTGATTGCGCCAGTTTCGGTGAGCCCGCCGAAGAGCAGCACGCGCTGCCGAACCGTGTCATAGACCATCTGGTGCAGCCGCCGCCCCGCGGGCGAGATCGTCGGATGGCGCTGGACCCACGCGCCGCCGATCCATTCCCATGTCCCGGCGAGGTACCCGTTGCCGTCGTATCCGCCGAAGAGGACAACGGTGCCGCGGACCGGATCGGGGGCGACGGCGTGCTCGTAGAGCGGCCCGCCCATCGGGGTGCGCGAGGCCCACCCGCCGCACGTCTGCCCGAGCGCGACACCAGCGGCGGAGGCCAGGCAGGTGACGAATGCAAGGCGGGCGACGGCGGGAGCGGGTCTCATGCGGACAGTCTACCGCGCCCCGCCGCCGCGCCAAGCCCCCAAGTCGAACCCCCGGTCACGGTCCGCTGCACCCCGCCGCATAGAGGCCCACGAAGCAGACGAAGTCGTTGACGTTCAGCACCGGCGGGACGGTCGAGGCGTCGCAGTTGGCCTTCGGGTCCGCCGCCGCGAACCGATTCAGGTAGCAGATGAAGTCGTTGATCGTCAGCACCGGCCCGGCGGTGCTCCCGTCGCAGTTGGCGAAGCACGACGTGTCGCGCATCGCGAGGCAATAGTTGCTGCCGCAGGCGATCCGCACGAACCGCCCCGGCGGCGGGGCCATCCACGTCGTCGAGGCGTTGCCCCACGTCACGATCGTGCCGTCCTCACGGATCGCGCCGGCGACGCTCGAGCCGGCCGAGATCGCGACGAAGCGGCCCTGCGGGACGTTGGAGACGAGGCCGTAACTGTTCACGCCGACCGCCGCGATGGTGCCGTCGTCGCGGAGGCCGAGGCTGAAGAGGTTGCCGGCGGAAACGGACGAGTAGTGGCCCGGAGGAAGCGTGGTTTCCCCGGCCTCCGCGTATCCCCACCCGACGACGCTCCCATCCGCACGCCGTGCGAGCCCGTGATACGTGCCCACCGACAGTTCGACGAATGAGCCGCTTGGCAGGGGCAGACCCTGCGGCGGTCCCGGCGGCACACTTCCCCACTGAACGAGCGTGCCGTCGAATCGCAACCCGGCCGCCCACATCTGCGCCGCGTCGATATCGGTGAAGAGGTCTGGCGGCACCTGAGAGGGGCCGTTGCCGAAGGCTCCCACGGTGCCGTCGTCGCGCAGCTCCACCCACCATTGGCGACCAGCGGACGCTCGAACTCGTATCGGAGGCGGCGGGCCAAATCCACCGGAGGGATATCCCTCGCCCCAGTTGCGAGAGGCGCCCGATGCCGTCACGCCAACAGACATGTCGAAACCGGCGTCGAAGTCGATATAGGTGTCCGCCGGCGGCGATGCTTGGCCGTGAAAGTTGTCCCCCCAGCCGATGATCGGCCCCGACTGGAACTGCGCGTTCGCCGTGGCACACGCACCGGCAACGGCGGAAGGTATGAGGATCGCACGGCACATCATGGCTGGCACCTCGTCGTGTTGGTGTGTTCATTCATGAAGCATGCGAAGTCCACGGTGGCCTCGAGCACGCCGTTGCCGTCGCAGTCGCAACCCAGGTCGCCGAGCGTGAAACGGTTCTGCCAACTCGTGATGTCTGCCGCGTCCACCACCCCATCGCCACTGCAATCCGCGTAGCACTGGCTGATCGCCATACCGTGGAAGTAGGTTGACGAGAACGTGATGTACTTGCCGGTCGGCGGCGATGACTGCCCATCCGTGGTCCTTCCCCAACCCGCGAGCCGATCGTCGATCTTACGAATAACTGTGTGAAAGTAGCCGCCCTTTGCCTCGGAAACGCTCGTCGGGAAGGGAGCAGGCGGCGACTTGTAGCAGTTGATGCCTGCACAGCCGCCCTCATTTGCGGTGCAGTGCCCGGGGCAAGTGCCGAGAGGAGTGGTGATGGCCTGTCCGAACGTGTTTGAACCCCAGATTGAGAGAGCCCCCGTGGACAGATTCACCGCCATGGCGTGCGAATGACCAGCGTTGAAGTTGGCGAGAAAGTCGTCAAGCACGGCTTGGGGAACAAAGCGAACGTTTGAACACAAGTACACGGGGATGTTGCAGTAGATTTCGCCGAGTAGCGTCGCCGCCTGCGGGAAGCACCCGGCTGGCGGCCACGGGCCGACCCAGTTAGGTGGCGTCCATCCCGGAGCGGGATTCATCGACGGCATCCACACGATCAGGCGATCGGGGATGTCCTCCCAGGTTGCCCGCAGTGCCGCGACGAAATGCCCAGACGCCTCGACATCCGCGAACGGACCGCCCGGCGGCATGCGCGGGACCGGATTGAAACAATAATCGAGGCCCCACGCGGCCAACGTCCCGTCGCAGCGGATCGCGACCGTGAAGTTCTCCCCGCAGGCGATGTCGGTGTAGCAGTTCGGGATGGTCGTCGGCGTCGCAATCTCGCCGTTGCTCGACCGCCCCCAGCCGATGACCGTGCCGTTCGCGCGCCGCGCATAGGCGTGCTCATATCCCGCCACGACCTGAACGAAGTCGTTCCCCGGCGGCTTGTTGGTGATGAATCCGAGCGGGCCGTCGGTGCCCCACACCTCGATCGTGCCATCAAGTCGCAAGCCGACCGTGAACTGCCATCCCGTGGCCACCTGCTTGAAATAGCCCTCCGGCTTGGGCTTCCACGATCCATCGAGCCCCCACCCCCGCACCGGTCCGAAGTTCCGCACCGGCTGCCCCACCGCGCTCGTCGCCAGCAGCATCACGGCCAGCAGACCCCCTAGCCGTTCAAGACGCCTAGACGAGAGACGAGAGACGAGAGACGAGAGACGACTGGATCATGCCCGGCCTCCTTCGCGTTATCGGCACAGTTGACCACAACTCGCTCGCTCTGTCAAGAGCGAGCAGCCGAAATGCCTACACTTTTCGATCCCCACCACTTGTTGCTGTCGCCCCACCACGACCGCCATCGGTAGCCCCGCGCGCTCCGATACACTCCGCCCATGACGACACGCAGGCCATTCGTGGGCGGGAACTGGAAGATGAACACGGACCGGGCCGGTGCGTCGGCGCTCGCGCGAGGCGTCGTCGACGGGCTGGTCGGGCTGCAAGGCGTGGATGTCGCGGTCTTTCCGCCATTCCCCTACCTGCTCACCGTCGCGTCGATCCTGCGGGAGCGGGGATCGTCGATCCGGCTCGGGGCCCAGGATGCCTCGGACCAGCCCGACGGCGCGCTGACCGGCGAGGTCTCGCTCGCGATGCTCCGCGACTGCGGCGTCAGCGTCGTGCTCACGGGCCACTCCGAGCGCCGGCACGTTTTGGGCGAGGGCGAGACCATCGTCCACGCCAAGACCCGCGCGGCGCTGGCGGCGGACCTGGAGTGCGTGCTGTGCGTGGGCGAGAAACTCGACGAGCGCGAGGCGGGCCGGACCAATCACGTGTGCGAGGAGCAGGTTCGGCTGGGGCTGCGCGAGGTCCCGCCGGAGCACGTCGATCGGCTGACGATCGCGTACGAGCCGGTGTGGGCGATCGGGACGGGGCGGACGGCGAGCCCCGCCGACGCGCAGGACGCCCAGCGGCACATCCGCGGGGTGCTGGCGGACCTCTATGGCAACGACGCCGCGAGCCGCATCCGCATCATGTACGGCGGATCGGTCAAGGCATCCAACGCGCGCGAACTCTTCGCGCAAGCGGACGTGGACGGAGGATTGATCGGGGGCGCGTCGCTGAAGGCGACGGAGTTTGTGGCGATCGTCAAAGCGGCCGCGGGCGTCGGTGCGAAGGCGGCGACGTTGTAGGTCGCGGGCAGGTTTGAGCGGGGTTGCGCCTACGGATTCGAACATCCCGCCGAGAAGCGGTTGAGATAGCACACGAAGTCGTTGATGTTCAGCGTGGGCGCCGTCGTAGAGGCGTCGCAGTTCGCGTAGGCGTCCCCAGCACTGAACCGATTGAGGAAGCACACGAAGTCGTTGATGTTCAGCCGTGGAGAGGCCGTGGACCCGTCGCAGTTAGGGTAGCACTCGTAGATAGCCATCATCGTGAACTCGCCTGACGTGATGTCCGTGAACCGCCCCGGAGGCGGAGTCCCACTGACTGGCGGGCCACCCCACAAGACCACAGTGCCATCCTCCCGAAGGGCGATCGCGTGAAAGTACCCCCCGGCGACCTTGGTGTATCGGCCCGGAGGCACCATGCTGAGGTCGTACCAGCTCTCGCCCCAATGGGCAAGAGACCCATCCTCGCGGATGCCGAGGCTGAATCGATCCCCGCATCCGATGGCGATGAAGCGTCCAGCCGGAACGTTTGTTTGCCCGCGGAAGTTCTCTCCCCAGCCCACGAGCGTTCCATCGGTCCGCAACGCGATGCAATGATCCTCGCCGCACGCGACTGCCGTAAACGTGCCCGCCGGCGCGTTGGCTTGTCCGTAGGTGTTGTGGCCCCAGCCCGCGAGCGTCCCATCTGTCCTGATGGCGACGCTATGGATTCCTCCAGACGCAACCGCCACGAAACTGCCCGAGGGTACGTTGAGCGAGCCCGCGTAGTCATAGCCCCAAGCAAAGAGGCTTCCGTCCGCACGAATTGCCACATTTGTCGACGTTCCGGCTGTCACATAAATATATGTTCCGGCGGGCACGCTCGCCTGGCCAAACATGTTCCAACCCCATGCGGCGATCGTACCGTTTGCTCGGAGCGCAACCCCGTGCTGATAACCGGCGGCCACCATCACAAAGTCGCCCTGCGGCGGCGTCGCCTGACCCATGCTGTTGTATCCCCACGCGGCGAGCGGGGCCGGCGCTACCTGAGCTAGCGCCGGCTCAACTGACACGCACGCCGCGCACAACACCGCGCCCCACGAGCAGCATCGATAACCGAGCCTCGGACCATTCATGTGCATCCGATCGCGTACTTGTTGGCAAAGCAGTAAAAGTCGTTCACGCTGAGAATCGGAACCGTTGTGCTGTTGTCGCAGTTGGCGTACGTGTCTCCCGCGGCGAAGCGCGCACTGAAGCACACGAAGTCGGCGGCAGTCAGCGTCGGCGTCTCCAAGCTATTGTCACAGTTGGCGTAGCACTGCGTGGTCTGCACGCCCACGACGTGGTGCCAGCCGCCCTGGATGATCGCCCAATTCCCCGTCGGCACATTCAACTCGCCCTTCGTACTCCAGCCGGCAGCGAAGACATTCCCGTTGTTGTCGATCGCGTATGTTGTCCACGCGCCACAGAACACTCGCTGCCAGGTGCGATCCGTCGGAAAAACGCTCGTACCCCACTGCCCGTACGTGTTGTTCCCCCACACATACAGCTGACCGTCCTGCCCGATCGCGGCCGCGTGCGAGTCGCCCGCGGCGATCTGCACGACCTGAACGTTGGGAACGTTGGCCTGGTTGTACAGGTTCTCTCCCCAGTGATGCACATAGCCCGTAGAGCCGATCGCGATACCCCACTTGGAGCCCGCCGCGACCGCGCGAAAGGGATCCCATGTTGCGTTTAACCAGGCGACATTTGTGCCCCCGAAGGTCGGATCACCCCACGCGACCAGATCGCCCTGATCGTCGATAGCGACGCCGAAAATCTCGCCACAGGACACCGAGACGAAGTTACTCGCGGTCGGAAGCGGGACTGCGCCAGAGCCGCCAAAGTTCAAGCCCCATTGCGCAATCGTCCCATCAGTTCGAAGGCCAACGCTCGTTCGGAACTTCGTTGACACTGCCTTGAACGTCCCCGTCGGAACCGTCGCTTGTCCCGAGTCATTCCTTCCCCAGCCCACCAGAGTCCCATCGGATCGGAGCGCTAGCGCGTGATCGTCACCACCAGCCACCGCGATGAAATTCCCCGCAGGCGTTGTACCGATCTCCTGCCCCCAAACCACCACCGCCCCCACCTGCCCAGCCGCCCTCTCAACGATACCCGCCCCCCCCCCCAAACGAAAGAACACCGAACGTGACGAATGTCGTGGTCCGAATCATGCCTCGTTCTCCTTGTTCATGGACTTCGCGTGAGACCGCCACGCGGCTTCGAGAGCACATACGCCGCCGCTCGCGGGACGGTTGCAAGCCTTGCACGAAGGTCGCGCGTGGTATTGCCACGAGCCTGAGGCTTTGGACGCCGGCTCGCATGACCTGCAAGCAACCTCTGGCACCGCCCCGGGTTTAGTTCGCGTAGTGCGCGAAGGCCTTGTTGGCCTCGGCCATGCGGTGGACCTGGTCGCGGGTCTGCATCGCCTTGCCCTCGCCCCGGGCGGCGGCGTACAACTCGTCCGCGACGCGCTGCGCGACCGGACGGCCCTTTTCCCCGCGGGCGGCCTCGATGATCCAGCGGAAGGCCAGCGACTGCTGCCGGCGGCGGTTCACCTGCATCGGGACCTGGTAGTTGGCGCCGCCGATGCGCTTGGAGCGGACCTCGACGAACGGCTTGACGTTCTCGATGGCGCGCTGGAAGAGTTCGAGGGCGGTCTTGGGCGCCTCGGGGCTCGTCTCCTTGCCCAGACGCTCCTGGATGATGTCCATGGCGTCGTACATGACGCGCTGGGCGACGGCCTTCTTGCCGTCGTACATGATGCAGTTGACGAACTTGGAGAAGACCTTGTCGCCGAACTTGGGGTCGGGACGGAGTTGGGTCTCGGACGCGGTCCACTTGCCTGCCATGGGAAACTCCTGTGCGTTGGCCGCTCGCCGCGACCCAGTTCACCGGACGCCCGGGGGCCACGCGCCGCCCTTCGCCCGATTACTCGCCTGATGCTGCCTAACTACCGACGCCCCCGCCGACTCGCTCTCGCTACTTGCCCTTCTTCGCGCCGTACTTGGACCGGCCCTGCTTGCGCTTCTCGACCCCGAGGCAGTCGAGGCTGCCGCGGACGATGTGGTAGCGCACGCCGGGGAGATCGCGGACGCGGCCCCCACGGACGAGCACGATCGAGTGCTCCTGCAGGTTGTGGCCCTCGCCGCCGATGTAGGCGGTCACTTCCTTGCCGTTGGAGAGCCGCACGCGGGCGATCTTGCGGAGCGCCGAGTTGGGCTTCTTGGGCGTGGTCGTGCGCACGATGAGGCACACCCCGCGCTTCTGCGGGCTCGCGTCGAGGTCCTTGGTCTTGGCCTTGGCGGCCTGCACTCGGCGTGGCTTGCGGATGAGTTGGTTGATCGTCGGCATCGCGGATCCTGCTGGATGTGTTCGGAGTCGGGCGGGAAGTTTAGGCGTGCCCAGCCCCCGGGCAAGCCTGCCCTCCAACCCGAGCGCATCCCGATCGCCCGGGACTCGGGCCGTTGACGCCCGCCTAGCCGTCGACCCGCGCCAGCGCGATCGACCACCACAAGTCGGCATGGGCCCGGCCGGTGGGGCTGGCGCGGAGGGCGTCGAACCCGCCTTGATCCTCGCGGCGAAGGGGAATCTCAGGGTACACCCGGCGGGAGGCCAGGGCGCGGGTGAGCCACGACTCGTGGACCCGGCGGAACTCGGCCGCGCTGTCCCGGTCATCCGCCCGAAAGAAGTTGCGCCACCGCATCGAACCATGCTACACGACGGGTCAAGAGGCGGGTGGGTGGGGGCGGCGTGAGGCCGCGGGAGGCGCTCTGGATGCCGGCGGGACTCCCTTGGGACGGCTCCGATCAACCCGGTTGGCCGAACCGCCCCCCTGATTCGGGGGGCGGGGAGCGGCTCGGGACCGCGGTACACTGCCGAGCGCGTCCGTCATCTCGGCCGACGAGTGCAAGGAGCATCCCGATGCGTTCAGTGTGTTGCGTGTTCGCGGTCGCGGGCCTGGCGATGCTGTCCTCGCGGCCCGTGGAGGGCGACGAGGTCACGATCATCCCCGACCGCGACAACACGCTCTTCGAGTCGTCGGCGGGGCTTCTGAGCAACGGCGCTGGGCCGTCGATCTTCGCGGGCAAGACGAACTTCTCGGAGTTGCTCCGCCGGGGGCTGGTCCGCTTCGACGTCGCGGGAGCGGTCCCGGCGGGTTCGACGATCACCGGGGTGAGCCTGACGCTGTTCTGCTCGCAGGCGTCGCCGGGCAATCGCGTGATGACCCTGCACCGGGTAAGCGCGGACTGGGGCGAGGGCGCCTCGAACGCCGGGCTTCCCGGCGGAGGCGGGGCGACTGCCGAACCGGGCGACGCCACCTGGCTGCATCGCTTCTATGACACAGCCACGTGGGCTGCGCCCGGCGGGGACTTTGCCGCAGCCGCGAGCGGATCGGCGACGGTCGGCGGGGCGGGAACGACGGCCACCTGGTCGAGTACGCCCGCGATGGTCGCCGACGCCCAGGCGTGGCTCGACTCGCCCGCGACCAACTTTGGGTGGGCGATTCTCGGGGAGGAGACGACGCCGAATACGGCCAAGCGATTCGAGAGCCGCGAGAATCCGATCGAGGCCAACCGACCGATGCTGCGCCTCACGTTCACCCCGCCCGCGGGCGGGTGCTACGCGAACTGCGACGCCAGCACCACGGCCCCGATCCTGAACGTCAACGACTTCGTGTGCTTCCTCAACAAGTTCGGCGCGGGCGACGCCTACGCCAACTGCGACGCGAGCACCGTGGCGCCCGTGCTGAATGTGAACGACTTCACCTGTTTCCTGAACAAGTTCGCCGCTGGGTGCCCGTGACTCAGCCGCCCGTGGCCGCCTTCAGGCCGGGGACCTGATCCGCGCCGGTCTTGACCTGCACCGATGAGCCTTTGAAGGCGTCGCCGATGGGCTCGAGGCGGCCTCCCAGGTGTTGCGCCAGGAACGCCTCGGCGACGGAGTAGAAACTCATCCGGTTCTCCGGGCGGGCGAACCCGTGCCCCTCGTCCGGGTAGAGCAGGTATGTCACCGGGATGTTCCGCGCCTGCATCGCCGCCACGATCTGGTCCGCCTCGGCCTGCTTGACGCGAGGGTCGTTTGCGCCCTGCCCGATGAGCAGCGGGCGCCGGATCTGGTCCACCTTCGTCAGCGGGGAGCGGCTCATCAGGAACGCCTTGCCCTCGTCGGTCCGATGGTCGCCCACGCGCGTCGTGAACTGCGCGACGAGCGGAGCCCAATACGGCGGGATCGTGCTCAGCAGCGTCACCAGGTTCGACGGGCCGACGATATCGACCCCGCACGCGAAGACCTCGGGCGTGAAGGTCAGCCCCACCAGCGTCGCGTACCCGCCGTAACTCCCGCCGTAGATCGCCACCTTTTTCGGGTCCGCGACCTTGCGCTGCACGGCCCAATCGACGGCGTCGAGCAGGTCGTCGTGCATCTTGGCGGCCCACTCGCGGTTGCCCGCGTTGGTGAACGCCTTGCCGAAGCCCGTCGAGCCGCGGTAGTTGACGCTGAGCACCGCGTACCCGCGGTTGGAGAGCCATTGGTGCTCGGGGTGGTAGCCCCACTCGTCACGGGCCCACGGGCCGCCGTGGACGACGAGCACCATCGGGAGCGCCGTGTCCGGGATCGCGTCGCCGTCGCGGTCGGCCCACGAGGGCAGCGACAGGTACGACACGAGGTTCAGCCCGTCGCGGGCCTTGATAATGACCGGGTGCATGCGCGTGAGCGGCTGCGTCTCGAGTTCCGGGTAGTTCGTGTAGAGCAGCGTCGCGGAACGCTTCCCCGGGCCCCCGCCCGGCGGGCGCGAGTAGAGGTACGTCCGGATCGGGCCGTTGTCCATCACGTAGGCCACCGTCCATCGCGAGTCGTCCAGCGTTCGGCTGGTGACGCGCATCTCGCCGTCCGCGAGTTTCTTCAGGTAGTCGATGTCCGCCTGCACCGCCGGGTCGAGCACGACCCAGCGCGTGCGGTCGTAGTTGAACGACGCGGCCTGGATCGCGTGCGTGGTCGGATGGACCATCGCCTCGTCAAAGTCGGCCCGCGGGTCCTCGGCCAGCACGCGCGACGTGTCCTTGGCCAGGTCCACCGCCACCAGCGCCGAGGTGTCGCGCCCGCGCGAGTCCTGCATGTAGAGCACCGTCCCCGTCGCGTCCATGCCCAGCGGCTGCGTCGTGAGCGTGTCCTCGTTGGGCACCGTCTGCCACGGGCGGAATCCCTCGGCCGAGTTCGGGTCGGCCTTCAGGAACTCCAGCCCCCCGTCCGGCATGAACCGGGCGGCGAGGCGCACCGAGTAGTCCTCGTCGGTGACGAAACTCGCGAACCCGGTGTTCGCCTGCACCAGCGTCCGTGCGCCGGAGCGGATGTTCACGCGATAGATCTGGTGGAACTGCGGGTTGGCGTCGTTGAGGGCGATGAGGATCTCGTCGGGGAACTTGCGCGAGACCTCCTGCACCCGGGCCGCAACGCCCTCCAGCGGCGTCAGGTCGGTCGTGGTGCTCGTGGTCACGTCCGTCGAGTACGCGCGCCAGTTCTCGTCCCCGCCCTTATCTTGCAGGTAGATCACGTGCTGGCTGGTGTAGGCCCAGAAGTACTGCCGGATCCCACGCTTCGCGTCGCTGGTCACAGGCTTGGCTTTGCTGATGTCGTCGGCGGGCCCGACCCAGACGTTCATCACGCCGTTGACGGGGGCGGTGAACGCGATCCGCCGCCCGTCGGGGCTGATCCGACCCTGCGCCTTCTGCGGGTTGCCAAAGAGCAGCGATCGCGGGATCAGCGCCGTCTCGCCCGCGGCCTTCGCCTCCGGCGTGGCCTTCGTTCCCGCGCACCCCCCCACCCCCCCCACCATCACCATTGCAGCCCCGACCGCCACCACCATCGCGCACAGCGTCTTCATCGTGGGTTCCTTGTGGATCACGCGGCAGCCTGTGCCGACGCGGGGCAAGGGTAGGAGGCGCCAAACCGTCGGTGAAGTTCCCTGGCATGCACCGCAGTCATGTGGTAGACTGCGAGTGCGTCGTGCCATCGGGGTGGGAGGTGGGTTGGGTCGGCCGACGGCGCGCCCCATGACCACCTGCCTGCCGGCATTCGCACGGGCGAGCTCACCACCTAGGTCCCGCCCGGATCCTCGCGCCTCGGGCCGTACCAGAGGTCGAGGCCGTCGCGGTTCCGCATCATCGCCGGGCCGTGCCACATCGCCCGCGGCAGGATGCCCAGAACCTCCCACGCGGTGTGGGTCCGCAGTTTGCGCCCGGAGGTGACCACGGGGTTCGGGACGACGACGAACCTTCCATGCCGCTTGAGCGCCTTGGCCAGTTCGATCTCCTCGCCCGCGAAGACCGTCTCGTCCCAGCCCCCCACCGCCTCGAGCGCGTCGCGCCGGCAGAAGAAAAACGCCCCGCCCGTCAGCCGCAACAGCCGGAACACGATCGTGAGCACGAAGAGGAACACGCGGGCATAGAGCGGGACCCGCCCATCGAAGCGCACGGACCCGCCGCCGCCCACCGCGCCACGATCCATTGCCCGCAGGGCGAACGCGACCGCCTCTGGGGTGACGCGCGTGTCGGCATCGACGAAGACCAGCCGCTCGCCCCGCGACAGCCGCGCCCCGAGGTTGCGCGTCGCCGAGATCTGCCGGCGATCGTGCGAGACGACGCGGGCGCCCATCGACTCGGCCACCGCCCGCGTGCCGTCGGTCGAGGCGTCGTCCGCGACGACGATCTCGTACTCGCTCGGCGGCTGGATGACGGCCCGCGCCGCGGCGTGGATCGCGCCGATCGTCGCGCCGATCAGCCGCTCCTCGTTGTGCGCCGGGATGACGAACGACACGAGCACGCGCGATGGTACCGATCCGCGTGCCACGGGTTGCGGCCCGCGCTCACGCCGGGCTCTTGACCGTCTCGACGATCCGGCCCAGCACGGCCTCGGCGTGGGCCGGGTCGCGCTGGTACCCGCGCGGGATCACCCGGTGCGCGCACACCGGCAGGATGTTGCCCACGATGTCCTCGGGCACCGCGTAGTCGCGCCCGGCCAGCACCGCCGTGGCCCGTGCCGCCTGCGCCAGCGCCAGCGACCCGCGCGGGGAGAGCCCGACCTGCAACTCCGAGTGCGACCGCGTTGCCGCCGCCAGCGACACGATGTAGTCCAGAAGCGTGCGATCGAGCCGCACCTTGTCCACGGCCTCCTGCAGCGCGACGACATCCTGCCGATGGAGCACGGGCTCGAGTTGCGGGAGCGCGAAGTGGGCCGGGCGGAGGTCGAGCACCCGGGCCTCTTCGGCGGCGCTGGGATAGCCCAGCCTGGTGCGCATCAGGAAGCGGTCGAGTTGGTTCTCGGGGAGCGGATAGGTCCCCTCGAACTCGTACGGGTTCTGCGTGGCGACGACCATGAACGGGGGCTCGAGCCGGAGCACGCGCCCATCGACCGAGACCGTCGCCTCGTTCATCGCCTCGAGGAGCGCCGTCTGCGTGCGCGGGGTCGTGCGATTGATCTCGTCGGCGAGCACGATGTTCGCGAAGATCGGCCCGCGCTTGAACTCGAACGTCTCCGTCGCCCGGTTGAAGATCGACACCCCCAGCACGTCGCTGGGCAGCATGTCCGGGGTCAGTTGGACCCGGCTAAAGGCGCAGTCGATGCTCTTGGCCAGGGCCGTCGCCAGCACCGTCTTGCCCACGCCCGGGACGTCCTCGATCAGGACGTGCCCGCGGGCCAGGAGGCAGCAGATCACGCGGTCGATCGCCTGCCGATTGCCCAGGAAGACGGACGCGATGTTCTCGCGGAGTTTGGCGATGGGCTCGGTCATGGTCGCTGGAGCGGTTCGGGTCGGGCTGGCTTCGAGTTCGCGGCCCGATTGGGGCTCGGGGCGCGGGGCAGTATAGTGGCGCTCGCGGACGCCGCCGGGGCGACCGCTCTCACGCATGTCCGACATCGCCTCCAATCCGAGCCCGACCGACTCGTCCGCCCCATCGGCCGAGTTGATCCGCTCGCTCACGGGCGACCTCCCATGCGTGCAGTGCGGGTACAACCTCCGCGGGGTCTCGGTGCTCTCGCCGTGCCCCGAGTGCGGGACCTCGGTGCGGGCGACGATCCTGGCCCGAGTCGATCCCTACGCCAGCGTGCTCCGCCCCATCCGCCGACCTTCCCTGCTCGCCTCGGGGCTGCTCGCGTGGTCGGGCTGTGCGCTGGCCGCGGCCTTGTCGGTCTGGTCGCTGCGCGCCATCGACGCCGCCTCGTTCATGCTCGACCGCCCGATCGTCGCTGCGCGGCCGATCGCCCTGCTCGTCCCGATCTTCGCTGCCCTCTCGGGGCTCGGGGCCGTCGTTCTCGTTCGCCCGCACGCGGGCATCCCGCGGTGGCAATCCGCGCTCGCGCTGCTCGGGGTGGCCGCCTACGCCCCGCTCGTCTGGACCCTCTGGCGTCTGCACGCCCAGATCGACCTCGCCAACCCCATGCCGTTCTTCAAGCCGCTGGGCATGCCCTACGAGCGGTCCCTGGCTCGCCTCGCCGTCGCTGGGCTGCTCCTCGCGATCGTCGTCGGCCTGCGCGCCAACGCGCGCCTGCTCGCCTCGCGCTCGCTCCTGATGCGCTCCGGGCGCGTCGATCGCCAGACCATGCTCGCGATGGCCGCGGCCGTGCTCCTCGCCTCCGCCGGCGACGGGCTGCACCTCCTCGCCGACGCCTGGGAAGGGGCGGCGTTCTGGGCTCGCACCCTCGGGCTCTTCCTGATCGCCGTCGGGTCCATGCTCCTGACCGTCGGACTCGTCGGCATGGTCGTCGATACCTGGCGCGTCCGCGAGGCGATCCTCCGCCCCCCACTCTCCCGCCGCGAGGCCATCGGACCATGAACTCCGCCCTCCGAGACCGCTTCGACCGGCTCGTCGAGGACGCCATCGAGGCCCTGCCGCCCCACGTCCGCGAGTTGCTGGACGAGTGCCCCGTCGTCGTCCTCGACGAGCCCGATGCGCGCATGCTCAAGGACCTCGGCATCGACCCCGCCGACACCGTCGCCCGCGACGAGTTGTGCGGGCTCCACACCGGCATCGCCGGCACGGAGCGCGGCATCGAGCAGTCCGGCGACCTCCCGCCCGTCATCCACCTCTTCCGGCGCGGGATCGTCTCTCTCGCCGGCGGCTGGGACCAGGAACAGGCCGACGAGGCCGTCTACGACGAGATCTGGATCACCCTGCTCCACGAGATCGGACACCAGTTCGGCCTCGACGAGGACGACCTGGAACGACTCGGGTACGACTGAAAGCCAAGCACGCACGACGGGTTCGTCGTGACTGACCGCGTGTGGTGCTCGATGAGTCGAGCGTGAGCGAGCGGAATCTACCTTGGCATGCGCTCGCGCGTCAGGCGGCTCGGACGATCCAGCAGCCACAGCCGCAGGAGGTCCTGGTTCGCCATGCGGAGGTTCTCGTCCGTCGTGAGCGCCACGCGGTTGTCGGTGTCGATGGGACGACCGCCAAGCGTCTGGAGTTCGGGCGTCGGGTTGGAACGGACCGCCGAGTCGCGACCCGCCGCCGTGTTCCCGGCGCACCCCGCCAGACCAGCCGCGAGCGTCAGCACTGCGATCCAACGGACACCATGGCGCGGCCTCATCATCGGAAACTCCTTGTTCGGGCGAGCGTTGTACCGCCCCGCGGGGTCGGCGTCAACTTGCTCCGCCGTCTATTCGGGACGTCATGCTTCCGTGTTCCCGCGGCGATTCGCACCGAGTTGGTGGAGCCATCCGGTATTGTGCCGGCCATTGATGACTTTGTTCGCATTTCATATGTATTTTGTTTGGACAATGGATGGATTTTCCGGCTTGACATATGGTCTGTGACGACCTTTCCTCAACCTTGGCCCCGTCGCGGACCGAATCGGGGCGAGCACGCATGGCAAAGAAACAGTCCAAGACGGGTGGGGTCGCCGAGGCGCCGGCACGGGGCACGCCACGAGGTCGCGGCGGGAGGCGGGGCGGGGGCAATCGCGGCACGTCGTACACCGCCGGGGCGGCTAAGGACCGCCACCTCGTCATTGTCGAGTCGCCGTCGAAGGCCAAGACCATCAACAAGTACCTCGGGCCTGGGTACCTCGTGCTGGCTTCGGTCGGGCACGTCCGCGACCTGCCGAGCAAGAACCCCAAGGGCGTCAAGAGCCCGGTGCCCGGGGTGGACCTGACCCGCCGATTCGCCCCGACCTATGAGGTTGTCGAGGGCAAGGACAAGGTCGTCAGCGACCTGAAGCGAGCCGCCAAGGAGGCCCGGGCCAGCGGGCGCGAGGTGTGGTTTGCCACCGACCTTGATCGCGAGGGCGAGGCGATCGCGTGGCACCTCGCCCAGGAACTGGGGATCGCGTCGAAAGAGGCCAAGCGGGTGATCTTCCCGGCGATCACCAAGGGAGAGATCGAACGGGCCTTCAAGAACCCGCACCCGATCGACGAGGACCGCGTCAACGCCCAGCAGGCCCGTCGGATCCTCGACCGCATCGTCGGGTACCAGGTCTCCCCGTTGCTGTGGAAGAAGGTCGCGCGCGGGCTCTCGGCCGGTCGTGTGCAGAGCGTGGCCGTGCGGCTCGTCGTCGAGCGCGATCGCGAGATCCGGGCGTTTGTGCCCGATGAGTACTGGTCGATCGAGGCCACCTTTGCGCTCTCGGCCGACGACGCCAGGAAACTCGGCCCGGACTGGGCCACGTTCCGCGCCACCCGAGACGAGAAGGGCAACCCCCCCACCTTCAAGGCCCGCAACGCCTGGCTGGGCGAACACAGGGCGATCCGGGCCGAACTCGTCGAGGTGGCGGGCCAGAGGTTCGACGGCCGGCGCGAGGGGCTCGACGGCGACCGGCTCGCGGCATGGGTGCGGAGCCTCGCCGAGAACGCCGGGATGCGAGGCATCCAGGCCGCCGTCAAGGACGACCCGTCCGGCAAGGGCCCGGCGAGGTTCATCCGCACCATCACCGGCACCGTCGATCCCGCGACTCCCTACTCGATCTCCGCGATCGAGAAGAAACTCACGACCACGCGCCCTGCGCCCCCGTTCATCACGTCCTCGCTCCAGCAGGCCGCGTCCTCGCGCCTCGGGTTTGGCGCGCAGCGCACCATGCGGGCCGCGCAGCAGTTGTACGAGGGCGTGGACATCCCCGGCGAGGGGCCCGTCGGCCTCATCACCTACATGCGCACCGATTCCACACACATCTCGGGCGAGGCCCTCGAGATGGCGCGCGGCTACATCAAGCGCACCTTCGGCGACAAGTACCTCCCCGACAAGCCCAACTTCTTCGCGTCCTCCAACAAGGCCGCCCAGGAAGCCCACGAGGCGATCCGACCCACCTCGCTCGACTATCCCCCGTCGCGGGTCCGCTCGGCGCTCTCGCCCGACCAGTTCCGGCTCTACGAGATCATCTGGCAGCGGTTCGTGGCGTGCCAGATGGTCCCGGCGCAATGGGAATCCACGTCGGTCATGATCCAGTCTCGCACGCCGGCCCCCGGGCCGCTGACGTTCAAGGCCACGGGCCGCGTGCTCGTCTTTGACGGGTTCTACCGCGTCACGGGCGTGCCCACCGCCAGCGACGAGCAGAGCCTGCCCGCGCTGACCGAGGGCCAGGCGCTGAGCCCCATCGCTGTCGAGCCCCAACAGAAGTTCACGAGCCCCCCGCCGCGCTACAGCGAGGCCTCACTCATCAAGAAACTCGAGGAGGAGGGCATCGGCCGCCCCTCGACCTACGCCTCGATCATCGGGGTGATCCAGGACCGCAAGTACGTCGAGCAACTCGAGCGCCGCTTCTACGCGACGGACCTTGGCGAGGTCGTGACGGACAAACTCGTCGAGGCGTTCCCCGAGATCATGGACGTGGGGTACACCCGCGAGATGGAGGCCGAACTCGACAAGGTCGAGGAGGACCACCTCGACTGGATCAAGATGCTCGAGCGGTTCTATGGGCCGTTCAGCAAGAGCCTCGAGCACGCCCACGAGACGCTCTCGCACGCCAAGGCCGAGACCACCCCAGCGCCCGACGAGTACCGCTGCCCGGACTGCGGCTCGCCCACGGTCTACCGCTTCGGACGCAACGGGCGGTTCCTCTCGTGCTCGCGATACCCCGAGTGCAAGCACGCCTCGCCCGTGGATCGCGAGGGCAAGCCCCGGCCCGCGGCCGCGACCGTCGATATCGCCTGTCCCAAGTGCGGGGGCGCCATGACCAAGCGCGTCGGACGCTTCGGGCCATTCCTCGGATGCGCCCGCTACGGCGACAAGACCAACCCCTGCGACGGGATCCTCAACCTCGACCGCAAGGGCAAGGTCGTCGCGCCGTCACCGCCCGCGCTCGTGACCGAACTGCCCTGCCCCACGTGCCAGGCCCCGCTCAATCTCCGCGGGGGCGTGCGCGGGCCGTGGCTCGGGTGCTCGCGATTCCCCAAGTGCCGGGGGCGCGGCAAGTGGGCCGAACTCGACGACGCGACCCGCGCGAAACTCGAGCAGGCCCTGGCCGAGCATGAGAAGGCAAACCCCATCCCGATCATCCGCACAATGGAGGGCAAGGCGCTGACCGATGCCAAGGGAAAGCCGCTGCCCGACGCCCCGACCGTCGACGCGCTGGCGGGCAACGCGGATGAGGCCGCAGAAGCCCCGCTCGAGGGCGCCGAGGCCTGACACTCGCCCGCCTGTGCGCTCTACGGCCCGCACCCGGCCGCGAACCTGGTCTGGAAGCACACGAAGTCCGCCACGTCGATCGTCGCGTCCACGGTGCAGTTGGCGTAGGGGTCGCGCTGGGCAAAGGCCGTCATGTAGCAGATGAGGTCCGAGACGTTCACCAGCCTGTCGCGGTTGCAGTCGGCGTAGCACTGCGGCGTCGCGCACCCCGTCCACAGCACCGCCTGGTCCACCACCCCGCCGCCCACCGTCGTCGGCAGGTCC
>JAEUIZ010000023.1 GCA_016793805.1 Phycisphaerae bacterium
GGGCTCGACTCGGCGGGCACCTGGAACCTCAACGTGACCGACTGCGCCGGCGGTGACACCGGCAACATCGTCGGGTTCATCCTGCTCCTGAAGATGGCGCCCTCGGGCGGCGGCTGCTACGCCAACTGCGACGCCTCGACGACCGTGCCGTTCCTCAACGTCAACGACTTCGTCTGCTTCAACAACCTCTTCGCGGCCGGGGACACCTACGCCAACTGCGACCAGAGCACCAGCCCACCTGTGCTCAACGTCAACGACTTCATCTGCTTCAACAACGCCTTCGCGGCCGGCTGCTCGGCCCCGTGACCGCAGCCCCTCGTCTCCCGTCGCGCGACGCTGGGACGGCCCGCGCCCGTGAGACGACACCAACTCCCTGAGGCGGAGATCGATCCCCGTTCGACCGTTGGACGGGGGTCGTTGTTTACGCCGCGTCCCCGCGCGACCCGTCTCTCGTGCCCCCTCGCCGGGAGGTCGCGCCTCCGCCCGCCAGGCGTCGCCACGGGTTTTCTTTCCCGAGTCCTTGCTTTTCCCGGAACCCGTGGCACGTTGTAGGCATCCAGGAGGCTCTTCGTGCGCACACTCATCATCGGGGCGTCGGCGGTGGCGTTCGCGGCAACGCTCGCCCACGGCCAGGTCTACGACTTCACGCTCAACACCACGACCAGCGGGCTCGCGGGCAGCGCCGACTTCGGGGCCGACACGTCCGGGACGCTCATCGGGAACTATGACGAGGTGACGAACCCGACGGGCACGCGGACCAAGCCGGGTTTGTCCGGGTCGTTCGGCGCGACGGAGAACGTCGCGGTGCCGGCCACGCTGGGGCTGGGCGTGGCGGGCCCGATCACCTCACGGGCCTCGGGCGGGTTCCGCGCCAGCCTCCAGGGCGACGGGGGCGTCGTCACGATCAGCGACTATGCCGTCAACCTGCTGCACTCGGGCGCGATCACGCTCCCCGCGACGCTCTCGCTCTCGTTCGACTCGTTCCGCACGCGGAACCCCACCTCGACCTACATCGGGGGCTTTCCGCTGAGCATCCCGTTCGGCGACGCGACGGTCTCGCGGCTCGAGGCCGTGCAACTGACCCCCGCCACGGGCACCCTCACCCCCACCGGCGGCGGCGTGTACGACTTCAGCGTGACCATGCTCGCGGGGCTGACCGCGGAACTCTCGGTCCTCGGCGCGGCCCTGCCCGCAACGACCATCCCCATCCCGATCACGCTCGAGGGGCAGATCATGCTCAACGGAGGCGTCGCGGACCTGATGTCCGTGCAGCCGCTGGCGTTCTCGAACACCGTGAATCCGGGGATCGCGCTCCCGCAGATCCCGCTGGATCTCCCGACGGTCTTGCCGCCCGGATCGACCGCGAGCGTGCTCTTCGATCTGCTGCTCGACAGCGTGGGAACGAGCCTCGACACGACCCTGACGACCAAGGCCACGGGCGTGCTCGTCCCGACGCCCTCGGGCGTCGCGCTGCTGGGCCTCGCGGGCGTGCTCGCGGCCCGTCGGCGCCGCCGCTGAGCCGGCTCACCCCTCGCGCGGGGGCGACTTCGCCCGCTCGCCCATCACCCGCGAGAGCGTCACGAATCCCAGCGCGCCCACCGCACACAGCACCACGCTGAACGCGAAGACCCACGCCCCCTGCCCCTCGGCCCGCGACTCGAGCCACTCGTAGATCGAGACGGCCAGCAGCGGCGCGATGATCCCACGCACCCCGTTGAGCGTGACGTGCACGCCCATGTAGAGGTTCGAGCGCGGCCCCGGGGCGAAGTCCAGGTGCCCCAGGTTCCACGCCAGCGTCCCACCCCCGTACGCCGCCCCCAGCAGCGCCGACGAGAGGTACAACAACCAGAACGTGCGAGTCACGACGGCCAGCAGCACCACCGCCTGAGCGACCACAAAGACCCAGGAGTGGATGGCGCGAAAGCGCACGACGTGGACCCGCGCCAGCAGCCTCGCCCACAGCGGGATGAACCACGGGATGACGAGCGAGGGAATCGTGTTCAGGACGGCGATGCCCCCGAGGTACTCGGCCCCGAAGCGCTCCTTGAGCGTGAACACCAGCGGCGCCGACAGCATCAGGTTCCCCGTCCCGATGATGAAGAGCGAGGTCATGAACGCGTCGTACGCCCGGTCGGAGGTCAGCACCCGGCGCATCGCCAGCGGGTTGAGCGAGGGTCGGGCGGCGGGGTCGGCACGCTCGGCGGCGAGCAGCCGCGCGTGCCCGCGCACGCGGATGCGGGCATAGGACGACGCGGCCAGCGCGCCCGCCACGGCACAGATCGGGATGAGCACGCGGAAGGACTGGTCCCAGAGGTCCATCGCCTTGCCGAAGAGCAGCCCGCAGGCCGCGATGACCAGCACCGAGATCGTCGAGAAACTCCCGGTGGCGCGGGCGCGATACAGGCGGGTGTAGTTGGCGCGCCAGATCGACGCCCGCAGCGTCACCACGCCCCCGATGCACACCCGCGCCAGCACCACGAGCACGCCCAGGAGGTAGAGCCCGGGCTCGGAGCGCGGCACGAACGCGAGCAGCAGCACCAGCGCGACCGTCGCGAGTTGGAGGTGGTTGATGAACCGGACCTTGGGCCGCCCGTGCGCCAGCGCCGTCCACAGGAAACTGGAGATGTTGGCGAACTCCGGGGCGGCCATCATCAGGGCGACGACGAAGTTCAGCCGCGTGCGCGGGACGACCCCGTCGAACGCGTTGCGGGCGATCACCCCGATGACGCCCCCCTCGACGACGGCCAGCACCGTGGAGAACAGGAGCGTGTAGCGGAGTTCGAGGACGAAGTTGGGTCGCGCCAGAAACGGAACGCGGGCGGGGTCGAAGGCGGGCACGAGGCGTCCGAGCACGGGGGAGCGTTGGCGGGCACCCGACCCGGGGCAAGCCCTACACGACCTTGATCCGCCCAACGCCCAGGCGCGCCAGGTCCTCGGGCGTGAGCGCGCGCACGAGCGCGTCCAGCCGGAACCGGGCCGAGGCGTCCGCGGCACGAACCGTCAGCGTCCCGGCGCGAAACGCCGTCGTCGAACGCCCGTGGAGCGTCGCGGGGAGCAGGGCCTCGAACGCGGCGTGCATCCCCGACCCCCGCCGCGTGCGCGCCCGCGCGTCGCGGGCCAGGTCGCGCACGGCGTCGGCGATCCCGGTGTCCACGGGCCGGAACCCCCGGTCCTCGCGCAGACGGGCCAGGTCGATCGGACGCTCCCGGGCCATCTACTTCTCCCGCGCCAGCAATCGCGTGGCGGCGCCCGCGGCCTCGATCAGCCGAGCCTGCTCCACCGGCTTGGACGTGTCGTTCCAGGTGAGCGACAGCACAAACACCCGCCCGTCGCGGCGGGTCAGCAGCCAGGTCAGGCTGAGCACCCCGGGCTCGGAGCCGCCCTTGAAGGCCACGGAGGTCCAATCCGCGGCATCGAACGCCAGGCCCGGGTTCACCCGCAGCACGCGGGCCAGTTCCGGATCGGCGCGCTCGAGCCGGTGCAGGTCGGCCATGACGCGCGCCAGGTCGTCCGCCGACGCGAACCACTCCACGCGATCGACGAGGAACGGCGCCCGCCAGAGGGCCGCGGCCGCGAAACTCGGGATCGTCGTCGCCACCTCGCCATCGAGCAGCGCCCGCCGTCCGGGCTCGTCGGCGTCGGCGTATCGCTGCGCCAGCGTCCGGTCCGGGCCCAGTTTGAGCCGGAACATGTCCATCGTCGAGAGGAACGGACGATTCAGCCCCGCGTGCTCGCTCGTCCGCGAGACGTAGTCCTCGACCCGCGCGCGCCCGAGCAGCGCCAGGAGATGGTCCGTGGCCGTGTTGTCGCTGATCGAGATCATCCGCTCGGCGAACCGCGAGATCGGGAACTCCAGGCCCTCCTGGTGGTGCTGCATCGTGCCCGACGGCAGGCTCTTGAGCGTGTCCTTGATCGCCAGCGGCAGATCCCACCCGATCCGACCCGCCGCGACCTCCTCCGCCAGCGCGCCCAGCACGTACAACTTGAACGCCGACCCGATCGCCAGCGGCCGATCCGCCCCGAGGCGGTGCACGGCACGCGGCAGCCCGTCGCCCGCGATCTCATACGCCCCCAGCGACAGCGCGCCCGTCGGGCCCTTGAGCCGGGTGAGCATCGCGTCCGCGTCGGCCCACGCATCGACCCCCGTCGCGTTGTACTCCGGCGCCGGCGCGAACCACAGCGTGTCGATCCGGCCCTCGGCATCGACCCCGACCCGGATGCGTGTGTGCGCGCCGGTGGCCACGCCCTCCACGATCGCCGCGAGCACCCCGCCCTCGTCGCCCTCGAGCCGCACGACCCGCGCCGCGCCATCCCCGAAGTGATCTCGCCGCCACTGCCGCATGATCACGCGGAACTGCGACTCGGGCACCTTGGCCAGGAACGACGGCGCGAATCGGCGCGCCACGAACCGCGGACGGTCCAGCGGCTCGCCGCCGAGCACGCCCACGATCCACTCGAGTTGCTTGCCCGCTGGCGTCTGGGGGGGCGCGATCGCGCCCGAGGGCGGTGGCGAGACGCGCGGGGTCGGAGGAGGCGGGGCCGTCTCGCCCGGGGCCGCGGCGATGGTGCGCGTCGCGCGCCTCGGCGGCGGGGTCGGCGCCCGCTTGGGCTCGGGGGCCGTCCCCACCTGCCGGGCCGTCGTCAGCGGGAGCGAGGTGGAGGCGGCCTGGGGGTCATAGGCCGTCACGCACCCGGCGAGCGGGAGGAGCAGGAGGAGGATGGCGCGAATCCACATGCGAGGGCGGCTCCGGGTCGTGAAGTGGATGGTACGGGTGCTCTGGCGCGGGGGGCGTGGGGCGCGGGGGGCGCGGGGGGCGGGGGGCGCGGGGGGGGGCAGGGGCCGAGCGGGGGGGATCTCGGCGACGCCCGCTTCGGCGCGCGGCGGCCCGCGCGGCCGTGCCCCTCCCATACATCCCATACGCAGGTCGAAGCCGAGGGGGTGCGACCGTACACTTGCCCTGACCATGGACCGAACCGTCGTCATCTCTGGGTTGGGGACCGTCTGCGGGCTGGGCGTCGGGGTCGCTTCCCTTTGGGACGGGCTCTGCGCCGGGCGGACGGCCCTCCGCCGGATCCAGCGGTTCGATCCGTCGGGCTTCTCGACTCGGCTCGGCTCCGAGGCCCGCGACTTCTCGGGGGCACGCGACTGGGTGCCCAAGTCCTACCGCAAGGCTGTCAAGGTCATGGCACGGGACATCGAACTCGCGGTGTGCGCGGCCAAGTGCGCCGTCGAGGACGCGGGCCTCGTCACGCGCGGCACGCTGCCCGACGACTCCACCGCCGGCACGACCTACGCCGGATCGCGCATGGGGTGCCAGATCGGCGCGGGCCTGATCGCGGCCGAGGCCGACGAACTCACGGCTGCCCTGGCGACCGCGGCGACCCCGGACCTCAAACTCGACCACTCGGCGTGGGGCTCGGCCCGGGGCGGCAAAGGGGCGATGAACAACCTTCCCCCGCTCTGGCTGCTCAAGTACCTCCCCAACATGCTCGCGTGCCACGTCACGATCATCCACGGCGCCGAGGGCCCCAGCAACACGATCACCTGCGCCGAGGCCAGCGGGCTCCTCTCGATCGGGGAGTCGGTGCGGGTGATCCAGCGCGGGGACGCGGACCTGTGCTTCTCCGGCGGCGCCGAGGCCCCGATCAACCCCATGCGCTTGCTCCGCTGGGAGATCATCGGGCGACTTGCCCCCACGGGCGACGAGGACGACGGCTCGCGGCTGGTGCGGCCCTTCGACCCCGCGTCCCGGGGGTCGCTCCTGGGCGAAGCCGGGGGCATCGTGATCCTCGAAGATCGCGAGTCGGCCGCGAAGCGCGGGGCGCGGGTCTATGCCCAGGTCGCGGGATTCGGGGCGGCCCACTCGTCGCCCGGCGACATGATCGGTGACGCCGGGAGCGGGATGGACGACGGATTCCAGTTCGCGATCGAGAACGCGCTGGCGGACGCCGGGCTCTCGGCAGGGGACATCGACGCGATCGTCCCGCACGCGCTGGGCGTCCCGGCGGTCGACGCGGGCGAGGCGGGGGCGCTCCGCGCGGTCTTTGGGCCGCGCCTGGAAGCGATCCCGATCGTGACGATCTCGCCCAACGTGGGGGACGCGCTGGCGGGCAACGGGGGCCTGGCGGCCGCGGTGGCGAGCAAGTGCCTGGCGGAGCAGCGGCTCCCGGCACGCGTCCACGCCGGCACGCCCGCGAACGGGTTGCAGGCCGGGGCGTCCGAGTCTCGTCCGGCGCGCCTGCGCCATATCCTCGTAGCCTCTGGGGCCATCGGCGGGCAGAACGCCGCCCTGATCCTTCGCGCGTGTTAGGGGCCCGGGTCGGCGCCCCGCCAAGCCGACCTGCCTTCGTAGGGCTGGATCTACGAACAACTTCGGAGCCGCACAATGAACGAGCACGACACGTACCGCCCCCGCCGGGATGACCGCCGAAATGATCGCCGGGGTGGAGGGGACGAACGCCGCGGAGGGGGCGACGACCGCCCGCGCCGCGGGACCCCGCTCTCCGAACTCGACCCGGCCCTGACCGAGGTGAGCCGCAAGGTGATCGGGTGCGCCATCGAGGTCCACATGGAACTCGGGCCGGGCTACGACGAGTCGGTCTACCTCAACGCGCTCAAGATCGAACTCGACGCGCAGCAGGTCGCGTACAAGGTCGGGCACACCTTCGACGTCTACTTCGACGAGCACGTCGTCGGGAAGACCACCGCCGACCTCTGGGTCGCCGACCGCTTCATCGTCGAGATCATGGCCCGCCACGGAGAGATCGGGTCCCAGGAGCGCTCGGCCCTCCGCGCCCAACTCCGCGCCGCTGACGTCGAACTCGGCCTCATCATCAACTTCGGCGAACGCCGCCTCAAGGACGGGCTCGTCCGCGTCCTCAACCCCGACAAACTCAACGAACTCAAGGGCGACGCCGGCGAGGTTGGGGGCGGAGAGGGCGGCGGGCACGACGAGGAGTACGAGGAAGAGCGGGCCTAGACCGCCGGAGTCGCATGGGTCGTCGCGTCGTCATCACGGGCATGGGCTGGGTCACCCCGCTGGGGCACGATGTCGCCTCGGTCTGGCAACGCCTGCTCCGCGGGGAGAGCGGCGTCGGCCCCATCACGCGCTTCGACGCGACGACCTATTCCACCAACTTCGCCGCCGAGGTCCGCGACTACCGCGTCGAGGACTTCATCCAGCGCCCCGAGGCGCACCGGCACGCGGGCCTGAACTCCCGCTTCGCCCTCGGCGCCGCCGCACAGGCCTGGAAGCAGGCCGGCCTCGATCGGTTCACCGGCCTGAACCGCCGTCGCATGGGCATCTACCTCGGCGCGGGCGAGGGGCAACTCGACTTCGACCCCTTCGTGGCGACCAACCTCGCGTCCTGGAAGGCCGACACCCGCGCCATCAACACCGTGAAGTGGGCCGAGGAGGCGCACCGCCGCCTCGCCGGCAACCGCGAGATCGAGCAGGAGCCCAACATGGCCCTCTCGCACCTCGCGGCCCAGTTCGGGTGCCGCGGGCCCGCCAGCAACTGCCTCACCGCGTGCGCCGCCAGCACGCAGGCGATCGGGGAGGCCTTCGAACTCATCCGACACGGGGACGCCGAGGCCATGTTCGCCGGCGGATCCCACTCCATGATCCACCCCCTCGGGATCACCGGGTTCATCCGCCTCACCGCCCTCTCCAGCCGCTCCGATTCGTGCCTGACCGCGGCCCGCCCCTTCGACCAGACCCGCGACGGGTTCGTCATGGGCGAGGGCTCGGGCATGCTCGTGCTCGAAGCGTTGGACCACGCGCTCGCCCGCGGAGGGAAGCCCCTGGCCGAGATCGTCGGCTACGGCTCCTCCGCCGACGCCTTCCGCATCACCGACATCCAGCCCGAGGGCAAGGGCGCGCAGGCCTCGATGACCCAGGCCCTCCGCCAGGCCGGGCTCGACCCGCGCAAGACCGACGCCGCCGATCGCCCCCTCGTCCACTACATCTCCGCCCACGGCACCGGCACGCAGGAGAACGACAAGATCGAGACCGCCGCCGTCCGCGCCGTCTTCGGGTCCCTCGCGCCGCGGATCCCGGTCTCGTCGGTGAAGTCGATGTTCGGGCACCTCATCGCCGCCGCGGGTGCCGTGGAACTCATCACCTGCGTGCAGGCGATCCTGACCGGGTACCTGCCGCCGACGATGAACCTTGCCACGCCCGACCCCGAGTGCGACCTCGACTACGTGCCCAACAAGGCGCGCGACGAGCGCGCCCGAGGCGTGGACCTCTGCCTCTCCAACAGTTTCGGCTTCGGGGGCCAGAACGACACCCTGGCGGTCCGCCGATTCACCGCCTAGGACGCGACCGCCGGCGCGATCGTGGCTTTCGCGCCGCGGCGGGCTCGCACCGCTCGCTCGCGGCTACGCTCCCGACATGACGCACCGCGATCTCGAGCCCGGCATCCGCACCGACCTCGCGGGCCGAATGACCTACTCGGGGTACCTCGATCTCGAGCGGCTCCTCTCGGCCCAGCACCCGCTCTCCTCGCCCCCGCACCACGACGAGATGCTCTTCATCATCCAGCACCAGACCTCCGAACTCTGGTTCAAACTCATGATCCACGAGTTGCACGCGGCCCTGGCGCACATCGCCCGCGACGAACTCGAGCCCTGCTTCAAGATCATCGCCCGCGTCAAGAACATCCAGGCCCAGCTCTACAACCAGTGGGCCGTGCTCGCCACCCTCACCCCCACCGAGTACGCCCAGTTCCGCGGGGTCCTCGGGCCCGCCAGCGGGTTCCAGTCCGCCCAGTACCGCATCGTCGAGTTCCTCCTCGGCGCCAAGGACGAGCGCATGCTCGCCTTCCACGCCCACCGCCAGGCCGACCTCGACGCCCTCCGGGCCGCCCTCGCCACTCCCGGCATCTACGACGAGTTCCTGCGTTACCTCTCGCGCCGCGGGCTCCCCATCCCCCTCGACGTGCTCACCCGCGACGTCACCAAGCCCTGGACCCCCAACCCCGAGGTCGTCGCCGCCATCAAGTCCGTCTACGACGCCCCCGACCGCTGGTGGGACGCCTACGAGATGTGCGAGAAACTCGTCGACCTCGACGAGCAGTTCTCCCTCTGGCGTTTCCGCCACATGAAAACCGTCGAACGCATCATCGGGTTCAAACCCGGCACCGGGGGCTCCTCCGGCGTCCCCTTCCTCCGCAAACTCATCGAGCACGAGTTCTTCCCCGAACTCTGGCAGGTCCGCACCCTCATCGGCACCTGACCCCCCCCGTCCCCGCTCGTGCCGTCGCGCACCGTGCCCGCCTAAAGTCTCCCGTCGGGCGCATAGCTCAGTTGGCTAGAGCACAGTCCTCACACGACTGGGGTCACAGGTTCAAGTCCTGTTGCGCCCATTTGGCCTCGGGGGAGTCGGCAGCACTGGGCCCCCGCTCGTCCCGTCGCCGGGAGAAACGCCATGTCCGCCGAAACCCGGACCGTGCCCGCGGTGCCCGCGACGCCGCCGGCGATTCGCCTCGAGCCCGCGCCCCCCGCCGTCCCGGGCGGCACGCCACGCGCCCGAGCCCTCCTGTCGCTCGGCCCGGCGTGGAAGGCCCCCATCGACGTGACCGCCGACCTCGTCGGCGCGCTGGCGCACTCGCTCTGGCGCGCCCGCGGAGGGCTGGACGTGGACAACTGGGTTGAGGCCGAGCGGCTGCTGCGCTCGCTCGTGCCCTCGGGCCTGATCGAGGCCAAGCCCGCCGAGCCCGCCGCCAACTCGGTCGCGACCCCGAGCCCGCAAGCCGTCGCGCCCGCGGGCGCGGGCCTCTCGAAGTCGTCCGCACGCCGCGGCAAGGGCCGGTGAGCGGGGTCCGTTCCCCGGCCGCGATAGACTCGCCCCGTGGAGGAACTCGCCACCACCGCCGCCGAGGCCCAGCGCTACTTTGACGAGGGCAACATCGCCGTCGCGGAGATGATCGCTCGCGCGGTGGTGACGGCCCCGACCGCCGCCGCACAGCCGGCCGCGGCACGCCCCGCGTCCGCCGATGACATCGCCCGCGCCCGCGACATTCTCGCCCGCTGCGCCGCCCACTTCGGCTCGGCACGTCTCGCCGCGCCCCCCGATGGCCGCACACGCTTCCTCCTCATCAAGGCCTGGGGCAACGGGTTCTGGTCCGACGTGGATCACGTCGTCGGCGGGCTCCTGCTCGCCCAGATCACCCGCCGAATCCCCGTCGTCCACTGGGGCGAGAACTCCCGTTTTCGCGACGGGCCGGGCGACGCCTTCCGCCTCTACTTCGAGCCCCTCAACGACCGAACCCTCGACTCCCTCCGCGGCAAGGGGCTCTCGTTCTGGCCCCCCAAGTGGTCCGACGACAACCTCGACCGCGACGAGATCAACAAACTCGGGGGCGATTGGTCGCGCCTCCCAGGCGTGGCCTACTTCGCGCGCGACGAGGACGTGGCCGTGCTCGACTACCACACCGGCGTCCCCGTCCTCCTCCCGCACGTCCCCGCCTGGCACCCGCTCCACGCCGCGCCCCTCGACCACGCCTTCCGCACGCTCCTGGCCCAACTCCGCCCGCGCCCCGAGATCCTCGCCCAGGCCGAGGCGTTCGCGCGGGCGAACTTTGGCTCCGGCGGGGGGCCGATCATCGCCGTCCACGCCCGCGGGAGCGACAAGCACGTCGAGGACCCCCAACTCGACGCCAAACTCGCCGCCCTCCCGCGCATCATCGACGCCATGGCCCAGTACCGCCCCGGCGCCCGCGTCTTCCTCCTCACCGATTCCAGCCCCGTCGCCGCCGACTTCGCCGCCCGCTACGGCCCGCGCCTCATCACTACCCCCGCCCTTCGCACCGACGCCAAGCGCGGGCTGCACTACCAGGACCTTCCCCGGCGACGCCTCGCCACCGAGGTCCTCATCGACGCCCTCCTCGCCGCACGCTGCAACGCCTTCGTCGGGCTCGGGTCCTCCAACGTCGCCTGCGCCATCGTCCACCTCAAGAAGTGGCTCCCCCAGGACCTCGCCATCATCGGCCCGCTCCTGACCCACCTGCCCAATCCCTTCCTCTACATGAACCACGACCAACTCGGGCGCTACATCCCCGCAGACCAACTCGCAAGGCTCCGCGCCTATGCGCACACCGGACGGCTCGACGACCTGGAATCCAAGATATGAGGCTCACGTTCTTCGGCGCCGCCGGCGAGGTCACGGGCTCGACCTATCTCCTCGAGACCGATCGCGCCCGCATCCTTGTTGACTTCGGCCTGCACCAGGGCGAGCCCGAGGCCGACGAGCACAACGAGTTCCCCGACGCCATCGACCCCGCCCGGCTCGACGCCGTCGTCCTCACCCACGCGCACCTCGACCACTGCGGACGACTCCCCATGCTCGCGCAGCGCGGATACCGCGGCGTCGTCCACGCCACGCCCGCGACCATCCGCCTGGCCGACATCATCCTCCAGGACGCCGCGGCGCTCCAGGCCGCCGACGCCGAACGCGCCCAGCGACACGCCCCGCCCGGCGGAGGCGGGGCACGCGTCCCCCGCCCGCTCTACTCCCCAGAGGACGTGCGGTCCGTCATCCGCCTCTTCCGCGGGCTCGACTACGGCCACGAGGCCGCCATCGCCCCCGGCATCGCCGTCCGTTTCTTCGACGCCGGGCACATCCTCGGCTCGGCCAGCGCGCTCCTCACCGTCCGCGAGCACGGCACCACGACCACCATCGCCTTCTCCGGCGACATCGGCCCCCGCGGCATCCCCATCATCCGCGATCCCGCGCCGCCTCCCACCGCCGACGTGATGATCCTCGAATCCACCTACGGCGACCGCGACCACCGCTCGCGCGAGGCGACGCTCGAGGAACTCCACGCCATCCTCGACGGGTGCGCCGCCCAGACCGGCAAGGTGCTCATCCCCGCGTTCGCCATCGGCCGCACCCAGGACCTCATCTACGAGATCGGCCGCATGTGTCGCACGGGCGCGTGCCGCCGCGTCCCCATCTACCTCGACTCGCCCATGGGCATCGAGGCCACGCAGGCCTACCGCGCGAGCGTCTCGCTCTTCGACGCCGAGGCCCGGGAGATGCTCGACCAGGGCCACAACCCGCTGCACTTCCCGATGCTGCGGATCACGCGGACCGCCGAGGAGTCGCGACGTCTCAACGACACCCCCGGGCCGCTCGTGGTCATCGCCGGCTCGGGCATGTGCACCGGCGGACGCATCCTCCACCACCTCCGCCACAACCTGCCTAGCCCCACCACCCAGGTCCTCATCGTGGGCTACCAGGGCGAGGGCACGCTCGGACGCCGCCTCGTCGACCACGCCCCGGAGGTCCGCATCCACGGGCAGACCGTGCCGGTCCGCGCCCGCATCCACACGCTCGGCGGATTCTCCGCCCACGCCGGCCAATCGCAACTCATCGACTGGGCCCGCGCGCTGAACCCGTCGCCCACGCGCGCGATCCTCACCCACGGCGAGCCCAAGGCCCGCGACGCGCTCCACGCTCGCCTCAAACGCGAGATCGGCCTCGACGCCGCGCGACCCGTGCTCGGCGAAACGATCGAGTTGTAGGCCCCCGCCTCCCACAGCCACAAGCCGAATCGCCGCCAGCGTCCCGCCTCGGTGGCACGGGCCTTCCGCCCCGGTGGCACAGGCAGCCCGCCTGTGCGCTCTACGGCCCGCACCCGGCCGCGAACTTCGTCTGGTAGCACACGAAGTCCGCCACGTCGATCGTCGCGTCCACGGTGCAGTTGGCGTAGGGGTCGCGCTGGGCGAAGGCCGTCATGTAGCAGATGAGGTCCGAGACGTTCACCAGCCTGTCGCGGTTGCAGTCGGCGTAGCACTGCGGCGTCGCGCACCCCGTCCACAGCACCGCCTGGTCCACCACCCCGCCGCCCACCGTCGTCGGCAGGTCC
>JAEUIZ010000043.1 GCA_016793805.1 Phycisphaerae bacterium
CGCTCGGCGTGGGAGCCCATCATGCACGCTTCGCTCCGGCGCCTCGCGTTCCTCCCGATCCTCGCGGCTCTTCTCGGCGGCTGTGCCGCGGCGCCCAAGGCCCCGGTCGCGATCGACCCCCGATCCGTCGCCGTCTTTGACGGGCGCACCGGCGCCAGGGTCGATTGGAACGCGCTCGCCTCCGCCGCCGCCGCCGCCGACGCCCTCCTCATCGGCGAGAACCATGGGCACCCGCTCGGGCTGCCCTCGGCCGCGGCCCTCTTCGACGACGTGCTCGCGCGGTCCGATCGCGCCGTCCTCGCGCTCGAGTTCTTCGAGCGGCACGAGCAGGCCGACATCGACGACTACCTCGGCGGGCTGATCGACGAGCCCGCGTTCCGCAAGGCCGCCGCCAGAACCCCCGGCAACTATCCCGAGGCCCACCGCGCCATGCTCGAAGCCGCGAAGAAGGCCAAGCGCCCCGTGGTCGCCGCCAACGCCCCGCGCCGCTACGTGCGCCTCGCTCGCTCCGCAGGCTACGACCGCCTCGCCTCGCTCACCCCCGAGCAGCGCCGCCTCTTCCGCGTCCCCGACGCGCTCCCGACCGGGCGATACCGCGAGGACTTCGACAAGGTGATGGCCGCCGCCCCCGCGAGCCACGCCCCGACCAAGCCGGGCCAGCCCGCGCCGCCCGAGGACGACGCCGCCAGGAAGGCCCGCCTCGACGCGACCTTCCGCTCGCAGTCGCTGTGGGACTGGACGATGGCCGACTCGGTCGCCTCGGCGATGTCGTCGGGCGCGCCGGTGGTCCTGGTCGTCGGGCGCTTCCACGTCGACCACGAGGGCGGGCTGGTGCAGGCGCTCCGCGCCCTCCGCCCCGGCGCGCGGGTGGTCGTACTCAGTTACATCGACGCGCCCGCGCCCGCGGCGCTCCCGGACGCCGACCGAGGCCGCGCCGACTTCGTCGCCTATGTCGGCCCCGGCCCTCAGGAATAGTCCTGCTCGTCGGCCCGCACCGGGCGGTCGAGGTTCAGCACGAGGTACCGTAGCGCGTCGGCCGCGTGGTCCGGGCCGTCCTTCACCGGCGCCAGCGACTCCGGCCGGGACTGGTCGTAGTGATACGTCTCGAGCGCCTCGATGAGGTGCCGACATCGGGCGTGGACGAGCAGCCGAGGCGGGCCCCCGTCGGCAGGGCGCAGCCGCGCCCGCACCAGGTCGATGCCGAGATGGATCGGGCTCGATCGCGCCCGCACGACCAGCCCCGCCGACCGCAGCGCGTGCACGCAACTGATCCCCGTCTGCTCGCTGCGTTGCAGCCCCGCGGGATCGACCCCGACCCACGCCGGCCTCGGGCTTTCCAGCAGCGCCGCGATGTGCTCGTCGAGCACCCGGCATGCCACGACCCGCTCCCGGACGATCACCACCACGCCCTCGGGCGTCACCACCGCCCACAGGATCGCCGTCGGGGAGCGGAACCCGAAGTCCATCCCCGCGACGCGGAGCGCGGTCTCGGGCTCGGACTCGACGACGTGGGCCGCGCGATCGAACTCGGCGTAGACCGCGTCGCCCCGCGACGGACGAAGGCACAGCATCTCGGCCTCCCACGTCGGCCGCGACACGCGGGACTTCATCGCCAGCGCGTCGGCGACCTCGACGTGCCCACCCCCGCCGCCCTCGCCCGCGCCGCCCGCATCGTCAACTCCCTTCGCCCGGCCCCGGCACTCGGGCCAGAGCGGGCAATCGCCCTCGCGCGGAACCTCGGCCGTGCTGGGGGCGTTGCCCCCGTCGGTGACGGGCGCGCTCGGCGGCGCGTCGCCCCGGCATCGGTGCTCGTCCCCGCACCGCGCCAGCACGTCCACCACGCCCCAGCGGAACACCCGCGTCCCCGACGACAGCGCCTCGCGCACCACCCGCGCCATCAGCCCGTGCGGGACGTGCAGCGTCGAGAAGCACTCCACGCTCCCGCGGACCTGCCGCCCGTCGAGCCGCGCCGAGCGAGTCGTCAGGAGCGCGGCCTCGAAGACCTCCGGGCGGAACAGTTCCACCTCGTCGCAGCGGAGTTTCTGCACGCGCGTCCCGCGGACCGACGAGGGCGATTGCGCCAGGATCTCGGCCCGCGACCCGTTGTCGAGTTCGAGCCGCCGGGCCGTGACGCGACCGCGGAGCCGGGCCGCCAGCGCCGGGCGGTCGAAGAGCGCGCGGAGATGCCCGTACATCCGCGCCGATTGCTCGAGCGAGCCCCCGAGCAGCCGCACCTCGATCCCGGGCTTGAAGAGCAGGTCCAGCGCCGTGGCGACCGCGGCCAGGCGCGTCTTCCCGCTCCCGCGCGCGGCCCACACGACCGCGTCCGGGCTCACCGCGAGCGTTCCCCCCTCGCGCCGGCCCTCGAAGAACGCGTGGCAGAGGTAGTCGAACGCCGACTCGCTCGGCGGGCGCGACGAGAGCCGCAGGTCCAGGTGCCGCGCGAGGAACTCGCGCAGGTCGGCGGCGGAGGCGGGTCGGACGAGCGGGAAATCGGACATGAGGGGTCCCCCTGGGGTGGTGCGGGCCCGCAGGACCGAGCGGGCGGCGGGGGGGGCCAGGTGAACGCGATCGGCGGAGCGGTCAGGCGCGTGGCCGCGAGCCGGGCCAGGTCGGCCAGCGGCGCGCGGGCGAATCGGCGGGTGGTGCGCGACGACCTCGCCCACGCGCGCAGCGCCGCGGCCAGACGCGCGGGCGGACGGGCGCGAAGCAGCGACCACGGCGTGCGCCCGGCCGCGCGGAGCGAGCGCAGCAATCGCGCGTCGCCCCGGCGGAAGGGGAGCGGGTGCGCGGCCATGCCCGCGGCCGCGAAGAACGGGCACGCGGCGGCCATCGCGGCCACGGCCTCGGTCCGCGGGGTTTGCGGACGAAGCAAGTACGCCTCCACCAGCCGGCGCGCCACGCCCATCCCGCGCCACCTCGGGTCCACGACCACCCGCGAGATCACCCGTAGTTCGCGGTTGAGTCGGCGGGCGACGCGGCGCGGGCCGAGTTGGGCGGTGCGGTAGCGACCGGGCCAGGCCGCGTGACGCCACGGGCCCTCGAGCGTCGGGTGCGAGGCCACGAGCACGCCCGCGAGCGTCCCATCGGGCGCGACGGCCCGGAGCACGGCGGCGAACGTGCCCGGGCGCGCGGCGCGGTAGTGGTATCCCGCCAGCGCGAGGTAGTCGGAGCGCGAGCCCGGCTCGATGCGCAGCGCCTCGGCGGGGTCGAGCCCGCCAGGGGGCGTCGAGAGGAACCGGGCGGCGAGGGCGTTCATGCGGCGAGCCTCCGCACGAGCAGCCGCGCCGGACCGTCCAGGGGCTGCTCGACCAGCACGTCCGGGCCGAGCGGTTCGAGGATGTCGTCGTGGGCCGTGGCCAGGACCGCCCGCGCGCCCGAGGCCCGGGCCCAGCGGGACGCGGTGCGCGCCAGCGCGAACGCCGTCGTGCGGTCGAGCGTCGAGGCGAACTCGTCGGCCAGGAGCGTGCAGGGCGCGGGGGCGCGGGAGAGCGCGATGGCGAGCAGGGCGCGGGCCCGCTGGCCGTCGGACAGGGCTTGGAACGGGAGCGTGAGCACGCGGGCCTCTCCGAGTCCGGCGCGACCGAGGGCCGACAGGGCGGCCTCGATCGTGCCCGATACCAAGTCGATGAGCGGACGGCGGCGCGCGCACGGGCCGACGAGCGAGGCGTCGGCGACGATCACGGGCCGTCCCGACCCGCGGAGCCGCCGGGCCAGCGAATCGAGGATCATCGACTTGCCCGAGCCGCTCGGCCCGGTGACGAGCGCGACCTGGCCCGGGCCGAGGATGTCGTCGAGTTCGGTGGCGGCGGCGCGCGCGCGCCGGCGGCGCTCGGCCCAGCCCGCGCCCCGGGCCGAGGTCGGGTCGAGTCCGTGGATGGCCAGGGCGCGGAGGGCGCGGTCGGAGAGGTTCATGCGGCCTCCTTGGGCGAGAGGGTCGAGGCGGCCTCGACCAGCGCGCGCACCGCGGCGCGGGCCGCGCGGACCTGGTGCAGCGAGATCCCCAAAGAGCGCGACGCGGCCCGGATCGAGAGCCCGTGCAGCACGCACGCCGTGGCGACCCGGCGGCAGGGGGCGGGCCAGGTCTGCGAGTGCCGGAGCACGACGAGGAACTCCGGGCTGGTCAGGCGCGAGATCAGTCGGCTGACGTGGCGACGGATGGCGCGCTCCCCGCCGGCCGGGAGCCCCAGCAGCACAGCGACCTCGCGGGCGGGCTTGCCGTCGCCCAGGACCGCGCGGAGGAGCGCGGCGTCGCGCGGGGCGAGGGCCTCGGCCCGGTGCAGGAGCATCTCGGTGACCTCGCGCTGTTGGCGCAGCCGTTGGAGCCGACGGGGATCGTGATGGCCGTTCATGGGATCCTCCCTATGGTGGTTCGTTCGCTGATTGGTGAACAGTACCGAACAAAACACGATCGTCAATGGGTTTGATTTGATTTTGTACGGATGACCACGAAATAGCGCACAAGCGTGTCCGCGGGCCGGCGTCGCTCCTAGGAATGGTCGTCCGTCTGCTGGCAGAGTGCCACGCGGTCGGACCAGGCGCGGTGGAGGTCGGAGCGGGCGTCGAGTGCCCACCGGCGGAGGGTGCGTTCGCAGAGGCCAGCGGCCTTGGCGACGGTTTGGATCGGGACACCGATGAGCACGTCGCGGATCGCGACGCCATGGGAGGTATCGCGCGCCCAGCCGATCAGGAAGGCATCGCACCAGTCTGCAGAAGGGAGGTCGTGGACTTTGGAGTGGCGCATGGACGCAGTTCCTTGGAGCGAATCGGCACGGTCGAGAGGTGTGCCGGCGTGAGCGAGGCATCCCCGCGACGACCCGATGTCGCGTGGAAACGGCTCGCGATGTGAAGGTCCAGAACCCGCGTGTGAAGCGCAGCGGCGTGGGGCGGGGTGTGGTGGACGCGCGGCGGGCGGAGGCGCAGGCCGCAGGCCCTCTCTACCCAATTGGCGAGCGCGCGCTCGAATTCGTCCGTCGGCGAGCGCACAGTTCCCTTGAACCGGTGACACGCGAAGCGGTGTTGATTCCCTAATCACTCAGGGGTCAGGGTTGCATTTTGTTCTATACCGTGTATAATCCAAACCGAATCATGGAACTCGGGCAAACGATTCGTCGGCGGCGGCAGGAACTCGGGCTGACGCTGCGCGTCCTCGGAGAGCGGGCGGGGTGCGCGGCGAGTTACCTGTCGCAGATCGAGAGCGGGAAGCGTGCGGGGGTGCCGAGCGACGCGGTGCTGCTGGGGCTCGAGTCGGCGTTGGGGTTGAAGGCTGGGACGCTGATCCGTGCGGCACGGTGGGAGGAGACGCCGGGCGCGGTGAGGCGGGAGGTGGGGGAGATGGTGGAGGCGCGGGAGGCGGCGCTGGAGTTGGCGGCGCTGCTGCGGGGCGGGGTGGACGAGCGTGGGAGGCCGACGGGGGCGCTGGATGCGGCGTACAAGAGCGGGGCGTTGCGTCGGCTGATTGATCGCGTCGCCCCGGAGCCGAGCGGGGCGCGAGAGGGGGCAAGGGGTAAGGAGGGGGGCGAGGAGGGCGGCGGGGAGGGGGGCGGGATGTTGGGTGGGGTGGTGCCGATGCGGGTGGCGGGGGTGCGCGTGCCGCTGATCAACAAGGTGGCGGCGGGGTATCCGCGGGAGTTCACGGATCTGGGGTATCCGGCGCGAGTGGCGGACGAGTATCTGAGCGTGCCGGATCTGGATGATCCGGACGCGTTCGCGGCACGAGTGGTTGGGGACTCGATGTTGCCGGAGTATCGGGAGGGGGACGTGGTGGTGTTCAGCCCGACGAGGCCGATCCGGAGCGGGATGGATTGCTTTGCGCGGATCGAGCCGGACCACGAGACGACGTTCAAGCGGGTGTATCTGGAGAGCGGTCCCGGGGGCGCGGAGGTGATCCGGCTCCAGCCGTTGAACCCGGCGTACGCGGCGCGGGTGGTGGAGCGGGAGCGTGTGGCGGGGCTGTACGCGGCGGTGAGCGTGACGAGACGGGTGTAGGGGAGGGCGGGGACGGGGGGGGCGCGTCAGGACTGGCCGAGTTGGGCCTTCAACGACTCGGCGATGCTGACCTCCTGGAGGCGAATGGAGGCGTGGTCGAGGTCGTGCTTGGCGCGGTGGAGGGCGTCGGGATCGACGGCGCGCCAGTCGCGGTCGGCGGCGTCGGTGAGCGCGCGGAGGGCGTCGATGCGGGCGCGGAGGTCGGCGGCGTAGTCAGGGTCGAGGCGGGGCGCGAGGGCGGCCAGGCGCTCGCCGATCCATTTGAGGTCGAGCCGGGCGTTGACGACGAGGTCGGCAACTCGGTGGCGGGTCATGTCGTCGCGGGCATGGACGAGGCTCTCGGATTCGATGCGTGCGATCTCGTCGCGGGTGAGCCCGTGATTGGGGACGACCTGGAGGGAGGCGCGGCGGCCGCTGCGGCGCTCGTGGGCGGAGACGTTGAGGACGCCATTGGCGTCGATGAGGAACTCGACTTCGAGTTGTGGGACGCCGGCGGGCATGGGCGGCAGGCCGCGGAGGTGGAAGGTCCCGAGGGAACGGCAGTCGGCGGCCATCTCGCGCTCGCCCTGGAGGACGTGGAGTTTGATGGAGGTCTGGCCGTCGACGCTGGTGGAGAACATCTCGGTGGCGCGGGCGGGGATGGCGGCGTTGCGAAGGATGAGTTTGGCGAAGGCGCCGCCGGCGGTCTCGATGCCCAGGGAGAGCGGGATGACGTCGAGGAGGAGGGCGCCCGAGACGCTGCCGGAGAGGATGGCGGCCTGGACGGAGGCGCCGAGGGCGACGACCTGGTCGGGGTCGAGTGCGGTGTACGGAGGCAGGCCGAAGAAGTCTGCGACGCGGCGGCGCACGAGGGGCATCCGGGTGGCGCCTCCGACGAGGATGACGGCGTCGAGGGGCCGCTCGCGGAGGTGATCGCGGGCGTCGGCGAGCGCGCGGGCGCAGCAGGCCAGGGCGCGCTCGACCCAGGGCGAGGCGAGGCGCTCGAGTTCGTCGCGGGCGACTTCGAGGTCGAGCGAGATGCCGTGGGCGTCGAGGCGGGCGCGGGCGGCGTCGGCGTCGGAGAGGGCGTGCTTGACGCGTTGGGCCTCGAGGGTGAGGGCCTGCATGGCGGCGGGCGAGACCTCGCGGGCGCCGAGGCGAGAGAGGAAGAGCCCGACGAGGAGGCGGTCCACGTCGTCGCCCCCGAGGCGGGTGTCGCCAGCGGTGGCGAGGACCTGGAAGATGTCGCGGTTGCCGGGGACGAGTCGGAGGATGGAGGCGTCGAAGGTGCCCCCGCCGAGGTCGAAGACGGCGAGGGTGCGTTCGCCGGCGTTGCGGGCGCTGGCGCGGTCGAGCCCGAAGCCGTAGGCGAGGGCGGCGGCGGTGGGCTCGGCGACGAGCCGGACGGCGTCGAGGCCGGCGAGTCGGGCGGCGTCGCGCGTGGCCTGGCGCTGGGCGTCGTCGAAATAGGCAGGGACGGTGATGACGGCGCGGGAGACGGGCTGCCCGAGGGCGGCGGCGGCCTGGTCGCGGAGGGCGCGGAGGATGTCGGCGGAGACCTCCTGCGGGGTGAGGACGCGGCCGTCGGGGAGCGCGACGCGGGCCGTGGCGTGCTCGCCTTCGGCGACGCGGTAGGGGAGGAAGGGAAGGTCGGCCTCGGCGTCGGCGCGGCCGCGGCCCATGAGGCGCTTGACGCTCGAGATGGTCCACCCGGGGAAGTCGGCGGCGTGGGCGCGGGCGTCCTCCCCGACGATGGGCGGGAGGCCCGGCTGGTAGCGGACGACGCTGGGGAGGAGGGGTCGGCCTTGGGCGTCGGGCAGGACCCGCGGCCCGCGCTCGTCGCAGAGGGCGACGAGGCTGTTGGTGGTGCCGAGGTCGATGCCGACGATGGGGGTCATCGGGGCAGGGTAGAGGCTCGTCGCTAGGCTTTCGAATCGGGGAGGGCTGAGTTCTCAGGCCGCGAGTCGGCGTCCTTGGTGAGCCGTCGCGGTTGCGCTAGCGCACGCCCCGTGATGAACACGGTGACGAGGCCGACGACGGTGGAGCCGCCGAGGATCGAGGCGACGGTCGGATAGCCGAGGGATGCGCACGCCACGGACGCGAACGCGAACGAGATGGCGATGCCTGCGGCAAGGAACTGCCCGCGGCGCCGTTCCGCGCGGTCGCTTCGGCGATCGCGATCAAGGGACGCGAGTTGCAACCGATCGAGTTTCTGCTCGTGCGCGGCGGCGCGCTCGGCCATCGCCAGGATGCGCTCGGGATAGGAGGGGTGATCTCCTTGAAGGCCGCCAACGCGTCGGGCGGTGGCATCGGACCCTGCCAGCCCACAAAAACGCTGCGCTCGACGACGCTACCTTCGCGGCTCTCCCCAGAGCGAGAGCTGGTGGCGCTGGTTGGCGTCGTGGGCGTGATCGGACTTGCCCGGCGCGTCGGGAGAGAACCCGGATCGGGCGAGGATTCTGGTTCGGTCATGTGAAACTATGGAGCAGGCCTGCGGGCGCATGATCGCCCGGGGCGGCCGGACGCGTGTTCGGCTTGCACCCGGGAGCGCCGACCAGGAGCCTGACCATGTGGACGATCGGGATCGATGCGCATTACCGGCTGTTCGTGC
>JAEUIZ010000013.1 GCA_016793805.1 Phycisphaerae bacterium
CCCATCGAGCTCGTGGTGTTGAACTGCTGTGTCACCGAGACGAACGAGACGCCTTTGCGGTCGAACGTCTCCATGATGCGGGCGAAGTCCATGAGCGAGCGGCTGAGGCGGTCCACCTTGTAGACCACGACGCAGTCGACCTTGCCCGCCTCGATGTCCTTCAGCAGCTTCTCAAGCGCCGGCCGCTCCATGCTGCCGCCGGAAAAGCCGCCGTCGTCGTATCGGTCCGGAAGGCAGATCCACCCTTCGTTCCGCTGGCTGGCGATGTATGCCTCCGCCGCTTCCCGCTGGGCGTCGAGGGAGTTGAACTCGAGTTCGAGTCCCTCCTCACTGCTTTTGCGGGTGTAGATCGCACAACGGATTGGCCCGGGTGCCCCCGCGCCCCGATCCCGCGATGGCGGCACGCTGGCCGTTCGGCCTCGCTTGGTCATCGGCCACCCCGCAGTCCGAAGAAGCGGTACCCGTTGATGTGCTGGCCCGTCACCCTCTTGGCGACCACGGACAGCGTGCCGTAGCGCTCGCCTTCGAACTCGAAGCCTTCACCGTCCGCCAGCACCATGACCCGGATCGTCCGCCCCTTGTACTGCCGGACGATCGCGGAGCCGGGAGGCGGGAGCCGGGGATCGCGGCGGTCGCGCGTGTCGAGCGATCGCACCCTGGTGCGGATCTCGCCGGGCTGCGGCGGGGAGGTGTACGAGCGGGGTGCCATCGTGCGGATCTCGGCGTCGTCGGCCAGTTCGGCCGCCCGCCGCTTGGCCCGCGCGCTCAGGTCGCCCTCCGCGTTGGCCTGGATACGCCACGCGATCTTGCGGATCAGGTAGGCGCGGTGGCGTGTGCGGCAGGCGTGGCCGTGGAGTTCCTCGTAGCGGTCCACCAAGTCGCTGGTGGTCATCCGCTGAAGCTCGCCGAGTTGTCGTTCGATCGCATCAAACATGGGGATTCCTCGTCGCATCGATCCGGAGCCCTAACCCCGGGGCCGTGCGGAGACACTGAGGTCCGCATGCTGCGGAAGTTCAAGTCGATCGGCGTCAGATTACGCCAGGTCGCTCGCCTCCCGGGTGGAACGCGAACGTTCCGCAAGGATGGCCCGTGCAAGGCCGCGGGCGAGGATGCTCGCCACTTCCGCGTCGCGCTCCGCAGGCGTCATGGATTCGGGCCGGGTGTTTGAGATCACGGTGAGCTCCGTGCCGGAGAGAATGGCCGCGACGATCACAGCCGCATCACCGCATGCCTTTATGCACAAGTCGCGCGCCGCGTGGCGCGATAGCCAGCGGATCACGGTTGCAACCGCATCCATTCCGCCTTCGCGAGCACGAACCCCATATAACCCGGGCACCCGGCGACGAGAGACGCGGAGAGACTTTGGGCCAAATCGCGCCCGTGAGGCACAAGTGGGCCAGAGCCGGTTATGGACACGCCGCGCGGCAGAGACCTGGCCCACGAGGGGTGGCTCTCGCGATCCCTTCGGAACGCGGGCCAAAACGCGAAAACGCCGCCGAGGTCTCTCGGCGGCGTTCCCTGAAAACCAAAGGGCCGGCTGCTTTCGCAACCGGCCCGGCAATAGTGGGCGAGGGGTGGTCTGACAGCCTGCTTTTCAGAGCCCCAGAGACTCTGCGCAGGGATGCAACTGCCCGGTACGGTTTGAACGGCATCTCGGGTTATTCAAGTGGCGAGAGACCCCGAGAGATAGTCGCAAAGTCGCATGATTTTGGCGGGCAGAAGGCCGCGCGGCTGCATAGGAGGTATCTGACGATGCATGGATACGGCGCTGCGCAGGCCGTGCCAAGGCGCTGTTTACGTCTGCCGCGTATCTCGGCGGGGTCGCGTACTCCGGGCGAGCAGCGCGGCTGGACCCTTGCCGGACTTGTAACGGAGCAACCGAAGCCCGTTCCCCACAACCAGGAGGCTTGCGCCCATGTCCGCGACCACGGCCATCCACAGGGTCGCGAGCCCCACGAGGGCCAGGATGAAGAACACCGCCTTGATCCCCAGGGCCACCGCGATGTTCTGCCGAAGCACTCGTGCTGTCCGCCGACTGAGCTGGAAGAACGCCGCCACGCCTCCGAGGTCATCCCGCATCAGGGCGACATCAGCGACCTCCAGGGCTGTGTCCGTTCCCGCCGCCCCCATCGCAAACCCGATCGATGCCTCCGCCAGGGCGGGGGCGTCGTTCACGCCGTCGCCGACCATGCCGACGTGCCCCCACCGGTCATTCAGTTGCTTCACCGCCGCGACCTTGTTTTCGGGGAGCAGCTCGCCCCGGGCGTCATCGATGCCCACTGTCTTGGCGATCGCTTCCGCCGTGCGTTGATTGTCCCCGCTCAGCATCACCGTGCGCAGGCCCATGGCGTGCAGCTGTCGCACGGCTTCAATGCTGGATTCTCGCGGCGCATCGGCCACGGCGATCACCCCGAAGGCGGCACGCTCATTGGCAAGGACGATCACCGTCTGTCCCTTGGCCTCCAGTTCTTCGAGGACTGACTCAACTGCGGGCGTACAGACGCCGCGCTCGTGCGCATACCGATGGTTCCCGAGGAAGTATGCGGTGCCATTGATCCATCCCGTCACACCCTTGCCCGTGACCGAAGTGAACTGCTGCACAGGGAACAGCGGTCCGACAGCCTCGACCTTCTCCCTTGTCCAGGCGGCAGTGACGGCACGCGCGACTGGATGGTCGGAACCGGCGTCGATACTGGCCGCAAGGCGCAAGATGGCGTCCGCGTCCAGCGAGTCGAGCGCCGCCACACCCTGGACGCGCGGCTTGCCCTCGGTGATGGTCCCGGTCTTGTCCACGGCGATCACGCGCAGGCGGCGGCCCTCTTCCAGGTAGACCCCGCCCTTGACCAGGATGCCCCCGCGCGCCGCGGAAGCGAGCCCGCTCACAACCGTCACGGGCGTCGAGATGACGAGGGCGCACGGGCACGCGATGACCAGGAGGACGAGCGCCTCATAGACCCACCGCATCCACGGCTGCTGGAACAACAGCGGCGGGACGAGCGCGACGAGAATCGCGAGGATCACGACCGTGGGGGTATAGACGCGGGCGAAGCGATCGACGAATCGCTGCGTCGGCGCTCGGACCGCCTGGGCTTCCTGGACCGTGCGGATGATCCGGGCAAGGGTCGTCTGGTCCTTGCCGCCCGTGACCTTGAACTCGAGCACCCCGCTCTCGTTGATCGTTCCAGCGAACACTTGGCTTCCCTCGGCCTTGTCCACCGGGACGCTCTCGCCGGTGATGGGGGCCTGATTCACCGCGGACTCGCCGGCGACCACGACGCCATCGAGCGGCAGCCGCTCCCCGGGGCGCACCCGCACGACAGCGCCTACGGGCGCATCGCCCGCGGGCGTTTCCCTCCACGAGCCGTCCGGTTGCTTGACAAATGCCGTCTCGGGGGCCATCTCCATCAGGGCCCGCACGGCGTTCCTGGCCCGCTCCAGGGAGTACTTCTCGATCACTTCCGCCACCGCAAAGAGGAACACGACCATCGCGGCCTCGGGGTACTCGCCGATGGCGAAAGCGCCCACGACGGCAATGGTCATGAGGAAGTTGATGTTGAGAGTGAACGTCCTCAGAGCGATGAGGCCCTTGCGGAGCGTGGGCAATCCTCCCAGCAGCACCGCGGCCGCGCTCAAGAGCAGGACCGGCCACGTGTGTTCGGAGGCGGACGACCATGCGACCACTTCCGCGGCAAAGGCGAGCACGCCGGACGTTCCCAACAGCACCATCTCGCGCTTGGATGCGATCGGAACGGCGGGCAACTGGACCCGCCGCTCCACCTCCGGCCAGACCGGCCCGTTGGATTCCGTCGGCGCCTTGGTTCCGATCGGCCCTTCGTTCGGCACGACCGGCGTCATCCCCACCGACCGCACACGGGCGGCGATTGCCTCCGCCGTGGCCCTCTCCGGATCGTGCTCGACGATCATCCGCCGGTTCATCACGTCAAAGGCGAGGTCGCTGACGCCGGGCATGGTGCCGATGGCCTTCCGCAGCACCTGCTCCTCGGCAGCGCAGTCGAGTTCACGGACTTCGAAGGATGTGCGGGATGGATTGGGCATGAACTTTCAGGGCTTCGGCTCGCTTGCTGGATGAGCATCCGGGTCGTGCCTGACCCTGACAACCGAGCCGTCGGGGGGCAGACCGGGGAATCGGACGGAGTAGACCCCGTAGCTTCCATAGCGCGTGTGCGCCCGGCGGAAGGAACCATGCCGCGGGCCGGGCGCTCCTGCGGTGGCGACGGTGTCGGCACGGTAGTTCACCTGCGCGCCATAGAGCGTGGCCCCATCCGGCGCGATCACTGTGACATCGATGTGCCCACCCAAATCCCGCGGCAGGCCGCGTTCGAGACGGCCCGCGATGACAAGATCGCCTCCCTCTTCGTACACGTCGGGTGGACGACGCAGAACGCGGTCAATCTTGGGTTCGAGCGTGAGGCGTCCGGCGGCAATCATGTCCCGGTGACTCGCGCAGCCACCGAGAAGGAAGATCCCAGTGAGCGCGGCCAGTCCAATGCATCTCGGTGTTCGAAGCGGCGTGAAGTTCACGGTAGCTCCTTCGGTGATTGGCCGCGTCCGGCGTGCGTGTCGTGCTTCTCCGCATGCCTTGAACCTCGGCGCTTGCGGAGTTCTTTGGTGACGGCAATGGCGGCGTAGACCGCCAGGGCTGTGAATCCGACCGCCATCCCGGCCAGATCAAGCGGCACACCGATGTGCCCGTGGCGGTGGTAGTGGTCGGCCACCGACGCGTAAAGCGCAGCATCAATGCCAGCGGCGAGGAGAGCGAGCAGGGCCAGCAACAACAGCGCGGACCGCACCGAGAGCGGCCGGTTGCGGCGCAGCCGACCCCACTCGCTCTCTTCGTTCGCCTTCCCTCGTTGGCCCCCCGGCGTCGAGGGTTGCCTCTTCGATGAAGGCCTACTTCTTGGGCGTTTCCTTCCCATGATCGTGCCCGTCGCCTTCCTTGTGGTCGTGCTGGTGGGCCTTGCACTCGCCGTGGCCGACACAGCGGAGGTTGGTGCCCTCGCGTACCCACAGGTGGGCCTCGTCGCCCTCGCCGGTGACGAAGTACTGCGTCTCGGACTTGACGGGCTGGGACGCGCCCTGGCCCATCAGGATGCCGGCGAGGGCGGTGAGACCGATGCCGGCGACGACCCCGAGCATTACGTTCTTACGGTTGGTCTGCATGTTCGATTCCTTGGAAAGTCGGGCTCAGGCCGAGCCCTTGGGTGATTCGCCGGGCTTGTCTCCGGGCGACGCGCCAGAAGACGAGGCCGGCGATGATGGATCAGAGTTTGGGGGAAGCGGTGCGGGCCGCGGAACCGCCGCGGTCTCGGAAGGCCCGGATGCGGGCTGCGCCGCGGCGGCATGCACCTCCAGCGGACCGCTCTCGGGCCGCTCCCACTCCTGCGCGACGGGCTCCGGTCGTCCGGACGGATCGCGCCCCGTGAAGATGCGGTACAGAGCGGGCAGCACGACGAGCGTCAGGAGCGTGCTGGAGATCAGCCCGCCGATCACGACCGTCGCAAGCGGCTTCTGGACCTCGGCCCCGGTGCCGCTGGCGACCGCCATGGGCACGAAGCCCAGCGACGCCACCAGCGCCGTCATGAGCACGGGCCGGAGCCGGACGAGGGACCCTCGGATGATCGCCTCGTCGCGGGCCAGCCCCTCGCGCCGCAACTGGTTGATGAACGACACCATGACCAGGCCGTTGAGCACGGCGACGCCCGAGAGCGCGATGAAGCCGACCGCGGCGGAGATCGAGAAGGGCATGTCGCGCAGCCACAGGGCGATGATCCCGCCGGTGAGGCCCAGGGGCACGGCGCTGAAGACCAGCAGGGCGTACCGGACGCTCTTGAATGTCGAGAAGAGCAGCAGGAAGATCAGCCCGAAGCAGATCGGCACCACGATCGTGAGCCGTTCCTTTGCGGCGACCAGGTTCTCGTACTGGCCGCCCCAGACCAGCCACTGACCGGCCGGGAGTGAAATCGCCCCGACGGCCTTCTCGGCGTCGCGGACGAACGAGCCGAGGTCGCGTCCCCGCACGTTGCACTGGACAACGATGCGGCGCTTGCCGTTCTCGCGGCTGACCTGGTTCCGCCCCTCGGCCACATCCACCTTGGCCACGTCTCCCAGTGGAATGAAGCCCATCTCCCGCGTCTGGACCAGCCCGGCCAACCCTCCGCTATCGGCGGCGCTGGCGAGCGCGCCGACGACGCCGTGTTCTTCACCGCCGGGAAGCGGGATCGGAAGTCGTTCCAACGCATCGATCCGGCTGCGGATCTCGTCGGGCAGCCGGACCACCAGGTCGAAGCGACGGTCTCCCTCGAAGACCAGCCCGGCTTCCGCTCCGCCCATCGCGGCCGCGACGACCTGCTGGATGTCGTGGATGTTCAGGCCGTAGCGGGCGATGGCCGCGCGGTCGATGTCCACGGTCATCACCGGGAGGCCCTCGACCTGCTCCATCTTGGCGTCGGCGGCGCCCGGCACCGCCTGGATCGCGGCGAGAACCTGCTGCGCGGTCCGGGTCATCGACTCGAAATCATCGCCGTAGACCTTGACGGCCACATCTCCGCGCACGCCGGAGATGAGCTCGTTGAAGCGCATCTGGATCGGCTGGGTAAACTCGTAGTTGTTGCCGGGGACCGTCGCCACCGTCAGTTCGATGAGCTTGATGAGCTTGCCCTTGTGGCCCTCGATCTTGGGGCCTTCGTGGGCGTGGCCTCCGCCCCCTTCGCCGTGTCCGTGCTCATCGTGCCCGCCGTGCGAGCCCATGCGCTCCATCTCTTCGGTCTTCTCGGCGATGAGCCGGTCGAGGTCGGCCTCGCTACGCCACTGGCTCTTGTCCTTGAAGATGATGAAGGTGTCCGACACGTTGGGGGGCATCGGGTCGGTCGCCATCTCCGCGGTGCCCGTCTTGGAGTACACGAACGCCACCTCGGGGATGCCCGACACGGCCCGCTCCACGTCGAACTGCATGGCCTGAGACTGCGAAATCGAGGTGGACGGGATGCGCATCGCGTGCATCGCCAGGTCCTTCTCGTCGAGCGTTGGGACAAACTCCTGTCCGAGGCGCGTGAAGAGCAGCGCCGATCCGAGGAACGCGACGACGGCCCCCGCCACGATCCCCCAGCGCAGGCGCACCGAGAAGCGGACCACGGGCTCGTAGACGGCCTTGGCCCAGCGAACCAGGAACATCTCCTTCTCCGTGACCTTGCCGCGGATGAGGATGGCGACCATCGCGGGCACGAAGGTGAGCGACAGGATGAACGCGCCAATGAGGGCGAAGATCACCGTCATCGCCATCGGGTGGAACATCTTCCCTTCGATCCCGGTGAGGGCGAGGATCGGGAAGTAGACGGTGACGATGATCGCCTGGCCGTACACCGACGGCTGGATCATTTCCTTGGCGGCCACCATCACCTCGTGGAGGCGCTCCTGGAGGGTGAGCACCCGGCCCTTGTGGTGTTGCGCCTCGGCCAGGCGGCGCAGGCAGTTCTCCACGATGATGACCGCCCCGTCCACGATCAGCCCGAAGTCGATGGCGCCCAGCGACATCAGGTTGCCGCTGACCTTGTTCTGCACCATGCCCGTGGCCGTCATCAGCATGGAGAGGGGGATCGCGGCGGCACAGATGAGCGCCGCCCGCACATTGCCCAGCAGGAGCAGGAGGACGACGATCACGAGCACGGCGCCCTCGAGCAGGTTCTTCTGGACGGTCTTGATCGTGGCGTCCACGAGCTTGGTGCGGTTGAGAACGGTCTTGGCATGGATGCCTGGCGGCAGGCTCTTCTGGATCTCCGGCATCTTGGCGTCCACCGCCGCCGCCACGGTGCGGCTGTTGGCACCCAGGAGCATGATGACCGTGCTGACGACGACTTCTTCGCCGTTCTCGCTGGCGGAGCCGGTGCGGAGTTCGCGCCCGACCCCCACGCCCCCCGGAACGACGATGTCGCGGATGTGAATGGGAACGCCGTTGCGCGTGCCGACCACGATGGCGGAGAGCTGCTCGATGTTCTCGACCCGGCCCGTGGCCCGCACCAGGTAAGACTCACCCTTGTGCTCAACGTAGCCCGCGCCCGTCGAGACGTTGTTCTTCTCGATGGCCTCGATGACCTCGGAGAAACTCAGCCCGTAGGAGACGAGTTTCATGGGGTCGGGCTGGACGTGGTACTGCTTGACGTACCCGCCGATGGCTTCGACGCCCGCGACGTCCTTAATCCCCTTGAGCTGCGGGCGGATCACCCAGTCTTGAATCTCGCGGAGGTACGCCGCCAGCTCAAGGTCGTTGCGCAGGCGGCGACCTTCCGGCGTGAGGTAGGCCCCGTCGCTCTGCCACCCCACCTGGCCGTTCTTGATCGTCGCGCCCTTGCCGTGGGGGTGCGTGTACTCGACGGTGTACATGTAGATCTCGCCCAAGCCCGTGGCGATCGGCCCCATCACCGGGTCCACGCCGGGCGGCAGCGATTCCCGCGCCTCACCCAGTCGCTCACTCACCTGCTGGCGCGCGAAGTAGATGTTGACATCGTCCTCGAAGACGGCGGTCACCTGCGCAAATCCGTTGCGGGAGAGCGACCGCGTGGACTTCAGCCCCGGGATGCCCGCCAGCGCGTTCTCGATCGTGAACGTCACCTGCTTCTCGACCTCGACCGGCGAGAGCGAGGGAGCGGTCGCGTTGATCTGGACCTGGTTGTTGGTGATGTCGGGGACCGCGTCGATCGGGAGTTTCTTCAGCGAATAGACGCCCACCGCGGCGACCAGCGCGGTGAGGACGACGATGAACCAGCGGTTCTTGATCGAGAAGTGCAGGACGGCTTCAAGCATGTCGGGCCTCTGTGGAATGACGGGAGTTGTTCAGGAGCGAGGAGTGCGTCGTGGATCAGTGCTCGTGGGCGGCCGAGCCCTTGCCGAGTTCGGCCTTCAGGATGAACGAGCCGGCTGCCACGAACTTCTCGCCCTCGACAAGCCCGGCCAGGACCGGAACAAGACCGCCAATCGCCGGGCCCACGGTGAGCGCCCGCTTCTGGAACGTGTTGGGTTCGCCCGCGACCGGCACGAACACGGCGGGGCCTCCCTCGACCGTCTGCACGGCTTCTTGCGGGACCGCGACCTGCGGCGTGGGTTCCGCGCCGCCGGCTTCCGTTGCGACGATCTCGACTTGGGCGAACATGCCGGGCTTGACCGCGCCGTTCCCGAGCGCCGTGCTGGGGACTTCGATGCGGACCTGGGCGGTGCGGGTGGTGGGGTCCACCAGCGGCGCGATGAACGCGACGGTCCCCTCGTACTTGTTGTTCGTGCCCGAGCCGACCACCACCCACGCCTTGGCGCCCAGCGCGATCGATGGGAGCCTGGCCTCGGGGACGTCCGCCAGAACCCACAGCGTGCTCGTGTCCGCGAGCACCATCAGCGACTCCCGCTCAGGGTTGACGAGCTCCCCCAGCGTGACTTCGCGCTGCACAACCTGGCCGCCGATGGCGGCGCGGAGGGTGTAACGGGGGGCGATCTCACCCGTCGAGGCGAGTTCTTCGACGGCTCTCTGATCCATCCCGAGGAGGTGTAACGCGTTCTCGGCGGCGACCGCCGTCGCCTCGGCGGATTTGAGGTTCGCCACCGCCGCCTTGTACTCGGCCTCGCGCTTCTGAACCTCGGTCAGCGAGATGCCCTGGGACTGTTCGAGGAGCCCCTTGGCGCGATCCCAGGCGGCCTTGGCGAGGTCCACCTGCGGGGCCGCGGCCTGGGCCGCCGTCCGCTTGAGCAGATAGTCAGCCTGCGCCTGGCCGAGTTCCGGGCTCTCGACCACGACCAGCGGGTCGTCCTTCTTGACGTGGTCTCCGAGCCGCACCCTGATCTCGACCGCGCGGCCGCGGAGCGGCGAGCCGACGTGGGCCATCGCCTCGGTGTTGAAGCCGACGCGGGCGGGCGCGACGAACGTCGGCTTGAGCGCCCACATCTGGGCCTCGTCCACCATGACGCCGTAGCGCTCGACGGCCTCACCGGTCAGCTTGACCTCGTCGGCGTGCGCTTCCGCAGCACCGTGGTCGTGGCCGTCACCCTCGGCGTGCTGCTCCTTGGCAGGTGCAGCGCCGTGGTCGTGGCCATCGCCCTCCTGGTGTTTCTTGCAGGACGGGAGCAGCAGCGCGAGCGAGAGCGCGGGGATCAGGACGGGCGAGAGTGAGCGGCGGATCGACTGGGTGTGAATCATGGGATGTGCTCCGGCGCGGCTGATGCCGCCGAGTTCAGCGGTTTGAGGCATGAGAGACGTTGACGGCGGGGATGGGGTTAACTCACGAGACAGGCACGGTTGGGGGGGCGGGCGGGGTTGTCGGCGTGGACTCGCCGAGCGTCGCGGCCACGCCCGGACCACCCACCGCGCGTTGCAGGCGCACGAGAGCGACCGACATCTGCTGCTCGACCTCGATGGCCTTGGCCCGGGCGGCGCGCAGGTCCTGCTCGGCGAGGAACAGGGCCGTCACGTCGGTCTGGCCCGCGCGATAGGCATCCTCGGCTTGCTGCCGGCGCTGCTGCTGGAGCGGGATCAGCTCCGATTGCACCCGGTTCAGGTTGGCGGCGCTGGCGGCCAGCGATTGGAAGGCCACGCGAACTTCTTCCACAACCTTGCGCTTGGCGAGCGTGAGGTTGTGGCGAGCCTCGATCTGCTCGGCCGTCACGCGGGCACGCCTGGCCTGGCCCGTGTCGAACACGGGTATCGGTGTCGAAACCGAGGGCCCCACGGTCCAGTCGCCGTCGCGCTGGGCATCGATGCCGACGCCGAGCCCCTCCCACGGGAGGAGTCGCGCGAGCGCGGCGTCGTCGCCGAGCGCGGCGAGCGTCCAAGCCACCGACTGGACCTCCGGCCGGTTCTGCAACCCCGCGTCGATCCAGCGGGCTTCGACCGTGGACGCCAGCGTGGGGGCGGTCCACGGGTCAACCCTCCACGCGGCCAGGCCGGATGGTTCGCCGATCAGACGCGCCAGACGCAGGCGCTCTTCCTGGAGCTGCCTCCTGGCTTCCGCAATGTCAACGTCGAGTTCGACCCGCTGGGCTTCGAGAGTGGTCAGATCGCTGCGCGTCCCCTCCTGTGCCTCCAAGCGCGCCCGGGCGGTGGCCACGAGCTTGTCCAGTAGTTCCCGGCGCTCGACGAGTACGGGCACGAGCGATTCCAGGGTCTGGACCGCGACGTACCGCTCTTGCACGTCCGCAACGGTGTCGAGCGCCACCGTCACCGCGTCGGCCGCGGATTGACGGAGGCGGTTGTCCGCCGCGCTCGACTGTCGCGGGATCTTGAACGCCTGGATGAGGTCCTGGGCGAGCGAGACTTCGATCTGCGGCGAGCCGGGGCCCCATCGAAGAACAAAGTTGAGTACAGGATTGGGAAGCAGCCGGGCCTGGTCGGCGTCCGCCATCGCGATCCGGACACGAGCGAGGGCCGCCTGGAGCCCGGGGTCGGTCGTGGCGGCACGTCGAACAGCGTCACCCAGCGTGAGCGCGTCCCCGGCTTCGGGGGCTTCGTCAATGGGGCCAGCGTCAGTTCGGAACTCGATGGCCTGGGCAAGGCCGAGCGCTGTCGATGCGGCCGCTTCGGCCGCGGGATCGGGCCGGTTGGTGGCGCAGCCGGCGAGTTGGATCAAGGCCACGACGGCGCACGAAATCAGGGCTCGGCTCGCTCGCGCAGCCTGGATAGCGCGGATATGCATTGGATGTCCTCGAAAGACGGGATCGGTCAGATGGGGAAGCCGGCGGCCGACGCCACCACGGGCCGCGCGGCAAGGCAAGCGCGGCCATACCTCGGGCGCTACGAGAAATAGCGCCGGGACGAACCCACTGCCTAGACGAGGAGAATCACAGATCGCAGCCGCTGGAGCGAATCCGGCGGTCGCTGCGGCCGAGCGCGATCCCAGAGGACCTGGGCCGGAGGCGGCAGATCGAAGTGAAGCGCAATCACCGCCACAATCACCGTAATCGGAACCGGCACATCGTTTGTCGTGCGCGGCGGCGCCTTCGTGAGTTGGTGATCGCCCTTGATCGGCGTGTCATCGCACGGGTGCGCCGGTCCGGTGTCGTCCCCCGATTCTTCGAGGTCCGACCCGCAACTGCTCACGCATTCGCCGCTCGCGTTCCGAGTGCATCCCCACTCGATTCGAGACCCGCCGTGGCCATCGCGGCAGACCACCATCCCGGTGGCGAACAGCGTATTGGTGAGCCCGAACCAGATCAGGCAGAGCCAGGCGAGGGCGGGATTGGCGCGATTGCGGGACATTCTGAGTGTTGGGAGCGGCGGAGTATATCGGCTCAATGCCGGTCAGATGTGCGGATGGACAAGGAGCGCTTCCTTCAGACCCCGCCGACGACCGATTCGGCAGGGGTTGCATTCGGGACACGTCGATCCGGAGTAGATGGCTGGTCAGGTGACTCGCGAGTGGGCGTCGGTCCTACTGCCGAGCCGGACCCTTGGTTCGCTAGGCTCGCTCGCGCCCGAACATCACGCCCGCCCCAGAGCGAGTAAAGGGCGGGGAGCACAAAGAGCGTGAGGAGGTTGTCGGTGATGATCCCGGCGATCACGACGGTCGCCAGAGGTCGTTGTACCTCGGCACCAACGCCGGTGTTCAGGGCCATGGGCACGAACCCCAGCGCGGCCACCAGGGCGGTCATCAGGATGGGGCGCAGGCGGATGAGACGCGTCTGCTCGATGGCCTCGTTGATCGGCGCGCCCCGCGCGATGCGCTGGCGGATGGTGGAAACCAGCACCAGGCCCGAGAGCATCGAAACGCCCGAGACCGCGATGAAGCCCACCGCCGCGGAGATCGTGAAGTCCAGGCCCCTGAACATAAGCGCAAGCACGCCTCCAAGCGCTGCGAAGGGGGCGCCCGTGAGGACGATCGCGGCGTCGCGCCAGCTCCCCACGCTGAAGTACAGCAGGAGCGCGATCGAGGCGAGCACGATCGGCACGATCACGTAGAGCCGCCGCGTGGCCCGCTCGTAGTGCTCGAACTGGCCGCCGAAGGTCGCGTAGTAACCCGGCGGCATCTTGACGTCCTGGGCGATGCGCTCTCGCGCTTCGGCGACGAACCCGCCGAGGTCCCGCCCACGGACGTTGGTCTGCACGATGACGCGCCGTTTGCCCCAGTCCCGATTGACCACAGTGGGGCCCTCGGTGGGCGAAATGCGGGCCAAGCGTGCCAACGGGATGCGCTCCCCGGCAGCGGTGGGCACCAGGATCTCGCCGATAGCGTCGGGGTCGGCGCGGTAACGGTCGGGCAGTTCGAGCGTGAGATCGAAGCGCCGCTGGCCGTCGCGCACCTGCCCGACCTTGATCTCGCCCAGGGCCTGCACGATCTCCAGGACTTCCTGCGCCGGGATGCCGTAGCGGGCGATGGCGTCCTGGTCCACACGGATCTGCAGGACGGGCGCGCCGGTGACCTGCTCGGCGGAAACATCGCCGGCCCCCGGGATCGACTCGACAATCCCCTGCACCTGACCCGCGAGCCCGCGGAGCTGCTCGAGGTCATCTCCGAAGACCAGGATGCCGACATCGGCCCGGATGCCCGCGATCATCTCGTTCATCCGCATCTCGATGGGCTGCATCATGATGGACTTGACGCCGGGCAGGACCTGGAGCGACTCGGAGATGCGCTCGGACAGGTCCGCCTGCGTCCGGGCCTTGGTCCAGCCCTTGCGCGGCTTGAGCGTGATGAACACGTCGTTCTGCTCGATGCCCATCGGGTCCGTGGCCACCGCCGCCGTGCCGAAGCGGGTCCAGATGTGGTCGATCTCGTCCGGGAAGCCGTCGGCCAAATACTTTTCGATGCGCGTGTTGTAGTCGGCGGACTGGTCGATGGAAACGCCGGCGAGGCGCACGATGTTGACGACGACCGCTTCCTCGTAGAGCCGAGGAATAAAGGCCGTGCCGAGACGGGTTGCCAGCACCGCGCCCCCCGCGACGATGGCGATCCCGAACGCGACGGTGAGCCACCGGAATCGCAGCGCCCCGTGCACGAAGGGCCGGTACACCCACTGCACGCCGCGGACAAGCCAGTTCTCACGCTCCTTGATGCGCCGGCTGAGCACGAGGCTGCAGAGAACAGGCGTCAGGGTGAGGGAGAAGATGAGCGAACTGAGCAGCGCGAACACCACGGTGAGGGCCATCGGGCGGAAGAGCTTCCCTTCCACGCCCTCAAGCAAGAGGATGGGCAGGAAGACGATCATGATGATGAGCTCGCCGAACATGGTCGGCTTGCGCACCTCGACGGCCGCATCCCGCACGATGTCCAGGATCGGGGTCTTCCCCCCGTGCTCGTTGTCGTGGCCGATGCGCCGGACGCTGTTCTCCACGATGATGACCGAGCTGTCCACGACGAGTCCGAAGTCGATCGCCCCGAGGCTGAGCAGGCTTGCCGCGATCCCGAACTGCATCATCAGACTGAAGGAGAAGAGCATCGCTAGCGGGATTGCCAGCGCCACGATGAGCCCGGCCCGGAGATTCCCGAGGAACGCGAAGAGCACGGCGATGACGAACAACGCGCCCAGGAGGAGGTTCTCCTGCACTGTGTGGATCACGTGGTCCACGAGGTCTGTCCGGCGGTAGACCACCTGCACATCGACGTTCGAAGGCAACGACGCCCGGACCTCCTGCAAGCGCTGGTCCAGCCGCTTGGTGACCTCGTGGCTGTTCTCGCCCATCAGCATGAAGCCCAGGCCGAGGACCGCCTCTCCTTTGCCGCCGGCGGTCACCGCGCCGCGCCGGATCTCGTGGCCCTCCCGGACTTCCGCCACGTCACGGACCCGAATCGGCGTGCCGTCCTCGGCCTTGATCACCGCGTTGGCGATCTGCTCAACAGTGCTCGTCAGGGCCACGCCGTGGACGAGCATCGATTCACCGCCGCGCGTGACCTGACCGCCGCCCACGCTGGCGTTGTTCTTCGCCAGCGCTTCGCTCACCTCGTCGAGGGTCAAGCCGTACTTGATGAGCCGCGAGGGCTCGACGATGACCTCGAACTGCTTGACCAGACCGCCCCAGGTGTTGACCTCCGCGACGCCGCGCACCTGGCGGAGTTGGGGCGCGATGATCCAGTCCTGCGCGGTGGTGAGGTCGGTCAAGGACGCCGGCGTGTCGCCCTTGCCGACGACGAGGTAGTGGAAGACCTCGCCCAGCCCGGTTGCCACCGGACCCATCTCCGGCCGCTCAATTCCCCCGGGCAGTTCGACAGTTCCCAGACGCTCGTTGATCAGTTGGCGGGCGAAGTAGATGTCCGTGCCGTCCTCGAAGGTCACGGTGACCTGCGAGAGTCCGAACTTCGAGACCGAGCGCACGCCAGAGAGGCGCGGCAGACCCGAGATCGCGACCTCGACGGGTTGGGTGATCTGCCGCTCGACCTCCTCGGGTGAGAGCGCGGGGGCCACCGTGTTCACCTGGACCTGGACGGGCGTGGTGTCGGGGAACGCGTCGATGGGCAGTTGCGATAGCGAGTGCACGCCCCAGACCACAAAGGCGAGTGTGCCGAGGAGGACGATGAAGCGGTGCCGAAGCGACCAGCCGATGATCCAGTTGAGCATGATCCAGCTCCGGGTTTACTTCTTCAGGTGGTCGACTTCGCAGCAGCCTGCGCCCACCGCGTTCTTGAGGATTTCGTTCTTGAGGATGTAGCTCCCACGGGTGACGATGGTGTCGCCCGGCGAAAGGCCGCCGGTGACCTCGTAGCGATCACCCGCGTCATACGCGAGCACGAGCCGCGCCGGCGCGAAGGTGGTGCCGCCGGCGTCGGACTTCACGAAGGCGATGTTGCAGCACCCTTCCCATTGGACCGCTTCCTTGGGAATGGTGACCGCCTGACGGCTGTCGCCGGCGTTGATCCGCGCCCGGCCGAACATGTTGGCGCGGAGCAGACCCTCGCCGTTGTCGAGCTCGACACGGGCTTTGAGAGTGCGGGTCTTCGGGTCCGCCTGGGTGCTGATCCAGGTGAGCTTGCCGGAGAAGGACTTGCCAGGCAGGCCGTCCACGGTGATGGAAGCCTGCAGCCCCGTCCGGACCACCGCCAGGTCCGATTCGGAGAGGTCCACCAGCGCCCACATGGTGCCGGTGTCCGCGATGGCCAGCAGCGGCCTGGAGGGCTCGACAATCTCGCCCATGACCGCCGCCCGCTCGACCACCATCCCGTCGAACGACGCGACCAGTTCGAGCAGGGACGACGTGTCGCCGTCCCGCTCCACCGTTGCGATCTGCTCCTTGGAAAGGCCGAGGTTCCGAAGCCGTTGGCGCGCCCTGTTGACCGCGATCCGGCTCTCCGCTGCCCGCGTCTCCGCTTCGAGGGCCTCGCGCTCGACGCCCACGCCCTTCTCGACGAGTGCCCGCTCGCGGGCAGCGTTCGTCTCCCAGAGCTTCACCATCTCCAGAGCCTGTAGCAGGTCGCTCTTGGCGGCGCCGAGGTCGGTGGAGTCGACCACCGCGAGCACGTCCCCCTTCTTGACGGCCTCGCCGAGGTCCTTCTTGACTTCCGCCAGCACCCCCGCCGCGCGCGACGAGAGCCGTGCGTAGCGGTTGGCGTTGTACGCCAGTTCGGCGTTCCGCTCGACCACCCGGGAGAGCGGGGCCGCCTGCACCTGCACGTACTCGAGGCCGACGGTGCGCGCGATCTCGGGTGAGGCGAGCGTGACCACCGTCGCGGATGTCGTGCATCCCAGCGATGGCTCCCGCTGCCAGCGCAGCTCCGCGCCCGCCGCCTCCGCGCGGGTGTTGGTTGCCCTGGCGGATGCGGGGTTGCAGGTGGCGCACTGGGACTCGGGGGTGTCGTGCTCCTTGCACCAGTCGCCTGCCGCGATGAACGCGGCCTTGAGGTACGGCTTGCACTTGACACACAGGGCCTCTGGGACGCCGTGCTCCTTGCACATCCCCAGCCGTTCGATCCGCGTGGGATCGCAGAACGGGCACTTCGCGGCCTCGATGCCGTGGGGGCACGGCGCAGGGGCTTGGGGTGACGACGCGGGCTGCGCCCAGACGGGTACGGCCACCAGCGTGGACCACGTGGCGCACAGCGCGGCGGCCGCGAGTCGCAGAATGGATGATGTTCTCATTGGAACCTCCTCAGCCCTGGCCCTTGGGCTTGTTCTTCAGATCGGGGTTGCACTCGACGCACTGGGATTCGGGGGTGCTGTGCTCGTTGCACCAGTCGCCCTTGGCCTTGAACGCCGCTTCCAGGTAGGGGCGGCACTTGACGCACAAGGCCTCGGCGACGTTGTGCTCCTTGCAGAACCCGTCGCTCTCGATGAGCGAGGGCGTGCAGAACGGGCACTTGGCCTGCGCGATGCCGTGCTCACACTGGCCGGCCGCGGGTGTGCCCGCGGTCGCAGGCGCCGTAGTGCCGTGCTCACCGGGCTTCATCTTCTCCTTGAGTTCGGGGTTGCACTGCACGCACTGCGACTCGGGCATCTCGTGCTCTTTGCACCAGTCGCCCTTGGCGCGGAACGCGGCCTTGAGGTACGGACGGCACTGGACGCAGAGCGCTTCCTCCACGCCGTGCTCGCCGCAGTACCCCTCGGAATCGACGAGTCCGGGATTACAGAAGGGGCACTTCTCCTGCTTGATCTCGTGCGGGCAGCGGCCGGTGGCGTCGGCCTTGGCGGCCGTCGTGGTGGTTCCCCCCTTCGAGCCGCCGTCCGCCTGCTTCTTCTCGCAGGCGGAGACCAGCGAAATGGCCGCGATCATGACCCCGACGATCCACAACTTCACATTCATGGCTTGACCTCCGCGCCCTGAGGGCGCTCTTCGGTGGGGGATGGGACGTGCAACGGAGACGACGAGTTGAGCCCTTCGGGGCCAACAATCTGGATAACTTTCGCGCGGGCAGCGGTCGCGGCGCTGGCCAGATCGGTCAGCGTGACGCGGGCCTCGGTGACCGTGCGCTGAGCATCGAGCAGGTCGAGGAACGAGGATCTCCCGGCACGATAACCCTCGGTGGTCTGCTCGAAGGCGCGCTGGGCATCGGGAACGATCTTGTCACGGAAGGTGTCGAGCTGCGCCTTGGCCGCTTCATATTCACCGAGCGCCGCGGCGAGCCGCCCGAGCAGGTCGTTCTCGGTTGCCATCCGCTGTTGCCGCGCCTGCATGAGCGCAAAACGGGCCGAAAGGATGCTCCCCTCGCGCGCATCCCAGAGGGGGATCGTCATGCCCGCCCCGACCTCGACGATGCCATCATCACTCTCGCCGCGGTAACCGGCGGCGACCCGCACATCAAGATCGGGCGTGCGCTCGGCTCGTTCTCGCTCGAGACGTGCTTCGGCGGCTTCGATCTCCTTGTCGGCCACCAGCAGCGTCGGGTGCCCACCCCGGACGGCCGCCTCCAGTACCTCCGCGTCCAGCGACCCGGGGGTGAGCGGCACGGCCCCGTCGAGGCGCGCTGCATCCACCTCAACGCCACCGAGAAGCAGCCCGAGCTGCTTGACGGATGCTCGCTGCTCCTGGGCCAGGCGCCCCAGCGCGGCATCAATCCGATAGACCTCGACGCGCGGCCTAATCACGTCGGTTTCGGGGGCCGCCCTGGCCTCGAAGCGTGTCTGGGCGGCCGACAGCGTGCGGTCCGCGAGCTGTCGCAGTTCGGCGTAGAGTCGCTGCTGCTCCCGCCGGGCGACCAAGCGCGCGTATTCGACGGCGATGTCGCCGAACAGGGATCGCCTGCGGGCTTCGACGGCGGCCAGTCGCGCGGCACGCTCGGCGGTCGTGGCGGCGACCGCGGCCCGTCTCCGGTCGCCCAGGATGAACGGCTGCGTGAAGCCGACGGTCGTCTTGGCGTCGGCGAACCCGTCACGCCACGAGATATCCTCGGACGCCACATCGACGCGGGGGTTGGGGTAGAGCGATGCCTGCCACAGCGCGCCGGCGGCGATGCCCACCTCGCTTCGGGACGCCGCAAGATCTGGGTTCTTGGCCTCGGCCACCGCGAACAGGTCCGCGAGGCTGATCGGCCCAGAGGCCGGCAGCTGTACGGTCGAGTGGTCCGGTCCGGGGGTCACACGGACCACATCGCTGGCGATGGGGATTCGGTCCCGCTCTAGGTCATCGAGAATGCCACGACCGGACAGCGGATGCCTACCGGAGCACCCGGCGACCCCGAGGAACAACGCAATGGTGGCGGTCGCCCCGAGCGGACGCCCTTGGATAGGCATGGTGAAGCTCCAACTGATGCACACGGAGTGCGGGCCGGGTTCCGCGCTGAGCGGAAATGCCCGCGCAACAACATCGCGGCATCGCTCGATTGCAGTGCCACGGCACGGTGTGTCTTCAGTTGGCACTAGACGGTCAGAACGGTCATGCGCGCCATCGGCGTCAACAAGCGCGGCGGTGTCCCATCCACCCACATCGGACCGGCCCGGGCCCAGCTGGCTGGGTAGTGCGGGAGGCTGAACGCATCACTTGCGGGCGTCCATTGTTCGGCGGGGGCGCCCTTGAAGCACTGAGCGACCGACAGATCGGCTCGAGCTGGGCCCGCCACGGCGGTTGCAACACTCCCATTCAGGGGAACGTCCACACAGCCGCATTCATCCGAGCCATGTGCAATGGGCCCCGATGCGACTCGACTTTCGTCGGCTTCATGATCCTCTTCGCAGCAGTCGCGCACTCCGGGTATGCACGGCTCGCTGATCGTCCATCCCCAGCCCCCGTTGCGCTCGCAGCCCAGGCACAACCCGTGGCCGCTGGGCACACCAGCCCAGACGGACTGAAACAAGAAGCCCAAGCCGGCGAGCAGGACCAACAGGGAATGGAAGAACCGGGTGATCATTGAATGCCGGCGAATGGTATCCAGAGGTCGGCGGGGCCGCCGATGCCGCCTGTTATCGGCAGCATTTGGGCCTAGATCGAGTACGTCCCCGTGCTGCCGCCGCTGGAACTCGACCCGCTCCCGCTGCCCGATCCACTGCCGGAGGACGACATCGACGAACCGCTGGACTTGCCCGAGCCGAACGAGGAGCCGCTGCTCGATGACCCGCTTCCGGAGCCGGAACCCGATCCAGAGCCGCTTGAACTTGACCCGGAGCCAGACGACTGCGCCGTCGCGGGCATGTCGTTGTGGACCCAGACGCCCTCGGCCGAGAATGTGTTCGTGCCCGGGATGTGGATGGCGACCGTCCGCGTCGGTGCGTCAATGCGGTCCGCCGATTCCACGAGTTCCTCGGCCAAGCGTTCACCTATGAGGTAGTCACCCTTCCGGATGAACTCGGCGGACGAGAAGCCCCATTCGTCGCCGCGCCGCATGAGGAACGGGTGCTCCGGCGTTGCCTTGATCCGGCGGTTGATGACCACGAACCCGTTGTGCTCGCCGAGTTTCACACTGGCCACGCGACCGATGGTCGGGATCGTGCCGCGCATGCCGTGGTGCGAAAGCCACTGGTACTGGGCGCGGTAGGGCACATCGACCTCGAGGCCGGGCACCTTGATGGTGGCGACACTGTCCCCCGGCTTGAGGTTCTCGATCGGCGTGACGCGCCCGTCGGCCAGGCGGACCAGCGTGCCGAACAGCAGACAGTTCGACCCGCCTCCTCCGGAACCACCACCGCCCGATCCGCCACCTCCGGAGCCGCCGCCCCCCGAACCGCCTCCTCCCGATCCACCGCCGCCCGAACCCCCACCCCCGGAGCCGCCACCGCCGGAACCCCCGCCGCCTGAGCCGCCCGACCCTCCGCCGCCGGACGAGCCGCCTCCTCCTGACGATCCTCCGCCACCGGAAGATCCGCCACCCGATGATCCGCCACCGGACGACCCGCCGCTGCTGGCCCCCGACGATGCTCCCGAGGATGCGCCGCTGCTCATGCCGCTGGAGCTTCCGCCGCCGCCGGATGAACTCGCGCCGCTCGACGCGCCGCTGCTGCCGGACCCGGACGATGAGCCCGATCCGCTGGACGACCCAGAGCCGCTTGAAGACGAGCCGCTGCTCGACGACCCGCTCGAAGATGAGCCGCTCGAGGAAGAGCCGGACGAAGATGAGGACCCGCTGGAACTGCTCGACGACGAGCTGCTGCTCGAGGATGAGGAGGAACTGCCCTCGCTCGATGCCGAGGAGCTGCCCGACCCGCCGCCACCGCCGCCGGTGGTCGAGGCCCAGACCGGGATGTAGAGGAAGTAACGGCGGGGTTCGTCGCTCACTTGTTCTCCTCCTTGGCGCGGTACCACCCGGCCGTGTCCACGGCCTTGCCGCACTCCGCGCCGGCCGCCGCGACAGCGTCGGCGAACTCCATCCGCTCGAACACGCCCAGCTCGCTCCCGGGCGAGCAGTTGATGACCTTGAAGCCGTGCAGGTCGAAATGCGGCTTGAGAGCCTCGAATCGCTTCTGGAGGCTCTCGTACAGAATGTTGTTATGGCGGATGGCCTCGCGCGTGCGCTCCTCGCTGAAGGCGTACTTGCGGTCGCCCGCCATCTTGAAGTCGCACCCCAGCAGGTAGACGGTGCGGAAGCCCAGGTAGTGCAGCAGGTGCAGCGCGGCGAGCATGACCGAGCGTTTGCCCTTGATCCCCAGCGAATCGGTGTGCTCGCCGTCCTGGCCCCAGTTGATGGTGTCGCTCTTGAGGAACCGGCTGTGGTCGAAGTGATCGCTGCGGCGGTAGAACAGCACGCCGGGCATCTGCCGGACCTTAAACGCGCTGGCGCGGAACGAGCCGTCCGGATTCTGGACGCGGAGGCGCTTGTCGAAGTGCGAGACGGGGACGATCTTCAGGATGCCCGGGTCCTTCCAGCCGGTGTCGATGAAGCGGCCGGGGTCATCCACGCACGTCCACAGCGTCGGGCGGTGCAGCGACCACGCGTTGTTCACGGCCATCGTGACGATGCCGCGGCGGTTGAGCTGCGTGAGGTCGATCTGATTGAGCGACGGCCCCGAGAGCATCAGGAACGCCGATCGCCCCCGGTAGAAATCGCACAGGGACATGGAGTCGAAGTCGGCGGTGTAGAGCCGCACGCCCGACCGCGCCGGCCTGCGCTGCTTCAGACCCGCCTGCAATGCCGCGATGTCGCCGCTGTTCTCACGCATCGTTGAACACCCCTGCGATGTAACCCCCACGAGGCGCGCCCAGTCCCTGGCGCACAGTGCCTACCCGACCGATCCGCTCCAGCCACCAGCCGCGGGGCTTCACGGTCGGATGCAGCCCCTCGCCGTTGACCTTGGTCTTGCTCTCCCGCGTGCAGATGGACAGCACGAACCGCCCGCGCGGCGCTGCGATACGCCTCATCTCGTCGAGCACCTCGTCCACCTCCTCGGGGAGCAGGTGTTCGAGGGCGTCGAATGCGGTCACCACGTCGGCGATCCCGGCCGAGACCGGGACGCGGTGCATGGGCGCCACGATGTCCGCCTCGGGGAAGGCGAAGTCCACGCCGAGCCCGTCGATCCCCAGCCGCCGGAGGTGCTGTATAAAGAGGTTTCGGCCGCAGCCGAAGTCCACCACGAACCGGGGCTTGAACGCCTGCACGATCGAATAGGCGTGCCGCCCGTGGTTGGTGGAGCCGTAGGTCGAGCCGGTGAGCGCGAGGTACTTCTTTCGCTCGTGCTCGCGACGGGCTTCCAGGTCAACGGGGATGGTCTCGTGGGGGTCAGACATAGAGCCACACCGGAACGTCGAACTCCATCAACTCCACGCCGTTCAGAGCCTGAAAGCACCACACCGTCCCGCCGCGCGTGTCGCGCTCGGCGGTCATCTGCACCGCCACGCCCTTCAGAATGGGGCGCAGGATCGGGATCGCTGCCTTCCGCGGGCAGAACCCGGCGGGGTCGAACGGCTCCAACTGCCCGGGCACGAAGTAAGACCGCACGCCGCCGAAGCCATCGACACCCTCGGGCTCCTGGTCCGGCACGTCGCTGTGGTGTGACTCGAACCGGTTGATCGCGTACTTGTCGGGGTCGCCGTCGGAAGACAGGCCGTTCTCGACCTTGATGTAGCGGCCGAAGGTCTCACTCTCGGGATCGCCGTCGATAGCGGCCTCGTCCCACGGGTAGCGCCAGCGGAACCGCTCGCCGGTGACCTCGACGGCTTCGCCGAGAATGGCAGCGATCTTGTCGGAGCGCGGGCGGCCGATGTCCACCACGGCCCACTTCTCCCCGACCCCGTCCTCCTTCCACAGGATCACGGTGCCGCCGGAGCCGCTCGACACGAGCACCCGCTCGCCGGGCTTGATGTCGGCGAAGGCGTGCTCTTCCTCCTCGACGTACAGGCGGACGGGCGTGACGCCGTGGATGACGCACGGACCCATCTCGCCGGCGATGATGGGCTCGCGGGCCACCACGAACCGGCCGGGGACGGTCTCTTCATCCGGCTCGATCCCCTTCAGCGCCATGCGGTTCTGGAAAGTCTTCTCCGGCCCCTCGTCCCCGGGCGGGAAGAGCGGACCGTCGATGGCCAGCACGTGGTAGCGGTCGAGGTCCGAGCCCGAGTCGTTGCGGACGGGCACGACGCCGTGCTGGCGGCCGCCGTCTCGGAGTTCGCCGGAAGCGCGATCCTGCTGGCGACGCTTGAGGTCGAGCGCCGCATCGACGAAGGCGTTGTACGCCCGCGCGGGGACGCGGAGCGGATCGCCGGGCCGGACTTTGCGGAGGTCGTCTCCCATCAGTCGAGCCCCAATCCGGCGAACGCGCCATCGTCATAGACACGCTCGATGTACGCCGCGATCGGCCGCTTCACGATCGCCTTCGCCGCCGCATCTTCCTGGTCGGCGTACCGCACCCACAGGTACTCCCAGCCCTTCTTCGAGATCCCGGTGATCGGGCCGATGGTGAGCCCTGAGACGTTCGGGCTGGCCGCAAAGCGGTACGTGATCTCCCAGTCGGCATCCTCGCCGAGCTGGGTTCGCTTCGAGCCCGATGCGCCGAGGAAGAGCACTTCACCCGGCTCAAACCCCTTGAACGAGTCGCTGTTTACCTTGCCCGTCAGGTTGAAGAGAATGCCCTTGTACGAGGGCGTGATCTCCTCGTCGGGCTTGTAGTGCGTCTCGGTGAAGTTGAACACGGGGACGGTGATGTCCACGCCCTCGACGCCGTCGGCGCTGACGCCGATCGCGCCCTTGAAGTCGGGCGCGGCACCCACACCGGGCGCGGGGTACCGATGCACCGTCGCCAGCGACTGCGTGATGTGCTGCGTGCCTCCGCCGGTATCGAAGGAGTACACCGCCTCCCCGCCGGGGGTGATGCTGCCCGAGGACTGGCCGTACCGCACGACGCCGTCCCACAGGTCCGGCGCGACCGGTTCGACCGAGACGGACTGCCGCGGCAGGCCGGCAAACGTGTCATCGGACTCATCCTCGAGGGCGTCCCTGGCGGCGATGGCGTCGTCGGTGCCGAGCACGTTGAACGCCAGCTCCGCCGAGGGGTTCTGCCCCTTGGTGAGCCGCCGCGAATCGAACTTCTCACGCACCTCGATCGGCACTCGCTACTCCGTTCAGGTGAATGCCAGCCCGCCCGACCCGACCGCGTCGGCCAGGCGCTTGGTGTTCTTCGCCGTCTGCTCGCTCGCCCGCGCCGTCCTTTCCGCCGCATCGCCGCCACCCAGGCCCGCCACGCCCGCCGCGTTGAACGTGCCGGTGACGCTGATTCCTTTGCCGATCGCGGCGCCCAGCCCCGACAGCCGGTCCTCGAACTCGGCCATGAGGTCCTGCGGGGTCTTGCGCGGGCCACGCTCCGCGTCCGCCGCCTCGCGCTTCTGGCGGGCCTGCTCGATGGCGTCGGCGAGTTTCTTCTTCGCCGCGTCCAAGGCCGCCTGCGACTCTGCGAGTCCCGCTTCGGTCTTGTCCTTGAGAGCCTTCTGAGCATCCTCGAAGTCCTGACCGATGGCGGCGAGCGTCGCCTCGTGGATCGCGGCGGCCTGCTCCCGCTCAGTCGCTCGCTCCTTCTCGCGTGCGGCCACGGTCTGCTGGGCCGCGTTCTCCAACTCGACGAGCCGTGACTCCAACTGCTGATCGACCGCCTTCTTCGCGGCATCCACATCCAACCCGGAATCAAACAGGCCCTGGATCTCCAGCATGCGCTTGGCGACCCAGGAGGATGCCTCCTCCCATATCATCTGGAAGCCGGTGGCGAAGTTGGTCCAGGTCTTGGAGAGGAACGCCGTGGTCTCAATCCACGCGACCTCGAGGGCATGGAACACGATCTCCGCGGCGGCCAGCGCACCGTACCACATGGAGTAGGCGGTGGAGACGAAGAACTCCTTCGCTCCCAGCCACGCCTTGTTCAGCGCTGCCACGCCCTGCTGCCAAATGACCTTGAGGGAGAGCCAGAGGATCTCGGCCGCCAGGGCGATGTCGCCGGCGGCGAGGGCATCGGCGATGCCACCGACGACCTTGCTGACCCACTCCCGCAGCGCCGTGAACTGCTCGCCGAGCCACGACAGGGCCTCACCGCCGACGCCGGTGGTAACGACCAGCACGCCGCCGAGCGCGACGATCGCGGCGATCACCAGACCCACGGGTGAAAGTACCGCGCCGATGGCGGCACCGATGAGGCCGAATGCCGTCCCGATCCCGCCGATGATCCCTGCCACCAGGCCCAGCGCGGCACCGATCCCCGAGATGACGTACCCCAGCGCGATGATGGCGACGCCCGCGACGGCGACGGCGGCCGCCACCGTCAGCGCCCACACGACGAGGTCCTTGTTCTCTTTGATCCAGGCGGTGGCGGTCACCACCACGCGGGTGATCCGCGCGGTCAGCTCCTTGAGGGTGGGTGCGAGGGCCCCGCCGATCGTGAACACGCCCTGCTTGAGCACCTTCCAGAGGGTGCCGAGGGCATCGTTGAGTTCCGCAGCGTCGCGGGCGGTCTCAGTGCTCACGGTCAGGCCGAGTTTGCGGGCCTGCTCCTGCATCTCATTGATACCCGCTGCCCCGTCGGCCATGAGCGGAAGCAACTTTGTCCCCGCCTTGCCGAAGAGTTCCATCGCCAGGGACGCCCGGAGCGCGGGGTCCTGAACTTTGGAGATGCGGTCGGCGAGGAGTTTGAACTGCTCATCCGGCGACAACTTCGCCAGGTCGGCCACGGTCAATCCGAGCAGCCCGAGGGCCTCGTTCGCACCTTGCGATCCCTTCGCAGCCTCCACGAGCGACTTCTGCATGACGCGGAGGCCGTTCTCCAGTGTTTCCATGTCGGTGCCGGAGAGGTCGGCAGCGTACCCCAGTTCCGACAGAGCCTCGACGCTCACGCCCGTGCGTTGGCTCATCTTGTCCAGCACGTCGCCGGTGTCGGAGAAGGCCTTCGCCGTGCCGAGCAGCGCCGTGACCGCAGCTACGCCGATGCCCGCCATCTTCGTGCCGATGGAGCGCAGCCCCGCGCCGAAGGCTTCGAGCTTCTTCTGGGCCGCCCTCAGTCCGGCCGACAGCTTGTCGCTGACGCCCAGCTCAACGAAGGCCCTGCCTGCTCGGATGCCGCGCGTATCGGCCACGGTCAATCACCTTTCCTGATCGAGTTGCGCCACAACGCCGGCAACTGGGGTCGTTCCTTCTCCAGCGCCGGGGCCATGTAGGGCCGGGGCGCGATTTTCACCTTCCGCGATGTGAGCCTTCCTCCCCGCCGCGACAGCACGATCGTCTCGCCGCCGTACTCGAGCACGTTGGGAGCGGTGCTCTTTTGGAATCCCACTGGGCCAACCACTACCGAGTCGGCGGCCTTGTCGTACCCGAAAAGGATCAGCCGCCGCAGGCTCCCTTCGTGCGAGTGCGGCGGCGATCCCGGAGGTGCGGACTTCTTCCGCTTGCGGATGCTGGTCTTCGCCGCCGTGCGGATGAACGCGCCGGCCTTGCTGAGCACCTTTCGCTTCGCGTTGTCGACCGCCGCCATCACGACGTGCCGGTCGAAGAACATGTCCTTGATGCGCATGGTGATCACGCCGTGGTCCCGCCCCCCGCGCCGTTGCCGCCGGTGAAGTCGCGGCCCTTCTCCAGGCCCTTGTTGAAGGAGGCTTCCTTCTCCTTGCGGAGCCGGCCAGAGCCAAGAAACAGTCCGACGATGCCCGTGAGCGCCGGCAACGCAGGTCCGAGCACGGGCAGGCCAGCAACCGTGGGCCCGACGGTGTCCAGCGCCGAGAGCGTGAGTTGACTGAACAAACCGCGCAGCTCGCCGGCCTTCTCGATGTTGTTCTTCCACTGCGCGCCGGTGGTCTGCGTCTGGTTGAACCAGTTCTGGTACTCGGTCTCCGCCTCGTTGAGGCTGAGCGTCGAGGGAAGCCCGGTCGTCTGCTGGATGTTGTTGGGCGTCTTCACCTTGACCAGGTCGCCCAGATCGAATCCGGCGCACGACGCGAGCACGAGCGCCATGAACAGGAGGCCGACGATGTAGACGTAGTGGCGGATGGAAAGTGAGCTGAGGAACTTCATCCGTGAACCTCCTTGGCGTGGGGGGGAAGCTTGCCGTCGATGAACACGTCCTTGAGCACCGACACGCCAACCTTGACGGGCCGGGACCGCTGTGAGAACGGGTCGAAGTCGGATGGCTTGAGCCGGCGGGATCGCTTGGGGTCGCGGTTGGTGTTGGCGATGACCGCCATGACGCTCGCGACGATGGACCAGTCGTGGCGCTGGCGGCCGTCGAGCATGGCCACCAGTTCGCGCAGCGTCAGGGGCCCGGGGTCGAGGCCGACGATTCCGGCGCAGTGCCAGACGAGGCGCCAGCAGTCTCCAGCAGCCGGTCGGCGAGCCGGTCCAGCTCCCCGCTGTCCAACTTCTTCTCCACCAGGTCGCGCGCCCGCTCCATCACCTTCTTCGTGGCCTGCAGCACCCGCCCGAGGTTGGCCCGGTCCCTCGGGCTCGGGCAGAAACCCACGAGTTCCTCCAGCACCGCCGTGGTCGCGGCCTCGATGGCATCACCCGCCATCGCCTTGCCGAACTCCTCGTCGGACACCTTCGCCGCGTCCGCCTCCGGCTTGCAGACCGCGTAGACCACATCGCACAGCAGGACGGGATCGCGAATCAGCTTCTCGATGAGCGTCCCCTCGATGACCTGCATGAGGTCGACGCCGGTGAGCCCGCGCACGCGCTTGAGCGTGGCGACGTTGATGTCCACCGTCCAGGTCCGGCCCGCGTTGTCTTTGAACTGCCGCATCCATGCCTCCGTGCTCAGCAACCCGACAGCAATCCGACGCCAACCCGACAGCAAACCAACTGCCTCAGCCGCCGATCCACGACGGGGCTGTCGCCGAGTACGTCACCTTCGCCGTGACCGAGACGGTGATGGCCTCCTCGAGCGCTTCGTTGCGGGAGAAGTTGGTGATGGAGAAGTCCGCCTGCAGCCCCTGACCGCCGGTGTCGTCGAGGATCTGGAGCCCGATCGGATCGTTCTGGAAGAAGGCGTTCTTGATGGCGGTGAACCCAGCGTCCGCCGTATCCCAGACCATCTCGAACTCGACGCTCGCTTCCTTGAGTGTGGCGACCGTGGCACGCAACGCCGTGAACTACACCGTCCGTGACTTGCCCATCAAGGCCGCGGCGGCGAGGGATTGTGCTCGGGTTGCCGTGGTGATTCTCGGCTCGCCCGGCG
>JAEUIZ010000015.1 GCA_016793805.1 Phycisphaerae bacterium
CGACCACTGCGAGTTCCCCTACCCCGCGGACTCTGGCGGCAACTTCCCCGTCGGCAGCGTCATCCAGAACCCGACGCAGGCGAACTGCTTCTACAGTTTCTTCCGCTGCGACGGCCCGGGCCACGTCCCGCTCCCCGACGCACGCAGCGCGTGGTAGCAGGGTCGCGCTCTCGGGGCCTATCTCCCTGCCTCAAATCTCATCCCCCGGTTGAACGCCTCGCTCCCGCCGCGCGGGATCGTCAGCGTCTTCCACTCGCGCCCGGCCCGCGACACCAGCACCCGCGCCGTCTGCACGATCTGCCCGCAGTGGTAACTCGTGTGCGTCGCCGACCGCGCGAGCGCGAGGGCCAGCGTGTGCGGCTCGCCGCGGATCTTCAGTTCGCGCGAGAGGTCCGCGTCGGCGCATCCAGCGAGCGTGTCGAAGAGCGTGCCGAACCCCGCGTTCCACGCGGCCGCCATCGCCTCGCGGTCGGCGAAGTCGTCGATGAACTCCGTGTCGCGGTTCCGCCAGGGCTTCTCGCCGTCGGTGGTGAAGGGCTCGGTCCAGCGCGAGCGGAGGTTCCCGCCGACGTGCTTGGTGATCACCGCGACCGAGTTCACCTCGGGGTCGAGCGCGACGCGCATCTCGGGCCAGGTGAGGTGCGCCGCCGCGGCCTCCGCCAGCCCGCGATACCGCCGGAACTCCGCCTCGAACGCCGCGATCACGACCCGGGTCATGCCGGCCTCACCGTCGGGGGCAACTCCGTGCTCCATTGCCACTCCACCACGCTCGGGTCCGGCAACTTGTCCGACACCCCCGGCACGCCCAGCCGGCGCAGCATGTTCAGGCACTGCGCCCGGTGGTGCATCCCGTGCGTGCAGACATGGACCAGCACCGCCCCGCGCGTGAACGTGTACGTCTTGATCGCCCCGCCCTCCCCGGGCCAATCCAGCGACACCGTCGTCCCCAGCCGATCGCGCCACGCCCCCGCGATCCCGCCCAGATCGCGCGCCGCCTCGTCCAGCATCGCCAGCAACTCGTCGGGCGTTCGATCCGCGGCCTCGGTCGGGATGTCCGGTCGACTCGGGACCGCGTGCAGCGCCGCCCGCACGGGCCGCCCCGCCAGCCGATCCGCCCACCGGCGCATCACGCTCACGATGTGCGTCAGGTTCTCGTGCAGCGAGCCCAGCCCGATCTCGAACCGGCGATGGAACTGCTCGTGCGACAGCCCCCGGCATCGTTCCAGCAAGAGCCTCGTGCCCCACGCGTCGTGCGCGAGCAGGATGTCGAGCGGATCGGACGAGGGCGGTCGATCGGGCATCCCGCATCCTTGGCGCGCCGCTCCAGCGCTATTGGGCCGTATTCGCAAGCGGATTGGTCAGCCCCGCCGCGGTCGACACGGTCGGCGCGACCATCCCCCCGCCCCCAAAGGTCGGCACGCCGGTGATGAGGTGGAAGCGGTTCCGTGTCACCGAGACGAACGTCGCGGTGGAGGCCACCCCGCGCGAGAACCCGTAGATCGCGTTCCCATCGACGACCGTGTCGTCCCCGGTGATGCTGATCCCGTCGCCCACGCCCGCCCCGGACGAGTTGAGGCTGTTCTCCACGATCACGTCGATGCCATCCGACGTGACCCCCGCGACGGCGTTCCCGATCTTCGAGCGCTCGAGGCGGTTGCCCCCGTTCACGAGGCGCACGCCCGTGCTCCCGCCCGTGACCAGCGCGTTGGTGATCGTGCAGTTCCCGCCCGCGTCGATCGCCACGCCCGAGTTCTGCGTCGCCGAGCAGTCCACGAGCATCGAGCGATTCCCGAGCACGTACCCGCCCCCGGAGTTGTTCGACGACGAGCACCCGCGGATCGTGCTCTCCGTGATCGCGACGAACCCTGCCCCAGCGTTGGATCGAGCGGCGCACCCCGTCACCATCGTCCCGTTGCGAAGGTAGAACCCCATCCCCGAGTTGGCCGCCTGCGCGGTCGTCCCGGTGATCGTGCAGCCCTCGGCGATCGACCCGTCAAAGAGGTCGAACCCGATCGAGCGGGCCGCGTTCACGGTGCAACCCACCACCCGCGACCCGTACCCCGTCGTGATCCCCACGGGCGCGTTGACCACGGTGCAGTTCACCGCCGACGACTCCCGCCCCAGCGAGATCCCCGATACGTTCCCCAGCGCGCCAACCGTCACCGTGTCCGTCAGCACGTTGACCACGCGGATGTTCTCCACCATCATCCCGGGAGACCCGACCGGAACGACGCCGCACGACACCCCGCTGAATACTGAGTCGGTGATCGTCCCGTTCCGCACCGTGACGCCCGCCTGGTTCCCGACCGACACCCCCCCGCCGATCCCCGCCGCGTCGATCGTGAACCCGTTCAGGTCGAGCGTCACGCGCGGCGACTCAATCGACACGCCCCACAGCACGCCCGCCGGCACCGTCACGTTCCCCGCCAGGTAGTACGACCCCGGCTGCGTGATCCGATAGACCGCGAACGAACTCCCCGGCGTCGTGGCCGCGCTCAACACCGTCCTCGGCTCGACCTCCGTTAGCGTCTTGTACGTGCTCGCGACCGGGCCCGCCGGGGGCGAGAGCGGCCCGGCCGTCAGCCGCCGCGTCGCCACCACCACCATCGCCGAACCAGCCACCAGCACCGCGATCACCGCTTCACGCCGCGTCAACATGGTAACCCTCCAACCCGCGCCGCTGCATCGGCCCGTCCTTCCGCCCGCCCTGCGGGGAATCCGCTCGCTCCCGCCGCGTGGCGCCGTTGTCCACTCCCATGCGACGAACACACCGCCCGAGCGACACGCCACGCGACGCGCTCGACTCGCCGCCCGACCCAGGCCCAAAACCACGTCCGCTATCCTCCACCCCATGAATCCACCCACCCTTGTCCTCCTCGGCTCGGGCGAACTGGGCAAGGAGGTCGTGATCTCCGCCAAGCGCCTCGGCTGCCGCGTCGTCGCCATCGACTCCTACCCCTGCGCCCCCGCCATGCAGGTTGCCGACGCCGCCGAGGTCGTCTCCATGCTCGACGGCGACGCCCTCGAGCGCGTCATCCGCACCCACGCCCGTCCCGGCCCGGGGTTCCATGTCGTCCCAGAGATCGAGGCCATCCGCACCGAGCGACTCCTCGCCCTCGAACGCGAGGGTTTCGATATCGTCCCCAGGGCCCGCGCCGCCCACCTCACCATGAACCGCGACGCCATCCGCGAGGTCGCGGCGACGACCCTGCGCCTGCCCACCGCCCGATTTGCTTACGCCCAGTCCGCCGACGAACTCCGCGACCGCGTCCTCGGGCCCGTCGGCCTCCCCTGCGTGGTCAAGCCCGTCATGTCCTCCTCCGGCAAGGGCCAGTCCATCGTCCGCTCCCGCGCCGACATCGCCCGCGCCTGGGACTGCGCCTGCGCCAACATGCGCGGGGACACCCGCCGCGTCATCGTCGAGGAGTTCATCGACTTTGACTACGAGATCACTCTCCTCACCATCAGGCAGCGCCCCGTCGTCGCCGGGAAGCGGCTCCCGCCCGCCCGCCGAACCCTCTTTGTCCGCCCCATTGGGCACCGCCAGGAGCGCGGCGACTACCAGGAATCGTGGGTGCCCTGCGCCATGAGGCCCGCCCTCGTCCGACAGGCCCAGCGCATGGCCCGCGCCATCACCGACGAGATCGCAGGGCCCAAGGGCGCGGGCATCTTCGGCGTCGAGTTCTTTGTCCGCCGCGACCGCGTCGTCTTCTCCGAACTCTCGCCCCGCCCGCACGACACCGGCATGGTGACCATGATCTCGCAGGACCTCTCCGAGTTCGACCTCCACGTCCGCGCCATCCTCGGCCTGCCCATCCCCACCATCCGCTACGAGAAGGCAGCCGCCAGCGCCGTCATCCTCGCCGACCGCGAGTCCGCCAACCCCCCGACCTACCCCGGCCTCGACAAGGCCCTCGCCATCCCCGGTGTGCAGGTCCGCCTCTTCGGCAAGCCCTCCACCCGGAAGTACCGACGCATGGGCGTCGCCCTCGCCGTTGCCGCCTCCGTCCCGGCGGCCCGCCGACTCGCCACCCGCGCCGCCTCGCTCGTTCGCGTCAAGGCCTCGCGCTGACCCCGAGTCCGCTCAATACGCCCGTTCGAGTCTCGCCCCGGGATAGAACCGAAGCACCATCTCGCGCCACGGCACGCCCCGATCCGCGAACCCCTTCGCGCAATACTGGCACATCCCCACCCCGTGCCCGAACCCGCGACCTCGGATCGTCACCGTCGAGCCCCCCACGTCCATCTCCAGGTCCCCGCTCCGAACCCGAGTCTGCCGCGTCACCTCGGGCACACCCGCCGCCGGCGTGTTGCACGCCACCCGCAGCATCTCCGCGCTGATCACGAACGACTTCCCCTTGTCGTCCGTCACCACGAACCGCGCCGGCCTGCCGTCCGCGTTCTCCGACTCCACCCGCACCCCCGCGATCGTCCCCATCCCCGCGATCGCGTTCCCGCTCGAGCGCCCCCATTCCTTGATCTGCTTTGTGAGCGCCGCGCGATCCCGCGACACCTCCCACCGATACGCCGGCGACGGCTCGCACGCGTGCTCCCGATGCTTCGCCTGGATCGGCGCGTCCAGGTTGAACTCGAACCCCGGGCCCGTGGGCCAGGTGTCCGCCGCCGACGCCGTCCGACCCCCGCACGTGCTCGAGTAATACGCCCGCAGCACCCGGCCCTCCCAACTCAGCACCACGCCCCGCGTGTCCGCCACCCCGCGCGCCGCCTCCGGGATCGCCGTCGCCCCGTTGTACGCCTGGTCCAGCGTCGTGCTCTCCAGGTCATAGTCACGCCCCAGCCGGATCGCACGCGACCTCTCGTGCAGCGCATACGTCCGGGCGCACACCGCCTGCACCTGGTACGCCCCCAAAGGCCATCCCTTGATCAGTTCCGACGCCGTCACCCCCGCCACGTACTCCTCCAGCGGCACGACCTCGATCAGGTCCAGTCGTCGGATCGCCGACCCCGTCGTCGAGCCCCGCGTCCCCGACCCGGCCTCCGCGCTCCCCGCCGCCAGCGCCAGCCGCGCCGCCTCGCCCGTGAGCAGCCGCGGCGTCACCACCACCCGCCCCGGGAACGCCTTGCCATCCACCCGCAACGGGCCGCTCCCGTCCGTCCCGATCTCCAGCACCCGCGTCGGTGCGTGCTCGTGCGCGCGCCCCTGGCCGTCCGTCACCACGATCCGCTCCGACTCCGCCGCGAGCGTCAGCGGCCCGGGCAGTTCGCGCACCTCCCCGCCCGGCACCTCGCGCACCCGCATCGTCGCCCCGCCCGAGAGTTTCGTGCTCGCCAGCCCCGTGCGGATCCGAACCCGAACCTCCGGCTCGCTGGGCATCGAGCCCTCGATCCGTCCGCGCACCCCCGCAGTCTGGCACGACACCAGCCCGATCAGCAGCGCCAAGCCGACACCCGCCGCCCCGCAGGCGATCAAGGGGCGCTCGCGCCACACCCGCTTCGCGATCCGACAGACATCCATGCCGCGCTCCCAGGCCCGCTCCGATAGCATACAACCTCCACCATCGGGGAAAGCCGAGGTACCTCACGAATGTTCCCGCGCCGCCTGACGCCCGCACTCGTCCTCCTCGCCGCCGCGCTCGGCCCCATCGTCGGCTGCTCCGGTCGCCCCAAGATCGCCGACTCCGCCTACGCCGGACCGCGCATCGAACTCCGCTCCCCCGGCAGCACCGCTGGCGGCGGCCCACGCGATCAGGTTGGCCGCGTGGCGGGCGGGCGCAAGCATGTCCTGGCCGTGCTCTCGCCCTCCAGCGGGTGGGTCGTCGCCTTTGACCGCGAGCAACGCTTCTTCGACCGCACCGACCTCTACCTCACCCTCCGAAGGCCCAACCCCGCCGAACTCCAGACCCAGGCCATCGTCGTGCAGGAGATCGCCACGACCGCCGACGCCTCGATCCCCGCCCGCGTCTACGCCCGCGTCCTCGACTTCGCCCAACCCGCCTCCAACCAGCCCTACGAACTGGCGGTGCGCGAGTGACGACTGCGTTCCGCGCCGACCTCCTCCGCCTCACCCTCACCCCCGGCCTCGGGCCCGTCCTCATCTCGCGCCTCGTCGCCCAGTTCGGCTCCCCCGCCGAGGTCCTCCAACGCTCCGCCAAGGACATCGAACGGGTCAAGGGCATCGGCCCCGGCCGGTCCGCCTCCATCGTCGCCGGGATGAAGCAGTCCGCCGACCTCGTCGGGCCTGAACTCGCCCTCGCCGATCGCCTCGGCGTCCGTCTTCTGGCCCTCGGCGAGCCCGACTATCCACCCCTCCTCGCCTCTATCCCAGACGCCCCGCCCATCCTCTATGTCCGCGGCGTCCTCGATCCACAGGCCGACCAATACCCCGTTGCCATCGTCGGATCACGCGATGCGACGGCCTACGGCATCGAGCAGGCCGAACGCTTCGCCGGCGTTCTCGCCCGCTCCGGCCTCACCATCGTCTCCGGCGGCGCTCGCGGCATCGACACCGCCGCTCACCGTGGCGCCCTCCGCGCCGCGGGGCGCACCATCGTGGTCATGGGCTGCGGCCTGGCAGGATGCTACCCCCCAGAGAACGCACTCCTCTTCGACCAGATCACCCGCCAAGGGGCCATCGTCACCGAACTCCCCCTGAACACCGCGCCTAACCCCGAGAACTTCCCGGGCCGCAACCGCCTGATCTCCGGCCTGAGCCTCGGCGTCATCGTCATCGAGGCGGGGAAACGCTCCGGCGCGCTCCTGACCGCCGAGGCCGCCATCGAGGAGCACGGGCGCGAGGTCATGGCCGTCCCGGGCCGAGTCGATTCACCCGCCAGCGCCGGCACGCACGACCTGCTCAAGTCCGGCGGGGCGGCGATTGTCACCGAGCCGGGCGACGTGCTCCACATCCTCGAAACTCCCGCCAGGCACCAGGCCGCGGGCACCCATGCCGTCCGGTACTCCGATCCGCAACGGACCGAGGTTGACGCAAGCGATCCACCGACCCCAGAGCCAACCCCACCCAAAGAGGGGGGCTCGCTCGCGGCAGCCGAAGCCAAGCCCCGCCCGCGCGTCGGATTGTCGCCCGCACAGGCGGCGATACTCGACGCCCTCGATTCCCCGAAGTCCCGCGACGAACTGGTCGCCGTCACGGGCCTGAGCGCCCAACAACTTTCAGCGGAGTTGACGCTTCTGGAACTCCAAAGTCGGGTCCGCCGCGTGGGCTCCAGGCTCGCCCGCGGGCATTGACCAAATCCCTGACAAAAAACTGAATGCCCCTCTTGCCGTGTGGCCGATGATTGGCTATCGTGTACCGAACAGATGTTCTCGCCGCGGAGTCGGCGGGCGGGTCGGCCGGACGGAGTCCTCGACGCAGTTCGTTGCCATCGCGGCGAGGGAATCACCATGACGATCGCTCCAGTGCTTCAGATCGGACCCGGCGGCGACTTCGTGACCGACTTTGTCCCCAACGGCAAGGGTCGGCTCGTCGCCGTCAAGCCTCTGCGGGGGATCGGCCAGGCCGTGCTGGCCCGGTTAGGGCTGTTGGTGCTGGCGGAGCGTGCGCTCCGCGACCAGTGCCGCAGCGAGGATTCGGTGGCGTCCGTGTTGAAGGTGGTGGGAACTCGAAGCCGGGTCGGCGGTGCGGCCGAACGCCCCGGCTTCATTTCGGAGGTGTCCAATGAACCTGACTCCCAAGCAACTCAAGATCCTCCAACTCATCCGCGATTGGCGGGTGCGCCGAGGCTTTTCCCCGACCATGCAGGAACTGGCCGACGAGATCGGCGTCAGCAAGGTCACGGTCTTCGAGCACGTCGAGGCCCTCATCAAGAAGGGCGCCCTCGTCCGCGAGCCGAACAAGGCTCGCTCTTTGTCGATCGCTGACGGCGTGGCCGTCCCCGACGAAGCCCGTCCCACCCGCTTCCCCCTCGTTGGCAAGATCGCCGCGGGCTATCCCATCGAGAAGATCCAGGACGAGGACGAGATCGACCTCGCCGAGGTTCTCGGGGGCCGCGGCCGCGGGGACTCCACCTTCGCCCTCAAGGTCGAGGGAGACTCCATGAAGGACGAGGGCATCCTCAATGGGGACTATGTCCTGGTCGAGCGCACCGAGGTCGCCCGCAACGGCGACCGCGTCGTCGCCCTCCTCCCCGACGGGCAGACCACCCTCAAGACCTTCTACAAGGAGGACGACCACATCCGCCTCCAGCCCGCCAACCCAGCCTTCGAGCCCATCAAGGTCAAGTTCTGCCAGGTCCAGGGCGTCGTCAAGGGCGTCGTCCGCCGGTACTGACGCCGGGTTCGACACCTTGCGAAGGCGGAATCGGCGTCTCGCCGGTGCGGTATGACATCGGCCCGCACGACCGGATCGCGCGCAACGTTGGCGAGAGCGCATGCCTACAACGACCGTCCGAGTCGTCATGTCCGGGCGCTCCAGGGGGGCGCGTCGCCCCACGGACGATGCTACTTCACCGGCTTGTACTCGACACCCAGGCGGCTGAACAGGAACGCGTACACGTCCACCGCCTGCTCGATCCGCTCCGAGAGGGCCGTGCCCATCCCGTGTCCGCTGTTGGCGCTGGTCCGCAGCAGCGCCTCGGCCCCCACGGCCTGGAGCCTCGCCGTCATCTTGCGGCTCTGCATCGGGTCCACGCGAGGGTCATTGGCCCCGGTCAGGAACAGGATCGACGGGTACTTCGTCCCTTCCCGGACATGGTGGTACGGCGAGTAGGCGTACAGGGCCTTGAACTGGGCCGGATCCGTGACGGTCCCGAACTCCGTGATGTTGAACGCCCCGTTGGACGACAGTTCCACGCGGAGCATGTCGTAGATGCCCACGTGGGAGACGACGGCCCGGGCCAGGTCCGGGTGCTGCGTGAACATCGCGCCCATGAGCAAGCCCCCGTTGCTCCCGCCCTCGATCGCCAACTTGCCCGGACTCGTGTAGCCCTTCGCGATCATGTGTCGGCACGCGGCCGCGAAGTCGTCAAAGACGTTCTGCTTGTTCAGCAGGTTGCCGGCCTTGTGCCACTCGTCCCCGAACTCCCCGCCCCCGCGGATGTTCGCCTGGGCCCACACGAAGCCCTGCTCGAGCAGCACGACCGTCGCCGCCCGGAACGCGGGCGTCATGTTCACGCCGTACCCGCCGTAGCCCGTCACCAGGCACGGGTTCGTCCCGTCGAGTTTGATCCCCTTCTTGGCGATGATGTTCACCGGCACCTTGGTCCCGTCCTTGGAAGTCGCCCAGTCGCGCGTGACCGTGTAAGGCGAGAAGTCCACCGGCGGGGGGCTCGTGAGGTTCAACTGCGTCGTCGTCGTCCCGTCGAATCGGTACCACGCGAACGGGAACGTGTACCCCGTCGCCGCGAAGAGCACCTCCTCGCCCCGCACGATGCACATGTCCCCCGCGGCCGAGATCGGCTTCTGGTCCGGGGCCTTCTGCGGCTTGCCCTGGTGGTCGAACGCCCGGATCTCCGACGGCCCGCCCAACTGGTACGTCAGGTACACGCGCGTGGGCGTCGCGGCGCAGATCGCGGGGTCGAAGAAGTCGTTGACGATCGCCGCGTCCTTCGCCTCGGGCACCAGCACCTTCGCGTCCGCGAGTTTCGCCGCTGTTCCGGCCTTGATCGGCAGGCCGAGCAGTTTCCCGCGCGGCGCGTCCTTGCGGCTCACGAGGTAGACCGTCCCGCCGTCGCGGGTCGTCGGGCCGAAGAACGCCTGCACCGCCCGATCCTCGTATCGGGTCAGTTGCGTCCAGGCCCCGTCGGCCTTGAGGTAGTGCTGGAACTCGCCTCCGTCGCCCTTCTGCATCGAGACCAGGGCCCGTCCGAACCCGTCCGTCTCGATCACGATCTCGGCGATCCGCGGGAAGTCCTTGCCGACCTCGTAGGTGTCCTCCGAGGGCGAGGTCCCGAGCCGATGGTGATAGACCTGGACGAAGAAGTCCATGTCCTCGGCGGCCCGCTCGCCCGCGCGGGGGTAGCGGGTGTAGTAGAACGATCCGCCGTCGGGCGTCCACGCGAGCGATCCGCCGGCGGTGCCCCCGTTGACGCGCTCGACGACCTCGCCCACGGGCTTTCCGGTCGCCACGTCGTAGACGTGCACGTCCCCGCTCTCGCTCCCGCCCCTGGAGAGGCTGACGGCGACCTTGCTCCCGTCCGGGGAGGGCACGAACCAGTCGATCGAGACGCCCCCGCCCGCGTCGATCGCCACCGGATCGACCAGCACGCGGGCCTCTTCGGGCTTGTCGGCGGAGGCCATCACGACGAGGAACGGCTGCTGCTTCGGCGGCTGCCGCTTCATCGCAAAGACTTTCCCGCCTTTCGCGCTGAGCGAGAAGTGCGCGACCGTCGGCGCGCTCATGATCTGCGAGACCCGGGCGCGGATGGCCTCGACCCCCGGGAGGCCGTCGAGGATCGAGCGCGCGTGCGCGTTCTGGGCGTCGCTCCAGGCCTTCACCTTGGCGTCGTTCCAATCCTCCAGCCAGCGGTAGTCGTCCACCACCGACACCCCGTGGTACGTGTCCGTCACGGGGACCTTGGCCGTTTCGGGGGGCGCGGCCAGCAGGCTCGAACCCAGGACCAGAGACGACAGCACCACGACGCGACCGAAGTTGAACATGGGCCCGACTCCTCGACGCGGCGGAGCCCCCGGTCGCCGGTCGGGGAATGGTAGTGCGCCCCTCCCCCCGCCCGTGGCCACACCTGGGAACCTCCCCGCCCGGCTCGCGTATCTCCTCGCGCGGCGCGCGTGGGGCGTCTGCCGCGATTCCAAGGAGCAAAGCCATGATCGCGCGATGCGCCGGTTCCGCCGTCGTCCTCGCTCTGGCCGCGCAGGCCTCGGCCCAGTGGTGGTGGCCTCCGACCGGGGGCCTGAGCGTCCAGCCCGAGTGCCGCGATCCGTCCTCGACCATCACGCTCGGTATCGGCGGGCTCTGGCCCGACAACTGCGTCCCCAACGGCGTTTCAGTCAGCAGATCGGGTCTCGAGGTCGACATCGTGACAGTGCGAGAGCCCCCGCCGGGCGGATGTCTGACCGTCATCTCGAACTGGAGCCTGTCGCCGATGGTCACGGGTCTGCCCGCGGGGACGTACAGCGTCTTCGTGACGCACCAGGTCTCGGGCCAGACCATCCACCCGCGGACACAGGTGGGCACGTTCCAGGTGGTCGCGTCCTGTGGCGGGTGCTACGCCAACTGCGATGGATCGATGACGCCACCCGTCCTGAACGTCATGGACTTCGTCTGCTTCCTCAATAGGTTCGCCGCGGGGGAGTCCTACGCCAACTGCGATGGCTCAACGACACCGCCCGCGCTCAACATCTCCGACTTTGTCTGCTTCCTCAACGCGTTCGCGGCGGGCTGCTCCTGAGCCGTACCATCGCCGCGTGCGATGGTTCGACGGGCATCTCGACCTCGCGTGCCTGGCCGAGAACGGCCGCGACCTGACGCGCCCGCTCTCAGAGTGCGGCGGGCCGTGGCCGCCGGCGGGGGTTTGCTTCCCGTCGCTGGTCGAGGGCGGGGTGCGGGCGTGCCTGGCGACGGTCTTTACCGAGGCCGACGGCGACGATGCGGTGGCCTATCCCGCCGGCGACTCTCGGGCCGCCCACGCCGCGGGCCTTCGGCAACTCGATTGGTACGACCGCTGGCGTGCGGCCGGGCTGATCGCGCCGCTCCGCCCAGCCCCGGCCGCGCGCGTCGCGGACGCCGATCCGCGCGGCGCGAACGGCACGATCGACAACACGCCGCCGATCCGCGTCGGCATCCTCGTCGAGGGGGCCGATCCCATCCGTTCGCCCGCGGAACTCCCGGCGTGGGTCGCACGGGGCGTGGTGGCCGTCGGGCTCACGTGGGCCCGCGGCTCGCGCTTTGCCTCGGGCAACTCCTCGCCCTCGTGCGAGTCCGGGGTCGGGCTCACGCCCCTGGGCAAGGACATGGTCCGCGCCATCGACGACCTCGGGGTCGTCCACGACGTGTCGCATCTGTCGGACCGCGCGCTGGACGACCTCTTGGCGCTCGCGCGCGGGCCGATCGTCGCCTCGCACTCCAACTGCCGCTCGATCGTGCCCAACACGCCCGGCCAGCCTCGCAACGACCGCCACCTGCACGACGACGCGATCCGCGAGATCGCGAGGCGGGGCGAGGCGCGACGCGCCGACGCGGGCTCCGGGGGTCGTGGGGCTGGGGTGGCGTGCGGTGGGGTCATCGGGCTCAATCTGTGCGCCCCGTTCATCCGTCCCGGCCTCGCCAAGGGCGACCGCCCCACGATCGTCGAGGCCATCGACCACGTCGAGCACGTCTGCGCGCTGGTCGGGCATCGGCGTGCCGTCGTGCTGGGGAGCGACATGGACGGGGGCTTCAGCGCCGAGCAACTGCCGCGGGGGATCGACTCGCCGACGGGCTTTGACTTGCTCGCCGACGAACTCGGCCGACGGGGCTGGGGCGACGCGGACATCGGCGGCTTCGCGTGGGGCAACTGGTCCCGAGCGCTGGGCTTCGATCTCTGATGTCCCAGCCGACCGCGCGGATGGCACGCCGCACTTTCTGCGCGTCCGCGGGAAGTTATCCTCGCGCGAATCCGCCCCCAACATGGCGATAGTCACTGTCTCGCGATATCGTGCCACCCATGGTCGAGCCGACGATCCCATTCCATCTCGCACGGGCCTATGGCGTGCAGCCTGCGCGTCCCGTCGCGCCCGTGCAGCCGGTCCGTGCGATCGCGAACCCCGAGGCGGCCGGCGCCTCGATCGCGCCGCATGCGGGCAGCGAGATCCGCGAGCGGCTCGTCGCGGCGGTCGTGCCCGGACGGGTGGACTTCTCCGGAGCCGAGCCCGCGCAGACGATGTCGCTGTATCGCCACCCGGCCGATCGCAACGCAGCCGCCACCGGCGTGCACGCGGGCCGCGTCCTCGACGTCACCGGCTGAGTCGCGCGCGCGTCCGAGCCCGCCCTACCGCGGCGGGTCGCAGAACGTGCACGGCGTTTTGGTCCGTTTCGCCTCTTCCAGCGTCAACGGCGTGTGCGGGCCGGCCAGGAATCGGCATCCCGCGACGTGGTACCGCTTCCCGGAGGTCGTGACGTAGACCGTCTGCGGCGGGGTTGGCGCGGTGCCGCCGAACATCGAGTTGATGAGCGTCGCGAGCCGAACCCCGGCGATCGACAACTGGTCCTCGACCACCGGGAGTTTCTCATCGACGTAGGGCCGGGCGATCGCGTCGTCCTGCTGGATGTTCCCGTACCCCTCACGGATCGCGAGTTGGTACGTCTCCTGGGCCCACTCCAGCGGGGTCATGCGCTCGGTGTAGGCGACCACGTCCTGGGGTCGGATCTTGGCGTCGAGGTCGGTCGCGTACTCCTGCCAGTCGATCCCGGACTTCTCGAGCAGCCCGGTGTCCCAGACGGCGTGGAGTTTCATCCGGCGGTTGTAGAAGCGCACGTTGATGTCGTTGCCGCCGCGGTCCTCCTTGTAGCCGACGTGGAGCGGCTGGTGGATGTCGCCGACGAAGTGCGCGAGGAACCGCAGGGCCTCGAGCCGCTTCTCGACGGGCTGCGTCTTGTCGGCGAGGACCTTGGCGAAGTCGTCGATCCCGCTGACGATGTCGCCGCCCTCGGGCCGATCGCGCGCGGGAACATACTCCGCCGAGCCCCGCGGGACGTTCGCGTAGTGCAACTGGTTCGCGAAGCGATACTTCGCCTGCGAGCGGGCGACGGCATCGGGCCAGTACGCCGCGGTCGGGAGGTCGGTGTGCTCGCTCGCCAGGATCGCGTCGATCTCGGCCTTGGCCGTGGGCGACAGGCGGTTGTACGCGATCTGCCCGACGATCCGGTGCCCCGCCTCGCCCCAACCCCCGAGCACCAGCGGGGAGAACGCGAGCAGCGCGACCGCCAGACGACGAAGAACGCGGACGATCATGGCCGACTCCCTTTCGTGCTCGACGCCCCCGCGGACCACCTTGGGGGACGGCCGGGCGCGCGACCGATGGTAGTAGTGGCGCGGCCACCGTCGCTCTGGGCCGACGAATCCCGCTCGTTCGTATCACCCACCGCCGAGGGGTCAGATCACGACCGCAGGCCCGGCGTCGTGGGCCGAGAGCCCAAGCGCCCGCATCACCTCGCCCAACTCGTTCGCGTCGCGCTCGTCGAACGAGCCCGCGTCGTAACTGTCCGCGTCGAGCACGCCCCAGCACGACCCATCGGCCTCGAGCAGCGGCAGCACGACCTCGCTCCGGTCGCGCGGGTCGCACGCGATGTAGCCCGCGCCCAGCGAGGCCACGTCGCGCACGACCAACGGTACACGCTCGCGCCAGCACCGTCCGCAGGCCCCGTGCAGCCCGATCGGGGAGCACGCCGGCTTGTCCCGACGCGGGCCCAGCACCATCTCGTCGGCTCCGGCGCTCTTGAGGTAGAACCCGATCCACGACACGCCCGTCCGGGCCAGGTGCGACCAGAGCACGTCGACCGCGAGTTGCATCGCCACGGCGCGATGCGCGGGCGCAGTCGCCGGCAAGGCCGAACGAATGGCCGCGTAATCGCGTGCGGTGGTTGGTGGCATGCGTCGCTCCGCGCGGGCGCGGCGACCGGGCCGGCCTAGAGCGTCGCGGAGGTGTAGGGCAGGAGGCCCATGAACCGGGCCCGCTTGATCGCCTGGGCCGCCAGACGCTGCTCCGAGGCGTTCAGGCCCGAGCGCTTCCGCCCGTAGATCTTCCCGTTCGGGCTCATCAGCCGGCGGAGGTTCTCCACGTCCTTCCAATCGACGTAGGTCTTGTCCTTGCCGGTGGTCTTGGCGATCTTGATCTTGGTCGGGGGCGGGGTGAATCGGCTGAACTTGCTCATGTGGGCTCCGTCATGGTCAATCGGCCCGGATTCGACCCGGGCGACGGGTTTGGGGACTTGGGGTCGAGTATAGGCCTGCAACCCGCAGCGCTTCCGCTTGCAGGCTCGAAACCCCCAGTCCGGCCAGCGCGCCGACCGCGACCCAGCGGGACCGCGGACGGGCCCGGCAGAGGTTCGCCCGAGCCGGGCCGATGGCCTCGTACAGCCGCACCCGGACCCGCCGGTGCGAGAGCGTGCGCACGATCGTGGTGATCGGTCCGCGGACCGCCACGCCCATCTCCGCCGCGATCGCCTCGGCCCGCGGGAACCCGCGTCGGCTCTCCCAGGTCGGGAGTTGCCACAGACCCGCCCAAAGCCCGTGCTCCGGCCGGCGCTCGACGAGGCACCGACCGCGCCGATCGCGGACCACGAGGCAGAGGCCATGGAGCGTCGTTCGCCGGGGCGTCGGCTTGGGCTTGGGGATGGAATCCTGGAGCCCGGCCCGCCGGGCGGCGCACGGCGCGCGCACAGGACAGTCCGAGCACCGCGGCGACCGGGGCGTGCAGACCGTCGCGCCCAGTTCCATGAGGCCCTCGTTGAACGCGGCGGGGTCCGGGGCGAGGGCCACGAGGTCTGCGGCGCGCGCCCAGGCGTGGCCCTGGGCCTCGGCTCCGGTCACGTCGCGCCCGTCGATCCGCAGCAGCACCCGGGCGACGTTCCCGTCCACGATCGGCTCGGGCCGCCCGAAGGCGATCGAGGCGATGGCCCCGGCGGTGTACCGCCCGACGCCCGGGAGGGTGCGCAGGTCGGCAACGGACGAGGGCACGCGGCCGTCGAAGCGCTCGACGATCTCGCGGGCGGCGGCGTGGAGGTTTCGGGCGCGGCGGTAGTACCCGAGCCCGGCCCAGAGGGCCAGCACGTCGCCGGCGCGCGCACGGGCGAGGTCGTGGACGGTCGGGAACCGAGCGAGGAAGGTGCCGAATCGTTCGGCGACGCGGGCGATCTGGGTCTGCTGGGCCATGACCTCGGCGACGAGGGCGGCGTAGGGATCGCGGGGCGAGGTGCGCCAGGGGAGTTCGCGGGCGTGTTCCGAGAACCATCGCGCGATGCCGCGGGCGATGGCGCGGTCGCGGGTCACGGGACCTGGGCCAGGGCGGCGGCGATGGCGCGTTTCATCGCGGGCCACGGGACGGCGGGGGTCTTTCCGACGGTGAGCCAGTCGCCCAGGATGAGGACGTTGGTGACCCCGTCGATGGCGAAGAGTCGCGAGGCGATGGCGTCGTCGCCGGCGGACTCGGGGGCTCGGAAGGACCGCGGGGCGTCGGCGACGGCGCGGTCGAGGAGGCACTTGATCGCGTTGGGATTGGGCGTGGGTTGGAACTCAACCACCCGCAGGGGCATGGCCGAATGGTAGTCGGAGGTACACTGGAGGCGCGATGGGGCAATGGGCCGACCGATTCCGGGCGATGGTGAGCCGCGTGGGGACGTATCCCGCGTGGGAGGTGGCGGTCGAACTGCTGCTGATCGGGCTGGTGGTGTGGGCGGTGGCGAGGTTTGTTCGGGGGACGCGGGCCGCGGGGGCGCTCAAGGGTCTGCTGGTGATCCTGGTGGCGGGGACGGTCCTGGCGCGGGTCGCGGGCGGGCGCGAGGCGTTCCAGCGGGTGGTGTTCCTGTATGACCGCTTCCTGGCGATCGCGGCGGTGGCGCTGGTGGTGATCTTCCAGCCGGAGTTGCGCCGGGCGATCATCCGGCTGGGCGAGGCGCCGTTCCTGCGGGCGGGCTCGCCGCGGCTGGTGCGCGCGGTGGAGGCCATCGCGGACGCGTGCGCGTACCTGTCGAAGTCGCGATTCGGGGCGCTGGTGGTGGTGGAGCGGCAGGTCCCGCTGCGGGGGATCGTCGAGGGCGGGACGCCGCTGGGCGCCGAACTCTCGGCCCGCCTGCTCCAGACCATCTTCTTCCCCGGGACCGCGCTGCACGACCTGGCGGTGATCGTGCAGGGGAACGTCGTGCAGGCGGCGGGGGTGCAACTCCCGCTGGCGGATCCCGCGGATATGCCCGACCCGCGCCTGGGCTCGAGGCACCGGGCGGCGGTGGGCCTGACCAAGGAGTGCGACGCGCTTGTCGTGGTCGTGAGCGAGGAGACGGGGCACATCCGCATCGCCGAGCGAGGGCGGCTCTCGGAGCCCCTGGCCCGCGAGGACTTCCGCGACGAGTTGCTCCGTCGGCTTCGCGTGCAGCCCTCACCGGCGGACACGCCGACGGCGGCGCAGGTCTCGGCCGAGAGCGCCGCGGACGCGGTGGAGCCGGCGCGGGCGGAGTCGGCGAAGGAGGACGCGGCATGAGCGCCTCGGCCGCCCGGGTCCTGTCCACGGCACGGTCGCTGCTCGGGATCGCCGCGGTGACGATGCTGATCTGGCTGCTCGCCGAGGCCGAGAGCCTGCGGGTCGAGCGGGTGCGGGTGGAGGTGATCTTCCGGGCCGCGCCCGAGAGCGAGCGTGTGGTTCGGCTGGCGCCGGGGCAGGAGTTCGTGGGGAGCGTGACGCTGACGCTCGAGGGCGCCAACGCGCGGGTGGACGACCTGATCGGGCGGTTCCGCAGGCCGGTGCGGCTCCAGCCCGGGCGCGACACGATCCCGCTGGACCCGGGTCGGCACGTGATCGACCTGGCGTCGGCGATCGCCTCGATCGCGGAGGTGCGCGAGACGCACGTGCGGATCGCCTCGAGCCAGCCCGCGACGGCGATCATCGACATCGACGCCCTGGTGTCGCGCACCGCGACGGTCCGAGTCGAGGCCCCGCCCGGCGCGGCCCTGGAGGGCGCGCCCGAGGCCACGCCCGCGTCCGTCCGCCTGAGCATCCCCGGCGCCCTCGCCAAGGACCTCCCCGCGGACCTGGTCGCGACGGTGCGCCTGGCGCCCGAGAGCCTCGCGTCGCTGCCCGAGGGTCGGCGGTCAACGATCACCGGGCTGGTGGTCGAGCCGCCGGCGCTGCTCTTGGGCGCCGAGCAGGTGACGATCGACCCTCCGCGCGTCTCGGTGGCGATCGCGCTGCGGACGCGGACCAAGGAGATCACGCTCCCGACGGTGCCGGTGCACGTGCGGCTGGCGCCCACGGAACTGGGGTTGTGGGAGATCACGGTTCCGCCCGAGGGCCGGCTGCTCACGGACGTGCTCGTGCGCGGGCCCAGCGACCTGATCGACCAACTGGGGACGGACAAGATCAAGCCGATCGCGTACGTCGCGCCGTCGCTGGACGACCTGGAGCGGGCGGCGGCGTCGGGCCAGCCGCTGGAACTCGAGGCCGTCTTTGGCGACGCGCCGGGCCTGCTGCGGTTCGAGGCCAAGCAGCGGACGATCCGGCTCAACGTGAAGCGTCGTGCCGCGCTGCCTCCATGACGCCCGGAGTTCCCCACCACCCTTCCTTGCCGTGCTACGGTGCATCGTGAGCGACGCGAGCGCCGACACCCCCAAGCCCAAGTCCGGCCCATCGCGGCCCGGCGCGCTCCCGCGCCACGCCTTGGCGTTCTTCCCGCGGTTGCGCGACGAGGCCGAGCATCCGACGGCGTGGGCCTGGCCCGGGTATCTCGACGCGGCGTCGTGCCCGTGGCTGGGGGCGCTTCGCGACCTGTACTCGACGCCCTGGGCGTTTCCCGCGTCGCTCTCGCCGGAAGCGGGGCTCATGCTCTTTGCGCTGGTGCGGAACCTCCGCCCGCGGGTGGCGATCGAGATCGGGAGTTTCATCGGGGTGAGCACGATCTGGATGGCGGCCGCGATGCGCGAGGCGCAGCCCGACGCGTCCGGCCCGATCCTGCACGCGTTTGACGACTTCGGCCCGATGGCGCCGGGCCCGTGGCGAGACGAGCGGCTCGACGATCGCCTCGGGCTCTTTCGCCGCTCGCTCGCCGCCGCCGATCTGGAGCGGTTCGTCGCGATCCATCCCGGGGACAGTTCGACGCAGGTGCGCGCCCTGCACGGGCTGTTCCGGCCCAGCCCGGAGGCCGTGCGCGCCGCGTGGGCGAGCCCGATCGCCGACTGGCCTGGGGGCGTGGATTTCGCGCTGATCGACGGGAACCACACGGTCGAGGGCGTGCGGCGGGACTTCGAGGCCGTCGAGCCCGTCCTGAACACCGGGGGCTACGTCATGCTGCACGACACGATCCCGGAACAGTGCGGGGACCACCAGGGCCCGCGGCACCTTCTGGATCATCTCGGGAGCGTCGCGCGGGGTGTGTACGAGCGGTGCGAGTTGCACACCGCGCCGCTGAACTATGGGATGGCGCTGCTGCGGCGCGTCGGGTAGCATGGGCGCGTGAAGACGCTGGCCGAGTATCAACGAGCGATCGCCCGGCGTGTGTGGCGATGGGTCAGCCGGCATCCGTCCCCGCCTCGGGTCCAGGGCCCGCGCGTCCCGATCCCACGTGAGCGGCTCGAGCACCACTCGGGGCTGTGGGGCCGGGAGCATCCGCGCGAGTGGGAGTGGCCCGCGTACCTCGACCCTGCCGCGGCGCCGTGGCTGGCGACGCTGCGGCGGCTCTACGCCTCCCCGCTGTCGTTCCCGGCGTCGCTCTCGCCCGAGGCGGGGTTGCTCGTACACGCGCTGGTGCGGAACATCCGGCCGCGGGTCGTGGTCGAGACGGGGACGTGGATCGGGATCAGTTCGATCTGGATCGCCTCGGCGCTGCAGGCCAACGGGGACGGGGGGCGGCTGCACACCTTCGACCTGTTCCTGCCGATCCGGCCCGACCAGTGGCGCGACGCGGAACTCGAGGAGGATCGTGTGGGGTTCGTGCGTCGGAACTTCGCCGAGGCGGGGCTCGAGGATGTCATTGAGATCCACCAGGGCAACAGCCACGCGAACATCCGCGCGATGCAGGCGACGCTCGCCGCGGCAGGCGGGAACGCGAGCGGTGGGAGGGGCGGGGGTGTCCAACTCGCGTACCTCGACGGGGATCATGGCGTCGAGGGCGCGTGCCAGGACCTATGGGCGGTCGAGCCGGTGCTGGCCACGGGCGGCTACATCCTGCTGCACGACATCTTTCCAGAATACTCGGGGGACGAGGACGGCCCGAGGCACATCCTGGATCGCGTCAATGAGATCGGCGCGGGCGTGTATGACAAGTGCGAGGTGTGCCTCTCGCCCGCGAACTATGGGCTGGCGGTGATGCGGCGGGTGGGGTAGTAGGGGAGATGCCGCGGTGGCGCAATCGCGACGGCACCGCTACGCTGCCGCGATGCCGCGCAAGCGCACGCAACCCGTGGCCACCAGCGAGACCGGAGCGCGACCCGGGGCGCGCGCGGGGGCCGACTTTGTGCTCCCCGACCCCGAGGCCCGCGTCTACGTCGGCGATTGCCGCGAGATCATCCCCGCGATCCCGGAGTGTCGCGCGCGGCGGGTGGACCTCGTCTTTGCCGATCCCCCGTTCAACTGGAACCGGGCGTACGACAAGTGGGACGACAAGATGCCGCGGGAGGACTACCTGAAGTTCACCGAGGCGTGGCTGGACGCGTGCGTGGACTCGCTGGCCGAGCACGGGTCGATGTGGGTGAACATCCCGGACGACACGGCGGCCGAGATCGTGATGCACCTGAAGGGGCGCGGGCTCACGATGATCAACTGGTGCATCTGGCACTATCGGTTCGGGCAGAACGGGACGGGCCGGTTCATCTCGAGCCACGTCCACGCGCTCTATTTCGCCAAGGACCCGCTGAACCGCCGGTGGAACCCGATGGAGGTGCTCGAGGTCTCGGATCGGCGGTCGATCTATTTCGACGCGCGGACCGAGAGCAAGCGGGACGGGATGCCGGCGGGGATGCGGGTGCCGATGGATGTCTGGTACGGGCCGTTCTGGGGGCGGATCCAGGGGAACAACAAGGAGCGGCGGGCGAACCACGACAACCAGTTGCCCGAGGCGTACCTGGAGCGCGTCGTGCGGGCGTGCTCGAACAAAGGCGACCTGGTGATGGATCCGTTCCTCGGCAGCGGGACCACGGGCGTGATCGCGCACGCGCTGAAGCGGCGGTTCATCGGCTGCGAGTTCTCAGAGGACAACGCGAGGAGTGCCGTGCGGCGGATGCAGGACGGCCCGGTGCGGCTGGGGCGGGCGCTCGGCGCGAGCACGGCGATCCATCCCTCGCGGCGGAAGGACGGGCCGCGGGCGAAGCGAGCCAGGCCGTCGGACGCGGACCTCGCTTGAGCGTCGCGATCAGCCCCACGCGATCGTGCGCCGCGCGATGTTCGTCTACCGCCGCGGATTTCGGAACGGATTGACGCGCTTGTTGGGCGGCTTGGGCGGGAATGGCCCGCGCTTGGGGGAGGTTGCGGGCTCGATGGCCGTTGGCCCAAGCGGGACCGCCGGCGGTGAGCCAACGACGTGCGTGCCGGCGTCCGGAGGCGTCGTCACCGCGCCCGGCGCTCCGCTGACTTGACCGGCTGCTCCGCCGTCGAGCCCCGGGATCGGCTCGGCGGGCATCGAGATCGTGGAATCGGCGGAGGCGGGTGGCGGCGGTTCCGTTGCGTCAGGCGCGGGCTCGGGCACGCGGCCGAAGATCAGCCGGCCGGCCGAGGTCTGCAGCGCGGAGGTGACATGCAGCGTGACCATCTCCCCGACCCACGGGCGTCCGTTCTCGGCGACGACCATGGTGCCGTCGTCGAGATAGCCCACGCCCTGGCCCGGCTGCTCGCCCGGCTTGATGAGCCGCAGCGACACCTGCTCGCCCGGGATGAGCGCGGGCTTGAGCGAGTTGGCCACGTCGTTGAGGTTCAGGACTCGGACGCCCTGGATCGCCGCGACGCGGGCCAGGCCCGTGTCGGCGCTGACGATCACCGCGTCCATCTGCCGCGAGAACTCGACGAGCATCTGGTCCACGGCCTTGCCGGGCACGGGGGTCTCGTCGATCGAGACGTCCACGCCCGGGGTGCGCTGCAATCGCGTGACCACGTCGAGCCCGCGCCGGCCCTTGTTGCGCTTGATCTTGTCCTGCGAGTCGGCGAGGGCCTGCAACTCGCCCACGACGAAGTAGGGGATCACGAGCGGATACTGCATGATTCCCGTGGCAGCGAGGTCCCCGATCCGCGCGTCCACGAGCGTCGAGGTGTCCAGGACGTGCGGGCGGGCGCCGCGGCTCTGCTTGGCGAACTCGACGTACGGGATCACGAGGCGGAAGTCGTCCTGCGTGGTGAGCACCGTCGTGATCGAGAGGTACGCCAGCCCGATCCCGAGCAGGACCTTGATCGTGGGGATCAGGCCCGTGGCCCCCTTGGGGATGTCGTAGAGGTCCACGAGCAGGTCGAGGACTCGCCCCAGCGCGTAGGTGCCCAGCAGCGCCACCAGGAGCCCCACAAAGATCGTCACGAGCGTCCCGATCTTGCGCCGGGTCGTCAGCACGTCGACGATGACGATGCCCGCGGCCAGGGCGGCGGCGAGGATCAGCACCGCGTCCCATCCGAGTTTGAGCGCCAGGCCACCGATGAGGACCGAGCCCGCGCCTGTCCCCGGATCGATGTCGAGCACGGCGAGGATCGTGACGGTCACGAACAGGACGACGCAGGTGAGGCGGACGATCCGCAGGAGCGTCTGGCGCTGGGCCGCCGCCACCTCCAGCGGGTGCAACTCCGAGGCCTTGGTCGGCTCCATCGGGGCGGGCTGGGCGGGATCGTGGTCCACGACCAAGTGTATCGGCATATCATCGGTGTCCGTCGCCCCCGTCGGCGGCCGGGCCCGGTACACGGGTGGCCCGTGAACCTGGTCAGGGCTTGACCGCAGCAGCCATAAGCGGCCGTCATCCGGTGCCGCCGGTGTCCTGGCCGCCGACCGGTGCGATGGAACTCACTCAATCCGCGAGTTGGCGATCCGATCAGGCTCGCACGCGAACCACGACGACGGTCTGGTCGTCGGGGCGCTCGAGGATCCCCGCGAACTGCCGGAGTTCCCAGAACAGGTGCTCGGCGACGCGTGCGGCGCTCGCGTCGGGTTCCTGCGTGAGGACGTCGATCACCGACTGCCGGAGCCGCGCCTTGCCGAAGCGTTTGCCGGCGAAGTCGAGGGTGTCGGTCACGCCGTCGGTGTAGGCGAGGATCACGTCGCCCGGGTGCAGGTCGTAGACCCCGCGCTGGTAGCGCTGCGAGGGGTCGATGCCCACGGCCATGCCCCCGATCGAGAGTTCGTCGATGTCCGCGAGCGTGGGGGCGCGATGCGCGGGCCGGCGGACGACCAGCGGGGGCTCGTGCCCGCCGGAGCAGTACGTCATGCGCAGCCGGGCCGGGTCGATGACGCCGTACCAGAGCGTGGCGAACTCGTTGTCGCGCGTATCGCGGCAGAGGGCGGCGTTGACGCGCGAGAGCACCACGTCGATGTCGTAGAGGTCCTGCACGTGGGCCCGCAGGCTGGAGCGCACGCCCGACATGAGCAGGGCGGCGGCGATCCCCTTGCCCACCACGTCCCCGATGGCGAGCCCGAAGTTCCCGGAGAGTTCGTAGAAGTCGTAGAAGTCGCCCCCGAGTTCGAAACTCGGGACGTAGCGGGCGGCCACGTCGAGGCGCGGGATCTGCGGGGTCCATCGCGGGAGCATCCGCCGCTGCACGTCGGCGGCGAGTTCGACCTGGCGCTGGATGCGGGCGTCGCGCTCCTGCATCTTCAGGAGCCGGGCCTGCTCGACGGCCACCGCCGCCTGGTGGGCGATGGAGCGCAGGAGCCGCTTCTCGGCCTCGGTGAAGGTCCGGGGGCTTCGCGCATAGAGCCGCAGCACCCCGATGGGCTTGCCCTGGAAGACGAGCCCCGCGTTGATCGCCGCGCGGAGGCCCTCGCGCTCGACGTGCTCGGGGATGAGCACGCGGTCGTCTGTCCGCAGGTCGGTCGAGACCACGATCTCGCCGCCCAGCGCCAGCCGATCGAACACGCGGTCCTTCGAGAGCGGGAGCGGGCTCTCGAGCCACTCGCGCGAGAGGTTGCGCGAACCCTTGAGGACCAGGTCCACCTCGGTCTGCGTGAGCATCCCCTCGTCGCTGTCGAAGAGCACGATCGACCCGGCGTCGAGGTCCAGCACCTCCAGCGCCGACTCGAGCGCGATGTCCAGCACCGACTCCATCCGCGTCGCCTTGGCCAGCATCGACGAGAGGCGGAAGAGCGCCTGCATCTCGCGCAGGCGGCTCCGCAGGTCCAGTTGCTGGTGGCAGACCTCCGCGGCCGTGGTCGCGAGGAGTTCGAGCACCTCGCCCGCACGGTCGCGCGCCCCGCGCGAGGCCAGCCGCGGCTCGCCCGGGCCCAGCACCAGCGACCCCACGCCCATCCCCTCCACGCACAGCGGGACCACCAGCATCCCACCCACCTCCGCGGGGCCAGTGCCGCAGGCGGGCGTGGCGACCTCCGGACCCGGGGCATAGGCCCAGAACGGGGGCTGCCCGGAGCGCACGATCCGCCGACCCTTGGTGTCGCGCAGCGTCACCTCGACGCCCAGGAGCCCCGTGAGTTTCTCGCACAGCCCGGCGAGCGACCCGTCGGTGATGAAGTCGGTGATCGTCGGGGCTTCGGCAGCCTCGGGCGCGCGCGCGCCCACCGCCGCGCTCGTCACGCCCGTGCCCACGACTCCCGCTCCGGCGGGGCCAGTTGCGACCGGTCCCGCGCCCGGCACCGCGGCGTTGGTCACGGGTTCTCCTTCTTTTTCGCCCATACCTCGCGCAGCACGTCCGACAGCCTCGACATCTGGTCCTCGGGTGCGCCGGATGGCAGCGCCCGCGCCGCCCTCAGCCCGCGATCCACCAGCGCCGGCTGCTGCGTCTGGTACCCGATGTACGCCAGCAGCAGCCCCGCGTCGCGGCTGCGCTCCGGCTCGTGCTTGATGAGGTCGTCCAGCCGCTCGACGATCGTCACGATCCGCCCCGGCCTGGGGAGCAGCCCCGGCGCGTAACGCACGCCCATCGTCTCCGGGTGCTTCGTCAGCGCGTCGCGGAGGTTCATCGCCGCCGAGATGAACACGCCCGCGCCCAACTGCGCGTGCACGCGCCCCATCGCCGCCATCGGGTCGATCGGCTTGGACGAGAGCGCCGCCGTGAACCGCTCCTCGGCGTCGAAGTACCGCGACGAGGCCATGTGCTTCTCGCCCTCGGCCATGTGCTCCGCGTACGCGTCGAAGCCCTTGGGAGTCATCGTCGTCAGCGGGCCCAACTCGCCCAGACTCCGGATCAACTCGATCGCCTCGCGACGCGAGCGCGTGCCCTCGGCGTCCTTCTCCTCCGATCCCTTCCCGCTCGTCCCGCCCTTGCCGTCCGATCCATTGTCTGTGCTCTTGCCCTCGTCGCCGGGCCTCGTGGGCAACGCCTGCTTGGGGAGGTCGCCAGGCCGCCGCTCCGGCGCCCGCTTGACCCGCGGCCGATCCTCCTCCGCCAACTCCCCTTTCAGCCGCGCCAGCGTGTCACGCCATCCCGCGACGTCTCCAGCAGCCCCGGCGCCGGGTTCGGTCTTCCCGGGCTCGGTCTGGCCCGGCTCGCCCGTGCCGGGCCTCCCATCCGGCGTGCCAGCCTTCTTTGCCCCGCCCCACCGCTCGAGCAGGTCCTCGAACGGCGAACGCGACGGCTCGAGCGTCGATTCGGGCACGCTCGGCTTGATCGCGCCGGTCTCCAACGACCCGGGCCGCGGCGGCTTCGACTCCGGCTTGGACTCCTTCTTCAATCCAAACTCGCCCATGGGTGCCGCCACCACCCCGCGCAAGGGCGAGGCGCTCAGCCCGTATCGCGTGCCTTCCTTCTCCCATGTCGCGAGCAACTGCGGTTGCAAGCCCCTGTCGGCCACGAACGCCGACGGCGAACGCAGCGCCGACAGCGCCGTCCCGCCCTCGCGCGGCGGCGACGAAATGAACCCGCTGCCGCGTCCTTCCGCCGCCCCCGGCGCGATCTGGCCCTCGCGGATCGCGCCCGTGGGCAGCCCGCCGCCGGCCCGAGTCACGAATCCCGCGCCGACCAAGCCCTTGGGCGGCGCGCTCCCCGTGGTCATCGCAAACTGGTATTGCAGCGCGTCCGTTCCGCGGATCCCCATCCCCGCCAGGCCCGACGAGGCGCTATCGCGCCGGAACGCGAAGAGGTCGTTCGAGCCCTGCGTGCCCAGGAACTCCCCCGGTGCCCGATACCCCACGTCCCCGCGGAACGACAGCCCCCCGGGCGCGTTCCCCGTGATGATCGCGTTCCGGAACCGCACCTCCGCGCCAAAGTCCCGGCCCTCGGGGTTGATCCGCCCGTCCCCCACTCGCTGGTTCGCGTCCAGCGCACGCTGCCCCAGCGCCGGCGTCGCCAGCCCCGCCAGCACGATCAGACACCCCGCACGCCACGCCGTCCTTCGCGTGTCCATCGCCGGCCTCCCTTCGTCCAATGATATCGGCCGCACTCCCCCAGTACGTCGGAGACCCCGTGTCAGTTGCCCCCGCACGCGAATGGTTCGACTCGCCCCAGCCCGGCGAACAGCGCCCGGGGCTCCGCTTCGCCTGCACCCTCTGCGGGAACTGCTGCACCGGGCCCGAGGGATACGTCCTGTTCTCCCCCGATGAGGCCGCGGCCCTCGCCTCGCACCTGGGCCTCTCCCTTGACGAGTTCACCGCTCGATACACCAAGTCCACGGTTCTCGGGCCTTCGCTGAGCGAGGTCCATACGCCCAACGGCTTCGACTGCGTCTTTCTCGACCGCACCTCGATCCCCGGCAAGGCCGTTTGCGGGGTCTATCGCCATCGCCCGGCCCAGTGCCGATCGTGGCCCTTCTGGCCCCGGCTGCTCAAATCCCGCGACGACTGGGACCGCGCCTCGCGCACCTGCCCGGGCATCAACAAGGGCAGCCTCATCCCGCCCGAGGAGATCCGCGTCCACCGCGCCCGCACGCCCGACTGAGCCCCGCGATCCGCTGTACGCTTCCGGCGCGACCCGCACGCTCGCCAACCAGTCTCGAACACCACGCCGACCATGACCGACGCCAAGCCAAGCAAACGCACGCTCCGCGCCCCGCCCGGGACGCGCGACTTCTACCCCGCGGACCTCCTCCGGCGGCGCTACATCGAGAAGGCGTGGCGCGACACCGCGATCCGCCACGGGTTCGAGGAGATCGACGGCCCGACCTTCGAGACCGCGGACCTCTACAAGGTCAAGAGCGGGGAGGGGATCCTGGGCGAGATGTTCGGGGTCTTCAGCGGGAAGGCCGAGGAGGACCTCAAGCAACTCCGCGAGACGGGCGAGGCGCCCTTCGCGCTCCGGCCCGAGTTCACGCCGACGCTGGCGCGGATGTACGCGGCCCGGGCGGCCCAACTCCCCAAGCCCTGCAAGTGGTTCTGGCAGCAGACCTGCTTCCGGGCCGAGCGGCAGCAGCGGGGACGCCTCCGCGAGTTCATGCAGTGGAACTGCGACATCCTCGGCGCCGACGGCCCGATGATCGACGCGGAACTCATGAGCGTCGTCGTCGCCGCGCTGGAGGTGCTCGGCCTCACGCCCAACGACTGCCGCGTGCGGTACAGCCATCGCTCGCTGGTCGCGTCGCTCGCGGGCCGTGTCGGCGTGCCCGAGGGCAAGGTCGGCGAGTTCCTCGCGTTCCTCGACGGCCGCGCCAAACGGTCCCCCGAGGCCAATACGCGGGCGCTCGCGGGCATCGGGCTCGACGCCGCGATCCTGGAGCGATACTCCGCGGCGGAGTCGGCGCTCGTGCAGTCGTGGAACAAGGGGACATCGGGCAGAGACGAAGCCGCCCGCGAGCACGATGTCTGGAACGTCGGCGATCTGAACGCCGCGTTGTTCGAGACGCAGATCCATGACTGGTGCACGGTGGACCTTGGCATCGTCCGCGGGCTGGCGTACTACACGGGCGCGGTGTTCGAGGTGATCGCGGAGGGAGAGCGGGCCGTTGCGGGGGGAGGCCGGTACGACGGGCTGATCGAGTTGTTCGGCGGGCCGCCGACTCCCGCCGCGGGCTTCGGCATGGGTGATGTCGTGCTGGCGAACCTGCTTGGTGACCGAAACCTGCTTCCGACCGACGGCGATCTTGTTGCGGCGATGTCGAGCCGCGGCGCCGGCGTTCGGCCCGACGTGTTCGTGATCTCGAACGGCGAGGTCGAGTCGGACCACGCCGTGGCGAGGGTCACGAGCGACCTCCGGCGCGGCGTCGAGTCCGAAGCCTGGCGCTCGCGCGACGGCCGCAAGCCGTGGGACCCGGATCGGTATTCGGCCCCGCCCCTGCATGCGCGGCACTCGTACAAGGCGACGAAGAACATCGGCAAGTTGCTGCAAGAGGCGTCGGCGTGCCACGCCCGCTTCGCCGCGATCATCGAATCCGCCGAGCACGCGACCCTCAAGAACCTCGACACCCGCCACGAGGAGAAGCACATCCCGCTGGATTCCCTCGCGGCGCGCATCCACAGCGGCATGAGCCCCGCGCGGGCCTGACCGGAGACTCTCGTGGCAACTCCCAAGCCGGCCCCCAAGTCCGCCGCCAGTCCGAAGCGCACGCTCCTCATCGTGCTCGGGTTCCTCGCTGTCGTCGTGGGGGTGGTGATCGTCCTCCGGCCCTTCGGCAAGTCGACGAACCTGCGCAACAGCCCGCGCGAGTTCCCCTGCGCCGAGCGCCGCCAGGAGGTCGTGGACTCGCTCACGGAGATCGTCCTGACGCAGCGCCAGGGCGCCTCGCCGACGACCGCCTCGGTCCTCGCCGAACTCTGCCAGAAGGTCGGCCCGGAGCGCATGGCGTGCCCCACCTGCAGCGAGGCGCTGCTCGTCAATCCGGCGTTCCTCGACGCGATCACCAGGCCCTCCGCCGACGACCCGGTGCTTGTCTATTGCCCCGGGACGCACGCCGACGCCGGGTTCACCAGCAAGACCGGCTTCGCGACCCACGTCTCGGGCTCGCGCAGCACGGGAGAGGCGCCCCCGTGGCTCGACCGCGCCCTGCGCTGCGGGAAGTAGCGGCGCTCAGTTGTACGGCAGATCGATCGAGAACGTGAAGAGCCGCCGGCGGTCGCGGTCCTCCTTGACGATCGGGAACCCGAAGTCGAACGCGAGCGGCGCGGGGCTGAGTTGCCGGACATAGATGCGGAACCCGAACCCGACCGCCACGCGATAGTCCTTGAGCGATGGGTCGTCCAGGACGGTGCCCGTGTCGATGAACCCGACGACGCTGACGATGTCCTGGTAGACGGGCTGGTTGATCTCGGCCCCGAGGAAGAAGGACCAGGTCCCGAAGGCCGGGTCGTCGCTCACGCCCCCGGTGTCGTTGCGGATGCCGCGGGGCGCGATCGTCCGTCGGGCGAACCCGCGGAACGAGTTCCCGCCCATCGAGTAGCGCTCGTAGATCGGGACCTCGTCCTTGTCCTGCGGGATGTACGCGATGCGGTTCTCGAGCGTGACGACCGTCTTGTACCCGAGGAAACTCTCGTAGACCGGGAAGAAGGTCTTGTACTCGAGTTTGAGTTTCGTGAACTCGAAGTCGCCCCCGAGCAGCCCGACCTGCTCCGCGCCCAGTTCCAGCCGGCTGCCATAGGTCGGGCGGAACCGCTCGGCGGGCGGGATCGTCGTCCGCCGGAGTTCGATCCCGAGTCCCGCGACGCTGCTTCGCTTGGCGAAGTCGAAGTAGTCGGTGGGCGCGTCGGGCTCGATGTCGCTGAGTTTGACGGACTCGTAGCGTGCGGCGACCACGCCGTCCCAGATCGTCCCGAACCGTCGGCCCAGGCCGATCCTCGGGCCGTAGCGCTGCTCGTCGTACTCGCGCAGCCGCTCCGTGCGATACGTGAACGAGACGCTCCCCGTGTAATCCGTGTCGAGGAGGTAGGGCTCGGCGAGCGAGACGGTGTACGTCTGCCGGCTCACGCCGGGCTGGAGGTCCAGCGTCGCGGTCTGGCCTCCCCCGCGGAACGAGCGCCCGCTGAAGAACTCCCCGAACGAGTCGGGCAAGTCGAGGACGTCGAAGTTCCGCTCGCGGAGCCCGATCTGCCCGACGAGCCCGCCGTCGGAGTCCACCACCGCGCCGAAGGAGAACGTGCCGGTGTTCGTCTCGGCGACCTCGACGGCGATGTCGCGCACGCCCGGGCGGGCCGGGTCCTCGCGCTGCACCGTCGCGCGGGTCGTCTGGGGCGCGAAGAGCCGCGTGTTCTCGATCCGCCGCACCGACTCCGAGAGGGCCGTCATGTCCAGCGGGCGCTCGGGGGCCACGCGCATCTCGCGGAGCACCACGCTCGCGCGAGTCTGCTCGTTCCCGTTGACCGTGATCGTCCCCACCACCGCGGGCTTGCCCTCGTCGATGAGCAGGATCAGGTCCACCTCGGGCCTGGCCTCGTCGCGGACCTCCTTCGCCTCCACGCCCGCGGGCACCACCCCCTGGATCCCCAGTTCGCGGATGTGCCCGAGTTTGCTGTACGCCTCCTGCACCAGCCGCACCGAACGCCGGACCTTGTCGTCCGAGTACACGTCCCCCGGCTTGATCGACATGATCCCCATGACCTGCTCGGCCGAGAGCGGCGAACGCCCGATCTCACGCATCTGCTCGGGCGTGAGATACGCCGGTCGCGCCCCGGGCGTGGTGACGCCGGGCGAGGGCGAGGCCGGCGCTCGCCGCGCGTACTGGTCCAGCGCCTCGGGCGTCGTGAACCACACCCGCACGCTCCGCAGCGTGTACCGCGGGCCCTCGTCGATCAGGAACGTGACGATCGCTTCCTTCCCGTTGGGCGAGGGCTGCACCCGCGAACTCACCCGCGCGTCCAGGTACCCCCGGTCCCGATAGAACTGCGTGATCGCCGACTCGTCCGACTTCCGCACGTCGTCGTCCAGCGGCCCGCGCTCCAGCACCGGGATCGCCACCGTCGTCTTGATCTGCCGCGACAACTCCCGGTTCGTGAACGTCCGGTTCCCGTCGAACCGCACCCCCATCACCTTCACCCGCTCCCCCTCGACGACCCGATACAGCACGATCGCCGATTCGTCCAACTCCTTCGAGTCCGCCTCGACCCGCACCCCGTAGAACCCCTTGGTCCGATACGCCCCCTCGATCGCCCGCGCGCCGCGGTCGATCTGCAGCCGGTCCACCGGCGTTCCGGGGATCACGTCCAGCACCGCCAGCAGGTCCTGGTCCGTCAACTGGCGATTCCCCACCACCTGAACGTCCTGCACCAGCGCCCGCTCGGTGACCGTGACGTACACCGTCACCGACCCGTCCCCGTTGAGTTGCACCTCCGAGCGGATCGTCTTGAAGAGCCCCAGCCGCGTCAGCCGAGCCAGGTCCTCGTCCGCCCGATCGCGCCGGAACTCCCGGCCCTCCAGCGACCGGATCTGGTTCCGTGCCAGTTGCGCCGTCGCCGCCGAAACGGGCGCGTACTCGCCGGGTTTGTCCGCCAGAGGCCGACGGATCACCACCGCGCGGATCACCCGCCCCTCATACGGGTCCGGCTGCTTCTGGGCCTCCGCCGGCACCGTGGGCTGCGAGGCGGGCGCCTGTCCCCATGCCGTCCCCGCCAGCACGAGCATCCACGCCGCCGCGGAGAGCCCGGCCGCTCGCACGCACGCCGCCCCGGGCGCACACCGAGGTCCGCGTCGAGTTGGTTCGGGAGGGTTCACGGGGTTCGGACGATATCCGGCCAACGACGCTTCCACAATCCCGCCGCGGCTTCGCGCCGGCACCCACACTTGCAACGCGCGCCGCCACCCGCTAGGGTATCGACCCCTAGGCTCCTAGGCCGCACGAGGACCGCATGAGGCTCGCCGACATCCGCCGCTTCTCCATCCTGTGCATCGCGCTCGCGACGTTCGTCGGCGGGCTCGCGCTCATCTGGCGGTCCCTCGACAACGTCGGCCGCCTCTCGACCCCGCAGATCTTCGCGATCTTCGGCATCCTGCTGCTGCCCCCGCTGACCTGCGCCGCGTGGCTGCTGGATCGCCGCACCGCGCAGCGCACCGCCCCGATCCGGCCCGCGGGACACCGCCACGACGCCTCCGGCCATCGCCCGCCCGAGCACCGCCGACTCCGCGCCGCGGACCCGGACCAACGGACCCACGCCAAGCGCCGCGAGACGTGACCAAGCCGGCACCCCCGGCGCCGGGCGGCTTGAGCGTCGAGCGATCCCCTCTCCGCACCTACTCGCGCACGCCCCAGGTGCACGCGCACACGCCCAGCGTCAGACGTCGGCTCTGCACGTGCGCGAACCCCGCCTCGCCCAGCATCCGAAGCATCTCCCTCGAGTCCGCGAACGTCCCCACGCTCCGAGGCAGATAGCGATACGCCCCGCTCCGATCCCCGCTGATGAGCGTCGCCGTCCGCGGCATGAGCCACCCGCAATACCCCGCCGTCAGCGCCCGCATCAGCGCCGTCCGCGGACGATCGAACTCGAGCACCACCACGCGCCCGCCGGGCCGGAGCACGCGGAAGAACTCCCGCAGCGCCCGCATGGGCTCGGCCACGTTGCGGATCCCGAAGGCGATCGTCACGGCGTCGAAACTCGCGTCGGGGAACGGGAGCGCCATCGCATCGCCCTCGGCGAACTCGACCGCCGACGGGTCTGTCGGCCTCGTGTTCCGCTTGGCCGCCTTCTGCCGCGCGATCGCCAGCATCTCCGCCGTGAAGTCCAGCCCCACGACCCGCGCCGCCCCCCGCCGGGCCAGTTCGAGCGTCAGGTCCCCGGTCCCGCAGGCCACGTCCAGCGCATGATCGGCGGGCCCCAGCGCCGCCCGGTCTGCCGCGAACCGCCGCCACGCCCGATCGCGCCCCAGCGAGTGGACGCGGTTGTTCAGGTCGTACCGCCCGGCGATCGCCGCGAACATCGCCCGCACCCGCGCCGGCTTGTCCGCCTGCTCGTGCGGCCGCGTCAGCGCCTCATCGGTCCATTCCAGCGATCCGGGGGTCATAACCTTGTCGGTGCGCACGCCCGATCCTAGCGCGGCGTGCCGGGAGGTCCGTCATGCGAACGCTGCTCGCGCTCATCACGTCGTCCCTGGTCGCCGCCTCCGCCGCGCTCGTCGGCTGCTCCACCAACGCCGCCACGGGCAAGCGGACCTTTACTCTTCTTTCGCGCGACCAGGAGATCGCGATGGGCGCCGAGGCCGCGCCCCAGTTCACCACCGAGTTCGGCGGCGCCGTCCCCGACGCCAGCCTCCAGGCCTACGTCGCCCGCATCGGGCAGAAAATGGCCAAGGAAACCGAGAAGGACAACCCGTCGCTGCCCTGGGAGTTCACGCTCCTGAACACCGACGTGATCAACGCCTTCGCGCTCCCGGGCGGCAAGGTCTTCTTCACCCGGGGGCTCGCGGAGAGACTCACAACCGAGGCCCAGATGGCCGGCGTCATCGGGCACGAGATCGGGCACGTCACCGCCCGCCACGGGAACCAGCGCATCAGCGCCCAGATCGGGCTCAACGCCGTCCTCGTCGGCGCCGCGATCGGCGTGGGGCTCTCCGACCAGGACACCGCCTTCCGCCGCTACGGCCAATACGCCCTTCCCGCCATCGCCATCGGGGGCAACCTCGTCCTCCTCAAGTACGGACGCGACGAGGAACTCGAGGCCGACCGCCTCGGCGTCCGCTACATGGCCAACGTCGGGTACAACCCCCGTGGCCAGATGGAAGTCATGCAAGTCCTGGCCGACCTCTCCAAGGGCAGCCGTCCGCCGGACTTCCTCTCGACCCACCCGAACCCCGAGGACCGCGTCAAGCAAATCGAACAGATGCTCGCGGGCGAGTACGCCTCGACCCAGGGCAACCCCAACTACAAGGACTTCAAGGACGAGTACAAGGCCCAGTTCCTCGACGTGATCAAGAAGGTCCCCCCGGCCCCGAAGTCCTCGCCCAAGGCCTGGCGCCCGCCGGAGCAGTTCCCCCCCGACCTCGGCTCGTCGGCAACGTGGTGCGCCCACTGCGCCGCCGAGCGCACCATCGCCGCCGCCCCGTGACGCGTGGGCGAGACCTTTGACAAGGCGCGGCACCTGATCGCCGCGAATCGGCTCGATGAGGCCCGCGCGATCCTCCTCCGCGCCGTCGCAGGCCAATCCCCCGATCCCGACCTGGCAAACCTGCTCTCCGTCGTGCTCTCACGCCAGGGCGACAACGTGCGCGCGCTCTACTTCGCCCGCCTCTCGTGCCGGGCCGCGCCAGACCACCCGCTTCTGCTCAACAACCTCGGGAACCAGGAACTGGCCAGCGGCGACCTCCGCGCCGCCGCCGAGTCCTATGGCCGGGCCGTCGCGCTCGACCCGGACCTCATCTCCGCGCGCGTCGGGCTCACCAACGCGCTCCTGGCCTCGTTCGATCTCGACGAGTGCGCGCGCGTCGCGCGCGAGGGCCTGGCCCGAGCCCCGGGCGAGCACCGTCTGACCGGCCAACTGGCCGTCTGCCTCCTGCTCGCCGGCCGCGCGCGCGATGCGGTCGATCTGCTACGCGAGGCCCGCCGCGCCGCCCCCGACGACCCCGGCGTGGCCTCGGCCCTCGCCGCGGCCTGCACCTACGCCGGTGGGATCGACGACCGCGACATCCTCGAGGCCCACGCCGCCTACGGCCGGTTGCTCGAACGCCTCGATCCAGGCCCGTATCGCCCACCACCCGCCTCGCCGCTTGGGGCTCGGCCCCTGCGGCTCGGGCTCCTGTCGGGCGACCTCCGCGCCCACGCCGTCGGCTTCTTCGTCGAGCCCCTGCTCCTCCACCGCGACCCCGCGCGGCTCTGGATCGCCTGCTACTCCGTCGCCGCGATCGAGGACGACGTGTCGCGGCGGTTCCGCGGCCTGGCCGACCTCTGGCGCGCCGTCTCCCACGAGCCCATCGACCGCCTCGAGCGAACGATCCGCGCCGACCGCCTCGATGTCCTCCTCGACCTCTCCGGCCACACCTCGGGCCACCGCCTGCCCGTCCTCCACCGCAGGCCCGCGCCCATCACCGCCACCTACTTCGGGTATCCCAACACCACCGGCCTGCGCGCGTGCGACGTGCGCCTCGTCGATTCCCACACCGATCCCCCGGGGAGCGACCACCTCGCCACCGAGCGACTCGTGCGCCTCGACCCGTGCTTCCTCTGCTATCGCCCCCCGGCGCCCGCGCCACCCGTGGCCTCGCCGCCCTGCCTCGGCTCGGGCCGCGTGACCTTCGGATCGTTCAACGCGATCGCCAAACTCGACGACCTCACGATCGACCTCCTTGCGCGCACGCTGGCGACGGTTCCGGGCTCGCGGCTCCTGCTCAAGGCCCACGCGCTGCGGAACCAGGGCGTGCGCGCCGACGTGCGCGAGCGGCTCGAACGCGCCGGGATCGCTCCCGACGCGATCGCGCTCGAGGGGCCGGGCGAGGGCGCCGCCGAGATGCTCGCCCACTACGCCCGCATGGACGTGATGCTCGACAGTTTCCCCTACCACGGGACGACGACGACCTGCGAGGCGCTCTTCATGGGCGTGCCGGTCATCACGCTGGCGGGCTCGTCGTGCCGCGCCCGCGTGGGGCTGAGCATCCTCCGCAACGCCGGGCTGGGCGACCTCGTGGCCGACACGCCCGAGGCCTTCGCGCGGCTCGCGGCCGATCTCGTCGCGGACCAGCCACGCCTCGCGGGACTCCGCGGATCGCTCCGAGATCGACTGCTCGCGTCGCCCGCGTGCGACGGCCCGGGGTTCGCGTCCCGATTCACCGACGCGCTGCGCACGCTCGTGCCGCCGAGCGCTACCCCGTGACCCGCCGCTGCTCCGCGACCAGTCGCTTGGCCTCGCCCGCGACGTAGAACGAGCCGGTCACGCAGATGAGGTCGTCGCGGCTGACGGCCTTGGTCGCCAGCGCCAGCGCCTCGCCCAGCGTCGGCGCGACCTGCGCCATCTTCGGGCTCGTCTCCACGAATCGCCGGTACAGTTCGCGCGGGTCCGCCGCGCGCAGGTTGCCCGTTGCCCTCGTGAACACGACCTTGTCCGCCCCCTGCGCCAGTCGCGCGAGCATGCTCTTGGTGTCCTTGTCCTCGGCGCACCCAAAGACAACCACCAGCGAGTCGTACCGGACGTGCGACCCGATGGCCCGCATGAGGCTGTGGATCGAGTCCGGGGTGTGGGCCCCGTCGATCACGATCCGCGGGGACACGCTGACCATCTCGAGCCGACCCGCGGTCGAGGTCCGCGCCAGCCCCTCGGCCACCTGCCGCTCGGGCGCCGTGAACCCCCGCTCGCGGAGCGAGTCCACCAGCGCCAGCGCCAAGCCGCAGTTGGGCGCCTGGTGCTCCCCCTTGAGCGGGACCGGCAGGTGCTCGTAACTGCCCCGGGGCGACAGCAGGCTCACCCGGCAGTGCGGGCCCATCTTCGGGTCCGCCTCGAACCGCGACGAGAACTCCACGTCCTGCCCCACCACCCGCAGCGGCGCTCCCGCGCGCTCCGCGGCGGCGCGCAGGACCTCCATCACCCCTTTCGCCTGCGGGATCGTGTACGCCGGGACGCCGGGCTTGAAGATCCCCGCCTTCTCCGCCGCGATCTTCTCGAGCGTGTCCCCGAGCAACTGCGTGTGTTCGAGTTGGATCGCCGTGATCGCGCACACCTCCGGGACGATCACGTTCGTCGAGTCCAGCCGCCCGCCCAGCCCGACCTCGATCACCGCGGCGTCCACCGCCTCCTCGGCAAAGTGCGTGAGCGCCACCGCCGTGATGATCTCGAAGTACGTCGGCTCTCCGTGCGCCTTGGCGAGCGCCTCGCCCGCCTGCCCCACCCGTTGCACCAGCCGCGCGAACGGCGCGTACCCGATCATCTCCCCGTTCATGCGCACGCGCTCGCGCACGTCCACCAGGTGCGGGCTCGTGAACAGCCCCGTGACGTACCCGCACCCCGCGAGGCACGCCGCGGTCATCTCCGCCACGCTCCCCTTGCCCTTGCTCCCCGCGATGTGCACGCACTTGAGCGACCGCTGCGGATCGCCCAGGGCCGCGAGCAGCGCCCGCATCCGGTCCAACTTGAACGCGTCCGGGGGGATCTTCTCCGGGCGGGCCCGCTCGAAGTTCACCCGCTCGCCCAGGTACCGCAGCGCTGCCGTGTACGTGTCCACGTCCTTGGCGCGGATCGGCGGCGCTTCGTCGACCGCCTCCACCCGCACCGGCCTCTTCGTGCCCTGCGTCGTCGGTTTCGCCATGTCCGCCGATCGTAGTCCCCCCGAATCCGCCGCCGTCCACTCCTATACTCGGCCCATGCCCTTCACCCTGCGCCCCGACCAAGGCCTCGGCGTCGACGCCGAGAAGACCGACTACCTCGCCTCCCACGTCGACACCGGCGACCGCTGGGTCCTCAACTTCGGCCCGCAGCACCCCGCCACCCACACCACCCTCCGCCTCGTCCTCGAACTCGACGGCGAGCGCATCGCCCGCGTCACCCCGCACATCGGGTACCTCCACTCCGGCTTCGAGAAACTCGGCGAGCACCTCGACTACAACCAGTACGTCACCATCGTCAGCCGCATGGACTACCTCTCCCCCATCGCCAACGACATCTGCTGGCACCACGCCGTCGAGAAACTCTTCGGCATCGACATCACCCCGCGCTGCAAGGTCCTCCGCACGATCATGGCGGAACTCGCCCGCATCCAGAACCACCTCCTCTGCGTCGGCGCCGCCGGGCTCGACCTGGGCGCCTTCACCTCCTTCCTCTTCGCCTTCAACCCGCGCGAGAAGATCTACGACATCGTCGATTACATCTCCGGGCAGCGCTTCCACCCCGACTGGACCCGCGTCGGCGGGCTCATGCAGGACCTCCCCGACGAGGAGGTCTTCAAGCGCATGGTCAAGGACTTCCTCCGAAACGACCTCCCCGGCGCCATCGCCGACATGGAAAGACTCGTCAAACGCAACCGCATCTTCCTCGACCGCACCCGTGGCATCGGCATCCTCACGAAAGAGCAGGCCATCGCCTGGTCCGCCTCCGGGCCCATCGCCCGCGCCAGCGGCGTCGCCCGCGACCTCCGCAAGGACGAGCCCTACCTCTGCTACGCCCCCAACTGGGACGGCCAGGGCGCCGAGCCCGTCCAGTTCCAGGTCCCCGTGGCCACCGAGGGCGATGTCTACGCCCGCTTCCTCGTCCGCGTCGAGGAGATCCGCCAGTCCGCCCGAATCATCGAGCAACTGATCGACCGCATCCCCCAAGGGCCCATCGACGCCTTCGCCGACTCGAAGATGGTCAAGCCGCGCAAGGCCGAGGTCTACGGCTCGATCGAGGGACTGATCCAGCACTTCGAACTCATCATGACCAACCGCGGGTGGACGCCCCCGGTCGCCGAGTGCTACGGGTGCGTCGAGACCGCCAACGGCGAACTCGGGTACTACGTCGTCTCCGACGGCGGCCCGCGGGCCTGGCGCGTCCGCACACGCCCCCCGTCCTTCATCAACTACCAGACCATGGCCCTCCTCACCGAGGGCCACATGCTCGCCGACGTGGTCGCCGTGCTGGGGTCGCTCAACATCGTCGCGGCGGAGTTGGACCGGTAGCGGGCTAAGCCCCCTCGTCGCGCTCCATCGCCGCCATAACCGCACCGACGATCCGTCTGAGCAACGCACCTGAAACATGTCCGGCGCGATCGCGCAGGCGATCCCGCTGGACGGCAAGATACCACCCAGGCACCACCCAACTCGGTCTCGCAAGCCCGGTGGTCGCGCGCGGTTCGCGGTCTCGCGTCGGGAGCCGCACCCGATCCGCGTTCATCGCGGTGCTCGATATCGCCACGACCAACACATCGGACTGGTTGCGACGAAGAACCTCGGGCGCATCAACAACGACCACCGGTCGGCGCTTCTGTCGATCGCCTTCGAGCGGCGGGCAATCGTCGAGCCAGAAGATCGCACCCTGTCGAACTGGCCTCTCGGGCATCGCGGCAGTCTACGCGCCGCTCACAGCACCTCGCGCCCCGTGAGCCGCGCCGTGTTCCGTCGCGCGCGCTGCATCACGCGCTCGTGATCCGCCGCCAGCCGCCGATTCAGGTCCGCCAGCGTTGGCGTCGCCGAAGGCCGTTTGATCCAGCGGATCCGCTGGTCCCGAAAGACCTTCTCGCCACCCTCCCTCGGCACGACGAGCCACACCGCCGCGTCCTGCGACTGTCTCCCGCGATTCGCAATCATCTCAACCTCCTGAGATCGGCAAGCACACAACCGAAATCGGCGATTCCGCGAGCGGGGTTCCGTCCGACCGAACGCTGAAAATGTACCGCCCGTCCTGCTCCAGTCGGAACGGCGGCGTGGTCACGACAAAAGTGTAGACCCCTAGTTGATCCGGCCTCTCCGGAGGTTCGGCCGCGAACTCAAAGACCTTCTCCCCATCCTCGGCTCGCTCGAAACTCACGTGAATCGTCTGTTTGGGGTAGACGTTGGATATCCGGACGTACGTCACGAACGGTCCGACGACCCAGGGCAGTTGCGGCACGAGGATCACGTTGATCACGCCGTGCAGCATGTGCTTGCCGCGCGCCTGGCTTACCAGCACGTCCTCGCACAGCAATGCGCAGTTGCACGTCGGCGCCTCCTTCGGCCTCCCACGCTTCCGCGGCTTTCGATCGGCCATGCCATAGCCTAGCAGGCCGCACCCCCTGTCGCGCCCGCCCGTACACTCCGCCCATGCCCCCGTTCTACATCACCACGCCCATCTACTACGTCAACGACCGCCCGCACATCGGGCACTGCTACACCACCCTCCTCGCCGACGTCGCCGCCCGGTTCCAGCGACTCGTCCGCGGCAGCACGCCCACGGGCACGCCGCCCGCGGGCACAGCCGACCTCCCGTCCGTCTTCTTCCTCACCGGCACCGACGAGCACGCCGACAAGGTCGTCACCTCCGCCGCCGAGCATGGCGTCTCGCCCCAGCAGTGGGCCGACCAGAACGCCGCCGAGTTCAAGCGGGCATTCGAGTTCATCGGCTCCTCGCACGACGACTTCATCCGCACCACCGAGCCCCGCCACCGCGACCGCGTCGCCGTCTATCTCGCCGCCCTCCTCGCCAGCGGCGACGTGTATCGCGGCGAGTACACCGGCTGGTACGACGAGGGCCAGGAGGAGTACGTCACCGAGAACGCCGCCCGCGAAGCCGGATTCAAGAGCACGATCTCCGGCAAGCCGCTCGTCAAACGCACCGAGCCCTGCTACTTCTTCCGCCTCTCGAAGTACCAGGACGAACTCCGCGGCCTGATCGAGCGCGACGAGTTCCGCGTCGCCCCCGACTCGCGCAAGAGCGAGGTCCTCGGCCGCCTCCGTCCGCCCGCCGTCCTCAACGACGTGCCCATCTCCCGCCCGGTCACCAGCGACCCCGCCACGCAGTGGGGCATCCGCATCCCCGGCGACCCCGCGCACCGCGTCTACGTCTGGATCGACGCCCTCTTCAACTACCTCAGCACGGTGGACACGCCCGCGCGCCGGCCGCTCTGGCCCGCCTCCGTCCACCTCATCGGCAAGGACATCCTCTGGTTCCACTCCGTCATCTGGCCCGCGCTCCTCCTCGCGCTCTCGCGCAGCGGACGCGACTGGGCCTGGGTCGCGCTCCCGCGCCTGGTCTTCGGGCACGGGTGGTGGGTCTCCGAGGGACAGAAGATGTCCAAGTCCCTCGGCAACTTCATCGACCTCGAACGCCTCCGCGCCTACGCCGCCCGCTTCGGCATCGACGCCCTCCGCTGGTACCTCGTCACCCAGGGCCCCCTCTCGGGCGCCGACGCCGACTTCTCCCACGCCAAGTTCGTCGAGGTCTACAACGCCGACCTCGCCAACGGCATCGGCAACTGCGCCAGCCGCGTCGGGAACATGATCGAGAAGTACTTCGGGGGTGTGCTCCCGCCCATCCCCAGCGCTCCGCCCCCCGAGGCGGCGAGGCTCCGCGACGGCGCGCTCATCTCGGCCGCGATCGACTCCCTCGCCCGCGTCGAACTCGGTGAGGCCAGCGCCGCCGGCGCCCGCCTCGTCCGCGCCGTCGACGAGTTCATCAGCGCCACCTCCCCCTTCAAACTCGCCAAGGACCTCGCCAACCTCCCCGCCGTCGGCGACATCCTCTATACCTGCGCCGAGTCGCTCCGCATCGCCTCTCTCCTCCTCGCCCCCGCCATGCCGACCAAGATGGCCGACCTCTGGCAAAGGTGGAACTGCGCGCCCCCGCCCGGCGTCCCGCTCGCCGAACTCGCGAAGTGGGGCGGCCCGCACGCCCTCAAGCCCGGCACACGCATCGAAAAAGGCGACCCGCTCTTCATGCGCGCCGACCCCGCCGAGCCCGCACCCACCTGACCCGCGCCCCGCGTCCGGTACACTCCCGCGATGCGCCTTGCCGCGGGTTGCATGACCGGCACCAGCCTCGACGCCATCGACGCCGCCCTCGTCGCGATCGAGGGCACCGGGCTCTCGATGTCGGCACGCCTCGTCGAGGGCCGATCCGCGCCGCTGGGCGACCTCGCCGCGCCCCTTCGCCGCCTCGCCGAGCAGCACCCGACGACCGCCGCCCAGATCGCGGACCTCTCGCACCGCCTCGCACTGGCGCACGCCGACCTCCTGCGTGCGCTCCTGGGCGAACGCCGCCCAGCCCTCGTAGCCCTCCACGGCCAGACCGTCTTCCACCGCCCGCCGCTGAGTTGGCAACTGATGACTCCCGCGCCGGTGGCCCATGCCGTGCGCGCGCCGGTGGTCTTTGACCTCCGCGCCGCCGATCTCGCCGCCGGAGGCCAGGGCGCGCCGATCACGCCGCTCGCCGACTGGGTCTTTCTCGGCGGGGGGCCGTCCCCCGTGGCCGTGGTCAACCTCGGCGGGTTCTGCAATGTCACGCTGCTCCCCGCCTCACGCCCCCCCCCGGCCCGCGACCCCGCGGGCGAGATCGAGTCCATCCGCGGCTTGGACGTCTGCCCCTGCAACCACATCCTCGACGCCGTCGCCCGCGCCACGCTCGGCGCGGCGTTTGACGAGGACGGCCGGCACGCCTCGACCGGCTCCGTCCACGACGAGGCCCTCACCGATCTCGAGGGCGTCCTGGCCAGCCGCGCGCGCCCGAATCGGTCCCTCGGCACCGGCGACGAGGCGCTGGACTGGGTGTCGAGGTGGCGCGCGCACGTCCCGGGCCCCGACCTGGCGGCGACCGCGTGCGCCGCGATCGGATCGGCCATCGCCGAAGCCATCGCGGATCGGCGCGCCCTCCTGGCCGGCGGGGGCGCGCGAAACCGGGCCCTCGCTGCCGCGATCGCGTCGGCCTCCACCGCGACCGTCGAGCCCCTTCAACCGGCGGACCTGGCGCAGTTCCGCGAGGCGGCCTCGATGGCGGTGCTCGGCGCGCTCTGCCAGGATCGCGTCCCCATCACACTCCAAGCGGTCACTGGCGTGCGCGCGCCGGCGCCCGTCGCGGGCGCGTGGGTGCTCCCATGAGCGCCATGCCCCCCGATCGCTCGGCTCAGGCGACGGAGCATCGGCATCCGCGCTCCGGCCGCCTGCACGAGTTGACCCCGACCCAATGCGTGGCGCTCCTGCACGAGGCCGACCGCGAGGCCGTTGAGGCGGTCGGACGGATCGGCCCCGCCATCGCGCGATTCGTCGAGGCGATCCTGCCGGGGTTCGAGGCGGGCGGGCGGCTGGTCTACATCGGCGCGGGCACCTCGGGGCGGCTGGGCGTGCTCGACGCCTCGGAAGCCCCGCCGACCTTCTGCGTCGAGCCGGGGCGGATCGTCGGGATCATCGCGGGCGGCGACGCGGCCCTTCGGCGGTCGAGCGAGGGGAAGGAGGACAATCCGATCGGCGCGGCGGCGGACCTGGACGCGCTGCACCTCGGGCCGCATGACGCCGTGCTCGGGATCGCCGCGGGCGGTACCACGCCCTACGTGCTCGGCGCGATCCGGCTGGCTCGCGAGCGCGGCGCGGGCGTGACGGGGCTGCTGGCGTGCGCCGAGCCGGGCACGGGGGGAGGCGCCGGCGAGCACGCGGAACGGGTCGCGTCGTGGCGCGAGGCGTGCGACCACCTGATCGTGTGCCAGACCGGGCCCGAGGTGCTCACGGGCTCGACGCGGCTGAAGGCCGGGACGGCGACAAAACTGGTGCTCAACGCGATCTCGACGACCCTGATGGTGCGCACGGGTCGGGTCTACGAGAACCTGATGGTGGACGTGCGCGCGACCAACGACAAACTCAAGGACCGGGCCGCGCGGATCGTGGGGATGCTCACGGGCCTCGATCGGTCCGCGGCGTTCGTGTTGCTCGAGCGCGCGGGCTGGGCCGTCAAGCCCGCGGTCGTCATGCACCGGCTCGGCGTCCCGCGCGAGGAGGCGGAGCGCCGGCTCGCGGCGGCGCGGGGTCGGCTCGGGGACGTGTTGGAGGCGAAGCGGACCACCACGGACGACGCGCGAGGCTGAGGCGGCGAGGCGTAATGGGAGGATCGGCGATGAGGCGAGCGACAATCATTCGAGCAGCGCTCATTGGCATGGTCGCAGCGGTCGGGCTGGCGGGGTGTCGAGGCGGGCCGAGCGCGGACGAGGTGCTGAACGCCCCCCAGGTCGTCCACCATGTCGTGTTCTTTGTGCTCAAGGACAAGTCGCGGGCGGCCGAACTGGCGGCAGACTGCGTGGGGCTGCGCGCGGTGCCGGGCGTGGTGGCGGCGTGGGCAGGCCCCCCGTTCGACTCCGGCCGGGCGACGGTGGACAAGTCCTATGACGTCGGGTTCTACATCGGGTTCGCCGACGCGGGCGCGTACGCCGGGTATGTGGAACACCCGCTGCACCAAGCGCTGCTGAAGAAGTGGCGGCCCGCCTTGGAGCAGATCGTGGTTCGAGACATCCGCGCCGAAGCGCGTTAGGTTGATGGCCGGGTTGGGTTGTGTTCCTCGCTTCCCGAGTGGCTCGAATCTGGTATGCTAGTGGTGTCTCGGGGGGGTTCTTGCGGTCTGACGAAAGGTCGAGCACGAACGCGATCGAGACGAGTGTGTGGAAGCGCACGGCCCGCGGGTTCACGCTCGTGGAGTTGTTGGTTTCCATCGCGATCGTGGCGACGCTGCTGGCGATCCTCCTGCCGGCGCTCGGATACACGGTGGGCTCGGCGCGGAAGTTCCGGTGCCAGATCTCGCTGCGGAGTGTGGCGTTCGACTTCGGGGTGTTCGCGGACGACCAGTTGCACGGGGACCGCGGACACGACACGCGGGACCTGGGCCGATCGCGGTTCCGCGTCGAGACGTTCCAGGAGAGCCAATACGGCTTGGACGAGTTCTGGCGGTGGAACGGCCCGACGACGCAGACGCTCCCGGACGCGAACAAGAACGACCCGATGCGATGCGCGAGCGTGCGCGGGCAGATCACGCTGCACAACAACACGCCGTGCTCGCAGGGCGCCATCACGCCCGCGGCCAACGTCTCATACGCGTTCAACATGCGGCTGCATGCGGCGGAGGTCGCGGGCCCGACGGGGCAACTCGGCCTGTCGCCCGTGTCGCTCACGAGCGCGATCCTCGAGCACGGGCGGGTGCCGCTGGCGTGGGACGTGGACGGCGCCCGGGCGAGCGCGGCCGGGGCGGGCCCCGTGTTCGGCGCGCCGGGGCTTGGCGGGTCCGGGCCCTATGCCTCGGGCATGTTCTGGCATCCATCGAAGCGGCACAACGGCACGGTGAACGTCGCGTTCCTCGATGGATCGGTCAGCGCGTCATCGGACCCGCGGGCCGAGCCGGGCTGGGATTGGTCGTTCCAGCCGGTGCGGTGAGATGGACGCGACGCGATCGCGACGCGGGATGACGCTGCTCCGAAAGTTCGGCGTGCTGCTGGGCGGGCTGGCGCTCATCGTGGTCGTCAGCCTGGGGTCGGCGGTGTGGGCCGTGGGCGTCCACCAGCAGGAACTCGCGCAGCCGCTGTCGAGCATCCACACGGTCCTGGGCGACCTGAATCGGATCAAGCGTGCCATCGCCGAGTTGGGGTCGCTCGTGCCCGCGCCCCGCCCAAGCCCGATTCCCTGGGCCGCGCCGGCGGACGAGACGATCGACACGGAGCAGCGCATCCGAGAACTCTCCTCGGAAGTGCGCGCACGGCTGGAGCGGCTCAAGGACACCGGCGTCTTCAACGCCCAATCCGGGATCAGCACGGTGCGCAACCTCGAGGGACGCGTCCGCGACGCGCTGGAGCGGGTCGAGCGGTGGCGCGCGGCCCGCGAGCCCGAGGCCGCTGCCGAGTCGCACGAGGCCCTTTTCGCCATCCACGAACTGGTCGAGCGCAACGAGGCGAAGATGCTCGAGGACGCGCGGGTCGCCGTCCGCTACGGGCGCGACGTCCGCGCCATGGTCATGGTGGTCATCGCCGCTTCGCTGGTGGCGGTGCTGCTAGCGGCGGGGCTGGGCCTCACGCTCACGCGGCGGTGGGTCGTGCGCCCGGTCGCCGAACTCCGAGCCGCGACCGAGCGCCTCGCCGCGGGCGACTTCTCGCATCGCGTCCCCGTCGTCGGTCGCGACGAACTCGCCCTCCTCAGCGCCGAGGTCAACCACATGGCCGGGATGATCTCCGCCATGCAGGAGGAACGAGTCGAGCGTGAACGCCTGGCGGCGGTGGGGGAGATGGTCCGCCGACTGGCGCACAACCTGCGGAATCCGCTCGCGGGCATCCGTAGCCTCGCCGAACTCGCTCGGGCCGATCTCCCCGCGGGCTCGCCCACACGCGAGAATCAGGATCGGATCGTCCAGACCGTGGACCGCTTCGAGCGCTGGCTTCGAGACCTCCTCTCGGCCACCAGCCCGCTGGTGGTCCAGCCCGTCGAGGGCGAGGTGGGCTCCTGGCTCGCCGCCTCGGTCGAGGCGCTCCGCCCCATGGCCTCGGACAAGAAGATCGAACTCTCGGTGGACGCAACCGGGGCGCCGGCGCGGGCCTGGTTCGACCCCCGGCACATGGAGCAGGTGGTGGTGGCGCTGGTCACCAACGCGATCCAAGCCTCCCCGCCCGCGGGCCGAGTACGCGTCGAGGCGAGCGCGATGCCACCCCCACCCCCCGAGGTCGGCGGGGAGGCCTGGTGGTGGGAGGTGCGGGTCATGGACGAGGGCCCGGGCGTTGGCGAAGGATTGTCCGATAAGATTTTTCGACCATACTTCACGACCAAGCGCGACGGCAGCGGCATCGGTCTTGCACTCGTCAAGCAAGTGGCGGAGCAGCACGGCGGCCGCGTCTCCGTGGAACCGGGGAGAATGGCCAACGGAAAGGGCCCTGGAGCAACATTCGTGCTTCGGCTGCCGGTGAAGCCGAAGGAACTGGCCAAACCTGGCCAGCGCGCGGGCGAAATCGGAGGTGTCGGTGGCGAGGATTCTGGTGGTCGAGGACGAGGCGAACCTGCGGTACTCGATCCGCCAGGCGCTGTCGCGCGCCGGCCATGAGGTCGTCGAGTCGGGCTCAGCCCACGGCGCCTGGGAAGAGCACAAGAAGTCGGACTTCGAGGCGGTCATCACCGACGTGAACCTCGGTGGCGAGGACGGGATCGATCTGGTGCGCCGGCTTCGCGACGACGGGTACGAGGGCGGGCTGGTGGTCGTGACGGGGTTCGGGACCGTCGAGAGCGCGGTCTCGGCCATGAAACTCGGGGCGGACGACTACCTCCAGAAGCCCATCAGCCTCGAAGAACTCGTGATGCTCGTGGATCGCCTGCTGGACAATCGGCGGGTGCGCAAGCGGCTGAGCCTCTATCAGCGCATGGAATCCGTTCGGGAGCGGGACTGGGGGATCGTGGGCAAGAGCCAGGCCTGGCTGGAAACCCTGCGGGTCTCGGAGCGAATGGCGCAGGCACCCGTTCGTCGTGGCGCGGGTCTGCCGACCATCCTGATCTTGGGCGAGACGGGTACCGGCAAGGGGCTGATCGCTCGGTACATCCATCACTGCGGGCATCGGCAGGGCGGCGGCGGGACGAGCGCTGGGGGGCCGGGGGGAGCGCCGTTCGTGCATGTGAACTGCTCGGCCCTGCCCCCGAGCCTGGTGGAATCGGAGTTGTTCGGGCACGAGAAGGGTGCGTTTACGGACGCGAAGAGCCACCGGGCGGGGCTGTTCGAGATGGCCGAGGGCGGGACGATTTTCTTGGACGAGATCGGCGACATGCCGTTGGATCTCCAGGCGAAGATTCTGACGGTGGTGGAGGATGGGGTGTTCCGGCGGGTGGGGGGGACGCGGGACAAGACGGTGAGTGCGCGGATTGTCGCGGCGACGAACCAGCCATTAGAGGTTCGAGCGGAGAAAGGGCTGTTCAGGCGTGATCTTTTGTATAGACTGAATGCGCTGACGGTGCGGATACCGCCTTTGCGCGAGCGAGGTGAGGACGCGGTGCTGATCGCCGAGGCCATGCTGGAGCGGTTCTCTCGCGAGTACGGGCGAGCGACGCCTCGTCTGAGCGAGGGATGCCGCCAGGCGATCGGGGCGTACCAGTGGCCCGGCAACGTGCGCGAGTTGATCAACATGGCGCAGCGCGTGGCGATGCTCAGCGACGCGGACGAGGTGGAGCCGGAGGACATGGGCCTGGCGTCGGTGCCGGCGGCGCGTGAGGACGCGGCGGAACCGCCCGCGCCCTCGACGGAGGCGACGCCGCCGGCGGTTCGCGACGGGCTGACGTTCGACTTCGATCGCGGGATCTGTCGGGCCGATGAGGTCGAGCGCGAGTTGATCGTGCAGGCGTTGCGGAGGACGCGCGGGAACGTGACCCGGGCGGCGAAACTGATCGGGATGCAGCGGAGCAGTTTCCGCTATCGCATCGAGCGGTTCGGGCTCTCAGGGCTGGTGCAGGAGATCGCGCAGCAATGAACCGGCGCGAGGCCAGTTCGGGTGCGTGGGGGTTACGGCGAGGAGCGCTGGCGGCGTGGCTGAGTCTGGCGTCGGCGGCGCTGGGCGACAACCCGTTCCTGACGTGGATCGACTTCAAGGGCGACGCGACGACCCGGCGGACGGACGCAAGCGGGACGGGAACGATCAGCCCGGCGAGCGTGTGGCCGGACGTGGTGCGCGTGTCGGTCGGCGGCTGGCAGACGCCAACCCCGACGACGGACCCGTATTTCGGGAACTACGTGCAGGGCGCTTCGGCGAACCTGTTCCGGCTGGACGTGGTGTTCGCGGGGCTGGTGAACCCGCCGGGGCGGCTGGGCGATCCCGGCGAGGGCGAGTACCTGCCGTATGAGTTCGGTCCGAGCCCGGTGTACGGGTTCATCGAGATCGACATGGACCGCGACAAGAACACGGGCGGGGAGTTGACCGGGGCGTCTCTGCGCTACCTGGCGAACGTGTCGCGGTTCGGGCGAGTGCCGTATGGCTCGATCGCGGCGCGTGTGCCGGTGACGGGGCGCGACGTGGACGCGGACTTTTTCACGCCGCCGCAGTTCGAGCGGTCGGGCGCGGACTTCGCGCTGACGTTCTGCGGGTGCTGGGGCGTGACGGTGGTGAGTGAGGGCGGGAACGGGAACGGGGTGTTCGAGGCGGGCGAGACGTGGCTGGTGCGGGGTCGGTTCTTCCAGCGCTCGGGAGGCTATCGGCTGGCGAGTTTCATGTTCGGTGGGAGCCAGTCGGGGCTCTACGACCCGATGTCCACGATCCGGTTTAGCCACGACATGGCGGCGAACGAGACGACGGTGACGCTGGTGTGGGCGCTCAAGCCGGCGGGGGCCGGTGCCCTGGCGGGGCAGGCGGCGCAGCCGGTGAACTACTCGGCACTGGACCAGGTATCGGTGCAGGAGGGCTTGCAGGATCTGATCGACTACGCCGACACGCACACGCTCAGCGGGCCGACGGGGGTGCTGGCGGATCGGTGGCGCGGGCGGAGCGTGCAGCAGTCGCTCGATCCGACGGATTGGGAGATCACGGCCCTGGTGGGGACGGCGTTCGAGCAACCGACGGACGGGTTGTACGTCTGGACGGACACCGGCTTCGAGACGGCAGGAGACGTCGAAGGCGATGGAATCGCGGATGCTGAGGATCGTGGAAAGGTGCAGGCGTTCCTCGACGCGAACGACGGTGGGCCGTTCGACCTGGATGGTCGCGAGTTTGAGAACGGATCGGTGGGGGTGGGGAACGCGGGGCCGAACTTCTGCCTGTATGACGTGGACGGTGACGGGGTCGTCAATCTTCTCGACGTTCGGCTGTACTGCGTCGGTGATTTCAACCGCGACGGGCTGTTCAACGTGGTGGACTTCACGATGTTCGGTGCGGCGTATGCGGCGGGAAGCCCCCGGGCAGACATCGACGGGAACGGGCTGCTCAACCTCAACGACTTCGTGAGTTTCGGGAACGCGTTCGCAGCGGGTTGCCCGTAGCGGGCGCACGAGCGAGATCGCCTGCCTCTGTGCCCGACGGGCGTCTCCCCTAGGAGGAGGCGCTGGTTTGCAGGTTGTTCGCATCGCCGGGCGCGGCGGAGGGGCTTGACGCGCGGACGGTTGCGCGGTACACCATGCGCAGCGGAGAGCCGGTGCGAGCGCCAGGCGAGGTCTATCGCACGAGTGGGTCGGCGTTCGTGGATCGGGAGTGCCGCGTCAGGCGGTGCGTGGTGGGCGAGTCTTGGGATCAACAGGGATTTCGCGCCGGGGCGCCGGGCGGCGGTCGCGCGGCGATCGGCGATGGTTGCGGAGGCGTCCGGGCCCGCGCGTAGCGGGCACGGAGATCATCCTTTCTGTCTCGGAGGAACACATGCGTACGAAGACTTGGGGTGCGATCTCGACGACCGCACTGCTCTCGATCTGCGGGCTGGCCCAGGGGCAGTCCTATTCGTTCGAGCCGGCGACCTACACCGGCTCGGCGGCGGGCACGCTGCTGACGGGCCAGGACGCCTGGTACCTGCCCGCGGTGGCCAACAGCGGGGACGGGTTCGTCTACACCTATGCCGGCAACACCTACGGGGTGGTCGCGAACCCCAGCGGCGGGTCGCAGTTCGTCGGAGGCGAGTGCAGCACGACCCTCCAGACGTTCGTGCGCATGCAGCACGACATCGCCTTCACCGAGGGCACGTGGACGATGTCCGCCGACTTCAACGGGCTGTTCTCCACGGTCAACGGCGGAGTCCTGCCGGCCGCGGACAACATCGGGAGTTGGTCGATGCAGCCCTCGGCGACGGCCCGTTACTTCCAGTTCCTGATGAACTGGGGCTCGGGTGCCGTCGCGGGCATCCTGCAGTGCCCGGGCTGCCCCCCGCTCACGAACTATGCTCCCACCGGCGACAAGTACCACATCCTCGTCGGATACTTCACCGCCGCGAGCCCGGCCACGATCAGTTTCGAGCCCCCGACGCAGGACTGGATGGACCTCTCGACCAACAACTGGTACCGCATCACCGCGAAGTGGAACTTCACCACGGCGCAGTTGCTCGAGGTTTCGATCCGCAACCTCACCGCGGGCGGCTCGGCGGTCGTGACCGACCTCTCCAGCCGCGGGATGTACCTCTTCGGCGGACCCAGTTCCGTCAACCCGCTCCCGACCGCGATGCGGCTCTTCACCGGCAGCCTCGCCTTCGGCAACGTGACCGCCTGGGACAACGTCTCCGTCGGTCCCATGGCGATGGGCCCGTCCTGCTACGCCAACTGCGACAACTCGACGATCTTGCCGTTCCTGAACGTCAATGACTTCGTCTGCTTCAACAACAAGTTCGCCGCCGGCGACACCAACGCCAACTGCGACCAGAGCACGATCCCGCCCGTCCTCAACGTCAACGACTTCATCTGCTTCAACAACGCCTTCGCGGCGGGCTGCTCGGCCCCGTAAGGCCCGCGCGGCCCAGTTCCTCTTGCGGGCGACCCCTCTCGTGGGGGCCGCCCGCTTTCATTTGGAGGCCGTTCGTACTCCCGCGAACGCCTCGCCCCGCGGTTCGGAAAGACAGGGAGCAGCGCGGCATCAGAGTCCGAAAGGAGAGGCGTCGGCGGTGCAACCTGTGACCCCCGGGGGGGTACAAGGGTGCGAGCATGGAACGGGCCGAGGAACAACGTCTGATCCGACGGGCGAGGCGCGGGGATCGTCGCGCCACCGAGGCCCTCATCCGCGAGCACCAGGGCTCGCTCTACGCGTACATGCTGCGGATGACGGGACGGCGCGACGTGGCGGAGGAGGTGGTGCAAGAGGCGTTCGTGCGCGCCCTCTCGCACCTTGACCGGTTCGACGATCGGTTCCGGTTCTCGACGTGGGTGTTCACGATCGCCAAGAGGCTGCACGTCAACACGGTGCAGAAGCGGGCCCCGATCTTCAGCAGCGGAGCGGCGGAGGTCGCGGCGGGTTGGAGCGAGGCCTGGCCCGGGGAGGCATCCGCGGAGGACGAGCGGCTGGGCCGGGTGCAGCGGGCGCTGCTGCGCCTCCCGGAGGTGCAGCGATCCGTGCTCGTGCTGTTCACGCAGTTGGACTGGTCGATCCGGCGGATCGCGCAGCACCTGTCGCTGCCCGAGGGGACGGTCAAGAGTCACTTGCATCGGAGCCGGGCGCGCGTCCGGAAACTCGTGGAAGAGGCGGAGGGCGTCAGGATCGAGGAGGTTGTGCGGTGAGGAAGGGATCGGACAAGCCGGGCGCGGTGCCCCCCGAGTTGGTGGACGCGTACTTCGACGGGGAACTCGACGCGGCGGCGCGGGCGGACTTCCATCGCCGACTGGGGGAGGACCTCGCGGCGTGCCGGGAGGTCGTGGAGACGCGTCGGATCATCAGCGAGTTGCGGGCGCCGGTGGAGACGCCGGACCTGACGCCGGCGATCATGGCCCGACTGCACCGCGGGTTCCTGCCAGCACGGGTTCGAAGGATGGTCTCGGCGGGCCGGGTGGCCGTGGCCGCGACGCTGCTCCTGGCGCTCGTGGGCTATGGGCTCGCGAAGCGCTGGGAGCCCGCGATCTTCGAGCCCGCCCGGACGAACCCGGTGACGGAGGTTGTGCGTTCGAGCGAGCGCGACGCGGCGGCGGGGGCGAGGCAGGTGCGGGGCGTGCTCATGCGAGCCAGGCCGGGCGAGCAGGTCTATCAGGCCGCGGCCTTGGTTCCGGGTCGCGTGGTCGTGCGCACCTTCCCCGACGGCGCGGGCTCGGGCGTGATGCCCGGGGGCTCGGGCGGCCCGGACGCCGAGTGGAACTGGGCGGCGGCCTGGCAGGAGGGCGCGTCGTCCGCGCCGATCTGGTCCGCGGAGTGGCGCGGCGGTCTGCTGCGGCTGCCAGAGGGAAGCGGTTCGGCGCCGAGGTGATCGATGCGCTGGCGGATCGCGATTGCCGTGGGGTGCGTGCTGGGTGTGTCGGCGTTGCGTGCGTGCGCGCAGGAACTCGCGCCCGCCCTGGCCGAGCCGCTGCTGCGTGACGTCCCCGCGGACGCGGACGCGGCGCTGGTGGTGGTGGGGGCCGCGGCGCAGCGGACGACCGACGCGGGGGCGGCGCTCCTGGCGATGGTCGAGGAGTCGGGGCTGGCGCACGAGACGTTCCGCGCGTGGGCCGATTTGTCGCGCGAACTCGGGTGGTCTCCGTCGGAGGCCTTTGACGCGTTGCTCGGGCGGCGCGTCATGGTCGTGGTCCGCGGGGGCGATCCCCTGGGCTTGAACGCGGGCGCGGGACGCGAGGGCCGGAGCGACTGGGCGATCGTCAGCGAGGTCTCGCCCGCGGCCGAGGCGCGCGTGCGGGAGCGGCTCCGGCCCGCGCCGCGGCGGACGCACGGGGGCCTCATGGTGCTCTCGCTCGAAGGCCGACTCGAACTCGTCGTGTCGCGAGGGGAGGTCTGCCGAATCCTGCTCGCGCCGGCGGATCATGGCGGCCTGTTCGACGAGATGGCGGCTCGCCTGGGCCGGCCCGCGACGCCGCGCGCCGCCGACGCGTGCGACGCCGCGATCCTCGTTCGCCGTGGCACGGGCGCGCTCCGCGCCGGCATCTCGTTCGAGCCCGACGGTTGGCACGTCGGCGTCGTCGCCCCTCGCGAGATGGTCTACGCCGGCGAGCGGCCCGAGCCCTCCTCCGCGCGGCTGGTCTCCGCGTTCGAGCCGGGGTCGCTCGCGGTGGTCGTCTGGCAGGTCGGCGTGCTCCCTCGGCTTGCGGAATGGCTCGGTGCGCCCGCGCTCCCGTGGCCACTGCGGGGCGAGGGCGTGGGACCGCGCCTGGCGCTGGTGGTCCGAGGCGAGGGCGAGGCGCGGTCGGAGACGCCCGTCAGCATCAGCGCGGCCGCCGTGCCGCTCTCGCGCGGGGACCCGCCTCGGATCGCCGTCACGCTGGGGGTTCAGGCCTCCGTCGCGGCGCTGACCCGCGAGTCCGACCGCGCCATGGAGCGGCTGGTGATCTCGCTCGCCCGGGGCGAGTGGGTGCAAGAGGCCGCGCGGATGGACGTGGCCCTCGCGGGCGACGAGACCGCGGTCCGCGGATTCCGGCTGGGCGAGGACGTGGAGATGTGCGCGAGCCTGACGCCGGACATCACGGCACGGTTCGGGCCCGACCCGACGCTGAGTTGGTGCGCCCGCCCGATGGGCCGGTGGGGATGGTGGGTCGGTCGGCTCGCGCTCTCGGGCACGGCCGCGGCCGACGCCGACATCTTCGTGCGGGCCGAATCCGGGACCGTGGCGGGCGGGGGCGCGGCGCCCAAGCCCCGACTGACGACCGGTGCGGTGCGCCTCGCGGCCCTCTGGAGCGTCCTGGGCCGAACCGGGCCCGCGACTCGCGTTCGCACGCTCAGGTGGGACGCCTGGCTCGGCGAGGATGGCCTGGTCGAGGGCTTCGTCCGCATCACGATGACGAAGTAGCCCTACGCCGCGTCGTGGCGCGGTCGGGCCCAGCCCAGCGTGATCCCGAAGATCGTCCGCGGGCGCGCCTCGAACGACCGGACGGCCTGTCGCACGTCGTCAGCGACCACGATCCGCCGGTCGAGTTTGGTGATGCGGATCAGCCGCGACAGGTCCTTGGAGAGCGCGAACAGGGCGAGGTGGGCCCCGAGTTCGACGCACCGCCGATGGGCCGCCACCAGCGCGTTGATCCCGGCGGAGGTCATCTCCTGCACGTCGGCCATCGACACGGCGACCCGCCCCTTGGCGACCTCGGCGACCTTCACGATCCGCTCGCGCACCTCGGGCGCCTGGGCCTCGCGGATCGCGGGCATGCTTAGGAACACGAGCGCGACCTGCTCCATGCCCTGCACGGTGATGATGCCGTCGCGGCTTCCGGCGTCCGTGATCTCGTGACGCATGCCCCCTCCCTTCCCTGGTGTTCCTCCACCCCCAAAGTGCCAAGCGTTCGAGGATCGTGCCAGCCCGGGGGAGGAACTGACCCTCCAAGAGGTCGGGTTGTGCCGATCGCGGCTGATGGAGAGGGAGGGCGGACCGAGCCGCGGGGAAGAGGAGCCCCAAAAAAGAGAGTCCCGCGCCGGGGAGGCATCCGACGCGGGACCACACCAGGGGCTCGTGCGTGGGCCGCGGGTAGTTCGGCCCACCCCTTTGTCTCTCTCCTCCCCACGCCCTTGCGGGCATCCGGGCGGCGCGGCGCATCGCCGACAGTTGAGCATGCAATTCGACGAGGGCCAGGGCTCCGGCTTGCAGCGCGCCCGCGCGGCACGAAGGTGGGCCTGTGCGGGCGCGCGACGGGACTCGCCCCGGGGGCGTGGCGCCAGCCCCTTTTCTCGGGCCCGCCACGCCGGGTTCCGGACGATCATGGAGCCCGATAGACTGGGCTCATGCCACACTTGGCCGTCTTTCCCGGGTCGTTCGATCCCATCACCTACGGGCATCTGGACGTGATCGCGCGCGGGCGTCGGCTGTTCGACGGGTTGATCGTGGCGGTCGGACGAAACCCCGGGAAGGACGCGCTCTTCACCACCGACGAGCGCGTGGCCATGGCGGAGCGGCTGGTGGCCGATGTCCTGGCCCGCGAGCCCGACGCGGCCCCCGTTTCCGTGCGGGCCTTCTCGGGCCTCACCGTCGATTTCGCCCGCTCGGTGGGGGCGGCGGCGCTGCTCCGCGGGGTTCGGAATCTGTCTGACTTGCAGTACGAGGTCCAGCAAGCCATCACCAACCGCGAAGTTGCGGGAATCGAGACCGCCTTTGTAGTGGCAGGGCAGACGTTCGCGTATACAAGTTCGAGCCTGATCCGACAGATCACGGCCATGGGCAACGACCTCACGGCACTGGCCGCGATGGTCCCGCCCCCGGTCGTCGAGGCCCTCCGGCAGAAAAAAGAGGCCCGGCATCCGCTGCTGGAGCGGCTGCGGGCCGAACGGGACGTGGACGGATGAACAGTGCGACTTCGGCGTGGGGCGCGTGGCGTCGAGCGATGATGATGGCGGCATCGGCACTCGCCTGCGCCGTCGCGGGCGGGTGCGTGTCGGAGACCTCTGCGGGCGTGGTGCTCCTGCCCGGCGAACGGGCCGAGGCGCGGGTGCTGGGGGCGCGCCCGTGGATCAAGATCGAGTCCATGACACCCGTCGAGGCGACGATCACCTCCAGCGAGGGACGCCGGACCGAGACGATCCAGGGCCTGCTGGCGCGCCGGCTCTCGCCTCCGAGCCAGGGCGGCAACATGACGGGCGGCGGGGTGCGGATCGAGTTGCACAACGCCGCGTCGGAACAGGCCTCGGTTTTCTTGACTGCGACGGACTGCTCGGGCTTCTCGCTGCAGAAGCCACCACAGGCCGCCAAGCCCTGAGCCGATCTGCCCGCCTGGACCGGCGGTAACTCGTGCTCTTCGCTTCCGTTGCCCGCTTCCGCTGTACCTTCGCGGCCCGGGTGGTCGATACCCTTGGCTGTGATCGTCCACCTCAACGGCAGGCTGGTCCCGGCGGCCGAGGCTCGCGTCAGCCCGTTCGATCGCGGGTACCTCTTCGGCGACGGCGTCTACGAGGGCCTCCGCGCGTTCGCCGGCCGGATCGTCGGGCTCTCGCGCCATGTCGATCGCCTGCGCGAGGGACTCGAGGAATCTCGGATCGCCTGGAACGCGGATCGGCTCGTGGACGTGTGCGCCGGACTGCTCGAGGCCAACCGCCTGGCCGACGCGTTCATCTATGTGCAGGTCACGCGCGGCGCGCCCGGCCCGGGCCAGCCCGTGCGCACGCGCATCCCCGCCGGTCCGATGGAGCCCGCGGTCTTCGCCTATTGCACCCCGCAGGCCCCGCTCTCGTCCTTTGACCACGCCGAGCCCGCGACGGTCAGCGTCCGCACTCGCCCCGACACGCGCTGGTCACGCGGGCGGCTCAAGTCGATCTCGCTGCTGGGCAACGTCCTGTCCGCGATCGAGGCGAGCGAGCACGCCGCGGGCGACGCGATCCTCGTCCGCGACGGGCTGGTGGCCGAGGCGACGGCGGCCAACGTGCTGCTCGCCCGCGCCGGGCGCGTCGTCACGCCCTCGCTCGAGAGCGTCCCGATCCTCGCGGGCGTGACGCGGGCGATCCTGCTCGAGGCCTGCCCGGAGATCGAGTCGCGCGCCGTCGCGGAGCACGAACTGGCCGAGGCCGACGAGGTGATGATCGTCGGGACCACCACGATGGTGACCTCGGTGGTCACGCTGGACGGTCGGCCCGTGGGCGACGGGCGGCCGGGCCCGGTGGCGCGCCGCCTCCTGGGCGACCTCGTCGGCGCGATCCGGCGGGACATCGGGCTTCACGAGAGCGAGCGATGCACGAGGGCCGCCGCGTCACGGTGATGGGCCTGGGCCGCTTCGGCGGGGGGCTCGGGGTGACGCGCTACCTCGCCAGGCAAGGGGCCGAGGTGCTCGTGACCGACATGGCCTCCGCGGCGGACCTGGCCGAGCCCGTGGCGGCGCTGGACGACCTCGTACGCGCGGGACGGGTCGCGCTCCGCCTGGGCGGGCACAACGTCAGCGACTTCACGCGGGCCGATCTGGTGGTCGCGAACCCCGCGGTGCCCAAGCCCTGGGAGGATCGGTTCCTCCGCGCCGCCGAGGCCGCGGGTGTCCCGATCACCACCGAGATCCGCCTCGCGGTCGAGCGGCTGGCGGACCCGGCACGAACGATCGGCGTCACGGGCTCGGCGGGCAAGAGCACGACCTCGGCGATGATCGCGCACGGGCTCGCGGCCCTGGGCGTCCCGTGCGTGCTCGGGGGCAACATCGGGGGCTCGCTGCTCGAGCACGAGCCCGCGGACGCGCGACCGTGGACCGTCCTGGAACTCTCCAGCGCGATGCTGCACTGGCTCGGGCCGGGATCGTCGGCGGGGCAGGCGGGCTGGTCGCCCGGCATCGCGGTCGTCACGAACATCACGCCGAACCACATCGACTGGCACGGGACGTTCGAGCACTACCGCGCGAGCAAGTTGAACATCGTGCGGTTCCGGCGCGGGCCGTGCGTCTTTGGAGAGAGCGCCTCCCTGCGGGCGTCGCTGGCCGAGGCCGGCGCGGGCGAACTCATCGGCGTGTCGGCGGACGAGTCCGCGGACCGGTTCCGGCTCTCGGCGGTGCCGCTGCTCGTGCCCGGCGCGCACAATCGGCTCAACGCTCGGATGGCGCTGCAGGCGATCGGGCTGGCGCTGCGGGCCGACGGGGACGCGCGATCCGACGCGGACCTGTCGCGGGCGGCGTCGGTGGCGCTGGCGACGTTCCCCGGGCTCCCGCATCGGCTGCAACTGGTCGCCGAGGCGGGCGGCGTGCGGTATTACAACGACTCGAAGTGCACGACGCCCGAGGCCGCGCTGCTCGCGCTCGCCGCGCTGCGCGAGGCCGGGATCAGCGGCATCCACCTGATCGCGGGCGGATACGACAAGCAAAGCGACCTGGGCGACGTGGCGCGGTCGGCCGCGCAACTCGCCGGGCTGTACACGATCGGGACGACCGGCCCGGCGATCGCACGCGCGGCGCGCAACGAAGTGGCGCGGGTGAGCGGGGGGGCGAATGGGGGGGCGCACGTCGAGGAGTGCGGGACGCTCGACGTGGCCGTGGCGCGGGCCCGCGCGCGGGCCAGGGCCGGCGAGGCCGTCCTCCTCAGCCCCGCCTGCGCCTCGTGGGACCAGTTCACAAACTATGAGGCTCGCGGCGAGGCGTTCGCGGCTATGGTGCGCCGATGAGGCATCCCTTGGCGGCCATCGGCATGTGCATCGCGATCGCGGCGTGCGCGCCCGCGCGCCGCAGCGAGCCGTCGGCGAAGCAGCCGGAGCCAGACCTGAAGGCCCCCGCGCCGCGCGAGCCGCCTCCCGCGACGCCCGAGCCTGTGGCCGTGCCGCCGACGCACGAACCACAGCGACCCGAATCGCCGCAGCCGCGGCGGGTGGTCGAGTTGTTCCCCGGGGTCCGCGCTGATCTTGCCGCGCGCGTGATCGAGTTCGACGGGATCGTCCCGCTCGACGCGCACGACCCCGCGACGCCGATCGTGTATCTCGAGGTGATGGTCTGCACCCCGGACACGAAGGAGCATGAGGCGCTGGTGATGACGCGGGCGCGCCCATCGCACGTGCACGCCGCGCTGCTCGCCGCGGGGTTCCAGCCCGGCGCGCCCGGGGGCTGGGATTGGGACGGGACCCGGCTCGTGCCGCGCCAGCCGACCGGCGACGGGCTCGAGGTGCTCTTCGTGCGTCGCGGACCGGACGGGGGCGAGATCGAGGAACCGGCGGAGTCGTGGGTGAAGCGCGAGCGCGACGGCAAGCCGCTGGAGGCGCCGGCGACCGGGCCGCGCTGGCGGTTCGCGGGCTCGCAGATGGTCAAGCGTGGGCCGGGCGGGGCCGAGGTCTACGACGCCGACGGGGCGGGCACGCTGGTGGGCCTGACGACCTTCGGCGGCGAGACGATCGCCTGGCACCGCACGATCAGCCCCGAGGCGACGATCCAGGAGCCCGACCTGATCGCGGACGCGGCACGGGTGCCGAAGGCGGGCACGGCGGTCACGGTGCGGATCAGACCGTCCCGGTGAGCCCGGGTACACTGGGGCCCTGTGTCTGACGCGTGGATGACGAGGCTGGCGGGTCGGTTCGTGGTCTTCGAGGGGCCGGATGGCTCGGGCAAGTCCACGCAGTTCCGTCGGTTCGTGCGCGCCGCCCAGACCGTCGGCGTCCCCGTCTGCGAGGTCCGCGAGCCGGGCGGCACGGTCGTGGGCGAGGCCATCCGCGCGATCCTCCTCGACCACGCCCAGAAGGACATGACGCTGACCTGCGAGATGATGCTCTACATGGCCAGCCGGGCCCAACTCGTCGAGCAGCGGATCCGTCCCGCCGTGGCCTCGGGCCAGTTGGTGGCGGCCGACCGGTTCCTGCCCTCGACGTTCGCGTACCAGGGCACGGCGGGCGGGCTGGCGCGGGCCGACATCGAGGCCGTGGCCCGCGTGGCGCTCCTGGGGTGTACGCCCGACCTGGTCCTGGTCTTTGACGTAGACGAGCAGACCGCCCAGCAACGGCTCAGCCCGCTCCTGGACCGCATGGAGGCCAAGGGGCGCGAGTTTCACCGGAAGGTCCGGGAGGGGTATCGTCAGCAGGTCGCGGAGCACCCGACCCGATATCGTCGTGTGGACGCGAGCCTGTCGGAGGCCGAGGTCTGGGAGCAGGTGCGGGCGGTCACGCGGGACTTCTTCGCGGGCAAGGCGGAGCGAACATGACGACGTGGGTGCTGCTCATGGTCTTTGCGGCGTTGTGCGGGTCGATCCCCACGGGGTACCTCCTCGGGCGGCTCCGGCACATCGACATCCGCGACCACGGGTCGGGCAACATCGGGGCCACCAACGTCGCCCGCGTGCTGGGCTTCCGCTATGGGGCGCTGTGCCTGGCGCTGGACATGCTCAAGGGCCTCGTGCCCGCGCTGGCCGCGGGGTTCGTCAAGGGGCTCGTGCCGGCGACGTTCCTGGCGCGGCCGCTCCAGCCCGAACACGGGTGGCTCTGGCTCGCGGTGGTGTGCCTGACGGTGCTGGGACACATGTACTCCCCGTGGGTGAGTTTCCGCGGGGGCAAGGGCGTGGCCACCGGCCTGGGCGCGATGCTCGGGGTCTTCCCCTACCTGACCATGCCCGCGATCGGGGCGCTCGCCCTCTGGGGCGTGGTGGCGCTGCTGTGGCGCTACGTGAGCGCGGCGTCGTGCCTCGCGGCGCTGAGCCTCACGGCCTGGGTCTACGTCTGGGCGAAGATCAGCGGGCTGGGCGGGCCGGCGAGGGCCGGGATGACGCCCTTCTTCGTCGCCACGGCGGTCATGGGCCTGTGGGTGATCTATCGGCATCGCTCGAACCTCCGCCGGCTCCTGGCCGGCAAGGAGTCGCGATTGGGACACCGCGTGCGCGTGTGATCGGTTGAAGCGCCGATATGTGGGCGCGAGCAGCGCATCGCGAGCGGCTGATAATTCTTGCCGCGCTCCTGGCATTCCCCGAGTCCTGAGGTACATTCTCCATGTCGTCGGCATCGCGCACCGGGCAGCGACCCGGGGAGGTCCTCATGCGACTGAAGCGTGCTCTCGCGGCGTTAGGGGGGGGGGGTCGGGTAGTCTTCTGGCGCTGGTAGCGCTCGCGGCCTTGGTCGCGACGCTGGCCGTGCCCAGAACGCCGCCCGCGGAGCCCCGAACAACGTCCATGGTCGCAACCACGCCCATCCAGCGGCCGAGCGCGGGAACCGATGGCAGCGCGACCGCCGAGGACGGGGTGGGGAGCGCGGTGCTTCGCCGCACGGCGTTCCGACCGCCGATGCGGTCGATCACGGCGAGCGCGAGCAGCGTCGAGAACTGCATCGAAAGTGCTACATCAAGCCCGACCACTTCTAACGGCAGATACGCTCGGAGCGGGGGAACCGGCGTCTGGTCGAACCCATCCAATGTCTACAGCGCCAACGGCGTGTATGCCTCGTGTGCCCTCGGCGGAGAGCAGAAATCCAAGTACCTTCGCGCGGGGGGTTTCGCGTTCGCAGCGATGCCAGACGACGCGCTCATCCGCGGGGTGGTGGTCTCAATCCGACGGTTTGCGGCCGGTGATGCAGGAATCGTCGAGGCCTCGGTCAAACTCGCCAAGGAAGACTACATCGACTTTGAAGAGCGTGGCACGGGGGTCGCGGTGGGAAACACCCTGGCAACCGTGCAATACGGAGGCGCAAACGACCTGTGGGGCGAAGACTACGCCGTGCCATCGCTGTTCAAGGCTTCGAACTTCGGCGTGGTTGTTGGGTACAACAATACCGCAAGTGGCGCGGACATTGAGGCCACGGTGTATGTCGACCACATCCAGGTGACGATCTACTACGACGAAGCTCCAGATTGTTCAGGACTTTCCGAGGTCAGCGCATGGGCGGGGGCGTCTGGCTCTGGGTATGGATGGACTAACCCAACGTATGCTGCCGGTGCGCCTGACGGGCTGACCGCAGGCCGTGTCTCACCTGTCAGTGCCGCGCACAATTACCTTACATGTTCTGATTTCGCCCTGGCGACCATCCCTTCGAACGCCACGATCCTCGGCGTCCGAGTCACGGTGCGATGCACGGTGTCCGGCAACTGCCAACGGTGGCACTATCTCCAACTCGTCGATGGAAGCGTGATCGTCGGACGCGGGAAGTGGCCGTTCGTCGAGTCCGACAACACGACGTTGCGCGACAGGGAGTATGGGCACTGCGAGGACTTGTGGCCTCAATCCGATCCGGGTCCGTCGAACCCGCCGACGCCGGCCATGTTCAACGACGGAACGTTCAAAGTGATTATCAGTCTTGAGAACCACCAGGCGACCGGAGATGTGAGTACGAACATTGACGGAATCAAGGTCACGGTGTGGTACGAGTGACCGAAGCGTAGGGAGTGTAACTATGCGAATCATAACTGGTTGCACGGCGCTCGCGCTCAGCGCATTGGCTAACAGGTGCTTGGCCCAAGGCGAACTGGTGACTTCCTCCTGGCGTTTCGCGGAGGTCCTCGCCGGCACGGGCACGCCGGTGGCGTCGCCCAACGGCCTCATCGACCCCGGCGAGGGCGTGCGGCTCATCCTCGACGTCTCGTTCTCGCCACCCGTCGGCTCGACGGTGATCTACAACCCGCCCCCGCCGCCCGGGGTGGGCACGGTCGCTGGGCTTGCCGAGGTGTTCTTCGATCTTCTCGGCGGGCCGACGGCCCAGGGAACGTGGTCGAACATCGTTCGGGCACCGGGATGGGCGATCGGGAGCAGCGGCGGCTCGCAAGCGGGCGGAGCCGAGATCCGCGGCGCCGCGGTCGGGCAGTTCATCCTGCCCGGGGCGACGGCGAATGCCGCGAATCCGATCACCGCCGCGTGGCAAGGGACGTGGACGCCGACGAGTTACGCGACGCGAACGGTGACGTGGCAGAGCAGGCCCGCGGTCGGCAGCGGCGGGAACGCGACGAGCCTGCTCATTCAGTTTGGAGTACTCCCGACGGGCGAGCCGCAGTACGTCGGCACGTTCGTCGCGGGCCAGTTCGGCTCGGTGGCGGTGCCGATCGTCCCCGCGCCGGGCGTCGGCGTGGTCGCGCTCGCTGGGGCCGCTGCCCTCGTACGTCGTCGGTCGCGGCGCGGTCGCTGACGGAAGAGCCGCGAGATCGGAACAAGCTCCGAGGCGGCCGGCCCAAGCCGACGTCCCGAGGGCAGGCCGGTTGTTTGTGGACCATCGAGCCGCGGACGTGGAGGGCGGGGGGCTTCTGGCGATTGGACGGCCCGGGGGCGGAGTTCTCGGCACCGGGGCGGGCGTGGGTGCTGATCGGAACGGGCGCGCGCGCCGATGGCTGTGGGCCGCTTGTGGAGGGCTCACGCATGCTTCGCTTTGTGCCTGAACAGCAAGACAACTGGACGCCCGAGAGTTATCTGTTCCCCGGGGTGACCCGCTGCGAGGACGTGGACGAGGGTGCCCGCGACGCGGCGTGGCACGTCGAGCGGGCCATGCGCGACGTGGAGCGGCGGTTCGTCAACCTCCGTCGGCTGCTGGGCGACACCGGGACCGACGACGGCCCGCGGGCGGCGTGACCCGGCGTGTGCGCACGATCCTGGTCCGCCGCGGGGCTTGTGAACCTTCTCGGAACTTGTAGACTGGCGGGATGCGACGGGCCGGGCCTCTCTGGCGGCTGGCGGCGTGCGGGGCGGTACTCGCCTCGGACGTGGTTGCGCGCGCGCACACGGACCCGCCGAACCCGGAGGAGGCGATGGTCTCTCGGCGGCGCGAACGGGCGGCGCTCCTGCCCGCGCCCCCGCCCGTGCCGGACGAGCCCGGCGCGGGCCCGAACCCGATCGACCGGTTCATCGTGGCGCGGGCGCGGCGGGACGGGGAGTTGCCGCGCGAGCCGTTGCCGCCTTGCGACGACGCGGCGTTTGTTCGGCGGGTGTACCTGGACGTGATCGGGGCGATCCCGACGGCGGCGGAGGCGGCGCGGTTCCTGGGGGACGCGCGCCCGGACAAGCGTGAGCGGCTGATCGACGAGGTGCTGGCGCGCGACGCGGACTACGCCGACCATTGGACGCCGTTCTGGGAGGACGCGCTCGTCAGCAGCCCGGTGGGGGACAACGGGGGGATGCCCACGCACGGGGACTACTCGGGGTTCATCCGCCGGGCGTTCGCGGAGAATCGGGCGTACGACCTGTTCGTGGCGGACCTGATCGACCCGACGATGCCGCGGCACAAGCCGGCGGCGACGAACACGATCCTGGGGGTGCCCAAGCGTGTCCACTACATCCTGAACGAGACGCACACGGACACGCTGCAGACGGCGGCGGGGGTCGCGCAGGTGTTCCTCGGGACGGCGATGAAGTGCGCGAGTTGCCACAACCACTTCGAGAACCGCGAGTGGCCGCAGGACCGGTTCCTGGCGTTCGCGGGGCTGTTCGCGGGGCACGACCTGGAGGCGATCCGGTGCGAGCAGCCGTCGGGGCGCGTGGTGGCGGCGGCGTTCCCGTTCGAGGTCCCGGGCGTGCCGCGTGAGGCGCCGGCCTCGGAGCGGGAGCGCCTCTCGCGGGTCGCGCACCTCATCACCGATCCGCTCAACCCTCGGTTCGCGCGCTCGGCGATCAACCGGGTGTGGAAGCGGTACCTGGGGCTGGGGTTCATCGAGCCCGCCGACGACTTCCGCGAGGAGTGGCCCCCGAGCCAGCGGGAACTGCTGGACTGGTTGTCGCACGACCTGGTGACGCACGGGTACGACCTGAAGCGGACGATCCGGCTGATCCTGATGAGCCGGACGTATCAGGCGCGGTACGACCCGGCGCTGGAGGACCACTTCGATCTGGCGAGCCCCGCCGACCCGCGGTGGTTCCTCTCGCCCAGCCTGCGCCGGCTGACGGCGGAGCAGGCGCTGGACAGCATCCGCGTGGCGATGACGCAGCGGCTGGAGCCCTCGCAGCGGGCGTACCGGCGGGTCGAGTCCACGGCCCTCTCGCGGGCGCTCGGCAAGCCCGCGGCGCGCAACGACGTCTCGACCTCGCGCTCCGACGAGCCGGCGATCCTGCAGGGGCTGGAACTGCTCAACGGGGGCGAGTACGCGGCGCTGGTGGGCGGCGGGGCGCTGCTGCGCGAGGCGCTCGCGGCCCCGACGCCCGAGGCCGCGGCGGAGGTGGTGTATCGGGCGGTGCTGTCGCGTCCGGCGACGGAGGGGGAGCGGGCGTTGGCGCGCGAGGCGCTGGGCGAGGCGTGGGCCACGCGAGAGGCGGGCGCGGCGACGGAGGTGCGATGGATCGACGGGGCGGCGCCCGCGGGCCGGCGGGTCGGGGCGTGGGAGTTCGTCGAGTCGGGGGACGCGCCGAGCGGGTCGAGGGCGAACGTGGTGCGCTCGGCGAGGGACGGGCAGGCGCAGAACTACGTGCTGGGGATGCCGGGGGTGGTGGTGGGGCCCGAAGACGTGCTGGTCGCGCACGTGCGGGTCGATCCGTCGGACCCGGCGGCGGAGGTGATGGTGCAGTGGAACGACGGGACCGGCCGCGACGGGGGATGGGCGCACCGCGCGTACTGGGGCGAGGATCGCATCGGGTACGGCGAAGCGGGGACGGCCTCTCGGCGGAGGATGGGTGACGTTCCGCGGGCGGGGGAGTGGGTGCGGCTGGAGGTGCCCGTGGCCGCGGTGGGGCTGGAGCCGGGACAGACGATCGTGGGGGTGAGCCTCGACGTGGCGGGCGGGTCGGCGGAGTTTGACGGGGTGGGGATCGTCGCGCGGGCCGAGCCGGCGGCTGCGGGTCCGCTGCGGGACCTGCTCTGGGCGCTCTTCACGTCGGCGGAGTTCCAGTATGCCAGGTGACGCGGGACGGATGACGCGGCGGGAGGCGATGCGCGTGGGCGCGGGCGGGCTGCTGGCGGCCTCGGGAGTGCTCGGTGGAGGCTCGAGGGCGGCGGCGTGCCGCGCGGGTTTGGGCGCACGTGTGGGCGAGGGCAAGGCCGAGGCGTGCATTTTCATCTATCTGCCCGGCGGCGTGGCGCAGACGGACACATGGGATCCCAAGGCCTTCACGCCGTATCGAGCGGGGATGCGCGGGAGCGAGTTGCTGGGCACCTGCGAGTCGATCCCGACGGCCGCGGACGGGGTTCGGCTGGGCGCGGGGCTGGAGCGAATGGCGGGGGTGATGGACCGCGGGTGCGTGCTGCGGTCGCTGTCGTCGGAGGTGAAGTTCGGCGCGGTGCACCTTCGGGCGCAGCACTCCCTGATGACCGGGTACGTGCATCCCGCGGGCTTCAAGGCGCCCAGCCTCGGGGCGATCGTGGGGCGCGTGCTGGGGCGGCGCGACCCGCGCGTGCCGGAGTACATCTACATCGGGCGCGACATCGACACCTCGGACAACGAGCGACTGTTCATCGCGGAGTACATCGGCCCCGGGTTCCTGGGGGTCGAGAGCGCGCCGTTCATGATCCCCGATCCCGGCGCGGGCCTGGCGACGCTGAGCCCGGCCGCGGGGATGACCACCGAACGCGTGGACCGGCGGCTCGCGCTCTGGAGGCGCGTGCAGGAACTGTCGGACCCGCGGCTGATGGAATCACCCCGAGCGGCACACTACGCGCGGATGCTCGAGGACGCCCGCGAGATGATGGACTCGCCTGTCAAGCGGGCGTTCGACCTGGACGAGGAGAAGCCCGAGACGCTCGCGGCGTATGAGCCGGGGATCGGCGCGGACGGCGTGATGGATCGCGGGTACTACTTCGGCAATCGGTTCGGGCGCGGGCTGCTGCTGGCGCGGCGGCTCGTCGAGGCCGGCGCGAGGTTCGTGCAGGTCGAGTACCAGTACGGGCCGTTCAAGGGCTTCGACATGCACGAGCAGGGGGCGACACGCATGGCGGAGATGAAGCGGCAGATCGACGGCCCGATCGCGCGGCTGGTGCTCGACCTCGACCAGCGCGGGCTGCTCGATCGAACGCTCGTGGTGATCGGGACCGAGTTTGGGCGCACGATCGCGTCCGCTCCCGCCGCGGGGACCGAGCCCGAGGGCTTCGGCGAGCGGCACACGGGCGAGGACCTCGTCATCGAGAACGAGAAGATGTACGGGTTCCACGGGCACTTCAGCAGTTGCAGCGCCATGCTCTTTTTCGGCGGCGGGTTCCGCCGAGGGATCGCGTACGGGCGGACGGCGGATCGGCACCCGATGATCGCGGTCGAGCGGCCGGTCTCGCTGATGGACGCGCACGCGACGATCTATCACGCGCTGGGGATCCCGCCGGACACGAGCCACGTGACGGAGGGGCGGCCGGTGTACGTGACGAAGGACGGGAAGGGCAGGCCGGTGATGGGGCTGCTGGCGTAGGCCGGGCGGCAGGTTCACGTCGGCATGGCACGCGAGCGCGGTGGCGGGTCGGCGAGCGTGGTCGGCGTTCGTTATCGGTGCCGGATGCATGCCAAACTAACGGGACTCCTATCGTTCCTGCTCGCCGCGGAGCGCGGCATGGAGGGCGATATGGCACAGGGCGTCGGGAGCGGCGTGGGCGTTCGTCGGCCGGTGGAAGTGGCGTCGCCGGCGGTGGGGCTGGGGCGGCTGGCGATCAAGGGCGGGACGCCGGTCTCGGCCACGCCCGTGCCGTTCATGTCCACGGCCCTTTCGGAGGCGGACATCGCGGCGGCGACGGCGGTGCTCCGCTCCGGGATGCTCCGGGCGGCCAAGAAGTGCGAGGAACTCGAGTCGCGGATGGCTGCGATCTCGGGCGCGAAGCACGCGATGACGTGTGCGAATGGGACGTGCGCGCTGCAACTGGCCTATGAGCCGCTCATCAAGCCGGGGGACGACGTGCTGGTGCCGGCGTGGTCGTACATCGCGACGGTGTCGATGGTGGTAGCGCGGGGCGCGAGGCCGATCTTCGTCGATGCGATCGAGGACACGTTCCAGATGGACCCGGCGGACGCGGCCCGCAAGCGCACGCCCAAGACCACCGCGATCGCTGCGACGCACCTCTACGGCGGGGTGGTCGACATCGGCGCGATCCAGGCGCTGGCGGGCAAGCACGGGTTGCGCGTGATCTACGACGCGGCCCAGAGCCACCTCGCGACGTACGACGGCAAGGGCATCGGGGCGTATGGCGACGCCGTGACGTACTCGTTCTACGCGACGAAGAACCTGGCCACGGGCGAGGGCGGGATGGTGACGTGCAACGACGACGCGCTGGCGCGGGACATCCGCCTGCTGCGCAGCCACGGGGAGACCGAGAAGTACATCCACGAGCGCGTGGGGTACAACTACCGGATGAACGACATCACGGGCGCGATCGGGTGCTCGCGGCTGGATCGGCTCGAGGCGCAGACGAGGCAGCGGCAGGCCAACGCCGCGCGGTACGACGCGATCCTCGCGAAGGTCCCGGGCCTGATCGCGCCCAGGACCACGGCCAAGGGCACGTCGGTGTATCACCTCTACGTGCTGCGGCTTGATCTGGGCCGGTTTGCGTGCACGCGGGACGAGTTCGCGGCGGCGCTGAAGGCCGAGGGCGTTCCGACGGCGGTGCACTATCCGAGGCCGCTGACGAGGCAGCCGGCGTTCGCGGCGTTCGCGGACGAGGGCGTGCGGGCGTCGTGTCCGATCTCGGAGCGTCTGTGCGAGCGCGTGCTGGCGCTTCCGATGCACCACGACCTCACCGACGAGCACTTCCGCGTGGTGGAAGAGGCGCTGGCGAAGGTGGCCGAGGCGTACCGCGCGTAGCGTGATTCCCGCGAAGTCGCTCGCGTTCGGGGTGGCGATGCCGCGCGCGGTGTCTAGGGCGCGGTGCAGCCGCGGGCGTAGGCATTGAGGAAGCAGATGAAGTCGAGGACGTTGAGGACGGGCGGCGTGGTGGACTGGTCGCAGTTTGCCAAGGTGAAGCCGGCGGCGAAGTACTCATTGAAACAAACGAAGTCATTGACATTGAGGGCAGGCGGGGTCGTGCTGCCGTCGCAGTTGGCATAGACCATGCACGGCGTGTAGGGCTCATAGGTGATGCGTCCGACCATCGCGGCGGCGGGCACGACGATCGCCGACCACGGGGGCGAGCCGGTGGCGGGGCCGATGTGCAGTCGCAACGTGCCGTCGGCGTATGTGGTTGCGGCGGGAGGGGACTCGGCTACGGACATCGTGGTGCCCTTGGGCACGTCGGCAAGCAGCGCGAATCCACGGCGAGAGCTGCCGACCTGCAGGAAGGCGACTGGGAATGACTGCACGCCCATGCCGGTGGGTTGGGAGGGGCCCGCCGAGATGACCTGACGCGAGTGCAGCAGCGACCACCCGATCGGGCTGGCCTCGTACCCGACATAGGAGTCCGTTCGGCCGTAGAGGGTCAGGATCACGGGCGTTCCCGCGGGCACGTTCAGAGTGGCGCAGATCGACGTGAGGGAGAGCGCGGCGGTGGGGCTATCAGGGACGAGATCGAACATGATGCTGGGGGCAGTCGTGGTCCCCGCGGTGGCAATGGGAAGCGTTGTGGGTTGCGCGAGAGCGGTGGAGGCAAGGACGAGGACGGCGGTGGCGGTATGGAGCATTGGCGAACTCCTCACGGCGTGGTGCAGCCGCGGGCGAAGGCGTTGAGGAAGCAGATGAAATCGAGGACGTTGAGGATCGGGATCGTGGTGGACTGGTCGCAGTTTGCGGTGGTGCTGCCGGCGGCGAAGCTCTCGTTGAAGCACACGAAATCGTTGACGTTCAGGACGGGGGGCATCCAACTGCGGTCACAGTTGGCGTAGACCTCGCACGCGTCGATGAAGTCCAGCCGCGTGTTGACCATGGCGTCGGAGATGTCCGGACCCGAGAGGCCGAGAGGCCCCTTCGCGATGCCGCCGTCGAGGCGGACGTGGGGTGACGCGTAGAACGCCGAAGCGGGCGGTATCGGCGTGAAGTTCGCGACGGTGCCTGCGGGCGTGTCGAGGGCGACGAAGACGGCCTGCGTCGTGCCGGGCAGGACGATGAGGCCGTACGGCGGGAGGTTGAGCGTCGTGGGCGAGCCCGGCCCGGCGCTGATGCCCTGGAGCGGGAAGAACAGTTGCATCCATGCCCCTGGGTTGGTGGAGGTGCCGACGTAGGTGCCGAGGTGGTACCAAAGCCGAGCCGTGACCGTGGTGAGCGCGGGCGCGCTGAGGGTGAGTTGGAGTGCAACGAGGCGCGAGCCGCCGGGACGGGAGGTCGAGAGGTCGAACATGAATCCGGAGGCCGTGCCGCCGCCGGCGAAGGTGGTGATGAGGGACTCCTGGGCGGGGACGCCGGTGGCGAGGGCGAGCGGAGTGAAGACGAGAGCGAGCGAGCGGGCATGGGGCATGAGAGGTGCCTCCGAGGTGGTGTTCAGGGCCCCGCGCATCCGAGCGCGAACTTGTTCAGGAAGCAGATGAAGTCGAGCACGTTGAGGATCGGGGGCGTGGTGGACTCGTCGCAGTTGGCGCGGCAGGGCCCAGTGCCGAAGCACCCCGCGGCGTAGACCTCGTTGAAGCAGATGAAGTCGTTGACGTTGAGGGCGGGCTTGATCCGGCTCTGGTCGCAGTTCGCGTAGGCCGGGCAGGCCTCGTAGGCGTAATAGGTGAGCACGCCCGCGAGCGGGGCGACGGGCTCGAGGACGGCGGCGCCGAAGCCCGGGGCATCCGCGGCGGGTCCGGCGTCGAGGCGGAGCGTCGCGTTCGCGTATGACGCGGCGGCGGGAGGGACGGAGCTGAAGCCTATGGCCGAAGCCTGGCTTGCCAGCATGAGCATCACGCCGGTGGTCTGGCTCGCGGGGATGAGGATGAATGGATCGGAGAACTGGACGGTGAAGCAGGTCTGGGCCGACGGGCCGGCGGCCGGGACGGTGAAGGAGGTGACGCCGCCGGTCCAGCCGATGGACGACGCGGTGTTGCCGGCGTGCGTGCCGGGGCGGGTCCAGGCGGTGAGCGTGACCTGCGTCCCCGCGGGCGCGTCGATGCGCAGGCACAAGTGGCTGATGAAGTACGGATCGGACGTGAGGGAGGTGAGATCGAAGAAGAAGGCGGCGGCGTGGCCCGTCGGCGCGGCGGCCAAGGGCAGCGACACCGGCTGGGCCGCGGAGGCGGACGCGAGGACGAGGACGGCGAGGCCGGCGTGACGCATGGGCGGACTCCCTAGGGCGCGCTGCACCCCGCGGCGAAGTTCTCGTTGAAGCAGATGAAGTCGTTGACGTTCATGGTCGGCGGGGTCGTGCTGCGGTCGCAGTTGGCCCGGGGGTCGCCGACGGCAAAGAGATTGTTGAAGCAGACGAAGTCATTGACGTTCAAGTACGGCGAGATCGTGCTCCCGTCGCAGTTGGGGTAGCACAGGCCGGGGGAGAGCCAGATGGCGTCGGCGCTGACGGACCAGGTCTGGGACGGGTGCGTGATCGTGGGATCGGCGAGCGAGAAGTCGAGGCGGTCGACCTGTGTGACCAGGGCCGACCAGGTCGGGTTCGCGGGCGCGCTCGGGCCAAGCGCGATGAAGTTCCATCCGAACGAGGGCGAGGCGGCCACGGGGTCGAGCGTGACAGTGTGGTGCCGCCAGACGCCCGTCGGGCCGAGCCCCTGGAGGTTGCCGTTATACGCGCCCCAGTCGTCGGACGGGTCGGCGGGCGTGCCGTTGAACGAGACGAGGATGACGGCGGGTGCGAGGTTGGCGACGGGGAGGTCGCTCGCGTCGACACGAAGGGCCACGACGATGTAGCCGACGCGGCGGGCGCGGAAGTTCCCGGTTGGTCCGGGTGCGTTCGCGGCGCAGCGGAGGACGGGGGCCGTCGTGGTGAACGGCGTGGACTGGAAGCGCCAGGACCCGTTGACGCCGCCGGGCGTGGTCGGTCCTTCGCCGGCGGCGCCAAACGTCCATCCCGCGGCGTTGGTCCCGCCTTCGAAGGACTCGGAATAGGCCTGCCCGAGCGCGGCGGGACTGACGACGAGCAGGGCCGAAAGTGTGACTGGGATCGATCGCATGAGCAGTTCCGTTCGAGGACGGCCACATCGTCTCACGGCGCGCTGCAACCGGCCGCGAACCTGTTCATGAAGCACACGAAGTCGAGCACGTTGAGGATCGGGGGTGTGGTGGACTCGTCGCAGTTGGCGAACGAATCCCCGGCCGCGAATCGCTCGTTGAAACAGATATAGTCGTTGACGTTCAGATAGGGCGGTTGCGTGCTCGTGTCGCAGTTCGGGTAGCAGCCGACCCCGGAGCGGCCGACGATGTCGGCCCCGACCGTCCACATCTGGAAGATGTAGAAGAGCGTCGGGTCGCCGAACCAGAACTCGAGGCGATCGACCTGGGCCATGAGCGCGGGCCAGGTGGGCGAGGCGGGGGAGTTGGGCCCAAACTGGATGAAGTTCCAACCCGCCGGGAGCGAGGCGGCCTGGGCGGAGACCGGGAACTGGTGGAACTTCCAGACGCCGGGGCCGCCGAGCGTCTGCGTGCTCAGCCGATAGGCGCCCCAGTCGTCGGAGGGGTCCGCGGGCGTGCCGTTGAGCGACACGAGCACCGCCGCCGGGGTCAGGCTCGCCGTGGCAAAGTCCGAGGCGATCACCTGCAGGGCGGCGTAGACGCTCGAGTGCGAGCGCAGGCGATACTCGCCCGTGAACCCAGCCGCGTTGTTCGCGCAGCGGATTCTCGGGACCGTGGTGTCGAGCCCCTCGGCACGGTAGAACCATGTCCCCACGTAGCCGCCGGGCGTCGTCGGGCCCTGCACCGGCGCGCCAAAGGACCAGCCCCCGGCATTCGAGCCGCCCTCGAAACTCTCCGTCGCCTGCGCGAGGACAGGCAACGCGGCACCGAGCACGACGCCACAGGCAAGTCGGATTCGCATGGACGGGGCTCCCGGGGTCCGCCGGCGCCGCGATGGACCACGCCCGGCAGCATACCAGAGGGCCGATGCGTTGCAAGCAGAATCCGGCGATACTCGACGGCGATCCCGCGATCGGGGGTGCCCGGGATCGAAGTTCAGCGATGCGGAGCGGGAGGGCTCAGGGGCAGCCCGCCGCGAACGCGTTGAGGAAGCACGTGAAGTCGTTGACGTTGAGGATGGGCGGCGAGGTGCTGTAGTCGCAGTTGGCCCGCGTGTCGCCGGCCGCGAAGAGGTTCTGGAAGCAGATGAAGTCGTTGACGTTGAGGATGGGCGACGAGGTGCTGCTGTCGCAGTTCGCGTAGCACGACGGGCCGCCGCCGGAGGGCCGGAAGCCCGCGAGCCCGCGGATGTCAGTCTGGCCGGTGGGCCCGATGACAGTCGTGGCGCCCGTGATGTAATCGACGGTGACGAGGTTCGCCCGCGCCGCATACAAGAGCGTGCCCGAGGCGTACTCGAGGGCCTGGTTGTCGGTGCCGGCCGCGCCCCCGATGAGCGTCGCGGCGCCGGTCGTGATGTCGATCTTGAACACCTGCCCCGACCCGATGTCGAGGGCGAAGATGTCGTCCGCGGGCGTGCTGCACAGGCCCTGGAGCAGGCTGCGCCCCGTCGGCCCGATGTCCGTCACATTGCACGTGGTCAGGTCGATGCGGTGGAACGAGTCGGCGGTGCTGTTGTCCTGGATCGCGTAGACGATGTCGCCGTTGGCGACCGCAAGGCCGCGGAGGTCACGGGCGGTTCCGAAGTCGCACAGGAGCGAGCCCGCGCCGGTGGCGGGGTTGATGCGGATGATCTTGTTGGTATCGCCGGGCACCGCGGTGTTGCGAGCCCGGGACGCGATGATGTCCCCGTTCGAGAGCATCGCGGCGGCGTTGAGCCGATCGAAGCCCGTCGGCCCCACGAGCGTGGCCGCCCCCGTCGATGTGTTCAGTGTGTACAGGCTCCCGCCGAAGGTCACGGCGTAGAGCGGGGCCTGGGCCAGAGCGGAACCGGCAGAAGCGAGCACGGCGAGAACGGACAGTCGGCGCATGATTGCCTCCTTGACAAGGGCGCCGCGCGGCAGCGCGGGTGCCCGGGGCAGCATATCACACGCCCTGATTCCGGCAACAGCAAAGACACCGGGCCCACGTGGGCGAGCCCGGTGCGAACGAGGACGATGCCCTGCGGCGATCAGCCGCAGCACCCCCCGCCGCCGCCACAGCACCCGCCGCCGCAACCGCAGCAGTCGGCGTTGGCGGGCGTGGCCGCGGCGCCACAGCCGCAGGAGCCGCACCCGCAGGCGTCGCCGCAGCAACACCTGTTGGCGAGGCTTTGGGTGGTTGGGGTCGCGGGCGTGGCGGCCGCGATTCCGCAGCACCCGCACGACCCGCAGCCGCAGGCGTCCCCGCAGCAGCACCCGCTGCCGCAGCAGCAGGCTTGGGTGGAGGTGACCGGCGCGCTCGCGGGCCCGAGGCTGGCCATCGAAACCGCGCCGCCACAACAGAGCACGAACATGCATAGCGTCTTCATGAGACGTTTCCTTTCGTTGGATGTGATCTTGCATCGCCGCGCACGCGCGCGGCCGACCGAACTCGAACAGCGTCAACGCCGTCGATTCAGGTCAGCCACCGGCACAGCCGCGAGAGTCGAACGATCGTTGGATCGGGCGGCGCGCCCGAGACCGCACGCACCGAGAGCAAGGGCGCCGACGCGGGCACCCACACCTCCGCCGGCAGCAGCGCGACGGCCACGTTCGCGCCGGAGTCCTGCGGCATTGGCGCGGGCTCGATCACCGCGTTGCACAGCGCCACGCACAGCCACCAGCACCCGCTCCCCGGATCGCAGGGCGAGCCGTCTCGTGTCGGCGCGGGCCCGTCGTCGCATCCGCCAGCATCAGGCTCGTTGCAACACGAGGGCGTCTCAGGCGTCGAGCAGCACGACATCGCGCTCGAGGGGTCGCGCGTCTCGCACTGCGACCTCGCCCACGAGCCCAGCGGGCCGAACAGCATCACAAGCGCGGCGATGCAGGCGAGCAGCCTCATCCGCACAACTATTGGCGCAATCCTCCGTCGTGTTCGGACAAACCGCCAGAGAGAGTGCACTTTCGTCGGCGGGATACCGAGCGGAGTGCTTACGGCCGGCTCGCCGGGGGTTTCGGGACCTGCTGGCGATACTTCTCGCGGTACTTCTCGGCAAGGGCGGATTGCTTGTTGCCCAGGTCGATCTTCCGCCCGTCGATATAGGCGCCGACGATTGTGGTCGTGATCTCGAGCGGGTCGCCGGTGGTCAGGATGATCGTCGCCGACTTGCCGGCCTCGAGCGAGCCGTAGCCCCCGTGCGCGGGCACGCGACCCTCTCCCGCGGCGGCGGGCTTATCAACGCCCAGGATCTGTGCGGGCCAGAGCGTGAGGCTCTTGAGGGCCGCGTCGGGCTCGAGCCCGAACGCGACGGCGGTGGCGGCGTTGTAGGGCAGGTTCCGCTCATGGGCGGTGCGATCGGCGGAGGCGATGCAGAACCGGACCCCCGCCCCCGCGAGCCGCGCGGGGAGCGTGAACGCGTCGTCGTACGGCGAGTCGGCGCGCTTCGGGAAGGCGTGCGTCCCGGTGATGATGACGGGGATGTCGCGAGACGTGAGCAGGTCGGCGCAGAGCGGCGCGTCGCGCCCGCCCACGAGGACCATCCTCAGCCGGTGCCGCTCGCAGAACGAAACCGCCGCGGAGATCTGGTCGATGTCGCCCGCTGTGATGAACACCGGCCGCGCACCGGCGAGAACCGGACGCATCGCCTCGTAGCGCAGGTCGGTGGGCGTGGCGGGATCCGCGGCCTTCTGCGTGACATAGGCCCGCGCGGCGCGGAACAACTCCTCGATCTGCTCCTGCGACCGCCGGATCTCGTCCGCCTGCTCCGATTCCGGGCGGTCCATCCAGCGCGCCGTGATCGGTCGAGCCTGGGGCCACTCGATCGCGAGCCCCGCGTCCGGCAGCACCGACATCTCCTCCCACGTCCAGCCATCCAGCCGCATCACCGAGACGCGCCCGGGCACGCGCCCGCCCTCGGGAAAGACGCCCGCGAGGAGCACCCCGTTGCTCCGCGTCACCGGGAGCAGCGTCGAGTCCGGGTTGACCGCGACCGCGGCCCGGGCCTCGGGCGTGATCCCGCCCACCTCGGTGATGTCGTTGCTCGCCCGGACCGCCGCCATCTCCGCGAGTCCCAACTGCGTGTTCGCGGCGATCAAGCCCGGATAGACGCGCGCGCCCTTGGCATCGATGAAGCCCGGATCGTTCAGGGGCACGTGCGGGGTGCCCTCACCGATCTCGGTGATCACGCCCTTGTCGAACGTGACAAACCCCTTCGCGAACGTCGGGCCGCTGACCGTGTGGATCGTGGCGTTGTAGATCGTCACCGGCCCGGCCTGAGGCGGGGCCTTGATCCCCAAGTCCTGGGCGTTGGCGGCCGCGAGCCCGACCAGCAGCAAACCTAGCGCAACCAGCGGCACCGAGGGAACCCGGTGGAGCGCTCTGGCCAGGACGCACCGGACCCCGACCGTGACTCGATGACCATGTGTGCTCATGTCGTTCCTTCTTCCGAATCTCACTGGCTCTCGTGTTGCTCTGGTTTCTCTGCGCTTTCCGCGCCCTACTGGTGCATCAGCCCGCAATCCCCGCACTGGGCGGCCTCCGGGTCCTGCCCGCGGTTGAGCATCTGCAGGTAGTACCGTTGGAGCATCCCGGGCCGGCCCGAGGTGTCGAACGAGCCCCCGTCTTCGGTCGGTCGCTGCCACGGCCCGCCCAGTCCGGGCTCGGCGCGGCCGCCCCCGCCCGGCTCGGACCGACCGACCGCCAGCGCCTTCTGGATGAGCCGATGCCGCTCCTTCGCGATCTCCCGGCGCATCGCCGCGTCCTCTTCGAGCGAGAACATCAGCCGCCCGTCGATGTACGTCGCCTCGCACCGCGCGAACGCCGAGAGCGGCGACGCCGACCAGATCGCAAAGTCCGCGTCCTTGCCCGGCTCGAGCGACCCCACGCGGTCCGCGATCGCCAGTTGCTTCGCCGGGTTCAGCGTGACGAACTTCAGCGCCTCGGACGGATCGAACCCCGGCAGCCCGTACTTGATCGCCTTGGCCGCCTCGGTGTTCAGCCGCCGAGCCAACTCGTCCGAGTCCGAGTTGAACGAGACCACCACGCCCTGCTCGTGCATGATCGGTCCGGCCTGCGGGATCGCGTCCTGCACCTCTACCTTGTACGCCCACCAATCCGAGAACGCGCTCGCCCCCAGCGCGTGCACCCGCAACTCGTCGGCCACCTTGTAGCCCTCGAGGATGTGCTGGAACGTCCCGACCTTGAACCCGAAATCGCCCGCGACCCGGCAGAGCATCAGGATCTCGTCCTGCCGGTACGAGTGCGCGTGCACCAGCCGCTGGCCCGCGAGGATCTCGGCCAGCGCCTCGAGTTCCAGGTCTCGCCGCGCTTTCCCCTTGGCCCCGGCGTACTCCCGCGCCGCCGTGAACCGATCGCGGATCAACGCCTCCACGCCCATCCGCGTCTGCGGATACCGCACCGTGTTGCGATCGCCCCAGTTGCTCTGCTTGGGGTTCTCGCCCAGCGCGAACTTGATCCCCGGCTTCGCGCCCTCGAAGTGCATCTCGTCCGCCGACGCCACGCCCCACCGCACCTTGTTCACGCAGTTCTGCCCGCCGATCGCGTTGGCGCTCCCGTGCAGGTTGTTCACCGCCGTCACCCCCGATGCCAGTTGCCGATACCAACTGATCGCGTCCGGGTCCGTCACGTCCCCGATCCGGACCTCGGCGGTCACCGCCTGCCCCGACTCGTTCACGCCCCCCGAGATCCCCGTGTGGCTGTGGCAGTCGATGATCCCCGGCGCGACGTGCTTGCCCTTCGCGTCGACCTCGACCAACTCGCCCGCCACCCGAGGCGTGAGCCCCGCCCCGCCCACCGCCACGATCTTGCCCCCCTGCACCACCAGCACCCCGTTCTCGATCACCTCGTTCTTCGCGTTGCACGTCCAGATCGTCGCGTTGCGGATCACCAGCGTCCCCGGCTGCTTGGGCAGCGCCTCGCGCATGTACGGCCCAAAGGGATGGCCCAACTTCTCCGGGACCTGCGCGATCCGTTCGCGCTCCTCGTCGTCGGCGGTCCGGGCGGGCTGCCGCGCGCCCTCCTCCCGACGTTCGGCGCGCGCCTCGGCCGGCCGCTCTCCCCCACGCTCCGCCCCCGCCCCGCCCTCCGGCCTCGCCTCGGGGCGCGGCCCGCGCTCCTCCCGCGGCACCTCCGTGCTCGACGATTCCCGCTCCGCCGACCACCGGTGCACGCGGCCGCTGGGCATCTGCGTCACCCCCGTCATCCGGTCCCCGATCACCGTCGCGTCGTCGATCAGCACCGCCTCGATCTCGAACAACTCCTTTCCGTCGATCGTGTACGACACCCGCGGCCCGCGGATCGAGACGTTCCGTGCCGTCGCCCGCTTCCCCGAGCGAAGGTACGTCACCCGCCCCTCGCCCACCACGAACCGCACCGCGTCCGCCGCGGCCTTGTCGACCGGCTTCCCGTCCACGTCCACGACCACCCAGGTGCCATGCGCCGACTTGTCGGGCGCGGGCGTGATCTCGTGCCGAACCCCGTCGATCCACAGGTCGCGAATCTTGGCCCCGCGCGCGTCACCGCCGCGACCCCCGGCCGCGCCGCCCGCGCGGCCGCCCGGCGCCCGACCGCCCGGCGCCCGCGCCGCCTCGTCTCGTGGCTCCTCCGCCGCTCGTGCCTCGACCTCGGGGTCCGGCTTGGGCCAGGCCACGAACAGGTCCCCGTCCGAGACGATCAGGTTCGCCACCTTTCCCGCCTCGATCGTCCCGAGTTTGTCCGCGACGCCCAGCAACTCCGCCGGCTGCGTCGTGAGCATCGCCAGCGCCCGCTCCGGGGCCAGCCCGTGCCGCAGCGCCGCGCGGAGGTTCGCCGTGAACTCCGCCCGATCCCGCAGTTTGGCCGTCGTCAGCGAGACCTTTACCCCCGCCGCGTCGAGCCGCCTCGCGTTCGTCGGCGCCTGCTCCCATGTCATCAGGTCGCGCAGGTCCACGCTCTCGGCCTTCCCGATCGTCGAGACGTCCGGCGTCCGCGGGTAGTTGAGCGGCACGATCACCGGCAGCCCATCCCGCTTGATCGCTTCCAGCCGGGCGAACTCCGTCCCGCAGCCGAGGATCGCCGCCCGCCGGCGGAACTCGCGCGCGACCTTCGCTGCCCGCGGCGCCTCCAGTTCGTCGTTGGTCGCGAACAGGTGCAGCGAGTCCCCCGGCGCGATCGCGTCCAGGCAACTCCCGGTGTCGCCCGACGACTTCGACGACGCCTGCCAGTCCGCGTCGATGAACGTCTGCCGGATCAGCGCGATCGCCCCCATCTGGCTGTCGGGATACCCCGACCACCGCTGCACGTCCGGCGTCTCGTCCCGCCGACGGCCCTGTCCCGGCGAATCCACCACCTGCGTCCCGGGCTGGATCGCCTGCAGGTCGAACGCGATCGAGTGGTACGCGAACGGCCTGTAGACCGGCGGCCGATCCGCCGATCGCGGGTCCATCGGCTTGCCCAGCGACACCACCGCCGCCGACCCGCGAAAGATGCCCCCGCGCGGCGAGATCCCCGCCGCCGCGAACCCCAGTTTCCGCAGCGACTCGCCCGTCCGATCGTCCACGCCCGGGCCGTCCAGCGCCGAACGCTGCGGCGTCACCCGGGCGCTCCAGTGCGAGCCCGGCTGGTTCGCGTCCGGCCTCGGCGCCTCCACCTCCACGTACGCGTCGATGAACCCCGGATACACGTGCAGGCCCGTCGCGTCCCACACGCGCGCGCCCTCGGGCGCGGGCGGCGGAACGACCTTGCCGTCCGCGGCAGCCCCGGCCCGCACCGACTCGATCCGACCGCCGCGAATCACCACCGTCGCGCTCTCGAGCGTCTGCCCGGGCTTGACGTGCACCGTCGCCCCGACCAGCGCGTGCCACGTCGGATCGGACCGGCGGGGACCGTTGTTTGGAGGGCTCAAGGGCGAGGCGGCGGGAGGCTGCCACGCCGCGAGAGCGACCGACGCGGCAAACACCAACCCGACAGACAAGAGCGTGAGCGTGCGCATCCCCACAGATTACCGGAACTCGCCGCGCGCACAAGTCCGACCCTGAACGCCCGAGAATCCGCGCCACGGTGCAGCAGCGACGACCCGACCTGCGAACAAGAGGCGTTGGTGTGGTATGCTGCCCCGAGGCGGTGGTGTGGCCTCCGCCGAGGGTTCGTGTTTGTTCGGTCGGTCGTTCGCCAGGTCATCCATCCCCATCCTGAGCCAGGAGTCGTGTCGATGAGCGGAGCCCCCCGTCGTGCTGTCCCTGCCGCCCTCTTGCTCGCCGCGGGCCTGGCGTGCCCCGCGCTGGGGCAGATGCTCCACCTCAAGGCCGGCGTGGTGGACACACGCGCGCGCACGGGGCTGTCCGACGCCGACGCCGCCGTTCCCGCGGGCACGCGACTGGTCGTGCAACTCGACGGCCCGCTCACACCGTCACGCCTCGAGTCCCTGGCGCGCGCCGGCGTCCGGCTCGGGCAATACCTGCCGGATCACGCCTACATCGTGGACGGCAGCGGGCTCGTGCCCGCGACGGTCGCACGGGTCGGGTTTGTGCGCTGGATCGGGGCCTTCGATGACGCCTGGAAGATCGACCCGTCCTTCGGGCGGCGGCCGTTCCTGACCTCGGCCCGCCAGACGCTTGCCAGCGTCGGGGTCTCTCAGGTCGCGATCGTGCTCTTCGCGGGCGAGGCGACCGATGCCGTGTTCGCGGAAGTGGAGCGTTTGGGCGGCGCGGTGCTCGCGTCGAACCCGATCGGATCGCAGTGGTTCATCGACGCGCGGCTCCCGTCGGACCGCGTGGCGGCGCTCGCGCGGGTCGGGAGCGTGCAGTGGGTCGAGGACGCGCCCGAGGGCCGCGACCGCAACGACACGAACCGCTGGATCGTCCAGAGCAACGTCTCGGGGCTGACGCCGGTGTGGGACCGCGGGATCCACGGCGAGGGCCAGATCGGCGGGCACATCGACAGCGCCCCGCGCACCACCAGTTGCTACTTCACGGACACCAATCCCGTCGGCCCGACGCACCGCAAACTCATCGCCATGCGTGGGAGCACCACCGCGGGCTCGCACGGGACCCACACGGCCGGCACCTTCGTCGGGGACAACGCGCCGTATGGGGTGTACACGACCAACGACGGGATCGCCTTCGCCGCCAAACTCTCGTTCTCGAACAGCAGCCCGATCTTCTCGACGCCCTCGACGCTCGCGCCGCGGCTGCTGGACGCGCACAACGACGGCGCCCGCGTCCACACGAACAGTTGGGGCGACGACGGGACGACCGCGTACACGACCTGGTGCGCCCAGATCGACCAGTTCACGTACGACAACGAGGACAACGTCGTGGCGTTCGCCGTCACGAACACCAGCGCGCTCAAGACTCCCGAGAACTCGCTGAACGTGCTCGCCGTCGGCGCCTCGCAGGACCAGCCGAACCAGGGCAACTTCTGCTCCGGCGGCGCGGGGCCGACCGCTGACGGACGGCGAAAGCCCGAGACCTTCGCCCCGGGGTGCTCGACCGTCTCGGCCAGTTCGGGCTCCGCGTGCGGGACCGCGAGCAGCACCGGCACGTCCATGGCCTGCCCCGCCGTCTCGGGGGCCGCGATCCTCGTGCGGCAGTACTTCACCGACGGGTTCTATCCCTCCGGCGCGGCCAGCCCCGGCAACGCGATGACGCCGACCGGCGCGCTCATCCGTGCCGTCGTGCTCAACTCGTCGGTCGACATGACCGGGATTGCGGGGTATCCGAGCAACGGCGAGGGCTGGGGCCGGGTCCTGCTCGACAACGCCCTGTACTTCGCGGGCGACACGCGCGACCTGGTGGTCGCGGACGTGCGCAACGCCCAGGGCCTGGCGACGGGTGCGCAGACGAGTTACCCGATCAACGTGGTGAGCACGACCGAGCCGCTCGTGGTCACGCTCGTCTGGACCGCGCCCGCGGCCGCCGTTAACGCGTCCAATCCTATCGTCAACAACCTCGACCTCGAAGTCGTTGGCCCGGGTGGGACGTACCTGGGCAACGTGTTCGCCTCGGGCCAATCGACCACGGGCGGGACGGCCGACGCGAAGAACAACGTCGAGATGGTCCGCCTCAACGCGCCGCCCGTCGGGTCGTACACGGTGCGCGTGAAGGGCACGGCCGTGAACCAGGGCCTCCAGGGCTATGCGATCGCGGTCGCGGGCGACCTGGGCACGGGTTGCACCCAGGCGGGCGTCGGGATGAGCCCGAGCCCGGTGACGGTCGCCGCGGGCGGCATCGCGACCTTCAGTGCGTCGGGCACGGGCACGGCGCCGCTGGCGTACCAGTGGCGGCGCAACGGGATGGACCTCGCCAACGGCGGACGGTTCTCCGGGGTCGATTCGCCGACGCTGACGATCAACCCGGTGTGGCTCGCCGACGCGGGCATGTTTGACGTGGTGGTGTCGAACGGGTGCGGGAGCGCGCCCAGCGCCGCCGCGACGCTCACGGTGACGTGCTACGCGAACTGCGACGGATCGACGGTCGCGCCGATCCTGAACGTGAACGACTTCTCGTGCTTCCTGAACCGGTTCGCCGCGGGCGACACCTACGCGAACTGCGACTCGAGCACGATCGCGCCGGTGCTGAACGTCAACGACTTCACGTGCTTCCTCAACGCGTTCGCGGCGGGATGCCCGTAGGGGCTCACTCGTCCCTGTCGGGCGCGATGAGGAAGAACCGCCCGATCTCGATCTCGAAGCGCTCGTCGGGCTCGTCGAGGCGCGCCATGGTGTAGACGCCCTCCATGGTGCCCCACGCCGTGGAGAGCGGGCAGTAACTCGTATAGGAGTACGACTCGCCGGGGGGGATCTCGGGCTGCACGCCGACCACGCCCTCGCCCTCGACGACGCGCTCGTGCCCATCGGCATCGACGATCCGCCACCGCCGCCACAGGAGCCGTGCCGCGCGCTCGGACTCGTTGGTGATGCGGATGCGATACCCGAAGACGTACTTGCCGGCGTCGGGCGCGGACTGGTCGTTGAGGTACTGCGGGGAGGCCGCCACGCGGAACCCGTGGGTGAGCGTCACCGATCCGGTCGTGCTCGGGGCTGGCCGGCCCATGCGGAGAGTGTACCAGAAGGGGCGTCCCGTAGAATCGACGGATGATCGAGGCGAGGCTACGCACGGCGCAGGAGATGCTCGGCGCGGGCAAGGCCGCCCAGGCCCGGGCGACGCTCGAGCGCGCCCTGCAGCAGGCGCCCGCGAGCGTCGAGGCCAACGCGCTGATGAGCCATGCGCTCACGCACCTGGGCGACGGGCCGAGGGCGCTCTACTTCGCCCGCCGCGCCGCCGAACTCCGCCCGGGCGACGAGCGGCTCCTGAACAACCTGGCGGGCGCGCAGGCGTTGAACGGGGACTACGACGGAGCAATCGCCACCTATCGCCAGGCCCTGGTCGTCAATCCCTCGCACCTGTCGGCGAAGGTGGGGTTGACCAACGCGCTGAACACACGGCACCAGTACGCCGAGGCCGAGGCCATCTGCCGCGAGGGGCTCGCCGGGCACCCGGGGCAGATGAACCTGTCGATGCACCTGGCGGTGGCGCTGCTGAACACCGGCCGCGCCCGCGAGGCGGTGCGGATCATGCGGGACCTGGCGTCGCGATTCCCGGACGACCTGATGCTCGCCAGCGGGCTCCCGCACATGATGAACTACGACGGGAGCCTCGACCCGCGCGAGGTGTTCGAGGCGCACGCGCGCTTCGGACGAGCCCTCGCCGCCCGGCTTCCAACGTCCCTCCCGCCGCCCCCGAAGCCGACCGATCCGGACAAGCGGCTTCGGCTCGGGATCGTCTCGGCGGACCTCCGCGCCCACGCCGTCGGGTTCTTCGCCGAGCCCATCATCGCCTCGCTCGACCGGGCGCGGTTCGAGGTCGCGTGCTACTCGAACACGGTGGGCGAGGACCACGTCTCGGCCCGCATCAGGCCGGGCGTCTCGCTGTGGCGCAACGTCGTCCCGCTCTCCGACGAGGCGCTGGCTCGCACGATCCGCGCCGATCGCATCGACATCCTGCTCGATCTCTCGGGCCACACCGCCGGGCATCGCCTCGGGACGTTCCACCTCCGCCCTGCGCCGGTGCAGGCGACCTACTTCGGCTATCCGAACACCACCGGCGTGCCCGCGATCGACTATCGCCTTGTCGACTCGATCACCGATCCGCGCGAGCCGTGGTACGACGCGCTGGCGACGGAGCGGCTGTGGCGGCTCGACCCGCTCTTCCTCTGCTACAAGCCGCTCCCGGACGCGCCGCCCGTTGCGCCGCCCCCCTCCCAGGTTGGCGCCGCACGCGGACCGGGCGCGGATGCGGGCGCGTCGGAGGCCATCACGTTCGGGTCGTTCAACAACCTGGCGAAACTCGACGACGCGGCGCTCGCGCTCTGGGCCGGCGTGCTCCGCGCGGTCCCGGGCTCGCGCATGCTCGTGAAGCACCACGGGCTGGCCCAGCCCGAGGCCCGAGCGCTGACGGCGGCGCGGCTGGTCTCCGCCGGCGCGCCCGCGGATCGGCTCGTGCTCGAAGGCCCGGGCTCGGGCGCCAAGGAGATGCTCGCGGCCTATGCCCGCATGGACGTGATGCTCGACAGTTTCCCGTACCATGGCACGACGACCACCTGCGAGGCGCTCTACATGGGTGTCCCGGTCGTGTGCCTCACGGGCCGCTGCTGCGCCGCACGCGTCAGCACCAGCATCCTCAACGCCATCGGGCTGCGCGATCTTGCCGCCGATACGGCCGAGCGGTACGTCGAGATCGCCTCGGCTCTGGCCCAGGATCCCGCGCGGCTCGCGTCGCTGCGGGCCTCGCTGCGCGACCGCTTCGTGAACTCCTCGGCCTGCGACGCGCCCGCCTTCGCCCGCCGCTTCGAGGCCGCCCTGCGCGAGATGTGGACCCGGGCCTGTGCTGGAACGGGACCGCGGCCATGAGCCGGGACCTGCCCTCGGCGTCGCGCGAGCGGCTCGATCGCGCCGTGGCGCTCTCGCACGCGGGCGAGCACGCGGCGGCCCGCGACGCGCTCCTCACGCTCGTGCGCGCGCACCCCCGCGATCCCGACGTGCGTCAGTCGCTCGCCGCCGCCTGTGCCGCGATGGGCGACGAAGCCTCGGCCCGGTTCCACCTCGAGCGCCTCGCCGACCTCGACCCGTCCCGCGCGCCGATGGCCCGGGTGGCGCTGGGCACGATCCTCTATAACAACGGGCGGCTCGACGCGGCGGCCGAGGCGTACCGCGCCGCGATCGCGCGCGACCCCGCCTCGCCCGAGGCGCACGAGGGCCTGGCCGACGCGCTGACGGGGCTCGGGAGGCCCGACGAGGCCGAGGCCGCCCTGCGCGACGGACTCGCGGCGCTCCCGGATCACCCCGCGCTGGCGGCCGCAATGGGCGGGGCTCTGGTTGCTCTGGGTCGAGTCCCGGAGGCGCTGCTGTTGCTCGAGCGCGCCGTCGCGGCGCATCCGGGCCACCCCGCGCCGGCCTCGATGCTCTGCCACGCGCTGAACTACGTCGTCGTCGACGCCGACGACCCGCGCACGATCCGGGCGGCGCGCGCGTACGCCGACGCGCTTCAGACCGCGATCACGGATCGCCTCCCGCCGCCAGCGCCCGCGCGCGATCCGGAACGCCGCCTCCGCGTCGGGCTGCTTTCCCCGGACTTCCGCACGCACTCCGTGGCGTTCTTCCTCGAGCCGATCCTCGAGCATCGCGCCCCGCGCGACGCCTTCGAGATCATCGCGTACTCCACCAATCCCGCCCACGACGCGACGACCGCGCGCCTGCGCGCGCCGCTGGACGGTTGGCGCGACGCGGGCGCGCTCGCCAACGAGGACCTCGCGGCACTCGTCCGCCGCGACGCCGTCGATGTCCTCGTCGAACTCTCGGGCCACACCACTGGGCATCGGCTCGCCGCGGTCTCGATGCGCCCCGCGCCGGTCCAACTCTCCTACCTCGGCTACCCGGCGGACACCCGCCTGGACGCGATCGACGCCCGCATCGCCGACTCAACCACCGATCCGCCCGGTGTCAGCGGCGGCGATCCGGTCATCCGCCTCGACCCGTGCTTCCTGGCCTACCGACCGCCTCCGGAAGCGCCCCCGCCGATGCTCCCCGAGGGTCCGATCTGCTTCGCCTCCTTCAACGTGCCGGCGAAGTGGTCCCCCGAAGCCCTGGCGATGTGGGCCGCCGTGCTGCGGGCCATCCCCGGGTCGCGTCTGCTGCTCAAAGCGGCCGTGGCGTCGCGTCCCGCGGCGCGGGCGAGCCTCGAGCGATCGCTCGGGGCCGCGGGCATCGACCCGGGCCGGGTCGAGTGGCTCGGATGGACGCCCACGATCGCCGAGCACCTCGCGTGCTATCAGCGCGTCCACGTCGCGCTCGACACGTTCCCGTACCACGGCACCACGACGACGTGCGAGGCCCTGTGGATGGGCGTGCCCGTGGTCACGCACGCGGGCTCGCGCCACGCCGGTCGCGTTGGCGCGTCCATCCTCGCCGCGCTCAACGAGGCGGGCCTCGCGCCGGCAGCATCGTCGGATGCGTTCGTGCGCCAGGCGGCGTCGCTGGCCGGCGACCCCGCACGGCTCGCGGGCCTTCGCCGATCGCTGCGAGATCGGATGCTCGCCTCGCCCCTGCTCGACCACGCGGGGCACTCCCGGCGATTCTGGGCGGCGGTGCGCGACCAGTGGCGCGCGGCCTGCGCGGGCAACCCCAGCGACGCCTGATCCGTCCGCGCGGCGCGACCCCTACCGCGGCACGCGCACACGCACCGACTTGACGCTGCTCTGCTGCTCCGCCGTCTCCGCCACCTCGAAGTCCACCGGCTTGCCCAGCAGCAGCCCCTGCTCCGCGGCGGCGGCGAAGACCTCGTTCCACGTTCCCACCGCCCGCTCGCCCACCTTCAGGATCAACTGGCCTTCCTTCAGCCCAGCCCGCTCCGCCGCCGAGCCCGTCTCGATCCCGCCGACGATCGGCTTCCCCGCGTCGGTGCGGAAGAACCCGAAGCGGATCCCGAACGTCGTGAGCGCCCGGCCCGCGGAGGGGATCTCCAGTTGCGACTGCTGTGGATACTCGCCCAGCGTCACCGTCACGTCCACCTCGCTCCCGTCGCGCCACAGCCGCACCGGCACCGCCTGCCGCGGCTTCAGGCTCGTCACCACCGACCGCAGCATCTCCCAACTCACGATCGAGTGCCCGGCGATCTCGGTGATGATGTCGCCCCTTCGGACGCCCGCGGCCTCGGCCGGGCCGTCGCGCTGCACGTCGGGCACGCGCACGCCCGCACGCTTCAGTTCCGGGATGTACCGCGTCGGATCGCCGCGTCCCCCGCCCGCGCTCAGCCCCATGAACCCGCGCCGAACCGTCCCGTTCTCGATCAACTGGTCCACCACGAACTCGATCGTCCCCAGCGGGATCGCGAAACTGATCCCCGCGCTCTGGCCCTCGGCCACCGTCCCCTGGTTGTCCCGTCCCGTCGCGATCGCCACGTTCATCCCCACCACCCGTCCGCGGATGTCCACCAGCGGGCCCCCCGAGTTCCCCGGGTTCACCGCCGCGTCCGTCTGGATGAAGTTGGTGAACCCCTCGAAGTCGTTGGCCGTGCTCGGGTCGCGGCCCAATCCGCTGATGATCCCCTCGCTCATCGAGAACTTGAACCCGAAGGGCGACCCGAACACGAACACCCGCTCGCCCTGCCTGGGCATCACGCCCGACGCCCGCCGCAGCGGGAACAGGTCGTCGTCCCGGGGCACCTTGATGATCGCGATGTCGGTGAACGGATCGGCCACGAACGACTCGCCACGGATCCGCTCCGCCTCGACCGTCCGCCCGTTGGCGAACTCCACCGAGATCCGGCTCGCTCCGCGGACCACGTGCGCGTTGGTCACGATGTACCCCTGGGCGTCGTAGACCCATCCCGAGCCCGTCGATCGGCCCGCGAACGAACGCCCATCGCCCCGGGTCCCGAGCACGTCCAGATGCACGACCGACGGGCGCACCGTGTCAGCCACCGCCCGAACCGCGTGATTGAGCCGTTCGAGGATGTCGTCGTCGCGGAGCGTGGCCTGGGCCAGAACGATGCGGGCCGACGTGCGGGCCGCGTCGATCCGCCGAACCGCCGCCGGGGCACCCAGCAGCACCGCGACCACCGTCAGCAAGACGACCAACGCCGGCCCGAACGAGACGAATCGTCGCATACCGACCTCCACGTCCTCGCCATCCGCCCCTTCACCCGCTCGCCGCCCGTTTCATCATTCGGCCCGTTGGGCCATCTGGTTTCGGAACTTCTCGGACTCCGCGGGGGCCATCGCGTAGGGTCGGCCCCCGATCCGGCCCGCCGACACCCGCCGGACCCACTCCGCTGCCGCCTTCTGCGTCGCCACGCCCAACTGCGCCACCGGCTCGGCGAACCGCGGCGCGGCGTCGGTCATGCCGAGCAGGTCCTGCAGCACCAGCACCTGCCCGTGGCACGCGGGCCCCGCCCCGATCCCGATCACCGGGACCTGCGCCCGCGCCACGACCTCTGCCGCCACCTCGTCGGGTACCGCCTCGACCAGCAGCAGCACCGCGCCCGCGCGCTCGAGGGCCTCGGCATCCGCGACGATGCGCGCGCCCGCGTCCGCCGTCTGTCCCGCCGCCCCATAGCCCCCGCTCAGCCCCGCCTGCTGAGGCCGGCTGCCCACGTGCGCACACACCGGAACGCCCGCCCGCGTCATCCGCTCCACGAGGCCCGCCTGCGACGCGTCGGCCTCGACCTTCACCACGTCCGCCAAGCCCTCGGTCATGAACCGCCCCGCGTTCCGTACCCCCTCGGCGTCGTCGGCGGTGTAGGAAAGGAACGGCATGTCCGCCATCACCAGCGTCCGCGGCGCGCCCCGCTTCACCCCCGCCGTCAGCGCGACGAGCACCTCCAGCGGCATATCGATCGTCCGCTTGAAGCCCAGCACGACCTCGGCGGCGGTATCGCCCACCAGCAGCACCGGCACGCCCCCACGCTCGAGCCACCGCGCCGTCGTCGCGTCGTAGCACGTCAGGCACGCGAACCGCTCCCCGCGCTCGCGCAGCCGCCGAAGCGTGCGGATCGTCACCGGCTCGGGGGGGATAATCGCGTCGCGCGTCTCACCGCCCGATGCCGCGGGTTGTATGCCGCCGGTTGCCACGGGGAATCGTAGCCCGCGGGGGCGCGGCGTCGGCAGGGAGTTGTTGGGTATGATGCGCGCATGCCCGTGCTTCGCGCCAAGAAACCGAGCATCGCCGAGTTCGTCGCCGAGATCGCGGGCGAGAGCGATCTTGACGACGTGATCCCGACGCTCGCGCGCGACGCGACGCGACGCGCATGCGCTCGATCGAGGCGTTTGTGCAGCGCCTCCCGACGAGGCACGACCTGGCACTCGGCGACGCGCGCGACCTCGATCACATCGACGATCAGAGTGTCCACCTCGTGGTCACGTCACCGCCCTACTGGACGCTCAAGCGGTACAACGACGGAGAGGGCCAACTCGGGCACGTCGCGGACTACGACGAGTTTCTCGCCGGCCTGGACACCGTCTGGCGGCACTGCCACCGCGCGCTGGTGCCGGGCGGGCGGCTGGTCTGCGTCGTCGGGGATGTCTGTCTTTCTCGCCGCAAGAACAACGGGCGGCACACGGTGGTCCCGCTCCACGCCTCGATCCAGGAGCGTTGCCGCGGCATGGGCTTTGATAATCTCGCGCCCATCCTCTGGCACAAGTTCGCGAACGCGAACTACGAGGCCGGGGGCTCCACCGGCGGGTTTTTGGGCAAGCCCTACGAGCCCAACGCGGTCATCAAGAACGACGTTGAGTTCATCCTCATGCAGCGCAAGCCCGACGGCTACCGCAGCCCGACGCGCGCCGAGCGGCTGCTCAGCGTGCTCTCGGCCGACCTCTACCAGACCTGCTTCCGACAAATCTGGACGGATGTCGGCGGCGCGTCGACCAAGCGGCATCCCGCGCCCTTTCCGCTCGAACTCGCCGAGCGACTCGTGCGCATGTTCAGTTTCGTGGGCGACACCGTCCTCGACCCCTTCATGGGCACCGCAACAACGAACCTCGCCGCCGCGCGATGGGGGCGGAACAGCCTGGGCGTCGAGATCGATCCGGCGTACTTCCAGATGGCGCGCGAACGGCTCACGAGCAACACGACCGACCTGTATCTCTCGGCCGACGTGCGCGTGCGGAGCGCGGCACGATCATCCCTTCGACCGCGCTGGTGCGCGAGGCCGTCGCCCACTTCTGGCGGACGCGATCCGCGCAGGCCAAACGACAGGGGGTCGGCACGGGGCGACGCGATGCCGGCGCGCGCCGGGCCGTCACGGGCGGAGCGCAGATGGACGGGTTTGTCCGACTCGTCACGGGCGTGCTGACCGCCGCGGGCGTGCCGGAGGATGCGATCCACGCGAAGCGCCGCGTTGAACTCCCTGGGTGGTTCCGCGCCGAGAAGTCGTGGGACCTCGTGGTCGTGCTCGACGGCTGCCTCGTGGCGGCAATCGAGTTCAAGTCGCAGGTCGGACCGTCGTTCGGGAACAACTACAACAACCGCACCGAGGAGGCGCTGGGGAACGCGACCGACCTCTGGGCGTCGTTTCGTGAGGGCGCGTTCGCTCCCTCCGCTCGGCCATGGCTCGGGTTTCTGATGCTGCTCGAAGACGCGCCAGGCTCGGGGCGGGCGGTCGCCCCGTCCGAGCCGCACTTCCCCGTCTTCGAGGAGTTCCGCGGTGCCTCCTATGCCCGCCGGTACGAGATCCTGCTCACAAAGTTGCTGCGTGACAGGCTCTACGATGGCGCGAGCCTGATCCTATCGCCCGAGCGGGCGGGCCGGGTCGGCGAGTACACGGAGCCGAGCACCGAACTCACGTTCGCGGCGATGTGCGAGTCGCTGGTTGGGCGAGCGATCGCCGCCGTCAGTCGACGCCGATGAATCGGCCGATCCCCGCACGCGACCCTCAGACTCGCAGTGCATCGCTCCCCGCGATCTAGAACAGGAACGTCCGCCTCGCGCGGTCCATCATCTCCGCGTCGTCGCGCCGCACGAAGAAGTGGTTCACCCACAGGTACCCGATGTGGTGGTACCCGCGCGAGTGCAGCGACGCCACCAGCGGCGAGTTGGCCGTCGGGTTGTTCTCCTCGGTGATGAGCACCCGCGGGCGGAATCGGTCGAGGTCGAACCCGTCGAGCACGTCCAGTTCGTTCCCCTCCACGTCGATCATCGCGAAGTCGATCGTCCCGCGATGGTCCGCCAGGAGCGCATCCAGCGTCGTCAGCGGGACCGTGACGGGCTGGGCGGTGCGCCGGGCCTGCTGGATCATGCGCAGTTGCTCGGGCGTGGGATTGAGGAACGACCACGTCGATTCCTCGCGCACCACGTTGAACGTCGCGGTCCCGCTGCTGCCCTTGCGCGAGACCGCCGCGTGGACGGTGCGGCTGTTCGGGCGGCGCTGGGCGCACTGGGCCGCGGGCTCCGGGGCGGCCTCGACGAGCAGCCCCGTCCAGCCCATCGCCTCGAAGGCGTAACTGACGCTGCAGTTCACCCCGTCGACCGCGCCGCACTCGACGTAGAACCCGTCCAGTTTCCCGTCGAACAGGTCGCAGAGGACCATGTCCTCGCCGAACTGCGACTGGAAGGCCAGGGGCAGCCGGGGAGCGCGGCCCGCCGCCGCGAGTCGCTCGAGCGCCTCCAGGCGATAGACCTTGCGTCGCACCGCGGTCAGCCCGAGCAGGGCGCGGTTGGTGTGCGAACGCATCGCGTCGATCGCGCGGGCGAGTTGGTCGAGGTTGGGGCCCATGGATCACTCCGAATCGGGTGCGGCATCGCGCGACGGTGCGGGCGCTGTCCGATCGCCGCGCGTCGGAGGGTACGCCCCGGGCGGTCTCATCGAGTCCGCCGCAAGACCGATCGAGCAATCAGGCGACGCTCCGGCCGATTGCCGCGGGCGCTCCGTATCCCCTGTAGCATCCTCCTCATGGACGCCTTCACCTACATCGACGGTCGGCTCCTGTGCGAGGGCGTGCCCGCGTCGGCGCTGGCCGATCGCTTCGGCACGCCGCTGTACGTCTATTCGCGTGCGACGCTCGAGGGGCACTTCGATCGCCTGTCGTCGGCGTTCGCGGCGCTGGGCCCGCTGGTCTGCTTCAGCGTGAAGAGTTGCTCGAACCTGCACGTGCTGCGGGTGCTCGTGACGCGCGGCGCAGGGCTGGACGTGGTCTCGGGCGGCGAACTCGCGCGGGCCCGCCGGGCCGGGTGCCCGGACGGTCGCATCGTCTTCGCGGGCGTGGGCAAGAGCCGCGACGAGATCGCCGCCGCGATGGACCCGCCGATCGGGTGGTTCAACGCCGAGTCCGAGCAGGAACTCGATGCGATCGCCGAGGTCGCGGGCCGGCGGGCGACGGGCGAGGATCGTCGGCCCCGCGTCGCGCTCCGCGTCAATCCGCAGGTCGCGCCCGATGTCCACGCCTACACCGCCACGGGGGTCAAGGGCGCGAAGTTCGGCGTCGACTTCGACGAGGCCCGCCGCCTCTTCGATCGCTTCGGAACGGGCGCCCGCGCGCCGATCACGCTCGACGGACTCCACCTGCACATCGGCTCGCCCATCTACGAGACCGGGCCCTACGTCGAGGCCATCCGCGGAACGCTCGCGCTCGTCCACGACCTCGCGGCCCGGGGGCACGCCGTCCGCTCGCTCAACATCGGCGGCGGGTTCGGCGCGGACTACCAATCCGCGCGCTCCCCCTCGGCCCGCGATTACGCCGAGGCCATCGTGCCGCTCCTGCGCGAGCGCGTCGGTGCCGGGCTCCGCGTGCTCCTCGAGCCCGGGCGCACGATCGCCGCCAACGCCGGGATCCTGCTCACGCGCGTGCGCTACACCAAGACCGTGCCCGGGCCGGCCGGTCCCAAGCGCATCGTCATCGCCGACGCGGGGATGCAGACGCTGATTCGCCCCTCGCTCTACGGCGCGTTCCACTTCGTCTGGCCGACGGATCCGGGCGTGGCCCTCGTGCCGGCGCGCCGGGCAGAGGACCCGGGCCTGCCGGGCCTCGCTCGCGCCGACCTCGTCGGGCCGATCTGCGAGTCCGGCGACTTCCTCGCCAAGGATCGGCCGCTGCCCCCGCTCGCGCCGGGCGATCTCGTCGCCGTCTTCACGGCGGGAGCCTACGGCATGTCGATGGCGTCGAACTACAACAGCCACCCGCTCCCCGCCGAGGTGCTCGTCGAGGGCGCCGACGCCCGGCTCATCCGCCGACGGCAGACGATCGACGACATGCTCGCCGCCGAAGAGCGGGGTTGACGGCGGTTCGCAGTGCAGGACCCGCGCGGGGTCGTCAGGCCAGCGCCCGCTCGAGGTCGGCGATGAGGTCGCTCGCGTCCTCGATCCCCACGCTGAGGCGCACGAGCCCGTCGGCGATCCCCAGGGCCGCCCGATTCTCGGGCGGGACCGAGGCGTGCGTCATGATCGCGGGGTGCTCGATGAGGCTCTCGACGCCGCCGAGCGATTCCGCGAGCGAGAAGAGCCGCACGCGCTCGAGGAACCGTCGGGCCGCGTCCAGCCCGCCGCGGAGCGTGCAGGTGATCATGCCGCCATAGCCGCGCATCTGCTTGCGGGCGATGGCGTGCTGCGGGTGCGACTCGAGCCCGGGATAGACCACGCGCTCGACGCTCCCGTGCGCGGCGAGGAACCGCGCGACCTTGCCCGCGTTCTCGCAGTGCCGCTCCATGCGGACGTGCAGCGTCTTGGTGCTGCGAAGGAGCAGGAAGCAGTCCATCGCCCCGGGCACGGCGCCCACCGCGTTCTGCAGGAACCGCAGCCGGTCCGCGAGTTCCTCGTCGCGGGCCACGAGCATCCCCGCCACCACGTCCGAGTGCCCGCCGAGATACTTCGTGCACGAGTGCAGCACGATGTCCGCCCCGAGCGCCAGCGGGTTCTGCAGGAACGGGGACGCGAAGGTGTTATCGACGACCACGATCGGCGGGCGCGTCGCGCCGGGCCTGCCGGGCTCGCCCGCGCGCCCCGCCCCCCCCGCGCCCCCGCCCCACTTCCAGCCGCCCACCGGCCCGCGCTGCCACGCGATCGCCGACACGCCCGCGATGTCCACGACCTTGAGCATCGGGTTCGTCGGCGTCTCGATCCAGACCAGCCGCGTCGTGGGCCGCATCGCGCGCTGGGTCGCGCCCAGGTCCGTCATGTCCACGCGCGTCGTCTCGATCCCGAGGTGCCGGAAGACCTTGTCGAGTTGCCGGAACGTGCCCCCGTACACGTCGTCGCAGAGGACCACGTGGTCGCCCGCCGCGAGCAGGTGCAGCACGCAATCCATCGCCGCCAGGCCCGACGAGAACGCGAACCCGTGCCCGCCGCCCTCGAGCGAGGCGACGTTCATCTCCAGCGCGTGCCGCGTCGGGTTCTTCGAGCGGGCGTAGTCGTACCCGTCCTTGCAGACGCCCGGCGACTCCTGCACGTACGTCGAGGTCATGTAGACCGGCGTCATGATGGCGCCGGTGCTGGGGTCCGGCACTTGGCCGGCGTGGATCGCGCGCGTCCCGAAGCCTTCGGTGGTCATGGGGCGATGGTAGTGGGGGTGCGCGCCGCGCGCCCGCACCGCGCGGGCCACGGCACCCCGGGCCTCCGTGAACCAGTCACACGAGATGGTCCGTTGGAACGCCGCATCGTCGAACCACGCGCCCGCATCGGGGTGGCCGCGCGAGAGTCCTGATGGCCCGGCCTAGCGCCCGCGCCGCCGGCGCGACAGCCACGCCGCGCCGCCGAGCGCGACCACGCCGACGCCCGGCGCGGGGACGATCGGCACGATCACCGAGCCGAACTGCCCGGGAATGATCGCGCGCGAGACATAGAGGGGACTCCCTGTCGGCCCCACCCCATGCTGTACGAGGATCGTCGTGTGGTCATCGGATCCTTGACCCGCGGCACTCTGCCATGTCACCGAGCGCGGGGCATAACTTGCGGGGCTCCACACGCCGGACCAGATGTTCGAGACCGGGTTTGTCGAGTTGGCGGTCTGGCCGGGGAGCACGAACTGCCCGGCGCCCGCATCCTGCCACTCGGACCCGTTGATGTTTGGACTTCCCGCGTCACCGAGCGTCCACGCCGCCGGCCGGCCGATCGAGTTCCATGTGCCGGGAGACGCCGGCTGGCTCAGGAGGTCTACGACGATGCTGGCCAGCCCGGCGACGGTGCCCGTGCCCGGCAGAGGGGGAGGCGTGTAAGTGATCGTCGAACCGACCGGGGGCGAGAACTCGATCGTGAGCGAGAGCCGCGCCCCCTCGCCGGGCTCGATGAGGCCGTTGGGCGATGCCACGGGCGTGTTGGTGCCCGCAACCACCTCCGTGAATGTGAGCGAGTAGCTCGCGATCTCCTGCGCTTGTGCCGAGCCCGCAGCCAGGCACATCGCCGCTAGCGGCACGCCATGCCGAATCAACTGGTTCATTACTGATCTCCGGGTTGCCGCTTCAAGGCGCGTGATGCCACACTGTCACCTTCACCGCATCGATCTCCACCGACGACGATTCGCCGGTATGCATCTTTCGATGCTGAATGACGACGAAGAATGTCTCATCGTTGAACATTCCTGGTTCGAAAGTCTCAACTGAGGGCGGCCACAGATCTTCGCAATCCCCAAGCCTGTGATCCACCAGCGAAGAGACGGGCTCAACGAAGGGCCATTTGCCGCGAGATACTTGGCCGAGAACGGAGTCTCGGCATTCGACATATTGCCACCGTTGCGCGGCACCGGTCACTCGCGCCTTTATGGTGACTTGAACGCCGTCGATAATGTGCGTGGTCTATGTAGTCAAGATCAAAGTTCGTGCACACTAAATACGTCGTTTCGACCTGCGGCGCGGTACCGACAGCCACGACGGTATCGGGCGCTCCCGCAGCCTCGCTGGGATTCACCCAGCTTCCAGACTGCGCGCCAGCGCTTCCCGCCCAGGCTGACGTGACCGTCAACCCGTCACAATCCGGTGCGGGATCGTAGTAGACGGTGATCTCGACATGGTCCACAAATATTGTCGCACCAGCGTCAGAACCAACTTCGTCGTTGTTGTACCCGACCAAGATGCCGAAGTTGGCCGCCTTCACGGAACTCGGCACTGGATACGGCTCGCCCCAGTCATCCGTTGAACTTCCATACTGAACAGTGGTAAGCGAGGTGCCGACGTAGGCACTCGTAGCCCGATTGGCAAAGCCGGTGACATCCTCCTTTACCATCGTCACCGCGGCTTCCTTGATCGTGTTCGAAGCACTCGCGTAACGTCGCACGCTGACGACGAACCCCCGAATACGAGCGTCATCGGGCAGCGCGCTCAGCGCAAAGCCGCCGGCGCGGAGATACTCAGTCTTGCTCTCGCCAGCGATGTACACGGACGCGTACCGGGTGTTCGCAGAGTAGACGTTTGTCGGGTCCGACCACTTCAGAGTCCCGCCGGGCCGTGGATATCCCGCGTCCGATGTCGTCGGGCTCGCGGTGAGGTTGTCCGTCATGTATCCGGATGCAGTTCCCGACGCCGCGCCCTCGATGCGCGTCGCGCTTGCGGTGATGGACCGCGTCGGGGGCCGGAACGCCACGGGCCGCACCCGCGCTCCGCGCTCAACAGCACCGGATTGTGCTTGGGCAGCGATCATGGGCTTGGTGTTCGGTGCCGCCAACGTCGCGGCAACTGCAGCGAGACCCAGCAGCGCGAAACGACTACCCGACCCCCCCCCCCTAACACACGGAGAGCACGAACGACCCGCCTGCCGATCTCCTTGGGCGTGCCGCGCGTGTCCGCGTGAGCAACATACCCAATCGTCACGTTCTGTCAAGGGCTTTCCGCGGTCTCGCGATGAATACTCACAAATGGCGCATGCGACCGCTTACGTCTTCGCCCCGCTCGTCCTGGGCGGCATGCCCGCGTCGATCTCCTGCCGCTCGTAGCGCTCGCGGTTGCCCTTGTTGTCCATGAGCACGAAGATCCGCTTGGCCTTCTCCTCGCCCACGAGTTCGACGATCCGCTGCTTGGCGTAGCCCAGGTGCGTCCGCCGCGAGATGTGCGTCAGGATCATCGCCTTGCACTCCACGACCCGCAGCCACTCCGCGATGTCGTTGATGTGCATGTGCATCCCGATCTTCGCCCGGTCCTTGTGCTCCGGCTCAAAGAACGTGCACTCCGTGATGATGATCTCCGCCTTGCGCACGTCCGGCCTCACCAGGTGCGGGCCCGGCGACGTGTCCCCCAGGTACGCCACCAGCGGGATCTCCAGGATCCGCGTGATCTCGATGTTCCGATCCTTCAGTTCCCGCAACTTCTCCTGCGGAAACTCCGCGTACTCCGGCTTGAGTTTGCTCCGCTTCTCCACCACCACGTACCCCATGCTCGGGGACGTGTGCTCCGTGTGGAACCCGCGCAGGTACACGCTCGGCTTGATCTCCACCGTCTCCTCGGGCTCGATCGCCACCACGTCGTACGGCGTGCGCTGCTGCTCGAGGTCCACAAACCCCGCCATCATCCGGTGGATCGGCTGCGCCAGCCGCGTGTCGCACACGATCTTCCCCGTCCCCATCCCCTGGAACCGCCGCTGCGAGCAGTAGTACGCCAGCGCCCCGATGTGGTCCATGTGCCCGTGCGAGATCGCCACCACCTTGCTCGCCAGCGCGAACCGCAGGCACTCGCCCATGTCGAAGCACACGTCCAACTCCGGCACCTGGATGCACGTCGATTCCCCGGCGATCGACACGCCCTGGATCCGATACGGCGGGATATACAGGAACCCGGGCGAGACCTCGCGCGGCGGCGGCTTGGGGATCATCAGTGCAACCTCCCCGGCCGGGCTTCCGCTCGGCCTGGATACGCCCCCATCGTAGGCCCTCCCACGCCACGCGCCGAACGGACGAACGGCGCCCGATGCGCTCCGGGGCTATCGCCCCATGATCGCCTCCCACGACGCCAGCGCCGCATCCGCCGACCCCGCCACCGCCGCCAGGTCCGCCGGCCGCGCGGGCAGCGCGTTGTCCGCGAACTCCTCGGCCAATCCGAGCCTCGCCGGCATCGTCCGCGAGTCGCTCCGCGCCAGCATCCGCTCGACCTCCTCGCCCAGCAGGAACTCCAGCAGGGTTGCTCCACTCGCGGAGTTCGGACCCCCACGCACCAGCCCTGCCGTGTTCGGGATCAGCAGCGACGCCTCGCCCACAACCATCGCCACCGGCCAGCCCTCGCGGATCCCCGCGTGCACGTCGTCGCTGTCGGTCAGGCCCACGTCCACGACGCCCTCGGCCACCGCCCGCACCACCGCCGAGTTCCCATCAAACACCCGCACCCCATTGGCCTTCATCCCCCGCGCCCACCCCTCGAACCCCTCGCGCCCCATCGTGTGCCAGAGGTGCCCGAGCAGCCCGCGCGTCGTGCCGAACTGCGGCCGAGCCATCCCGATCCGCCCGCGCCACGCCGGGTCCGACAGCGTCGCCTCGTCGCGCGGGGGGTCCTGCACTCGCTTGGTGTTGTAGACGATCGCCCGCGACCGCAGGGCGAACCCGTGCCATCGCCCTTCCGGCCCGATCAGCCACGCCGCGCGATCCGCGCCGCCCGCGATCGGCCTCGCGGGCCGGGCCAGCAGCCCCTCTCCGTCGAGCCGGATCGTTCCGAACGGCTCGTTGGACCACCACACGTCCGCCCGCGGACGGTCGCGCTCCGCCAGCACGCGCTGCACCAGGCCCGTGGTCTTGGTCGATTCCGTGTCGCCCACGACGCGCACGCGGACGCCCGCCTTCGCCTCGAACGCCGGGATCACCTCGCGCAGCAGGTAGTCGTCGCAACTGGTGTAGAGCACGACCTCGGGTTGGCGCGAGCAGCCCCACGCCAGCGCCGCGAGCACCGCCAGCGCAACGAGCGCCCCCGCCGCCCGCGAGATCACTTCCCGTCGCTCTTGCCCTCGGGCTTGGGCGTCTGCTTCTGGTCGCGCGCCCGGGCCTCGAGCCGCCCGAAGTAGTGCTTCACGACCCCGTGCAACTCGCGCCGAACCTGCATCGTCTCGACCGCCTCCGTCGCCGCCTTCGAGCCCGCCTCGACGACCTGCGAGAACTCGCGCACCGACTCGCCGCGGACCTGGTCGCCGTAGACCAGCCGGCTCCCCACGATCGGCCCGCCCGTGTTCTTGCTCTGGCTCATCTTCTTCTCGATCGAGACGGCCGAGTCCACCTCGTCCGGGCTGCGTCCGCCCCCGCTCACCCCCGGGCCGCCGGAGCCCCCGCCGAACTTGTCCTGCGTCTCACCCTCTTTCCACTGCCCGCGGATGTCGCTCATCTGCAACTCGCCGCCCTGTCCCGTCCCCGCGCACTGCCCCGCGAGCCGCGCCAACTGCTTCCCCGCCTCCTTCGAGGCCGCGTCCAGGGCCTCCATCTCCTTGTCCAGCATCTCCATCTCGCTGAGTTGGCCCGAGAGCCCCTGCATCGCCTCGCTCCCGTCCTGGTTCAGCCCGTTCTTCCCCATGTTCCGCGCCATCTTCCCCATCTCGTCCGACATGCCCTCGCACTTCCGCCCGGCCTTCATCTGCGCCTGCACCGCCTTCGTCAACTGCTGCTTCTGCTCCTCCGACAGGTTCTTCATCGCTTCGAGCGCCTTCTTCAGCGCCTCCGGATCGCGCGCCAGTTTCGACGCCTGCTCCTTGCCCAGCCCCGCCTGCTCCAACTTCTTCTCCAGGTCCTGCCGGTCCTGCGCCAGTTTCTCCAACTGCTCCGACAGCCTCTTCAACTGCTCCTGCGCCTTGGCCTTGTCCTCGGGCGTCATCGAGTTGGTCGCCAGCCGCTTCGACAACTCCTCCAGGTCCTGCTGCGCCTTCCCGAAGTCCCCGCGCTGCAGCGACTTCGTCAGCTCGTCCAGCGGGCCCGGGCCCGGCTGCTTCAGTTGCTTCATCGCCTGCTTGATCGCCTGCGCCTCCTGCGCCTTCTCCCCGCCCTTCATCTCCTTCAGCCGGTCCTGCAAACTCGTCAACTTCTTGATCTCGCTCCGGCGGATCTCCTCCGGGGTCTGCGGCGTCTTGGGGTCGCCCGCCTCACCCTCCCCCTTCGCCTCCTCCTTCAGGTCCACCCTCGCCTGCTTCATCAACTCCTGCAACTTCTCGTCGTTCCGCTTCACCTCGGCCTTGACCTCGACGATCTCACGCTCCCGCGCGGCCTCGGCCTCGCGCTGCCGCAACAACCCCAGCACGTCCAGCGTCGGGATGCTGAACCACAGGATCGCCAGCACCAGCACCGCGCCCAACGGCACGGGCCACAGCCGCGGCGGCACCATCGGGATCGCCCGCCGAACGTCCACCCGCCGCGCCCGCTCCCGCGCCGTCTCAACGACCAACCGGGCCCAGGCGTCCTCGCTCCGCTCCACGCACATCGCCGTGCTCAGGCTCTCGCGCAGGTCCGCGCGCTCGTCCACCTCTCGCGCCAGCGCCACGCCCCGCGCCCGCCGCGCCACGCTCCACCCCAGCGCCGCCACGATCGCCAGCCCCGCCGCGATCGCCCACAGCCGCAGCCACTCGCCCGGCCAGCGCACCCCCAGCCCGAAGATCCGCTCGGCCACCAGCACTCCCATCAGCGCCACCACCGCCGCCGTCAGCGTCACCGCCAGCGTGCGCATCAAGTCCAGCACCAGGAGCCGCCACCCCGCCCGCTTCAAGACCCGTTGAATCTCGGTCATCTCGGCGTCCCCTTCAAAGTCCGCACCGGCGTCCCGCCCGTGTTCCCTCCCCGCTCCCTCGCCAGATTCTACGATCCGCACCCTGCTTGGTTGCCCTCACCTGACCGTTCCGTGACAATCCGCCCATGGCCCGCCACCACCCCCATCTCGATCCGGGCTACGTGGCGAGCCAACTCGACGCCCCCGCACGCGCCGACCCCCGCGCCCACCGCCTCCACGTCGCCGCCGCTGCCTTCCTCTGCTTCTTCGTCGGATTCCCCGTCTCCTTCGTCGAGATTGCCTCCATCCCACTCTTTGTTATCGGGCTCTTTCGGCTCCGTCGCACTTATCGGACCGCGCTCTCTTTCGGTGCTCAGCCGCTCTTCCTCGTCGTGGTGGCATGGATGGTCTGGCACGGGCTCTCGATCCGCTGGTCGCCCGACCCGGCCCAGGGCTGGCGTGAGTTCGGCAACTGCCGCTGGTTCTGGGTCACGTTCATGCTCTGGCCCGTGGCGCGCGCGCGCCCCGTGCTCATCGCGGCCCTGGCCGCGGGGCTGCTGTGCGGGGCGGCGAGCCAGGTCGTCAACGCCCTCGGGCACGCCACGGGCGCGCGCTGGCTCATGCTGACGCCCAACGCGGACCGCAACGCGGGGTGGTGGGAGCCGATCGTGGGCGGGACGCTGCTGACGGCGGGCCTCGGGCTCCACCTCCCCGCGGCGCTCATGGGCCGCGGACGCGAGCGGCTGATCGCGTGCGCGGGCGCCGTCGTCATGCTCTCGGGGGTGATCGCCACGGGCACTCGCGGCGCGTGGATCGCCTCGGCCGGGCTGCTCGCGATCGTCGGCGCGGTCGCGGCCGTGCGCTCACTGCGGCGCGGCAGCAGGGGTGAGCCGAAATCCGCGGTACGAGCCGTGCTGGCGTGGGGGCTGGCCGCGGTCGTTGTCGCGGGGCTGGTGTGGTTGTTGGCCGGGTCCGCGATCGGGCGGCGTGTCGAGCAGGCGCGCACCGACCTGGCCGCGGCTGCCCGGGGCGAGTATCGCACCGACACTGGCGCGCGCCTCCTGATGTGGACCTGGGCGATCCGCGAGGCCAGCGCGCGCCCGCTCACGGGCGTGGGCGCGGGGGGCTTCCGGGCGTGGGCGCGCGCGCACGCCGCGGACTATGGCGAGGATGCCGCGAGCCAGCCGCTGCACACCCACGCGCACTCGGCCCCCTTGCAGATCGCGGCCACCACCGGGCTCGTGGGCGTGGTGCTCGCGGGGCTGGTCATGGGAATCGCCGTCCGCGGGGGGCTGCGCGAACTCGGGCCGGCAGGGGACGAGGGAGGGCGAGAGGCGGGGGGGTGGTGGGGGGCGCGCGGCGGGATCGGGAGTTATGCCGCGGGGCCGGGGTTCGCGCTGATCGGCATGGCGCTGGCGGGGCTGTTCGATCCGATCCACCAAACCACGATCACGGGAGCGTGGCTGGCGATCCTGATGGGTCTGTGCCTGGTGGGTCGGCCGACCCCTCTCGTGCGCGCGCCGGCGTCCTGAACGACCCGGCGCGGAGGCTCCCGTCGTCGCGGAGTTCGGCCCAGGCGGCGCCGGACTCGGCGGTGCAGAGCCACAGGCGGGCGGCCCGGGTCGAGGTCCAGCGGGGGTCGTTGGCCCGGGAAGGGCCGGTGGATTGGATGACCACGGTCGGGTCGAGGTGGCGGAGCCAGTCGATGGCGGCGGGCTTGGCGCTCCCGTGGTGCGGCGCTTCCATGACGGCGATGCGGGGAAGGCCGCCCGCGTCGCGGAGGGCGTTGATGGCGCGGTCCTGCACGTCGCCGGTGAGGAGGATGGCGTCGGACGCGGGCGCGCGCACGATCGCGACCAGGGAGTGGTTGTTGGACTCGGGCCAGTCGGCGTCGGGGGGCGGGGAGAGGAACTCGACGGAGGCCCGGCCGAGCGGGATGGCGTGGCCCCGGGCGATGGGCCGGACGGTGACGCCCAGCGTGCGGAGATGGTGGAGGAGGAAGGCTTCGCCGCCGGCGGGGCGTGACTCGGCGGCGCGGAGGAAGGCGTTGGGGACCAGGAGCGTGCGCAGGCCGATGGCCTCGGCGACGTCGGCGAGGGCGTTGAAGTGGTCGAGGTTGGGATGGGTGACGACGGCGGTAGGGACGCGCCAGGCGCCCAGGTCGCGGAGGGCGCGGGGGATCATCCAGGGGCTGAGCGAGGAGGAGAGCGAGCCGCAGTCCCAGAGGAGGGCGTCGGAGCCGGAGCGGACGAGGTGGCAGGCTCCGTCGCCCACGGCGAGGGAGTCGATGCGGAGGAGGGTGTGGCGCGGGAGGCGCGGGCCCAGGAGCAGTTCGGCGGCGGTCCAAGCGGTGAGTGCGCAAGCGGCGAAGCGGAAGGCGACGTCGCGGCGCCGCGGGCGGGAGATGAACAGGAGCACGACCGCGGTGGCGGCGGCGGTCCAGGCGAGCGAGAGCGAGGGGAGCCGGATCGACGATCCCGGGATGGCGTCGATGGCGTTGGCGATCGCGGCGCAGGCTTCGGCGCAGGCTCGAAGGGCGTGGGCGAGCCAGTCGTCCGCGGGAGGGACGAGCACGCCCAGCAGGAGCGCGACGTACGCGCCGGCAAGCAGGAGCGACATGGGTGGGATGAGCAGGAAGCCGCTGAGCAGCGCCGAGGGGCTCAGGAGCCCGGTGTGGTGGGCGACGAGCGGCGCGGAGGCCAGGACGCAGAGGAGGGTGGTGCTGGCGAGCCGACGGATCGCGAGGCCGAGGGCGGCGAGAGGCTCGGGGAGGGATCGCTGGAGCCCTCGGAGGCGCGGGCCAAAGAGGGCGGCGTCGAAGGAGGTGCCGTAGCGGATCATGAGGGCGACCAGGCCAAAGGAGAGTTGGAAGCCCAGGGACCAGAGGTCGAGGGGTCGGACGATGAGAAGTGCGGCGGCGATCCAGGCGAGGAGGGCGAGGGGGTCGTAGCGCCGGCCGGAGGCGTCGGCGAGGAGGACGGCGGCAACGGCGAGCGCGCACCGCCAGATGGGGGCGTTGAAGGGGAGGACGGCGAGGTAGACGGCGAGCAGGGCGAGGACGACAAGGGGCTCGAGGGAGCCGAGGTCGCGCGGGAGGCGGAGGAGGAACAGGCCGACGGAGGTCATCAGGGCGAGGTGGAACCCGGAGATGGCCAGGACGTGGGCGAGCCCGATCCGTGTGAAGGGACCGCGCACGTCGTCGAGCCCCTGCTCGCGCAGACCGAGGACGAGGTTGGCCAGGAGGGCCCTCGCCGCGGAAGGTTCATGGGCATCGCCGAGGAGGAGCCGTTGGGCGCGGTGCTGGAGGGACTCGCGGAGTTCGAGCCAGGAAGCACGGAGGGCGTCGAGGGTGGAATCGGGCTTGCCGGCGGTGGAGACGAGTTGGGCGGCAGGGGCGTGGATCGAGCCGACAACGCCGGCTTGGCGGTCGAGGAGACGACGGTCGGGCTCTCCCGGATTGGCGGGGGCTGTCGGTGGCGAGAAGATGCCGGTGATCGAGACGACCGAGCCCGGGGCGATGGGCGGGAGTTCGGGGGCGATGACGGATACGCGGACGATGCCGCGGGCGGGCCGGTGGTCGGGTTCGATGGTGCGGGCGTCAAGGTCGAAGCGCCAGGGAGCGGGCGCGAGGGGCCGGAGGGGCGACGGGGCGTGGCGGTCGCGCTGGGGCGTGGTGCGCGCGATGCCGACGATGGTGATGGGGAGCGGCGAGGTTTCGCGCGCGGTGAGGGGATTGACGGCGGGGGACTCGATGAGCCGGAAGGAGAACCACCCGCCGGCGGCCGAGGCGGCGGCGAGGAAGAGGGCGGCGCGGCAGGCCCACCCAGTGGTGAGGGCGGCCAGCGCGCATCCGGCGCAGGCGACCCCGAACGCGCCCGACGAGGGGATGCTCGCGTGACGGGCGAGGGTGTAGCCCAGAGTTATGGCGCATACGGCGGCAAGAGCGCGCCACGCGGCGGGAGTGGGCAGGGCATGAGCCACGGCACCACGATCGCACGCGGCGGCGTTGGTCGTCAAGCCGGGCGAGCGGCCGGCGCGGGCACCGAGACGACCACGGGCTCGGGCTCGATGTCGGGTCGGCGGTTGGTGTGCGGGAAGGGCTCGGCGGGGACGGGCAGCCCCAGGAATGGGCAGAGCGAGTCCCAGCCCTCGCCGCCGCAGATGTTCAGTTCGAGCAGGTCGCGCGGGCGGTCGCGGAAGTGATCATGGACGCGAAGGAGGTGGAGGTGGTAGGCGCGGGCGTAGCCGTCGGGATCGAAGCGGGGGCTGCCATAGATCCGCCGACGGACCTCCGCGGCGGGTGTGCTGGTGGTGTATCGGGGGTGGTCTCGGCGGGCGAGGTGGGCGCGGATGCTCTCGAGCCAGGGGTCGAGGGGGCGGGTGGTGAGGATGAAGCGGCTTGCGGGATAGGCCGCGTCGAGTTCCTTGAAGAAGAGGGAGACGGGGATATCGCCCGCGGCGTCGAAGGGGGCGAGCGAGGAGAACTCGCCGCGAAGGAAGGGGGCGGGGTCGGGGTAGTGGATGGAGCGGAGGCCGAGGCGGAGGAGGGCGTTGTGGAGGCTGTGGGTGCCGGTCTTGGAGAGGCCGACGACGAAGACCTTGGGCGTGGCGTTGGAGGGCGGCATCTTTGGCTCTGGAGGGCACCGGAAGTATCGGCGGAAGCGGGTGGATTTGTGAATCGGGGGAGTGCGGCGGTCCGATGGAGCGAGGAGGAGGCCGTATGCCCTTGACGCAGCCCCCCCCGGAGATCGGGTACGACGAGTACGTTCGAGTGCAGATGGATCGGAGCCTGCGGATGCGCGGGCACGACCCGCGCGAGCGGTGCGAGTACCTGATCGGGGTGATGTCGCGGTTCGTGGCGAAGGAGCCCCCGCCGCGGGTGCTGTGCGTGGGATGCCGGAACGGGTACGAGTTGGACCACTTCGCGGCGGCTGGGTACCCCGGCGCGGTGGGGATCGACCTTCACTCGGCGGACCCGCGGATCCGGGTCATGGACATGCACGAGATGCGGTTCGAGGACGGGAGTTTCGACGTGGTGTATTCGTGCCACTCGCTGGAGCACGCGTACGACGTTCGGAAGGCGGGGGGCGAGATCGGTCGGGTGCTGCGGCCCGGAGGTGTGGCGGTGGTGGAGGTCCCGATCGCGTGCGAGCGTCGGAAGGGCGACATGTGGGACTTGGGCGATCCGGAGACGATCGCGGAGGTGATCGGGGGCCGGCTGGAGTGGTCGGAGGTGGGGATGCAGTTGGGTGCGAACCAGCGCGTGGCGCGGGCGGTGGTGCGGGTGGGGGCGAGGATTGCGGGCGTGGGGGGCGGGGGGTCGTCGTGAGGCGGGTGTTCCTGTGTGCGGGGGACGAGTCGGGGTGGGCGATCGACGAGGATCGGCGGCTGACGGCGTTGTCGCTGGAGGGCGTGGCGCGGGTGGTGGAAAGGCCGGACGAGGCGGAGGTGATCCACGCGTGCTGGTGGGAGCCGCTGATGCGTCTGCCGCGCGAGGCGGTGGCGGGCAAGCCGGTGGTGTGCCAGATGGCGGGAGACCCGGCGCGGGTGATGTCGGAGCCGGCGTTCGTGGGGGCGATGGGGCGGGTGACGCAGTGGGTGGCGCAGTCGCGGCACGGGTGGGAGCGGATGCGGGTGCTCTCGGCGGGAGCGGCGCTGGTGCCGTATGCGGTGGACCCGACGCCGTTCCAGGGTGAGAACGGCCCGGATGATCCGCGGGTGGCGCGGGCGCGGGCGGAGGTCTCGCGTGCGCGGCGGTCGGGCCCGGCGTATGTCGTGGCGAGTTTCCATCGCGACACGGCCGGGGCGCAGGTGTCGGCGGCGATGGACGTGCCGAAACTGGTGAAGGGTCCGGACGTGCTGGTGGAGGTGCTGTCGGGGCTGCGAGCGATGGGCGTGCCGGTGGTGGCGCTGCTGGCGGGCCCGAGGCGGCAATGGGTGCGGGCGCGGCTGGCGTCGCGGGGCGTGCCGGTGATCTATGCGGGGGACGAGCACGCGGGCGACGACTACCCGGCGAACACGCTGCCGCGGGAGCAGTTGGCGCGGCTGTATGCGCTGGCGGACGTGTGCGTCTCGACGAGCCGGAGCGAGGGCGGGCCGCGGAGCATCCTCGAGGCCGCGGCGGCGGGGATCGCGCAACTGGCGACGCGCACGGGACTGGCGGAAGAGGTGCTGCACCCGGACGCGATCGTGGACGACGCGGCCGAGGCGATCGAGCGGATGCGCGCGGACCACGCGGGCGGAGTGCTGCGCCGGCTGGCGCCCGCGTCGCGGGCGCTGGTGCGGTCGGCGTACACCGTCGAGGCGAATCGGGCCCGCTGGGCCGAGGTGTATCGAGGGCTGGAGGCGCGGCACGAGGGCGGCGCGAGGCAGGGGGCGGTGGTGGTCCGAGTGTCGCGAGGGCCGGCGGTGCCGCCGAGGCCGACGCGTGCGGGCCGGGTGGGGTTCTGGAACAAGTTCACCACCGGGCCGTGGGGCGGCGGCAACCAGTTCATGACGGCGCTGATGACGGAGGCGGCGCGGGCGGGCGTGCGCGCGTCGGCCAACGGGGAGGGCGGGAGCGAGACGGAGGAGTTCGCCGGGCACGTGGTCAACAGTGTGCAGTTCGACATGGAGCGGTTCGAGGCGATGGTCCGGCCCGGCGCGGCGCGGGTGGTGCACCGCATCGACGGCCCGATCAGCGTGCTCCGCGGGACGCCCGACTCCATGGAGCAGGACCGGCGCTGCTTCGAGTTCAACCGGACGTACGCGACGGCGACGGTGATCCAGAGTTGGCACACGGTGCGGGCGCTGGCGGAACTGGGGTTCGCGCCCGTGCGGCCCGTCCTGATCCTCAACGCGGCGGACCCGGCGATCTTCCATCCGCCCGCGACGCCCCGCGAGCCGGGCCCGCCCCCGGCGCGGCTCCGGATCGTGGCGTCGGCCTGGTCCCCCAGCCCGGGCAAGGGCGCGGCGATCTATGAATGGATGGACCGCAACCTGGACCCGGCAAGATATGAGTTTACATTCGTCGGGAACACGCCCGCGGCCCTCCGGCACGCGCGCGTCGTCCCGCCTCTGCCCTCGCGCGAGTTGGCGGCGCTCCTCCGCGAGCAGGACGTGTACGTGACGGCGAGCCGGAACGATCCGTGCTCCAACGCGCTCATCGAGGCGCTCTCGTGCGGGCTGCCGGCGCTCTACTACGACTCGGGCGGGCACCCGGAACTGGTGGGCATGGGCGGGCTCGCGTTCCGCCAGCCCGAGGAGATCCCCGCGCTCCTGGAGCGTCTGCGTGAGCACCACGGGATGTACCGTCGGCTGATCGCGGTCCCGACGCTGGCGGACGTTGCCCGGCGGTACCTGGACCTCATCTTCGGGGACTCGGCGTACCGGAGCGAGCGATGAGTCGCGCGTCGCTCCTGATCGCGCTCCCGCACGGGCTGAACGTGAGCGGGGTGACGGCGTGGGCGGTGCGGCTCGCGAGCGGGTTGGCGTCGCGCGGGCGCGCCGCGGGCCTGATCCTGCACCCGGAGCCGGAGGGGCAGCGAAGGGTTGAGGTGCGGCTGCCCGAGGCCGTGCGCGTGTTCGGGCCGGAGGGGTTCGGGCCGCTCGACGACGCGGGCGCGGGGGCGATGACGGGGTCGTACGCGCGGGCGATCGGGGCGATGCCCGGGACGGTGGTGCTGAGCCCGAACCTGGTCGCGGGGTGCTACGCGGTGGCGGCGGGGGTGTCGGGCGAGGCGCGGGTCGTCGGATGGGCGCACAGCGACAACGAGTACGACGCGCGAGTGCTGGAGCACTACGCACCGATGCTGGGGGCGGCGGTGGCGGTGAGCGAGCGGCTGGAGCGCAGGCTCAGCGCGGGCCCTCTGGCTGAAGTGCTGTCGCGCGTGCCGTATGGTGTCGAGGTTCCCGCGGCGTGTCCGGCGCGTGGGAGCGGGGGGCCTCCGCGGCTGCTGTATGGCGGGCGGCTCGAGCACCGGCAGAAGCGGGTGCTGGCGCTGGTGCGGATGTCGCGGCTGCTGACGGCCCGGGGCGTGGGGCACACGCTGACGATCCTGGGCGACGGGCCGGCGCGGGACGAGGTGGCGCGCGAGATCGAGGGCGCGCCGGACTGCCGGCTGCTCGGGGCGGTCGGGCCCGAGGGTGTGCGCGCGGCGCTGGCCGCCCACGACGCGCTCGTGCTGGCGTCGCGGTACGAGGGCCTGAGCGTGGCGATGCTCGAGGCGATGGCGGCGGGGTGCGTCCCGATCGTCACGCGGACCGAGTCGGGCGCGCTCGAGGCGATCGCGGACCGCGAGAGCGGCGTGGTCGCGGACGTCTCGCCCGACGCGGACGAGGACGAGGCGGCGCGGGCGCTGGCCGAGGCGGTCGCATGGTGGGCGGGTCGGGCGAGCGCTGAGCGCGAGGCGATGGCCCGGCGGGCGCACGCGGTGGCGCGCGAGCGGTACTCGATCGAGCGGCACTTGGACGCGGTGGAGCGGATCATCGACGCGGTGGCGGCGGGTCCGGCGCGTCCGTGGCCGCGCGAGAGGCCGACGGGTTTCGTCGAGGGCGGGTCGATTCCGGCGGACGGTGCGGCGCGGATGTCGGCGGTGCTGGCGTCGCTCGCGGGCCGGCGCGTGGTCATCCACGGGTGCGGGGCGCACACGCGGGGTCTGTGGTCGGCGATCGAGCGCGGGCCGGCGGTGGTGGTGGGGGTGGTGGACGACGATCGGCAGCGGCAGGGCACGACGATGCGCGGGCTGCCAGTGGTGGGGCCCGAGGGGGTGTGGGCGCTGGGGGCAACGGACGTGGTGATCAGTTCATGGATGCACGAGGGCGCGATCTGGGCGCGGCGCAGGGTGTACGAGTCGCGCGGGCTTCGGGTGCATCGGCTGTACGGCGTGGATCACGCCGCGGCGCGAGCGGGGCGCGAGGCCCGGGCCGCGGCGACGATCTCGTCGGGCCCCCCGGCTTCGAGGCCCTCGATGAGCAGCCCCGCGTAGTACGCCTGCGGGCCGGTGGCATGGGCGAGCAACCCGGGGATGAAGGCGGCGCAGACGTGCCGGGCCGCGGGCGAGGCGGCGCGGGCCATGTCGAGGTAGTAGCGGGGGAGTTTGCCGGTGGGGAGCATGGGGACGGCGCGGAGTGCGGCGGCCTCGTCGACGACGCGAGCGATCTCGGGCCCGAGGGTGGACGCCACGTCGTCAAAGGAGACGGCGCCGGACTCGGTGGGCTCGAGCACGAGTGCGGCGGCGAGTTCCTCGTCGCTCCCGCCGTGCGCGAGGAGCATGGAGACGGCGGCGAGCCGCTGGGCGAGCGAGGTTCGGCCATCGAGGCCCCGGCCCGCGAGCGCCAGGGCTGTCCCCAGGGGGGACGAGTCGGACGATGGGGCGGCGGGCGCGTGTACCGGGGGCGCGTGGTGCGCGGCGCGAGCGCGCGAGGGGGCCTCGGCGTGTCGGCGGCGCGGGGCCTCGGTGCCGAGGGTCCGGCGGGCCTCTTTCATCAGGCGCGTCGCCTCGTCCGCGTTCTCGACGATGTACGCGACACGATCGAAGTCGGCGGCGAGGAGGTCGGCGAGGCTGAGGATCCCGATGCGGTTCAGCCCGACCACCGCGGACTGCGTGATCCCGGGGAGTTCGTTGATGCGCTTGTCCTTGGCCATGGCGGTCCCTCCTCCGAAGGAGAATCGACCGAGCCAACGAGCCGGCGGAGTGAAATCGGGCGCGGGCGTGGCGGATCAGCCGATACGGGCGGCATATCCGGCCAGCGCGGCGCGGAAGGGCGCGGGGTCGAGTCCGAGATCCGAGCGGGCCTTGGCGCCGCAGGCGGTGGAATCCTCGGCCCCCATGATCGCCATCCCGTCGTCGAACGGGAGGAGCGCCCCCAGCCCCGCGAGTCGCGCGACGCGGGCGGCCATCGCGGCGTGCTCGGACTGGATCGGCCTTGGGTCGAGGTCGGGCCGACCGCCGGGCACCGCGTCGCGCACGGCGGCGAGCAGTTCGGGCCACGAGAGCGTCTCGGGCCCGACAAGGTTGTAGACCTCCCCGATGGCGTCGGAGCGTTCGAGCGCGCTGGCGACGGCGCGGGCCACGTCCTCGACCGCGATGGGCTGGACGGACGCGGGATCGCGCTTCAGCGGCGCGAGCGGGACATCGCTGGCCGGCCCGCCGCCCACGAAGTACGGGAGGAAGAAGTACGGCGGCTTGCTCCCGGTGGCCCAGCCCTTGGCCAGACGCATGAACTCGCCCTCGGGCCCGTGCACCAGCGAGGGGCGGAGGATCGTCCAGTCGAGCCCGCTGCGGCGGAGGAGTTGCTCGGCGGCGAACTTGGACTGCTGGTAGCGCGTCGGCCCGTGGTCGCGGACCCCGAGGGCCGAGACCTGGACGAACCGGCGGACGCCCGCGCGGCGGGCGGCGTCGATGATCCGGCGCGTCGTCTCGACGTGCGCTCTCTGAAACGTGTTGCCACCCGCTTCGCGGATGATCCCGATCGCGTTCACGCAGGCGGAGGCGCCGGCGAGGAGCGCGTCGAGGTCGGCGGGATCGGACGGATCGCCGATGACGGCGTGCAGACGCGGGTCGTGGGGGAGCGAGGCGGCCTTGGCGCGGTCGCGGGCGAGCGCGCGGACGTGCCACCCGCGGGCGAGGAGTTCGCGCACGATGGCTCGGCCGATGAATCCCGTGGCGCCGGCGATGGCTGCGATGCGGTCGGACATGGGCGGGCTCCGAGAGTGCGGGAGGATATCGCGGCGTTCGGGGCAGGGGCGCGGCGGCGGGAGGGCGGCCGGGGGGGCGTCAGGATGTGGGCGATTCGTGCGTGCTCGGAATTGTCTTGACAGGCGAGGCCCGGCGTGGTGTACTGGAGCGGCCTCGGGACTCGGGTCGATCAGAAACGGAGGTCGAGCATGATCCAGCGGCTCTCGGCTCTCGGCGTGGCTCTCGCGGCGCGCGCCTCGGCGTGAACTGATCGGAGGTCTGGCCGTGGTGGCCCTTGCGACGATTGCCGCGGCCCAGCCCCAGCGGAACTTCGGGCCGGTGCGGGGGTGGGGCGACGACATCGCATGGAAGCCGAAGCCTGAGGGCTACTTCAAGCACGTGGCGACGGGTTGGTATTTCAGTGTCGGACTCAGGCTTGATGGCACGATCGAAGTGTGGGGAGTCAACGGCCAATACAATGTCATCAACGGACGGCCTTCCGGCTCTGGGTGGGTCAAGATTGCCGCGGGCTACGAACACGCATACGCGATGGGTCCAGATGGAGCTGTCCTGGGCTGGGGGCGTGGTGATCACGGCGAAACGACCACTCCGACGACCATTCCAAACTGCTACTCGGACATCGCTTGTGGCGAGAACTTTACGGTCGCAGTGAGGTGCGACGGTACTCTCGCTACATGGGGGCTCGACTACTGCTTCAACCCGGTTCCGCGCATGCCGACTGGCGGCCCGTTCGTCAAGGTCGCGGCGAGCGGGCACTTCGTCGCTGCCCTCCGTGCCACTGGTGATGACATCCCGGACCGGCTCGTTGTGTGGATGCCATCGCAGCCGCCGGATCCTGACTGGAAACCTCCATCTTGGCAAGGTCTTTGGCCGCCTGAGGGCTGCCTACCTCAACTCGCCACGCTCTTCGGCGAGATCTGGTGCGCAAGTCCGCTCTACCTCTGCTCGAACGTCCGGTTTGTTCCTGCCGCGATACTGGACACATTTCTTGCCGATTTCGACGCAGGTCACGCGCACGCGATGGGGATTGATCTCTTCACCGGCAGCCTAACGCTCTGGGGTGCTGACAATTTTGGCCAACGCAGCACGGCAGCAATCCCATGCCCCGCCGCGTGCGAGCAGCTGTACGGCGGCTGCTTTGGCGACCAGTGCTACAAAGCACCTCCGTCCCAGTTCCCATCAAGTGTCAAGCAAGCACGAGGCGGGTACTTTCACACGTCGATGCTGTTGCCAGACGATCGACTTCGAGCGTGGGGCAACAACACGATAGGACAAGCAAGTCCTCCCTCGGGCCGCTACATCAGGTTTTCATCGGCCTACTACCACGGAATCGCGTTGGGCCGCTGCTACGCGGACTGCAATGGCGATGGCTTGCTCAACGCGGCGGACATCACCTGTTGGCAGAATCGGCTCACGCTGGGCGATCTGGGCTGCGACTGCGACGGGAACGGGGTTCTAAGAGACTGTTTCAGAACGGCAGTTGCCTGGACTTGATCCGTGAGCAGACGAGCAGGGCGGCGGCGAGGTCGTGGAGGGCCTGGAAGTGTGTGCCCCAGCGTTCGTAGCAGAGCCGGAGGCGTCGGAAGTGGCTGAAGCACGCGAGC